>CAWHQF010000001.1:0-268814 GCA_963831475.1 uncultured Alphaproteobacteria bacterium
ATCGGGCACTATCTTTTTCGGCATTACGGGATTGCCGCAGTTGTTGCTGGTCGGTTTTTGCCTTTGTTGCGTAGCGCGCTTCCAATTCTGGCCGGCGCGAACCGTATGGCATTTTGGCCGTTCTTGTTTGCGACGATTGCAGGCGGCATTGTTTGGGTAACGTGTGTGGGATTTGCAGGCTTTTATTTTGGTGTCGCCCTTGTCCACTTATCCACGATTGCGATAATTTTGGTGGCTTCGAGCATCGCTGTCGTTGTGGTTTTCATTGCTATTTACATTCGCTGCCATGAGGCCGAGTTGCTGATCAAAGCCGAACAAGAAATTCCGGGCTATTTGCCGACAAGTAGCTTTCGCCGCATTCATTCTCCTGCTCGAGTTGCGCACGGTAATCCAAATCGGACATAGGGCTCTAGTTCGCCGACGAATTGATCGAGCAATGCCTTGTGGACCCGTCTATGCTCTTGCCGTGAAAAGTGAAATGTCTCCCGACGATGTAGCCGCTCTAAAACGCGCAGTCGAAGCTCTTGAGCATCCGAGTTTCGCCGCGCGCCTTGCCAATATGGTCGGCAAACCCATTGAACTCATTGAACACGCCCTGCCGCCGTTTGCGGCGAGCGCTATCACGGCAGCAACCTCGAAAGCGCTTGACGCCGCAATGCAGGTGGCAGTGCGCACCTTGCAGTGTGAACCTCACCCTGGCTCGCAAGGCTTGCACAAGATCTTGGCGACAGCATCGGGGGCCGCTGGCGGCGCGTTCGGTTTGACGACATTGCCAATTGAGCTTCCCATCTCGACGATCATCATACTTAGATCCATTATGGATATTGCGAAAAGTGAAGGAGAAAATCTCGGTGAGCCTGAATTGATGCTTTCATGCATGCAAGTTTTTGCAATGGGCGGTCCGACTAGATCGGACGACGCATCCGAAAGCGGATATTTGGCGGTTCGCGCCGCGTTAGCTAACAGTGTGACTTAGTCGGCACGGTTCATCGCTGAACATGGCGTTAGCAGAGAAAGTAGCCCAGCGCTGGTGCGTTTTATTACACAAGTGGCTGCCCGGTTTGGATTTGTCGTCACAGAGAAAGCTGCGGCGCAGATTGTGCCTTTCATCGGTGCCGTTAGTGGCGCTGTCGTGAACTACGCCTTCATCGCGCATTTTCAGGGAATAGCTCGGGGTCATTTCACAGTGCGGCGGCTCGAACGAATTTATGGCAAAGAGATTATTCAGGATGAATATGAACGCCTGTCCAAGGCTAGTTGATTTGCCGATACCACCGATGCCTACATTCGGGGTAAAGCGGACATGATGCGTGCGGTGCGGAATGTGCGCTTATGACCCTTAGCGGACATCAGCTAGTGCACTGCGATCACCGCCGTCTCATGTTGTGTTCGAGGTCCTCGACGTGTCGTACTGCCTCAGGTCCTCATGCGCCGTTTGCTCATCGGCGAGTGAAAAGATGATTCGAAGTAAGTTTGCGTCATCAAGTCATGAGGAAACACACAATTTCTTATGAGTTATCTGTGTGAATTGCCACTTAGAAGTTCCAGTAAGATATTCCATAATGGATAATGGAGCTTATGCGTGATGAGGCTTTAATCGGGCCGTTTAACCGCTGATCGGCCTATGCCTTGTCGATAGCCACACGCCGTGTTTTCTCCCAAAGCTCTCTCGCAATCTCCAACGCATTGATCTTGCGCTTTTCCCACCAGGCCTGTTCATTTCCGGTCTGATGCAGCTCGCGGTGATGACCGCGGCAAAGCGGGACGGTAAACTCGTCGCTGACTTTGAGCCCAATCGCGCGTGGCTGCGCAAAGCGTAAGTGATGCGGATCGGACGGGGTGCGGCCACAGATCAGGCAGGGTTGCGACGCGACGAATTTGAGGTGCGCCTTGTCGCGCAGACGTTTGGGTTCGGCGATAGCAAGTTCGCTCTTGTCGATGCGGCCTTGGGGGGCCTCGATGGTGGCGGCGGCCAGCGCAGATACCGGGGCGGCCTGTGCTCGCGGCCGAGACTTCTTCCTTCGGGAAAAACTCCCTGGTCGAACTGGCCTGCCGTCGCCCGTAGAAATGCGACGGACGCGGGATGGGGGTGGTGTCGTCGGGATGCAAGCCATAACGGGTCACGGCTGCGGGATCGGGCAGAGCCGGTTGTAGCGGGACGGCGGGAAGGGGCTCAGGCTTGCTCTTGCGGTAGAGCGCAAGGCCGAAGGGTCTGCCGAAGGTGGCAAGGGCGCGCTTGGTGGCATCGGTCTCGGCGGCTTTAAGGGCAATGTCATGCACCTCGCCGGGGGAAGAACCCCGGCCTTCGCCGGAGCCATGGCCCTCGCGGATGATGGTTGATCCATCAGCTTGGACCGTAATGCGCACCTTGGCGGTATAGACGGCCAAGAAGCTGCCGCGGTTCTCACGGCCAAGGACGCAGCGCGCATCGAGCGTCTCCCGGCTCCAGCCGTCAAAGCCGAAGATGCGATTGGCTTGTGCAACCGCATACCAGCCTTCGATGTAGGAGAGTTCACGGCCATGGCTGAGCCGGCTACGGATGAAGCGGTGGTCGAGATTGCGCTTAAGCGCATGCAGCTGTTTTGTTGAAAAGCCCATTAGCGTGTCCTCACGCTGAGCACCGGTTCGGGATTGGAAAGGGCAACGCCGTCGACCTCGCCGCCCTGCTTGAGCTCGTTTAATAGCTCCGCGCGCTTGAGCTTGGGCTCAACCGGCTGCCAGTAGATGCTGGGCACGGCCTTTTCATCGAGCACCTGCAGCGACGGCATTCCGGGCCGGATCGAGACGGTAAAATCGGGGGCCATGATCTTTTTTAGATCAAGCTCCAGCATCACCTCCTTGACGATCTGGCGGCGCTTGGCTGCACAGTTCTTCAGGCGCTCCAGGCGCTCGTCCATCTCGGCGATGCGGATTTTCAGCCCATTGGCAAGCGCCTCATCCGCAAGCGCTGCACGCACAATGGCGGCCAAAATCTCATGCACATCGGTGAGACCCTCGACCGTATCGGCCAGCGTCTGTTCATCGATCTGCGGGTCTTCCGCTCGGATCCGCTCGCGGATCGTGCGGTAGGTGATGGCGGCAAATTCAAGCGTCATGGTGAAGCTCCACATAGCGAAATCTTGGATGGGCCAAAGTGCCGTCCGGCGCCGCATGCGGTTTCGGGCAGCCCCTATCGGTCCGGCTAAATGGTTAGTCGCTAGAGGCGCCGACCTGACGGAGATGCCAGCGGATTACGGCCGGCCATCGGTGACGATGAGCGCCGCCGCGCTCGATCTATGAATTTTTATCAATCATTTCCGAGAGCGACGATAAAAGTCGGCATGATCACGTCCATGCCAGCCAACTCACCGCGGGGCTTGGCTTGCGGATTATTCGCGATTGCTGCCAAATTCTAACCCATTCTCTCAAGTGCGGATGCCGCGCTGCCCAGGCCAGCAGGGCGCATGATATGCCAAGATCGTCGTGCTGCCCTGATGGGCAAGTGTAGACTGTTCCGCTCTCGCGCATCTCGGTCTCTAATCCCATGAGTTGCTCGTAAGCACGTTTACTCATCGGTCCATCAGCAAATCGAACCTGATCGCTTTGCATTTCGCTGTGCAACAGTTCGATCAGAAAGGTGCGGCCAATCGTGTAGATCAACATCGCACTGTTTTTTACTGGCCGCCGCTCACAATTCATGCCGTCGCCGTAGCGACTGATCTGAACGCCAATCACGCGTGCGCCAAACGTATCGAATAGCACCTCGGCGTAGGTCGCGTCGTTGCTCAGATCGGCGACAATGAGAGCGTTAGAATTGTAGCTGCGATCGATCGCCGCCAGCGCACTGGCCCGCGCACTTCCATAGAGTCCCTGCGGCAACTCATGGAGTTCCCTAATCCCGAGTAACCGCGGCTGGAATGGACCATTTCCGCCGATCACAGCGGTCGAACGATCGCGACTGCGCGCAACATCGTGCGTGATGATGAGAGGGTTGAAAATCGGCCAAGTATTGGGATCATCCCGATTGAATGTCATTGGAGTTCTCCGTTTTGTTTGAGGCTTTTGAAGGGGTTCGCAGTGGGTACCGCTCGTTCCTCAACCGGCGGCCCGAAGGCCGGGCCGGGCGGCACCAGTGGCGCGTGAATTTGTGTGGCGCGTTCGTACAATTCCCAGGTGAACGGGCTTACTTGCCCGCCTGAGGGAATGCCGAGATATTCGCGTTTGAAGCCATCTTCACCCAACGCGGCGCGCTCTTGCTGCAAGAACTCCGGAGAAAATGTCTCAATCTCATCAGCCGTCGCTTTCAATCGGAGCCATGATTGCTCATCGCCCGCCCAAGCGGTCCAGAAGGGATCGGTGCGGCTCCAAGCCGTCGACAACATGGCAAAGCGGGCCTGCGGGCGGCGCCCCCGCATTGGACGCAAAGCGGCGATGAGAGCATTGGGCAGCCGAGCCGCTTCGTCCGCTACGATCCAACCATCTACCGTCAGTCCTCGGATCGAATCATCGCTGCCGGGGAGCGCCAGTATGCGTGATCCGCTCTTTAATTCCAGTCCATAGACGTTGTCGCTCTCTAACTCGACGCCCGCCTTGATGAAGGTCTCTCGCACACGGCGCACGGCTTCCGCACTTTGGCGTTGTGCCGGACAAGCAATCACTGACAACGACCCGGGCGTAAATCGCATGAAATGCGCAATCGCCCATGCCGCCGTGGTGGTCTTGCCAACCTGTCGCGCCGTCAGCACAAGAATGGATGCCCCGCGTTGCACTCGCAAAAACGTCTCCTGCCAGGTCGCAGGCGTCACGCCCAAAATTTCGCGTACCCAGACTACTGGGTCGACGCGATAAGCGGCTTCACGCGCGATGTTCATTGTCGACCTCCATTAAAGCTTGCGCGATACGCGCTTTGAGTTCCGGTTCATGGTCGAACTTTTCAATGAGCCGCTCAGCGATTTGCGCTGCCCCAATATTGACGTTGGTTTGTACGGCCACATTCACCTGCGTCCCGGCGGGTTGGAGATGCCCCGCCAGTCGCGCAAGACTGTCTAATGTTTGACGGATTGAATTTAATCCAGAGATCGCAACGTTGAGCGAGCCCTGCTGCTGGGCCTGCGCCACAATCTCATCAATGCGCTGGCACAATGCATCATAAGCGCCGCTGAGTATTTCTTTGGAGGGCAATAGCGCCACTGCCGCACTGCCCTGAGCGGCTGCTTTCATAATCTGGTTGGATGACGCGAGCTTGAGACAATTCGTCTTATGGCGATGCAGGCTCGATGGATTGAGTTCGTAGTCACGCGCAACCTTGACCAGCGGCTCGCCACCGGCCAGACGACGGTCAATCTCAGGGCGTTTGAGGTGTTGGCACGTATTACAAGTTCTCATAATCGAATCACCAAACGCGAACGCGTCATTCGTTAAAAACTGGTCAACTTTTCTTCTATTGAACCTATAGGGTTAATCAGGACTTAATTTCGCGCGGCTGATTGCTTTTTTAAGAAGACCATGGGCCCCCGAGCTTCCGAAAAGTCCCGTATTACCGGCCTTTCCGGTTACTCTTTCCCGATTGGCGCCTTGCGCTAAATCTCGGTAATTCGCACATTCAAACGCCTGATCCTTGAAAAACCTCGTCCGTCAAACGGCAAGCGAAAAATTCCGATATTCGCCCTTTAAACGCATGTTGGGAGCCATTTCAGTGCAGCCCTTTTGGCGAAGAATTTCATTTTGAAAAAAGCTTCGGGAAGCCTCGAAACGAGGTCGAAAAATCGGCCGTTTACTTCAAGGTCGTTTTAAGCAATGCCGCGCGCGGTAACTGCAATTCGATGACGGCTCACGCGATCTTCATCGACATCGACGCCGAGACCCGGCCGGTCGAGGCTGTCGACATGGCCGTTGGCGGTGGGCATCGGATTTGATGTGACATCTTCGGCAAGGCCGAAATGCGTCAGAGTCAACGCCCAGCGAATATCGGGAATGACAGATGCGGCATGCAGCGCGGCCGCTGAGGCGACACTCGATTCGCCGGTCTTGCAAGAAATGTTCACGCTCATGCCGAGACGGTCGCAGAGCTTGCTTGCTTCCGTGACAGCGCGAATGCCGCCCAGCTTGATCGCCTTGAGACTCACTCCACCGGCGGCCCCGCGTTCGTGATGACGCTTGATGTCATCGAGCGAATGAATCCCTTCATCGGCGCCAATCACAATATTGGTTGATGCCGCAATATCGGCCATGCTGTCGAGATCGTCGGCCGCCACCGGCTGTTCGAAGAAGTCGAGGCCGCATCCGTTCACGGCACGTACATAAGCAAGCGCTTGTTCTCTGGTGTATCCCTGGTTGGCGTCTGCGGAAATGAGCATTCCACCGCCGAGAATTCCGCAAATATCGCGCGTACGCGCCGCTTCGTTTTCCGGCGTGCCGACGCCGACCTTGATCTTGAAGGCCGTAAATCCGGTATTTCTTTTCGTTTCAGCATCGCGCAAGTCACCGGCGAGGTCACCGCCACCGATTACGCCCAATAACGGTATACGGCCGCGGATTTTGTCGCCGAGCAAGGCGTGGACCGGCTTTCCTGCCGCGCGGCCAGCGAGGTCGTGTAGCGCAATCTCAATCGCAGCCTTGGCGCCGTGATTGCCGTACATCCGGCCGGCCATCGCGGCCAGTGCACCATCGATATCAGCGGCATCACGGCCGTTCAGGACGGGGTTCAGATATTGGACGGCGGAAACGATGCTCTCTAGGGTATCGCCTGTCATGACCGGAGCGGATGCAGCTTCTCCCCATCCGACATGGCCATTGTCATCTTCGATACGCACCAGGACGTTATCGGCGCGACGTACTTCTTCTCCCGCCATAATGACGGGCTTGACCATCGGGAGGCTGATCGCGATCGGTTCAATGGTCTTGATGCGCAATATTCACTCCGCGGTCGTTCCGGATGTTGTCCAAGCCGGTGTAGCGGGCTTCCGATAGAGTAATGATCAGATTCGGCGATCCGGAACCAAAAAACACGCGATTGTCGTAAATGCTGAACTCCGGGCACATGAGTTTCGCTCGCGGCCCGGAATAATCGTCGGTACTACAGTTTTTTGATTCCAGCCTGATCGATAATGTTCTTGAACATATCGATTTCCTTTGTGACGCGCGCCCAGGCAGCGTCGGCGCCCTTCGGCCGCACCTGGAAGCCAGCTTTGTAAAGCTTATCTTTCATGTCCTGCGTTGCCAGCACCTTGAGCGTCTCTTTTTCGAGCCATTTGATGGCCTCTGGAGGGGTCTTCGAGGGTGCGAGCAACACCGTGTCTGTAGCGAAAACGAAATCTTTGTAACCGGCTTCCTGCATCGTCGGAACTTCGGGCATGTCCGGCCATCGGCTTTCACCGGTGACCGCGAGGCAACGAAGCGAGCCTGCCTTGATGTGCGGCGCGGCAGGCGGCAAAGAGCCGGAACTCAATTGCACGGTACCACTGAGCAACGCCTGCAGCGCATCGCCGCCGCCTTTGAATACGACGTCTTCCAGCTTGGGCAGCTTTTCCCGCAATTTGAGAACTTCCAGTTGAATTTGCGGCGTCGTTCCGATCGGGGGAGTTGCGCAATTGAACTTCTCCGGATTGGCCCTCGCGAGTGCGACAAATTCCTTGATCGTCTTAGCCGGAAGTTCCGATTTGACCACGAAGGTGTTGGGCGATGTTGCAAGTTCACTCACACCCACAAAATCTTTGAGCGGGTCGAATGGAATCTTGGTGTAAAGGCTGGCATTGACCGAATATGCATTTGTCGCGAGCAGGAGCGTGTAGCCATCGGCGGTTGACTTCGCCGCATTTGCCATTCCGATGTTGCCGCCGGCTCCGCCGATATTTTCAATGATGAATGTTTTACCGGTGGATTGCTGAAGTGCGGCGGAAACCATGCGTCCGACCAGATCGGATGGGCCGCCGGGCGTATTGGCTACCACAATTTTCACCGGCCGGTCCGGATAGGCGGCATAGGCCGAGCGCACACGCAAAAATGCCGGTGCGGTGACGCCTGCGGTCAACGCGCCTACGCCCTTAAGAACGCTGCGCCGTGACGGCGTCTTGGGTCCATTAAATTTGGTCATCGTCCTCCCCTTCTGCTTCGCAGTGTTTTCTGGTTAGCGCCGCGAGTGGTCTTAGGCTAAGCTTTTGCGATTACTGGAGCAATGGCGTCGCCGCGAGACAGAGACCGGGCTCAAATAGGCGACGAAATTTTCACAATATTCAAATGGCAACCCGCGATCGCCCTCTCCATGACCGATAAGCAAACGCGAGCTACTGCCTGGCACGACATCGTACTAGACGCGTTGAAATCCAACGATGTCAGACTGGTCGTTTATGTTCCTGACAGGGTTTTTACGCCCCTGATCAAGGCCATTCACGCCGATACGTTCTTCATAACTTTTGCAGCAACCCGTGAAGAGGAGGCGCTCGGGATCGTCGCCGGTGCGTGGATGGGTGGGCTGCGTGGCGCGGTGCTGATGCAGACCAGTGGGTTCGGCACTATCCCCAACGCACTCGCCTCGCTGATAGTGCCGTCACAGATTCCCGCGCTGATCTTCGTGTCTGAACGCGGCACTCTGGGGGAGTTCAACCTCGGGCAGGCGTTGGTCTGCAAGACTATGCGGCCGGTGCTTAACTCGCTTGCGGTTGAAAACATCACCATCACTCGCCAGGACGAGCTCGTCTTCATCCTCGACCGTTCGATCAAACAGGCGGTGGCGACCCAGGCACCGGTCACCTTCATCCTCTCACCGCTGCTCACTGGCGGTAAGGTATTCGAGGGTTAAAAACCATGAACACGGCACCGACGACAGCAACTGGCGCACACAATGCGAAAATTATGAACCGCTTCGAGCTCACCAAGCGGCTCGTCGGCCAACTCCGGCGCGAAGAAGCGGTCATTGGGGGCATCGGAAACGCCAATTTCGATCTGTGGGCGAGCGGGCAGCGCGCGCAAAATTTCTACATGCTCGGCAGCATGGGCCTTGCCATTCCGATTGCGGTTGGCGTCGCCATCGCGCAGCCACGCCGCCATGTGATCGCACTGGAAGGCGACGGTTCGCTGCTGATGCAGCTTGGGTGTCTCGCCACCGTGGCTGAGCGAAGTCTAAAAAACCTCACCATCGTTTTATGGGACAATGGAATCTACCAGATCACGGGCTCGCAGCCGACGGCGAGCGCGGCGTCGGCGGATCTGGTCGCCATCGCGCGCGGGGCGGGAATCGTCGAAAGCGCGTGGGCTGCAGACGAACACGATTTTGATCGCTTGATTGCAGCTGCGCTCAAGGGTGGGGGGCCGTGCTTCATCGCCGCACGCATCGATGACAAGCCGGCTGTCGGGACCACCGACCGTGATCCGGTCCAAATTCGCGAACGCTTCATGCGCGGGCTTGGCGCTAGTTCGCACCGGCCCGGATGAGCCGGCGCAATGTCAGCCCTTGCCCGAAATCTTCGAGGATGCCGACCGTCATCGCCATCCGCACCAGGTCGGAGAGACTGTTTGCTGCCATCTTTGTCATCAGGTTGGCGCGGTAGATTTCCACGGTGCGTGGGCTGATACCGAGATCGAAGGCGATGACTTTATTTGCATTGCCGCTGACCAGGCCTTCGAGCACCTGGCGTTCGCGGTTCGACAGCGCGGCCAGCTTGTCGTGGATCTCGGTGAGATCGGCCTTGTGCTTTGCCTTGCTGGCGTCCTTGTTGAGCGCTGAGCGGACTGAGGCAAGCAGCAGTTCGTCATCGAACGGTTTTTCCAAGAAGTCGATTGCACCGATCTTCATGGCCTCTACAGCAAGCGAAATGTCTCCGTGGCCGGTGATGACGATGACAGGAATGTCGAGTTTCATTTCCTTCACGCGGCGAAGGAGATCAATTCCCGTAAGCTCCGGCATACGCACGTCGGTCACGATGCAGCCGGACTTGATTTGTTGCAAGACACTGAGAAATGCCTTGGCCGAATCGAAGCCGCGAGTCTCGATACCTGCCGTCTTGAACAGGAATTCGAGCGATTGCCTAACGGCATCATCGTCATCGATCACGTAGACGATAGGTTCAGGCTGCATCGTCAACGTCTCCTTCTTCATCTACAGCCGCAAGCGTGAAGTGAAAAACCGTGCCGCCAGAAGGATTGGGCTCAGCCCAGATGCGTCCACCGTGGGCCTCGACTATCGTTCGCGAAATCGACAGCCCGACACCCATCCCCTGGCGTTTTGTGGTGATGAACGGCTGGAACAGCTGATCGGCTATCTCGGGTGCGAGGCCCGACCCGCTGTCAACCACGCTGATCTGGACAAACCTGTCTTCTATCGGTGCAATTGCGACGACAAGATCGCGTATCTGCGCGGTTTCCATCGCATCCATGGCATTGCGGATTAGGTTGAGGAGGACCTGCTGGATCTGCACGCGATCCGCGAGCACCAGATCCGCTGCCGGATCAAATTGAAATTGAACGCGGATACCGCGGTCCTTAACGCCGACTAAGGCCAGGGCGCTTGCCTCTTCGACGAGCTTGACGATGTTCTCCACCCGGCGCTCGCTCTCGCCGCGCGAGACAAAATCGCGTAGCCGGCGGATGATATATCCCGCGCGCATGGCTTGCTCGGCCGCTTTCTCAAGAGCATCGCGCATCATCGTTGATTTTTCATCGCTGCTTCCTTCAAGCAGCCGCCGCGACCCTTTGAGATAATTTGAAATAGCGGATAGCGGCTGATTGAGTTCATGCGCCAGCGTTGATGCCATCTCACCCATCGCGGTCAGACGCGAAATATGAACAAGCTCCGATTGCAATTCCTGCAAACGCGCTTCTGTCTTCTGCCGCTCGGTCAAATCGCGGATAAACCCCGTGAAGTACCGTTGGTCGCCGGATTTCATCTCGCCAACAGCAAGCTCCATCGGAAATGTCGATCCGTCTTTGCGCTGACCGACCACGACACGCCCGATTCCAATGATGCGCCGCTCGCCGGTAGTCATGTATCGCAGCAGGTAGCCGTCATGGTTTTCGCGATAGGGCGAAGGCATCAGATTCTTGACATTTTGGCCGAGCGCCTCTGCCGCTTGATAGCCGAACAGGCGCTCGGCGGCGCTGCTGAACGACTGCATAGTGCCGTGCTCATCGATAACGATCATTGCCTCGGGCACGGTATCGAGGATCGACTGTAAATGGGCCTCCCGGGCGAGCGCGTTTCTTGTCATGAGGTTCGCGCGCCGGCGGCTGCGGTGGAGCGTTTCGCCGCCCCACGCGACGCCAATGCCGATAACCAAAAAGGCGACGCCATTAATTAGAATGAGCTTCGAAAATGTCGTGGTGTCGGTAGCGAGGAAAAGAGCTGCCAGGATGCTGAGAAGCGTCGCCAGTAAACCAGGCCCAAAACCACCGATCGCAGCCGAGATCAAAACCGGCGGAACGAAATAGAAGAAAAGCGCATCGCCGTGCAGCACCGGCGTCAACAGTGTACGGACTGCCAGCGCGAGGACGACGCTTGCCGGCGCGACCCCATAACGCAGCGGCCAGCCCCGCTCGATGCGGCCATAAAACCCTGTTTTATCAATGGCTTCCGCCATATGGATGCTACCCATAGTGGAGCTAGTTTGCCGCGGCGACAGCTTCATTGCGCCTCCGGGGAATCCCTTATGGAGATTATCTGAATTTCGGACTGGTGGTTCCACAGGTATCGAGAACCATCAAATTTACCGAGGACCAGCGCCATGCTCACCCAGACAATGACTCGCCGTGCAATACCGCAGCCGCAAGCCGCCCAGCGCCAATTGCCAGCGGCCTCACACGCACTCACCGGTCAGATTGAGTTGATGGGTGCGACGATGCCGTTTACCCGCAATGCGGAGATCTACGGCGAGAACGAGCGAGCCGAATATCTATACAAGCTGCTGAGTGGGAGCGTCCGCACCTACAAGGTTCTCAATGACGGTCGGCGCCAGATCGGTGCATTTTATCTGCCAGGTGATCTTTTTGGGCTCGAGGTTGGCGAAAATCATACGCTTTCCGCCGAGGCTATCATCGACTGCAAGGTCCTGGTGATCAAGCGTAGTTCCCTCATCGGCCTTGCGATGCGCGATCCAGAGATTGCGCGCAAGTTATGGACGACCACCGCCTGCGAATTGCAGCGCGCCCAGGACCACATCATGTTGCTGATCAAAACCGCGCGGGAGCGGGTCGCCGGATTCCTTCTGGAAATGTCAGCGCGCTCAGCGGCTGCAACCGAGGTCGATTTGCCGATGTCCCGTCAGGATATAGCTGATTACCTCGGGCTTACGATCGAGACCGTATCGCGGACGCTGACGCAGCTGGAAAATGCCGCGACCATCGCGGTACCGACCTCGCGCCGCATCGTCCTGCGCAATCGCGGAGCATTGAGCCGCCTCAATTCCTAAAGCCGGACGTCGTCCTCCCCATATACGACCGGCTTAACTGCCCCGGCAACTGCTACGCCGGGGCTTTTCATTGTTCGCGCGCAGGGTAAACGGAAACAATTTCTGCGCCATTGTTAGCGCCATCGCGCGGCGATACGCTGTTAGGTTATTGGGATGTCGGCGGGGCGTCATGGCGGAATTCGACGGTGTCGTGATCGGTGCGGGCCACAATGGCCTGACACTTGCCGCCTACCTATCGCGCGCCGGCTTGCGCATTGCTGTCCTAGAGCGCAATAGCCGCATCGGTGGCGGGACGAGCACCGAAGAGCGAATTCTTCCGGGCTTCAGGCTCAACCTGCATGCAAATTTCTACATGGGGCTTGGGCTTTGTCCGCTGCTCCATGATCTTGAGCTGCACCGCCACGGGTTTTCCTACATTGAGCCGCCGGTACAGCAAGCAGCCGTTTTCCGCGATGGCACCGGGATCGTCATCTACAAAGATCTCGACAAAACTTGTGCCTCACTTGCGCGCTTTTCCAAGCAGGACGCCGATACGTTCCGCGAACTCTGGCACAGCTATTGCGAGGAGATGCGGCCGCTGCTGGTATCGCTGCTCTATAACGCACCGTTGCCACGTGAGCAGCTGGTCGATCGTTTGGACGGACCAAAAGCCAGAGAATTGCTTTCGCATGCCCAGCACGATCTGTTCAGTGTTGTGCGGAAGCATTTTGTCGACGAACGCATCCGAACGCTGTTTACCTCTTATATGCACGTGATCACAACGGAGAACGTGCCGGGCGCCGGCATCGTTTTTCCGGCCATCTTTGCCAATATCGCGAGTTTTACTTTGCCGGCCGGCGGGGCGGCCTCCCTGCCACTCGCGCTGGCGCGGGTTGTGGAGGCTGGCGGCGGCAAAATTGTCACCGATTGCGACGTGAAGGAAATCAACGTAACGAATGGTCGCGCGACTGCCGTGACGCTCGCCGACGGCCGTCTTGTTCACGGCCGCAAATTTGTCGCGAGTGCGATCGACTTCCCCACGACCCTGCAAATGACGGGCGAGGAGCTCTTTCCCGAGCCGGTACGCGAGAAAGCCAAGTCATGGCATTGGGGCAACCATAGTCTTGTGACCTTGCATCTCGCACTCAGGCATCCACCGGCTTATCGTGCAGCCGACTTCGACCCCGATGTGTCACGCGCTTACAATATCTTCTTTGGCATGGACGATATTGACGACGTCGCCAGCTGTTTTGAAGATTGTGCGGCGAGAAAATTCCCAAGAATCCTGATGGGGAACGGCGCCTGCAACAGCCAATTCGATCCGAGCTACGCGCCGGCGGATAGGCATGTTGCATTCTGGTGGCCGTTCGCGCCCTATTCAGTCGACGGCTCACCGCAGGAATGGGAGCGTCGGCGCGGCGAGTACACTCAGCGCATTCTTGATTATTGGCGGGTCTATGCCTCGAATCTCGAGGGCGACAATCTGCTCGGAAGCTATCTTTTTAGCCCGCTCGACATCGAACAGCAGAATGCGAACATGCGGCAGGGCGCCGTGCGCGTCGGCGCCTATATTCCGAGCCAGCTTGGCATCAATAGGCCGCATCCGCTGATGCCCGGTTCTCGCACGCCCGTGGAAGGCCTTTATCTCTGTGGGTCGTCATCGGGCAATGGCGGTGGCGTCAATGGCGCGGCCGGTTATATCGCCGCCAACGCGATCGTTGACGACCTGCGGCTCAAGCGGAGCTGGACGCCCGTGCCGGCGCCGGAGTGGAAACACTAGCGGCAATTGACTTGGGTCAAGTCGACACGAGAAATCCGTGGTTTCATGGTTTGTCTGGTTAATGGAGGACCGCCATGAAAGCCGAAGATGTCATGACGCGCGACGTCATCGCCATAGCTCCTGACGCAACCGTGCTGCAAGCTGCGCGATTGATGCTTCAGCATCACATCAGCGGGCTGCCGGTCGTCGATAAAAGCGGCAAGTTGGTCGGCGTGCTTTCGGAAGGCGATTTTCTGCGTCGCCGCGAGACGCGGACGGAGCACAAGCGCTCCCGCTGGCTCGAGTTTCTCATGGGTCCCGGCCGTATCGCCGCCGAATATAGCCATTCGCACGGCAGCAAGGTCTCTGAAGTCATGACGACCGAAGTGCAAACTGTCGCTGACGAAACCCCGCTCGAGGAAATCGTCGAACTAATGGAGCGCAAGCGCATAAAACGCGTGCCAGTCCTATGCGGCGAGCAATTGGTGGGGATTGTCACCCGATCCAATCTTATGCACGCGATGGTGAGCATGGCGCGAGTTGTGCAGCCTGCGGCAAAAGACGATGGGACGATCCGCGAAACGTTGCTTGCGGAGATGCAAAAAGCGGACTGGGCGCCAGTCGCTATGACCAATGTCGTGGTGCACGACGGCGTAGTCGAACTATGGGGTACGATCGTCGACGAACGCCAGCGCGAAGCATTGAAAGTGGCGGCCGAGAATATCCCTGGTGTGAAGGCGGTTAATGATCACCTTGTGTGGGTCGAGCCGACCACCGGCATGGTGATCGAACCGAGAGACGAGACCGTCACTCACTAGTTGGACGAAAGAGTTGAGCGGTTGCGCCGACCAGCATTGACTTGAGTCAAGGACGGCATGGTCTACCCATCGTATTCAATCGGTGCGGCCCCGAATTGACGTTATTATCTGGCAAGAATGGAGGCACGCATGAACCTGAAATCGCTCATTCCCGTTGGACGCGACCGTACGGGCACGAATCCATTTATGTCCTTGCAACGCGAGATTGATCGGCTGTTCGACGATTTCTCCCGTGGATTTCCCCTCCTTTACCGATAGCGGCGCGACCGCGCTCATGCCGAGCATGGACGTGACGGAAACCGATAAGGAAATCGAGATCTCCGCCGAATTGCCGGGGCTCGAAGAGAAGGACGTGCAAGTTAATGTCGCTGACAATCTCCTCACCATCCGCGGCGAGAAGAAGGCTGAAAAAGAGCAGAAGGACAAGAACCATCGTCTGGTCGAGCGCAGCTACGGCCTGTTCGAACGCACGCTTGAGCTGCCGGATGGCGTCAACACTGACGCTATCAAGGCGAGCATTTCCAAAGGCGTACTCAAGGTGACGGTCCCGAAACCGGTGCCTGCGCAGGCCAAGAAAATCGACGTGAAGTCCGCCGCCTGAGTGAAGGGGCGACGAAAAGGCGCGCTGCCGCGGCCCAAGAGGGCGCGGGGGTGCGCCTTCATAATTTTTAGGCGAGCGGAATTTCAAGCGAAGTGAAATCATGCGGCATTGCGCTGACGCTAATGATGATACTCGCCGCGACATACCGGAACTGGCTCGGCTACATTTGACGGAACTGATATTGCCGCGGACGGCGACGTACATCCGGTTGACCTGCATCAAAGCTTAGGCGCTGCAGGTCCCGCATAATAGTTTGTAATATCATCCATTGCGGGAGATTCGTCATGAAATCATTTCTCGTGTCCGCCGCGGTCCTTGCTGTTGCCGGAGCAATTCTGGTGGTGCCTGCAATTGCACAACCCGCCGGTGCCGGTCCCGGCACGCCACCCGCTGCCGCGACACCAGCACCTGGCGGCGGGCCGGGTTCAGGCCCCGGCTCCGATCCGGGTTATGGCCCGCGCGGTTAGGGGGTCCGGCATGATGATGGGTCCCGGCATGATGGGCTGGGGTGGTGGAAGAGGTGGGATGGGCGCGGTTTGCGACCCGCGCGGCGCCGGCCTCGCCGAATGGCGGATGGAACGCATCGAACGCTTGATCAATCCAACCGAAGCCCAGCGTGTGGCGTTAAACAATTTGCGAACCGCGTCGTCTAAGGCGGCGGAAATAGTTGTCGCCGCGTGCCCGCGCGAATTTCCGGCCAACGCACCGGCACGCCTTGAGCTGATGGAGAAGCGCCTCGACGCCATGCAGCAGGCGATCAAGACCGTGCGTCCCGCCTTCGATGCATTTTACGCCACGCTGAACGATGAGCAGAAGGCGCGCATCAACACCAATGGCCCGCGTCATTGGGGGTGGCACGGCTGGCGGGGTGGCTGATTTCAAGGTTTGACCTGCGTCAAGGCAAGCGCAGGAGCACGAGGGGATAAACCCCGGCAAAGCCCCGGAATTTTTCCGCCAAGCCAATATGGACATGAAAAGCATGGCGAATGCGCTCGCTTCCCGGAAAACAATGACAATCGGTGAGGGGGGCTCGGCGCTCGCCTTCACGGCATTGGCATTGCTGTCGATCGTTGTAGCGGCCAAGGCCTATACGCCGGAATTTGCATTTCACGCCTACTTGTTTACTGCCGCGAGCATCGCGGCCGTGTTCGCCATTATCGACCGCTATTACGAGCGTCCAGTGGAAGCGCCGCCGCTGACAATCGACGGCAAGCCCAACTACAACATGGGCCCGGTCAAGTTTGCGAGCGTCGCGGCGGTGTGCTGGGGCATTGCCGGGTTCACGGTCGGCCTCTACATCGCGTGCGAGCTTGCATTTCCGTTCCTCAATCTTGATCTGCCGTGGATTACTTTCGGCCGCTTGCGTCCACTTCACACTTCAGCCGTGATCTTCGCATTTGGCGGCAATGTCCTGATCGCGACCTCGCTTTATGTCGTGCAGCGAACTTGTCGTGCGCGCCTCGCCGGTGGCATCGCGCCCTGGTTCGTCGTCCTCGGATATAACTTCTTCATTGTCATCGCCGGCACCGGCTATCTTCTCGGCATCACACAATCGAAGGAATATGCCGAACCGGAATGGTACGCCGATCTATTTCTTACGGCAGTGTGGGTCGTCTATTTCCTCGTTTATCTGGCGACCATCATGCGGCGCACAGAGCCGCACATCTATGTAGCGAATTGGTTCTATCTCGCTTTTATCCTCACCATCGCGGTTCTGCATCTTGGCAACAACGCCGCCGTGCCGATTTCGCTGTTTTCGCCGAAATCCTACATCGTTTGGTCGGGTGTTCAGGATGCCATGGTGCAATGGTGGTACGGCCACAACGCGGTCGGCTTCTTCCTCACCGCCGGCTTCCTTGCAATTATGTATTACTTCATTCCGAAACGTTGTGACCGTCCGGTCTATTCCTACCGGTTGTCGATCATTCACTTCTGGGCGCTGATATTTCTTTATATCTGGGCCGGCCCGCATCATCTGCATTATACGGCGTTGCCCGATTGGGCGCAGACCCTGGGCATGACCTTCTCGATCATGTTGTGGATGCCGTCCTGGGGCGGAATGATCAACGGAATCATGACGCTGTCCGGCGCCTGGGATAAGCTGCGCACCGATCCGGTGCTGCGCATGATGGTGGTGTCGGTCGCTTTCTACGGCATGTCGACTTTCGAAGGTCCGATGATGTCGGTGAAGATCGTCAACTCGCTGTCGCACTACACCGACTGGACCATCGGCCACGTCCATTCCGGAGCGCTCGGTTGGGTCGGGTACATTTCGTTCGGCGCGCTGTACTGTCTCGTCCCCTGGCTGTGGAATCGCCCGCTCTATTCACTCAAGCTGGTCAATTGGCACTTCTGGATCTCGACAATCGGCATCGTGCTCTACATCAGTGCGATGTGGGTTTCGGGAATTCTGCAAGGCCTGATGTGGCGCGCCTACACCAGCCTTGGATTCCTAGAATATTCCTTCGTCGAAACGGTGGAGGCGATGCACCCCTTCTATGTCATTCGCGCGATCGGCGGCCTGCTATTTCTCATCGGCGCGCTGCTCATGGCCTGGAATCTCTTGGAAAACTGTGTATTCGGCAGCTTCCGTCGCGCCCGCCGGCCTCAGGCTGGCGCCGGCAGAATAGGCGGGGGTAGCAATGTCGCTTTGGTCAAGACACGCGATCCTCGAGAAGAACTCGATCATATTGGTCATCGGCATCCTGATCGTGATCGCCATCGGCGGTCTCGTCGAGATCGTGCCGCTCTTCTACCTGAAGAACACAATCGAGAAAGTTGATGGCGTGCGTCCATATACGCCGCTCGAGCTTGCCGGCCGCAATATTTATGTGCGCGAAGGGTGCTATCTCTGTCATTCGCAAATGATCCGCCCGCTGCGCGACGAGGTCGAGCGCTACGGCCACTACTCGCTTGCGGCCGAGAGCATGTACGACCGGCCTTTCCAATGGGGATCCAAACGCACCGGCCCCGACCTTGCGCGGGTCGGGGGCAAGTATTCGGATACATGGCATCAAGACCATCTGCGTGAGCCGCGTTCGGTGGTACCCGGCTCGGTAATGCCGAACTATTCCTGGCTGGCCGAAACGGATCTCGATTACGCGCATGTCGCGGAGGACATCCGGGTACAGGCGCTGCTTGGTGTGCCTTATACAAATGAGATGATCGCTAGTGCTACCGCGGATGTGGTGACACAGGCCACGAACGACAGCCCCGATGCCGCCGAACTCACCAAGCGCTATCCGAAGGTCAATGCGCGAGATTTTGACGGAAACCCGGCTCGTATCACCGAGGCCGACGCGCTGATTGCTTATCTGCAGATGCTCGGCACGCAGGTCGACTTCAAGCTGTACGACGACAAAGCCAATATCCGGTGATCGCCATGGACCCGACCTATCAAGCTGTTGCCGAATTCGCCCAGACATGGGGGCTTGCCTATTTTGCGGTCATTTTCGCCGCGGTGGTGCTTTACGCGTTATGGCCTTCGCGGAAGAAACAATTCGATGAGGCGGCACGGATCCCGCTGCGGGAGGATTGAGCCGTGGCAGAAGAACACAAGGAAATTGATGCACTGACCGGCACCGCGACGACCGGGCACGAATGGGACGGATTGCGCGAATTGAATACGCCATTGCCACGCTGGTGGCTGTGGCTGTTCTACATCACAATCGTGTGGGCAATCGGCTACTGGATTGTCTATCCGGCGTGGCCGCTCCTGAACAATTCGACCCAGGGCGTGTTCGGCTGGCACACCCGCAGCGCCATCGTCGCCGATCTTGACGAACTCAAACGTCTTCGCGGTCCGATGATGGACAAACTCGCAGGCGCCACGGTTGCCGAAATCGTGGCAGATCCGCAATTGCTCGACTTCGCTCGCGCGCAAGGGCGCGTTGCCTTCGCCGATAATTGCGCACCGTGCCATGGTGCCGGTGGCGGCGGCGGCAAGGGTTATCCAAACCTCAATGACGACGATTGGCTGTGGGGTGGCAAGCTTGCCGATGTCGAGCAGACGATCCGCCATGGCGCGCGCGCGGAGGACGACCATGGCCGACAGGGAAAAATGCCGGCCTTCGGTCGCGATGGGATTCTAAAGGCCAACGAGATTTCGGCGGCCGCGGATTTTGTCCGTTCACTCGCGGGTCTTTCGGTAGAAAAAGACGCCAATCTGACCCTTGGCAAAAAAGTCTTCGCCGACAATTGTGCCGTCTGCCATGGAGAGGGCGGCAAGGGCAACCGCGAGCTCGGGGCGCCTAACTTGACCGACAAGATCTGGCTCTATGGCTCCGACAAAGTGACCATCATGCAGGGAATCCAGAACGGGCGCGGCGGCCTGATGCCGGCGTGGAACGGACGGTTGAGCGAGCCTGTCATCAAGGCGCTGACGGTCTATGTATACAGTTTCGGCGGCGGCGAAAAATGACTGCGCAGGTGCGCACCATGTCGGTTGATCAGGCGGTACCGGGTACCCCGCCGCTTGCGCATTTGGTCGCCGAGGCGGAACTCGGCCAGACTTTGCCTGAGGATGATGTCCCTCTCTATGCACCACGGCGGAAAATCTATCCCCAAAGCGTGCACGGAAAATTCCGTACCACCAAATGGGCGGTGCTCGTTGTCACACTAGGCATCTACTATCTGCTCCCCTTCGTGCGCTGGGAGCGAGGGCCGCATGCGCCATCGCAGGCGGTGCTGATCGACTTCCCAAATCGTCGTTTCTATTTCTTTTTCATCGAGATCTGGCCGCAGGAAATCTACTATTTGACCGGCCTGCTCATTCTCGCAGCGATGGTTCTGTTCCTCATGAACGCCGTCGCGGGGCGTGTATGGTGTGGGTATCTTTGCCCGCAGACGGTCTGGACTGATTTGTTCTTCGCTATCGAACGACTGGTTGAAGGCGACCGTCGCGAACATATGCAGCGCGATGTCCGCAAGTGGACTGCCGCGACCTATACCCGCAAGGGCCTGAAGCATTTCCTCTGGCTCATGGTGGCCTGGTGGACTGGCGGTGCCTGGGTTCTCTATTTTTCCGACGCGCCGACATTGGTGAAGGAACTCGCGACCGGCGAGGCGCCGATTGTCGCCTATGCCTGGATCGGCATACTTACCGTCACCACCTATTCGCTTGCCGGCCATATGCGCGAACAGGTCTGTCTGTACATGTGTCCCTGGCCGCGCATCCAGGCTGCACTCACGGATGAATTTGCGCTCAACGTGACTTACCGTTATGACCGCGGCGAGCCGCGTTGTTCGGTCAAGAAGGCGGAGCAACTCCGCGCCCATGGCGAGCAGGCGGGCGACTGCGTCGACTGCTTGCAATGCGTGCATGTCTGCCCGACGGGCGTCGATATTCGCGGCGGTGCCAATCTCGGCTGCATCCAGTGCGGACTGTGCATCGACGCCTGCGACACCATCATGCGCAAGGTTGGCCGTCCAACGGGGCTCATTGCGTACGATACCGACATCAACATCAAGCAGCGTATCGAAGGAAAGAAAGCTTTCTACAAACTCGTGCGCATGCGCACCACTTTTTATGCGGTGATTATCGCGATTGTCGGCGGGATCATGCTCTACACGCTCGCCACGCGCGACAGTGAAGGCATCAGCGTTATTCATGATCGTAACCCGATGTATGTGCGCCTCTCGGATGGCGCGCTACGAAACGGTTACACGATCCGCATCGTCAACAAGCAACTCAAGTACCGTGACTTTATCGTAAGCGTCGATGGCGTGCCCTCGACGCTTATCGATTTTG
Source organism: uncultured Alphaproteobacteria bacterium (assembly GCA_963831475.1). Taxonomy (GTDB): domain Bacteria; phylum Pseudomonadota; class Alphaproteobacteria; order Rhizobiales; family Xanthobacteraceae; genus Pseudolabrys. The sequence continues at coordinate 21,284 of CAWHQF010000001.1, forward strand.
TGGGCTTGCCGACGCGCGCCGACGGTCGTCAGTTAATTACCGTTGGTCCCGATCAGACCAAGGAAGTACGCGTCGTGGTGACGGACTACAGCGTCAATCCGCCGGCACCATCGACCTCGATACTCTTCAGGTTAATCGACAATGATTCCGGGGAAATCGCCGAAATGCGCGATCATTTCTTCGGTCCGTGACGGAGGCATCGTCGTGAATGGACGTAACTTACCGCGCGAATTGACCGGCCGGCACGTGCTGTTTTGTCTGCTCGGATTCTTCGGGGTCGTCTTCGGTGTCAATGCATGGCTGGTGAAGGCGGCAACCTCAACCTTCGGCGGCGTGGAAACGACAAGCTCCTATAAAGCCGGCCTGATGTTCGAACAGGACGTGGCCAGTGCCGAGCGACAGGACGAATTGCATTGGCGGGTCGACGGCAACCTTGCGCGCGACAACGCCGGCGATGCAGCGCTTGAAATTTCCGTGCGCGATGTATCGGGAGTGCCCATTACCGGGCTTACCGCGCATGCGCGGCTTGCACACCCGGCCGATGAAAGGCTCGACCATTTTATCGCGCTCAATCGTGTGGAAGCAGGCAACTTTCGGGGTCAAACCCAGGCGCAGTCCGGGCAATGGGAATTAATCGTGGATCTCTATCGTGATGGCGCGCGCGTATTCCGCTCGCGCAGCCGCGTGACCCTCAGGTGACGTGGCAACAGAATCATCAACCGTTTGTCCGCATTCGCGGGAGTGAACGGAGCAGCTGGAAGCCCGATGACCGAAACGCTTGATCTTTCGCTCTACACGAAGCCGGCAGGCGAAGGCATTGTCGGTATGGATCTTGCGGTTGACGGCATTGCGTGCGGCGCCTGCATCGCGCGCATTGAAGGAGCCGTGAAGAGCATGCCGGGCGTGACCGAGGCGCGCCTCAATTTCACCAATCGGCGGCTGCACATCGCCTGGGCTGATGGTGCAGTGAAGCCTGCGCAAATTCTCCAGGTGCTGGAAGCCCACGGGTATCACGGCCATCCGTTTGAGGCGCTGCGTGCCGAGCAGGAGGAGGCTGTCGAGGCGCGCCGCCTGACGCGCTGCTTGGCCGTCGCCGGCTTCGCGGCCATGAACATCATGCTCCTGTCCGTGTCGGTGTGGTCCGGCAATGTCACCGACATCACCGCCGAGACGCGCGACTTCTTTCACTGGGCATCGGCGCTGATTGCATTGCCGGCTGCTGCCTATGCGGGCCGACCATTCTTCGCAAGCGCCTGGCGCGCGCTCAAATCGCGTTCGCTTAACATGGACGTTCCGATTTCGCTTGGCGTCATCCTGGCGCTCGGCATGTCGGTCGTGGAGACCGCCAAACATGCCGAGCACGCTTATTTCGACTCGGCGATCATGTTGCTCTTCTTCCTGCTGGTCGGACGCGCGCTTGACCATGCGATGCGCCGCAAAACGCGCGCGATCGCCGGAAATTTGGCTGCTCTGAAAGCCGAGACCGCGCATCGATTTGTTGGCGACGAATTGATCAACGTGCCGGTAGGCGCCCTGAAGGCGGGCGACCGCCTGCTGATCAAGCCGGGCGAGCGCGTGCCCGCCGACGGTACAGTCCTTGGCGGCGTGTCCGAACTCGACGAAAGCTTGATTACGGGTGAAACGATGCGGCGCAAGGTTACAGCCGGCGCGACTATCTATGCCGGTAGCATGAACTATTCCGGCGCACTGACCCTGAAGGTGACGGCTGCCGGCGGTACCGCGCTGATCGACGAGATCGAGAAGCTTCTGGACAAGGCAGCGAGCACCAAGTCTCGGGTTATGCGGCTCGCCGATCGGGCCTCCCGCGTCTACGCGCCGGTCGTGCATCTGACGGCCGCTTTGACCTTGATCGGCTGGCTGGTTGCCGGCGCGAGTCTCCATGATGCCTTAGTGACGGCTATCGCGGTGCTCATCATTACATGTCCCTGCGCGCTCGCTCTGGCAATTCCCGCAGTCCAGGTTGTCGCGTCCGGAACCCTGTTTCAGGCCAATGTCATCTTGAATTCCGGCGATACTATCGAGCGGTTGGCCGAAGCCGACACGATCATTTTCGACAAGACCGGAACGCTGACGCTGCCAGAACCGCGTGTCGCCAATGCGGCCGGACTTGACTATGGGCTGTTGCAAAAGGCGGCGCGACTGGCGCTGTCGAGCCACCATCCGCTGGCGGCGGCGCTCGCGCGCGAGGCGGCCACGCGCGCACCATTCGAAGGGGCAGTCGAGGAGCCGGGGCGAGGCGTTCGCGTCAATATCGATGCGGTAGAGGCGCGCCTCGGCGCCGCCGAATTCTGCGGCGTTCCCTGCAATTCGAGCTCGGAAAGTACTGGTGTCTCTCATATTTACTTCTCTTATCTCGGGCAGACGCTCGCAATCGACATCGTCCAGAACTCTGCGGCCGGATGCCGTCGCGGTCATCAAAGCTCTCCGAGCGCAAAGCCTCGACATTCGAATTCTGTCGGGCGATCGCAGCGACGCTGTCGAGCCGGTCGCGCGGGCGCTCGGTGTTGCAGATTGGCGCGCTGGTCTGAAGCCGGCTGAAAAGATCGCATTAATCGAAATGCTGAGGGATAACGGCCGCCTTGTCTTGATGGTGGGGGATGGTCTCAATGACGCGCCCTCGCTGGCCGCCGCGCATGTGTCGCTATCGCCGATCAGCGCCGCGGACATGACGCAGGCGCAGGCCGACGCAGTCTTTCTTGGCGAGCGCCTCAAGCCGGTGCTCGATGCCATCGTGATCGCGCGCCGTGCGCGGTCCCTGATGACGGAGAACTTGTGGCTTGCGGCGATCTACAATGCCGTTGCGGTCCCGATCGCGATTGCCGGCGCGGTAACACCCCTGATCGCCGCGCTGGCGATGTCGGGCTCGTCGATGCTGGTTACACTCAATGCGTTGCGGGCACGCAGGGTAACATCATGAATGTTCTGATCTATCTGCTGCCGATCGCGCTTGCCCTGGGCCTCAGCGGTCTGTTCGCATTCTTGTGGGCGCTCAAGAGCGGCCAATACAGCGACATCGACGGCGCCGCACTGCGGGTGCTGTCGGACGACGACGTTGAGGAGACACCGAAGCGCTAATTGCACGCGTGTACAAAGTGCTTCGCATCAGGCCCGCTAATGACAACGGTGCAGCAAGCCGAACGCTACCCCGCCGCCACCACGGCACACGTCGTGATGATGTCCTCGACGCTCGCACCGCGCGACAGGTCGCTGATCGGTTTGGCGAAGCCCTGCAGGAACGGTCCGATTGCCGTTGCGCCGCCGAGCCATTGCGTGAGCTTGTAGGCGATATTGCCGGAATCAAGATCGGGAAAGATAAGCACATTGGCCCGGCCGGCGACGTCGCTCGGCTCCTTGATTTTCTTTAGCGCTACGGCGGGTACCACCGCCGTGTCGCCCTGAAACTCGCCGTCAATGGCAAGATTCGGTTCGCGTTGACGTACAATGCCGAGTGCTTCACGCACTTTGTCGACGCGCGCGTGCTGCGCGCTGCCCTTTGTTGAGAACGACAGCAGTGCGATGCGGGGGGTGTCGTGAAGGAGCGTCTGAGCACTATGCGCGGAGGCGATCGCGATATCCGCAAGTTCGCTCGGTGACGGATCGGCGTTAACGGCACAGTCCGCGAAAACGAATGGCTTCGGCCCTTGTCCAAGGTAGTCCGCCACGACCATCAGGAAATAGCTCGAAGGCAACGCTATGCCCTCCGCCAGGCCGACCGTCATCAGGCCGGCCTCAATGACCCGCCGCGTCGGATTGGCGCAACCTGCGACCATGGCACCCGCATCACCTTGGCGCACCATCATGCCGCCGAAATAGAGTGGTTTGCTGACGAGCCGTGCCGCTATCGAAGGTGTCATCGATTCGCGCGCCTGCACTAGCACCGAGGCATAGATTTGCAACCGCGCATCACTGCGCGGATCGACAATCTCGATCCCGTCCAGTGAGATTTTCTGCTCGTTCGCGATCGTGCGAAGTGTTTTCGTGGCGCCGAGAAGAACCGGTTGCGCAATCCGCTCGGCCTTCAACCGTGCGGCGGCGACGACAATACGCGCATCTTCACCTTCCGGAAGAACGATTTTGCGATTACGGCGCCGTGCGATATCAAACAGCTGGTCGAGCAATTCCATGCTTCTCACCGCGTGAGAAAGACGAGCAGAACCGGAGCGGGCGTATGATCCTGGAAAACAGGCGCTTATTTCGAATGATCCTGCGCAGCAGAAGAGGCCATCAATGACTGAAACAGCCGAGGCGATCAAGATTCAACGTGGCCTTAAAGGCGTCTATTTCGACCGGTCGCCCTGTACGTTCATTGACGGCAAAGCAGGGGAGTTGCGCTACCGCGGCTATTCAATCCACGACCTTGCAGAGCATTCAAGCTTCGAGGAGACCGCGTGGCTTCTCCTCAATGGTGAGTTGCCGGACGCGCGGACCCTCGCAATCTTCGATGCCGGCCTGAAAGCAGCGCGCAAGCTTCCGGATGCGGTATTCGACATTATTCGCACCATAAAATCTGCGCATCCAATGGATGTACTGCGTACTGCCGTGTCGGCTCTGTCCGCGTTTGATCCTGAAACAGCTGACAATTCACGCGAAGCAACATTGCGCAAGGCTGTACGCCTGACCTCGCAGGTACCAATGATCGTCGCGGCGCATTCGCGCATCCGTGAAGGAAAGGATCTCGTTGCCGCGGATCAAACGCTTGGTCACGCCGCAAATCTTCTTTGGATGCTGACCGGCCGGAGACCAAGCGCTGACGCTGCTCAACTCATCGACCGCGATCTGATCTTGCATGCGGAGCACGGATCGAATGCCTCATCTTTTGCCGCGCGGGTGGTGATCGGCACTGAGGCCAATCTGCACGCGGCCATCGTTGCAGCAATCGCCGCGCTGTCCGGTCCCGCACATGGAGGCGCCGCTGAGGACGTCATGAAGATGGCGGAGGAGATTGGCGAGCCCTCGCGTGCCGCCGCATATGTGAAGGAAAAGCGCAGTGCGGGCGTCGCCATTACGGGCTTCGGGCATCGCGTCTATCGTGCGGAAGATCCACGGGCGCGCCACATGCGTGCTGGCGTTGAGCGTCTTTCAAAAGAAATGGGTGAACCTAAATGGTTCGAGATTTTGCAGGCCGTCGTCACGGCAATGGCGCCTTATGCGCGTCACGGGGTGAATGTAAACGTCGATTTCTACTCCGGCGTTGTCTATCACCTGCTCGGCATCAAGCGTGATTTGTTCGTGCCGATCTTCGCGATTGGCCGCGTGCCGGGTTGGGTCGTGCAGGTTCTCGAGCAGCTCGAGAACAATATCCTGTTGCGGCCACTCACGCTCTACAATGGACCCGATGCCCGCTCCTATATGCCGATCGGGAAGCGTTGAGGCGCCGTAGCGGAATTGTCCGGCGAGTGAGTCGATGGTCAGGAGGTACCGTCGAAAAATATTTTATTTCGTTTGACCGAGCAGCCAGCGGATCAACGGTGCCGCGCGGCAACCACGACGTCGCGGAGAACGTTGATCTCGTCTTCCGACTCCTGGAGGCGTCGTGCCAGAGCATCTCGTATCGAGACCATGCCCAGCACCCGGCCATTCTCGACGACGGGCACGTGGCGAAAACGATTTCGCCTCATCAATTCCTGTACGCCCTGCATGCTTTCCTCGGGTCCGCAACTCACCACCGGTGTGGTCATGACATCGCGGGCTCGTAAGTGCTGGAGTTCGCTCCACTCGGTCTTCGCGAAAGTTCGCACCAGGTCGCGCTCTGAGACGATGCCGACCATGCGCACGCCCAGCTCGCAAACCGGCATCGCGCCTATGTCGTGCGTGTGCATTAGCTTTGCAACAGCCTGCAGCGTAGCGTTCGGGTCACAGGTCACCACTCGCTGATGGGTGCGCTTGAGAAAATCGCTGATCTTCATGGCGTCTCTCACTGCTTGTTTTTTCAGGCCGTTAAAAACGTACTCTTATAAGGCGTCCTTCTTGTGGCGTGAATGAACGCATTCTCATACTGCGGACTCATTTTCTTTGCTCCGCGCTAAATACATATAGGCTAAATGAATATAACCGAACGATTGCGTCAGCCCGCCCTGTTAGCTACCCTCAAAATAGAGGCTCAGCGGGGGAAATACCGGCCAATGTTAACCAGCAATCCGTTCGCCGAACTTTCGGCGTCCGTGCCACCTATCGTCATGCAGACTTACGTCGTCATAATGGTCGTCTTAGTCGCCGCTGGCACTCTATTCGACACCATGCATAAAAGGAGCGCCGAGTACTTTTTTAACAACTGGCGCAATTCCAGGAAAAAGGGGAAGCGGGAGGTCGGTGGCGGCGAGATGCTGTCCATCGCGGTCCAAACTGCGGTGGTTGATGTCGTCACTTCCGGAGAGTTCTGCAATATGCGACGCAGAATTGCTCACCTCCTGACAATGTATGGCTTCGTGATTTACGTCGTCACGACCGCTATTATGGTTTTTGTATATCCGACGCCCGCCCCGCCCACGCCCGCCAGCCTACCGACATTGTGGTATATCGGAGCGTTGATGGTTTGCCTCGGCGGCTATTGGTTCTGGTTTTTCATCCGCGTCGATGTTTCCGCCGAAGGCAATTCGCCGTTTCGTTTCGTGCGCGCCGACCTGTTCATCGTCACGCTCGTGCTCGGCACGACCTTTGGTTTGCTGTGGGCTTGGCTGCAGGCGACGGGCAACTCCGTCTGGGCCGCCGTGTTCCTTGCGCTCTATCTCTTCGCCACCACGGTGCTGTTCGGGTCGATTCCGTGGTCCAAGTTCTCCCACATGTTCTTCAAGCCGGCCGCGGCTTTCGAGGAGAGAGTGTCCAAGGCCAACGGCTCAGCCCAGAATCTGCCGACGCTGACGCGTGACGATCCCGAACAACAGAAAAGACACTCCATGGAGCTGTTGCGAAACGCTCCGATGCAAATGGGGCTTGGCATCAAGCGCGAAGCGCCACGCCATTATTAGAAAACTCGTAAGTTCTACAGGAACAGCTAGGGGGCCGACTAATGCCAACCTTCGTCTATATGACAAGGTGCGACGGATGCGGATACTGCGTCGACATCTGTCCCTCGGACATTATGCACATCGATCCGACTTATCGGCGCGCTTACAACATCGAGCCGAGCATGTGCTGGGAATGCTACTCCTGCGTCAAGGCTTGTCCGCAGGATGCGATCGACGTGCGCGGATATGCCGACTTCGCCCCACTCGGTCACAGCGTTCGCGTCAAACGCGATGAAGAGAAGGGCACGATCGCCTGGAAGATCAAATACCGGAACGGCACGGAAAAGAATTTCCTGTCGCCGATCACGACCAAGCCTTGGGGGCAAGCAATCCCGAAGCTCGCCGATGTTAGCGCGCCCAGCCAGGAAATGCGCGACAGCCAACTGCTTTACAACGAGCCAAAGTGGATCCGCATGGATGACGGCGGCTTGCATACTCTTCAGGCAGCCGGTCTCAAGCTGAAGAAAGGCGTGTACTACTGATGGCTTACAAAACGATCGTCGAAGACAACATCGACATCCTGGTCGTCGGCGCAGGTCTCGGCGGCAGCGGTGCCGCTTGGGAGGCCCGGTTTTGGGGACAGAACAAGAAGATCGTCATTGCCGAGAAAGCAAATATCGATCGCTCCGGCGCGGTCGCCCAGGGTTTGTACGCCATCAATTGCTACATGGGGACCCGGTGGGGCGAAAATAAACCGGAGGACCATGTCCGCTACGCGCGTATCGATTTGATGGGACTGGTGCGCGAAGACCTGCTGTTCGATATGGCCCGTCACGTCGACTCCACGGTGCACCAGTTCGAAGAGTGGGGTTTGCCCATAATGAAGGACCCGAAAACTGGCCGCTATCTGCGTGAGGGGCGATGGCAGATCATGATTTATGGCGAGTCCTACAAGCCCATCGTGGCAGAGGCCGCCAAGAAATCCGCGGACAAGGTGTTCAACCGGATCTGTGTCACCCATCTGCTGATGGATGACGGCAAGGAGAACCGGGTCGCGGGTGCCGTCGGCTTCAATGTGCGCACCGGCAACTATCACGTCTTCAAGTCCAAGACCGTGATCTGCGGCGCGGGTGGGGCTTCCAATATCTTCAAGCCGCGTTCGGTGGGCGAAGGCTCCGGCCGCACCTGGTATGCGCCCTGGTCGTCAGCGTCTGCCTATGGGCTCATGATCAACGCCGGCGCCAAGATGACGCAGATGGAAAACCGCATCGTGCTGGCGCGTTTCAAGGACGGTTACGGCCCGGTCGGCGCCTATTTTCTGCACCTGAAGACCTATACGCAGAATTGCCTGGGCGAGGAGTACGAATCGAAGTGGTTCCCCGAACTTCAGAAAATGGTCGGGAAGGAATATCTGGATCCGGAAGTTTCGCACCTGACGCACAGGCCGATCCCGACCTGTCTGCGCAACCATTGCATCATCAGTGAAGTGAATGCAGGCCGCGGACCCATTCACATGGTGACCATGAAGGCCTTCCAGGATCCTCATCTGGAAGAGGTCGGCTGGGAAAACTTCCTCGGCATGACCATTGGCCAGGCGGTGCTCTGGGCTTCGACCGACGTGGACCCTAAGAACGAGAACCCGGAGTTGACGACGTCCGAGCCCTACGTCATGGGCTCGCATGCGACTTGCTCGGGCGCCTGGTGCTCGGGCCCCGAGGACGTTTCGCCCCCCGAGTATTTCTGGGGCTACAACCGTATGACGACGATCGAAGGCCTGTTCGGCGCCGGTGACGCGGTCGGCGGCACGCCGCATGCCTTCTCGTCCGGCTCGTTCACCGAAGGCCGTCTCGCCGCGAAGGCCGCCTGCAAATATATCGACGACGGCAAGGGCGAAGGCATCGTCGTATCCGACGAGCAGATCGATCGCCGCAAGAAAGAGATCTACAAGCCGCTGGAGCACTACAAGATCTACCGCAACGAGATCGTGGCCGGCGACGTTAACCCGCACTACATCAATCCCAAGCAGGGTCTGGATCGTCTGCAGAAGCTCATGGACGAATATTGCGGGGGCGTGACGGTCAGCTACATGACCAACGATAAGCTCCTGAATATTGCGCTCAAGAAGCTCAAGGTCATGGAGGAAGATCTTGAGAGTCTGGCCGCCAAGGATATTCACGAGTTGCTGCGCGCCTGGGAGCTAATGCACCGGCACCGCGCCGCTGAGTGCGTTACGCAGCACACGTTGTTCCGCAAGGAGACACGCTGGCCGGGCTACTACTACCGCGGCGACGCCATGAAGGTGGACGACGCAAACTGGCACGTGCTGACGGTTTCGCGCCGCGATCCGAAGACCGGTGAATACACCATGGAAAAGGCGCCTTGCTATCACCTGGTCGATGACGGCGCATAGCTCCTAACGTCTCAGAAAGCTGCGCGTGAATATTGTTGAAAAAACGGATGAGGAAATAAAGGCTATAGCCGATCTTTTGTGGCGCGACCTGGTGAAAAATTCGAACGAAGGCAAATACGGTGAATTCGTCAAAAATTTTTCCAGCGACCTGGCGCGTGCCATGAATCAAGTCGAGGCGGGCCATCAGTTCGCAAACAGCGAGCTGGCAAGAAACCTGTCGGGGCACGTCGACTTTCTCGGTATTATCCGCAGGGGCGAACACGTGACGGTTCTTTACCGGCAGCGGAGCACCAAAAAAGCGGGCGAATGGCTTGGCAGGCTCGTCCTCGGCTATGAAAATGGAGCGGTCAGGATCTTTGGTGCGTCCATCTTTTGAGCGGGTTCGTATTCGGGGTCGATATGACTGAAATCATCCAGGACGGCAGGTTCGTCGAACTCACCTACAAGGTGACCGACAAGAAATCGGGACATGTCCTCACCAGGGTCGAGTTCCCATTGGGCTATGTTCACGGGCACAACGAAATTCTGGCTCCTTCCGTCCATATGGAGTTGGAGGGCAAGTCCGCCGGCGACATCATCGAGGTGCCGATCGATGGCGACCAGATATTCGGGCCCAGGGACGAGTCGCTGGTTTTTACGGATCGCATCGAGAACGTTCCCGAAGAGTACCGGCAGGTTGGCACCTCCATCCTCATGGAAAATGATAAGGGCCAGACGCGCGGCTTTCTCGTGACGTGGATGGACGACGAAACGCTGACGGTCGACGGGAACAATCCTTTGTGCGGCAGAGAGGTCGTCTTTACGCTCGAGATCGTGACTGTGCGCGAGCCCACCGATGAAGAAACAAGAGCCGGCGGAACGATCGCCGCGCAGGCCGATATCGTCGACCCTTCGCTCATGCGGCCTGTCTGAATGAAAATCCGAGTTGAAAGCAAAAGGTGACTTATGAGCAGCGAGCAAAAGCCAGTTACTAAAGTTCCTGATGGTCACGCGCGCTTTGTGACGACGCGCCAGAAACCGGCAACCGAGAAGGGGTATGTTGGCTACGAAACTGTCTGGGAACCGTTCCAGAAGGAAGTCGAATACCAGACCCCGAAGAAGCCGTAGGGCTGCGATGTCAAAGCTTGTCCCGCCGCACGGTTCCGAATCCGTGAAGCCGCTCTTGCTGCCGGAGGCGGAGCGGGCCGAGGAAGGTAAGCGCGCCGAAAAGCTGAAAAAAATTCCGCTCGATTTCACGTGCAGTTTCGGACGTTTTGATGCTCGCCATGGGCGCGTATACGCCGCTCACCGGGTTTATGGGGTATGACGATTGGCGGGGTTCATGCCTGGAAATGAAATTGACCGGCGGTACCTTCTGGCCGATCCCGATCACACTTCCGGTAAGCAAAGACCTTGCGGATAGCATCCATTCCAGTGATGAGGTCGCTCTCGTTGATGCCGAAACCGGCCAAGCACTTGCGGTTATGGAGGTCAACGAGAAATACGAAATCGACAAGGAACTGGAGGCGGAGCACGTCTACCGCACCACCGATCCGAAACATCCGGGCGTAGCAAAGGTGCTGAGCCAGGGCGGTGTCAACCTGACCGGGCCCGTCATGGTGCTGAACGAGGGCGAATATCCTGCGAAATACCCCGACCTCTACATCCGCCCTGCTCATTCGCGGGCGATGTTTCTGGAACGAGGCTGGTCGAATGTCGCCGCCTTCCAAACCCGAAATCCTATGCACCGTAGCCACGAACACCTGGTTAAAATTGCTGCCGAGGTATCAGACGGTGTTTTCATTCATCAGGTGCTTGGAAAGTTAAAGGCGGGTGATATTCCGGCCGAGGTCCGTACGCGTGCGATTCAGGCGATGATCGACAATTATTTCCGCCAGGAAACGGTAATTCAGGCGGGCTATCCGATTGAAATGCGTTATGCCGGGCCGCGCGAAGCATTGCTTCACGCTCTCATTCGCCAAAATTTTGGCTGCTCGCATCTAGTCGTCGGACGCGACCACGCCGGCGTTGGCAGCTACTACGGACCCTTCAACTCGCAACACATCTTCGACCAGCTGTGGGACGGCGCACTTCTCACCAAGCCGTTGAAGATCGACGTCACCTTTTATTGCCGGAAATGTTACGGCATGGCGACGGCGAAGACCTGTCCGCACGATCCGAAGCATCACATTTCAATCTCCGGCACGCAGCAGCGCGAAATGCTATCGAGCAACGCGGATATTCCTCCCGAGTTCAGTCGGCCGGAGGTTGTTGCGATCCTCAAGCAGTATTACGCCGGCCTTCGATAGGTTGCTTCGGTCCGGCATGATGATCATCGCGCAAATCTCCGATACCCACATAGCGATGGACGCACCCGACGCCGATCAGAAAATCCGCGATTTTGCGCTGACGGTAGCGGATATAAATACGCTGGATCCGGCCCCCGACGTGATCATTCACACCGGTGACATTGTTCACAATGGGCGCCAAGACGAATACGTCCAGGCCGCGGCAATACTCGCGACGGCGCATGCTCCAGTGTATGTCCTGGCCGGCAACAAGGATAACAGGGCGAATTTGCGCGAAGCGTTTTCGGCGCGGGAATATCTTTCGGCCAACTCCCATTTTATCGACTACGCAGTCGACGACTTCCCTGTAAGGCTGATTGCGCTGGACACTCTTAGTTTAACCAGCAACAAGGGCGGCTTTTGTGCCGAGCGCATGAGACATTTGAGGGACCTGGTTGATGCCGATACGACAAGGCCTATTGCGGTTCTCATGCACCACCCGCCGTTTGAGGTCAGGGTGGGGCCTGACCCACTCAATTTCGAAACGTCGGAGATACTCTCGGAACTGCGCCATGCTTTGCTGCGCTCCGCGCAGATAGTCGCTATCTTCAGCGGCCATGTTCATCGTGCCGCTGCAGGTCATGTCGGGAGTATCCCGGCCACAGTAGTACCGTGCATCGCGACCACCTTACGCAAGGGCGAGTATCCGGCTCATATGAAAAGTCGGCCGGTCTATCATGTCCACCGGTTTGATCCGGTTTGGGGTTTTGCCACAGAAACACGGATCGTCGGTTCAGCTTTTGGCGAAAGCGATCGACGCGAGCCATCCGGTCAGCAGGGCTAGTCCTGCAGCGGCAAGACCGTACGCCAAGCTGTCGTCAACTGAAGCCTTCACCACAAGGGCTTCCACGCCAACTTTCTCAACCTCGAACTGCAACAAATTCTGCGCCAGCATAACGCCATCGGCAAATAATTTTGTTTCAACGCGATAGACGCCGGTCATCACGCTCTTTGGCAGAGGAATGTCGACACGGAACACCGTTGGACTGAGGAATGCCACCGCTCCCCGCGTTTGCTCGCTGTACAGTCCCTCCTCGATGCGTGTCTTGACGAGGTTTGCGATGTAGGCGTCGTTCTCGTCGGCAGTTCCGCTGGCAAAAATAGAGTTTTTGAGTCCAATTCTGTTTTTCCGAAGCGTATCAGCGTCGGCGATCAATTCGAGCGGGCGATTGGCAAACACCTTAAGGAAATAAGCAATGTCTGAAAAAGTGCGGCTGTCCTGATTTATCCAGATTCCGGCAACGCGGTCCTTCTTCCGCATGACGACATCCCGCCGAGGTCCCGATACCACGACCACGACGTCGTAAGAGCGCGCGCTCGCCGTTGGCGTTTTGATAGCGCCGAATGCAATGACTGAGCTGCCGCTGAAGGCAGAATTGATCAGAACCCGGTTCGGCTCGATCGTAGTCACGAGCTCCTCCGCGACCACTGGTGCGCATTGGAGGAAGAGTCCCGCCGATAAACTCAAGCCAAATCGCAGGAGAACGCTCACGATTCCGGTCCCAAATTTCGAATTGAATAGAGGCTTTCGGGCCGAGCAATCAGCTCGTACCCAAATCGAAGACCAACCCCTACAATCAAAATGCCGAGCAGGAATCGAAGTCGCTCCGCAGACATTCTCTGTGCCGTGCGCGCGCCAAATTGAGCACCGATAACGCCGCCGACCATCAAGACTAGGGCAAGAATGATATCGACCAGATGGTTCGTAAGCGCGTGTAGGACAGTGGCAACCGCCATCGTGGAGCTGGTCAGCACCGCTGCGGTGCCGATGACCGTGGCAGTCGGGGCCCGCAAAAAGTAAATCAGGATGGGAACCAGCAGAAATCCGCCGCCTATACCCATTACGGCGCCGATTAAACCGATTATGTAGCCGGTGCCCCATACCGGAAAGATTGAGATATAAATTTTCGAGCGCCTGAAGCGCAGCTTGTACGGAAGCCCATGAATCCAGGTATGAGCGCCGGAGCGGCGCAATAGGCTGGGCTTGTTGCGGCGGAGCCGAAGGGCGCTGCGCACGCTTTCGACGACCATCAGGCTGCCTATCGCAGTGAGCATGATCAAATATAGAAGAGAGAGGATCACATCGAGCTGTCCGATCGACTGCAACGTCGTGAACAGCCAAACGCCGGTCAAAGTCCCCAGCAGCCCGCCCGAAAACAATGCCGCGGCCATTTTTAAGTCGACCGCATCGCGTCGCCAGTAACTGAGCGCACCTGAAAATGACGAGGCCGTGATGTGGGTTGCGACGGTCGCGACCGCGACGCTTGGTGAAACATCAAGAAAAATCAACAGCGGCGTCATCAGGAAACCGCCGCCGACCCCAAACATGCCGGCGACAAATCCCACGGCCAATCCTGTCGCCAGCAACACAAATATATTGATCGGCAGATCAGCGATGGGGAGATAAATCTGCAATTCGCTCTTCCGTTCTGCAAGGCAGCCTGTGATATGGTTCTGCCGCTTCTGCCGCTTCTGCCGCTTCTGCCGCGATGGCGTGCCCATTCTTGACGATGTCGAAGGTCGATTGCCTCAAGGCGGCTCGCAAAATTTCAATATTGAAGTCAGACGACAGATGTCGCGAGGCGGGCATTCGAACTTCCAAATGAGAATGAAACGCCACGAAGCGTTCCAACAGCCAAGAAGCGCGCCTACACCTCTCAAAAGTGTGAGCGCACCCCCACGTCATTGATATTCATTAGCTGCGCTTGAACGCTTGTCAGGCAATCAAGCGGTCTTCTTTTTCGCAGAGCGAAGCTCATCAATCTTGCGCTCCCATTTCATTTCCTGCGCGAAGGCGAGACACTCCTCCGGAGCCATGAAAACCGTTTCCTTTTCGCCCGGATAATCACGATTCACTACGTCCTTCATGTAACGGGTGATGACATCTTCCATGATCGGAATGAGGTCGGTGTAGATGCGCGAGTGACGTGGCACGTGCTCTTCCCAAAGATGGAACAGATCGGAAGAGATGATGTGAACCCCGTGCGCGCGGTTGCCGGCGCCGAGACTGATGACCGGCACCGGCATCGTCTCGGCAATATATTCGGCAACTTCCGATGTGGTGACTTCGCAAAGGATGGAGAAGCAACCGGCATCTACGAACGCTTTTGCGTCATCGATCATTTCCTTGGCGCGTTTGGCGGTCTTGCCTTGGGCGACGAATCCACCGAGTTGAGGCATGCGCATCGGCGTGATGCCGATATGGCCTTGGACTGGAATTCCCGCCCGCACAATCGCCTCGATATTCTTGGCGTGATATTTGTTGCCTTCGCACTTCATCACTTCGGCGTTGGCCTCGTGCACAAAGCGGCCAGCGTTCTCAACAGCCTGTTCCGGCGAGAGGTGAAAGCTCCAGTACGGCATGTCAACCATTCGCAGGCCGTATTTGGAGCCGCGATCGATCGCTTTCGACATCATCATGACTTCATCGAAGCTGACCGAGACGGTACTCTTGTGACCGAACAGTATCATTCCGCCGGTGTCGGAGACGCAGAGAATGTCCATTCCAAGTCGGTCCGCCACAACGGCCGTACGATAATCGTAAGCCGCGAGCTGCGTAATCGGCTCTCCCTTTTTCATCTTGGCGTTGAGCGTATTGATGGTGACTTTTTTTCGTGTCGGCGCGTCGGCCATAACTGATCCCCTCACTCACAATGCCATTTTCAAAGTCTGGGTAACGTCTTAGCAAGGACTCCTGCTTGACGGATTCCCGGGAACGCATGGGGCGCTGACGTGGGGGGACCAGTCAAATATGCACAAACTATTGTATATTTGCCCCGGGCTATGAGGCGAATTTGGACAGACCACACGACCACAGACTAGGACCAGAGGGACTGCGGGCGCCGTTTGTCCGTGTCGTAAAATGGTTTCCGCGTCAGACGAGCATCGCGAAACGTTCCCGTAGCGTCGTACACGGTAGCGTGCGGGCTCGTTCCTGCGATGACATAACCCAAGCCGAGCACTCCGCCTGCGATTTCACTTTCGCACGCTGACGTCACGACAAGCGTCCCGGGCTCCGTTGGACGGCTCAGGCGTGTCGATGGCTGCCACGGGCGCGGCAGGCGATCGGTCGTGGCACGGAAAGAGACCAGCGTTATTGCTGGCCCCTGCTGATCGACGTTCTTTCCGAACTTTTCCAGCCCGGCTTCGCGAGCGCCCACAGGAATTCGAAATTCATTTCTAAACAACACAAAGCCTGCCTCAATTCGCAGGGTATCGGCCGCAACAAATCCCGCCGGCGCAATGTTTTTAGTCAGCGCTCTCCAGAGGTCGTGCGCGCGATCGTGTTCGGTGATGATTTCAACCCCGGCCTCGCCCGTGTAGCCGAGACGGCCGATCGTGCACGGGATGCCTGCCAGTTCGGCTTCGTCGAAAGTAAAATATGAAAGTTCTTCAACCCGGCGCATATCGCCGATGCATTGCAAGGCGGCAAGCGTATGCGGGCCTTGTACCGCGAAAACCGCCCTTTGCATCGTAACGTCGCTGACGCTGACATTCGAGGCCGAGCAGACGCGCAGGCTGGCGATATCTTCCCGGCGCCCGCTCATAACTTCGAATGTCTGATGACCGGTCTTCCATACCGTTAGGTCGGCCGCGAGCGCACCACAGGGGTCCGTACGTAGCGCGTAAAGAATGCCCTTCTGACGGAGATTGTTGAGCGATCTGCCGGTGAACGATTCGATGAGGTTTTGCGCCCCATCGCCCTCAACCTTGGCGCATTCAAGAAAAGAGAAATCAAATAGAGCGCAATTCGTTCGGCACGCTCGTGCCTCCGCAGCGGCGTCGCCAAAATCATATATCAAATCGGCGTCGGCAAGCGCCATTGGAAAAAATCACCTCGCCAGTCGCCAGATGACGTTTCCGAGAATAAAGGCGCCCACCACGACAAGAACGATTGACACGATCCGCCGAAGCGTTGCGCGCGGTACCGTGTGGGCCAGTTTTGCTCCAAACCACGAACCGACCGTCAACGAAAATGCGAGCGCGCCACCCAGCACAAGATCGAGCTCGCCATAGAGGATATTTCCAGCGGTGGCTGCAACTGCTACGGGAAGCTGAATAACCTGACTCAATCCGACCGCGATCAGCACCGGTACGCCCATAGAAATGACAATTGGCACCAATACAAGTGGCCCCCCGGTTCCGCTGACAGACGATAAAAATCCGGTTATGGCGCCTACAATCAGAAGTGCACTGTTCGATACGTTGCGCTCTTTAGTATCAGCAGTGTTTTGCGTCCGCAGCGCGTTCAATCCCGACAAAAAGGCCAATGCGCCCAGAAATGCCTCCAGCACTCGCGGGTTGGCGATGCTGACCGCCCATGCTCCCGCGAAGGCCGTCGGTGTTGCGCCGATACACAGCCATAGCGCCATCTCCCAGCGGATGGATTTGTGGTGAGCAAACACGACGGTGCCGACGATTCCCGCCATGATATAGGCGAACATTGCCGCAGCGATGGCGATCTGGATCGGAATGCCGACAAGAAAAACCGCGGCCGGCACCAGGATGACGCCGCCGATGCCGATGCACCCGATCATTAGACCGGAAATAAGCCCAAGCAGCAGAATCCAAATCAGCTCCGGCGTTCCCACAGTTCCCCCCACCTCTGGGTTGTTACGCGTCCGATATCGGCAACAGGAATGGTGCGCTGCAACTAAAACAAGACCTATCGAATAGTTCCTGTCGACAATTCTCGTCTATTTCAAAATATCGGATATGATGTAGCGCTCTGGCGTCAACGTTCAGTGAGTTGTGTGCATGTTCATCAGGCAGTTTCGTTATCTGGTAGCTGTCGCGGAAGAACGTCACTTCGGCCGCGCGGCGGAGCGCTGCAGCGTGACGCAGCCAAGCCTATCCAGCGGGATAAAACAACTCGAGCTCGAACTCGGCGTACCGATCTTTCTGCGTGGTCGCGGACGCCGGTTTCAAGGCCTCACCGCGGAAGGCGAACGCGTTGCCATTTGGTCGCGCGCCGTGCTTGCACATTGCGATGCAATGCGCAAAGAAATCGCAATTATGAAAAAGAATTTGACCGGACATCTGCGCATGGGAGTGATGCCTTCCATGTCGCCAGTTTTGCCGTTCATGTTGGCGATGGTTCGCGAGCAACATCCGAGCCTGCGTGTTGACGTTCAATTCATAGGCAACGATGCCATGAAGCTTGGTCTCAACAACTTTGCTCTGGATGTTGCGCTCACTTATCTCGACAAGGCTGACTTGGGGCGCAAGAATACTTTGCCGATCTACACAGAGCAACTCAGTTTGCTGGTGCCGGACACGCCGGAATTTCAGGGCCGAAAAAAAATCAGCTGGAAGGACGCCGCGCAGCTGCCTTTGGCAATGCTGCGGCAATCGATGCATGAGCGTCGGTTCGTCGATCGTGTTTTTGCGAGTGTCGGATGTGCACCGGTGCCGCGAGTTGAGTCCGAATCGATTCTACACCTGATGTTCCAGGTTCAGTTCACGGAGCTTTGCACAATTATTCCTTCGCATTTTGTCCACGCCCCAGGCCTGCATCGCGGAACTCTGGCGTTACCGTTGGTCGAGCCAATTGTCAGCCAGGAAGTCGGCCTGTTCTGGACCGAAGGTGAAATCGTGTTGCCTATGGCAAACGCGTTCGTTTCCATCGTGCGCAAGCTCAACAAGTCCGGCGAATTGCGCAAGCGACTCGAAAGCGATCACGAAACCATCTACGACGGCCCGACCCGAAAGCGTAAATCCGCAAACGCCCGGATGCTCTCCGCCTGACAGTCGGTTACTTGCTATCTCCCGTCAAAAAGGCAATCGCAGCAGCGGCCGGATCCGCTAAGGCCAAAAGCTCGGACGATTTAAGGTTTCGACGCTTCCTGCGCGCGCCTGTTTCCACGCGATAGAACGATGGCTCCGGCATTTGATCGTTTCCGGGACAAAACCCTAATTCGGCCAGCTTCGATTCCGAACCCTTCATGAACGATAGATCGAGCGTTTCGGGTGAGCAGATGATGCTGGCGTTGGCGACGCCATAGCCACGGCCGACGGCATTTAAAACTCCCGCGGCATTCTGAAGCCATGCGCTCAGGGTCACTAGCCCCTCGCGGCACGAGCCGGGAGAATGATCCTCGGCATCGCCGGTCATGAGATCATTGACACCGTACGGAAGTGCTTTGGAGAACTTGGAGCGGTCGACGCCACGATGCAGAAGCTCGACAAGCAACCAGGCTTCGACTTCTGCGGGCGAATGTTCCTCGGGGTCAAGAACATGGGGAGCCGGACGTCCGTCCTCCAAAAACTGCAATCGCAGCGTCGGCATCCGCATTTCGAGTGCCAGCTTCTCGCCAAAGGGTCTCGTTACAAAGACTGCCTGGTCTGCACGAAATTCGAGCAGAATGCGCTCCTCGGCCGTGCGCCCCGGCGCGTAGCTGTTTGAAATGCGGGCCAACCATTGCATCAGCGTCTTGGTTTCGAGAAGCGCTTTTGCATATTCAACGTTGTCCGTCGAAACGGAACGCCAGTGAATCTTATCGACCACACGCTCCCCCATGGCGTTACGCAAATTTGTCATAGCGAATGTCGCCGACGGAAACCCCGCCGGTGACCAGGGCGCGGATTGTGGCATCAACCATGACCGGCGGTCCCGCGATATAGGCGATGGTGTTGTCGTAGCGGCCCGTCATCGCCTTGGCGGCGACCTCATGGACCATGCCATGGGCGAGTTTGAGCGGCGGGAACTGCGGATGATGCGATGCCGGGACCCCTTCGTCCGATAGCGCAACGGTAATCTCAAGATTTCCGTGAGAGACCTCGACATAGCGCGCCAGTGCTTCGAGATAGAATACATCGGCTGCGGTTCGAACCCCGAAGAACACTGTGCCGGTGTGGTCACGAAAATGATCCGCTCGAACGGCACATTCGAGAATTGAAATCATGCCTGCGATACCGGAACCACCGGCGATGCATACGATATTCTTGTTTTCTTCGGGGCGAAATATGGCGCGACCGAGTGGCCCGAACACGGTAACTTCGTTATCACCTTGGCAATTGTCAAACAGCCAATCACTGAATTTTCCCCCCGGCTTGCGCTTGAGCACTAAAGCTATGCTGTCGCTGTCCGCGCCGAAGTTGACCATTGAGTAGGCTCGTCCGCCCGGCAGGTCGGCGGTCTCGACAACAACGAATTGCCCGGCGTCGAATGTCATCGGTGCCGAAAGATGCAGATCGAAATGGGCAACGTCCTTGGTAAGCTTTTTGATGCTGCGAATAACGCCACGACGTGGGGCAGGGTGGTATTTTGTCAACGTCGTCATTTCCGACGGTACGCGCAACACACAATCGGATTTCGCGCGAGTTTGGCACATGAGTATGTCGCCCTTTTCGGGCTTGAGGCGCGCCGCGCCCGGTGCCTCCATCCAGCGGACATCGACTTCGCCGCTCATGACGCGCGCACGGCAGGTGCCGCAGGTTCCGGTCGCGCATTCATAGGGAAGATTAAGTCCTTGACGCAGGCCCGCGTGCAGGATCATTTCGCCATTATTGCAATCGAAGGTGTGTTCTGCATTCTTGCTTTGAATCGTAATTTTCATCGGCGCGGACAACCGCTATTTAAAGAAATCATCGTCATCGCCGCCGCCATCTTCGTCGAATTCATAGGTCAATTCAGACTCGATGTTGGCGAAGATCGCACCATCCTCTTCTTTGATATCGTAGGTTTTCAGCGGCTTTTCCGCTGGGCCCCTTATTTCAAGGGTTTCCAGATCCCACGACCACAAATGCTTTGTGCAAGTCAGCGTACAGCGCACGACCACGCCGGACTGCTCCAGGGGTTCTTC
The DNA here is from genome assembly GCA_963831475.1 of uncultured Alphaproteobacteria bacterium. Taxonomy (GTDB): domain Bacteria; phylum Pseudomonadota; class Alphaproteobacteria; order Rhizobiales; family Xanthobacteraceae; genus Pseudolabrys. The sequence goes on from CAWHQF010000001.1 coordinate 41,790, forward strand.
CATATGCGGGCAGAGCGGCGGAATGGCGCGAAATCCAGAAGCATAATTCACGAGCAGGATCGGAATGCCGTCGACGTCAAATTTTTTAACCGAATTCTCAGCAACGTCAGTCGCCGCGCATATACGCTTCCACGTCATATTGCTATTTCTTTGGTTGACCTGACCGATGTTCTCGCCGATCGCATTAAATCGGCCAATGCGAACCTTTGTCGAGCCGCCGATTTTCGATTCGTACTTCGCGGCTAAGGAACGTCGCTTTATTGTTGTCGATCTTGAAAGTGTCGATGTATTTCCCAATCAAAAAAACTCGACTCTCGCCCGCATCAATATGTGAGTTGATGCCATCCAGTAGGGTTTGATACACAACAAAAGAGCTCACGGCTTTTGCCGATTTGGTCGCGTCATCGACGTCGACGGTATAGACAGATGTGTGTCGGGTCAGCGGCGAGTGATCGGTGTTGTGCTTGGGCAAAAGCTTGATCATGCTCGCAAGACCTTTCCGGTCCAGCGCGAGGTAGGTCATGTCCTTATTGATTTCGGGACTCCAGGCGCGAATCGCGTACTCAAACGCTTCGTCGCAATGGGCCAGCCATGCTTCCCAATCCTGGCTATCCAGCGATATTGCTGACCGGTAAATCGTGTCACGAACAAGAGCGGATGAGTCCACAAAATCCCCCGCGGATACAGTGGTTAGCCAGCTGGTCGGCAAACCAACGAGCAAAACCACAAAAACACCCCTGACGACGGCCGGCCCGCCGGCCGCCGCGTTGATTACTCAGCCGCGACCATAAGAGATTCAGAAAACGGTTGGTCCGGTTTGCCGGGCATCCGGTTCATCCAGCGGCCCCACTCCGCGTAGTAGTGGCGCATGCCGTTTTCGTCATGAATAGTCTGGTTCTCGTGACGGCCATGAAGAAGACGACGGGGCTCGGAGCCGGTGAGCATTGTCGAGCCTTGGCCCTGCACGCCGATCAGATCCTCGTGCAGGTTGCGGCCAAACGGGCCCCAAATCGAATTATGGTGGTTGACGCGGGTCCTGCGCTCCTCCTCCGTGTCGCTCTTGAGACCGAGTCCGCGAAACTCGATCATCACTTTGTCCGGACCCAGCGGAGTAACGATGTCGCAACGTAGAGCGGAACCACGGAGATTGAAGTTCATGCCGGGGAACAGGTCGATCATATACCACTGGTTTGGCGGAAGATGGGGGAACGAGAGCGCGGCACGGCTGTCGAAGCCTTCGTACTTCTCGTAGTTCACTTCGAACGTCCCGACGACGACGTGGCCATGGTCAAACGCTTCGTTCTTGCGGGCGAAATACGCGTCGTTAAAGCCGGTGACGCGGTTATGGTAGTGCATAAAGTCGTGATAGAATTCGCAGTTGGTGTCGTGCCATAACTTGTAGTTCGCGTTCACGATCGCCTTATGATAGTGGAAAACCTCAAGCGGTTCGGCATCGAGTGACTTGCGTAAGCAGGTGAATGCGGGCGCTGCCCAGTCCTCGAGTGACACTTTCGGATTGTCATCGAGATTGACCCACACGAAGCCGCCAAATTTTACTTCGCAACGCAGCCGGCGCAAACCGACGTCTTCTTTGCAAATCCGTTCCTGATAGCCCTCTTTTTCGCGGCTGATGTAAACACAATTGCCGCGCATGTCGTACTGCCAGGCATGAAACATGCAAGTCATTCGCTTGGGATTTCCCGACGGCGATCCTTCAAGAAAGCTGCCGGACGGGCGGCGCTCGATTATCATGCCACGGTGCGGACAGACATTTAGGAACGCGCGAATTTCATTGTCCGGGCCGCGGCTGACAATTACCGGCTCGCGCGCGATGGTGGTCGTCCGAAAATCGTACGCGTTCGGAAGCTCAGACTCGTGACATACCGGAATCCAGGTCTTCTTGAAGATATTTTGGAGTTCCTCTTCGAAGATCTGCGGGTCTGAATAGATGCGACTATCCACCCACTCGCCAGATTTGAGGGGAGGATCGGCGGTCCATTGACGATGGTTTTTGGCAGCCACGTTGGATTCTCCATTAAACGGTAAGCGGCATGACACCGCTCGCAATCGTTGAAGTGCGCCCGAATTCAACTCAACGGGCAAACATGTACAATTATATCATAACCATTGGCAAAGCTGCCATATCTCACACAATCGAACGTAATTATGGGGCAATAGTTTCCGCAATATTTTGCGCGTTGGCTAAATGCGAAACTGCATAAATGCCTCATGGATTGAGGCGCCTCGATGCAGTAAGCATTCGTCGGATTTGTTGCGCGGCACCAAAATCGGATCATGCGGCTTTGACCGCTAACCACTGTTTTTCCTATCCAATCGATGCGGGGATAGTGTCCCTCTATATGCCAATTTGGAGGAACGATTTTACACAATGACGCCCTCGGCTGGCACACTGTGCGCGGGGCGGATTGGGCTTGGTTAAGTTCCAGCTCCCCATGCGGATCGCGCCATAGTGATCAGATATAGACTGACGTTAAGTCGTCCAAGGGGGAAACCAAATGAGCGAACAAGTGCTCGGTGGGACGCGATCTGTTGGTCGCAGTGCCACCACCGCCCACCATCTTCACATCCCGTTCAAAGAGGCATTCCTTGTCGCGCTCGCGGCGGGACTTGGTTACGGATTTGACGCCTATGCCGTCAACATCTTCGGTATGTTGGCGCCGACATTGGCGCACGATCTTGATGTGCCGATCAAGACGATTGGTCTCATCGGATCGATCTTTCTTGTAGGTTACACGATCGGTACGATCGGATTTGGTTATCTTGCCGACCGAATCGGACGCCGCGATGCTCTCGGCTATTCGATTCTTCTATACGGCCTCACGACTGCGTTGGGCGGGATTTCAACCAATCTCTACATCTTCACATTCCTTCGCTTCCTCACGGGCGTGGGTGGTGCGGGCGAGTTGGCGGTGGGCGCTCCATACACCGCTGAAATGTGGCCTAAGAAGGTGCGCGCGCTCGGCACCGGCGGCGTGATGTTTTCGCTCTACTCAGCAGGCTACATCTTCGCGGCAATCTGCGTCTTGTTCATTGTCCCGCGATTTGGCTGGCAGTGGACATTCGGCTTTGCAATCGTGCCGGCCATCTTGGTGTTTGCGCTACGCCGTATCGTTCAGGAGTCTGTGCGATACAAGCACGCACAGGCTGAAGTTCAGAAACATATACTTGCAGACGGCAAAGTGCATCCACGCGTGAACATCTTCTCGATTCCCGGCGCGTGGCCACGCATTCTCGTTGGCTGGTTGCTCTACGTGCCAAATGCATGCGGCTACTGGGGCATCACGGTGTTTCTCACCACCTTCATGGTGCAGAAATTTCACACCAGTCCCGCTGACGCGATCTTCTGGGCGATGATTTTCTACATCGTTCAGTTCTTCCTTGCATATGTCGGAACCGGTTTGTCAGATCTCGTCGGCCGTCGTCCGGCGGGCATCCTCGGCGCGTTGATCATGATGGTTTGTACGGTGCTGGCGTCGCGTACCGACGACTTCACAACCTTCCTGATCTTCGGCTCGATCATGATCGGAATGCTGGGCTGGTTGTGGGGTATCAGTGACACCTACATGAGCGAGTTCTTCCGGACCAGCCTGCGTGCTACCGGTTTCGGCATCATGGTTGGTGGCGGCCGCGTCGCCTCGATTTTTGCTCCGTACCTCGTCGGTTGGGGCATCGCGACATATGGTCCGACTATCCCGTTCATGGCAACCGCGCTGCTGTGGATCGGGACTATCATCGGCTATCTGCTCGGCCCCGAAACGGCCGGCAAGGAGCTCGAAGAGGTTCAACTTTAGCAATCGAACGTTAAGTCTGCGCGGGCGGCGTCCGGAAACGGTCGCCGCCCGCTTTTCATCGTGCAGCGGATTGCACTTCAAAGACCGGCTTGACCGCATAGCCGAGCTTGGCCTCAAGAAGCGCGCGGACTCGCGGCCATTCGTCGTCGACGACCGAAAAATAGACGTTGTCGCGGTTCCGGCCATCCGAATACAGCATGTGCTTGCGAAAGATTCCCTCTTGCGTGGCACCGATCCGCAAGATCGCTGCGCGCGATTTCTGGTTGTCGATGTCTGCCTTAAGTTCCACTCTTCGGCATTTCAGCACGTCGAAGGCGAACCAAAATTGAAGGAGCTTTGCTTCGGTGTTGATGTGCGAGCGCTGGAATTCGGTACCTAACCAGGTCACGCCCACTTCGAGACGCCGATGCTCAGGCTCGATGTGGTGGTAACGTGTCGATCCGACGGCCTTCTTACTGACGAGATCGACGGTCGCAAACGGCCAAGCTGTTTGCTTGCCGTGTGCGGCTAAGGCCGCCTGAATGAATGTGGCCATCGAACCCGGAAGATGGTGCGCGCTTGGCAGCCAGCGCCAGATGGCCTCGTCGGCGCCGGCCATAGCCAAATCGTCCAGATGGCGCGGCGATAATGGCTCAAGCGCAACGCGCGCTCCTTTGATCAAGACCGGTTTGAAATATTCCACCATGCTCACCGGCTGTTTCATGCTCACCCTGTCGTCAAAATCAGCAATTCCGAGCTGCTCATCTGCTCGCCATGGATCAAAGCTCCGGCTCAAAGCCGTTGTGCCCCATGCTACGAGCAGCCGACCGGGAACGCTTTTATCACGGCCGGATGCGCCATCCGTGGGCAAGTCGACAGCAAGTCGACGTCATGCCGACGTCGTGTTGGCAGAATTCAGGGCGTTCCGCGGTTGACGCCGTCGCGCCGCGCCCGTGCTTATTTGCAGTCAAATTCTCAGATACTGGGGCAAGACGGCTCGAATTGACGGTTGCGGCCTCGGACTCTTCTGTTATCGTATTGAGAATAGCAGTCTCAAAATATGAGATTCCACCGGCGCAGGCTCGTGCGCTTGGCGGAGAACCGGCAGCAAAAAGCCGGATCAGAATCCCTGCCAGGCACGGCCGCGGGCGAGGACGAAACAAATAGGCGGCCGGTTGGCAGGGAGGAACAAGCCATGCGTTCGACCACGCGAAGCTTAGCAGTGCTTGCGGCGATGGCTCTTGGTGCCGTGCTGTTCGGCGGCAGGGCTGTTGCAGCCGGTTATCCGGAGCGGCCGATCGAACTGATTGTTCCGTGGGGACCGGGCGGCGGCGCCGATCAGCTCGCGCGGTTGATCAGCAAATTGATGGAGCCGATGCTCGGGCAGGGAATCCCGGTGGTGAATGTGCCGGGTGGAACCGGCGCGACCGGCATGGCGAAGCTGCTCGCGGCACCGGCCGATGGCTATTCGATGGCGATCTACATCGCCGACAGTCACGCATTGCTCGCCGGAAAAAGTCCGCGCTGGACGATGGACGACATCACGCCGGTGGCGGTGATGATGAAAGTGCCGTCTTTCATTTTCGTGAAGCAGGATAGTCGCTTCAAGAATTGGGACGATTTCGCCAAGGAAGCAAAAGCCAATCCAAACAAGCTCAAGGTCGCGACGCTCGGCTTCGGCAGTGTGGACGACTTTTCGCTGACGGTGCTCGACCATGGCGGGATCAAGGTCACGCAGGTGCCGTTCTCCAAACCGAGCGAGCGCTACGTCTCCATTCTCGGCGATCACGCCGATGCGCTCTACGAGCAGGCGGGTGATGTTGCGCAATTTCTGAACGGCAAGCAGATGCGGCCAATCCTGCTGTTCGGTGAGAAGCGCCTCGACAAATTCAAGGATATCCCGGCGTCCTATGAGCTTGGCTACAAAGTAGCACTGCCGCAGTTTCGCTCGATCGTCGTCCGTTCCGGTACGCCGCCGGAAATCGTGAAGAAACTGTCGGACGCGCTGGCTAAAGTTTACGCCTCCGCCGAATACAAGAAGTTTATGGATGATCAGTTTTGCGATCCCAACAGCTTCGAAGATTCCGCGAAAGCGCCGGCCTTCATCAGCCAGCAGCTCGAAGACATGAAGAAGACAATGGCGACGAACTGATGATTTGCCCATTGGACGTTCGGGCGCTCCGCTCACTCCCGCGAAAGCGGGAATTTAGGGCTGCCGTTTCGGCGGCAGCAATTCGTCGCTCCGGATCCCCGCTTTCGCGGGGGCGAGCGGAGTAGGTCCCATGGACAAGGTGCTGTTCCGTTCGATCGTGCCTTATGTGGTCGGTCTTGCTATTTCCGCGGCGCTTTACATCTATGCCGGCACCATTGCCTACACACCTCGTGCCGGCGATCTCGGCCCCGAAGTGTGGCCGCGCATTGCTATCCTGCTCATGGCCGCGTCCTGTGTGTTTGAAATATCGCGTCGGTTGATCGCGGGGAACAGGGAAGGCACTGGCTTCCTTGAGGCTTTCGAGCGGGAGACCGAGACGGAAGACAAGCAGCCCGTTTATCCGCGGCTTCTGATTGGCGGCATCGTGCTGATGGCGATCTATGCGGTGCTGGTCCCCGTTCTCGGCTTCATTCTCGGCACGTTCCTTTTCCTGGCCGCCTTCATGTATGTCGGTGGTTACCGAGCGCATGGCGCGATCTGGGGCACCAGCGCCGCGGTGACGATTTTCTGTGGCGTTCTGTTCCTGCGCATCGCGTATGTATCGTTGCCGCGCGGGATTCCGCCATTCGATCGTGTCACCGACATCTTTTTTGCAATTCCGAGCCTGTGGTGAGGATATGATCGACATTCTCGCGCAGCTCGCCGGCGGCTTCCTTCATTGTTTTACGCCTCTCAATATGGCGATGCTGCTGATCGGGATCGTTATAGGCCTGTTGATCGGAGTGCTACCCGGACTGACGCTGGTGATGGGGGTCGCACTGGCGCTTCCCTTTACCTACAAAATGGACGTTACGGCCTCGATCGTGCTGCTGACCGCGATGTACGTGTCTGGCACCTATGGCGGCGCTTTTACGGCGATTCTTTTCCGCATTCCAGGTGAGCCGATCGACGTCCCCATGCTCTGGGACGGCTACACGATGGGCCGCAAGGGCCGGCCGGCCAAGGCGCTCGGATGGACGCTTGTTGCCGCGCTTGGCGGTGGTCTGCTCTCAGCCGTGGTCATGGTGGCGCTCACCGAGCCCTTGGCCAAATTCGCGCTGCGCTTCTCGTCGCCGGAATATTTCGTGATCGTGATGTTCGGCCTGCTTAGCGTGGTGGCGATCGGCAAAGGTTCGCTCGCCAATGCCTTTATCAGCATGAGCGTTGGCATCCTGATTTCGACGGTCGGAACCGACCCTATCTACGGTGCCTATCGATTCACGTTCGGCTCGCCGATCCTCGCCGACGGCATCGAGTTTCTTGTGGTCATGGTCGGCGCCTATGGCGTCGGTGAAGTGCTCTCGCGCCTGGAAACCGGCTTTGCCACCAAGCCGCTCGACAAGATATCGAACGCACGAACCGAGCTGCCAACCCTGAAAGAGCTCAATGACATCAAGGGAATGTTCTTGCGCGCTTCGATCGTTGGCGATCTCATCGGCCTTCTGCCCGGCGCCGGCGCCACCATCGCCTCGTTCGTCAGTTATGGAATCGAGGCCCGCTTCGGCAAGCGCAAGAACCAGATGGGTACAGGTGTAGCGGAAGGAATCGTCGCGCCGCAGGCCGCTGCGACCGCCTCGGTCGGCGGGGCTATGGTGCACCTGCTCGCACTCGGCATTCCAGGCAGCGGCGCGACGGCCGTTATCCTGGGCGCATTCATGCTGCACGGCATCCAGCCGGGACCCCAGGTGCTCGTGACCTCAGCGCCGCTGGTCTATACGGTGTTCGCCTCGTTGTTTCTCGGCCTCGCGCTGATGTGCGCCATCGGTTATTTCGCAATCAGGCCGCTGGTGAAGATCCTCGATTTTCCCGAAGCGGTCGTTTCGGCCTATGTGCTGATCCTTTGTTTTATCGGCGCGCTCTCGATCCGCAACAACATCACCGATCTGTGGCTGATCATCGGCTTCGGCATCCTCGGCTACGGCTTCGAGCGGCTAAAATTTCCGGTCGCGCCACTCGTGCTCGGCGTGATCCTCGGCCCGATCGCTGAAGAGAATTTCATGAATACGATGATCAGTTTTTCAAACGACTGGACCATCTTCTTCAGGAGACCGATCTCCGGAACCATTGTCGTATTCACAATCGTCGTTCTGTTGCTGCCGTTCCTGCAGCGCCTGCTCAGAAGCCGTCTGGTGACGGCTTGAACCGAGGCTAGGTGATACATGCGTACCAATCTTGGACTTAATGAAAGGCTGCCCGCGGCCGCCCCCGCCAGGCATCCCGTGCCCGAACCCAACGTGCATCCGCTCCGGGCGGATACGCGCGAACACAAGCTCGGTGCCACTGCGCGCTCCTTTGCAATTCTCGAATACGTCGCGGGCTCACAGACGCCGGTCGACGTTTTCGACATTATCGCCGCGCTCAAATTGCCGAAGGCGACAGCCTATCGGCTGGTCGACTGGTTCGTGACACAAGGCTACCTCGCGCGCGAGCCCGGCCGGCGTCGGCTGATCATTGGGCCCAAGCTTACCAATCTCGCGTTCGGGGCGCTCTCATCGTCGATGCGCAACGACACCCCGCATGTCGTACTGCAGCGGCTTGTGCACACGCTGAACGAGACCTGCAATATCGGTACATTGCTCAACGGCGAGGTGATCTATCTCGATCGCGTGGAAGCGGAACATTGGCCGCTACGATTGCATTACACGAGCGGCTCGCGCGTGCCCCTGCATTGCAGCGCAATCGGTAAACTGTTTCTCGCGCTCGCGGCTTCGCCGCGCCGTCGCAGGTTATTGCAAAGCCTGGAGTTGCGGCGTTTCACAGATACGACGATTATCGACGGCGCCAGGCTCGACGCCGAACTGCGGCAAATCCGGAAGGAGCAGGTTTCTTTCGATCGCGAGGAATATCTCGTCGGAGTTGTCTGCATGGCCGTGCCGGTGATCGGGAAGAACGGCGAATTGCTTGCCGCGCTTGCCATCCAGGCGCCGGAAGCGCGCATGAACGTGCAAACGGCGCGCCGCCAATTGCCGACGCTGCGTCGCGCAGCCGACGAACTTGCTGAAATTTTTCAGGATAAATCCCGGTAGAGCCGCGGTTGGATAGAGGACTTGAAATTATGAAGATGACCACGGAAGAAGCCTTCGTAAAAGTATTGCAGATGCACGGCATTGAACATGCATTTGGCATCATCGGCTCCGCATTCATGCCGATTTCGGACCTGTTTCCCAAGGCGGGAATCACTTTCTGGGATGTCGCACACGAGACAAATGGCGGGCTGATTTGCGACGGCTATACGCGTTCGACGGGAAAGATCGCCATGGCAATCGCCCAGAACGGCCCCGGCATCACGAATTTTGTCACAGCCATCAAGACCGCCTACTGGAACCATACGCCGATGCTGCTGGTGACGCCGCAAGCAGCCAACAAGACCATCGGGCAGGGTGGCTTCCAGGAAGTCGAGCAGATGGCTCTGTTCCGGGACATGGTCTGCTACCAGGAGGAAGTGCGCGATCCTTCGCGCGTCGCCGAGGTTCTCAATCGCGTCATCACAAAGGCGAAACGACTGTCGGCGCCGGCGCAGATCAATATTCCGCGTGATTACTGGACGCAGGTCATCGACATAACGCTTCCGCCGATCGTCGAGTTCGAGCGCCCGGCTGGCGGTACGCAGGCCGTGGCCGAAGCGGCAAGGTTGCTGTCGTCAGCGAAATTCCCCGTCATCCTGTCGGGCGCGGGTGTCGTGCTCGGAAACGCCATTTCCGAATGCGCCGCGCTGGCCGAGAGACTTGATGCGCCGGTGTGCAACAACTATCAGCACAATGACAGTTTCCCGGGGAGCCACCCACTCGCCGTCGGTCCGCTGGGCTACAACGGCTCGAAGGCCGCGATGGAGCTCATCGCCAAGGCCGACGTGGTGCTTGCGCTCGGCACCAGGCTCAATCCATTCTCGACCTTGCCGGGCTACGGTATCGACTACTGGCCCAAGACGGCGAAGATTATCCAGGTCGACATCAATGCCGATCGTATCGGTCTGACGAAGCCTGTGACGGTAGGGATTTGCGGGGACGCCAGGCTCGTTGCCCAGAGCATTCTGGCCCAGCTGTCGCCCTCAGCGGGGAACGCGGGCCGCGAAGAACGCAAGGCACTCATCCACACGACGAAATCACGCTGGCTGCAAACGCTGTCGAGCATGGATCACGAAGAGGACGACACCGGCACCACTTGGAATGCCGATGCGCGCAAGCGCGATGCCGATCGAATGTCGCCGCGGCAGGCCTGGCGTGCCATTCAGGCCGGTTTGCCGAAGGATGCGATTATCTCAAGTGATATCGGCAACAACTGCGCGATTGGCAATGCCTATCCGATGTTCGATCAGGGCCGGAAATATCTGGCGCCGGGCCTGTTCGGGCCGTGCGGTTACGGATTTCCGTCGATCATCGGCGCCAAGATTGGCAATCCGGATACGCCGTGCGTCGGCTTTGCGGGCGATGGTGCGTTCGGAATCTCCATGAACGAAATGAGTTCGGTTGGGCGCGAGGAATGGCCGGGGATAACGATGGTGGTCTTCCGCAACTACCAGTGGGGCGCGGAGAAACGCAATTCGATCCTCTGGTTCGACGATAATTTCGTCGGCACCGAGCTCGATCCGCATCTCAGCTATGCAAAGGTGGCGGAAGCCTGCGGTCTCAAAGGGGTGGCTGTAAAAACGCCCACTGAATTGACGGAAGCGCTGCGCAAGTCCTGCGAGGATCAGAAGAAGCGCGTGACCACCTTCATCGAAGTCATTCTCAATCAGGAGCTTGGTGAGCCATTCCGGCGGGACGCCATGAAAAAACCGGTGGTCGTCGCCGGAATCAGGCGGGAAGACATGCGCCCGCAACGGGTGGCTTGAAAATGATCGTGCACGAGATCCTTCGCTCATACCCTTCGCGTTCGCGGGGACGGGCGGACGATTTTTTGCGCGCAGGAGAACAATAATAATGACAGTCGCAGTAAAACCGGCGGCCGACCCCAAGACCATGGCTGTCGTCGACGAGCTGGTGCGGCGCGGCCGCGCCGCGATGGCCCTGTTTGCTAGCGCGGATCAGGCACGTGTCGATGAGGCTGTTACCGCACTTGCCTGGTCACTTTACAACCCTGCACATGCGAAGGAGCTTGCCGAACTGGCGGTGAAGGATACGCAGCTCGGCAACGTGCCTGACAAGATCATCAAGAAGCAGCGCAAGACCTTCGGAACGCTGCGCGATCTCCTGCGCGTGAAATCGGTCGGTATCATCGAAGATGACAAGAAACGCGGCATCGTGAAATACGCCAAGCCGGTCGGCCTGGTCGCCGCGATTACGCCGTCGACCAATCCGGGCGCGACGCCCGTCAACAAGGCGATGATGGCGATCAAGGGCCGCAATGCCATCGTCATTGCGGCATCGCCTGCTGGCCTCAAGACGACCGCGCGAACCGTCGACTACATGCGCGCGGAATTGAGGAAAATCGGCCTGCCGGAGGATCTGGTGCAGATCCTGCCGCCGCCGGCCTCAAAGGATATGACGCAGGCGCTCGTGCAGGCCGCCGATCTCGTCGTGGCGACCGGCTCGCAGGACAATGTGCGGCGCGCCTATTCAAGCGGCACGCCCGCAATCGGCGTGGGCACGGGCAACGTGCCCGTGATCGTGGATGAAACCGCCGACCTTGACGAGGCCGCACGCAAGATCTGCGCCTCCAAGATCTTCGACAATGCGACGTCCTGTTCGTCGGAAAATTCCGTCATTCTCGTCGACGCCATTTACGACAAGGCGATTGCGGCGCTCGAGCGCGCCGGCGGCTATATGGCCACCGCGCCCGAAAAGGTGAAGATTCAGGCCGCGCTCTGGCCGGACGGGAAATTGAGCCGCACACTGATCGCGCGCGACGCCGATATACTTGCGCGCGGCTGCGGTCTTTCACCCGCTGCGGAATCGAAGAAGTTCTTCATGGTTGAGGAAACCGGCGTCGGCCGCGATTTTCCGTTCTCCAGCGAGAAGCTTTCTCTGGTGTTGGCAGTCTATCGCGCGAAGGATTTCGAGGCGGCCATCACGCGCGCCAATGAAATCCTCGCGCATCAGGGCCGTGGCCATTCGGTCGGGCTGCATACGAAGAATATGGATCGCGCGCGCAGACTTGCCGAAAATTCGGACGTCGTGCGCGTGCTGATCAACCAGGCCCACACATTCGGCAACGGCGGCGGTTTCGACAATGGGCTCAATTTTACGCTGAGCATGGGCTGCGGTACCTGGGGCGGGAACAGCATAACGGACAATCTCAACTACACGCACTTCCTCAACATCACCCACCTCGTCACTACCATTCCGGAAGATAAGCCGAGCGAGCAAGCTCTGTTCGGTGCCTATTGGAAGAAGTATGGGAAGTGACACTTGTCATCACCCGGTGATCCCGCTCAGGAAGGCAGTGCCTCTCTAAGCGAGATGGCCGGGACCAGCCCGGCCATGACCAATCCAAAAAGGCTGTGAGACACTGAATGAACTTCGAGGAATACGCCGCGAAGTCGCTGATCCTCGCGCCGGCCGCCATTCCGGTTCCGCGCGGAATGCTCTGCATCACAGCCGCCGAGGCCGCGATGGCTGCTGCGAATATCGGCCCTTGTGTCGTGAAAGCGCAGGTCCCCACCGGCAAGCGCGGCAAGGCCGGCGGCATCAAGCTTGCCAACACGGCGGATGAAACCAGGGCCGCGGCGGACCAAATCCTAGGCATGCGCATCGGCGAGCACAGCGTCGAACGTGTCCTGGTTGAGGAACAGGCCGATATCGCACGCGAATTTTATGCCGCCGTCCTGCACGACGTCACCGCGCGTAAGCCGCTGATCCTGTTCTCGACCGAAGGCGGCATGGACATCGAGGACATCGCGGCCGCAAGCCCGAATGCGATTCGCCGCCTGCTCGTCGACATCGATGGGGGACCATCGCGTTCCGATATCGCGCAAATGCTCAAAGGCCTCAATCTTGGCGTGGCCGAGGCACAGATCGCGGGCACCCTCGAACGCCTGTACGCTGCCTACCGCGCACGCGATGCCGAACTGCTGGAGGTAAACCCGCTGGCGCTACTTGGCGACGGCCGCGTGGTCGCGCTTGACTGCAAGTTTGTACTTGATGACGCCGCGGTCTACCGGCAGCCTGACATTGCAAATGCCGGCGCGGCCGGCGTCCTGACTGCGCTCGAGCGTCGCGGCGCTGAGGCCGGCCTCAAGCTGATCCAGCTCGACGGCAATGTGGGCGTGCTCGCAAACGGCGCCGGGCTTACCATGACCACAATGGATGTAATCCGCCACTACGGCGGCAGGCCGGCGAATTTCCTCGAAATCGGCGGCGAGGCTTACACCAAATCCGAGATCGCGCTCGACCTGGTGCTCTCAAATCCGGGGGTCAAAAGCCTCGTCGTCAATTTCTGTGGCGCTTTTGCACGCACCGACGTCATGGCGGAAGGAGTCGTCAAGGCGTGGCATAAGCTCAAGCCGAAAGTGCCGGTCTATTTCTCGATCCACGGCACCGGCGAGGACGAAGCGGTGGCAATGGTGCGGCGCGAGCTCGGCATCGAGCCGTACGACTTCATGGAAGACGCCATCAAGGCGGCGGTGAAGGCAGCGCAATGATCGTCCGCAAAAAAGACCGCGTCATCGTGCTCGGCATCACAGGCAAGCAAGGCACCTTCTGGACAGAGAAAATGATCGCCTACGGCACCCATGTGGTCGCCGGCGTCAACCCCAAGCGCGCCGGCGAAATCCATGTCGGCGTGCCGATCTTTGCGACGGCGGCCGAGGCGGTTTCGAAAGCCGGTGGCGACGTTGCCGTCATGTTCATTCCGCCGCCTATGGCGAAAGATGCGGCCGTCGCTGCAGCCGAGGCCGGCATCAAGTTGCTGGTCGTACTGACCGAGCATATTCCGGCGCAGGACGTCATGGTGATGCATGCGGCAGCGGCAAAGCACGGCACGCGTATCGTTGGCCCGAACACCGCGGGCCTCGTGACGCCGGGCGAGAGTTTTGTCGGCATCATGCCGGCCTTCGTGCCGAGCGTATTCAAGCCGGGGCGTGTGGGCGTCATTTCGCGCAGCGGCAGCCTTGGCACGCTGGTCTGTCTCAACCTGACGCGCGCTGGTATCGGCCAGTCGGCTTTCATCGGCATCGGCGGCGACCCAATGCTTGGCACCACCACGAGCGACGCCCTCGCGGCACTCGACGCCGATGCAGGCACGGATGCGGTGGTCATTGTCGGCGAGATCGGCGGGGGGATGGAAGAAGAGGCCGCCGTCCATGCGAAAAAGATGCGCAAGCCGATGGTCGCCTTCATCGCCGGCGCCGCTGCGCCGCCGGGCAAGAAAATGGGCCATGCCGGCGCCATCGTTACCGGCAATGCCGGAAGTTACGCCGGCAAGCGCAAGGCGCTGGAAGCGGCGGGCGTCACTGTCGTCGACACGCCTTCTCAAATCGCGGCGGCCATTGCCGCCGGTCTCAACTCCAGCCGCACTGGCAGCAATATCGCCGCGAGCCAATAAGGAACTGGGCTGCTGCTGATGCGGTTGATTTAATCGGATCATTCGCGGTCGAACGAATATCAGGACACCGTCCTCGGTATCTCCTTCGCCTAAACTCTCCCATTAAATCGAGGATCGTCGGGCCATCTTAGGCCGTGTGGGGCTATTTTGGGCTTGGCATTGAGTGGCTCTCATCTAATCGGGGGATGCGAGGAAAATTATCGTCCATTACGATTGTTGGTAATCCGACGCGCGGCTTTAAAAACGAGTCATTCAAATGCTGTTCATGTGCGCGCGCGTAAATCGATCCAACGCTGGTCTCATAGGTGAGACGGCTACGACGATCATCAACACGCAAACGGGAAATCAAAATGCGGAAATCTGTTGTCATGCTTCTTGTCGCTGGCCTGATGGCTTTTGGAATTTGGCTGTCATCGGCTGCGGTCGCCAGGCCACCGCAAGGATCACAAGCTCGCTGTTTCGACAATTATGGGACTTGCTACACGAACGCAGATAAATGCGTCAGTCCCGGTCCTCGAGTATGCCGCGACCGTTGCGAGGTGAAATATAAAGCGTGTATTGCCGCTGCAACATTGGGTGGCTGGAGCTCGTCTCGAGGAGGAGGAACAGCCGTCACGATTTCGAGTGGCACAGCGCTCGTTACGGCGCCCGGATCGCCGGCAGCGGGCAAAGGGACAACGGCCGTGTCGATTTCAAGTGGCACAGCGCTTGTTTCGCCACCAAATGCCGTTGGCAAGTCAGGGCCGGTTACAACATTGGGCGGCGCTAGCACGGTTTCTTCGCAGTCGGCAGCCCCGTCGTCCGGTGCTTCGACGCGTTCGCACTCGGGCGGTGGCGGATCGCTCAACGGCGTTGGTAATGGCGGTCCGACTAAGCGCAAGCAACTGTAATTGGAAGACAAAGCCCCGGCGCGGTACCGCGCCGGGGCCTACTTCTGCCGCGGCAGGCCGCCTTAGCTGCCTACTCCAGTGTTACCGTCTCGAAATCGGCCGGCAGTACGATTTCCAGCAGCTCGCAGTCATCGGAATAGCCGCGCACGGTGTGCTTGATTCCGGGCGGCTGGATCCAGCACGAACCGGCGTAGAATGTGTGCACGCCTTCGCCCTCGAATTCGCTCTGGAACCAGCCCTTGAGCACGTAGACCATCTGGAAGTCGACGTCGTGATAATGCGGGATCGCCACTTCCTCGGCGGTGAACGGCTTGGTCATGCGGATCACGTGGGCCTGCACCATGCCGCCGGTTGCCGGTGCTAGTCCCAGGTCGCGATAGGCCGAGTAGGCGCGCAGACCCTCGTCGAAATCCTCCTCGCGATGGTGGCTGACGGTGAAGCGCTGCGACCTGCGCGGCTTGGCCTTTCTCGCGGACCTCGCGCGCTTTGCGGATTTCGCCGCGGCCTTCTTCCTGTTCCTTCCGGATTTTGCCTTGGTAGCCTTCGCCTTGCGTCTTGCTTTCGCCATGACAGGCCTCCCGTGCCCAGCGTCATGGCCGGGCTCGTCCCGGCCATTCGCGCCTTTGTTGCTGTTATATCGCAAGACGTGGATGCCCGCGACTGGGTGCACGCGACGAGGTGCACGCGAAATGGGCGTCGAAGGCACGCCGTTCTTCGAACGACTACGCACCCGAATGACGAATGATGATCACTCCGCGGCTTCGGCCGCGCCGCCGTGCGCCTTCGACCAGCCGGCCGGATCGGCAATGAATTTCTCCACCTCGGCCAGCATCTTCGGCTCGAATTTGCCGCTGGTCCTGGCGACGCCGAGCACATCTCTCCACGTCGTGAGCGCGTGCAGCGTCACGCCGATATCGCTGAAGATTTTCTTGCTCTGCGGGTAGATGTCATAGAAAAAAATCACAAAGCAATGCTCGCACTTGCCCTCGGCGTCGCGGATCGCCTTGATGAAATTCACCTTGCTCTTGCCGTCGGTGGCAAGATCTTCCACCAGCAACACGCGCTGGCCGGGAATCAACAGGCCTTCGATCTGCGCGCCGCGGCCGAAGCCTTTCGGCTTTTTGCGCACATATTGCATCGGCAGGTGCATGCGGTCGGCAATCCAGGCCGCAAAGGGAATGCCGGCGGTCTCGCCACCCGCCACCGCGTCGACCTTGCCGCGGCCGATATCGCGCTCGATGGTGTGAACCGCGAAATCCATCACTGCCGAACGCACGTCGGGAAACGACATCAGCCAGCGCGAGTCGTTATAGACAGGGCTGGCCCAGCCGCTCGTGAAAATGAACGGCTTGTCCTGCATGAATCGCACCGCGCCTGTGTCGAGATACATTCGCGCGGTCAGGTCGGCGATGGTCTTCTTGTCTAGGAATGGGGTCGATGACATGTCGAGGCGATCCGCTGGCGCTGTGTCGCCCAAGTCAAAGCACAAAACGCTTCAGGCCGCCATGCCGCAGTGCGGCGCCAATTCACAGGCCAGATCGAGCAGCGCCTCATCGCCGCCGGCCCAGCCGATAAACGACAGGCCGACCGGACAACCATTGATCGTCCCGGCGGGGATGCTCATTTGCGGCAAACCGGAAACGCCGGATGTGCAGGTCAACCGCATCACCCGGATCGCGGAAGTCCTCGAGTTCGGCTGCGGCCATATCGATCTTCGGCGCGATGCTGGGCGAGGTCGGCAGCACAAGCACGCTGCCTGGCACCGCGACCTGACGGATGTGCTCGCGTGCCTTGGCCAAAATGCCACGCGCCGCGTCCGCCTGTACCTTGGTGACGGTTGCAGCGAATTCCATGCGCTCGCGCACGCCGGGGCCGATCTTCGGCTTGTGCTGGCTGATGAAGCCGCCGAACGTCTGCCAAGTCTCGTAGGCCTGCACGATTCGGAAGGCTTCGCGCCAGGGGTCGAAGCCGTCCGGAGCGATCTTGCCGTGCACCATGCCGGGCAAATCGTCGCTCATGAACTCGAGCAGCGTGCGCAGCAGGTCGGCGACCGGGTCCTCCGCCTGCGCAAAGGCGTCTTCCAGTATCACGACGCGTTCGATCTTTGCCGCCACGCGGGCGCTGTCGAGCAACACCGAACCGATTTTGCGGAACACGCCCGGCGTTGACGCGAACCAGCCCGGCACGTCGAAACTCGGTGCCATGTCGGCGACGCCAGCATGTTCGATGCGCTCATGTGTCGGCCGCAGGCCATAGATACCATTGAACGAGGCGGGAATCCGCACCGAGCCGCCGGTGTCGCTGCCGAGCGCGAAGTCGCACAGTCCGGCACCGCAGGCGGCCGCCGAACCGGCCGACGATCCGCCGGGAAGGCGGCCTGGCGCGCGCGCATTCACCGGCGTGCCGTAGTGGGCATTGGCGCCGCTTACGCTGTAGAAGAATTCGTCGCAGATGGTCTTGCCGGTGATGGTCGCGCCGGCGTCGAGGATTTTCTGCACGGGCGGGCAGTTGCGTGCCGCCGGGCGCGTGCGTGACGAGCCAGTCCGGATTGCCGCAGCCGGTGCGCTCGCCTGCGATGTCGTACATGTCCTTGACCACCACGCTCAGTCCGGCGAGCGGCCCGGTCGCCGCGCCCTTGATCGGCGCCTTGAGGTCATGGGGAACGAAGCAGCTGCGGTAGGTTTGCGGAGGCATGCGTCAATCCCGTGCATTTCCGAGAGCCAAGCGCCCAATAGCTTCGAATGAAGGGGTCATGCTTTGCCTGCGCCCAGGTACCAGTCGAGGATTTTGGCACCGTCCCAGGCCACGACGCCCTCGTAGCCGAGAATTTCCGCGAAGGTGCGCTCCACATGGCCGATGCGATGCGGCACGCCGGAGAGATAGGGATGACAGGCGATCGCCATGACCTTCGGCGCGCTCGGCGGATTCCGCGTAGAGCGCACTCGAAATGGTCGAGCGCGCGCGCGTACCATTCGTCGGAAGGCATGGTGTCTGCAGCGCCATCATGCACGATGTCGTGGATCTCGAAATTATAGGGCAGCGCCACCACCGGCTTGTGCGTGGTCTTCAGCGTCACCGGCTCGTCGTCGAGCACCCAGTCGCCGATATATTCGATGCCGGCCTCCGAGAGATAGTCGAGCGTGTCGAAGGTCTGCGTCAGGCCGGGGCCGAACCAGCCGCGCGGCCGCTTGCCGCAGAATTTCTCGATCACGTCCATCGACTTCGTCGATCGACGGCGCGCTGGTCGTCGAGCTTGTGCATCGGCACCTGGTCGTAGCCGTGCGCATTCAGCTCCCAGCCGCTGTCGATGCAGGCCTTCACCACCGTGCGGATAGGTCTCGCAGACCCGGGCGTTGAGCGTCACGGTCGGCGTCATGCTTCGAGCGCGATCGAACATCTTGCGCAGCCGCCAGAAGCCGACGCGCATGCCGTATTCGTGCCAGCTCCAGTTCGGGTGGTCGGGCAGCATCGGCTGGCCCTGCGGCGGCGAGATCACCATGCGCGCCATCGGCCGCGCCATGTCCCATTCCTCGAGCGCGAGCACCGGCCAGACCACCAGCCGCACGCCTTCGGGAACTGCAGCGGCGCGCGACCTTCGATCGGTGAAAAGGCGAAGTCGTTCGCGCGGATGCATGGGCGGCCTTTAGTTTTCTGTTTGTTAGGTCCGGGCATAGCCGTTCGCAGAACGGCGTCGCTTCGCTCGCCTATGCCCGGCCATCCCGCTTAGAAAGGTATTTGCCATCCTGAGCGGGATCACCGGGACAAGCCCGGTGATGACAGATTAAATACTTACTCCGGCGCCTTTGGTCCGACCTTCATATACCAGTCGGCGATCTGCGCGCCGGTCCAGAACAGAACGTCTTTCTTCTTGCGGATCTTCTCGAAAATCTTGCGGAAATATTTTGCCCGGTGCGGCGCACCCATGATGTAGGGATGCACGGAGATTGCCATCACCCGCGCCGAATGTTTCGCGTCCTTGTGAATCTGCTCGAACTGGTCCATCGCCCGCTCGTAGAACTCACTCGCCTTGTGGTGCTGGATGAGCATCATCGCGACGTCGTTGCATTCCTGCGTGTAGGGAATGTTGAGGATCGGCTTGCCGCGCGTCTTCATCCATACCGGCTGGTCGTCGAGCACCCAGTCGGCGACATAGTCGTAGCCTTCCTCGGCGAGGATATCCGGCGTCTCCCAGGTTTCGGTGAGGCCCGGGCCGAGCCAGCCGCGCGGGCGCTTGCCAGTTGCCTTCTCCAGCACCTCGGCGCTTTTGCGGATGTCAGTGCGTTCGTTTTCCACCTTCTGCATGTTGCGCTGGGTGTAGCCGTGGCCGACGAATTCCCACTTTCGCTCGACGCAAGCCTTGACGATATCGGGGAAGGCATTGACCGCCACGCCGTTGATGTTCATCACGCCGGGAATCTTGAAGTCATCGTACACCTGCAGCAGCCGCCAGAAGCCGACGCGGTTGCCGTATTCGTGCCAGCACCAATTGGGGATGTCGGGCATCGGCGAGCCGCCGGCCGGCGGCGTCAGCACCGTGCGCGGCATGGTCTGGGTCGGGTCCCATTCCTCGACATTGGTGATGGTCCACACCACCATGCGCGCGCCTTTCGGCAGCTTCAGCGGCTTGCGCTCAGGGATAGCAGAATAGGAGAGGCGGTCGTTCGGCAGCATGCCCACGGAAGGCTTCGGAAAATTCATGACGCGGACGTTCCTCGTTTATTGATTGGCTGGCAGTTTTGCAGGTGGTCCGGTTATTGTACAGGCCATGAAACTTGTCCGTTACCGCTCTGCAACCGGCGAGAAGCCGGGGCTCTTTCTGGATGGTGAAATCTTCGACCTGTCGGCCGGTTTTGCCGCGCTCGGCCACCGTGCGCCGACGCTTGAGCACGTTGCCGCCATCGCCGCGGTGCCCGTGAAGACGCTGGCCGCGATGGGCAAGGGCCTGTCCCTTGGCCCGCCCTTGCGCGGCATCGGCAAGATCATCGGCGTCGGTTTGAACTACCGCGATCACGCGGAAGAAACCGGCTTGGCCCTGCCGAAGGAGCCGACGCTTTTTCTCAAAGCCACCAGCGCACTGTGCGGTCCGGCGGATGATCTCGTCATGCCGCGCGGTGCAAAAAGCGTCGATTGGGAAGTCGAGCTCGGCGTGGTGATCGGCAAACCGGGCGTCTATATCGCCGAGCGCGGCGCGCTCGATCATGTGCTCGGCTACTGCATCGGCATCGATTTTTCCGAGCGCGATTTCCAGTTCAATCGCGGCGGGCAGGGCTTCAAGGGCAAGAGCGCCGATACGTTCGCGCCGCTCGGGCCAATCCTTGCGACGCGTGACGAGATCGCCGACCCGCAGGATCTGTCGCTGCGCCTGAGCGTGAACGGCAAGATCAAGCAGAGCGGCTCGACGCGCGACATGATTTTTTCCGTCGTCGAACTTGTGTCCTACATCAGCCGATTCATGAGCCTGCAGCCGGGTGACGTCATCCTCACCGGCACACCGGCGGGCGTTGGCCTCGGGCAGAAGCCGCCGGTCTATCTGCGTGCCGGCGATGTCGTGACGGCCTCGATCGACGGCCTCGGCGAGCAGATGCACAAGGTGGCGGCGGCTGGATAGGGGCGCCTGCGCGCCTTCGCTCCGTGCCCACCGTAAAAAGAAAAATGCAAAGCGATGATTAGCCACCAAGTGTCGCGACACGTCGCGAGGTGCGGCTCTTGATTTTGGAAGGCACTGTAGGGTGGGCTAAGGCGCAGCTTCGCGCCGTGCCCACCGACCTATTCGCCAAACGCTAATCCCGGCAAGTCGCCAACGTCACCACCCCAATCAGTCGGTAAATCGCCGCGTTCCACATACCGATGAAAACTGCTGTGCGGCCAATCGCGCACTCGCGGCACAAACCCGTGTTTCACCGGATTGAAATGGATGTAATCGATATGCCGAGCCAGATCCCGCTCATCGCGGATGGCGTGTTCCCAATAACGCCGTTGCCAAATGCCCTTTTCGCGTTTGCGGGCCTTGCTCGGTGAGCGCGTTTCCGCAGCCAACCCGCGCGAAAACTCGCTCTTGATGCGATTCCATCGGCGCGCAAAATCGGAATCGCGGGGCGGCAAAGACCATATTGCATGCAGATGATCGGGCAGAATGCAGATCGCTAATGTCTCGAACGGGCGGCACTGTTGTACGTTGCTGTACACGTGGCGGAGCCGATCGATTTCCTGCACCAGCAAATCGCTCGAACGGTCGGCAAGCGTTAGCGTGAAGAAAAAAGTGCCGCCTGCGATTGTTGCGCGTCGGTAATTTGGCATCGGGGCGGTACAACATGGCGCCGTCGTGGTGGGCACGGCGCTTATCCACCTTCGTGCCTTGTGGCGCTGCACCATGCAAGCGCCTTTGCCCACCCTACGAAACAAACTAGGTTGTCACATCCACCGTTCGAATGACGCTCAACAATCGCGCGTCAACATTAATTCCTCTCGCGCGCGCCACGCCTAATGTGAATCGCAGAATCTCCGCACACTATCGCGACGCACATAAATTCCTCATCTGATCGGGTGATGCGTCGCGCGACAAAATATTTTTAATTGATTTGCGTTCGGGCACAAATCTGCACGCGCCGTTTAGGCGCGGTTCATGAGCGCGCATTTAGGTTGCATGCCGATCGATGAGCGGGCGCGCTGCTTGCGATGTGACGATGATAAAACGAGTCACGGACGAACGAAGCGCTGGCGAATTGATGCCTCGAACCACGTGATCAACAAAAAACGAACCAGGAAAATGAAAATGCGCAAAGCTTTCATCATCGCTCTCGGCCTCGTCGCCATCAGCGCTCTTGTCGGCGTGCAGCCGGCGGATGCAAGAAAGAAAGGCCCGCCGACTGGTATCGGCGGCGGCAAGCCCCCCGCGGGCCCCGGACACGCATCCAATCCTTCGCAGGTCGTCATCATACCGGGCGAGTTAGCGCCGCGGCATCCGCAGCCGACCGATCGCGCCTACATCAACAAGTAATCGGATCTGACTTGGCCTGTAACGGTAAAACCCCGGCGCCATCATTTGCGCCGGGGCTTCGAAGCGGCAGGCTCGATCATCGACGCAAGTACAATTGGAAATCTGACATGCGAAAAGCTCTCATTATCGCCCTGGTCCTCGCGGGCTTTGGAGCATTCACGCAGTTCGCAACCCGGGTCGCTCAGGCCGCGGAGAATTGTTACGGCAGTTACACCAGTTGCCGGGCACTCACCGGGCCCGACGTCGATGGGACCTGCCGTGCGATTTACAATGCGTGCGTTAAGCGCAATGCCGGAAAGGCATCCGGGCAAGCCAGTGGCAGCAGGCTTGTTACCGGTGCGCACATAACCGTCGATGGCAGCCTGGTCACGCCGGCCGGCAAGCAGTCGACCGGGAACGGCAAGACTACCAATGCCGTGGTCGTCAATGGGGCCGCCCTCGGCGGTTCCACCGCAACCGGCACCGGCACGACTGTCCACAACGGCAGCGGTGCCACCACCAGCAATATTCTCCAGACCGGCGCGAAGAAGATTCTGGCGAAGTAAATGAAAAAGCCCGCACAGTGTCGTCCACAAATTCCTAACCCGAATAGAGGATGCGCGCGCCATGAAAATATTTTTTGCTGAGTTCCAGGAAACAAGCGCCGATGCGTTCAGCACAACATCAGGACACAGACATGCGTAAGCTCCTTATTCTTGCTCTCAGCCTCGCGACCCTCGGTACTTCATTCGCATTCCCCGCATCGGCCGACGTTTGGCGCTGTGACAGCCACATTTTCGGCCAATCCAGAAATGACGGGCCCGGCACGAACACCTTCGGCTCCGGCTGGTCGCCGTTCGGCGGTCATGTGACGCAATGCACCCGCTACAACGATCCACCGGCGAAGCCGGCATCTCCTTGGGCGAACGCTACGGGCGTCAACAAGTCGCACGGCTCCTCGACCGCTTTGCATCCGAAATAATCCGTTTCACCGGGCGATCTGAGGAGAGAGCGTCAACCCAATAAAGCCCCACCTGGTCTACGGCGTGTCCCCACCCGCCGCGATCAGGCCAAACTCCCGGCGCGTGTGGCTCGCGCCGGGAGTTCTGGTTTCTGGAGGGTATTATTTTCCCGGGGGGCGGGCGCTCTGCCTCTCCGCTGCGAGGTCAGCTTCCCTTCTCGCCGTAAATCTCCGGAAAGAAATAATCCTTCCACGACGCGGGCTTCGCCTTGAGGCGGCCGACACGCGACATGAACTCGGCGAACGCCATGGTGTTCTCCGGCACCATCGTCCAGTGCACCTGCGGGCCCGAGACGATCTTGCCGGCCATGTCGAGCGGTAGCTTCGATTTCGGAATCCTCGATCCACAGCGCTGCGGCCGCGCGCGGATCCTTGGCGACGATCTCTGTCGCCTCCTTGAGCGCGGCGTTGAAGGCCTTGTACAGCACCGGGTTTGCATCGCGGAATTTGGCCGAGGTCCAGATCGCGGTGAACGTGTGCGAGCCGCCCATCACGTCGAACGAATTAAGCACGGTGTGCACGCCGGCGTCTTCGAGCTGCTGATACTGGAACGGCGGCACGCTGAACGCAGCGGTGATCTGGGCGCCGCCCTTGAGCAGGGCGATGGTGGCGTCGGGGGGTGTCATCGAGATCGTGAGCGGGTCGAGCTTCTCGAAGTCCTTGTCCCCGTAAGCCTTGGCCGCTGCCATTTGCAGCGTCAGCGCCTGCACCGACGTGCGCACGGCGGGCACCGCGATGCGGTCGCTGTCCTTGAAATCCTTGATGGTCTTGATATTCGGGTCGCGTGTGTTGAGCAGAAACGGCTGCGAACTCAGCGCCGAGATGCCACGCACTTCCTGCGGGGTCCCCTTGGTGCGCGCCCACAGCGTGAGCAGGCCCGGCACGCCGCCGGAGCCGATATCGATATTGCCCGAGATCAGAGCCTCGTTGACCGCGGTCGGCCCGTTGAATTTGAACCACGAGACTTTGGCATTCGGAATGCCCAGTGCGGCTGCATGCTTTTCGATGAGCTGTTGATGCTGCATCACGTTGAGCTGCAAATAGCCCATCGAAAACTGCTGGGCGAGCCGGATTTCCTGAGCCTGCGCTGAAGCAGGCAACAAGCCAAACAGCGTCACGGCGGCAAACGCGCGCAGCATTGCTTTGAATTTCATGGCATGTCCTCCAACCCGGCCGCCGGTTTTATGTTTCTGATGGGCGGCGGCCCACGCTAGGCGGCAGCTTCGATTTTGGCAATGCTGCGGTACCAGTCGAGGATCTGCTCGCCGTTCCAGTGCAGCACGCCCTCGTGTTTGTTCACATAGTCGTAGATCTGCTCGAGATACTTGATCCGGTGCGGCTGGCCGCTGATGTAGGGGTGAATTGCCAGCGTGCAGAATTTCGCGCGCTTGGCGCTCTCGGCATAAAGCCGGTCGAACTGGTCCGTCACCAGCTTGAGCAGGTAGTCGCTGTTGTGGTGCTGGACGATCATCACCGGAATGTCGTTGCACTCGATGGTGTAGGGCAATGTCACCAGTGGGCCCTTTGTGGTTTTGATCACCGTCGGTTCATCGTCATAGACCCAGTCGCCGATGTATTTGACGCCCGCCGCTGCGAGCAGGTCCGGCGTCTCCAGCGTCTGCGTCAGGCCGGGGCCGAGCCAGCCCACCGGGCGCTTGCCGCAATATTTCTCCATGATGTCCATGGTGCGGTTGATCATGCCGGCCTGGTCGGTCTCCTTGTGGATCGGACCTTGCTCATAGGCATGGCCCATGAATTCCCAGCCGTCATCGCGCGCCTGTGCGGCCACGCGTGGATAGTCCTCGCAAATGCGCGCATTGGCGGCGAGCGTCGGCTTGATGCCCAGCTTCCTGAACAATTCGTGGAAGCGCCAGCAGCCGACCCGCATGCCGTATTCGTGGAATCCCCAGTGCACGACATCCGGCATCAGCGGCACGCCGGTCGGCGCCGGAAGGAGTTGCCGCGCCATCGGCTTGCCGATGTCCCAGACTTCGTAGTTGACGATGGTCCAGAACACGATGCGGGCATTGCCCGGCAGCTTGAGGGGCGGGCGGTCCACGATCGCCGAATAGTCGGCGCGGTCTTTTGGGATCATCGGATTGGCCATGACTTCGTCCTAATTCGTCCTTGCGGACGGATAGAATGTCACGCCCCAGCCGCGACGCGCAAGCCGACGAGGCGTTCGAGCGTTGCGGTGTCGTTCCCGAGCTGGGTCGACTGCGCGCGGTGCGCCACCGCGCCGCGCTCCAGCACGATCGCCTCGGCGGTCAATTCCAATGCGATCTCGGTATGCTGCTCGACCAGGATGATCGCGATGCGCCGGTCGGAAAGCATCAGCTTCATCGCAGCGGCGAGTTCGTCGACGATCACCGGGGCCAGCCCCTCGAACGGTTCATCGAGCAGCATCAATTCCGGGTTTGTCATCAGCGCCCGCGCGATCGCCAGCATCTGCTGCTCGCCGCCGGACAGCTGATTGCCCATGTTGCGGCGGCGCTCGGCCAGACGCGGAAACATCTTGAAGATCGACGCAAGACCCCATGGCCCCGGCCGTGCCGCGACCGTGAGATTTTCCTCCACCGACAACGACGCGAAAATTTCGCGCTCCTGCGCCACCCAGCCGATTCCGTTCAGGGCGCGGCGATGCGATGAAACGCGCGAAATATCCTGTCCGCGCCAGCGCAGGCGGCCGGTGCGCAGCTGCGTATAGCCCATGATCGTGAGCAGCAGCGTCGACTTGCCGACGCCGTTGCGGCCGAGGATCGCAAGGCTACCGTGTTCCGGCACGTCGAGCGAGATGCCGTGCAGCACCAGCGCATCGCCATAGCCGGCGGTTACGTTTTCGAGCGTGAGAAGCGGCTCAGCCAAAACAATCATCCATGCTTGCGCTTGCCCAGGTAGACCTCGCGGACGCCGGGGTCGGCGGCGATCTCGGCCGGCGATCCCTCGGTGAAGATCGCACCGCCGACCAGCACGATGATGTGGCTTGCGAAGCGGAAAACCACATGCATGTCGTGCTCGATGAAAAGCAAAGTGAGGTCGCCGGAAAGCCCGGCCACCGCCTCGAAAATGTCGCCGCTCTCTTCCTGGGGCACGCCCGCCGCCGGCTCGTCAAGCAGCAGGACTTTCGGCTTTGTGGCGAGCGCCAGCGCGATTTCCAGAAGACGCTGCCGCCCGTAGGGCAGTTCGCGCGTGATCTGGTAGCAGCAGTCGCCGAGCCGCAGCCGCACCAGGATGTCGTGTGCTTCCTCGATCGTCTCCTTGTGGATGGCGGTGTTCTGCCAGAAATTGCCGGCGATGCCGCGCCGCTCGGCGACCGCGAGGGTCACGGCCTCGAGCGGATTGAGGCCGGCGAACAGCGTGTTGATCTGGAAGGTGCGCGCGAGGCCGCGCCGCACGCGCTCCTCCGGCGCCATCGCCGTTATGTCGTCGTTGCCCAGAAAGATCTGGCCGGCATTGGGCGTCAGCATTCCGGTCATCAGATTGATGAGCGTCGTCTTGCCCGCGCCGTTGGGTCCGATCAGCGCATAGCGTGCGCCTTGCGGCAACTTGATTTCGACGTCGCGCGCGACCGACAGCGAGCCGAAGCTCTTCGACAGCCCGCGGGTTGCCAGAGCGAGTACGCGGTTATCGGACGTGCCTTTTGCCGGACGCGCAGGGGTGCTCATTTGCGCTTCCATCGCCCGTAGATTTTCGAAAGGCCGCCAATAATGCCATTCGGGAGGATCATCACGACCATGACCAGAAGCACGCCGATCCAGAAATACCAGTACTGCGGGGCGATGCCGGAAAACTGGTCACGCGCCACCATGAAGATGGCCGCGCCGATCAATCCGCCGTAAAGCCGCCCGGCGCCACCCAGCACCAGCATCACCAGCACGTCGGCGGAACGCTGAAAGCCCAGCGTTTCGAGCGAGACGGTCTCGGTCGTCTGCGCCAGCAGCGCCCCGGCGATCCCGGCAATGGCGGCGGCGATCGTGTAGATCGTCTGAATATGGGCGCGGCTCGGCGCGCCGATTGCCGGCATGCGTACCGCATTCTCCCGGATGCCGCGCAAGGCAAGGCCGAATGGCGAATTGATCAGCCGGCGCGCGAACAGGAACACCACAAACAGCACGATCAGCGAATAGGTGTAGGCGACATAGCCATACAGATCGAACTCGAACATGCCGAGCAGCGGCCACATCTTGACGCCCTGCAGCCCATCGACGCCGCCGGTGAGCCAGCTCGCGCTGTTTGCAAGCTCGGCGAGCAGCAATCCGAATCCGAGCGTGAGCATGATCAGCGCAAGATGCCTGAACCGCGCGATGATGAAGCTTGATGCGTAGCCCGTGAGCCCCGCGAGCACCGCGGCCGCAAGCAGGCCGGAAACCGGCTCGCCCCAGCCGTATTTCGCGATGATGCCGGCCGTGTAGGCACCGACGCCGAAAAACGCGGCATGGCCGAGCGACACGATGCCGGCATAGCCGAGTATGAGGTCAAGCGAGAGCGCGAAAAGCGCGGTGATCGCGATCTGGCTTGCGAGTGAGAGATAATCCGGAAACAGCACGTAGGGCAGGAGTGTCGCCAGCCAGAACAAGATCTCGATCGGCTGCCAGCGGCTTTGCGCCTGGAGATAGGCTTGAGGGGTGAGGGTCGTGCTCGCGGTCATGGGCAATCCCACCGCACGATCCGCTCATTCGCGGGGATGAGCGCAAAAAGTTGCAATTCGACCCGGAAGAGACGCATCCGCTACCGCCTCCCGAACAGGCCCGTCGGCCGCCACATCAGCAGCGTGATCATGACCAGGTAGATGAGGAAGGCGCCCAGCTGCGGCACATAATACTTGCCGGCGATGTCGCTGATGCCGAGCAACGCAGCGGCGGCAAAGGAGCCGGTGATCGAGCCGAGCCCGCCTACCGAAACCACGATGAGCACGTAAACAAGATAGGTGAATGCAAAGAGCGGATCGAGGCCGACGATCTCGATCGCGAGCCCGCCGCCGAGTCCGGCGAGTCCGCTGCCGAGCGCGAAGGTCACGGCAAAGGTGCGGTCGACATTGATGCCGAGGCCGCTCGCCATGCGCTGGTTGTCGACCGCCGCGCGCACCTGCGCGCCGAAGCGCGTGTATTCCAGCGTGCCGACCAGGATGAGCGTTGTGGCGATGCCGATGCCTACCAGGATCAGGCGGTAGATCACAAGATTGAGCCCCAGAAATGTAATCGATCCACGCAGATACGACGGAAGCTGCAGGGGCTGCTGCTCGGTGCCGAAGGTATACGCCGCCACCGCCACCGCGATGAAGGCGATGCCGATCGTCAACAGCACCTGATCGAGGTCGGTCGCGCGATAAAGCCGCCGGTACAGCACGCGCTCGAACACGACGCTGATGAGCGCGGTCACGATGAAGGCCACAGGGAGCGTCGCAAAAAACGGCCAGCCGTAGCGGTTGACCAGCATCACCGTGACATAGCCGCCCACCATGGCAAAGGCGCAGTGCGCGAGGTTGATGAAATTCATCATGCCGAGCGTCACCGACTGTCCGACGGACAGCAGGAACAGCAGCATTCCATAGGCGAAGCCGTCGAACAAAACGCCGATGATCGGAGGGAGCATGGTCGCGGCGCCCCTATGAGCCGACAGGGAGCGAATCGGCTACCCGGAATGCCAATAACGCATTCCGGGGTCAGCGTCAGCCTCCGCGACCAGATAAGCGACAGGACCGATCGTCAACGGACCGGCTTACTTTTTCATGCGCGCCTTGACCGGATCCTTGACGTTCTCGACTTTGCCGATCTCGACATTGACCAGCTTGCCGCCGACTTTCTCAACTTTGTTGATGTAGACGGTCTGGATGATGTCGCGCGTCTCGGGATCGATCGAGATGGGGCCGCGCGGGCTTTCCCACTTCATGCCCTTGGCCGCGTCGATGAGCTTTTCTCCGTCGGTCGCACCTTTGGTCTTTGCGAGCGTGGCATAGATGAGGTGCATGCCGTCATAGCCGCCGACCGAGAAGAAGTCCGGATTGCGTTTGTAGTCGGCGTTATAGGCCTTCACGAAATCGGCGTTCATCTTCGATTTGTGATTGTAGTCGTAGTGGGCCGCGGTGATGATGCCCTGCGCCGCATCGCCCATGCTGGCGAGCGCGTGCTCGTCGGCGATCTCCAGCTGGCCCATGACTTTCGTTTTCTTCGGATCGATGCCGCGCTCTGCCAGCGCCTTGCCGAACGCGCCGGGTTGCGCGCCGCCGGGGATCATGACGAAGATGCCCTGCGGGTTGAGATCCTTGGCGCGCTGGACGAAGGCTGAGAAATCCGGATTGGCCGGTGGCATGCGTACTGAACCAACCACTTCGCCGCCTTGCGACTTGAAGCCGCTCTGGAATGCACCTTCCGCGTCGATGCCCGGACCGTAGTCCGTCACCATCGTGTAGGCTTTCTTCACGCCGTTCTTTTCCGCCCAGCTGCCGAGCGTTTCATTGAGCTGAGGAACCGTCATCGATACGCGTGCCATATATGGCGACTTGGTGGTGACGATGGCGGTCGCGGCATTCATCACGACCATGAATTTTTTCGCCTGCGCGGAAACGTCGCCCGCCGCCATGGCATTGGGCGTGAGCACGAAGCCCGCAAGGATGTCGACTTTGTCGCGGGTGATCAGTTCCTGCGCCAGGCGCTTAGCCACGTCGGGTGCAATGCCGCCGGTGTCCTTGCGGATGAATTCAAGCTTCTTGCCTGCGACCGTGTCGCCATGCTGTTTCACATAAAGCTTGATGCCGTTGTCCATCTGCGTCGCCGTGTCGGCGAACTGCCCCGTATACGGCAGGATGAGCCCGATCTTGAGGGTGTCCTGGGCGTGGCCCGCGGCCGGCATCAGGCTTGCCGCCAAGAGGGCGCCGCCGGCGAGTAGAATCCGTTTCATGGTCATATCCTCCCCGTCAAATTTTATTGTTGCTGGTATTGCCAGTACA
The DNA here is from genome assembly GCA_963831475.1 of uncultured Alphaproteobacteria bacterium. Taxonomy (GTDB): domain Bacteria; phylum Pseudomonadota; class Alphaproteobacteria; order Rhizobiales; family Xanthobacteraceae; genus Pseudolabrys. The sequence continues at coordinate 72,086 of CAWHQF010000001.1, forward strand.
ATGCCTGACCTTCGGGCCAAAGAAAAGCGCCGCGAACCGTGGGTTCGCGACGCATTTGGTTGGGCGTCTCACTATTGGCGCACAAACGCCAAATGTCGCACTGCAATCGCCGGGCGGGTCAGCCCAAGGCCTAACCCGCCACATTCCGCTAAGTTAATGACAGCGTCGCCCTTTCATATTGGCCGTTGCCCATCTTTCCCTCCGGGAAGATGCCGTGGGCAGCAATCCACTCGAAGGATTCCTCGTAAACTTCCTTGGTGTAGGGCTCGAACACCAGGCGCTCGCCGGGGCCCCAGCGCCGTGTATCCATCCGGTCGTGGAAGCGGTCCGGAAACTCGTTCTTGTAATAGTGGGTGTAAAGCTCCGGCCGAAGGTCGATATCGCGTTGCGCCTTGCGCAGCGCGCGGAAGAACTTGCGCAGGTCTTCCGGATCGGGATCGCCGTAAATCATGGTGGAAATCATGAAGGTGGTGTCGATGACTTTGCGAAAACCGAGCTGCTCCGCGAAGTAATAAGGCCCGCTGAACAGATTGACGGCCGGCGCCGCACCCTCGAGCAGCAATTCCATGCGCTTGAACAGCATGCCGTCGGCGTAGGTGAGGTTGATCTGTTCCGGTTTGAGATACTGCTCCAGCGCCTGCACGGTGGCGTAGTGGCTGCCCGACTGGAAGCCGACCGAGACCGGCACGCCTGCCAGATCGGCGGGCGTCTTCACCTTCGAAGTCGGCCGGCACGAAAATACCCGCCGGCGCCACCGAGTAGACGTCAGTGTACATCTTGCCGTGGCCGTTCGAGGCCGCGACATTGACCGTCCAGTGACATGCGCAGCTGACGCTCGCCTTGCGGCCCTCCTCGAATGACTGGAAGGCTCCGACCTTGTTGCCCTTGTCGTGGATCTTGCCGCCGGTAGCGCGAACCAGCTCTCGGAATTCGTAATCGAGGCCTTCCTTGCGGAAATAGTCCTTCTCCTCGGCGACCCATTCCTGCAGGCGGAAATGCGGTTCGATCAGGAATTTCGACATCTTCAGTCCTCCCTAAGCGCGATAGTGGTTTATGTTCAGCAGAGCTTTCAGCAACAGCTTTGCCCTTCAGAGTGGTCGTGTTCCCGTTCCGCGATGCGTCGGGCACGGATCATTTTCACGTGGTCGTCCATAAGCGCGCGGGCGCCCGCGGCGTCGCGAAATCTCGATCAGATCGGCGAGCTTCGTGTGGATATCGAGAATATGCTCGGCAAGTTTCGGTGTGGCGGTGACGTTGCGGCGTGGCCACGAAACATGCTCGAGCGAGATGAGTTGCACGACCAATACGCGGTTGTGCGAGGCCTCCGCGACTGCGAGATGAAAATCGCGCGACAGCCTAGTAAATTGGTCGAGGTCTCCTGTTGATTCGCCGGCCTGGCGCAGGAGCGCCCGTAACCTCGCGATGTCGGCGGCGGTCGCGTTTTCGGCGGCAAGCTCCGCGCCGAGCGTCTCGATTGCCCGTTGGGCGTCCATGATCTCCGCGGCAGAAACTCCCGTGAGGTCGAGCTGAACGGCGAGCGCCTCTGCGAACAGTCGCGGATTTCCCTGCGCGATGCGGGCACCGCCGCCCTTGCCCATGCGAATTTCAACGATGCCGAGTGCTTCCAACGTGCGCAGCGCATCGCGCGCCACGATCCGGCTGACGCCGAAACGCGCGGCGAGGTCTTTTTCGGTGCCGAGGAAGTCACCCGGCTTGAGGGCCTTCGCAAACAGCGTGTCGCGCACCCAGGTGACGATCTGCGCCGACAGGGAGGATGATCGCCCGGCGAACATGATGCGCGCGGTCAATCCGCCGCTCATCGTCACCGGTTGCCGCATCGCCGGCTGCCGCACGACCGCCCGTGGCATGGTTCGTCCTTATGAACAGCCCCCAGTATGGAAGGGCCCTTTAAAATAGTAAAGATACTATCTTTAAAATTATGGAATTCCGCTGTGATTGCAGTGTTTTAGCGCGCCGAGGGTCGAGCGAAGAGACCGTCGGGAGACAAGCGCCGTCGTATGCCGGCGTCGAAGCTGTCGCGACAGGCATAGTCATAGGTCGTCAAGAGCAAATGATGTATCCTGATATTAGTGAGTGGGGGCTGTTATGCGTGAGCGTGGACGTCAGTCGGTCACAAAGCGTCGTTTTGCCGGCGTGCTGCTCGGTACGGTGCTTTTTATTTTCCTGCCCGTCTTGCTTGTTGCGGGCGTTCTTGACTGCGCCTCGGAACAGCCCGGCTTGCATTGTGCCATCGTAAAGCTCGCCTTCGACGACGGGGCGTCTGTAAAGAAGGTCCTGTTGCGGCAGGCGACGGCGCAATAAATCCATATCCGTAGGATGGGCTTAAGACGCCACCGTGCTCATGCGCGCGCCGGCGTGCGCAATCGCGTCACATCCGCTTATCCCCGCGAACGCGGGGATCCAGGCGCATGGTCATGTCCGGCCATGACGCAAGAGAGACGGGTGCCAACTACTCAGCGTCATGCCCGGCTTTAGGCCGGGCATCCACGTCTTCACGATCGGACAAGGGCAACCGCAACCACGCCGGTCAATGCGGCTCGACATGGGCGTCCTTGATCACGCCGCCCCAGGTCACGGTTTCCTTCTTGATGAAGGCCGCGGCCTCTGCCGGCGAACCGCCTGCCGCATGCAAATTGATCTTGTTGAAGTGATCCTGCGCCTGCGGACTCTCGAGCACCTCGTTCACCGCCTTGCTCAACTTCGCGACGATGGCGGGCGGCGTCTTCGGCGGGGCAACGATTGCGTTCCAGGTACCGGATTCGAAACCTTTCACGCCGGCCTCATCGAGTGTCGGAATATCCGGCAAATTGGGAATACGTTTGCGCGTCGCCACGGCGAGAATGTGCGCCTTGCCGGCCTGGTGCAGTTTGATCGCCGACGCAAGTTCCATGAAGATGAAATCGACATGGCTGGCGATGATGTCGGTGAGCGCGGGCGCTGTGCCCTTGTAGGGCACGTGGACGAGTTTCGCGCCCACCACCCGCTCGAACAGTGCCGCGGTCAGATGTGATGTCGTGCCGATGCCCTGCGAGGCATAGTTCACCTTGCCGGGGTTCGCCTTCACATAGGCGATGAATTCCTTCGCAGTCTTTGCCGGGAAATCGGGGCGCACCAGCAGGACGTTGGCGATCGATGTCATGATCGTCACCGGCTCGAATTTTGTCGGATCGAAATTCATCTTCCGATAAAGCAGCGGATTGACCGTGAGCGGTGCCGGTTGCGCGGCAAGCAGCGTGTAGCCGTCGGGCTCAGACGTGAATACGGCTTCCGCCCCGATATTGCCGCCCGCGCCCGCGCGGTTCTCGACAACGACGGGCTGGCCAAGTTTCTGGTGAAGACCTTCGGCGATGATGCGCGTGACCGTATCGACGCCGCCTCCGGCGGGCACGCAAACGATGATCCTGATCGGCTTGTTCGGATAATCGGCCGCTGCATCCTGCGCGCACGCGTTCGACGCAAACAGGATGGCCGAAATCAACAGTAAAAACCTGCGCATATTTCCTCCCTGGTATCCTCTGCGGACCGGCTTTTCTTATGCCACGCGGGCCAGCTTCTGCGCCGGCAGCTTGAGATTGAACACCTTCATGGCATTGCCGCCAAGAATGTTACGCTTGGCCCGCTCGTCGAGGAAAGGCAGATCATAGATGGTTGACGGCAGGTCGAAATCCCAATGCGGGTAATCCGATGAATAAAGCAGCTGGGTCTCGGCATTGATCATGCGAAAAGTCTGTTCAAGCGCCGCCATATCGGTCATTTCCATCGGCTGCGATGAGAAATACATGTCGCGCATGTATTCGCTCGGCTTCTTCTTCAGTGACGGCGCCTCTGACGAGCGCATCATGTATTCATTGTCGAAGCGCTGCATCATGAACGGCACCCAGGCAAGCCCGCTTTCCACCCAAAGCACCTTGAGTTTCGCAAACCGCTCGGACAGGCCGTTGGTGATCCAGTTGGCAAGATGCACCATGTTGTAGAACACGAAACCGAGCGCATGCACCGAGATGAAGCGGTTCATCATGCCGACCGTCTGGTCGTTCCAGTTGTACCCGGCGTGGAATGCGAGAGGCAGGTTCATTTCCTCGAGCAGGGCATATGTCTTCATGTAGGAATTGTGATGCACCGGCCGATACCGCGCCGAAGTCACCATGAAGCCGACGACTCCTTTTGCCGCCCCAAACTCCTGCACGGTCCGGTACGCGGCCTCGGCGTCGTTGAACGGAAGATAGAGCATCGAACGAATACGCGGCTCATGCGCCAGCACACGTTCGGTGAGCCAGCGATTATAGGCGCGCGCCAACGCGACCTCGACCTCGACCTGCGGGTGCAGGCCGAGTTGAAGCATTGGGGTTGGAAACATCACGGCGACGTCGATGCCGATCGCGTCCATCCAGCGGCGCGTCAGCGCGATGTCGCGGTGCACGCCTGCTTCGGTTTTTTCCATCCCGCGCACCGCGTAGCGCATCACGCGGCCGCCCATGTCCTGATAGCCGACGCCGGCGGGCAGCATGCCGACACTTTTTGCGCTGGCCTGGCGCGCGCTGCGTGCAAGCTGCTGCAGCACTGGGTCGTCCATGTATTCGAGTATTTCGCCGATCGATTCGCTTTCGTAGTGGTGTGAATCCACATCGACGATCGGGAAATTCCTGTAACCGCGCTCGGTCGCCTGCTTCGCGGCATGCGCCAGCAGCTTTGTGGTGTCGAATTCCTCGACTTCCATGCGGCGGAAATCGGAGAGCGGAAGTTCCATGGTGGTCAACTCTCCGTTTGTCCCCGCGAAAGCGGGGACGCAGAAGCCGAATTCGCTGGCATCCGTTGCGCGTCTACCGATTGCATTTCTACCGTCCGCTCCATGCCTGCCACATGCCGAGCTCGAACACCTGGAGATTTACGGCTTTGAGCATGGCGGTGACGGTCACCATCACCTCGGTTGCGGTCACTGCATCGGATGCGAAAGCGGGCAGGATGCCATCACGCTCGGCCGCACGCTCGGCGTACAGCCGCACAGCCTTGGCCAGCATCTGCTGGATGTCGCCGTCGCTGGCATCGCTTGGCCGGGCGGTTGCCCGTTTGCTCGTTTCAGTTTGCGACGACATAAATGTCCTCTCCGCGCCGGACGACGTCGAAACTTTTCAGCTTCAGGCTTTTGTCGGCGGCGCATTCGCCCGTCTTGAGGTTGTATTCGTAACCGTGCCACGGGCAGACGAAATGGATTTGGTCGCCTGAAAACTTCTGCCCGAGCCAGCTGCGGTCGGGGCCGATCACATCCTCGACCTTGTGCATAATTATGCCTTCGCAGGCTGGGCCGCCCTGATGCACACACAGGTTCTCATAAGCATAGAAGCTCCCCTGCCAGTGGAACACGCCAATTTCGCCGCCGGCGTGGCTGACGATCCGGCGCTCACCGTCCGGAAATTGCGTGGCTTTTGCGACAAACACTTCGGGCATGGCTCGTTCCTTATCTCGCGGCAATTATGGCACCGATCCGTGGGGCACGGCAACGAAACGGGCTTCGCGAAAGCTGTAAGCAGGGTTGCGGTCATGCGCATTGTCGCGTGGCTTTGCATCGCGCATGGTCCGCTGCGTCGCACGAAAGGACGCATGTGTGGACTCATCCGCAATTCTCGCCGCAACGGCCGGCGCATTTCTGGTGGCCGGCTTCGTCAAAGGCGTGGTTGGGCTTGGTCTGCCGACTGTTTCGATCGGGCTGCTCGGCCTCTTGATGGCACCGTCTCAGGCGGCGGCGATCCTGGTGGTGCCGTCGCTGGTCACCAATATCTGGCAGGCGGCGGCCGGTGGAGAGGTGTTTTCGCTCGCGCGGCGATTGTGGCCGATGCTGGTGGGCATTTGCATCGGCACCGTTCTTGGCGCGGTGCTCCTGCCGCACGACGACAGCGGACGGGCAACGATCTGGCTGGGACTGGCGCTCGCAATCTATGCGGCACTGGGCCTCGTCAAAGGGCATTTCGCTACACCGCCGCGCGCGGAAACCGGGCTCGGACTGCTGATCGGGACGGTGACCGGCGCGATTACGGTCGCGACGGGCGTATTTGTCATGCCGGGGACCCCGTACGTTCAATCGCTCCAGTTTGACCGCGACCGGATGGTGCAGGCACTCGGCCTTTCATTCACGGTCTCGACCGTCACGCTTGCCCTGGCGCTGGTCTATGCGGGGCAGATACACGCAACAGTCGCATGGCCGTCGCTGCTGGCGCTCGCCGCGTCTCTTGCCGGGATGGTTCTCGGCCAGTCGGTGCGCAGCCGAGTGAAACCCGAAACCTTCCGGTTGTGTTTCTACGTCGGACTATTGATTCTCGGCACGCATCTGGCGTTGCGCGGCCTGTTGTGATGGAGTCCCGCGTCGTCTCATCGGTCAGGAACGGACAATGAAAATCGTCGATCTCTCCCATGTCATGAATGTGCATACGCCCGGCTGGGTCGGCTATGCCGGCAACAAGATGTATTACGCACAAAATATGCAGACAGTCCGCATCGTCGCGCAGCGCATCGATACCGCTTTGCACGTCGGCACGCATTTTGACGGCGCCATGCACGCAACCGACAACAACAAGGGCGACATGGCGCACCTGCCGCTTGACTATCTGGTCAACCGCGGCGTGGTCGTCGACATTTCAAAACACATGAAGGATTGGGCAGTGATCACGCCCGAGATCATCGAGAGCGCCGGCGCCGATATCCGCGAGGGCGACATCCTCATTTTGCATACTGGCTGGCACAAACACTACGAAGGGCAACCACAGCAGGATCTGGTTCGCTACTTCTGCTATCACCCCGGCCCGAACCTCGACACGCTGCATTGGATGCTGAAGAAGAAAATAAAGTGGTGGGGCATGGATACGGGATCCTGCGATCACGCCATGAATACTTCCATCCGTTACATGCGGCCCGATCTGGCCGAAGAATTCACGAAAAAGCACGGCAAGACGCCGGGCGAATTTTTCGGGACGTTCGAGTACACGCACAAGAAATCCGGCCGGAAGGTTTCAGCCGATGTGTTTCCGTTCCACAATTGGGCGTTCCAGGAAGGGTTGCTGCATGCGGAAAATCTCGGCGGCGATATCGAGATGATGCTCGGCAAGCGCTGCGTGATCGGCGCTTTTCCCTGGCGTTATGAAGGCCTCGAAGGATGCCCGTGCCGGATCGTGTGTTTCCTCGACGTCGACGATAACGTCCAGGCGGTCGGTGACGCGGCGAAGGCGATCCTGCGGAACTAGTATTCACCGCTCATTTTCGCGAAAGCGGCAAATCAGGGTGCCGGTGTCCGGGATGCCGCTCATTCTGGATCCCCGCTTGCGCGGAGATTTTCCGGACTACGGATCGTGCAACCTTGGATCCGGCGCGTTGCTCTGCAGCGTCGACTGAATCACTTCGCGGAGCAACGCGTGTTTCGTTTTCGGCCAATGCGCGACATGGATGTCGGCCAGGAGCTTGGCCGATTTGCCGAACACCACGATACGGTCGCCGACGCTGATCGCCTCTTCCAGCTGATGCGTGATCAGGATCGCCGTCGATCCGCATTCGCGCGCCAGTGCGAGGAACGTTTCGCGTAGCTCAGCCGCCGTGACTTCGTCGAGATGGCCGAAGGCTTCATCGGCAAGCAGAATATCGGGCTGCACCGAGAAGGCGCGCGCAATGGCGACACGCTGGCGCATGCCGCCCGATAGTTCGTGCGGATAGGCATTTGTGAACTGACCGAGGCCAAGCCGGTTGAGCCAGGTCAGCGCGCGCATGCGCTGCTCTTCTTCGGGAAGCCCGATCAGTTCGAGCGGCAGCCGCGCATTGTCGAGGGCTGAACGCCACGGCAGCAGGCGATCCTGCTGAAACACGGTCGCGATGCGGCCGCGGAAATGGTCAAAGTCGGTGTGCGGGCTCTTGTCGCCGATGCGGATGGAGCCTTCCGTCGGTGCTTCGAGGCCGATCATCAGGTCGAAGAACGTGGACTTGCCGCAACCGGTCTGGCCCACGATCGCCACGACTTCGCGCGGTGCAATGGTCAGGTCGAGCCGATCGATCGCGATCACGGCTTGCCCCGTGGTGGCTTGGCGGAAAATCTTGCGCAGCCCCGCGACGTTGATTGGCGGCGGTCCGCTCATGCCAGCCTTCATGCCCGCCACCGCAGCAGCCGGGTTTCAACCCTGGCCACGATGGCTTCGAGCAGGAACAGGAGTGCCACCAGAACGATCGTCCAGGCAAACACGTCGGCGACGGAGAACAACTCTTGCGCGACCGACAATTGATGCCCGATGCCGGTCACGGCGCCGACCAGCTCGGCGATAGTGACGACACGGATGGCGAGGCTGATATTGACTTTCCAGCTCGTGAAGATCGTGGGCACGATCGCCGGCAACATCAGCTTGACGAAGAACTGCAGGGTCGTCGGTCGGAACGACCGCATCATCTGCCGCAATTCACGCGGCACCGAGCGCATGGCATCGAGCGTATCGACCAGGAAAACCGGTCCGCAGACGACGACCAGCACGAAGCCGATGCGGAATTCGACGCCGGGAAACCACAGCACCGCGAACAGGATCCATGACACGACCGGAACCGCCATGAGAATGCGGATCATCGGGTGCAGATATTTGTCCAGCGCGTTCGAGCGGTACATCGCCATCGCGAGCAGGATCCCGAGCACGAAGGAGGTGATCAGCGCGCCGATCACGCGCGCAAGCGTGACGACGATATCGAGCGGCGTGATGGTGGTGATCGCTTTCGCGATTCGCAGCAGGCTCGGAATTGCGAACGGCGGAATGCCCAGCGCCGGCGCAAGATGCGACAGCGCCTCCCATACGAGAGCGAAGACGAGAAGAGAGACGAGAGTCTGCCGCGGAAAAATCAGGGCCGGAACAAACTCGCGATACTCCTGGGTCATCGGGTAGCCGCGCTGACGCGCTCAAGGGGCATAGATGATCTTCTCGTCGGGCATCTTTTCGTAGAAGCCGGCCTTCACGGCGCGTTCCATGATGTCGGTGATGGACTTGCGCGTGGCCGGTTCCCATGCCGGCTTGATGATCATCTGAAGCCGCTTGCTTTCGACCGCGGCCGTCAAAATGCCGGGCGGCAGCTTGAGCGTTTCATTGGCGATCTTGTCTCCGGCAGCGGTTTCCTTGTGCATGATGTCGGCGACATCCTGAAGGGCGGCGATCAGCATCTGCGGCGCCTTCGGGTTTTTTGCGATGGCGTCGGCGCGCATCGCGGTGACGATTTCCCAACCGTCGCCGCCGGTGATCTCTTTCCAGCCCTGCGCACCATTGAAGACAACATGCCAGTCGGGATGTTGCTTGGCGCTGATGCTTGCGAGCGGCTCGATTACCAGCGCGGCGTCAACGCGGCCGGCTTCGAGCTGTGCGCGCGCAACCGCGAAATTGGCGTTTACCGTGATGATGTCCTTGCCGAGGTCAATGCCCTTGGCGCTGGCATATATCTTGGTCACCTGGAATTGCGATCCGCCCATGTCGATGGCGAGTTGCTTGCCCTTGAGATCGGCGAGCGACTTGATCTTATCGTCCTTCGCGAAAATCACGAGATCGGCGAGCGTGAACCCGGTTGCGATGATGCGCACCGGCACGCCTTCCTGATAGAGCTTCTGCAGTATCGTCGGGCCGCCGATCAGCACATCGGTCTCGCCGGTTGCGAAAGCCGCGTAAAAGGCCGAAATCGAAGGGTAGGCCCTGGCGTCGAGCTCGAAGCCGTGCTTGGCGTCGATGCCGCGCGCTTTCATGATGTTCCAGACCAGCGGATTGAACACCGGCAGCGTCAGGCTGGAGACCTTGATGACCGGTTTTTGCTGCGCATGCGCCGGAAGCGCCGCAATTCCCAATACCGCAATGACAAAAGCAGCGACGATCGCGGCGAGGCCGCGTCGAGACAAATAGAGCATAAACCGTTCCCCCTCGTGGTCGTTCGAGCCCGTGATCTTGCGCGTCACGTGGCGCGAAGGCGAGCGCGACTTTACTCCGCTTTTATTTGTGTGCAAATAATCGGACCCAGGTCGCCGGAGGTCGTGATGCCGCATATCAGCGCGCGGGACGGGACGCGCCTCTATTATGAAGAGTCCGGGCAGGGCGTGCCGGTGATCTTCGTGCATGAATATGCCGGCGATTACCGCACCTGGGAGATGCAGATGCGCTTTTTTTCGCGCGCGCATCGCTGCGTTACGTACAGCCAGCGCGGCTATCCGCCTTCCGATATTCCATCCGACGGCGCGAAATACAGCCAGGATATTGCCCGCGATGATGTCGTCGCGCTGATGGACGCGCTCAAGATCGAACGGGCGCATGTCGTAGGTCATTCCATGGGGGCCTATACCGCGTTGCATGTCGGCATCCATGCGCCGACGCGTTGCTTTTCGGTCGTGGCTGCGGGCTGCGGGTGGGGTTCAACGCCGGACGTGAAAAAGCGCGAGGAAATGAAGGCGCTCGCCGCGGAAACGGGGAAAATGTTTGCGGCGGAGGGGATCAAGGCGGCGGCGGCGAAATATGCCGATGCGCCGATGCGTCAGGCGCAAAAGAACAAGGATCCTCGCGGCTATGCCGAATTTGCGCGCATGCTTTCGGAACATTCCGCGGAAGGCCACGCCCACACGATGCTCAATCTTCAGCTCAAGCGGCCGACACTGTGGGAGATGGAGACGGCGCTCAAGAAATTCTCCGTCCCGCTGCTCGTCATCGTCGGCGATGAAGATGAACCCTGCATCGACGGGAGCGTCTTTCTCAAGCGCACGGCACCGACCGCCGGGCTGCTCGTGATTCCGCGTTCCGGGCATAATATTCCGACGGAAGAGCCAGCCGCGCTCAATGCGGCGCTCGCGGATCTGTTTGCGGCGGCTGAAGCCGGCCGCTGGCTCGCGCACAAACCACACTAGAACTTCGGGAGAGAGCGATGGACCTCAAGCTCAAAGGCAAGACGGCGCTGGTCACCGGCGGCAGCGAAGGCATCGGCAAGGGCATTACACTGGCGTTGGCCAAAGAAGGCGTTGATGTCGCGATATGCGCGCGCCGCAAGGAACCCCTTGAAGCAGCAGCCGCTGAAATCGCCAAGGCAACCGGACGCAAGATCGTCGCCATCACGGCCGACCTTCGCCAGGACAAGGACGCCAAGAACTTTATCGAGCAGGGCCACAAGGCTCTCGGGCGTGTCGACATCATGGTCAACAATGCGGGCTCGGCGGCCGGCGGCGTCATCGAGCATCTCACCGAGGACGACTGGGACAAGGGGCTCCAGCTCAAGTTCATGGGCTATGTCCGCTGCCTGCGCTATGTGCTGCCGATCATGGTGAAGCAAGGCGGCGGCCGTGTCGTGAATTTGATCGGAAATGACGGCGTGAAGCCGTCCTACTGGGAAATCTGTCCCGGTGCGGCAAATGCGGCCGGGCAAAATCTGACGGTTTCGCTTGCCGGGCAGTACGGAAGGAACGGCATCAGCTTTGTCGCGGTCAATCCTGGTCCGGTACGCACCGAGCGCTGGGCAGGGCTGGTCAAAGCGATGTCGCGCGACATGAAGCTCTCCTACGAAGAAGCCGACAAGCTTGCGCCTGCATCGATCCCGATGGGCCGTATCGCCGAAGTCGACGAAGTGGCGAACCTTGTCACCATGCTCGCTTCGCCGCTCATGGAAATGGTCAATGGCACCATGATCGAGGTCGACGGTGGCCAGGACAAGGCGCTCATGGACCGCTTCCGCGACCGACCGAAGGGCTAAATGGTCCCAAATCCGAGCATGCCCGCGCAGCCGGGCATGATGGTTTCCTCGCACGTCCACGCAGGCCTCGCTTGACAAGGTCGGGCCGCCGGTCGGACTATTTGCATACAAACAAGCTCGCCTCGCCGGAGGCAACAGGACGTTGAGATCAGCGGCGGCGCGTCAAACAACGCGGCCGGCCGTCACGCAGGGAGCTTCGGCCATGAAAAAAATGCGTCATCTTTTCACGCTCGCGCTTGCCGGTGGCATCGCCGCCGGCTTCTCGCTGCCGGTATCGGCGCAGCAGACGATCAAAATCGGCGAACTCAACAGTTATAAGTCACAACCGGCGTTCCTTGACCCTTACAAGAAGGGCTGGGAAATGGCGATCGAAGAGATCAATGCCAAAGGCGGCGTGCTCGGCAAAAAACTGGAAGTGATCTCGCGCGACGACGGCGCCAATCCCGGCGAGGCGGTGCGTGCGGCAGAGGAATTGGTGACCCGCGAGGGCGTCAGCGTGATTTCAGGCACGTTCCTCTCCAATGTCGGCCTCGCCGTCACGAATTTCGCGGGGCAAAAGAAAGTATTCTTCCTCGCCGCCGAGCCCCTGACCGACAAGATCACGTGGGAGAACGGCAACAAATATACCTTCCGCTTGCGTGCTTCGACATACATGCAGGTAGCGATGCTCATGCCGGGAACACTGGCCGCGAAGAAAAAGCGCTGGGCGCTGGTCTACCCGAATTTCGAATATGGACAGGCAGCCGTCGCCGCGTTCAAACAGCTGATCAAGGCCAAGCAGCCCGACGTCGAATTCGTCACCGAACAGGCGACGCCCCTGGGCAAGATCGACGCCGGCGCGGTCGCGCAGGCGATTGACGACGCCAAGCCGGATGCCATCTTCAATGTGCTGTTCGGCGGCGACCTCGCCAAATTCGTGCGCGAAGGAAACACGCGCGGTGTGTTCAAGAATTGTACCGTGGTCAGCCTGCTTTCGGGCGAGCCGGAATATCTCGATCCGCTCAAGGATGAGGCGCCGGTCGGCTGGATCGTCACCGGCTATCCGTGGGACAAGATCAAGACGCCGGAACATGTCGCGTTCGTGAATGCGTACAAGAAAAAATACAATGACTACCCGCGGCTCGGTTCGGTCGTCGGCTATGTGACCATGAAGTCCCTCGCTGCCGGCATTGCCAAGGCCAAATCGACGGAGCCGGACAAGCTGGTCGCGGCTTTCAAGGGCCTGAAGGTGGACAGTCCGTTTGGGCCGTTCACTTACCGCGCCAACGACCATCAGGCGACCATGGGTTGTTTCGTCGGCAAGATCGCGCTCGAGAACGGCAAGGGCACGATGAGCGACTTTAAATATGTCGACGGCGCTTCGGTGCTGCCCGGCGATGCCGAGATCAAGAAGCTGCGCCCTGTGACGGATTAACGGTTTTCGTCCGTGATGTGCTTGGTTACCCTCTCCCTGCACCGCGGGGGGTATAGCTATAGCTGGGAAAGTGAACCGCTCCTAAACCGGAACAATGGGAGGTCAGCAATGAAAAATTCCGGCAATGTGCGATCGCCCGGTCACTCGATCACTTCGTTCCACTCACGATGAAGGCCGGACACGCAATCTTACCCTGTCCTGCCGCCAAAGCTTTCGCCGCTTCATCTTTGATGGTTTGTTCAATCCGACGCTGCACCGCGGGCGTCTGACGCTCGTAGACATAGGTTGCCCGTACCATGCTCTTGCGCATCATCTCGAACAGATCACCCGGTGAGGTCGGCGCATAGAAGCAGGGGATTTCTTCAATCCTGACCTCTGAGAATTTCGCGGCTTCCATCAAGGCGGTCAGGATCCATGGATCACTCAACGTAAAGATGCCGGGTCCGGCCGGGAGCGTAACCGAACCGTCTGCGTGTCGCTGTACCGCGTCGGCTATCAGGGTCAGAACTTTAGCCTTCGTGGATCCACACCAGATGCTGAAGGCAAAGCGTCCGCCCGGACGAAGAACCCGATAGGCTTCGGCTGCAGCCTTCCCCGGGCGGGGAAAGTGCAACATGCCGAATGCACATGTCACGGCATCAAAACTAGCATCGGTGTAGCGCAGATTTTCCGCATCTGCGGTCTCGAATTGCACCCCGGTAAACCGGCGTCGCGCTTCGGCAAGCATGTCTTCTGCAATATCAGTACCAATAACATCGAGGCCGCGGCGTGCCGCTTCAGCCGCGACGTATCCGGGACCGCTTGCCACATCGAGCAACTTGATGCCGGGTCCACCATTTACCGCAGCAAGTAGTCCATCGACAGCTTGCCGAGTTATCTCGCCGACGAGCGAATCGTAATGCTCAGCCTGTTTGCTCCACCCGGTTCTCTCAAACTCCTTAAAGGCTTGGCTTTGCTGCTCGCTGATTGTCATTGGTGCCCCCACAATATGCGGGGAGCATAGCCGCTTTTGTGGCGTTTTTCGCAAGGGCGGGAGAGTGCGAAGCCCGCTTGGGCTCACCGGCGGACATTTCTTCGGAATGCCTGCTCCCAATCGCGCCGTGGGTCAAAAGGCGACGTGTGCAGCGCAACAGGCCATGTCTGCTGGAGCCAATAGCGGACGTATAGCCAAACTTTCTGTCAGTTCGCCGCGCCTGAACATCGATAGTCGACACACAAACGATTTGGAAAGCCAAGGCTGCGTTACAATGGTGGTGCCAAGCGAGCTAACATGGTTGTGTAATGGGCCAACATCAGAGAACACCCATGAGATTATCAATCTCAACCATCTGCATACTGACAGCCGCATCGATGTTGATCGGTACCGCCTCTGCCGATCCTTATAGATGGTGCGCCATTGAAAGTGTTGGCGGTGGGACGAACTGTGGATTCGTCACCATCGAGCAATGCCGCGCGAGCGTCAGCGGGGTGGGTGGGTTTTGTGAGCCGAAGCAGATCGTCCCGATCAGCCTGTCTCCGGCAGCAAAGGCGGCAGCGCCCAAAACCGACCCGAGCGGGGGCAAAGACAGATTGATGGAGTGCGTGACCGACTCGTGCAAGATCAATTGCTCTCCCAACGTAAAGAAACGCTTCAGGCCAAAATGGTGCGTGTATTTCAAGGAGCCAGTTTGAGGCCATGATCGACGTAGCGCGGAACGGGCGTCGATTTGTTACCCGCTATGCAAGCTTCATTAGCTTGAGAGCCGCTCGACCATTTGGCCCATAGGGGTTGCCAAGCGTTTCGCACATTTCGAAGTGGCCAAAATTCGGCGCTTCAACCAGCTCCGCCGGCTTACCGGCCGCCTTTACTGCCGCTGCAAAGTCGCGGTTTTGTCGTTGAAATTCAGGGGTTTCATTAGTGCCGTAGGTTACAACGATTGGTGCCCGTAATTTTTCGATATGCCTCTGAGAGCTCATCGTTTCTTCCATTGCGTCCGTGAATTTGACGTAGGAGCTGCGCTTGGAAAGGCGAACCGGCTTCAGGTCGTACATGCCGCTCATGCAAAGGCCGCCTTTGACAATATCTTGCGACAAGCCGAAATCCTTTTGCCAGTCTGTTACGAGGGCGACCCCGCATAAATGTCCTCCGGAAGAATGGCCACCAATATACAGACGGTTGGAGTCCGCTCCGAAACTCGATGCATTTTTGAAAGTCCAGGCAATCGCGCGCCGAACCTGGTCCGCCATCACGCCGATGTCGCCGTTCGCTGCGTCGACGGAAATAAAATCGAGCGCAATGTAGTTGGCGCCGGCGTTAACAAAAAGCTCCGCAGGAAATCCGTAGCTTTTCGATTCCCCACTCCGCCATGCCCCGCCATGGATGAAAACGAAAATTGGTGCGTTTGGTGTTCTAGCCGGATACAGGTCCAGCGCTTCGACTGGGGTTGGCCCGTACGCGAGCCGCTTTGGCGCGCCAAGTCGCATACGCATTTCATTGCTGCTCGACGCATAGCGCTTGAGTATTTGTTGTAATAGGGGCGCATAAACGCTTTGGTCGTAGGCGGCGTCCAACTCGACTTGGTCCATTTCATGCCACACCAATGGCCCCTTATCGTGGGTGGGCGGGCCAACGTGGCACGCCTCCGCAAGCGCGGGCGTCGCTGCCGCCGCAACCGCCGCTCCCAATACGGCACGACGCGACATGTCTTTGATGAACGGCAGTCTGTTTTCGACGGGCATCGTTGTCTCCCCGATATTGAATATTTAGGCCCCGCGTGGGGCGTGCGATGTGCCAGACAGTCGCGAAACCACTACATGCCTTGTCGCGGCGTTTTTTCCAGTAACTTCGTCAGTTCCCGCGCATAGAACTTCGCGTTTCCCGTAGTGAGATGGCCGCTCGTTTCATCGCTGGCCACAATCAGATACAGCCTTCCATTCTTGATGCGCTTGAGTGCCCCAAGCATAATTCCGGTTTCCGGCGGGTTCCGCTCGTCATCGGCAGAGTTGATCGCGAGCACAGTCGCCTCAATTTTATCGAGCTCTGGGGTCGCGTCGTAATCAGCCGAAGAACCCCATTGCCACAGGAAATCATTTGCGTCGGCGGCCATGGGCGATGCCAACCGTGCATCCACCAGCTTGTCCGCCTTATCCCGAGTTGGCGCCTGCTTTTGATAATTTAGCGTGCCGCCCGCAGTGGCAATCCCAAAGAACGTGCTGGCAAGCTTCATCGAGTGCGGCTGCTTGGTGTAGTTTCCCCCGTTGTACTCCGGATCTTGGCGAATTGACTCAAGCATCATCCGCCGAAGCATCCAATTGCGGCTTGCCATTGCTGTCGGTTGCGAAGCCATAGGCACGAGTGCATCCATGTAGTGAGGATACTTCTCGCCCCATAACCAGGTATTCATGCCGCCCATTGAATTGCCAATGATCAATCGCACGTGCCGAATGCCTAATCCTTCGGATAATAGGCGATATTGGGCATCCACCATGTCGGCGTAGTCATATTGCGGGAATTTTGTCTTGAGGCCATCGGACGGCTTGGAACTGCCTCCGTGCCCAAGTGCATCGGGTATGATGATAAAATATTTAGCCACATCGAGGGGCTGGCCGCTCCCAAACAGTTCACCGGCGAATGCCGGGGTAAGCATACTCTTTGCGGAGCCGCCGCTACCGTGCAGCACCACGACCGGCATCCCCGAAGGATCGCCGATCGTTGTGTAATGCAATCTCAGCTCGGCCATCACTTCGCCAGTGTGATATCGAAAGTCATGCGCCACCCAATCGCCCTGCTTTGGATCGGGATATTCGGCGGCTATCGCGACCGCGCTTAGCAATGACAGGGCGATTATGCTTGCAGCTCGAACAAGGCTGTTGCGTACCATTGGCCAACCTCAAGGTTCTGATGCCGGGCTTCGCGTTTCACCGGTCAACGGTATTGGATGTGGCCGACGTCGCCAAGGTCCTGGTTCGGTCGGAATGCCCGCTGGCGCCCAAAGCAACTATTATGAACTTGCGACGCTTCATGCGCGCGCCCCAGATTTTGGACTGGCATCGTAACGATTAAACAGGCGGTATTGGAAGGACTTGATAATGTCCGCCTGGGCCATTTGCGGATTGTCCCTATACCCCCCGCGTCGCGGGAAGAAGTGATGGTTTCATGACTTTCAGCGCATTCCTTTTTCAGGCGCTCAACGGTCTTTCAACCGCATCGGGTCTGTTTTTCGTTGCGGCCGGCCTGTCGCTTATTTTCGGCGTCTCGCGCATTATCAATATTGCGCACGGGTCCCTGTATATGCTCGGGACCTATATTGCCTACACTTTTGCCACGCGTATTGGAGGCGCCGTGGGCTTTTGGGGCGGCATCGTCGCGACCACTTTCATCGTCGGCGCGATAGGCATGCTGATCGAGATCGCGCTGCTGCGCCGAATCTATCGTGCGCCCGAACTTTTCCAGCTGCTCGCGACTTTCGCGCTGGTGCTGGTGATCAACGACGCCACGCTCTGGCTATGGGGCCCCGAAGATTTGCTGGGTCCGCGCGCGCCGGGCCTGCGCGGATCGATCGAGGTGCTTGGCCGCCAGCTGCCGAGCTACGATCTGTTCCTGATCGTGATCGGGCCACTGGTCCTGCTCGCTCTGCATTTTGCACTCGCTCGCACGCGGTTTGGCCGGCTGGTGCGCGCCGCCACGCAGGATCGGGAAATGGTTGGCGCGCTCGGCGTCAACCAGACGCTGCTGTTCACGTCGGTGTTTGCTGTCGGCGCAGCGTTGGCTGGTTTTGGCGGCGCACTGCAGGTGGCGCGCGAACCGGCAAACCTTGCGACGGACCTCGTCGCGATAGGTGACGCCTTCGTAGTTGTTGTGGTGGGCGGCATGGGCTCGATCCCGGGCGCCTATCTTGCCGCGGTAATCATTGCCGAAGTGAAAGCGATCTGCATCGGAATCGGTACGGTCAATTTCGCCTTCGCCACCGTCAATTTCTCCAAGCTGACGCTGGTTGCTGAATTTCTGGTGATGGCGATCGTGCTGGTAGTTCGCCCATACGGCCTGCTCGGCCGCCAGCAGGCACAGGTGCGGTCGATTGCCGAGCCTGAAGATCCGCTTCGGCCCGCAACGCCGGCGCTGAAGGCGCTTGGGGCAGCCGTGCTTGTCTTGTTGGTGTGCCTACCGCTCCTGGCGCAGGGCTCGCCTTATTTGCTCATTCTCGGGATCGACGTGCTGATCGCCGTTATTTTTGCGACGTCGCTGCATTTCATCATGGGGCCCGGCGGCATGCATTCGTTCGGGCACGCCGCCTATTTCGGTCTTGGCGCCTATGGCGCTGCATTGCTGGTGAAATGGCTGGCGGTGCCGATGGGCCTCGCGCTGATCGCTGCGCCGGTCGCCGCGCTTGCCGGTGCGCTGCTGTTCGGCTGGTTCGCGGTGCGGCTTTCCGGTGTCTATCTCGCAATGCTCACACTTGCCTTCGCCCAGATCGTCTGGGCCCTGGTGTTCCAGTGGGAAGCGCTCACAGGGGGCTCCAATGGCGTCATCGGCGTCTGGCCGCCGGCGCCTTTCGACAAAGCCTGGGTCTATTTTCTGCTCACTTTGGGATTCGCCGTGGCTGGTGTCCTGCTGCTGCGCCGCTTTCTGTTTGCGCCCTTTGGCTATGCGATGCGCGCGGGCCGCGACTCGGCATTGCGCGCCGAGGCGATCGGAATCGACGTCAAGCGCGTGCATTGGTTCGGATTTGCCATTGCCGGCGGCGTTTGCGGCGTCGCCGGCGGGCTGTTTGCGTTCGCGAAGGGCTCGATTTCCCCTGAAACGATTCACGTCGGCCGATCCATCGACGGCCTTGTCATGGTGCTGCTCGGCGGCATCCAGACGCTGAGCGGACCGATCGTCGGCGCTTCGGTTTTTGCAACCCTGCAGGATACGGTTATGCGGCAGACCGAGTATTGGCGCGCCTTGCTCGGCATCATCATTCTGATGCTGGTGCTGGCTTTCCCGCAGGGCATTGTCGGCGCATTTGCATCGCTCTGGCGAAGGGCGGGAGCAAAGCCATGAGCGTTCTTGCCGTACGCTCTCTGTCGAAGGCATTTGGCGGCGTTCGTGCGGTCAGCGACGTGAGCTTTGAAATCGCGCCGGGCGAGTTTCTCGCCATGATCGGTCCGAATGGGGCAGGCAAGTCGACCTGCTTCAATATGATCAATGGACAGCTATTGCCGGATTCCGGCGAGATCCTCTTCGAGGATCGCGATATCGCGGGCCTTGAACCGCGCGCCGTCTGGCGTCTCGGCATCGGCCGGACATTTCAGGTCGCCGCAACCTTCAGCTCGATGACGGTGATCGAAAATGTCCAGATGGCGTTGATCTCCCACGGCCGCCAGACCTACGGCCTTTGGCAGGCCGCAGCCGGACTGCACCGTGCCCGCGCGCTCGAGTTGCTGGCCCAGGTCGGCATGCATGACGCGGCGGATCGGCCAAGTCGCGAGCTTGCCTATGGCGATGTCAAGCGCATCGAACTGGCGATTGCGCTCGCCAACGAACCGCGCCTGCTGCTCATGGATGAGCCGACCGCCGGCATGGCGCCGCGCGAACGCAACGATCTGATTGCGCTGGTCAAGCGGTTGGTTGTGGAGCGCAGGATCTCGGTGCTGTTCACCGAGCATTCGATGGATGTCGTCTTTGCATTTGCCGACCGGATCATCGTATTGGCGCGCGGGCGGCTGATCGCCGATGGTGTCGCGGCCGCCATCCGCGATCATCCGCAGGTACGAGAAGTCTATTTCGGCACAGGCAAGACATTCGGCTCAGGAGCGCCATCGTGAGCGAGCCGATGCTTACCGTCGATAACTTGAGCGCATGGTATGGCGCCGCACGAATCCTTTACGATCTGAGTTTCGAGGTCAGGCGGGGCGAAGTGGTGGCGCTGATGGGACGCAACGGCGCCGGAAAATCCACCACCATGAAAACCATCATGGGTCTTGTTTCGCGCCGCGAGGGAATTGTGCGCTTCAACGGTGAAGATATCTCTCTCCGCAAGCCGTTCGAAATTGCGCGGCGCGGTCTGGGTTTTACGCCCGAGGATCGCCGGATCTTCGTCGACCTCACGGTCATGGAAAACCTCGATGTCGGCCGCCAACCGGCGCGTCATTTCGGTGACGGAAAGCCTGCTCCGTCGTGGACGCCGGACCAGCTGTTCACGCTATTTCCGAATCTCGCCGAAATGCAGGGGCGTCTCGGCGGACGCATGAGCGGCGGTGAGCAGCAGATGCTCACCGTGGCCCGTACGCTGATGGGCAATCCGCTGCTGGTGCTCCTTGACGAGCCCTCGGAAGGTGTTGCGCCCCTGATCGTCGAGCAGATGGCGCACACGATCCTCGCCTTGAAGGAACAGGGCCTCTCGATCCTGCTGTCGGAGCAGAATATGCATTTCGCACGGCTCGTGTCGGACCGTGTCTATGTGCTGGAAAAGGGTCAGATCCACTGGCAGGGGTCGGCGGCCGAACTCGACAGCAACCTGGAGGTGCAAAGGGCCTATCTGACGGTATAGGATGGCATGGACCAGACGGAAAGACAGACATGAAAACAATGCCACGCGAAAAACTCAAGGTTGTGACGACCCAGCCCGAGGCCGCCGAACAAGCGCGATATACCCTCGACGAGCAGGTCGGTTTTCTCATGCGCGTGGCCATGCAGCGGCACACCTCGATCTTTATGTCGCGCATGATCGAAGGGCTTACGCAAACGCAGTTCGCCGCGCTCGCAAAGCTCCACGAGGTCGGGCCGTGCTCGCAGAACCATCTGGGCCGGCTCATCTTTCTCGATGCGGCGACCATCAAAGGGGTGGTCGACCGCCTGGACCTGCGGGGTTTCGTGACCGCGCTGAGCGACCCAAAGGACCGCAGGCGCCGGGCCGTTGCGCTTACGGAGCGCGGGCGGCAAGTCACTGAGGCCGCGATGCACGTCGCCGCCGAAATTACCGCGGCTACGCTGATGCCACTGACCACGGAAGAGCAACGGGTCGTCGCTGGGCTATTGCGCAAACTGTCCTGAAACATCGTCACAAGCGGAGATGCCGGTGTTCACCGTTGGCCAGGCGACCATAACGCGTGTCGAGGAAACCAATCTTCCGGGCTATCTGCTGCGGGATATATTTCCAGACTTCACCGACGCTCATCTCGCCGAGCATCAATCGTGGCTGGCGCCGCACCACTATGAGGCCGCGACGGGCAAAATCATATTGTCTGTCCATAGCTGGCTATTGCAGGTCGGCGGCAAGAAAATCCTGATCGACTCCTGCTGCGGCAACAACAAGGTCAAGCCCGGCCGGCCGTTCTGGCACATGCTCAACGAGCCTTATCTCGAGCGGCTTGCGGCCGCCGGTGCGCGGCCGGAGGAAATCGACCTCGTGATGTGCACGCATCTGCATCACGACCATGTCGGCTGGAATACGCGCCAGCGTGACGGGAAATGGGTGCCGACGTTCCCAAATGCGCGGTATGTTTTTTCAAAGCCGGACGTCGACTATTTCACGAAGGTCGACGCCGATCCCAAGGAAGGCCCGGCGGAGCTTGGGACATTCCGCGAATGCGTGGTCCCAATTCTTGAACACGGGAAAGCCGACCTGGTGAGCGGCGGGCCGCATCGGCTCAATGACTTCATCGAAATTGACTCCGCGCCCGGGCATTCGCCGGGCCATGTGTTCTTCAAGCTGGAAAGCAAGGGCCAGCGCGCGGCCTTCATCGGCGACGTCTGGCATCATCTTCTCCAGGTATATTTTCCGGACTGGAACTTCCCGAAAAATTCCGACGCCGCGCAGGCGCGCGTCAGCCGGCGCAAGGTGCTCGACTATTGCGCTTCAACCGGGGCACTTGTTTTTCCGGGACATGTCGGACTGCCGTTTGCCGGCCATGTCGAAGGGGCTGCAAAAGGCTACAAGGCCCGCTTTCCGGCCTGATCCTCAGAACCCGTAGACCTGTGCAGGATTTTCGACCAGCGCCTTGTGGCGCGCAGCCGGGTCCGGAATCCAGTCGAGCAGCATATCGAGCATCCAGGCGTCGTCAGGGACCGGCGCGCCTGGCGTCGGGTGCGGCCAATTGGTGGCCCAGAGCATCCGTTCGGGTGCTGCCTTGGCCAATTCCTTGGCGAGCTTGCCGACGTCGTCGTAGTTCGGCGGACCCATCTTCGAGACCTCGTAAGGTGCCGACAATTTGACCCAGGTCCGGCCGGCATTGACCAAATTCCGGAGCGTGCGAAATCCGGGATGATCAAGCGGCACCGGTTCGAGGAATTTTCCAACGTGATCGATCACGAGCGTGCTGCCGAGCCGTTTGAGCACGGCTTCGCGGTCGGGCAGTTCGCGGCCATCAAGCTGCAGCTGGATATGCCAGCCGAATGGCGCGACACGTGCCGACATTGTTTCGAGGATCTCCCAGGGCAGCGGCGCGCCCGGCAACATGAAGAAGCGGATGCCGCGGGCGCCGAGCCTGGTCAGCCGATCGAGTTCCGCATCTGTCGCCGTCTCATCGACGACGACAATGCAGCGGGTATTCGGTCCCATCGCGGCGACAGCTTCGAGTGTGCAGCGATTGTCCTTGCCATAGGTTGAGGGTTGCACGACGACCGTACGCTCGATGCCGAGGCGGGCGCACATTTTGCGATAGGCGGAAACCGGCGCGTCCGGCGGCACGAATTTGGCGGTCGGCGCCTTCGGATATTTGCCATCGTAGATGTGCATGTGGGTGTCGCAGGTGCCCGCGGGGGCCTTCAACTTGGGAATGAGATCGCTTTCGATCGGAGGCATTGCGGTCACCTAGGGGCAGATATAGCCCGGGCCGTTCGGGTTCTGGAAACATCCAACCGACTGCGGCAGGAAAGTTTTTGGCAGCCAAAGCACGACGTCGGGAAAATAGATGCTGAACGCGATGGCTGCGAAGAACACGACGTAAATCGGAAACGAAGCGACCATCGCCCTGGAGAATTTAATGCCGACGAATTTCGATGCCATCAGGAGTGCCAGTCCATAGGGTGGCGTGATCAGCCCGAATGCGAGCGTAACGATAATGACGACGCCCATGTGCACCGGGTTAATGTCGGCATTCTTGGTCAGATCGATGATGATCGGCATAAATATGATGATTGCCGGAATTGCGTCGATGAAATCGCCGACAATCACAAACAGTGCGACAAGCAGCAGCATGATCTTGCCCGGATCGCCGCCGGCAGCGTTGGCAATCCAGTCCGATACCATCGCCGGGCCGCGCAGGTAGGCAAGCATCCAGCCAAACACCGAGGCCGCGCCGATTGTGATGAGCGGTATGGAATACAGTAATCCGGTCAGCGCCATGTCACGCGGCAATTTAGTGATGTGCCGGATATTGAGCAGCGGGATTGCGACGAACACGATATAGGCCACGGCGATCACTCCGGCTTCGGTCGGAGTGAATTGACCGGTCAAGATGCCGCCCATGATGATGATCGGGATCATCAGCGGCACGGCTGCTCTCTTGCTCGCGGTTGTAAACTCGCCGAATGTCGCGCGCTTGCGCCTGACGCCGACCGGCCCGAAAAAGTGGCTGTAGATCATCAGCCCGATGCCCACGAGGATGCCGGGCACGACGCCACCGAGAAACAGCCCGCCGATCGAGACATTGCCGGTCGCGCCGTAGACGACCGCCATGATGCTCGGCGGAATTAGGTTTGCCATCGTGGATGCCGAGGCAATCAGCGCGGCAGTGAATGCCTTGTCATAGCCTTCGCGGCCCATTTCCGGCGCCAGCGTGCGGGTGAGTACCGCGACGTCTGCGGCGGAAGAGCCCGAAATACCGGCAAAAAACATGCTGAAAATCGTCACAACCTGCGCGAGGCCACCGCGAAAATGGCCGACCATTGTCTGCGACAGCGTGATCATACGTACGGTCACGTTCGCCGAGGTCATCAGGTCGCCGACCAGCAGGAAGAACGGCACCGCCATCAGCGCTTCAACGTCAACGCCGTTAAAGAGCTGCGCGATCATCGATGCGAGACTTACGGGCGTGAACGCCGTGATCAAAAGCACCGAGGCAATCAGTGCGAAGGCGACGGGCACGCCCATGTAGCCGAAAAACAGGAACAGGATTCCCATCACGATAATAAGTGTACCGTTCGACGTCACAGAGATTTTCTCCGCTCGTCGATCGGGATGTCAGGGAATCCGTTGCGCCAGCCGTTGACCATTTGCTCGATGATGAACAGGGCCACGAGCGCGCCACAGACGGGAATAACGATGTAGAGATAAGCCATCGGCGTCATTGACGGCATGCGCAGGCTTTTGAAACCGTCCAGAACGTTCAGGTAGCCGAAATAGATCATGCAGATGGCGACGCACAGGACCACGAACCGGTTGAAAATCTCGAAAAAGAGACGCTTGTTGCCCGTCATCGATTCCGCGAGTACCGCAAGATAAAGATGGTCATTCCGCCGGGTGGCGGCGGCCACGCCCGTGAACACGCCATAGAGAAAGAAGTCCATCGTCGTTTCTTGCAGCCACAACCACGGATGGCCGATAGCGCGCGTGACGATGTCGCACAGTACCAGCACGCTGAATGCCGTGATTGCGATCCCGCAAAGAATCATCAGCAGATTTTCGATTGGATCGAGCACGCGCCATTTCAAATGGCGCTGTTCCTTCAAGACCAGCCCGTCGAAGCGCATCGTTCCATTCCGGAAATTTGCAGGGCACGCAAAAGGCGGAGAGCCGGCGGGCTCTCCGCACTTGAGCGATAGCGGTTTATTTTACGTTGCGCACGAGCTCGAGAACTTTGACCGCGTGGGGGCCAAGATCTGATGCAAGCTTGTCCTGGATCGGCTTGCTGATCTGCGAAAAACCGCTCTTGTCCACATTCTTCACGACCTTGACGCCCATCTTCTCCAGCTTTGCCAGGGCGTCATGCTCGAGTTTGAAGGCGACAGTGGGCTCCTTTTGGCTGACTTCATCGGCGGCTGCCTGAACCCATTTCTTCTGTTCGTCTGTCAGGCTCATCCATGCCTTGTCGCTCACGAAAAGCGCAGCATTGTTGGCCTCGTGTTCGGTCAGCGAAAGGACGGGCGCGGGCTCGTAGTGCTTGTTGATGAGATAGTTGTTGATGCCATTCTCGGCCATGTCGGCGACACCTGTCTGCAAGGCCGTGTAAACCTCGCCAAAAGCCATGTGCACGACCTGTGCGCCGTAGGCCGGAAATGTCGCGTCTTCGGTGACCGTCGCCTGCACGCGCATCTTGACGCCTTTGAGATCGGCGACCTTCTCGATCGGCTTCTTTCCATACATATGCCTCAAGCCCTGCGAGCCGAGCCCCAACATATGCGCGCCGGTGATCTTGGCAGCATAGAGCTCCTTCATCGCCGCGATGACCTGCGGATCACCGAGCGCCTTGATGGCATGGTTTTCATCGCGGAAGATGAAGTGGATGGAGAACACGCCGGATTCCGGTTGAGCTGTCGAGGCATTGGCCGTCGACAGCAGAACGAAATCGATGTCGCCGGTCTGCACCTTCTGCATCGTTTGCGCTTCTGAGCCGAGCTGGGCGCTCGGGTATTGATTGATCGACAGCGTGCCCTTGCTCAGTTCTCGCAACTTCTTGTCGAACATTTCGGCGCCGACGCCGTACCCGCTGGATTTAGGCTGGTCATAGGCGAATGAAAATTGGCGGTTCTGGGCGGACGCCGCAGTGGACGCCAATGCGAGTGCGGCGCCAATCACGAAACAGTGCAGCGTGGACAGACGCATGACCGACATTGAGACCTCCCCATGACATTGCGCCTTGTACGGCAGGATCGCCGTGTGACGCGTTCGCGGCTGAATACGCCGTTTATTCTGCAAGGGTGTGTCGGCGGGTCCGGCATTGTCAATGCTGATATCGCCGGTGGTTTATGCCTTTGCGAGATTCCGCAGGATGGCCTTCAACCGCTGCGGCGTTATCGGCAGCTGGGTGACGGCGCCCGGGCACTGGAGCGCATCATCAATCGCGGAGGCAATAGCCGCGCCGACTGGCGTAATTCCGCCTTCCCCGGCGCCTTTGAATCCGTACGGATTGAGCGGGCTGGGTGCGTCCTCACTGACAAAAGTTTCGACAAACGGCATCTCATGCGCCGTCGGCATCAGATAGTCGGCAAACGTTACCGAAAGCGGATCACCGCTTTCCGCATAGGTAAATTCCTCGAACAGCGCGCCACCGAGGCCCTGTGCAACACCGCCGAGGATCTGGCCTTCCACGAGCATCGGGTTGACGGCTCTGCCGACGTCGTAAGCCACCAGGTAACGCTCGATCGTGACCGCGCCGGTTTCACGGTCAAGCTTCAGTTGCGCCACGTGCGCGCCATAGGGGTAAACCATGTGGCTCGACTTGAATTCGGCTTCGGCGCTGAGCGCACCAGACGCAGCGGCGAGCTCGCTGAGCTTCATGGATGGGCCCAGTCCACCTGTGCGCACGACTTCGCCGTCGATGATGTCGAGCCTGTCGGCGGACGTCTGCATCAATTGCGCCGCGGACGACAAAATCGCATCGCGCAGCTTCACCCCCGCAAGACGCGTGGCCTCACCGCACATGACAGTGACACGTGAGGCAAACGCACCCATGCCTTTGTCGATGCGGTCGGTCTGGCCGTGCACCACTTTCACGCTGGTATAGTCGATCCCCAGAGTTTCACCGCAGATTTGCGCCAGCACCGTTTCCACGCCCTGGCCGATCGAGGCGACGCCGGTAATCAGCTCGATGGTGCCTGTTGCCGTCACCTCGATGCGGACTTTGTCAAAAGGGCCTAGGCCGCTTTTCTCGACGAACATGGCGAAACCGGCGCCCACCGACTCGCCATTGGCGCGGCGGCGCGCGGTCTCTTGCCGCATCGCGCGCCAGTCGGCGGCGGCGAGGAGTCTCTCCATCAGCCGCGCATAATCGCCGGAGTCGTAAATGATATCGGTGCCGAGCGTGCCGATGCCAAGGCTGTAGGGCATCGCGCTCTTGTCGATGAGGTTACGGCGGCGGATTTCGATCGCGTCGATTCCGGTCTTCGCGGCGATTGCGTCGATGAGACGTTCGCGTACAAAGGTCGTTTCGTACCGGCCGGGTGAGCGATAGGTGCCGCACGGCGTCTTGTTTGTCAGCCTGATATGGCCTCTGGCGCGATAGGCCGGCACGCGATAGGGGCCCGGGAGCATCGCGGCGGCAAGATCGGGAACCGTCGCCGCGTGCGTGCGCATATAGGCGCCGTTATCGTGGAAGAATTCATTGTCGATGCCGAGGATATGCCCGTCGCCGTCGATCGCGGCCCTGACCTTGTGGCGCTGCTGGCGCGAATGATTGGCGGCGATCAGGTGTTCGCGCCGGTCCTCGATCCATTTTATCGGCTTCTTGAACTTCAGTGCGGCGGCGCAGACCAGAACGTCCTCGGGATACATTTCGCCGCGAATACCGAAGCCACCGCCGACATGGCTTTCATAGAGCTGCACCTTGCCGGGCTCGCGGCCGAACATGAGCGCGAGCCGGTCCCGATTCCAGTGCGGCACCTTGGCGGCGCCATGCATTTCCAGCACATCATTCGATTCATCGTAACGCGCAATGGCTCCGCGCGTTTCCAGCGGCACGCCGCTGTGCCGCCCAATCGCAAGATCAAGCTCCACGACAGTATCCGCCGCTCGAAATGCCGCCTCGATATCACCGGACGACTTCTCGACTACCGAGGCTTCGGTGTTGCGTTCCTCATCAAATGGCCCCGGTCTCTCGATGGCATCGAGGACGACGGGAAGCGGTTCGATATCGAGATCGACGAGTTCGGCCGCGTCTTCCGCAAGATAGACATCGGCCGCGAATACGGCTGCGACTGGTTCGCCGACATAGCGTACGTAGCGTTGTGCCAGCACGGTCTGGCGATAAGGTTCAAGCGCGACCAGCCCCGTCAGCCGAAAACCGATCGGGGGAAGGTGGGCGACCTCATTGTGCGTCCAAACCGCATGAACCCCAGGCAAGGCAAGTGCAGCCTTCGTGTCGATAGCCCTTATAATTCCGTGCGCGACCGGCGAGCGGACAATGCGCATATGCCACTGATCAGGAAATGAAATATCCGCAGCATAGCGGCCTTGCCCGGTGAGGAGAGGGCGGTCCTCAATGCGCGGGACAGAACGGCCGACGAATTTCTGTTTCGTTGCCATGAGCGATGCCGCTCATCCTTTACGCATCTCTTTTGCCGCGGCGCGAACGGCTTTGATGATGTTTTGATAGCCGGTGCAGCGGCAAAGATTGGACGCAAGCACATTCATCAGGTCTCCGTCGCTGATGTCGGGCTCGCGCTCGATCACGCCAACTGCCAGCATCAGAAAGCCCGGTGTGCAAAATCCGCACTGCAGGCCGTGATTGTCCATGAACGCCTTTTGCATCGGGTGTAATTTGTCGCCGTCGGCAAGACCTTCGACAGTACGGACTTTCTTGCCGTCGGCCTGAACTGCAAACATCAGGCATGAGCGGATGGGCTCACCGTCAACGATCACGGTGCATGCACCGCAGATGCCGTGTTCACAGCCGATATGCGTCCCGGTCTGTCCGCAATCCTCACGTATGGCGTCCGCCAGCGTGCGGCGTGCTTCGACCGCTATGGTGTGTTCGCGGCCGTTGATAGTGAGCGTGACTGCCATCTTTTCGCTCATGCGGCCTTCTCCGCATTGCGTAACACTGCACGGATACGCTGAGGTGTTGCAGGCATCTCGTCGACGTCCACGCCGAACGGCGAGAGTGCATCATTAATGGCATTGATCACTGCCGCCGGCGCGCCGATCGCACCACCTTCGCCGAGACCCTTCGCCTTTGTGATCGAATTTTGGCTCGGCGTTTCGATGTGATGCAGCTCGATCGACGGAATTTCGTGGGCGGTTGGCGGCAAATAGTCGGCAAGCGTAGCAGTCAATATTCCACCGTTTTCGTCATAAACGATTTCCTCGAGCAGGGCATTGCCGATTCCCTGCGCGATGCCGCCATGCACCTGGCCCTCGGCAATCATCGGATTGATGATACGGCCGGCATCCTCCGCGACCACGAATTTTTCGACCTTCACGTGGCCGGTCTCGACATCAACTTCGACGATTGCCGCATGGCAAGCATTGGAGAACGTGCCCGGCGGATCGTAGTGTCCTGTTTCCGTGAGTCCGGGCTCAATTTCGCCCTTGAAGCGATGTGTTTGCGTGTAGGCCTCACGCGCGAGCTTTGCGATCGCGATCGTCTTGTCCGTACCCGCGACCTTCGCCACCCCATCGGCGAGAACGATATCATCCGGCGCAGCCTCAAGCAGATGGCTCGCCATCTTGATCAATTTCGTACGAACCTTTCGCGCCGCGATCAGTGTGGCGCCACCGGAGATTACGAGCGAGCGGCTTGCGAATGTGCCCCAACCGTAGGGCGCACGGTCGGTATCGCCATGGATTACCTTGATCATGTTGGGCGCAATCCCGATCTCGTCCGCCACGATCTGGGCAAGCGTGGTGCGCAGACCCTGGCCGTGCGGCGATGAACCGATCCGGACTTCTACAAAGCCCGACGGGTCAACGGTCACGATCACGGTTTCCCAGCCCGGCGTGATTTCCATGCCGCGCGCCGCAAACGCAGGGCTGCCGTAGCCAGTCCGCTCCGAGAATGTCGCAAATCCGATGCCGAGGTGGCGCCCCTGCGCGCGACTATCTTTCTGGCGCTTGCGAAAGGCGGGCAAATTGACCGCCTTTACGGCCATTTCCAGAGTCTCTTTGTAGGTCGCCTCGTCGTATTCGAGGCCCATTGCCGACTTGTATGGGAATTTGTCGATCAGATTGCGCCGGCGAATGTCCACCGGATCGAGCGCAAAGGCGCGCGCCGCTTTGTCCATAAGCCGTTCGAGCGTGAATGTGATTACGGGTCTTGAGACGCCGCGATAAGGCGCCATCGTGCAGGTGTTGGTGATGACGCCGCGTGCCAGGCACTGATACTGCTGCACATCGTACGGTCCGGGCATTTCAGCCATGGCCATGAGCGGCTCGACGCCGCAGGTCGTTGGGAAACACGAATACGCGCCGATGTTGGAGATGATGTCGGCTTTGAGCGCGAGGAGCTTGGCGCCTTTGTCGAAGGCGCCCTCGAGCGTGATGTATTGGTCGCGCGAATGATATCCGGCAATCAGGTTTTCGCGGCGATCCTCCGTCCAGGCCACTGAGCTCTTCAGTCTGCGGGCCAGCCAGACCAGCACGACATATTCGCCGGGAAGCGACATCTTTTGGCCGAAGCCGCCGCCGACATCGGGCGCGATCACGCGCAAGTCTGATTCTGGAAAACCAATTATATCGCAGATCGCGGTTCGCGTGAGATGAGGCATCTGCGTCGTGCATGTCAACGTGACCCGCCCGCTTGCGGGGTCGTAGGCGGCGTGGCCGCCACGTGGCTCGATCGGGGTCGCATTCTGCCGGCGGGAGCGCGCCTCGATCGTTACGGTCTTGGCCGCACCGTTCCAAGTTGCGTCGAAATCCGGGGTCTTGAACTTACCTTCAAGGATGACGTTCGCGGGAACATTGGCATGCACAAGTGGCGCGCCCGCCTTGAGCGCCGCACGGGCATCAGCGACAGCAGCTGTCTCGTTGATCGTGATTTCGATCTGGTCCGCGATGTCTTCCGCGGATTCCTCGCTGGCGGCGACGACCGCTGCGATTGGTTCACCGACGAAGCGAACGACACCTTCGGCAAGGACGGGCTGTCCTATCGGCTTGTAGTTGAATTTGTGCAGCATAGGTGTGATTTTCTTCAGACCCGTGAGATCGGCTGCGGTGATCACCGTCGTTCCATCCGGTGCGGAAACCTTTGCCAGTTTCCCTGAGGCGATGGGGCTGCGGGCAAATCGTACCCAATGGACAGCGGAAAGATCTCCGGTAAAGCGGCCTTGCCCCTTGATCAGTGCGGGATCCTCAACGCGACGAATGGCCCGTCCGACCCACGTCATTCCGGTGCCTTTGGTGCCGTGCGTACTCATGGGGCACTGCTCTCCAGCGCGCGGCGAACGACCGCGCGCACCAGATCGCGCCGGAAGTCGGCATCGGTCTGATGATCCTCGAGAGGATCGATTGCATCGGCGGCAGCTTCGGCGGCGGCTCGAAATGCTTTGTCGCCGGGCGCTTGACCATTGATGGCCGTTTCAGCACTCACGATTCGGCGTGGACACGGCTCGGCGCCTCCCACACCAATCCGGGCGTCTACAATCTTGCCGCCCTGCAACCGATAGGTGGCAAGCGACGCCGCCATGGCGAAATCGCCCGCGCGGCGGCTGAATTCGTTGAACCCGTATTTGGTGTCACTCGAGAGCAGCGGCAGCCGTACTTCAACGAGCAGCTCGTCTTCGGCAAGCGCCGTCGACATGATGCCCGAAAAAAAAATCTTCGCCGAAATGAGTCGCTCACCCCGCGTGCTTCTGGCCACCAGGGTGGCATCGAGTGTTGCCGCCGTCAGGCACCATTCCGACGCCGGATCGGCATGCGCCAGGCTTCCACAAAACGTGCCGCGCATGCGAATTGGATAGTGCGCGATATTACGCACGACTGTGCTCAACAGCTCACCGAGGGGGTTGTTGACGACGGACCTGTGAAACGCGGCATGGCGCACGCGCGCGCCGATGGAAAGGAATTTGCCGTCGTTCGTCACCTTGTCGAGGCCGGCGACCTCATTGATATCGACAAGATGCGCGGGCTTGGCGAGACGAAACGCCATGATCGGAACGAGGCTTTGCCCGCCGGCGAGAACTCGGCCGTCCTGCGGTGCGACTTCGGCAAGAATCCTCAGCGCTTCATCGACAGTTTTCGGCAGGTATCGGACGAAGGGCGCGGACTTCATGCGGTGCACTTTCCGGCGCAGTAGCACAATTATTTGTGCGCAAACGATAAGGCGCGTTTCTGGATTGTCAAACGCGTCGGCGTCTTCCCGCGGGCTCCGCTAGCGCACCAGCGTGGCGCCTGTTTTCAGGGTGGCTTCCGCTTGATCCATCATCGAGGCGACGATCTCGGCAGCGGGCAGGTAATCATTGATGAGCCCGATCGCCTCGCCGGCGACCGTCGGCAGGATTTCCATATCCCCGCGTTGGCCGGCCTCGGCGTATTGCTGTTTCAACAGCCCGAACTGCTTGCGCGCTTCTGTTTCGCTGTCGGCCCATTCGTCGGTGATACGGTTTCTCATCACGCGGAATGAAAATTGGTCAGGCCATGGCACGCCGCGCAGATGGTCAACCGCGGTCGTGCGCACGGTCTGGTCGCCATTCGCGGCGATGGCGCGCTTAATCATCTCCGGCCGAGTGAGGGCTTCGGCGGATGCCCAGAAACGGGTGCCGACCAGAACTCCGTCAGCGCCGAGCATAAGGCTCGCGGCCAGGCCGCGGCCATCTCCGATGCCGCCGGCCGCGAGCAGCAAAACTTCACGGGCGTGTTTTTCGAGGTGGTCCTTTACTTCCGGCACGAAAGACAGCGTCGCGCGGTGGCCTCCGTGGCCGCCTGCTTCGGTGCCCTGCGCAACGATCGCCATTGCTCCCGCGCCTAGCGCCTCCTCGACGTGGTGCATGGTCTGGGCCTGGCAAATCACCGAAATCTTGGCATCGTGGGCCTTCCGCGCGATTGGCGCCGGGTCGCCGAAGGATAGAAACAGGCAGGTGGGCCTGCATGAAATCGCCCAGTCCACCATCTCCGGAGCCTTCTGGACGGCCCAGGTTATGAACCCAATGCCAATCGGCACATTGCCGGCGGCGCGATATTCGAGCTTGATGTCTGGCTCATTGCCGACAGTGCCGGCATATCCGCCGCCAAGAATTCCAAGTCCGCCTGCAGTGGTCACCGCGGCGGCGAGCTTGCCGCCGGTGATCATGCCCATCGGGGCGCATATGATGGGATGGCGAATATCAAATTGCCGGGTGAGCCGCGTTACGATCATGTTCCGACCTTGAGCTCCGACACGAGACCGCGCAATGCGGCAATTGTGGAGGGGGCAACGCTTTTCCCGGTGCGCGGATTTTCCGACGGTATATTTTCGATGGTCATCGTAAAGCGGGCAGTATCGGCATCGACGGAAATCGTGTGCGTATTCCGGGTGACGGCGGGGTCGGCCCAAATTTCGAGTTGCGTACGGTCAGGCCCGACCCCGGCAAGGCTCAAGGCCGCCGCCACGTTGACATTGGTAGGAAATCCGCGCGCGCCCTCGCGAGCGTTACCGTCGAAGACTTTGAGCGGTTCTCGCAGGCCACTGACCGAAATTCCGCGCTCGCGCAGGTAAGGTGCGCCTTCCAGGCCTGCCGGCGGCTTGCGCGTCACCATTTTGACCGAATAAATCGTGCCCTCAGCTGCGGCACGCACCGCATCGAGCCCGATGAGCGCACCTGTCGGCACCAGGATACGCGCGCCGTTTTGCCTGGCGCGCGCGATCAGATCTCCGTTTTCCAGCAGTTGCGCGACCGAGAGCGGCATGAAGATGCGGCCTTTGTCGATGGCGCTGATGGCGACCTCACGAAATAGCGCGGGAGGGAGACATTCCACCACCACGTCGCAATCGTCGGCAAGCGCGGTCGCCTTGCGCACCGGTATCGCGTCGCCGACCTGCGGCAGAGCTCGCTGTGCCTTCTCGACATCGCGTACGGCAACCGCTGTAAGCGTCAGCCCGGGCACCCCGGCGATGAGCCGCTTGGCCACCTCGCGGCCGACGGCACCAAGGCCAGCAATGCCAACTCGCAACGGCTGTTTGTTTTTCATTTCGTCACGTCTTTCGACCGGTAAAGTTGGCTTTTCTCTTTTCCATGAAGGCGCGCACGCCCTCCGCATAGTCGGGCGTCAGATGCGCGATCCGCTGCAGGTCGCGCTCGAGATCGAGCTGGGCATCGAAAGTGTTGCCGGCCAATTCATTGATCGCCCGTTTGGTGAGCGCCAATCCCTGCGTCGGAGCCACGGCAAAGTGTTCGCACATTTTCTGCGCCTCGCCGGCGAGCGCCGCGTCGTCCACGCATTTCCAGATCAGGCCCCATTGCTCGGCTTTTTCGGCCGACAGAGGCTCGGCCAGTAACGCCAGGCCGCGCGCGCGAGCTGCGCCGACGAGCCGCGGCAGGATCCAGGTGCCGCCGGAATCGGGAATAAGTCCGACACGGGCAAACGACTGTACGAAGCTCGCCGAGCGTGCCGCGAGTACGATATCGCAGGCGAGCGCGATGTTAGCCCCGGCGCCGGCCGCAATGCCGTTAACCGCAGCAATCACGGGAAAGGGCAGGGCGCGAAGTTTCCGCACCAGCGGATTGTAGTGCTGTTCCAGCGAATTGCGCGGTATTGGTGTCTCACCCGGCTGGAGCAGGCGCTCGCTGAGATCCTGACCGGCACAGAAGCCGCGACCGGCACCGGTGACGAGCAATGCGCGGCAAGTGCTGTCCGCCTCTGCATTTGCAATTGCCTCGCGCAGCGCCCCATGCATTGGGTCATTGAATGCATTGAGCTTGTCAGGCCGGTTCAACGTAATGACGCGGTAACCGGTGCGCTGCTCGACGAGAATAGGGGATTCGGCTTTCATGGTTTTTCGAGAAACCGGTCGAGATCTCCGACCTCCTGTTTTTGACCGTCAACATCTTTGGCAATACGCTCGTACAGCCGCGCAGCCGCCGAGAGCATTGCGTGTTCCGGGTGATCGTGTCCGACAAAGTCCGCGATCTCGTCGAGTTCAGCCACCCACCGATAGGCCTTGCCATACATATCGGGGACTTGCCGCGTCAAATAACCGAGCAGGTCGGGCCCGCTTTCCGCGAGCTCGGCCTTGAGCGCCGGCCCCGAACCACCGCGGCTGGCCGCGAGCATCATGGCTGTGCCGAGCGCGGTGAACCCCTTGGTAATGCCGGCATAGGACATCTTTAGCGCCGAGGCGGCGGTGGGCGGGCCATCAAGAACTCTGATGATCAGGCCATACTGGTTCAGTCTGGCGAACTCCCTGGCAGCTGGACCCGATGCATAAATTTTCGTATTGGCGCTCCCCGGTTTCGGTGGGGGACCAATGATGCCTGCGCCGACAAAAGCGCAACCTGTTCCCGCAATGACATCCGCAATCTTCATCATCGTCGGCGGACTCACCGCATTGCATTCAACATAGGTGGGCTTCTTGTTGGCGGCCGTGAGCAATGGCGCGAGCTGCCTTGCGAGGTCAAATGCGGAGCCGGGTGGTACGATCGACAAAAGATAGTCGGCCTCCACCAAGGCACGGTCATCGACCGCCTGCATGCCAGCGTCCCGGGCGCGCTTTGCGCTTGTTTCGCTGCGATCAGCGAGAGACGTCAGCACCGTCACCTTGTTTTCGCCCAGACGTCGTCCGATGCCGGCGCCCATATTGCCCGGCGCAATGATGGCAACACAGGGTGTTGTGCTCATGACCCGGTCACTCCGCCATCCAGATTGATGCTTTGCCCGGTGACAAAGGCGGAGGCCTCCGAAGCCAGAAACAGGACAGCACCGACAAGGTCTTCCGGAACTTCAGCGCGTGGCACGCACTGCATGGCGATAATGCGCTCTTTCTGCGCGGGCGTGACCGTCTTGCGCTCGATCTCGGTGAAGGTCGCACCCGGCAGAATGGTATTTACGGTGATGCCATCTGCGCCGAGTTCGCGCGCCATCGAGAGGCTCATCCCGGCGAGCGCGGCCTTCGTCGCGATATAGTGCAGGTAATTCGGCCGCCCCAGACGGACCGCGCCGGAGGCGACGTTGATGATCCGGCCCCATTTGGCGCGCCGCATCGCAGGAAGGACCGCGCGCGCGCAGAGAAACGGCCCGGTCAGATTGACGCGAAGCACACGCTCCCATTCCTCCAGCGGTATTTGATCGAACGGGCGCATCTCCAGTGTCGAGAAAATCCCCGCATTGTTGATCAATACGTCGATCTGTCCGTATTCGTCTTCGACCACTTCGATCATTTCTGCGATCGATGCCGGATCGGCGACATCCGTCGTCACGGCCAGCGCCTGGCCGCCGACCTGCATGACCTCCTTGGACACAGCAGCTGCCTTCGTTTCATTGAGTTCGGCGATGACGACGCGTGCACGCGCCATGGCGAATGATTTCGCGAACACCCGGCCGATTCCTTGCCCGGCACCGGTAATGATGACGACACGGTCCTTGAGGCCTGGGAAGACGATATTTTCTAGGTCAGGCATGTCGCCGTCCATCGACAGATTTTCATGCCGCGCCCCGTTCAAGTTGCGGCAGCAACTCCAGTGCGGCCCGGGCATCCCACGGCTTCCACCATGGTTTCAGTCCCAACTCGTTCGCGATGATGCCGGCAGTGATGTATCCCGCGCCGCCCGAAATCGCACCGCCGGGATGGCCAGCGGATCCAGCGTTGTACAAGTTGGGGACCGGCGACCGGTAACCGAAGTGATTATACATGACCTGCTCGGCGTTGAAGGCGCCCATGAAAATATCGCCGCCGCGCATGTTGATCATCTCCTGCACATATTCGCGGCCGGTATAGACATAGCGGCCTAGAATATTTTTTGCAGTCATATTTGGACAGTAGCGGGAGAATACCTCGATGATCCGGTCGGAAAATTCCTCCTTGAAGCTTTCATAACTTCGACCGCCAAGGTCGGGATCAAACGGCATGACATGCCAGCAATATGTCGTGTGCTTCCCCGGCGGCGCCTGTGTCGGGTCGAGCAAGCTCAACGGTCCCGAGCCGAACTGTACGGTTTTCGGAACGCGACCAGCCTGCACGTCCTGATGCGCCGAAAAGAGATCTTCCATCGTCTCGGCGCCGATGCTCCATTTCAGCGAACGATTGATATTGGGATCGGATGTTTCCGCGGCGAAGCGCGGAACTCTCGTTGAGCGCAAGGTGCAGTCCGAACAGGCTCCACGCAGTGTACTGAAAACCGTCAAGCTTTTTGAGAAAGGCAGCCGGCAACTGTTCGCGGCCGATGAGATCTTCGAATGTCTGGTGGACGTCAAGCGTGGAAGCAACAAATTGCTTCGCGCGTACCGTCCGGCCGTCCGCAAGCTCAATCCCGGCTGCGCGTCCGTTCTCGATGATGATGCGATCGATATTGACCTGCGGCTGGAATGCGCCGCCCGATGCAATGAAAGTTTCCATCAGGCCGCGCGCGAGATTGAACGAACCGCCTTGGCACAGCTGATAGCCGCTTTCAAGGTCGAAGGCACGAATTACCGAGCCCATCGGAGATGTCTTCGACAGCGTATCGACAAGCCATGTGCCAAAGAGTGAGACCTTGAAAAGGAAGAGCAGCCGGACGTGTTCGTTTTCGAATAGCTCGCGCACGACGTCGAGCGGTTGCCGGCCGGAAACGTCGAGGAATTCCCGGCCGAGGGAAGTGCGCGACAGCAATGCCTCGCGCTCCGACTGCGGCAAAGGTTCGGCATAGCGTTCCGGCAGAAAAATTTCCGCTGTTATTTTTTCGGCCTTGCGATTCCATTCGCGAAATGTCGCGGCATCTTTCTTCGAGAAGCGCGCGATATTGGCGACCGATTCCTCCAGATCGCGGCCGAGCACCAGGGCGGTCCCGTCGCGATGTGCCTGGCCGAATTCATATCGCGGCGTGATGTAACTCACGCGTTCGCCGAGGTCCAAATCCCTGAACCAGGGCGTCTCGCTGATGTGGAAGTGATTGATGGAGTGAAGGTTGTGATAGAAGCCGGGCAGTGTCACTTCGCGCGTGCACAGACCGCCGCCGTAGGTCAGCCGCTTTTCCACCAAAAGGATGCTCAGCCCGGCACGCGCAAGATAACTGCCGAGGATCAGCCCGTGATGCCCCGCACCGATGATGATGCCGTCATAGGTCTTTTCGAGCGCGTTGGGCAACGATTGCAGCTCCTTGAAATATAGTTCCTCCGGGCCTGCCGGAACCAACCAGGCTAGACTGCAAGTCTGCGGCCGCGGTGGTCAACGGGCGGCACTCGTGGGCCATAACCGCGGCTTGACCTGCCAATCAGGTGGCGCGCGGATGGACCTTTTGGCGCATCTGCCGGTACATTAGACTACCTTAAGGAACGGGGCCGAATGGCCCCTGGGGAGGAAACAAATGCGTAAAGCTCTTTTGGCTGCGAGCGCCGTGCTGCTGCTCGCAGCAGGCCCTGCCGCGGCCCAGCAAAAAACGATCAAGATCGGTTTCGTCAGCACCTTCAGCGGTCCCGTCGCCGTCATCGGCGAGGACATGCGCAATTCGTTCGAGCTCGCGCTCGACCACATGGGCCGAAAAATGGGCGGCCTGCCGGTGGAGGTGATCTACGAAGACGACGGCTTTAAGCCCGAAGTCGGCAAGCAGAAGACCGAAAAACTGATTGAGTCCGACAAGGTGGACTTTATCTCGGGCTATATCTGGTCGAACGTGCTGCTCGCTTCTTTAAAGCCGATCGTCGACTCCAAGACCTTCCTTGTCATCGCCAATGCCGGCCCGTCCCAGATCGCCGGCGAATTGTGTTCACCGACTGTGTTTTCGACGTCCTGGCAAAATGACCAGACACCGCAGGCCGTCGGCCTATACATGAATCAGAAGGGCGTTAAGTCGGTGTACCTGATCGGGCCAAACTATGCCGCCGGCAAGGATATGCTGGCGGGTGTGGCCGCGACCTTCAAGGGCAAAGTCGTCGGGCAGGATCTCACCACCTGGCCTTCGCAACTTGATTTTTCGGCGGAACTGGCGAAGGCGAAAGCCGCCAATCCGGACGCGATCTTCGTCTTCTATCCGGGACGGGCGGGCGTGCAATTCCTCACTCAGTACTCGCAGGCGGGGCTCAAAGGCAAAATCCCCCTGTACACAGCCTTCACCATCGACGAACTGTCGCTGCCCCTGCAGAAGGACCTGGCGCTGGGCGTGCCAGGCGCGCAGCAATGGGTGAATGACCTGCCGAATGAAGCGAACAAAAAGTTCGTTGCCGACTACATGAAGAAATATCCGGGAAAGCGGCCGTCGTTCTACGGCGCGCAATCCTATGACGCGGCCAACCTGATTGCCTCGGCGGTTGCCGCCACCAAGGGCAATATGTCCGACAAGACCGCCGTGCAGAAAGCACTCGAAAAAGCCAACTTCAAATCCGTGCGCGGCAACTTCAAGTTCGGCAACAACCACGTTCCGATTCAGAATTTCTACCTTCAGGATGCGGTGAAAGATGCGAAAGGCGACTACGTGCTCAGGACCGTCGCCACCATCGTCAAGGACGACCAGGATCGCTTCCACGACAAGTGCCCGATGAAGTGATCCGGGCTGGCATGACGGCGGCGGCGGCGCAGCTGCGCTGCCGCCGTTTGCTTGCCCGCGTGTAAGGCTTTTGCAGTCGGCGCATCATGACCCTCTTCATCGAACAATGCCTGAACGGATTACAGTTCGGTCTCCTGCTGTTTTTGCTGGCTGCCGGATTGACGCTCGTGTTCGGCATCATGGATCTGGTGAACCTCGCCCATGGCTCGCTCTACATGCTCGGTGCCTACTTCGCCGCGACATTCGCGGCCTGGACCGGCAGTTTTGTCCTTGGGGCACTGCTCGCGCTTGGCGCAACGCTCATGGTCGGCATGGTCGTGGAAGTGGTCGCGATGCGCAGGCTCTACGGCCGTGACCATCTCGATCACGTGCTTGGTACTTTTGGGCTGATCCTATTTTTCGATGAACTGGTGCGGCTGATCTGGGGACCGGAAGGCCTGACATTGCCGTTGCCGTCGTGGCTCAATACGTCTGTCCGAATCCTTCCGGGCGTCGATTATTCCGCCTACAAGCTGTCGATCATCGTTGTCACGCTCTCCGTTGCTGCGTTTCTCTACGTGCTGGTCATGCGCACCCGCATCGGGATGTTGATCCGGGCGGGTGCCAGCAACCGCGAAATGGTCGGTGCGCTCGGCGTGAACATCAAGCTGCTGTACACGCTCGTATTCGGACTCGGCGCGGCGCTGGCAGGTCTGGCAGGGCTGATGCAGGCGCCCATTCTGACGGTGCAGATCGGGATGGGCGAGAACATCCTCATTCTCGCCTTTGTCATCACCGTCATCGGCGGCATCGGCTCGATCCGCGGCGCATTGGTGGCCGCAATTTTAGTGGGCTTTATCGACACGCTCGGCCGGGCATTTTTTCCCGACTTGCTGCGGATG
This sequence comes from uncultured Alphaproteobacteria bacterium, assembly GCA_963831475.1. Classification (GTDB taxonomy): domain Bacteria; phylum Pseudomonadota; class Alphaproteobacteria; order Rhizobiales; family Xanthobacteraceae; genus Pseudolabrys. Next base: position 112,323 of record CAWHQF010000001.1, read on the forward strand.
GTGTTGAGTCCGGCCGCGGCCTCGACGGCTGCGCCGGCCCTGTCGTCCATGCTTATCTATCTTCTGATGGCAGTCGTGCTCGTTGTCAGGCCCGAAGGGCTGTTTTCCGCGAGCGGCAAATAATGCGCAGCCGGCTGTCCACGCGCACGATCGCCGTTATCACATTGCTGCTCGGGTTGGCGCTGCTGCCAATCTATGTCGAACTCACCGGCAGTCCTTTCGTGCTCACCCTTTTCACCCGCATTGTAATTCTTGCGCTCGCGGCGGTTAGCCTCAATCTGATTCTCGGCTACGGCGGCATGATGAGCTTCGGCCATGCCGCCTATATTGGAATTGGCGGTTACGCCGTCGGAATGCTGGCGCATGAAGGGATCTTCACAGGTTTCGTGCAGTGGCCCGTCGCGCTTGCGGCATCGGCCCTGTTCGCGCTGGTGATCGGCGCGCTCAGCCTGCGCACGCGCGGCGTTTATTTCATCATGATCACTCTGGCCTTTGCACAAATGGCCTATTACGTGGTCGCGGGTCTCGCGCGTTACGGTGGAGATGACGGCCTCACCATTTACAAGCGCAGCCAGTTTTTTGAACCGCTGAATCTGTCGAGCAAGGTGCAGTTCTATTATCTCTGCGTGGCCTTGCTCTATGCATCGATCTATCTGGTCTGGCGGATCGTCAATTCGCGTTTCGGACTGGTCATCCAGGGCGCACGCTCGAACGATACACGCATGCGTGCGATCGGATTCCCGACCTACCGCTACAAGCTCGTCTGTTTCGTCATTTCCGGTACGCTCTGCGGTTTGGCTGGCGCGCTGCTTGCCAATCACACGGATTTTGTGAGCCCGGCAATGATGTATTGGACGCGTTCCGGTGATCTCATCATCATGGTCGTGCTCGGCGGCATGGGTTCCGTCATCGGGCCTGTGTTCGGCGCGGTGGCGCTCCTGGTGCTGGAGGAAGTGCTGTCCGGAATTACGGAATATTGGCAGATCATCCTGGGGCCGTTGTTGTTGCTCGTCGTGCTTTTCGCGCGCGGCGGCATCGATGGCCTGCTCGGCAAGGTGCGCCATGGCTGACCTGCTGCGGGTGGAAAATCTCGCCAAGCGCTTCGGTGGCATTGTCGCCACAGATGATCTCGATTTCGCTATTCCTGAAGGTGAATTGCACGCAGTGATAGGCCCTAATGGTGCGGGCAAGACTACATTGATCGCACAACTCAGCGGGCAACTCGCGCCCGATTCCGGACGCGTACAATTCGCTGGCAACGATATTACCGCACTTCCGATGCACGCGCGCAGCCTCCTGGGGCTGGCGCGTTCGTTTCAGATTACGTCCCTGTTTCCCGATCTCGCGGTCCTCGACAATGTTGCGCTCGCCGTGCAAGCGCATGCGGGCCACTCGTTCCGGTTCTGGCGCAATGCGCGCAGCGAAGCGGAATTGCGCGACCCCGCGCGCGCGGCGCTCGAGCGGGTAGGCCTGGGCGCGCGCGCGAATTTGCCGGCCTCCGCGCTCAGTCACGGCGAACATCGCCTGCTTGAACTCGCCATGGCCTTGGCGTCGGCGCCGCGCATGCTGCTGCTCGACGAACCGATGGCTGGCCTTGGCCCGGAAGAATCGGCGCGCATGGTGACCATGTTGCGCGACCTGAAGAAGGGGCTGACAATTCTCCTGGTCGAACATGACATGGAGGCGGTTTTTGCGCTCGCCGACCGCATCACGGTCCTGGTCTACGGACGCGTGATTGCGTCCGGCAAACCTCATGACATTCGCAACAACGCCCAGGTGCGTGACGCCTATCTTGGCGAGCAAGAGGCCGTCCATGGCTGAGTCAGTGCTTGCGCTCGACGGCGTCGAAACCTGCTATGGCCTCAGCCAGGTTCTGTTCGGAATATCGCTTGCAATCGCGCCCGGTGAGATGGTGACGCTGATGGGCCGCAATGGCATGGGTAAAACCACCACCGTGCGGTCGATCATGGGGCTCACGCCGGCACGCGCCGGCGCAATCCGCTTCATGGGTGAGCAGATTCGCGGCCTTGCGTCATATCAGGTGGCGCAACGGGGCATCGGCCTCGTGCCCGAGGGCCGCCAGATTTTCCCTAACCTTTCGGTGCGAGAGAACCTGTTGGCGACCGCCGTCAACCGTAGTGGCGAGGATTGGACGCTTGCACGGGTCTATGCACTGTTTCCCAGGCTTGCGGAACGCGAGGGAAGCATGGGCAACCAGCTCTCCGGCGGTGAGCAGCAGATGCTGGCCATCGGACGGGCACTGATGACCAATCCGCGACTTCTGATCCTCGACGAGGCGACCGAAGGCCTTGCGCCCCTCATCCGCGCCGAAATCTGGCGCTGTCTGGCCAGCCTGAAGGCGTCGGGCCTGTCGATCCTGGTGATCGACAAGAATGTCGGAGCACTTCTGAGCGTCGCGGACCGCCACTTTCTCATCGAGCGCGGGCGCGTCGTGTGGAAGGGATCGTCGCAGGAACTCGCCGCCGCACCCGACATCCAGCATCGGTATCTGGGGGTTTAGCCGCGAACCGATGCCCGTATTGCTACTCCGCCGGTGCAAGCGGCTGGCCGCGGCGACGGATGAAGCTGAAGTTTGCGCCACCGAGCCGTCGGTGCAGTCGATCGAGCAGCAGATAGATGACTGGTGTCGTGTACAGTGTCAGCACCTGCGACACCAGCAGCCCGCCGATGATTGTAATTCCGAGCGGACGCCGCAGTTCCGAGCCGGGACCAATTGCGATCACCAGCGGGACGGCGCCCAGCATGGAAGCGAGTGTGGTCATCAGAATTGGCCGGAAGCGTTCGAGACAGGCGTCGTGAATTGCGCGATGCGGCGTGAGGCCGAGCCTGCGCTCGCCGTCGAGCGCAAAGTCCACCATCATGATCCCGTTCTTCTTCACAATGCCGATGAGGAGAATGATGCCGATGAAGGCGATGACCGATAGTTCGGTTCCCGATATTTCCAGGGCGAGCAAAGCGCCGAGGCCTGCCGAGGGCAGTGTCGAAATGATCGTCAAGGGGTGTGCAAGGCTCTCGTACAGCACGCCAAGCACGATGTAGACCGCAACCAATGCCGCCAGCAGCAGCAATGGTTGTGCACCGACGGCCCGCTTGAACGCCTGTACGTCGCCGGCGAAGTCGGCATGGATAGTGTCGGGTATGTGCATTTCGGCGACCGCTTGCTCAAGCGCAGCGGTGGCGTCCTCGATGGACGTGTTCGGCGCCAGATTGTAAGTGATCGTTACCGAAGGGAATTGCCCCTGGTGGTTGACCACGAGCGGCGCAATGCCGCGCTCGATAGTTGTCACGGCCGACAAGGGCACCTGCGCGTCGCCCTTGCCTGGGACGTAGACGCGCGTGAGGTCGGTCGGATCGCGCTGATAGGGCCGGGCGACTTCCAGAATCACGCGATATTGGTTGCGTGGCCCGTAAATTGTCGAGATCTGCCGCTGCGAAAACGCGTTGTTGAGGGCGTTGTCGATATCCTGCACGCGCACGCCGAAGCGTGCTGCCGCCGCCCGGTCAATTGTGACATTGGCCTGCAGGCCGCCTTGCTCTCGATCGGTGGTGACGTCCACGATGCCCGGCACCTCCTTCACGCGGTCGAGCACACGCGGCACCCATTTCTGCAACTCTTCGATGTCGGCACTCCACAGCGTGAACTGATATTGCGAGTCGCTTTGCCGGCCGCCGACGCGCAGGTCCTGTGCCGGGAACATGAAGACGCGGATTCCCGGGATCTGGTTGAGCTTGTTGCGTAAACAATTCACCACCTGCTGCGTGCTGACATTGCCGCGCTCGTTGAGCGGCTTGAGACTGATGAACAGACGTCCGCGATTGACCGAAGCGTTGAAGCCGGAAGCGCCGACTGACGAGCCGAGGCCGGCCACGGCCGGATCGGCGAGCACAATGTCCATCGCCTTCTGCTGCAACTGCTCCATGGCCGCGAATGAAACGTCGGTGGAGGCTTCTGTACCACCGAAGATCAGCCCGGTGTCGTCCTGCGGGAAGTAACCTTTCGGCACCTTGATGTAGAGGCCGATGGTGAGCACGATCGTAGCGGCAAACACGATCAGCATCAGCCCGCGGTGATCCAGTGCAAAAGACAAAGTGCGATCATAGAAGCGCAAGATGCGCGACAGGATGCCTTCGACACGCCGGTCGAGCCATGTGGCGTCCCGGCTCGGCGGCTGACGCACGAAATAGGCGCAGATCATCGGGGTGACCGACAGCGACACCACCGTGGATATCGCGATGGCAAAAGCGAGCGTTACCGAGAATTCGCGGAACAGGCGCCCGACAATGCCGCCCATGAACAGCAAAGGGATGAAGGCGGCGATCAGCGAGACCGAAATCGACACTACGGTAAAGCCGATCTGCTTCGCGCCCTGCATCGCGGCGCGCAAGGGCGATGCGCCGCGCTCGAGATAGCGAAACGCATTCTCGATCATTACGATGGCATCATCGACGACGAAACCCACACTTACCGCCAGCGCCATCAGCGACAGATTGTCTATAGAAAATCCTGCGACCCACATCGCCGCGCAAGTGCCGGAGAGAGCCAGCGGCACGGTTATCCCGGCCGCCGCGGTCGGTGCCGCTCGCCGCAGGAATACAAACACCACCATCATGACCAGCACGATGGTGGCGACAAGCGTGAGCTGCATGTCGTGAACGCTGGCACGTATGGTTTGGGTGCGGTCCGTAAGCACGGAAATGTCGAGACCCGCAGGAATCCATTGCCGCAGTTCGGGCAGCAGCTGGTAGATACGGTCGACCGTATCAATGACGTTGGCATTGCCCTGCTTGGTTATGATCAGCAGGATCGACGGGTCCTTGTTGAACCAGCCGGCAGCGCGGCTGTTTCGGACACTTGCCTGTATGGTGGCGACGTTCGACAGCCGGATCACGGAGCCATCCACCGTCTTCACGACCAGCGGATCGTATTCATTGGCGTTACGCAGCTGATCGTTGATGCCGATGGTGACGGCGCGCTTGTCGCCATCGAATGTGCCCAGCGGGCCGGCGGCGTTTGCATTGGAGATCGCCGTGCGTACGTCTTCCATGGACAGACCCATGGCGGAAAGCCGCGCGGGATCGACACGCACGCGGATCGCCGGTTGCTCGGAGCCGGCGACCGTGACATCGGCGACGCCGTCCACCTGCGACAGGCGCTGGGCGATAATGCTGTCCGCGGCGTCATAGATAGCGCTTGCAGGCATAGTCTTTGAGGTGAGCGCGAGTATCAGGATGGGCGCGGCGGCCGGATTGGCTTTCCGGAACGTCGGCAGCGTCGGCATGTCGCTGGGCAGGTCGCTGAGGGCCGCATTGAGTGCCGCCTGCACGTCGCGTGCCGCGCCTTCTATGCTGCGGTTCAGGTCAAACTGAATGACGATGCGCGAGAGGCCGAGCGATGAGACAGAGGTCAGTTCGGTAACGCCGGAAATTTCACCCAATCGCCGCTCGAGCGGAGCGGCTACCGTTGCTGCCATCACATTGGGATCAGCGCCGGGCCGGCTCGCCGACACAAAAATGGTGGGGAATTCGACGGACGGAAGGCTCGCAACCGGCAAAAATACGTAAGCCACGGCGCCGACCAGGAACAGGCCGATGGCCAGCAGCGTGGTGCCGATGGGCCGCCGGATAAATGGAGAGGAAAAATTCACGACCGGCCTCGGACTGGGCGGGCGACCCGGCCCGGAGCGGGTGGGGGTTCCGGTGCCAGCCGCGCGCGCAGGCGTTCCATGTAGAGATAAATGACGGGCGTGGTGTAAAGCGTGAGTAATTGCGAGAGCAACAATCCGCCAACAATTGTAATGCCCAGCGGATTGCGCAGCTCCGAGCCAGTCCCGCCCTCAAGCGCGAGCGGCAATGCGCCAAACAGCGCCGCCAATGTCGTCATCATGATTGGCCGAAAGCGCAGAAGTGCTGCCTGCATGATGGACTCTTCCGGCGAAAGCCCTTGATTCCGTTCAGCCTCGATCGCGAAGTCGATCATCAGAATCGCGTTTTTCTTCACGATGCCCATGAGCAGAACGATGCCGATGAGCGCGATCACCGACAAATCGTAGCCAAACAGCATAAGCGCCAGCAACGCACCGACGCCGGCGGAGGGAAGCGTGGAAAGAATCGTCAGCGGATGGATGAAGCTCTCGTACAGCACGCCGAGCACGATATAGATCGCGATGGCCGCAGCGAGGATCAGCCAGGGTTCGCCGGCCAGCGACTTCGCAAATTCGGCGGCATCGCCGGAATAACTGCCCGTCACGGAGGTCGGCATGCCGATTTCGCGCTCAACCGAGCGAATGGCCGCAACGGCGTCGGACAGCGCGTAGCCGGGCGCAAGGTCGAAGCTGATGGTGACGGACGGAAACTGCTCCTGATGCGCGATGGCAAGGGGTGCGGATGTCGGTACAAACCGTGCAAAGGATGACAACGGCACCTGATTGCTGCTGGTCACGGCATTTGGCGTGGGCGTCGTGTTGGTGTTCGTATTGCCGGTCGCCGTGTTGGCGACCGTCGCCGCGGTGCCGGTCGAAGTACTGGCGCCGGTGACGTAGAGCTTGGTCAACGCGTTGGGGTCTTGCTGATAGCGTGGCTGAGCTTCCAGGATGACGCGATACTGGTTCGCCTGGCCGTAAATGGTTGAAATTTGCCGCTGCCCGAAGGCATCGTTGAGCGTGTCGGTCACGCTCTGCATGGAGACGCCGAGCCTGCCGGCCTGCTCGCGATCAACGTCAACCTGTACGCGCGGGCCGTCTTCCTGGGCCTCGGAAGCCACCTCACGAAATACCCGATTGCCGCGCAACCGGCGGACAAGCTTGTCAGCCCATTCGACCACTTCGTCGCGGTCGGTGGAGACGAGCGTATATTGATATTGCGCGCGGCTCGCACGCGTCGAGATCTGGATGTCTTGTGTGGCTTGGAAATAGACCACCATGCCGGCGACGCCGGCAACGCTGCGTTTGAGTCGCTCGACGATTTCGTCAACCCGCGCGCTGCGGTCATCGCGCGGCTTGAGCGTGATGGCGAGACGCCCTGCATTCGGGGTGGCGTTGATGGGACTGACGCCGATGACCGAAACGACACCGGTAACGTCCGGGTCCGCGCGGATCGCATCCTCGACCAGCAATTGCCGGCGCTGCATCTCGGCGAACGAGACGTCGGTCCCCGCTTCCGTCACGGCGGTGATGAGGCCCGTGTCCTGTAGCGGCAGGAAGCCCTTCGGGATGGCGATATAGAGCACGATGGTGGCGGCAAGTGTTGCCAGCGTGACGAGGAGCGTTTCACGCTGGTGGACAAGCACCCATTCCAGGCTGCGCCGGTATGCGTCGACCGTGCGTTCCGTGAGTTCATGGAACCGTGTTGCGAACGCATTTTCCCGGCCGCTGCTATGCCGCAGCAGCTTGGCGCACATCATGGGTGTCAGCGTCAGCGAGACAATGGCCGAAGCCACCACCGCGATGGTCAGCGTGAGCGCGAATTCGCGGAACATGCGGCCGACAAGACCGGTCATGAACAGAAGGGGAATGAACACTGCGATCAGCGACAATGTGAGCGAAATCACCGTGAAACCGATTTCGCTCGCCCCACGCAACGCCGCGTCGAAAGCGCTTTCGCCGTTTTCCATGTGCCGAACGATATTTTCGATCATGACAATCGCGTCATCGACCACGAAGCCGGTACCGATGGTCAGGGCCATCAGGGACAGATTGTCGAGCGAAAATCCGGAAAACCACATGACGCCGAAAGTTGCGATCAACGACAAGGGCAGCGCCACTCCCGCGATGATCGTTGCGCGGATCGTACGCAGGAAGATCAGGACGACGAGAACCACCAGCCCGATGCTCAGTACGAGCGTGAACTGGACGTCATGGATCGAAGCGCGGATGGTGGTCGTTCGGTCATTGACGATGGTGAGATCCGCACCGGCCGGCATTGCGCGGCGCAGGCGTGGAAGTTCGGCGCGTACGCGCTGTACAGTTTCGATGACATTGGCGCCGGGTTGGCGCTGCACGTCGATCACGATGGACGGCTGGCCGCGATACCAGGCGCCGACTTTCGTGTTCTCCAATCCGTCGATAACATCGGCGACATCGCCGATCTTCACCGGCGCGCCGTTGCGGAACGCTACGACGATCGCCTTATACGTATCGGCTGCGGTGATCTGATCGTTGGCCGAAATCGTGTAGGACTGGTGGGCTCCGTCGAGCGCGCCTTTGGGGCCGGCCACATTGGCGCCGACGATGGCGGTGCGCAGATCGTCCAGGGCAATGCCATAGGCCGCAAGCCGTGACAGATCGGCCTGAATGCGCACGGCAGGCCTGATGCCGCCTTGCACCGACACGTGTCCGACGCCCGTCACTTCGGAAAGGCGCGGTGCCATGATGGTGTCGGCCATGTCGCTGAGCGCGCGCAGATCGATGGTTTGCGAGGTGAGCGCAAGCGTGATGATCGGCGCGTCGGCCGGGTTTACCTTCGAATATAGCGGCGGGTAGGGCAGGTTGCGCGGCAAAGTGGACCCAGCGGCATTGATTGCCGACTGTACGTCCTGCGCGGCGGCATCGATGTCGCGATTGAGGTCGAATTGCAGTGTGACCTGACTGATGCCGAATGAGCTCGACGACGTCATGGTCTGCAATGCCGGAATCTGGCCGAATTGCCGTTCCAGCGGCGCGGTTACCAGCGCGGCAATGGTGTCGGGATTGGCCCCGGGCAGCTGCGTCGTAACCTGGATGGTGGGGAAATCCACCTGTGGCAGTGCGGATACCGGCAGCCACCAGTAGCCGAGAAAGCCACCCAGCATCACCGCGACGCCGAGAAGGGAAGTGGCGATCGGCCGGTGAATGAATGGCGATGATACGCTCATTGCGACGAGTTTGGCCTCGTGTTGCTGCCGCCCCGCCGTTGCTGTCCGTCACGCGCACGAGCACCTTGCGGCGGCGCAGCCGGCGCATTGGCATCGCCAATCGTGACCTTGCTGCCGTCCGTGAGGCGGACGAACCCGGTGGTGACCACACGCTCGTTGGGTTCAATGCCGCTCTTTACGACCGTCTGCGTCTCATCCTGTTTTTGAACGACGATCGGCCGCACCGTCGCGGAATTATCGTCCTTGATCACATAGACGAACGTCCCGTTCGGCCCGCGCTGCACGGCCCCGGTGGGGATCACCAGGACCTGTTTAAGCGTATCGATCAGCAGGCGGACGTTGACGAATTGCCCAGGCCAGAGCTGCAGATCGGGATTAGGGAATTCAGCTTTCAATTTCACCGTGCCGGTCGTCTGGTCCACCTGATTGTCGACGACCCTGAGCACGCCGCGATCGATCACTGCATCATTGTCCGACCGCTGCGCTTCGACGGTCAGCGGGCCCTTGTCGAAGGCCGCGTTCACCTGCGGCAAGTCCTGTTGCGGCAGATTGAACAGCACCGAGATCGGCTTGATCTGCGTGATGGTTACGATCGAAGAATTGGTATCAGAGGCATGCACAATGTTGCCTTCGTCCACTTGGCGTATGCCCGTGCGGCCGTCGATTGGCGCAGCAATGGTGGTATAGCCCAGCATCGCCTGCGCGTTTTCGATCGCTGCCTGATCGGCCTGCACCAGCGCGGTATTCTGCGCCACCAGCGCGCGCTGCGTGTCGGCCTGTTGCTTGTTGATTGCGTTGGTTGCGGCGAGCCTCTCGTAGCGATCGAGATCGATCTTCGAATTTGCCAGCTGCGCTTCGTCCTGCGCCTTCTTGGCTTTGGCCTGGTCGAGCTGCGCCTGATAGGTGACAGGATCAATCTTGGCCAACACGTCGCCTTTCTTGACGTCGTCACCTTCCTTGAAATTCACACTCAGCAGCTTGCCATCGACCTGAGGGCGCACGGTGACGGTGTTGAGTGCCTTGATGGTGCCGACCGCGTCGAGATAGACCGGCACGTCAGCACGCGCGACGGTAGCGGCAAGGACGGGCACCGGCCCTTCGGTGCCAAAGCGGTTCCCTCGCCGTTGTTGTGCGGCCGGGCCGCCGAAGACGTAATAAAGTGCGGCCAGGACGCCGATCAGAATGATAGCGGTCGCGACCGTGCGACGCGAACTGCCGCGTGCCTTGGCCAGAAGCTGTTTGGGGATCTCACCGTGCATCAGCGGCTTCCACTGGTTTCGGCAACCAGCCGCCGCCGAGCGCCTGATAGAGGCTCACGATGGCCTGCACATGCGCAAGACGTGCCTGCGCCAGGGCGTCTTCGGCCTGATAAAGCGTCTGCTGGGTCTGCAGCACCGTCACCAGATCAACGGTGCCCTCACGCAGCCGCTGTTCCGAGATGTCGAAGGCGCGCCGCGAACTCGTCACCACATCGCGCTGAAGCCTTTCGCGCTCAGCCGTCTTGCGGATGTCGTCGAGTGCGTTCTCCACGTCGGCGAATGCCGAGATTACGGCCTTGCGGTAGGTTTGCAGGAGCTCGTCCTGCTTGCCCTTTTGCAGGTCGAGATTGCCGAGAAGCTGGCCGCCATGGAATATCGGCTGCGTCAGGCCGGCCGCTGCGGTATAAATTGCGGATTCCGGCCGCAACAACAATTTGAGAAATGCGCTCTCGTACCCGCCCTCGCCGGTGAGCGTGATGCTCGGCAAAAACTGCGCACGCGCGTTTTCCACATTGGCGTCGGCCGCTGCGAGGTTTGCTTCCGCTTCGCGGATATCGGGCCGCTGAGCCAGCAATTCAGACGGCAATCCGGGGGTCACGCGCGGATAGGCGACGCTGCGCAAGCTTCCTCCGCGGATTTTTACGCCCTCGGGCGACCTCCCCATGAGCACGGCAAGCGCGACCCGGTTTTGACGAAGCGTTTGCTCGAGAGGTGGTATGGCGGCGCGTTGGGTATTGACCAGGCTCTCCTGCTGCGCTGTGTCGAGTGCGGAGGCGGTGCCGGCTTGCAATCGCTGTTAAATCAAATTCAGCACGCGTGTTGCGCTCGCCAGATTGTCGCGCGCGACACGCAGCCGGTCCTGCGCCGCGAGGACCTGGAAATAGGCATTGGCCGTTGCCACGACAGTCGTCAGCCCTACGACCTCGCGGTCATAGCGGCTGGCGACGGCCAATTGCTCGTCCCTGCGCAAGGCCGAGCGATTTTTGCCCCAAAAATCGATCTCATAGCTGGCGTCAAGCGTGGCCTTCAGGTTGTTATTGATGATCGCGACGCTGGCGCCTGACCGCGAAACGTTGATGACGCTCGAACTGCCTGTCGTCTTTGACTGTTGCGAGTGCACCGCGTTGCCGTTGAAGTCGACGGTGGGCAGGAGGGTCGCGCCGGTGATGCGGGCCGTTGCGTCGGCCTGCACAATGCGGGCCACAGCCGCCGCAATGTCGAGATTGGCGTCGCGTGCCTCCTCGATGATCTCGGTCAATTCGCGCGAACGGAAACTGCGCCACCAGTCGAGTGGCGGGACCGCTATTTCCGCAGCCACCGGATTGCGAGGGCCAAACGTGTAGGCCGGCGGAATATCGAGGCCAGGCTCCGGCCTATCGCCGGAGAGCAGGCAGCCGCCAAGCGGAAGCGTCAGGCAAATTCCCTGGAGCATTGTCCAAAACGGGCGCCCCCACGCTTTAGTTCCCGCTTCCTTTTTTGTCTCCCCGCCCCAATTCATTCAAATGGCTTTCAAAACCCGGCAAAAAAGCGACTCGGATAGGGAATACTACTACCGTTTGTCGCCCGCAGGCTTGCGTCCGGGCGGCCAATTGGCCAGGGCCTGTCGGCCCGCCGGCGATATTTTTGAGGCGATTACGGCGAAAACGCCCTGAATCGTCTGATCGAAGTTTTGCCGGGCGGAACGGGTGCCAGCCATCGCCGTGCGCATTGCGCCGACGTCAAAAGGCTCCTGCCGCAGCACTTCGTGAATATGATCTTGGGCGGTGTGATAGGCGGTCTGGGCGGTATCGATTGCGGCTCGATTGGTGTTGATTTCACCCCGCAAAATGTCTGCATCGGCGGGCGGCAGCGTTGCTGCGAGTCGTTCTACTCGGACAAAGACATTGCGGTCCCAGTAAGAAGGCACCGGCGCGCGCACTGCCATGGCGATTGCAACACCGACAAAGAACAAATTGAGCGCAAGCGACCCAAGCAACAGCCAGCGCGAAGATCCCGGCGTTGCCGTCGGAACGGCATGGGCGATGCTCATGGTCGCTCTCCGGTCAGCGTATCGGGTTCGGACACGATGGAGCCGATATCGCGGGTCCCGACACTGAACGGGGAATCGAGCCGGTCGAAGGGACGATCGAGTCCGGCAATGCCGATGCCGAAGCCGAGCGCGGCGCAGCAGGCAAGCGCCGCCATTCGCGGCCACGCGGGAGCAAACTGCCAGTCGACGAGGACTGCAGGCAGGCGCCATAGAGGCTGCTTTTGTCTCGGCAGCGGGCCGGCGATTCGTGAGAGCACGCGATTGATCGCGTCCTCACCAACCGGCATTTCTGCCTGGCGCTTCAATGCGCGTCCGAGAAGGTGGTCGAACTGCTCGTTGGTCATTTCACTCGTCCTTATCGATCATGTCGCCAAGTGCGCGGCGTAAATTCTGCTTCCCACGCACCAGCAAGGTCTCGACCGCAGATACCGACGTGTCGAGAATTTCGGCAACCTCCGCATTGCTCATGCCTTCGGTATACGTGAGCACAATCGCACTGCGTTGGCGTGGCGGAAGCTTGTCGATCGCCGCGCCCACAATGCGCTCGCGCTCGTCGCTCTCCGCCTTCTCGCCAGCGCCGGGTGCCGGGTCGACGATATCGCCAGCAGCTTCCAGTTCGACCCAAGGCGCCCGCCGTTTTCGGTCAAGGCAGAGATTGACAACAATGCGCGTGAGCCACGTCCGGAACAGCGCCAGAGGTCGCCAGCGTGGCGCATAAGTCCATACGCGCATGAGTGCCTCTTGCGCGACATCCTCGGCGTCCGCGGAATTTCCGAGAATGCGGCGCGCAAGCCCGATCGTGGCCGGCAAGTGACGGCGCGCAAGCAACTGGAATGCCCGCTCGTCGCCGCGCGCGACCCGGGCCATAATCGCTTCGTCGCTGTCATCCATCGCGTTGTGATGGTTGCCATACCGGATGCCCGTCCATTCTAATCCTTGACCTGTCTGATTAACGGGCGGCGCGTCCGAATCCTGTGCCCGCGGTATAGCCGGGAAACCGCGGAAAATCCATCCGGCTGTCACCTAACCTATTGAATTACCTTGGTTTCGTAACTCGGCGTTGGGAGGCGCGCTCGAGTCCCTTCACCAGCCGATACACTGCCTTGCAGTTCGGTACCGGCACCTTGAGCCGGTCCCCCTCACGCACGATGAAACCGGTCAATTCGTCGATTTCGGTCGGAACGCCGCGCGCAATATCCAGGGCCATCGATCCGGCATGCTGGGACAGCGGCACTCGCCCGGCGCGGACCTTGTCCACGAATTCCATCGGCGGAAAGGCGAAAGTTCCACCCAGGGCCCGCACCACCGCGGTGCATTCGGCGGCCAAGTCGTCGATCAGTTCGCGCATTTCGGGCGCGTCATATCGTGCCGCATTGTCCCCCATCATCAGTGCGCCGAGAGGGTTCATCACGCAGTTGAACACGAATTTCGACCAGACCGCTCCCATCGGGTCAGTGACGATTTCAGTTTCCATGCCGCCGCCGTTCAATAGATCGGCGAGTGGACGGATATCCTCGACCCTTCCACGCGCGGGGCCGAGCCATGTCTTGCCTTCAATGAGGCTATCGACGCATCCCGGTTCGACATAACGCCCGGCATTCATCGTGACGCCCCGCACGACGGTCGCGCCGGGGACGCCCAGCAGCACTTCGGCATTGCCCATCCCATTCTGCAGCGTGACCAGCACGGGATTTCCGGTGAGCACCGGCCGCACACGATCAAGCGCCATGGACGTCAATTTCGATTTGACCAGAAAAATTACGGCGTCGAACGCCCGCCCTTTCAGCGTTGCGGGGTCGTCAGTGGCATTGACGCGTGCCGTTCGTGAAATCTTGGCGTTGATGCGAAGCCCCCGCGCATTGATCGCTCGCACATGCTCAACGTCGGTGTCGAAGGCGTACACTTCCGCGACCGACGATAGCGCTGCCGCAAACAGCCCTCCGATCGCGCCGCAGCCGACCACCAGGATTCTGTCCGCCATCGGTCGGGCTACCGTTGCGTGCCAAGGTCGGCGAGCGCAAAGCCGGCAATGCGCTTGTAATTCTCCGACAATGCCCGCAACTGGTCTTGTGTGATGTACTTGTCGAGATCGTCAAACGGCCGGTCGCCGACCAGCTCCTCGACTTTGATGTTGATGAAATCCGGCGGATGCTCGCGGTTGGTACGGACTACCCGCGCGGCCGGTCCGGAGCGCGCAGCTTCATAAGCCTTGAGTGCTTCGCGCGGATCCGGATTGCTGCGAAGCAAATCTGCCAGCGTTCGAGCATCGATCGCTGATTGTGCGGCGCCATTTGAGCCGCGCGGATACATCGGATGGGCGGCATCGCCCGCAAGCGTGATCCGGCCGAATGTCCATTTGTCGATCGGGTCTTTGTCGACCATCGGATATTCCAGGATCTGGTCGGCGTCCCGGATCATCTGTGCCACATCGAGCCAATCGAAGTGCCAGTTCTCGTAGAGCGGGAAAAAGTCGGCAAGATTGCCGGGCTTGTTCCAATCGTTCTGCGTATATGCGTCGCGCTTGATCTCGGCCATCCAGTTGATGAGCTGGCGCCCCTCATTGTCGATTCTGTCTATGATCGGGTAAATCACGATCTTGCCCGTAAGGATCGAGCCAACCCGCATATAAGTGCGGCCATCGAGAATCGGCTTGCGTCGCGTTACGCCGCGCCATGTATTGATGCCGGCAAATGCGACCTTGTCTTCGGGGTAAAACTGCTTGCGGATCGCCGAATTGATCCCTTCGCAATCAATGACCACGTCGGCGCGAACGCTGCCTTTCGCGCGGCCGCCGCTGGTTTTGAAATGGATAGTTGCGGCTTGTTCATCCTGTTCGACACCGATGCATTCGTGGTCGGTGTGGATGGCGTCGGCGCCCAGTCGTTCCTGCGCCGCCTTGAACAGGATCATATGGAGACGGCCGCGATGTATGCAGACTTCCGGATATTCATATCCGGCCAGTCGACCGCGTGATTCCTTATAGATGAGCTGGCCGAACCGGTTGTAAAAACGGCTCTCCCGATTTTCGATACCGGCCTTGAGCAATTCATCGCCCAGACCAAGGGTGGTGAATTCGCGCATCGCATGCGGCAGCAGGGTGATGCCGACCCCAAGCTCCTTGATCTCGGGCGCGCGTTCGTAGACGCGGCAGGAAATGCCGCGTTCCTTGAGATTGAGTGCGAGCGACAGGCCGCAGATACCACCGCCGACGATCGCTACGTCCATTCGATCACGCCCACCCGTCGGAGCGCCCTCTCAGAGCGGCTTGACCTGAACTTTGCGGAACTTGATCGTGCCCTGGCCGTGTTGCAAGGCAATCGGACCCTCGTCGAACATGCCGTTGCGAAGCTTTGCGGTTTCCTTGCCGTCGAGCACGACGGTAATGTCACGCCCTTTGACGGTAATTTCATAGGTATTCCACTTCTCGCCGGCCTTCGGCATCGGATTGACCTCGACGTAGCGGGTAATGGCGCCGGTGCCATAGCTCGGATCCGCGCGTTCATCGAAAATATTGGCTTCGTAACAGGTTCGATCGGTGATCTTCTTGGCGTCCAGGCAGCGAAAGTAGATGCCGCTATTGGCATCGTGGCTCGGCCAGAACTCGACCCGCACCACGAAATTTTTGTACGAATTCTTGCTCACCAGGTAGCCGGCCACTTTCTTGTCGGCCATCGTATCCGCGACGACGGCGCCGTCCACAACATGCCAATTGGACCCGCCGACCTGGTCCCAGTTGTCCAGGTTTTTGCCGTCGAACAGGGTAGTCCAGCCCGCCTCCTGGCTCGCGGCTTTTGGCGCAATCGCGTAGATGCCGAAGCCGAAGGCAATCACACAGAAAGCAAGATCAATTACGCGCCTTGATGTTGTTTGCATGGGTGTTTCCTCTTCGCGGCCCCGATAATTTTGTCGTCCTCTCGGTGGCTCGTGAGAATGGACGAAATCGCTCCCGGTCTGTCAACATGGCGACGATAGCGGCCGCTGCCGCCCAAATGGAGGATCCAATGGATAAGGCACTGTACGACCGCGGAATGACGATGCGGCGCAAGGTACTCGGTGACGAATATGTCGACCGGGCCGTCGCCAATACTGACGACTTCAACCGGCAATTCCAGGAGCTGCTCACTACGTATTGCTGGGGTGCGGTTTGGGGTGACGACGCACTCAAGCCGCGCGACCGCAGCATTCTCAATCTCGGTATGATCGCGTGCCTCGGCCGCATGCATGAATTTGAGGCGCATTTCCGTGGCGCCCTGCGTAATGGGCTCACACCCAATGAGCTATCGGCCATTTTGCGGCAGGTGGCGGTTTATTGCGGGTTCCCGGCGGCCGTCGATTGCCATCGCGTGGCCAAACAGGTGCTTGCGGCAGAGGCCAAGAAAACCTGAGAAAGCCTGACGGGGCCTGGCAAAATCACGTTAATGAGATAATCGTATTGTGGTCTTGAATGTGCCTTCATCCGGAGGCAATCAGGGCGTGATTTGGTGGTGGCTCTGCTTTTTCCCGTCCTAGGTGGGCAATGGCTCGATTTTCATTTGTTATCACGCTGACGCTGCCGGTCGCGGCGGCTTTGGCCGCGCCCGCGCTGGCCCAGCAGCCGTTATCGCCCCCGGGCCTGTATGACGAGCGCCTTCCGCCGATCATGTATGACGACGATGACAACCTGCCGGCACGCCGGGCGCCGCGCGGAGGACTAAGTCAGCGTCAGAGCCCCAATCGCACGTTTCCGTATCCCGATGATCCTCCGGCCGCCCCGCCGCCAGCCGGACTATTCGGGTCACCGGCCGGTTATGGGCATCAGCTTGATGCACAGCAGCCTCCACAGCCCGCAACGCAGCAGCAGCAGCCGGCCGCGTCGAACTCCGAACCGGGCGTAATTCGCCCGCCGGGCGCCATCGGTGCACCGAGTGCGGCGCCACAAACTGCGCAGCCTTCCAACAGTGTCATGACGCTGCCGCCGGAAGATCAGCCGGAAACAGGCCAGCCGAAGGAATTGCCGCCGAATTTGAAAAAGCAACTGGTCGATTTCACGACCAGGGAACCGGCCGGCACGATCATCATCGATACGCCCAATACGTATCTTTATCTGGTGCTCGGCAGTGGCAAGGCACTGCGCTACGGCATCGGTGTCGGCCGCGAAGGTTTCACCTGGGCCGGAACCGAACGCATTTCCCGGATGAAAGAATGGCCGGACTGGTTTCCGCCGTCCGAGATGATCGAGCGCCAGCCTTATCTGCCGCGCATGATGGCCGGCGGCCCGGGCAATCCGCTCGGCGCACGTGCGCTTTATCTCGGCCACACTCTCTATCGTATCCACGGTACCAATCAGCCTTCGACGATTGGTTCGTTCGTGTCGTCGGGATGTATCCGCCTGCTGAACGAGGACATCGAAGATCTGTATAGCCGCGTTCAAGTCGGGACCCGCGTCGTGGTAATGCCCGGCAAGGCGCCCGAGCACGTCGCCAATACCAGCGCGCAACCGAGCGCGAACGGTTCACCCGCGCCCGCCGGCGGCGCGGTAGGCACCAGTTCCGCCGCGATCTCGTCCTCGCCATTACCGCCCGTCCGCTGATCCGGTAGCGCCGCACGCGCCGCTGAATTAGCATTGCTCCCGGCAAATGCGGGCGCGCGCCTGCGTCGGCACGCAATGGGAGACAACAATGGCGGGTGGCGGAACTCGATCCAAAATCAATCGGCGCAAATTCCTTGCAGGCGCGGCGTTGGCCGGCGCTGCAACCGCCACCTCGGACGCAGCGGTCGCCCATGCAACACCGTTCGCCGGTGACAAGGTAATTGCCGAGCGGCCCTCGGCGCTGCGCCCTTCCGCGGCTGTCGCCGCGGCGGAGACCGGAACGCCGCAAGTGTCCGCACAGCCCGACGGGGTACCTGCGTCCGATTTCATGGTCGATGTGATCAAGTCGCTCGATATCCCTTATTTGCCCTGCAATCCGGCGCAAAGCTTCCGCGGTTTGCATGAGTCATTGATCGACTACGGCGGAAACAAAAAACCGGAATTTCTCACCTGCACGCATGAGGAAGCCTCGGTCGCGATGGCGCACGGATATTTCAAGATCGCCGGCAAGCCGCTGCTCGTGCTGTGTCACGGCACGGTTGGACTTCAGCATGCAGCAATGGCGATTTACAACGCGTGGTGTGACCGCGTCCCGTTAATTGTCATGGGCGGCACCGACCTTGACGCATCAAAGCGTCCGCCCGGTGTGCCGACCTTCCATTCGGCGCAGGACATCTGTGCGATCGTTCGTGATTTCACAAAATGGGACGATCAGCCGGTTTCCGTGCAACATTTTGCGCAATCTTTTGTGCGCGCATACAAGCTTGCGATGACGCCGCCGCACGAGCCAGTCGTGCTCGCGCTCGATGCCGAACTTCAGGAAGTGACGCTGCACGACCGCGCAAAACTTACGATTCCACGCTACGTGCCCACGTCTCCTCCGCAGGGAGATCTCAACGCCGTTCGCGAAGCGGCCCGCCTTCTGGTCGGCGCTGAGCGTCCGCTGATCGTTGCCGACAAGGCGGCGCGCACGGCCAACGGCGTCAAGCTGTTGGTCGAGCTTGCCGAAGCCTTGCAGGCGCCGGTCATCGACCAGAAAGGCCGGATGAATTTCCCCAACACGCACCATCTTTCCCAGAACGCGCGCGCCCGCACATTGCTTGGCGAAGCCGATGTGGTTCTCGGCCTCGAATTGTCCGACTATTGGGGCACCGTGAACGGCTATATCGATAACGGCGAAAACGACGGTATCGGGCTGCAGGAATTACACATCAAGCCGAATGCCAAGTTGATCAGCATCAGTTCGATCCTGCTCAATACCAAGTCGAACTATCAGGATTTCCAGCGCCTGCAGGTCGTCGACATCGAAATGGCGGCCGATGCGGAAGCCACGCTTCCAGCCCTGATTGACGCGGTGAAGCAGGCGATGCCCCCTAACCGGAAATCCAATATCGAAGCGCGCGGTGCGGCGCTGCAAAAAGCATGGAGCGATACACGCGAGCGAACGCGGCAAGCGGCCGCCTTCGCCTGGGATGCGAGCCCCATCAGTACGGCGCGCATGGCCATGGAAGTCTATGCGCAGATCAAGGATCTCGATTGGTCATCGGTTGGCGGTGATCGTCAGCTTTCCAGTTGGCCGAGCCGGTTGTGGCCAATGGACAAGCACTACCGGCACATCGGCGGGCCAGGCGGCTATGGCATGGGATACGGCGCACCGGCCGCTGTCGGCGCGGCACTCGCCAATCGCGACGCCGGCCGCTTTTCAGTGAACTTCCAGCCCGACGGCGACATCATGTATTCACCCGGCGTGCTGTGGACGGCGGTTCGCCACAGAATTCCCCTGTTGACCGTGATGCACAACAATCGCGGCTACCACCAAGAAGTGATGCACGTGCAGCGCATGGCGAACCGGCGCAACCGCGTGGCTTCTCTTGGCAATGATCTGGGCCCGCTCGGCACGCGAATTGAAAATCCTCCCATCGACTACGCCCGGCTCGCAGCCTCGTTCGGCATGTGGTCCGCGGGGCCAATCACCGATCCGAAGGAGCTTGCGCCAGCGCTGAAAAAAGCGGTGGAGGTCGTCAAGGCCGGTGAGCCCGCGCTGGTCGACGTTGTCACCCAGCCACGCTAAGGAAAATTGCCATGATCATGCGTTGGTGTTTTGCAATGCTAAGTGCTCTCGTGGTCGGCCAATGCCCGGCGAGTGCGAGCTCGGCGGAGCATGGCAAGACGGTCTTCATGCGCAGTGGCTGCTGGGAGTGTCATGGCACATTGGGGCAGGGCTCAATAGCCACCAGCAACGGTAAGCGGATTGCTCCCAACCCGCTTCCCTGGGAGACTTTTTCCGGCTTCGTGCGTTCGAGCAACCGGGCCATGCCGCCGTTCAGCGAAAAGATTCTCTCCGACGCCGATCTCGCCGACATCTACGCCTACTTGCAGTCGGTGCCGAAGCCGCCCGCCGATATCACCCTGCTCAAGTAACAGGCCGGTCGCGCCCTTCCGTTTTTACTTTCGCAAGCCGGGTGATCGCCTCGATCATGGCGCCCGGATCTGCTTGGCCTTTTCCGGCGATGTCGTGCGCGCTGCCGTGCGCAACCGACGAAAACAGGATCGGCGAGCCGATCGAAAGCCCCGCTGTGCGATTGAAGGCTTGCAGTTTGGCGGCAATGTGCCCCTGATCGTGCAGCATCACGATGAAGGCATCGCAGCCCTTCTTGCGGAACATGGTGTCGGCGCCGAACGGACCAGAAGCATCAATTCCGTCTTTGACCGTGCGCTCGAGCGCCGGAATGATGATGTCAATTTCCTCCGAACCGAACAGCCCATCCTCGCCGGCATGCGGATTGAGTCCGCTGACGAAGATCTTCGGGCGCGCGATACCGAGCTTTCTCAACGATGCATCGGAGACGCGAATGACGCGCTCGACCCGCTCCGGTGTGATCAGGGCAACCGCTTCGCGCACGCTCACGTGCAGCGTGGCGTGAACGATCCGTGACTGATCGAAGCAGATCATCAGATAGACGTCGTTGACCGGTGTGCCGGTTTCGCGGGCAACGAATGACGGATATCCGTCGAAGGCAATGCCCGCGGCAGCTATCGAACGTTCGGTCTGTGGCGCGGCCACGACCGCTTCCACTTCGCCCGCAAGCGCGGCTTTGATCGCGCGGCTTGCGCTGGCGAGAGAGGCTCGTCCATACGCGGCATCAACGGTGCCGATCCTGATGGGCGTATTGTTGCCATCACGCGCATCAAGCAGATCGACGCCGCTGTCGGAGAAGTTCGCCTTGCTCGCATTCGCGACAATGTTGAGCCGGGGCGCGAGCCCGGCCGCCCGCGCATGCAGTTCCACGGCTGCCGGATCGCCGACGAGCAATGGCCGGCAGGCCCCGCGCACGCGGGCATCGAGCGCGGCCTTGAGGGCGATCTCGGGCCCGATCCCGGCGGGATCTCCTGTTGCAATGGCGATGCGCGGCAAAGTCATGACACTCGGCTTCCGTCGTCGACCTGACCGCCTATAATGGCGGCCAACGCCTGCAGGAAAGATAGCAAAGGCTTGAGGAAACGTCGCCATGATGTCGCGTGAACAAAACGATCAGCTCAGCCGCGTCGGCCCCGGAACCCTGATGGGCAAATTGCTTCGGCGCTATTGGGCCCCATTCCTGCTTGTGTCCGAAATTCCGGAGCCTGATTGCCCGCCGGTTCGGGTGAAGCTAATGGGGGAAAACCTGGTGTGCTTTCGCGACAGCAAGGGCCGTGTCGGGCTGATCGACGAGTTCTGCGCCCACCGTGGCGTCTCGCTGTGGTTCGGCCAAAACGAGGAATGCGGATTGCGGTGTCCGTATCACGGCTGGAAATATGATGTGAGCGGGCAATGCGTCGACCTTCCGTCCGAGGCGGAAGAGTCCGGCTTCCGCAAGAACATCAAGCTGAAATCCTACCCGTGCATTGAGAAGGCCGGAATCGTGTGGGCCTATATGGGGCCGCCGGCGCTGCAGCCGCCGCCACCGGCGTTGGAATGGACCGATGTCGAGCCGCGGCAGCGCTTCATTTCCAAGCGACTCCAGGAGTGTAACTATCTGCAGGCGATGGAAGGCGGCATTGATTCGAGCCATGTTTCGTGGCTTCACGGAAGCGAACTCAACAAGGACCCTCTTTTCAAAGGCTCGAAGGGAAATGTCTACAATGAGCAGGACCGCATGCCGCTCTTCGACGTCGAGGAGTTTCCCGGCGGATTGCTGATCGGGGCACGGCGCAACGCCGAAGGCGAAAAATATTATTGGCGGATCACGCCCTGGATCATGCCTTGGTACACGATCATCCCACCGCGCGCGGGGCACCCGCTCGGCGCACACGCCTGGGTGCCGATCGACGACGAGACCTGTTGGGCGTGGAGCATCAACTATCACCCCAAGCGCGCCCTGACGAACTCGGAAGTGTCAGCAATGCAGGACGGCGAGGGCATTCACGTCAAATATGTGCCCGGCACCTTCATTCCACTCGCCAACAAATCAAACAATTACCTGATGGACCGCGAGTCACAGCGGCACGGTCATTCATCGACCGGCGTCGACGGCATCGCGATGCAGGACGCCTCAATCCAGGAAAGCATGGGGCCGATCCAGGATCGCACCAGGGAGCATCTGTGCGCGACCGACGGCGGCATCATCATGACGCGAAAGATTCTGCTGCGTGCCGCCAAAGCGGCTGCCGAGGGCGGCAAGGTGCCGGCGACAGAGCCCGAGGCGCAACGCGTGCGCTCGGCCTCGGCGGAGCTCGACAAGAATGTGCCCTTCACGCAGGGCGCCAAGCACGGGCTTTACGCCGCGCTCGGGACCGATCCGCTGTCGGTGTAGGGGTCAACCCAAACACGCTACTCCGCCGCCGTCTTTGCCGATTTGCCGATCGCAGCGTTGACGCGCGGCATCACTTCCTCGGCCATCAATTGCATCGATCGCCGGGCGAGCATGGGGTCGACCCAATCCATGCCGGCATAAACCAGTTCACCGAAATCTCCGGTTTCCTCGTGTAGTTTGAGGATCGCGTCGACCACCTTGTTGATGCTGCCGAAGGTCACACAGTGGCGCATGACATAGTCGAGCGTGATTTCCTCGTCGGGCTGTTCCTTGTGACTCTTGAACACATAGAGCCTGTTTCCGCGCTTCATTTTTGCCAGCATCTGTTCGAAATAGAATCGATACGGACTGCTTACGTCATCGTGTCCGTAACGCTGCGCGACCTTGTCGTCATCGGCGACAAAAATGGTCCTGGCCACGCGCCAGTCGGCGATATTGGCTTTGGCGCCGGCTTCCGTCTTGCCTTTGGCGTAGTTCGCCCAGTGTGACTTGAGATGGTTCGGCAACAGGAAGTTTGCCGACAACGGATGGAAGTCTCGCTTGCCCATCAGCACAACGCCCGGCGAAAAGGGCGCAACGACAGTGCCGACAATTTCCGGCCGCGGCTTTTGAAAAGGTTTCGCCAGCATGCCCACACCAAGCTCGAGCGCCGCGGTGCGCGCGAAGGTCACTTTGAACCGGTTGTCCGGAAGTTCGATGTCGTAGGGCGGGTTGCGCTCCCATACTGCAAGAATGACATCGATTGCCTCCGCGAATATCTTGTTGCGGTCCAGATCGAGAATTCCGATCGCTTCCGAGTCTGAGGTGAGTGCGCCGGCACTGATGCCCATCACAAATCGGCCGTGCGCGAGGTGATCAAACATTGCGGCATTCACCGCGATCACGACCGGATGCATTTGCGCCAGGTTGGCGGTGCCGGTGGCGAGCTTGATGGTTTTGGTGTCGTGGATCAGCGTCGCCTGGAACATCAGGCTGTTGGTGATGTTCTCGCACGCGTCGGTCAGGTGTTCGCCGACAAAGGCATCGTAGAAACCGAGCTTGTCTGCGAGGATGATCGCCTCGCGGTCCTCGCGCAGCGTCTGTGACCAATCGCGCCCCAGCGGATGCACGGGCATCGTGAAGTAGCCCAACCTCATCAATCCCCTCCGCCTCAATCGTCCGATTTGGAAACTAACCGACCCGGTGGGTCGATGCAGCAAATCTTCCACGCCGCCGGCAAGAGGACCGGGGGTCCGGAAGCTGTTGTTTTCACGATGTTAAACTCGTTGAGGGAACATCCGCGTCCATGCGACGGGCGCAGGCATGAGAAGTTTCCACAGGTGGGCGCGGCCGGGTTTCGCAACCTCACGCCGAGCGACTAGTTTGGCTCCCGGTGGCCGCTTTCCGGCCAACGGGGTCGCCCATGTTGCGCTGGTTTCATGCCTTGATGCCGAAGGAGGAGCGCTTCTTCGATCTGTTCGCGCGTCATTCGCAAGCAGTGCTCGCGGGCGCGCAAGCTCTACGAGCCATGATGGAGGGCGGTGATGCGGTCGTCCGCAATTGTCAGACGGTGATGGACCGCGAACATGACGCCGACGATGCCACCCGCGAAGTGCTTATCGCCGTACGTCGCACGTTCATCACGCCGTTCGACCGCGGCAGCATTCGTGACCTCATCACCGCGATGGATAATTCCATCGACCAGATGCAGAAGACGGCCAAAACGGTAGCACTCTTCGATGTCGTCGACTTCACGCCAAAGATGAAGCAGATGGGCGATACGATCGTGAAATCTGCAGAGCTCGTGCAAGAGGCGGTACCCCTGCTGAGATCGCTCAGCACTGAAGCGACACGGCTTAGTACGCTCACCGAACAGATTTCGCAGCTGGAGGGACGTGCCGACGAGCTGCACGACGAGGGGCTGCGGGAGCTTTATCAGACTTACGTCAAGACTGACCCGATGGCTTTCTTCGTCGGCAATGAAGTCTATGACCATCTGGAAAAAGTCGTTGACCGGTTTGATGACGTGGCCAACGTCATGCACGGCATCGTCATCGAGCACGTGTAAAGGGTTCGAGGCCGAACGACGATGGACGCCGCAGCGCTCGCTTTACCATTCCTGATCGGCTTGATTGTCGTCGCGCTGGCCTTTGATTTTCTCAACGGCATGAATGATGCCGCAAATGCAATCGCGACCATCGTTTCGACGCGGGTACTGCGGCCGCAATATGCAGTGGCCTGGGCCGCATTTTTCAATTTCGTTGCCTTTCTTTTCTTCGGGCTCCATGTCGCCGAGACGGTCGGGCGCGGCATTGTGGAGGCTGATGTCGTCAACGCGCATGTGATTTTCGGTGCGCTTGCAGGAGCCATCGTCTGGCAAATTCTTACGCAACGACTTGGAATCCC
This sequence comes from uncultured Alphaproteobacteria bacterium, assembly GCA_963831475.1. Classification (GTDB taxonomy): domain Bacteria; phylum Pseudomonadota; class Alphaproteobacteria; order Rhizobiales; family Xanthobacteraceae; genus Pseudolabrys. The sequence continues at coordinate 137,227 of CAWHQF010000001.1, forward strand.
CTCATCGAGTTCACACGCGCTGATCGGGGGCCTTGTTGGAAGCGGAATTGCGAAGGCTGGCGTAAACGCGGTGGTTTGGTCGGGCGTCACCAAGACCGCAGTAGCGATTTTTCTTTCGCCGGGCCTGGGCCTCGTGCTGGCTCTGTTCCTGATGCTTTTCGTGTCCTGGGCATTCATTCGGTCGACGCCCTACGGCATCGATCACATTTTTCGCCGGGTGCAATTCATTTCCGCGTCGTGCTACGCGCTCGGCCATGGCGGCAACGACGCCCAAAAGACGATGGGCATCATCGCCGTCCTGCTCTATTCACAAGGGGCTCTTGGCGCGAATTTCTACGTGCCGTTCTGGGTCGTGATTGCCTGTCAGATCGCGATGGCTGCGGGCACATTGGCCGGCGGTTGGCGGATCGTCCGCACCATGGGATCCCGTATTACACGCCTTACTCCAACGCAGGGCGTTTGCGCCGAAACCGCCGGCTCGGTCATGCTTTTTGCGGCGACATGGCTCGGCATTCCGGTATCCACGACGCACACTATTACCGGATCGATCATCGGTGTAGGCGCAGCTAAAAAAGTGTCGGCCGTGCGCTGGGTCGTTGCCCGTGAAATCGTGATCGCCTGGATTCTGACGATTCCCGCGGCCGGGCTGCTTGCAGCGTTTTTCTACTGGCTCAGCAGCCTGATCGGATAATCAAGCGGCGACGCGGGTGAGAAAACCTTCAACTTCCCTGCGCAATTCGGCCGCGGCGGATTCCACCGCCTGCGAGGCGGTGAGCACGCTTTCCGCGGAGTGCCGCGTCTGCGCTGCTGCACCTGAAACCTCGTCCAGGACTTCCACCACGACCTTTGCGCCGTCAGAAGCGCTGGCGACGTTCTGCGAGATCTCTCCGGTTGCTGCGCTTTGCTCTTCGACCGCCGCAGAGACCGCGGTTGCACAGCTGTCGATTTCCTGCATGCGGCCGGAGATGCGGCCGATCGCAGACACGGCGCTCGACGTGGCTCCCTGCACGGCCATGATCAACTTCGAAATGTCTTCCGTTGCCTTGGCGGTCTGCACCGCCAGGGATTTGACTTCGGAAGCCACGACCGCGAAGCCCTTGCCTGCATCGCCCGCGCGTGCTGCCTCAATCGTAGCATTGAGCGCGAGCAGGTTGGTCTGCCCGGCGATTGCGCGAATAAGCTTGATCACATCGCCAATCTTTTGTGCGGCTTCTGCCAGAGCGTGGATTTGATGGTTGGTTCCCTGCGCCTCGGATACAGCCGCACGTACGATTTCGGTCGTCTTCGACAGCTGCCGCCCGATTTCATTGATCGAGCCGGTCAATTCGTCGGCTGCAACCGCCGCAGTTTCCACGTTGGCCGACGCTTCGTTCGATGCCGAGACGGCTCCATCGGCACTTTGGGAGGTCTGCCCGGAATTGCTGAACAGTGTCGTCGCAGTTGAATGCATTGCCTTGGCGCCTTCCGTCACCGTTTTCAGGTGATCCTCGACGCGCTGACGGAAGGTGGCGATGGCCTGTTCGATGACGGCACGTCGCCGCTGCTGCTCCTGCATCGAAACTCTTTCACGCTCGGCGTCGCGGCGCTCGGTGATATCTTCATGGGTCGCTACCCAGCCGCCTTCAGCCATCGGACGGTTTATGACGGAAATCGAGCGCCCATCGGCAGACTTCACTTCGTTCGTAGTGGTTTTGCCCGCGGCCATGGTTTCGATCAATTCGCGCCGATACGGAATCGGATCACGCGAGAAGCTGCCGTTGCTGATCCGGTATTCGAGCAAGCTTTGCAGCGTACAGCCTGGCTTCACGATGTCGGCCGACAGCTTGTACATTTCCATGTAGCGCTGATTGCATACGACCAGACGCTCGTTGCCATCGAACATGCACAAGCCCTGCGACATGTTGTTGATTGCAATCCGCATCCGCAGGTTGTCGATGCGCAACTTTCTAGCGCGCCACCCGATGGTCAGCGCCATGGCAAAAATGCCCACAAGAATGGCAATGAAAAGGGAGGCCGTGTTGGGTGGAACCGCGGCAATCCAGGCCCCTGCCGGCGGGACAAAGCCGAAGAGTGCATAGCAGGCGGCGAAGCTCGCTCCGCCGACCAGCATGGCCAAACGCCAGTCGCGCGCGAAAACGTGTGCGGAGGTATACTCGGCCATGTTCGCGTCCAGGTAGGGCCTCACGGTATTCCCCAACCCGTTTTTTTGCAGTTAATTGCCGGACATAAGAGGTTAATCGAAGTTTAATAGGCAACGCCGGAGGTGGGGATGGCGAAATTGCGTGCCGCGGAGTGCCGCGAATTCATTCAGGCCGTGGTGGAAAAAGCCGGGGCCATGGGCGTGCCCGTTTCTATCGCGGTCGTTGGGCCGGAGGGCCATCTGATCGCAGTGGAGCGTATGGACGATGCGGGCTTCATCACACCCGAAACCGCAATTGCAAAGGCGTTCACCGTTGCTGCCTTCCGCTCGATGAGTCCGCGCTTTCCTGATGGCCTTGTGATTCAGCAGTGGTTCAAGGAACGCAATCCTCAACTGCTTGTGAGCCTCGCCGCCATGACGAATGGGCGCATCGCGGCCAGTGGCGGCTCGGCGCCAGTTTTCAGGGGTGACGAGATGGTCGGAGCCTATGGAATTTCGGGCGGCACGTCACAGCAGGACGAGGAGATGGCAATTTACGCACGCGCCAAGACGGGCTGGGCTCCCCATCCGCAGAACGACACGACCGATGCGGAGGTGAAGGCGCATATCAATGCGCTTTACGCCAAGGCCGGGATTACCGACCGCAAGCTTTGAAAATCAACCGGAGCATCGCATGACGCAATCAATCGCCGCTCGCATCGACGAGAATGTCGCCTGGAACGGACGCATCGAAGATGAAGCGCTGCTGCGTGGCCAAGGCCGTTTCGGCGACGATCTCAGGCCGGGCGATGCACTAGCGGCCTATTTTGTGCGCTCGCCGCATGCCTTCGCAGAAATTAAGGGTATCGATGTTTCCGGAGCAAAATCCGCGCCCGGTGTTATCGCGGTGCTGACGGCGGCCGAACTTGCGGAGGCCCATTACCATTCAATTTCGCATCCGGTTCCGATTCCAGGCCGTGGCGGCAAACTGGCAATTGGTCCGCATCGGCCGGCGCTTGCGGAAAAGCGAGTCATGCATGTGGGTGAACCGGTTGCGATGGTCGTCGCGAAGACCGCCGCGGCTGCTCACGATGCCGCAGACCTCGTCGTTGTCGACTACATGCCCCTTCAGGCGGTGACCGATATCCGGGCAGCGTTGGCTTCGGGTGCACCTCAACTTTGGCCAGAAGCACCGGGAAATATCGGCTTCGACTGGACCGCGCCCGCCGATCCCGACGGCAAGAAGCAGGCCGCGCTCGATCGGGTATTTTCCGAAGCAGCGCACATTGCCCGGGTCGAAGTCGTCAATCAACGCCTCGTCGTTGCGTCGATTGAACCACGCACCGCCACCGCAAGTTTTGACACGGACGCCAAGCGCTACGTTCTGCGCTGTGGCACGCAAGGCGTTGGCGGGATGCGCATGCATCTTGCCGAATCTCTGGGCATCAAACCTGACGAATTGCTTGTGCTGACCGACGATGTCGGCGGCGGCTTCGGCATGAAGGCTGCAACGTATCCGGAATACGTCGTGCTGCTGCACGCCGCTCGCGCGCTGGGCAAGACGATTCACTGGGTTTCGACTCGCTCCGAGGCGTTTGTCACTGACAACCAGGGGCGCGATTCGTTGTGGACGGTGGAACTTGCTCTCAACAAGCGCGGGCGGTTCCTCGGACTGCGCGTGCAGGGTCTCGGCAACACGGGGGCCTATTTCACAGGCATTGCCCACTTTATCGTCACGACGCATGTCTCCGGCTGCCTGCCGACCGTCTATGAGATTCCGATTGCGCAGGTCAGTTCGCGCTGCGTGTTCACCAACACCGTGCCGACCGGGCCGTATCGCGGTGCCGGGCGCCCCGAAGCGAGTTATCTGCTCGAACGCGTTATTGACGCGGCTGCTGATTTGACCGGCATCGATGCCGCGGAATTGCGCCGGCGAAATCTGATCGCGCCCGAAAAAATGCCCTATACGACCGCGTTTGGAAACATATACGACAGCGGGGATTTCCCCGCCGTATTCGAGCGGGCACTGGCACTTGCGGACTACGCGAACTTTCCTGCGCGCAAAAAGGTTGCGAAGAAAGCGGGCAAACTGCGCGGTATCGGCATCGGCTGCTATCTGGAGATCGCCGGGGCATTCCCGGAAGAGGCCGCGCGCATCAGCTTCCCCGGCGGAGCCAAGGTGCAGGTGAGCATCGGTTCGGGTGCAAGCGGGCAGGGACATCAGACCGTGTTTGGCGCAGTGGCGGCGCGGCGTCTCGGAATTCAACCGTCGGCCGTCAGTCTGCTTGCCGGTGACTCCGCGCGGGACGTTCCCGGATTTGGGGCGGTCGCCTCACGTTCGGCCATGATGGTGGGCAGCGCGATTGCGCGCGCGACCAACTCGGTAATGGCGAAGGGCAAGCGGGTCGCCGCCATGCTTCTACAGGCAGCCGAGGGCGATGTTGATTACAGAGACGGAAAGTACAGTGTGAAAAACCGTGAGGTTTCACTGTTCGAGGCGGCGGAGCGCGCTGCCGAACTCAAGCGCCAGGGTGTAATTCCGGAAAGCCTCGACACGCTCGAAAATGTCAAGATACCGTCGTCATTTCCGAACGGTTGTCACATTGCTGAGGTTGAAATTGATATTGCAACCGGCGCGACAGAGATCGTGTCCTATGCAGCGGTCGGCGACTGCGGGAATGTTCTAGATGACACGATTGTCGTGGCGCAAATTCACGGCGGTGTGGCACAGGGCATTGGTCAGGCGCTTGCGGAACACACCGTCTATGACGCGGGGGGACAACTCGTCTCCGGTTCGTTCATGGATTATGCGGTGCCGCGGGCGGATCTCATCCCCAGCATGACAGTCGAGCACCACCCCGTAGCGTGCCGAACGAACCCGCTTGGTGTGAAGGGCACCGGCGAAGCGGGTACAACCGCGGCGCCTCCTGCCGTGATCAACGCCATTCTCGATGCGTTGCCAAAAGGCGCAAAGCTAGAGATGCCGGCAACTCCAGAGCGCGTGTGGCGGGCGCTTCAGGGTGTGAGGACGTAATGCAGGCGATGGCCGCACAGCTGAAATCGCGCGCGTTGTTGTTTGCGCCAATCACGCTATCTACTGCGTGACGTCGATCTTCACCGCGCCTGTGATGGTTCGCCAGTGGTTCATTTCGCCGGCAAGCCACGTCTGGGCGTCGGCGAGTGATTTGTTTGGCACCACATTGAAGTTCTGTTTCCGGAGTTTTTCGATCGTCTCGGGCGATTGAAGTGCCTTGTTTACTGCCTGAAATATTGCTTCGAGCACCGGCTTGGGCGTTGCGGCTGGCGCGAACAGTCCGTTCCAGGCCACCGTTCCGACGTCGGCATAGCCAATCTCTTTCATGGTCGGGATACCGGGATATTCCTTGAGGCGCGTGTGATTTACGACGGCCAGTGCGCGAAATTTGCCTGCCTGGACCTGTCCGGCGCTGGAGGCCACGTTGAGGAAGGCGGCCTGTGCATCGCCGCGCAACAGGTCCTGGATTACTCCGGAAGCGCCGTTCTTGTTCGGCAGCCCAACCAGATCCAGATCACCCGCACGCTTCGCGAAATAGGCCATGTCGTAATGTGGATAGGAGCCGATGCCCACGGTGCCGTAGCGCACCTTGCCCGGATTTTTTTTGGCGTAGGCAATGAGTTCAGGGACAGATTTCACCGGAAAATCATTGGCCGTGCTCACCAGCAGGAATGCCGGAATGTCGACCAGGTTGGTCACGGCAACGACGCTCTTGGCATAGTCGGAATTCATCTTGTTTGCATAAATGATGGGCGTGATCGCATTGGTCGAGACATTGCCGATCATCAGCGTGTAGCCGTCGGGAGCCGCCTTGACCATTTCATCGATTGCCAGCATGCCGAAGGCACCCGGCTTGTTGAGGACGACAAAGCCTTGTCCCGTAGCCTTCTGGAATTCATCCCCGACAATACGTGCGACGATGTCGGTCGCGCCGCCGGGTGCGTAGGGTACGATGACCTTCACCGGCCGGTTTGGATATTTGTCCTGTGCCACGGCCGCGCCGGTGCTCAATGCCACTGCCGCAAGCAATGTGGCGGTTAACAACTTCATGCAATCCTCCCCAAAGGTTGCCGAGCGGTGGATTCCCGGTTAGGCGGTTCAGCCGGTATCGCTCAATTGTTAGTTTGCCTTGATGCCGTGGAGACTGTGCGAGGCATCCTTTACCGTGAAGAATACAACGTCGCCATCGGGCGTCGCCTTGCCGGCGTGTATGGTGTTGGCGGGAATATAGACGACTGAACCGGGCTTAACGTCGATTTCTTTTCCGCCGATATTGGCGTGAAAGGTTCCTTCCAGCACATAGATCCATTGTTCATTCGGGTGCGAGTGTGCTTCGGCACCGGTGCCGGCCTTCATACGCATCAGCCCGACGATCATGCGATCACCTTCGATGCACGGACCATGGGCAGTCGAATAGGCGGGGCCACCTGGAATTTTCTGTACGGAGCCGAGGTCGAAAACGAATTCTCCCGGAGCAGCACGCTTTGCGCCCGGGGTGCGTGCGACAGGGTCATCAGACACATCGGCCTCCTGCAACTATTGGCATGTCGGATGTTAGTTGACCCTGCACAAGCGCGCCAGTAGATGCGGAGAGATTCAACGGCGGTACGAACCACGGCGTCAAACACCGTTTGGCCATTGTCTACGTTATACCTGAGCAAGTGCTCGCGATTCGGGGGAACAATTCCTGATGAGGCCGCTTCGTCTTGTCCCGGGGGTTTTGATCTTGGCCCTGCTCGGCGGATGCGCCGACACCTACGTTCCTAAGGCCGAGCCAAGTTTCTACCGCAATCTGGCGCAACCTGGTGCTGAACTTGATGCGGTTGCGGCCGCGTCGATGATTTCCGGCTATCGCGCTAACAACAGCCTGCCTGCTGTTGAGCTTGACCCCGTGCTGATGCGACTTGCAAAGGAACAGGCCGATGTGATGGCCAGGCGTGACAAGCTTGATCACGGGGCCGGCAAGCCGTTCGTGCAACGGCTTAAAGCATCAGGCTACGACGCCAAAAGGGCCGCAGAAAACATCAGTGCCGGCTACCACACACTGGCGGAGGCGTTTTCCGGCTGGCGCGACTCAAGTCCGCACCGCGCCAATATGCTTTTGGCAGGCGCGACCCGAATAGGCATCGCGGCGGTCTACACGCCGGCTTCCAAATACAAAGTGTATTGGTCGTTGATCCTGGCTGAACCCGACGACGGGAAGGGATAGCGCGGCCGTCCTCGGCGTCGGTTTGGCCTCGCTGCCGCTGGAAGCCGGATCGAGCATATTTTCCTTCGTGTCGGGCCCGAGCGAGGAAAAGCAATCGACCGATGCCGTATCGCCGGCGGCGCCCCGCTGGAATTTTCTTCGCGTCAGGTTGAATTGAACCGGTCATTTAGGTGATGCGGTCGATATGGTCCGGTGCCTGGGCTGGACCTCGCCCCATCCGCTGACTAGTTTTGCGACCCATGCCGGTCCTGCCACGCGTCAAGGATTACGACACGCTTTATCGCCAATTCCGCTGGTCGGTGCCGGCGCGATACAATATCGGCGTCGATGTCTGCGATCGCTGGGCGGAAAAAGAGCCGGATCGCCTTGCCATATTGCATGCTCGGCCCGACGGCCGTGACGAGCAAATCACCTACGGCTGGCTGCGCGAAACGTCCAACCGGCTAGCGAATGTGTTGCGCGGCCATGGCATCGCGCGCGGCGACCGCGTCGCGATCTTGCTGCCGCAATTGCCCGAGGTGGCGGCAATCCACATCGCAATCTACAAGCTCGGCGGGGTTGCATTGCCGCTTGCAGTGCTGTTCGGCGCCGATGCCCTCTCTTACCGGCTGCAGAATTCCGGCGCGGCGGCATTGATAACCAATACGCGAGGTGCGGAGCGCATTGCCGAGATCCGGAACGGGCTGCCCGAACTCAAGTTGGTTCTCTCGCTCGACGGTGATGCTGCGGGCGCAATCGGGTTTTCGGAGACCCTCGCGCGCGCCTCGTCCGACTTTTCGCCCGTCGACACGTCCGCTGATGATCCGGCGATGATGGTCTATACATCTGGCACCACCGGCCAGCCGAAGGGCGCTTTGCACGGCCACCGCGTGCTGATCGGCCACTTCCCAGGCGTTGAAACGCATCACGACTTTTTCCCGCAGGCTGGCGACCGAATCTGGACTCCGGCCGATTGGGCCTGGGCCGGCGGGTTGCTCAATGTCCTGTTGCCGGGGTTGCACTACGGCGTACCCGTGGTGGCGCGACGCTTCGAAAAATTCGATCCTGAGGAAGCATTTGCGTTGATGGCACGCGCGGGGATTCGCAATGCATTCATCCCGCCGACCGCGCTCCGCATGTTGCGCGCGGCGCCGAACCCCCAAGGGCGTCATGCCATCCATATGCGCTCGATCGGGTCGGGCGGCGAATCCCTCGGCGCGGAAACCTATGAGTGGGGAAAATCCGCGTTTGGTCTCGTCATCAACGAGTTCTACGGGCAGACCGAATGCAACATTGTTCTTTCAGCCTGCAGTGCAATCGGTGTGTCGAAGCCGGGCGCGATCGGTAAACCGGTCGCCGGACATGCCGTGGCGATCATCGACGCTGCCGGGAATGTGCTCAAGCAGGGTGAACCCGGGCAAATAGCGGTCAAACGTCCTGACCCCGTTATGTTCCTCGAATATTGGGGCAAGCCGGAAGCCACACGTGACAAGTTCATCGGCGACTGGATGACGACCGGCGATCAGGGCGTGATGGACGAGGAAGGCTACGTCAGTTTTGTCGGCCGGGACGACGATGTCATTACCTCCGCCGGGTTTCGCATTGGGCCGGGAGAAATCGAAGATTGTCTCATCCGCCACCCGGCGGTTGCTTTGGCCGCAGCGGTCGGCAAGCCCGATGCATTGCGCACGGAGATCGTGAAGGCGTTCATTGTGCTGAAAAAAGGCTATGCCGCCTCCGATACATTGGCATCTGAAATTCAGGGCTTCGTCAAAACGCGCTTGTCCGCGCACGAATATCCGCGTGAAGTTGCCTTCATCGAAGATATGCCGATGACGACGACCGGCAAGGTAATCCGGCGCCTGTTGCGGGAACGGGCCTGACGTTAGTCGCGCTTGCGGCCGAGAATGAAGATGTGAAGGCCAAGCCGGCGCTTCGCGACATGAAAGAACATCATTGATTCAACGACGATCGCAGACGATGTCGCAATCGCCGCGCCGATAATTCCGTGGCCCGGGATTAACAGGATGCAAAGCAGAAGATTGATGGTGAATGCGGTGGCATAGACAAGAGTGCACTGCCTGCGCTCGCCGAGCATGTTGAGCAATCGCTCCGCTGGCCCCACCGCGGCGCGAGAGAGCATCCCAATTGCGAGTATGAACATCACCCCGTATCCGGCCTCGAATCCGGCGCCAAACAACGACAGCAGCGGTCTTCCGAAGGCAAGGATTGCAATGCAGGTGGCCACGGACGGCCAAAACGTCCAGCGGACCGTTTCGTCAAAGAATGACGCAAGCCGTTTCCGATTACCGGCGACGTGATATTCGGTGAATTTGTGCGTCGTGGCTCCGGCGATCGCGAAGTAAACAAACGCAACGATCGCCAGCAGCCGCGCCCCTGCATAGTAGACCGCGACATCCTGTGGCGAGCGAAAATGCTCGAGCGCAAGGATGTCTACATAGGTAAGCAGCAAGTAAAACGCTTCCACGACGAAGATCGGGAGCGACGTGGCAAACCAGGTTTTCAATTCGTAGGTCCTGGGTCCATCCGGAACTTTGCCGCTCAGCCGTCGGTTGAGCAGCGCGAGCTGAACGATGGTGACGGCCCAGGTCGTGATGACGGCGATCGTCATAGCCGTTACGACGTCGGTCGGCGCGCCGGTTGCCCATGCGGCACCCATAAGTACCGTAATGATGAGCTGGCGCCAGATGTAGAACGGCATCAGCGCGAGGTTCGGCCAATCATAGGATTGCGCGATGCCGGCCTGCACTTGCACGAGGCCGTAGGCCGCAATTGCAAGGCACGCAAGATAGAGCGGGACGATCGTGAAGTGATCGAGCCATGGCGCGAGCAATCGGACACCGAGTGCTCCACCGAGTCCGATTCCCGTCGCCAGCGCGAAGGCAAGCCAGCGCGAGCCCGCGAGGAAGCCGCGCAGGCGGTCGACGCTCTTGAGTTCCGTGTATTCCGGAATGAATTGTCGCGCCGCCGATGAAAGCCCAACATCGGAGAGCGCGCCGATCATGAGCACCCATGTCCAGACATAGATGTAGACGCCGAATTCGAAGCTGCCCATCCAGCGTGCGAGCAAGACCTGCGACACGAGCGCGAGCAGAGCGCTGCCCATCCGCACGAGGAACACCTTGCCGGCAACGAGCTGGGCGAGGCGGCTATCGCTCCGCTCCGCAAGCAGAGTTTTGATATGGGCGATGGCGCGGGCCAGAGGCGACGCGTACGCAGCTTTTGCGTTTCGGGGTTCGGCCAAAGCCACGCGATCTCTCTGTATCGGCTGCGGCCGCGGCGTTGACGACGGCAGGGCCATCGAATTCGCCTAGCAATGAACCGTTAAGATTCGGTTGGGCGCCGGCGGTTGATACGGCAAATCAAGGCAATTCAAGCTTTTCGATTTCGCCCAGGATGCGTTTGACTTCATCTTTGTTGCCGGGTGAAAGCGCGGCCTGCGGCGGAACTGGATCGCCGACTGCATAGCCCTGCATCTGCAACCCCGCTTTGATGCAGGCGGCGAGATTGAAGCGTGCGAAAGCCTCGTTGATGCGCCAAAGTTCACGCTGAAGTTTCATCGCATCGGGCCATTGCGCCGCGCGACAGAGTTCATAGAGCCGCACGCTCTGGCGCGGTACGATGCAGGCTGGCCCCGCCATCCAGCCGACGCCGCCGATCAGCATCACGGCTGCGGGAATGTGCGCCGAGGCCGCGAACACTTTCATTCCCGGCGCGCGGTTCATGATCGAGAGCAGCCGTCCGGTATTCGTCGACGCGTCCTTGATGTACTGGATGCGTGGATGCCGTGACAGGCGCGCGATGACATCGAGGGAAAGATCGCTGCGCTGGAATTGCGGGTTCGTATAGAGCACGACTGGAATGTCGATCGCATCGGCGATGGCACGAAAATACGCTTCAATCTGCGCGTCCTTGAGAGGAAAATAGGCTTCGAGGATGGCGAGGATGCCGTCGGCGCCAAGTTTTTGATACGCCTTCGCCTGCTCGACGGCATCCGCCGTGACTGAGGATGCGACTCCGGCGATCACCGGCACTCGCTTTCCCGCCGCCTCAATTGTCGCCCGAACGACGTCTTCGCGCTGCCCGCGATTGAGATAGGCGAATTCACCCGTTGAGCCGAGCGGTGTCAGGCCATGTACCCCCGCTTCCACGAGGTCCGATGCGAGCCTGCCCAGAACGTCGGTCAGGATTCGGCCGTTCGTATCGATCGGCGAGACGAGATAGGGGAAAACGCCTTGAAATCCGGTCATGCGCAGGCCTTAGAAAATCCACAGCGCATCGGGCGGGAATTCAACGAAGTGCTCGCCGGGCTCAAGCGGTGCGGAGGCATAGGCGCGCACGGTGACATTGTCGCGCGCAAATACAAGTTCCCATCGCTCGCCGAGATACATGGGCGCCTTCAGCTCCATCTTCAGCCGGTTGGGACCGGCGCTTGACGCGCATCGCACGCGCTCGATGCGAATAATGCCCGTCGCCATCGTGCCTGCAGCCGCCGTTGTGCGTGCAATGCCGGCAATCCGCTCGCCGAAGACTTCGATCGTCGCGCGTCCGTTGCTGGTTTGCACCAGCTTGCCATCGAGCCGATTATTGCTGCCCATGAATTCTGCGGCGAATAATGTCGCTGGTTCGTTGTAGAGCGCGGTCGGTGCGCCTTCCTGTGCGACAAGGCCGGCATCGAGCAGCACAACGCGATCTGCAATCGCCATCGCTTCCACCTGATCGTGCGTAACGTGGATCGCAGAAAGGCCTAGCGTGACGATGAGGGTGCGCAGCCATGCGCGCGCTTCCTCCCGGAGCTTGGCATCGAGATTCGAGAGCGGTTCGTCGAGTAGGATCACCGGGGGTTCATAAACGAGTGCACGGGCGATCGCGACGCGCTGCTGCTGTCCGCCCGAAAGCTGATGCGGATATCGGGCGGCGAGATGCCCAAGGCCGATCTGCGCGAGCGTCTTTTCGACGCGCGTTTTTATATCGGCGGCCGCGACGCCTCGCAGCTTCAGGCCATAGGCCACGTTGTCGAAAACGGTACGGTGCGGCCATAGAGCGTAGGATTGAAACACCAGTCCAAGTCCACGATTTTCCGCCGGCAACTGGATGCCGCGCGCTCCGTCAAAGAACACGTTGTTTCCAATAGCGATCGACCCGCCGTGCGGGGTTTCAAGGCCGGCGACCGCACGCAAAAGGGTCGTCTTGCCGCTGCCGGAGGGGCCGAGCAGGGCGACCACTTCGCCCGCCGGTACGGCAAGCGAAACTCCCTTGAGTATTTCGTTGTCGCCGAGACGAAGGGCGATATCCTTAATGATGAGGTCAGCCATGCAGGCGCACTCCAAGCCGGACCGCGACGGCTAGGCCGACGCCGATCATGACAACATTAACGACTGACAGCGCCGATACCAGATCGATTGCGCCCGTGCCCCAGAGCGACACCAGAAGCGAACCAATCACCTCGGTGCCGGGGCCGAGAAGATAGATGCCGGTTGAATATTCACGTACGAAAATCAGGAAAATCAAAAGCCAGCTCGCCAACATCCCGTATTTGATCAACGGCACTGTGATATCGCGCTTGACGCGCAAATCAGTGGCGCCCGCCGTGCGCGCCGCCTCCTCAAGTTCGGGAGCAACTTGCAGCAGCGTACCGGAAACGAGCCGCATGCCGTAGGCAAGCCAGACGATGGAATAGGCCAGCCAGATCGAGACCATTGTCGATTTCAGTGGCGACAAGAATGGCACGAAAAGAAATACCCACAAGAGCGCAAGACCCGCGACCAGCCCCGGCATGGCGCGCGGAACCATCACGAGATAGTCGACAACCCGCGTCCAGCCGGAATTCCAGCGGTGCACCGCAAGCGCAATCGAGGTGTAACAGGCGACTGCCACCGCGCCGCCAATGACGCCGATGCCGAGCGTGTTCAGGATGCCTCTTACGACATTCGGATAGTCCGTCAGTTCGCGATAATGATCGAGTGTCAGCACATCGAGGAGCTTCACCCCTTCGCCCCAGGTTACAACGAACGAACGCAGCGTGATTCCGAACAGCGGCACGACAACCGTGACAAATAGCCAGGCTACGATGCCGGCAAAAGCAAACCAGCGGAAACCGTGCAGGGGGAGCGGCTGTGTCTTCAGGCCCTTGCCGCGCACCGAAACATAACGTTGCGCCTGACGCAGCAGGAGGCGCTGCATGAACACAAGCGGAGCGGTAATCGCTATGATCGCGACAACGACAACGGCCATCAATTGATAGGAAGGCACACCGAGCTTGTTGGTGAGCTTGAACAAATATGTAGACAGAACCAGCAGGTCTTGCGGATCTCCCAGTACCAGCGGCAAGCCGAACAACTCGAATCCGAGGAAGAACACCAATACGCCCGCAAACAGGATGGCCGGCAGTATCATCGGCAGGCTTACGTTGATGGCGACCTGAAACGGATTTGCGCCGGATACCCGGGCGGCTTCCTCGAGATCAGTACCAAGGCCGCGTAATGCCGCAGCGCTGTAGAGATAGACGTGCGGGACATGCGTCAGACCCGCGATCGCGATCAGCGCCACCAGCGAATACAAATTCCAGGGCACGAAGCCGAGGATATCCTTGGCAAGCGTCGAGAAAATTCCCACGGGGCCGATCGCAACCACGTAACCGAAGGCGATGACCACGGCGGAGACGAAAATCGGAATCAATATCAACGGCTCGAGATATTGCCGTCCGGGAACATCGGTGCGAACCATCAGGAATGCCAGTAAGGCACCGAGCGGCACTGCAATCCCCGCCATGCCGCCGGCGATCGCAATCGTTGTCCAGAACGCCTGCCAAAAATCAGGGTCGGCGAAAACGAAGGAATATGCCAGCAATCCAAACTGCGCCGAATGGTCGAAAAACGGTGCCGTGAGAAAGCTTTGGTAGACTACCAGCGAGAGCGGCGCCGCCACCGCAAGCGTGGTCAGGCCGAGGACGAGCAGGCGGTACACGGCAATCGACATTTGCCTTCACCATTCCGGGCGCCTGCACCGCAGGCGAGCCCGGAATCCAGGTGGTAGCTGTGAATAGTTTCTGGAATCCGGGCTCCAGCCATCGGCTGGTCTCGGAATGGCCAGATGATTGAATATCCTACTGCCCCTTCTTCGCCTGCTGCCATTTCGACAGGAAGGCGAGCCGCTTTGTCTGATCGAGATTCTCGAGCAATGTCTGGTCGATCGGCACGGGGCGCGCCTTGTCGCCGATCAGCTGGGTGACCCGCTTGATGGTCGCCTCGCCCTCAACGTCGGAACGCAGCGAATAAAGGTCGGCCTTGTTGGCAATGATCTCCTGACCCCGCTTCGACAGGATGTAATCGAGGAAAAGTTTTCCGGCGTTCGGGTTCTTCGCCTTCTTTGAAATGAAGGCGACACGCGAAGTCACCATCGTGTAATCCTTCGGCAAAATGATCCCGAGGTTAGGATCCTTTTTGGATCGGCCGAGCGCGTAAGAGCCGAAGACTCCATATGCGATCAGGTGTTCGCCGGAAGTGACACGCTCCATCATCGCGCCCGCACTGGTGTAAAGCTTGGCTTGCGCCTTGCCCATGGCCTTGAACAAATCCCATGCCTGCGGAAAATTCTTGATGTCGGCGTTGCAGAACAAAAACCCGACGCCGGAGCGCTCGGGGTCGTAGGCCGTGATCTTGCCCTTGTAGAAATCGGTCTTGGTATTGAGCAGCTTCAAGAGCTCCGTGTGGTCCTTCGGCACGTCGGCTTCGGGAACAAGGCGCTTGTTGTAGACAAAGGCAATCGGCTCGTAGGTCGTTCCATAGGCCTCATCTTTCCACACTGCCCATTTCGGCAAAGACTTGTTCTCCGGCGATGCGTAGGTGATTGCCTGGCCGTCGGCGACGAGCTTCACCTGAAGATCCATGGCCGACGACCACAGTACATCCGCAGTACCGTTATCGGCGGCGGCTTCGGCGATGAACCGGTTGTAGAGTTCGGTAGAGTTGAGATCGGAATATTCGACCTTGATGCCGGGGTAGACCGCCTCGAAATCCTTGATGAGGGGGTTGGCAGCAACCGCGTCGGTGGTCGAGTAGATGACGACCCTGCCTTCCTTTTTGGCTGCATCGACAATCTTCGCATAGTCGGCCGGATAGCCGGGCGGGACCTGCGCATGGGCGCCGGATGCGATGGCCAGACTGGTCGCGATAAAGGCAGCTGAAATAACGTGTCGCATGACAACTCCTCGACTGATGTTCGAAACGCTTTGCTTTCGGCAAGCGCATTCATGCCGGATGCTACTCCAGCGCTTCCGCGCTCGCCTAGTGGATAGCTCTTTTCAGCCGGCAAATCCGCCGCTATCGAGGAAGGCCTGCTCTTCGGGCGTCGTGGTACGGCCGAGTACGGCATTGCGGTGCGGGAAGCGCCCGAAGCGGCGGATGATATCGGCGTGTATTTCTGCCCATTTCAGACCATCCGCATCGCCGGCCGCCTTGTTAAAGGCGACACTGCGCTCTTGGTCGGCAAGATCCTCGGAATGTTCGAAGGGCAGATAGAAGAAGCCGCGAAGTTCCTTGGCTACCTGGCTATCGAAGCCGCGGACGACGGCCCCGGCGGCTATGGCGCGCGCCAAGGGGTCGGTAGCGAATGCACGCGCGTCGCCACGAAAGATGTTGCGCGGAAACTGGTCGAGCAGAATGAGCAAGGCAAGCGCGCCGTCAGCGGTAAGCTCCCAACCGGAAAGCTTGCCCGCGGCGGCAACCTCGTAGGATGCAAGAAAGCGGCGGCGGATCTCTTCGTCGAAGGCTGAGTCCTTTTTGAACCAGCGATCGTGACCGGCCTCACGCCAGAACGATAAGATTTCGGCTGCGTCGGCGACCATTGCGTCCTGCATCAATTGGCTTGTGGCTGTTCGAATTCATCACGCAGGGCGCGCCGCAGGATCTTGCCGACATTCGTCTTCGGCAATTCATTGCGAAACTCGATTTGCTTGGGAACCTTGTAGCTCGCCAACCGCGCGGACAGGAATGCACGCAATTCTTCGGCGGTGACGTCAGGCTTTTTCTTGACCGCGAAGAGCTTGCCAGCTTCACCGGAATGGCGGTCGGGCATACCGACGAGTGCGCATTCCAGCAAGCTCCCCTGACTCATCGCTACTTCCTCAACCTCATTGGGGAACACCTTGAAGCCGGAAACCGAGATCATGTCTTTCTTCCGGTCGACGATTTTCACGCGGCCCTGGCTGTCCATGACGCCGATGTCGCCCGTTCGGAAAAATCCATCGGCGGTCATTGCCTGAGCCGTTTCATCCGGACGCCGCCAATATCCTGCCATGACCTGCGGCCCGCGTGCGCACACTTCGCCTTGCTCGCCGAGTGGCTGTTCGTGTCCTTGTTCATCGCGAATGGAGATATCGGTCGAAGGCAACGGCAAGCCGATGGTTCCGGTCCATTCGGCGATATCGCCGCGGTTGCACGTAAGCACGGGAGATGTCTCCGAAAGTCCGTAACCTTCGATGATCGGCTTCCCGGTCGCTTTGACCCAGGCCTCGGCAACCGATTTCTGGACCGCCATGCCGCCGCCAATCGCGCATTTAAGCATGCTCCAGTCGATTTTGCCGAAGGCGGGATGGTTCAGCAGTGCGTTGTAAAGTGTGTTCACCGCTGGAAACAGATTGACCTTGTAGTGCCTGAGTTCCTTTGTGAGTCCGCGGATATCACGGGGATTTGGGATGAGCAGACACGACCCGCCGGCGCGTACGGCAAGCAGTAAACACGCCGTTAGCGCAAATATGTGATAGAGCGGCAGCGCTGTGACGATAATGATGCGGTCGACCTTGGGCGGCACATCGAGCAGCGGCTGACTCCACGCCTCCACCTGCAGCATGTTGGCGACAAGGTTGCGATGAAGGAGCATCGCGCCCTTGGCGACGCCGGTGGTGCCGCCGGTGTATTGGAGGAACGCAATGTCGTCAGGCCCTATCTTGACGGGGGTCAATTCGGCATTGCGGCCGGCGGCGAGCGCATCGTTGAAGTTCGTTGCGCCTGGAATTGAGAAGGGTGGCACCATTTTTTTTATGTAACGGACGACGCCGTTCACCACCGCACCTTTTATCGGTCCGAGCATGTCGCCAAGGCTGGCAATGACGACATGCTTGACCGGCGTATTCGGCAGCGCCTGTTGCAGCACCGCAGCGAAATTTTCCAGCACGAAGATTGCTTCAGCGCCGGCGTCGACGAGCTGAGCCTCCAGTTCGCGCGGCTTATAGAGTGGATTGACATTCACGACCGTGCACCCGGCTCGCAGAATTGCCACGATCGCCACCGGATATTGCAACACGTTCGGCATCATGATCGCAATCCGGGCGCCGGCTTTCAGGCCCCGACTTTGCAGCCAGACAGCTAGCGCGCGCGATGCCTCGTCGACGGCGCGATAGCTCATCGTTTTGCCCATGCAGACGCAGGCGTCTTGAGTCGAGAAGTTTTTGAAGCTTTCCTCGAACATTGCGACCAGTGACGGGTAGCGCGACGGGTCGATCTCTCCGGGAACGCCCGCCGGATAGTACCGAAGCCATAGCCGATCCATGGCGTTTCCCCGCAGCGGCTATCCACCCGATGCCGCCCTTGATTCGGCATGAGCATGGTTTCAACCGGCCCGGCAAGCAAGGCCGGTGACGCATGACACAGGCCTAACGGCCCCCGAACGGAACCAGCGGATTGTCGACGAGTGCGGCGCGATCTGGGCGATCCGGGGCGGCAACGCCCAGAAAGGCCTCGAACAGCCCGCGCACCGTGCGTTCCGGCAGGTCGCGGGTGATGAAAACGAGTTTCGTACGATGGTCGTCATCAGGCCAGCGATCGAGCCGCGCCGTCGGGTGGAAGACATGCTGCACGCCATGCACGACAACCGGAGTTTCGGGCATCTCCGCAAGCTTCACGATCCCTTTAATGCGAAGAAGCTTGGCGCCGTGCGTAGCGCACAAGAGTTCAAGGAACATGTCGAGTGCACCGGATGGAATGGCATCATCGGCGGTGAGAACGAACGAACCGATGTGCTCATCGTGCCGGTTGACGTCGTGATGGTGATGGTGGTGCTCGCTGCCATAGGCTTCCGCCGCCAGCCATTTTCTCACGTCGGGACTTTTTTTGGCGGGATCATAGAGCCCGCTGCCGAGCAGACTGCCGGCATCAGCTTCACCTTTGGTGCCGTCGAGGATAGACGCTGCCGGATTGAGCGCGCGCAGGCGCGATACAATGCGCTCGCGCTGCGCGTCGTCCGCGAGGTCGGTTTTCGTCAGAACGATGCGGTCAGCGACCGCTGCTTGCTTGACCGCTTCTTCGTGGGTGTCGAGCGTCGCTTCGCCGTTGACGACATCAACTACGGTGATTACGCCGTCGAGCCGGTAGCGAAGGACAAGATAGGGATGTGCCATTGCGGTATGAAGAACCGGCGCAGGGTCGGCAAGACCGGTGGTTTCCAGAAGGACGCGCTTGAACTTGCAGCGTCGATTATCGAGGTCGCGCAGCAAAGTCTCCAGTGCGTCGACAAGATCGCCACGCATTGTGCAGCACAAACATCCCGACTGGAGCAGCACCATATTGTCGCTGACGTACTCGACCAGCAGATGATCTAGGCCGACTTCGCCGAATTCATTGATGATCACGGCCGTTTCGGCGAGCGCGGGATCCTTCAGCAAGCGGTTGAGTAAAGTGGTCTTGCCGGCGCCGAGAAAGCCAGTCAGCAGGGTGAGCGGGATAGGTGTTGGCGGAATTGGCCGATCACCACGTGGCGCGGTCTCGCTCATTGTGTAGTCGAGCTGACTTTCGGCTTGACCGGTTTGGCTGGCTTTGCCGCCTTGGCCGACTTTCCCGCATCATCGGTCTTGGCCGGCTTCGCAGGCTTTTCCCCGCCTTCGGTCTTGGTTGCGACTTTTTTCTTCTTTTTCGGAAGCGGGCTCGCAGTCTGGGCAATAGTGTCCGGATGATCGGCGGGGCCAGTGAACACCACGACGGGCGGCGTCGTTTCGACCGGCGGTCCAAGCACGAACTTGCCGTTCGCGGGCTTCAGGCTCGATAGCATGAAAGCCTGCGCATTGTCGGTTTCGCCGTTGGCTGCGGTGGCTGCTTCTTCAGGTTCTTCTTCGTTTTCCTCGGATGGTGGCTTGCGCCGGTGACCGCCGCACATTTCCTCCCGGAGGTTCGGCGGCTGTGCATCGATCGGCGCCAGCGCGTCAACGGTACCCAATGAGGGCGTCAACCATGCAAGGCCGCCGCTGTTGAATCCGCGCTCAAGCAACTGTGCAGCTTTTTGCGCGCGCACCGCACCCGACCATGCGCCGAGAACGACGGCGATCAGCCGCCTGCCGTTCCGCGTTGCCGAGGCGACAACATTGTACCCCGACGCGCAAATAAATCCGGTCTTCATGCCGTCGGCACCGGGGTATCGGTCTATAAGCGAATTGTAGTTGTGCATAATGCGATTGCCGTAGCGAATCGACGATATGTGCCAATAGCTGTCGTATTCGGGAAATTCGCGGATCAGCGCGCGCGCCAGTATCGCGAGATCGCGAGCGGAAGTGACGTGGTTTTCCGCCGGCAGTCCGTTCGGATTGACGAAATTGCTTTGCGACATGCCAAGGCGCCGTGCATTGGCGTTCATCATGTCGGCAAATCCCGCGATCGAGCCACCGACACCTTCCGCGATTGCCACGGCGATATCGTTGGCGGATTTCACGAGTAGCATCTTGAGGGCATTGTCGACCGTGACAGTCGTGCCAATCTTGAATCCCATTTTGGTCGGCTGCTGGGCAGCTGCGTTGCGCGACAGGGTCAACAGCGTGTTGAATGAGATGCGGCCTTCTTTGACCGCGCGCAAGGTGGTGTAGGTGGTCATCAATTTTGTGACCGAGGCCGGATACCAGGGATAGGTGGCATTTTCGGCGTGCAGCACTTTGCCGGTCGAAGCTTCAATGAGCAGCTGCGCTTCGGCAGATGCGCGGTCCGTGCCGACAAGCAAAGACGCACCCGCGGCGAAGCTGAGGATCATGAGGCAATAGCAACGGATTGATCGGGCCATCATTTTGCGCGGTCAGTGTCCTTAAGGGCTCAGAAAAGGAAAAGTTCCATAAATGGTCCCGCTAGGCTAGCCGGGCTTTGAATGGTAGGCAAAGCTCGTGAACCGCACCTGAATACACGAAGACGCATAAGCTCATCCTGAGGAAAGCGACCAAAATTCGGCAGAGGAGGCATTAATGACCGCCTGTATCGTCGGTTGGTCCCATTCGCCTTTCGGTAAGCTTGCCGGAGAGACCGTTGAGAGCCTGATCGTAGGGGTTGCCGGCGCTTCCCTTGCGGATGCCGGGATCGGCCCCAAGGATGTCGACGAGATCGTACTCGGGCACTTTAACGCGGGGTTTTCCGCGCAGGATTTTACCGCCGCGCTGGTCCTGCAGGCCTCGCCCGAGTTGCGCTTCAAGCCTGCGACACGGGTAGAGAATGCCTGTGCCACGGGCTCCGCAGCGGTCCATCAAGGCATCAAGACGATCGAGGCGGGCGCCGCTCGTATTGTCCTCGTTGTCGGCGTCGAACAGATGACGACGACGCCGGCGGCTGAGATCGGTCGAAACCTGTTGAAGGCCTCCTATGTGCGCGAGGAAGCCGATATCGACGGCGGCTTTGCGGGAATATTCGGCAAGATCGCCGGGCTCTATTTCCAGAAATGGGGCGATCAGTCCGATGCGCTGGCCATGATCGCGGCCAAAAATCATAAAAACGGTATCGGTAATCCTTACGCGCAGATGCGCAAGGACCTCGGTTACGACTTTTGCCGCACCGAAAGCGAAAAGAACCCGTTCGTGGCGGGTCCGCTCAAGCGGACCGATTGTTCGCTGGTTTCCGACGGCGCCGCTGCTGTGGTCCTCGCCGATGTTGAGACTGCACTCAGGTTGAAGAAAGCCGTCGCATTTCGTGCCGCCGAACACGTGCAGGACTTTCTACCGATGTCGAAGCGCGACATTTTGAAGTTCGAAGGTTGCGCGCAAGCCTGGCAGCGTGCGCTTGCGAAGTCGGGACTCGAGCTGGGGGACATGTCGTTTGTGGAGACGCACGACTGCTTCACCATCGCGGAACTGATCGAATACGAAGCGATGGGATTGACGCCCGAGGGACAGGGCGCGCGCGCCATCATGGAGGGCTGGACTCAAAAAGACGGCAAGCTGCCCGTGAATCCCTCAGGTGGTCTGAAAGCAAAAGGACATCCGATCGGTGCAACGGGTGTGTCGATGCATGCGCTGGCCGCCATGCAGCTCACCGGCACCGCCGGCGACCTTCAGGTGAAGAATGCGCGCGTCGGCGGCATCTTCAATATGGGCGGAACGTCGGTGGCGAATTACGTGAGTATTCTCGAACGAATCAGGTAGCGCGGCGCTTCTTGACGTCCGGCGCTAGTTGATTCTGCGCTCCGCAGCGGACGGCAGAAAAGACGCGTCGAAAATGTCATTGAGCTTCGGCTTATCGGCTTTGAACTTGTACGTCAGTGCAATCTGGTCGAGCGCTCGCACAAATCGTTCTCCGTCGATATTACCGTATCCATTCATTTTTACTTCGGCCGTGGCGATATTCTCGCGAATGGCCATCGTCAGGCGTTCGATCTCAACAGCTTTTTTTGCCTGCGAATTCCGCTTGAGCACCGACTCAACAGCAGCAGAGGGCTGCTTCAACGTGTCCTTGAGGCCTCGCATGAACGCACGCAGGAAACCCCTGACCGATTCCGGATGCTCGGCGGCAAATTTTGAATTCACGATGATGGCAGCGCCGTAGAGCTCGACCCCATAGTCCGCCATCAAAAGCACGGCAATGTCATCGACGGGGACGCCTTTGTCCTTCAAATCGATATAGGCCGTGAACGACGATCCGGTGATAGCGTCGACTTGACCCGCAGCGAGCATTGGTTCGCGTACGGGCAGGCTGACATTTTCAATTTTCACTTTGGATGCATCGATGCCGTTCGCCTTTACGAAGATCGGCCATTGCGTGAACGCGCCGTCGGAACTCGGCGCGCCAAGTATTTTGTCCTCAAGATCCTTCGGCGTGCTGATGCCCCGGCTTTTTCGCCCGATTACGGCGAAGGCTGGGCGATTATACAGCATGAATGCCGCATTGACCGAAGCCGCCGGATTGGCGTCGCGGAATGTGATCAGCGCATTGATGTCGGCAAAACCGATTTCGTAGTCGCCCGATGCCACACGCTTTATTGCCTCGAGTGAGTTGACCCCGGGCTCAATGGTGACGTTGAGGCCTTCGGCCCTGAAGTAGCCCTTGTCCAGCGACAGTAAAAATGGTGCCGACGGCCCTTCAAACGTGGAGTTGAGCGCGAACCTGACGTTTGTCTGCGCGGCCACGGCGCCGTTGGTCAACATCGCGGCAAGAAGTAACGCCAGACCTGCCCACCAACCGGTCTGGCGAGGAGTCATCATGCGTATCCTTCTTTGACGGCCCGCGCATCCGGCGCTTTTCATGGGCATGGCGCAGCAAAGAATACGCAGGAGTAAAGGGCAATACTTGCCGATGTGGTCCCGGACCAATTTATCACGTTATCACTAACACCGCGGGTAGCGTCGCCGACGGTTGCAAATCTCACGCACGATAAAGGCGCCTTTGCGATAGAATCGGCTTCGGTTCGGAGGTCAGTCGATGCCGCCGACAATGGAGAAAAAGCTTGGACGCGGCATTCCGCCGCTGCGGGCACCGTATGCTCCGCCTGACGCATCCATTGCGCGTTCATTGCTGGGAAGGGCTGATAGATCAACCGAGGCTGAGGCTCGCGTCGACCGTCGTGCCCGGCATCTCGTTGAGGCAATTCGTGCACGCACCGGCGGCCTCGGCGGTGTTGAAGACTTCCTGCACGTTTATGCCCTTTCTACAAAGGAAGGCCTCGCGCTGATGGTTCTGGCCGAGGCGTTGTTGCGCGTCCCCGATGCAGAGACTGCAGACAGGTTGATTGAGGACAAGCTCAAGGCCGGCGATTGGGGGCATCACGCATCTCACTCTGCCGGCTTTTTGGTCTCTGCCTCGGCCTGGACGCTCGGGCTCACGGCACGCGTGATTCACCCCGGAGAAACTCCCGAGGGCATTGTCGAAACGCTGGTCAAACGTCTGGGTTTGCCTGCGGTGCGCGCAGCGACCCGGCAAGCCATGCGGCTGCTGGGCTCACATTTTGTGCTCGGCCAGACGATCGAAGAGGCCCTGAGGCGCGCGGGTTCGCAGCCCGAATTTCTATATTCCTTCGACATGCTGGGCGAAGCCGCGCGAACGGGCGCCGATGCCGATCGTTACTTCGAATCCTATGCCGCCGCCATCGAGGGGATCGGCCGCAGCGCCGGCAGCAATCCTTTACCCAGACGTCCCGGAATTTCGGTAAAATTATCGGCGCTGCATCCGCGCTATGAACCACTGACGCGCGATCGTGTGCTTGCCGAGCTGACACCGAAATTACTCGAACTTGCGCAACTTGCGAAACGGCACGAGCTCAATTTTACAGTCGACGCCGAAGAGGCGGATCGGCTCGAACTGTCGCTGGAGGTCATTGCCGCCACGCTGGGAGATTCTTCGCTATCCGGCTGGGAGGGGTTTGGTCTTGCGGTGCAAGCCTACCAAAAGCGCGCGGTCGCGGTGATCAAATGGGTCGCGGACCTGGCGGAAGCATTGGACCGGCGTCTGATGGTCCGATTGGTCAAGGGGGCCTATTGGGACACCGAGATCAAACGTGCGCAAGAACGGGGGCTTGCGGATTACCCGGTGTTCACGCGCAAGGCGATGACGGATCTCTGCTATCTCGATTGCGTAAGGAAGCTGCTGGCTTTGCGCCCGCGGCTCTATCCGCAATTTGCCACTCACAATGCCTTGACGGTGGCATCCGTGATCGAGGATGCCGGCGGCGCAAGCGGTTACGAGTTCCAGCGGCTGCATGGCATGGGCGAAGCGCTCTACGAAGCCCTGCTAGCAGAATTACCGGAAGTGATTTGCCGCGTCTATGCGCCGGTCGGCGGACATTCCGATTTGCTTGCCTATCTGGTGCGGCGGCTGCTCGAGAACGGCGCCAATTCCTCGTTCGTGTCGGTGGCAGCCGACCCCGCAGTCCCGATTAAAGTCATTCTTCGCCGGCCGCAAATCCTGATCGGAAATGATTCGCAGGCACGTCACGCGCACATTCCGTTGCCGCGCGATCTGTTCGGCCCGGAACGGCGCAATTCCGCCGGTATCGAATTTGGCGACCGTGCCTCACTGGAGGCGCTGCTCGCGGACATTCGCGCGAGCGGTCGCGAAGTGAACGCAAAGCCTTTGGTCGATGGCAAAGAAGTTACGGGCCGCGAACGGGTCGTTCATTCGCCGATCGATGGCATTGCGATCGGCACGGTCGAGGAGGGAGACGGAGCGCTCGTTACGGCGGCGCTGGCGGCCGCTGAGGCGGCCTTCGGCGCATGGAGCACCACGCCTGTTACCGCGCGCGCGGCTGCACTTGATCGCGCCGGTGATCTGATCGAGCAAAACCGCGGCGGGCTTATCGCGCTCCTGCAGAGCGAGGGCGGAAAGACGATTGACGATTGCGTTTCGGAGGTGCGGGAGGCAGCAGACTACTGCCGCTACTACGCGGCGCAGGCGCGAAAAACTCTGGA
Organism: uncultured Alphaproteobacteria bacterium; assembly: GCA_963831475.1. Taxonomy (GTDB): domain Bacteria; phylum Pseudomonadota; class Alphaproteobacteria; order Rhizobiales; family Xanthobacteraceae; genus Pseudolabrys. The sequence continues at coordinate 162,224 of CAWHQF010000001.1, forward strand.
GCCCCGGTTGCTGCCCGGCCCGACGGGAGAATCCAACGAGCTGCGCATGCGCGGCCGCGGTGTCTTCATCTGCATCAGCCCATGGAATTTCCCATTGGCAATATTTACCGGTCAAATTGCCGGCGCGCTCGCGGCAGGAAATTGCGTTGTGGCGAAGCCCGCCGAGCAGACTCCCCTCGTAGCCTTCGAGGCCGTCAAGTTGCTGCATCTGGCGGGTGTGCCTGCGGGCGTCCTTCATTTGGTGCCTGGCGATGGCACGGTCGGCGCGATGTTGCTTGCCGATCGCCGCGTCGCAGGCGTCGCATTCACCGGCTCGACAAAAGTGGCCCGGACCATCAACCGGACGCTCGCCGCAAAGGAGGGCCCAATTCCGCCCCTGGTTGCCGAAACAGGCGGCGTGAATGCGATGATCGTTGATGCCACGGCGCTACCGGAGCAAGTGACGGACGATGTCATTGCGTCGGCATTTCGTTCGGCCGGCCAGCGGTGCTCGGCGCTACGGATTTTGTGTTTGCAAGAGGAAATATCGGACCGAATCATCGACATGGTCATCGGAGCCGCGCGCGAGCTTAAGCTCGGCGACCCACGGAACTCCGCAACGCATGTGGGTCCTGTCATCGACGACGAAGCCAAGGAAAACCTCGATCGCTGGATTGCCGGGATGCAAGCCCGCGGCGCGGTGCTTTTTCGTCATGATGGCAGACTGCCCGCCAGCGGCACCTATGTTGCTCCCACGATCATCGAGCTGGATACCGCGCGCGAGCTCAAGGAAGAGGTTTTTGGACCCGTGCTCCACGTCGTCCGCTGGCGCGCGAAGGAGCTGAACCGCCTCCTCGACGACGTTGCCGCCAACGGTACCGCGCTGACGCTCGGGATTCATTCGCGCATCGACGATGTGGTCGCGCGCATCGCCGTCCGTCTCCCGCACGGAAACGTCTATGTGAACCGCAATATGATCGGCGCCGTTGTCGGTTCCCAGCCGTTCGGCGGCAGCCATTTGTCCGGCACGGGCCCGAAGGCTGGTGGCCCTAACTATCTGCACCGCTTCGCACTTGAGCAGGTCGTCACCGTGAATACCGCTGCTTCCGGTGGCAACGCCGCGCTGCTGTCTGAAGAAGAGTAGGGCCTGCCGAGCCGGCCGATATGTCATAAAACCGGCCCATGTTGCGGTGTAATCGCCACCCTTTGGACCTAATTCCCGGATTAATCATTCAATTACCGTGGGGCATTGAGGTGCCGCACCATCGCCAATGCCGCCATAGGCGTTAACCGGTTTCGCGTTCGTTTCGGGTATTCTGGTTCGTATGGCTGATTCGGTCGCCCGTCTCTATGAAGCTGTGATCGCTGTCCGTGGTTCGGACCCCGCGAAGTCACGGACCGCTCGGCTATTGCGCGCCGGTCGCGCGAAGATGGCCAAAAAACTTGCCGAAGAGGCGGTCGAGGTCGTCATCGACGCGATGCATGGGCAGCCGGAGGCCGTCGTCAAGGAAAGTGCCGACCTGCTCTACAATCTTGTTGTGTTGTGGGTGCATGCAGGTGTGCGTCCAGATGACGTATGGGCGGAGATGCGCAGGCGTGAATTGATGTTCGGTATCGCCGAGAAAGTGCCGAAAGATCTGGTACGCGCCGCCGCAAGGCGTAAAGTTGTGGCGCTGGAGACCAGGCGCGTTCGCAAGCGCCGTTGATCCGTCACAATTCTCCCGACGAGTGTTCTCATGACTGCTGAGGCTGCCGAGCCGCGTTCCCTGCTGCGCCGTCTTTACGACTGGTGTCTGACGGCTGCCCACAAACCATACGCATTATGGATTATGGGCGCCGTCTCGTTTGCAGAGAGCTCATTTTTTCCGGTACCGCCCGACGTCATGTTGATCCCGATGGCACTGGCGCGGCCGGAGCGCGCCTATGTGATGGCGGCCTGGTGCAGTGTCACATCTGTCGCCGGCGGCCTGCTCGGCTACAGCATCGGCGCTTTGCTCTATGACTCTGTCGGGAATTGGTTGATCCAGCTTTATGGTTACGGCGACAAGGTTGAGGCGTTTCGCGCCGCCTATGCGCAGTGGGGGGCCTGGATCATCTTGCTGAAGGGCCTCACGCCGATCCCTTACAAGATCGTCACGATCACATCGGGGTTTGCGGGCTACAACCTTGGCTTATTTCTCCTTTTTTCGATCATCACGCGTGGGGCCAGGTTCTTTCTTCTGGCGTTTCTGTTACATCGATACGGCGAGAGCGCGCGGCACATAATTGAAAGGCAGCTTGGCCTGTGGGTGTCACTCGGCGCTGCGGTTATCGTTATCGGCATCGTAGCTGCGCTATATTTGATGTGACGGCTTGAAGTTCCTCAATTTTGCCACCTGTCCATTCTAACGGCGGTGTTGCAAGGGAGCCTGGAGCCGTTAGGCAGAAGTGATGCCATTATCTGGCGGGTTATGGGCAGGATACGCACGTCGGCATTTAAGGTGAACAAGACAGCGTCTTCCTCGGCGCTGGTTTTGTTGTTTGCGGCCGGTTTGATTTTCTCTTCGACGCTGGCTTTGGCGCAAGACGCGGCTCCCACTCAAAAGACTGAGCAAGGCGAAGGATTTTTTGCAGCGGTCAGCCGCTGGTTCTCGGAGCAATCCGCGAACGTCAGCACTTCTATCAAGGACACGCGCAGGAAGGTCGAGAGCTTCGGTGATGAAGCCGCAAAGAATACGGTCGAAGGTGCCAAGGACGCCGCCGGGGCGGTCGTGCGAATTCCAGCCGCGCGCGCCGTCAGCGGTCATGAGAAATGTCAGCTCGCGCCAAATGGCGCGCCCGATTGCGTCGCTGCCGCCAATATCATGTGCAAGGCGAAGGGCTTCGACTCGGGAAAGAGTCTCGACATGACGACAGCCGAGGTGTGTCCGCCCAAAGTTTGGATGGCGGGCCGTTCGACCGGTCCTGAGTGCCGGACCGAAACATTCGTCTCGCGCGCATTCTGCCAATAAGCGATCAAGGCCGGCCGAGAGTCGCTTGTACGGCGCTCCTGTTTATGTTTCCGTCGCACGCGTGTGACGGAGTACGTCGTGAATCTCCATGCAAAGCTACTCGAGCGTGAGGCCGCTGGCCGGCCCGTCACAGTTGCGGTGATTGGGGCCGGGAAGTTCGGCACGATGTTTCTTTCTCAAGCGCGGCTTACCCGTGGCATTCACGTAGTCGGTGTTGCAGATCTCGACGTCGCGCGCGCACGCAGCCAGCTCGCGACTGCGGGTTGGCCGGGTGAATCTTACGCTGCAGGTTCGCTTGCTGAGGCGAACGAGAAGCGTTCGACGTTCATCACCGATGACGCTCAATTGCTCATCGCCGATCCGCAAATCGAAGTCATCGTGGAAGCGACCGGCGTACCTGGAGCCGGAATTCACCATGCGCTCGGTGCGATTGCTCATGGGAAGCACATAGTGATGGTCAATGTCGAAGCCGATGCGGTGGCGGGGCCATTGCTGGCACGGCGTGCGAGGACGGCGGGCGTGGTCTATTCGCTTGCTTGGGGTGATCAGCCCGCGCTTATCTGCGAGCACGTCGACTGGGCGCGCACGGCAGGGTTCAAGGTAATCTGCGCGGGCAAGGGCACGCGCTACGAACCTCACTACCACAAGTCCAACCCCGATAATGTCTGGGAAATCCTCGACAAATATCTGAACATTTCCGATCGCAAGTCGATCAATCCAAAAATGTTCAATAGTTTCGTCGACGGTACCAAGTCCGGCATCGAGATGACCGCGGTGTGCAATGCGACGGGGCTCGTCCCGCAGACAAACGGACTGGGTTTCCCGTCGGCAACGCGTTTCGAACTTGCCGATATCTGCAAGCCAAAAAGCGACGGCGGCACGCTGGAAAAATCCGGTGTGACCGAGGTGACGTCATCGGTGTATCGCGACGGGCGCGATGTGCCGCATCATCTTGCACTCGGTACTTATGTGGTTTTCGAAGGCGACACTGACTACGCACGGCGCTGTTTCAAGGAATATGCGATGTTGCCGGACAAGAGCGGCAAGTACGCCGCCCTTTACCGGCCGATCCACATGATCGGCCTGGAGCTCGGCATCTCTGTTGCGAGCGTGGCCTTACGCAAAGAGCCGACTGGCGCGCCTAACGGATTTCGCTCCGACGTTGTGGCAACTGCCAAACGTGCTCTGAAGTCGGGCGAAGTCCTCGATGGCGAAGGTGGGTTCTGCGTTTGGGGAAAGCAGACGCCGGCCGAAACCTCGCTCGAACGCGAACTGCTTCCGCTCGGCCTTGCGCATGAGGTCAAGCTCAAGCGTGATATCCCAGAGGGCGATGCGCTCCGGTGGGCCGATGTCGCCTATGATCCGAATGACGTCACGGTGAAAACGCGGCGCGAAATGGAAGCGGCGTTTGGCCGGCGAAATGCGGGAACCGAGATTATGCCGTAGCCCACTTAGCTAAGGTTGATTTCCCCGTCGACCTTGTGATTGAGCCCGATCTTCCCGATGGAAAGTACCATCTGCGCGCCAATTGTCTCGGTGCCTTTGAGGCGCCCATCTGCTACCGCCGCGCGAATTGCCTTTTCAATCTCTTGTTGCGAGGTCACGCCCACGACCTTCAGGAATTTGCGAAGCGACATGTTGAGGGCTTCTTCATTCATCGTGCCTTCTCCTTCAAAAAACTGATTTCTGCTTCATCTTACGGCGCGTGGGGTTCTGTTACCAACCCGCCGTATGCAAGTGTCAAAAACACGCCTTTTTGTTTGGCTGTCCAGCAACTTGACGCTATAGCTATGGCCCCAAGCCGGTGTGGCGGAATTGGCAGACGCGCACGACTCAAAATCGTGTTCCCAAAAGGAGTGTCGGTTCGACCCCGACCACCGGCACCAACGATTATCTCAGCCATGATTGACGAATGCGGAATGGTACCGGAGCGCATATGAACGAGTTGCTAGGCTTGGTCCGCCGCGATCCAATTGTTGCCGCCGCCGCGACCGTGGCGGTTATCGGCGCGCTCACAATTTGCGGCTTCTTTTTTTTCGAGTATGTCCTCGGCTATCCGCCGTGTCCGCTTTGCCTGGACCAGCGAAATGCTTTCTACGTCAGCGTTCCGCTTGCGGCACTTCTTTGGCTTGGCGCCAATCATGGCGCTTCCAGCAAGGTCATCATCGCCGGTTTCGCCGTGATCGCCGTCGTCATGTTATGGAATACCGGACTGTCAGCTTATCACGCCGGTGTCGAATGGAAGTTCTGGCCGGGCCCTACCGATTGTTCAGGGCCAATCAACAGCCTCGGTTCGGCCGGAAATTTGCTTAACCGTCTTCAGGACATCAAAATCGTTCGCTGTGACGAAGCTGCCTGGCGGTTCCTGGGTATCTCGCTTGCCGGCTACGATGTGATGGTTTCGCTGTTCCTCGCGGTCGTCGCCGCCTGGGGCTTCAAGACTTCGCTCGCGTGGAAGGACCGGCCACGCTAGCATCTTTTACCAGAGGTTGACCAACATGGAAGTTCTGATTATCGGCGCGGGCATCGGCGGATTGACGCTGGGGCTTATGCTCAACCGCGCCGGCATAGCGTGCCGCATCTTCGAGGCTGCGCCCGAACTAAAGGCAGTCGGCGTCGGCATCAATATCCTGCCGCACGCGTCGCGCGAGCTCTGCGGATTGGGGCTCGAAGATGCGCTCGCAAAGGTCGCTGTCACGACCCGTGAGTATTGTTTCTACAATCGCTTCGGCCAATACATTTACAGCGAGCCAGCGGGCCGGTTTGCCGGTTACGACGTGCCGCAATTCTCGATCCACCGCGGCGACCTGCAAATGGTGTTGCTCGATGCATTCGTTCAGCGCGCCGGAGCGGACAAGGTGGTCCTTGATCGCAAATGCACGCGGGTGGATTACGAAGGCGATGAAGCCATTGCCTATTTTGAGAACGCGAGCGGCCAGCCGCTTTCGTCCCAGCGTGGCAGCGTGGTGATCAGCGCCGAAGGTATCCATTCGGTGCTGCGCAAGCAGCTGTATCCGGATGAAGGGCCTCCGAAATATTCAGGGATTAACATGTGGCGCGGAGTCACGCGCTGGAAGCCATTCCTGTCCGGCGCCAGCATGATCCGCGTGGGCTGGCATCACCCCGCGAAGCTGTTGATCTACCCGATCCGCAACAATGTCGATGCCGAAGGCCGCCAGCTTGTAAACTGGGTGTGTGATATCGAGACCCCGCAATATCAGGCCCGCGACTGGAACAGGCGCGGCCGGCTCGAAGATTTTCTGCCCGCCATGGCGGACTGGCACTTCGACTGGCTCGATGTGCCGCAGTTCATCAGCAGTTCGGATGCAATTCTTGAGTATCCGATGGTCGATCAGGATCCTCTGCCGCGATGGAGTTTCGGCCGTCTCACCCTGCTTGGCGACGCCGCACATCCAATGTATCCGCGTGGTGCCAACGGTGCGGCGCAGGCAATTCTGGATTGCCGCGCGCTCACGGATGCACTCGTTGCCAATGCCGATCCTGTCGCCGCGCTCAAGGCCTACGAGGCCAAACGTCTGCCGGCAACGAGTGACGTGGTGTTGGCGAACCGCAAGGCGCCGCCCGACGCAATCCTGCACGAAGTCTACCGCCGCACCGGCGACAAGCCGTTCAAGAATATCGACGACGTGATCAGCCGCGAAGAGCTTGTGGCACTTTCGGAAGGCTACAAGCGCGTTGCCGGCTACGACAAGGAGCGGCTGAAATCGCACGCTTGAGCGGGATCAAAACGCTCACGACCACGAAATGCTAAGGCGCGCGTACATCCGGCGTCGCCGCTGCATATTCGTGGCCGCTTGATGATGGAGCCGACGCGCTCAACATCACCATTGGAACTCATATAGGCGCTGTTTGTTCTTTGACAAGGGCGAAAGGACGCATGGGCAACACTTCCAGCTACACGTCTGCGGCAAAAATTCTTCATTGGCTTATCGTGGTGCTGCTCATCGGGCAGTTCATCGCCGCATGGAGCATGCCGCATATCGGCCGCAATACGCCGGTGACGACGGTGATCAGCATTCATTTTTCAATCGGGATAATAGTTATTGCTGTCGCCATCGTCCGTCTTGGCTGGCGTGCCACACATGCCGAGCCCGCACCGCCGGAAGGCGTTCCGCCATGGCAGTTGCAAAGCGCGTGGGTGGTCCATTGGCTGCTGTATGTCCTGCTTTTCGTCATTCCGATCCTCGGTTGGCTCAACGCGTCATGGCGCGGCATGCCGATCGTGATGTTCGGCCTTGAACTGCCCAAGCTGGTCGCCACCCGGGCGCCCGGTTTCGGGTGGACGGGCGACGTCCATGCGCTGCTCGCAAATTACCTGATGCTGACGCTGGTGGGCCTGCACGTGTTGGCAGGGCTTTATCACTACTTCATCCGCCGCGACCGGGTTCTTCAGCGCATGTTGCCAGGTGGAACCACCTAGGGTTTTCCCATCACCTTTTGCTTCCAACCCTCCCACGTACGGGCAAGACCGTGTCCTTCGCGCGCTTCGATTTTGCGCGCCTCTTCGGGATCCATGTAAGTGATCGGTGCACCCATGTTCATGGCCTGAGCCCGGAGGGTTGCATTGAGAGCCAGAAAAATCGTGCGGCCGACCACGCGCGGCAGCGACGGCCGGTGATGACCGCGCCATGGAGACGGCAAATGTCTTACGGTTCGAGCTCGGTATCCCAATAGAGATAATCGAGCCAGCTTTCGTGCAGATAATTAGGCGGGAATAGCCGGCCATTCCGATGCAGATGATGAACCGTCGGCTGGAATGGCATTTGAGAGGGCCACATCCTGGCCTCGTTGGGCGTCAGATTGCCTTTGCGCAAATTGCAGGGCGAGCAGGCGGCCACGACGTTATCCCACGTCGTGTGTCCGCCGCGCGAGCGCGGCAGCAGGTGATCGAAGGTGAGGTCGTCGTGTTCGCCGCAATATTGGCAGGAGAAGCGGTCGCGCAGGAAAACATTGAACCGGGTGAAGGCCGGATGAGTCGATGGTTTCACAAAGGTCTTGAGCGAAACCACGCTCGGCAGTTTCATCTCGAAAGACGGGCTGTGTACCGCGCGATCGTAGTTGGCGACGATATTGACCCGCTCGAGGAAGACGGCCTTGATCGCGTCCTGCCAGGACCAGAGTGACAACGGATAGTAGCTCAGCGGCCGAAAATCCGCATTGAGTACCAGAGCCGGGAACCCGGCGGGCGAAACATGGACGTTCAAGCGACGCTCCTCGACCTCCTTGAGGCTGCCGCCACGCAGCTAACGCGCCTAGTAATAGTGCAGCGTGACAAGATTGTGAAGCCGGGGCGAGCGGTTACCCGCAAAGCTCTATTTGCCGGCAGCAAAGCCCTTGGCGAGGAATTCGCCACCTTGCCGGAGACCCTCCGGGTCGATCCCGTGCCCGATTCCCGAAGAGATGTGCCACTGCGCGGGGATATCAAGTGCGGCGAGCGCCTGCGCGGCGTGAAACAGAGCCTGCACGGAAATGAGCTGATCCGCATCGCCATGAACCAGCAGCACCGGCGGTCGGCTACGAATCTCGGCTGCGAACGCGTCCACGTCGATGTTCTCTGGCATGACGAGCATGCCCGAATAGCCGACGATAGCGGCCGGCGCGATTGATCGGCGCAATCCAACGTGAAGCGCCATCATCGTGCCCTGGCTGAACCCCACCAAGCCGAGTGCCGGAGGCGGAAGATTGTGTCGCTTGAGTTCGGAATCGAGAAAGCTATCGAGGACCGGTGCTGCCTCATTCACACCTGCCCAACGTTCCTCCGGATTGCGGAAGGTGAGGGGAAACCATTCACGGCCGACGGGTGCCTGGCCGCACGGTCGCGGCGCATGCGGCGACACGAAGGCGGCATCCGGCAAGAGACCTTGCCAGGCGCGGCCGACCTCGATCAGATCGTTCCCGTCGGCGCCGTAGCCATGCAGGAAAACCACCAGCTGGCGCGCTTGCCCTGAGCGCGGTTCGATCCGCGGTCCATCGAGTTCAGCCATTCTTTCTTTTCCTCTTTGAGGGGGACCCGCCGGCCTTTGTTTTCGGCGGGCCACTCGGCTGAACCGGCACCACGTCGCGTTTCTTGACGACGTGATAGTAGGCCCAAAGCAGGTGGGCGGCCACGCCGCGCCATGGCCGCCAGGCTTCGGCGATCTTTGCAAGGGCCTTGGCATCGGGACGCTTGCGAAGGCCGAGGGCGATGCGTGCCGATTCCTGAACCGCCAGGTCGCCGGCCGGAAATGCGTCGGCATGACCGAGGCAAAAGAGCAGGTAGATATCCGCCGTCCAGGGCCCAACTCCGTGCAGGGCGACGAGGGACGCATGCGCCTCATCTGCATCCATATTGCCGACCGCGGTCAGATCGATGCGTCCCTTGGCGACGGCCTTCGCGATCTCACGGATTGACTTGATTTTTGGTGCGGAGAGGCCGAGCCGCCTGAGCTTGTCGCCGCGCGCGCGACGCAGGGTTTCATGATGAAATGGATCAAACGCCGCAAAGAGCCGGTTGCGGATGGCGGCGGCGCTTGCGGTCGAAAGCTGCTGGCCGCAAACGATGGCACACAGGCCCGGGAAACCCGGATCCCGGCGGCGCAACCCAAAAGTGCCGGCTTTTTCGGCAACCGGTTTGAGCCGCGGGTCGGCAAGGACCAGTTGCGCCAGAACTCGCCTGCAAATCGGCGTCAGTGTGAAGGAGGTTTGTCATGCGCTACCCCTGTAGCAAGCAAGACGATAGATAGAAAAGCCATGCCACCCGTTTTCCGCTTTGCGCCGTCTCCAAACGGCTATCTGCATCTCGGCCATGCGCTTTCGGCACTGCTCAATGCCGACGGCGCGCGCGCCAGGGGCGGGCGGATGCTGTTGCGAATCGAGGATATCGATACCGCGCGTTGCCGCCTGGAATTCGAGACCGCGATCTACGACGACCTCGCCTGGCTCGGGCTCAGTTGGGAAATGCCCGTGCGCCGGCAATCCGAGCGCCTTGGCGAATATCGGGCGGCCCTGGAAAAACTCGAGGCGATGGACCTTGTCTATTCGAGTTTCGAAAGCCGCGCGGAGATTGCGCGGCTGATAGCCGCGCATGAGGCCGGCGCATCATGGCCGCGCGATCCCGACGGCGCGCCATTGTACCCGGGCAGTGCCAAAGCAATATCGAAGGCTGAGAGAAAGCGTCGCGTGAATGCGGGCGAGGCATACGCACTGCGGCTCGACATGCAGACGGCGCTCGCGCGGGTTGGCAGGCTCGGCTGGAGCGAAACCGGCGCAGGTCCGAGCGGCGAAACCGGAAGAATTTCGGCTGATCCTCTGATCTGGGGCGACGTGGTTCTCGCTCGCAAGGAGATGCCGACCAGCTATCATCTTTCGGTCGTGGTCGACGATGCCGCGCAAGATGTCACCGACGTAATGCGTGGGCGCGACCTGTTTCACGCTACCGCTGTGCATCGACTGCTTCAGGCACTGCTCGACTTGCCGGAGCCCCGCTATCACCACCATCGGCTCATATTGGATGCCGACGGCACCAAGCTTTCCAAATCGACCGGGTCGACTGGTTTGCGCGAGCTTCGCGCCAAAGGTGCATCGCCCGTCGATATCCGCCGGTTGGTCGGGCTCGATTGAGTGCGGCTTCCGTGCCATTGTCAGGCTCCGGGTAAGGGAAAATGGCGAAGCGCAGGAAAAAACCGCGGCGAGTGCGACGTCGGCCGCGCAGGCGTGGCGCAACGGTTCGTGCGGGGAAAATGCATTCACCGCGAGCGGTCGAGGCCGCGCTTGCCGGCATTGCCCACGACATCCGCACGCCGCTGACCGGCATCGTGGCCCTCGCCGAACTGCTCGTTTCCTCGGAGTTGGGCGCGCGCGAGCGCGAATGGGCTGCGGCGATCAAGAGCGGGGCCGATCATCTGGCGGCGCTGGCTACATTGATTGTTGATGCCGCCAAAGCGGACGCCAGAGGACTCCTGCTTCGAAATGAACCGTTCGCGCCGCGTACGCTGGCTGAAACCGTTGGCTCCGCGCTCGCCGCACGCGCCAGCAGCAAGGCAATCGGGGCAGAAATCAGAATCGCGACTGATTTGCCGACTCTCGTGTCGGGAGACGGGATGCGGCTGCGCGCGGCACTGGAAAATCTCGCCGACAACGCAGTGAAGTTCACGAACGAAGGGACGGTTACCTTTACCGCCGCGGCCAAAAGTCTGGCGCGCGGCCGCGTGCGGCTGCTTTTCACCTTTGCGGACAGCGGCATCGGCATCGGCGCGGGCGAACTCAGAAAACTGTTTCGCCCCTTCGCGCAGGCGAGCGTCAAGATCGCACGACTCTATGGCGGCGCCGGGCTCGGACTTTCCTTCGTCAAGCGCGTGGCCAAGGAGATGGGCGGCGATCTCAAAGTCGTCAGCAAGAAAGGCGCCGGGTCAAGTTTCCACCTCAGTGTGCTGGTCGATTCGGCGAGCACGCATCAGGCAGCAAAACCTTCGGATACCCGCCCACTGCCGGGCCGTCCATTATCGGTTCTCTGTGCCGAGGACAATCCGTATGGCCGTGTCGTCATGAATACGATCCTGCGCGAACTCGGGCACAAGGCCGATTTTGTCGAGACCGGCGAAGCGGTGGTGACGGCGGTCGAGCGCGGCAGCTACGACGTCGTGTTGATGGATGTTACGCTGTCCGGCCTGAACGGAATTGACGCGACGAAACGCATTCGCGCGCTGCCGGGAATGGCGGGTCAGACGCCTGTCATTGGAATCTCGGGCCACAGCCAGGCCGGCGACGAAGAGATCGCGCGAGGCGCCGGAATGAGCTTCTATTTCGTGAAGCCGGTAAGCCCGCGAAAACTTGCGGAGGCGTTTGCAGCCGTTGGCGGGTAGACCTCACGCGTTGGTGACGCCTTTGGCGCGCTCCACAATCCGGACGACGTCCGACATGATTCGATTGAGCTCAAAATCCTTAGGCGTGTAGACCGCCGCGACGCCGGCCTTTTCCAGTTCAGCCGCATCTTCGGGCGGAATAATGCCGCCGACGATGACGGGCACGTTAAGCCCTGCCTGCTTCATCCGGCCGACCACATCCTCCACAAGTGGCAGGTGGCTGCCCGAAAGCACCGACAGGCCGACAACATGCGCCTTCTGCTCACGGGCGGCTTCGACGATTTCCTCGGGCGTCAGTCGGATGCCTTCATAGACGACCTGCATGCCGGCATCGCGCGCGCGTACCGCGATCTGCTCGGCGCCGTTCGAATGTCCATCGAGGCCCGGTTTACCAACCAGAAAGGTGAGCCGCCGGCCCAATTTGCGGGAGACACGATCCACGTCAGCGCGAATGTCATCAAGGCCGGTCACATCATTACGCATGGCGCGGCCCACCCCGGTAGGCGCCCGGTATTCACCGAAAGCTTCGCGGAGCGTCCAGCCCCACTCGCCGGTGGTCACGCCAGCCTTTGCGCATGCTATCGAGGCGGGCATGATGTTGCCGCCGGCCGTGGCGGCGTGCTTGAGGTCCTTCAGGGCAGCCGATACAGCGGTCTTGTTGCGCGCGTCACGCCACGCTTTCAGCTTTTCGATCTGTCCACGCTCGGCACTTTCCGACACCGTCAGAATGGCGTCGGCTGAATTGGCCAACGGAGACGGTTCGCTCTCGAGATATTTGTTGACGCCGACCACGATCTGGTCGCCGCGTTCGATCGCTTCAAGGCGCCTGGTGTTCGACTCGACAAGCTGCTGCTTCATGTAGCCGGTATCGACGGCGGCCACGGCGCCACCCATTTCTTCGATCCGCTTGAGTTCCTCCTGGGCCTGCCGCTTGAGATCATCGACCTTTCGTGTGATTTCGGCGGAGCCCTCAAAAATGTCGCCATAGTCGAGAAGATCGGTCTCGTACGCGAGAATCTGCTGCATGCGCAGTGACCACTGTTGGTCCCACGGGCGCGGCAAGCCGAGTGCCTCATTCCATGCTGGCAGCTGGACCGCGCGCGCTCGAGCATTTTTTGACAAGGTCACCGCCAGCATCTCGATCAAGATGCGCGCGACGTTATTCTCAGGTTGCGGCTCGGTCAGCCCCAGTGAATTCACCTGAACGCCGTAGCGAAACAGTCGCTGTTTCGCGTCTGTGATTCCATAGCGCTCACGCGTGATTTCGTCCCATAACTCGGTGAAAGCGCGCATCTTGCAAAGTTCGGTGATGAAGCGGAGCCCGGCATTGACGAAAAAGGAGATGCGCCCGACGACATCGCCGAATTTATCAGGGGTTACTTCGCCGGAGGCCTTGACCGTGTCGAGGACGGCGATCGCGGTAGCAAGCGCGAAGGCGAGTTCCTGCACCGGCGTCGCACCCGCTTCCTGCAAATGATAGGAGCACACGTTGATTGGATTCCATTTCGGAATCTCTTTTGTGGTGAACAGGATGACGTCCTTGATCAGCCGCATCGATGGTGCGGGTGGAAACACATAGGTGCCGCGCGACAAATACTCCTTGATGATGTCGTTCTGGATCGTCCCTTGCAGGGAGGCGCGCGGCGCGCCTTGTTCGTCGGCGACCGCAATGTAAAGCGCCATTAGCCACGCAGCGGTGGCGTTGATGGTCATCGACGTGTTCATCGAGGCGAGCGGAATTCCGTCAAAGAGCGCGCGCATGTCGCCGAGATGGCAAATCGGCACCCCGACCTTTCCGACTTCGCCTTTGGCCAGAATGTGATCGGAGTCGTAGCCGGTCTGGGTCGGCAAATCGAACGCGACCGAAAGGCCCGTTTGGCCCTTCGCTAGGTTTTTTCGATACAGCGAATTGGAATCCGCCGCCGTCGAATGGCCGGCATAGGTGCGGAAAATCCAGGGTTTATCGCGTGTCGTGCTCTCGCGTGTCATGGCCGCAGGGCGCCCTCGGCCGCAACGTGGCGTGTTTCTTGTTGCATCGCAACACGAAATCTTTCGAGTTCGCAAAGAGTTCAAGGGGGCGCCCAATATTGGGCGATCACGGGCGGTGCAAATGCACAACGGCAACGTCGTCGGCGTAGATGCGTTGCCAGTCAGGCAGCCGATCGAGCAGAGCGACCGCCGGCGTCGACGGTGCCAGAAGCGTCGCGCCGATCCGATATTCGTCGAGGAGACGCAGGAAGTCGGGAAGATTTTGCAGGTTCAATGCCCGAGCATGCCGAAGCATGAAGGCCTCGCCGTAGAGTTCAGCCCGCCCGTCGATAAACGGCGGCATGCCGACAAAATCGAGATAGCCGCCAAAATTGTAGTCATTGAGAATGGGCCCGGATGTTGCCGCACGAAGCGCGTGGACGGCGTTCGCGGGAGTAATGTTCGAAGCCGGTGCTACGTCCTTGCGGAGTGCGGCCAGGCCGGTGACCGCAAGCAACAACAGCATTGCCACAGCTGGCGGCCATGTTCCAAGCCGCGCAACCGCGGCGCTCCGCTCAGCGGAAAGCGCCGAAAACTGTTTCGCCAGCGGGCGGGCCAGAAATAGTGGCACAAGCAATCCCAAAAGATCGGCGTGACGGCTTTGGGCAAGGCTGAGGTGCAGCACGCCCAGCACGATCGCCAGCCGCAGGATCGGCAGCTTCACGCCGCGATAGAGTGCAAAGCCGAAGGCACCAAGCATGATGATTTCGAAACTTCCGATGTGGCCAAAATCTTGTGGCCGCCATTCAGTGACCGTGGACAAAGCCACGCCGAGTGCCGCTGTCCGGAACGTCACCATGATCATTTCGGGGCCGAAGGGATTGAGGCAGGCGGCGACAAACGCGGCCACCGCAAAAATTACCCAATGCCGGGCGACATTCATCCGCTCGGACCGCTTCGCGTGCCATACCGCGTCCCATGCGATAGGCGCGATCATTGCCAAACCGAACGTGAAGCTGCCGTGCAGATTCGCCCACAGCGTCATCAACGGGAGCAGGAGCCATGGAGGCTGAGTGCGTGTGTCGACGGCGCGGACCAACAACCCGATCCATGCAACCATGACCGGGAGTGCAAGGATATGTGGGCGCGCCAAGATATGCGGCGCGACGAGGGGCAGGGCGGCCAGGGCTGCGGACAGCGCCGCGGTCAATTGCAATTCGCGAAGCAGGAAACGTGTCAACAGGCCGAATGCGGTGGCCACGGCCGCTGCCGCCAGTGCGACAACGCCGATCCAACCTCCGAACATGTATGCGAGCGCAAACGCGACTTCGGAAAGCCACTCGAAAGCGACCCAATGAGTCCCGCGAAAAGTGGCGGAGAAAGGATCCGTGATCGGTACCGTATGGTTCTCGAGAATCCATCGGCCGAGCGCGATGTGCGAATAGGTGTCGGGATCGGCGAGCAGGCGCGGCGCGACCGCCATAAGCAAGAGATAGATGCCGGCAGCCACGATCCATGGCATCGCAGCTTGCACGTCCAGCGTCCGGCTCGTTCGGCGAAGGATCTGTTCGGACATCCCGCACTCTGAGGTGATTTTCGCCACGCTAGGCCGCCTGCCATTGCAAAACCCTTAAACGCCGGACGGTCGGAATTGTCGGCGAATACCGCGGTCGCCCTCTATACCCTTGTGATGGTGTGACTTTTTCCAGCGCCAAAGGTCATATTGCGACGCAACATAGTTTGCGTCAGACTGTTATCAGGATAGGGAGAAATTCGATGCCGGCAGTCGCCAAGGTGCGGACCGTGGCTCCGCTCAAGGATCTCTACGCGATCGGAGAGATTCCGCCGCTCGGTCACGTGCCCGGCAAAATGCACGCCTGGGTGATCCGCAAGGAACGCCACGGACCTCCCGATCAATCTTTCCAGTTGGAGGTCGTGCCAACCTGGCCGATCGCCGATGACGAAGTGCTGGTCTATGTGATGGCGGCAGGCGTCAACTACAACGGCGTTTGGGCGGGATTGGGAGTACCGGTCTCGCCGCTCGATGGTCACAAGCATCCATTCCATATCGCCGGCTCCGATGCCTCCGGCGTGGTATGGGCGGTCGGCGCCAAGGTCAAGCGCTGGAAAGTCGGCGACGAAGTCATCGTCCACTGCAACCAAGACGACGGCGACGATGAAGACTGCAATGGCGGCGATCCGTTGCTTTCTCCGTCGCAACGCATCTGGGGCTACGAAACGCCGGATGGATCGTTCGCGCAGTTTTGCCGCGTGCAGTCGCGTCAGCTTATGCAAAAGGCGAACCATCTCTCGTGGGAAGAATTCGCCTGCTACACACTCACGCTGGCGACGGCCTACCGTATGCTGTTCGGCCATGCGCCGCACACGCTCAAGCCCGGCGACAATGTGCTGGTGTGGGGAGGCTCCGGCGGCCTTGGCGTATTCGGTGTTCAGCTCGTTGCGGCATCCGGTGCGAATGCAATTGCGGTTGTTTCGGATGATTCGAAAGCCGAGTACGTCCTCAACCTCGGTGCCAAGGGCGCGATCAACCGGAAAGAGTTCAAGTGCTGGGGTCCCATGCCGCAGGTGAGCTCACCGGAATACAGCGATTGGACCAAGGAAGCCCGTCGCTTCGGCAAGGCGATTTGGGACATAACAGGCAAGCGCGACGTCGATATCGTATTCGAACATCCCGGCGAACAGACATTCCCGGTGTCGTGCCTTGTCGTAAAGCGTGGTGGCATGGTCGTCTTCTGCGCGGGACGACGGGATACAATCTCACCTTCGACGCGCGTTATGTTTGGATGCGGCAGAAGCGTATCCAGGGCTCGCATTTTGCTCATCTTAAACAGGCATCGCAGGCCAACCGGTTTGTCCTCGAGCAGCGCATTGATCCGTGCATGAGTGAGGTGTTCAGCTGGGAGAGTATTCCGCTCGCGCACATGAAGATGTGGAAGAATGAGCATCCGCCCGGCAACATGGCGGTGATGGTGAACGCGCCGCGCGCCGGATTGAAAACATTTGATGATGCGCAGGAAGCGTCGGCCGGCTAGTTTGCCTTCGTGCGCGCCTGCGAAATCATGAAATTCAATTCGCCGCCGTAAATGAATATCGACGCGCAGGCATAGAGAAAAACCAGCGCGACCATGGCCGACGCCAGGCCGGCATACATGGAAACATAGGCAAAGGCGAAGCTGGCGAGGTAGCGGCCGAAGGCTGCGCCGGTGATAAGCCACAACAGCAAAGTCGCAACTATGCCAGGCGCGATTTCCATGAATGAGCGCCGGCCGGCGGGCAGCCACAAGTGTACAATTGTCAAAGCGACCACCAGCACGACTACCGCGACAGCGTACCGTGCAAAAGTTATCAGGTCGCCGAATCGATCGAGGCCGGGAATATAAAGCATGAGCTTTGCCAGGATCAGCGGCGCAAGCACAACCAGGAATGAAAACGCCAGAATAGCCACTGCGCCTACAAGCACATAAACGACCGATTCAATGCGAAGGAGCCACCATGCACGTGGTTCCTTCATGCGATAGGCGCGATTGAGCCCAATTCGCAGGCTTTCGACACCGCTTGACGCGAAATAGAGTGCGAAAAGAACACCGAGAGTAAGGACATCGCCGCGGGTCGAAGTCAGCACGCCGCTAATATCGAGTGCGATTGGTGCAGCTACCTGCTTTGGCCAGGCCTCCAGCAAAATTCGCCCGGCCTCGTCGGCAAGTTCCTTCGAGCCAAAGAAAAATCCGGCAAGTGCGGTAACAACGATCAAAAACGGGAAAAGGGCCATGAGCGTGGAAAGCGCAATGTGACTCGCGATTGCCCAGCCGTCATCGTCGGTAAAATGCCTGAAAGCGCCGGCTGAAATTCGCACTGACCGTTTCAAGACGCTCAATGGGCGCTCCTACAGGCCGGAAACCCATCAAATCATCTATTGTTGCGCGCTTTGCAAGGCCGTTCTCGGCCTCATCGACCGCTAAAATCACGAAAAATTAAGCCGCCTGCACGTTGGTCAGGAATTGCCGCACTTGTGCGTCGAGGCCTTCGGCTTCGAGCGCCACAGAATCAGCGAGGCCCCTGACGTCGGAGGCCGTCGAGCGGGCTTTGGCCGTAACGCCAGCCACGCGGCTCATCGCATCCGCCCCAACTCGGGCCTCACCAGAAGCGCGGCTAACTCCTTCAGCGATCGACGTAACGGCCGAATTCTGCTGATCGACTGTGGCCGCAACCATCGTGGCAATTGCCGACATCTCACGAATAATTGCATCGACCTGTTCGATGGCCTGTGACGCATCGGCAGCCGCCGACTGGATCGAGCCGATTTGCTCCGCAATTTCTTCGGTCGCCTTGGCGGTTTGGCTGGCAAGGGACTTCACCTCGGCCGCCACGACAGCAAACCCCTTGCCGGATTCTCCGGCCCGCGCCGCCTCGATGGTGGCATTGAGCGCGAGAAGATTTGTTTGCCCCGCTATCGCCTGAATCAACCCGACCACCTCGCCAATACGTGTAGCGGCGTTGCCGAGCTCTGTCATGGTCGTGACCGTACGTTGAGCTTCAGAAACCGCACGGCCGGCAACGTCTGTGGACTTGGCCGCCTGAGAAGCGATTTCGCCGATGGAAGCGGCCAATTCCTCAACCGAACTTGCAGCGGCCGTGACGTTTTCCGAAGCGGCAGCCACGCGGCTTTTTGCCGTATCCGTTTCCGAAGAGACCGTATCGGCAGCCTTGTTCAGATCTGACGAACTCATTTCCAGTTTCATCGACGCCGCGCGCAGCTTACCGAGTGCACTTTCTACCGAATGCTTGAATTGCGAAATCGTCATCCCAATCATGTCGCTGCGCTGTTCGCGGGTACGGCTTGCTTCGGCCTGCGTCTGGGCCAACCGTTCGCGCTCGATCATATTGTCCCGGAACACAATAACGGTCCGGGCCATTTCGCCTATCTCATCGCGCGCGCGCGTGGCTGGTATGCGCGCGGTGGTGTCGCCATCGGCGAGGCGGATCATCACTGTTGCAAGCCCGTTGAGGGGCCGCGTGATGCTCCGCCCGATTAGCCAACTAAAGCCAAGCCCGGCCGCCACCATAGCGATGCCGACCACGATTATGCCATTGCGAGTGCGACGCTGCGACGCTACGAGAGCGACTGCCGCCCGCTCCGCCGTCGTGTTCGCCGACGCAATGACAGCGTCGGCTCGCGGAAGCATGTTCTGGCTATCAATGTCGATCAGCGCTCGCATCGGCTGCGCCTCGTCGCTGACATCGATCCAGCGCGCGAAGGTTTCAGCGTACTGCTTCACTTCGGTCTCGAGTTTGGTCTTCATTGCGGGCGTGCCGTCGATGTTCGCGAACTTCTGCGTGAATTTTCGATAGGCGCCCTGAAATTCCTGCCGCGTCAATTCCGCGGGGTTGAGGCGGTACTCGGCTTCATAGTGACGCATGATCAGCAGCGTCATCATCAGTTCCTTGGCGTCGGCATCGGCCAGCCAAGTCATGTTGTCGTTAATGGCGCGCTCGATATTAAGGCCGGCGCTTTGCAATTCGCCACGCAGGCCCTGGTTGTCGCCGAATCCTAGGGCACGCTGCTCGGCGACCAGCTTGTCGAAATTTTGCTTCAATCCGTCGAGTTCGCCGCGCAACGCCTTGATGTCATCAGCGCTCATTCCGCTGGCAGCGCTTGCAATTGTATTGAGGCTACGGAGGGCCATATCCTGAGATTGCAGAAAGGCATCGACAAGCGTGCCATGCGGTGCCGCGGTGAAGTCTTTTGCAGCGATCCGCATTGCGGCGATGGCAATCTTGAACTCGCGGCTGGCATCCGCGAGCGCGCGTGCATTCGACACTGACTGGAAAGCACCGCCGACATCGCCTTCGCCCGAAACAAATGTGAGGCCATTGAACAGGAAGCCTGCAACCGGAATGAGCGCGAGCACGATGATGCGGGTTCGCACCGAGACCGATGTGAGCATCCCGGCTAGCCGGTTGTACGTATGCGATAGCTCAAATGGCGGCATGCGGCTGGTTCTGGAGCTGCCAATCGGCAGGCGACGCTGCGCGGAGGTAATTATGTAAAGCGCCAAATGGTTAATTTTTATAGCAATTTGGCTTCTGTTGGCTGCGCAGCATGACAAAAGCCTTTGGAATTTCGCATCGCTTTGCTTTTGTGCACTGCACGCGTAGTGTCGATTGGTGAACCGGCCGCCACCGTTCGAGCATTGCATGCCTATCGCTGCCTCCCGTCCCGCCAAAAATCGTGAATTGATCGGACTCACCCGCGAGGCAGTCGACGCCCTTGATGCATTGCTGGCCGACGCGGTGGCAAAGGTCCGCGAGCGGGTATCGATCAAAGGGAAGGTGTCGGGGCCGTCATTCGATCGCGAGCAGCGCGCCGCCCATGGGCTTGCGTGGATTGCGACTTACGTGGAAGCCGCGCGCCAGCTTGCATCTTATTGTGAACGACTGACACGTGATGGAGCCCTTGGCGAAACCGAGGAGCTGATCGTCCGCATTGGTCTTGGCGAATATGTGGCTCAGGTCGCGGGCGGGATCTCGATGAGTTAAGGTGAAGTGGTGCGCCTGTCCGATCTCGGTCTCTCCGCAACCCAAACTGCGTCGCGCATTGCTCCTCTGCTTGAGAGTCTCGTTGCCGAGGGTAATACCACCGAACGGCGCGCCCGCCTGATTGAGTTGATGGAGCAAGCTCGCAGCGCGACCGTTGGCGCTTGCGGCCTCGACAACACTCTGGAATTGATACGCGAGGAAATGCGAAAATTTTCCGATGCTGAAGTCATCGGCAATGCGCAGGCATGGCATCGCACCAATAGCTACATACCGCTGGAGATCATTTCCCAGATGTCCGAACTCGGCGTCTTCGGTCTCACGATTCCGGACGCGTTTGGCGGTATGGGCCTGGGCAAGGAATCCATGTGTGTGGTCTCCGAAGAATTGTCACGTGGCTACATTGGTGTCGGCTCACTGGGTACGCGTTCGGAAATCGCAGCGGAATTGATTCTGGGAAGTGGTACCTCGGCCCAGAAAGATAAATGGCTGCCAAAGATAGCTTCCGGCGAAATCCTGCCGACCGCGGTGTTCACCGAGCCTAATACCGGTTCTGATCTTGCCTCGATCAAGACGCGAGCGGTGCGTGAGGGCGACGTGTACAAGATCTTTGGCAACAAGACCTGGATTACTCACCCGGTACGCGCCGACCTTATGACATTGCTGGTGCGTACTGACTCGAAAGAAACAGGCCATCGCGGCCTTTCGATGTTGCTGGCCGAAAAACCGCGTGGCGATGACCGCAATCCCTTTCCGGCGCCTGGAATGAGCGGCACCGAAATCGAGGTGCTGGGGTATCGGGGCATGAAGGAATACGAGATAGCGTTCGATGGCTTCGAAGTGAAAGCGGAAAATCTCCTTGGAGGTGCCGAGGGGCTCGGTTTCAAGCAGCTGATGCAGACATTTGAATCCGCCCGCATTCAGACTGCAGCGCGTGCGATCGGCGTCGCACAGGCTGCCATGGAGCAGGCGCTGGATTACGCGCACAGCCGCGTGCAATTCGGCGGCCCAATCATCGGTTTTCCCCGAGTAGCCGACAAAATTGTCATGATGGCCGTGGAAATCATGATCGCGCGTCAACTTACCTATCATGCTGCGCGTGAGAAAGACTCCGGGCGCCGCTGCGATCTGGAAGCCGGGATGGCAAAGCTTCTCGCCGCGCGGGTCGCATGGGCCGCTGCCGACAACGCCGTGCAGGTGCATGGGGGCAACGGGTTTGCATTGGAATTTCCGGTCTCGCGCATACTGTGCGACGCCCGCATCCTGAACATATTCGAAGGCGCCGCCGAGATTCAGGCACAGGTTATTGCCCGCCGCCTCCTTGATGGCACTAACTGACGCTCGATTCGGCAACAAAATAGAGATTTCGGAGTTTGATTCAGAACAAGTTGCCGGTTTCGCACTCCGTGTAGATTTCAGCGTGAATGTGGAGGTAGCCGATGTCCGAATTGATGATACGCCATGGTGAGTGGGTTATTGTTTGTGATGGCGCAAAAGCGCTGGTGCTCGAGAATGCCGGCGACGCCAAATTTCCCAACCTCAAGATGATCAAGGTCTTTGAACAGAAAGATTTGCCGACCCACGCAATGGGCGCGGATGCCCCTGGCCGCACACACAGTTCTGCCGGCAATACACGCAGCTCTGTCGAACAGACCGACTGGCACGACCAGTCGGAGCGGCTATTTCTTGTGCAATTGGCCAATCATCTGGACGGCGCGATTGTCGCCGGCAAAACAAAATCGCTGATCATGGTGGCGCCTCCTCGCGCGCTCGGCATGATCCGGCCCGCCTATTCGCACGCTCTGAAAGGCGCGGTCCGCGCGGAGGTTGATAGGGATCTGGTCAAAATGCCGGTGCACGAGATCGAGAAACATCTGACAGGTGCATGATCGGCGGTCGTCCTGTCTGCCACGAATCTTGTCCGAATATGACTAGCCCGTTGCCACGGCGATGATATGTTCGCCGCCAATTCGGGGAAGGGTTGTTTGGATGGGCTTCGATTTCGGCATGCATCGGTCGCGCAGTATTGTGTGCGCGCTTGCCATGACGGCCCTCGCTCTCACCGCCACCGTCGCGCATGCGCAAGAGCCGGTGCCGAGGCAACCTTCCCCGACGGCGCCTGCTGTCGGCCCAGCTGTGCCTGCAACACCCGCTGTAGTGGCCGACCCCATGGCAGTGCCAGGCTTCTGGGATCCGCGACGGCGACCCGAACGGCCGGACCTCTCGCGGATCAACATCATCCGCTTTCTCACCGAAACCGACTATCCGCCCTTCAACTACGCCGGTCCGGACGGCGCACCCGTTGGTTTCAACGTCGATCTGGCGCGGTTGATCTGCGAAGAGCTCAAGGTTGCTTGCACGGTGCAACAGCGGCGGTTCGATACGTTGATCAACGCGCTCAATACGAATAACGGGGATGCCATCATCGCTTCTATTGCCGAGACGCCTGAAATGCGCTCGCGCCTCGACTTCAGCGATCCATACTACCGCACGCCCGCGCGTTTCGTCGCGCGGCGCGACAGCACGATCGAGGATGTCCGGCCGGAAGCTCTGGAGGGAAAAAAGATTGCTGTTGTTGGCGGCACCGCACACGAGGCTTATCTCAAGACGCTCTTCACCGAGGCCGAACTTCATTCCTATCCGGATGCGGACGCCGCACGCTTCGCGCTTAAGCGGGGTGAGGTCGATCTCCTGTTCGGCGACGGCGTGTCACTCGCCTTTTGGCTCAATGGCACTGACTCGGCAAACTGCTGCGCATTTCGTGGCGGGCCTTATCTCGAAAGCCGCTTTTTCGGCGAGGGCGTCGGCATTGCAGTGAAACGCGGCAATGACCTGCTGCGGCAGGCATTTAATTGGGCGCTGTTCCGGCTCTGGGAAAAGGGGCGTTTTACGGATCTGTGGTTGCGTTATTTTCCCGTCAGTCCGTTCTAGGCCGCGAATTTGACGTTTCCGCGTGGCATTTCTAGTGTCCGCGGCCCGGAGATCCTGATGGCAGTTGCTGAAACCGCTATTTCCCTTCGCCAAGTCGCCGAGCAATCGACCGCCTGGCCGTTCGAGGAAGCGCGGAAAATCGTCGCGCGGCTCAAGAAGCACCCGAAGGATGAGGTGATATTCGAGACGGGCTACGGGCCATCTGGCCTGCCGCACATCGGCACGTTTGGTGAGGTCGCGCGCACAACCATGGTTCGCCATGCCTTTCGTGTTTTGACTGACGACAAAGTGAAATCGCGACTAATCGCTTTTTCGGATGATATGGATGGTTTGCGCAAAGTCCCCGACAATGTCCCGAACAAGGAGATGCTCGCACAGCATCTCGGCAAGCCGCTGACAAAGATCCCGGACCCGTTTGGCACGCATCCAAGCTTCGGCGACCACAACAATGCGCGCCTGCGGGCATTTCTCGATCACTTCGGCTTCGAGTACCAATTCCTGTCGTCGACCGAGTGCTACAAATCGGGCCGCTTCGATCAGGCACTGCTGAAGGTGCTGGCGCGCTTCGACGAGGTGATGGCGATCATGCTGCCGTCACTTCGCGAGGAGCGAGCGGCGACTTACTCACCTTTTCTTCCAATTGACCCCAAGTCTGGCATTGTTCTCCAGGTCCCGGTGATCGCGCATGACGCCAAGGCCGGAACGATTACCTACGAGGAACCCGACACAAAACGACATGTGAGCACGCCGGTGACCGGCGGATGTTGCAAACTGCAATGGAAGCCGGACTGGGCGATGCGCTGGGTCGCACTCGGCGTCGACTACGAAATGGCCGGCAAGGATCTGATCGATTCAGTGAAGCTATCAGGCGAGATCTGTCGGGCGTTGGGCGGCAACGCACCCGAGGGTTTCAATTACGAACTGTTCCTTGATGAGAAAGGCCAGAAAATCTCCAAGTCAAAGGGCAATGGCCTCACCATCGATGAGTGGCTGCGCTATGCCAGCCCGGAGAGTTTTTCGCTGTTCATGTATCGTGAGCCGAAGGCGGCGAAGCGCCTTTACTTCGATGTGATCCCGCGAAACGTCGATGAGTACTACCAGTTTCTTGACGGCTATGAGCGGCAGGATGCGCGTCAGCGGCTCTCGAATCCGATCTGGCATATACATGCCGGCAACCCACCAAAGATTGAGATGCCTATTTCATTTGCCATGCTGCTTACTCTGGTATCGTCATCGAATGCCGAAAACGCCGATACGCTGTGGGGCTTCATCGGCCGCTATCGGCCGGGCGTGACGCCGCAAACGCATCCCAAGCTCAATCAGCTTGTCGACTATGCGATTCATTATTTCCGTGACTTCGTGTTGCCGGAGAAGAAATTCCGCGAGCCGAATGATAGCGAGCGCGCGGCCCTGATTGATCTGCGTGACGCCCTCTCGCAATTGGAGGCCGATGTAACGGCGGAGGTGATCCAGAACGTCGTCTACGAAGTCGGTCGTCGCGAGCCGTTCCTCGACCAAAAGAAAAAAGCAAAGGATGGCAAGCCGGGGGTCTCGCTTGACTGGTTCAACCTGCTCTATCAGGTATTGCTCGGCCAGGAAAAAGGCCCGCGTTTTGGATCATTCGTGGCTGTTTACGGCCTCCAGAATACGATCGATATGATCGACGGGGCGTTGGCGCGCAGCGCGTAAAGAAAATGAATGTCGTCGAAATTCTAGCTGAACATCTCAGTCTTGCCATTGAGCGCCATTAGGCCGGTCTCGACGGCAAGCTTGGGATGGCGATCGCCGACTTCTTTTCGGAATTCCATCAGCGCGGACCGGTGCGTTTCGGTTTCAATCGCGGCGTTTGCGACCTTCTCCGGTCCATATGCAATCTTTGCTGCGCCGCAATCGCGGTGATTGATCGCGATCACTTTATGAATGTTATGCAGCTCGATTGAAGCGGCAAGATTGTCCCAGAATGTATTGGCCCAATCCTTGAATGCCGGAGCCACGACGCCGATTGCGGCACCTGCAACAGTGAATTGGCTGTATTGACCTCTCAAGTGACGCATTTCCATGTACCTGATTGTCGGCTCGGGAAAGCGCGGATCGATGCAGGATAGAAGCATTGCCTGATATTTTCCGGTGGCTCCAAGTACAAGCCCCGGATACATCGCAATCAACCCGGCGCCACCCGAAAGACGCAGGAAGCGCCTGCGGTCAAATTGTTTGCTCTGGATGCCGGTGCAGCAGGTGCACGCGCTTGAATGAAACGTTGAAGTCATCGCTGTTCCTCCTAGTGGCTGGAAGCATCACTGACTCGCCCAGACGATACGCGCGACCCAAACAATATCCGACATGGATAATGTGCGGTCGCGATGTTCGGCATTGAGCGATTTGAGTTCGATCGATTTTGCCGTTTTGCGTTTGAGTTCCTTGACCATGACTTCGCCATCACGAGTCTTGACCACGACCCGATCGCCTTTGCGCACCGCAGCCCCTGGCGAAACGATGATAACATCGCCGCTGCGATAGGCCGGCTTCATCGAATTGCCCGAAATCTCGAGCGCATAGGCGTGCTCGTCCGTTACAGCAGGAAAAGCGATTTCTTCCCAACCTTTGCCTAACGGAAATCCGCCGTCGTCGAAGAACCCTCCGGCACCGGCCTGCGCAAAACCAATTAGCGGTACACTGTGCATCGCCGGCTTGCCACTGTCGCTAATCAAGGTGACGAAAGTGTCGAATTTCGTGCTCGTCGCCTGCAGCGCCTTGGCCACGGATTCAGTCGAAGGCCAGCGCGGTCTGCCTTCCGGGGTGACGCGTTTTGATTTGTTGAAAGTGGTGGGGTCGAGGCCGGCCTTCTTGGCAAGACCCGATGGCGAAAGCTTGGAACGGGACGCTAGCCGGTCGATAGCCGTCCAAATCTGATTATGGGTGAGCATAGCCATCGCGACACCGAACGGGACTGAAGTTCCGATTGATAGGAATTATAGCCTTGAGTCGCCCCCACGCCGCAATACTTTCCTGTGACTGACGTCTTGAATAAGCCTCGGGCGCGCCGATAGGGTCGATTGGCACGCAAATCCGGAGTCCCGCGCTGTGATCGGCCTTTTTGACCGCATTTCCCGCACATTCCTGCGGGCTTTGGAACCGGAGGATGCGCACGCGCTTGCGGTGAGGGCACTACGATACGTGCCACTCGCGAAAGCACCCGCCGATTCCGCGGAACTTGGCGTGCGCGCTTTCGGAATCGAGTTTCCGAATCCGGTCGGGCTGGCCGCCGGCTTCGACAAGAACGCTCAGGTGCCGGATGCATTATTGCGTCTAGGGTTCGGATTCGTCGAAGTCGGAACCATCACGCCGCGGGCGCAGGCCGGAAATCCAAAGCCGCGGCTGTTTCGACTGGAAGCGGATGAGGGCATAATCAACCGGCTCGGATTCAATAGTGAAGGAGCGGCCGCAGCTCATAGGCGTCTCGCCGCCCGCCGCAGCATCGGCGGTATCGTCGGCGTCAATATCGGCGCCAATCGCGACACCCTTGACCGCGCCGCGGACTATGCTCGACTGATCGAAACTTTTGCATCTGTTGCGAGCTATTTCACCATCAATGTGTCGTCACCCAATACGCCCGGTCTGCGCGATTTGCAGCAGGCAGAGGCGCTCGATGATCTGCTTGCCCGCGTGTTCGATGCCCGCGAACGCGTACGTCAGCGCGCAGGCTTGACCCCCGTGCTGCTCAAGATTGCCCCCGATCTGACCTTGTCTGAACTGGATGACGTTGTCGGCGTCGCTCGCAGACGTTCAGTTGACGGCATGATTGTCGGTAACACGACGACCTCACGGCCAACAGCGTTGCGCGAACACGAAAAAGCGCGCGAACAGGGCGGACTATCGGGACGGCCCTTATTCAAGCTTGCAACCCGCATGTTGGCCGAAACATTCGTGCGTGCGGAAGGTGCATTCCCCTTGGTTGGTGTCGGCGGCGTCGATTCCGGTGCAACCGCCATCGCCAAAATCAAGGCAGGCGCAACGCTGCTGCAAATCTATTCCGGATTGGTCTATCGCGGCTTAGGTGTCGTGACAGAAATCAAGGCGGACCTTACGGCAGCCCTCAAGCGTGGACATCGCAATTCGCTCGCCTCGATGGTTGGGGGCGACGCAGCCGCGATTACTGCGGAAAGCTGGCCCAGCTAGCGCCCGCGCGGCGCATTGAACAGCCGGACAAGGATCCAGATTGGGATCACGATCACGGCGCCAAGCAGGAAATAGCGCCATAGCCAGCGGAATGCGTCGAAGCCCATATTCCACAGGGTGCGGATGAGCCGCTCAATGCTGTGCACGATATCGAATGGGTCAAGTCCGAGCGCCGACAGGATCACGCCGACCAGGATCGATACCAGAATGAGTCGCGCCAATACTCCCAGTGGCGAACCTCCGAAAACCCTCGATACGGTTTCGTTGCTCATGGTCTGTCATGTCCTCGCAAGGGCCCGATACTATCACGCGCATAGCCTAGAGATATGCACTAAAATTGACGACACGGGCAACCGAGGTTCCGGGCATTGCAACTGCAACGAATCCACCTGTCATCGGGCAATCTGATCGCCGACCGGCGTTTCGAGTGGGCGCGCGACCGTGAGGCCAGGGGCGACCTTACCGGGGCTGCCGACCTGTTGGTGCAGGCGCTCGAACTCGCGCCTGGCTATGCCGCCGCCTTGTTCGCACTTGGTCAGGTGCGTTCGCAAATGAACGATCGGGTCGGCGCGATCGCGGCCTTTGAAGCGGCGAGGGCGGCCGACCCTGCGGACCGCCACGGTGCTGCCCTCCAACTCGCCCGCCTCGGCGCGTGTTCCATCGGGGCGATGCCCGAAGGATATATTCGAACGCTGTTTGATGGTTACGCCCCCGCATTCGACAAAGCGCTGTCGGAGGGATTGAGCTACCGCGCGCCGGAACTGCTGTTTCGCGCCGTTGTCGAGTTGCATTCTGAAGGGCCAATGAAATTTGGTTCAGTGCTCGATCTCGGTTGCGGCACCGGACTCGCGGCGCTTCCATTCCGGCCCTATAGCGATTGGCTTGTGGGCGTCGATCTTTCACCAGGCATGCTGGCGCAGGCGCGCGCGAAAGGCCTGTACGATCGGCTGATTGAAGCCGAGGTCGCCGATTTTCTTGCCAGCGAGGCTAAGATCGAAGCGCGTTATCACTTTGTACTCGCCGCCGACGTTTTTATGTATTTCGACGACCTCGCACCGGTGTTCAAGGCCGTGGCGCAGATTCTGGCGCCACGAGGCGAGATCGCTTTTAGTGTCGAAACGCATGATGATGATGGAATCATCCTGCGCGAGACGTTGCGATACGCTCATAGTCAAATGCATGTACAATCCGCATTGACCGGAGCCGGATTGAACGTGCTGAGCCTCAATCCGGCTTCTACACGCACCGAAAAAGGAGCGCCGGTGCCAGGACTGATTGTCCTCGCGCGGATCTAGCCATGTTGGCTCGGTCTTGTGTCGGGCATCTGCGTCTTGCTTTGCTGTCAAGAGAACGCCGTGGATCGCCGCAACACAACCGGCAAGGATGAGCGAGAATATTGAATTGACCGTGCCGCTGCTCGAACTTGGTCAGACGGAACTCCTGCCGCCGGCATTCTCGCGCTGGTTCGCGAGCCGCGGTTGGCAACCGCGCGAGCATCAGCTGGAGCTGCTCGCTAAGGCCGGCGCTGGACGATCGACGCTGCTGATCGCGCCGACCGGCGGGGGCAAGACGCTTGCGGGCTTTCTCCCGACGCTTGTCAAACTGAGCGAGCGCGGCAGGGGGACGAGAAACCTGAAACCGACGGGACGAGCATTCGCGCCTTCGCAGGGCCTCCACACTCTTTACATCTCACCATTGAAAGCGTTGGCCGTCGACATCGCCCGTAACCTTGAAACTCCCGTAAAGGAGATGGAGTTAGCCGTGCGGCTCGAAACGCGCACCGGCGACACCCCGGCATCCAAGCGTCAGCGTCAACGCCGCGACCCGCCGGATATCCTGCTCACCACGCCCGAGCAACTCGCGCTCCTGCTCGCCAGCGCCGATGCACCCTACATGTTCGGTAGTCTACGGCGGGTGATTCTCGATGAGCTACACTCCTTGGTTACCTCCAAGCGGGGCGATCTGCTTTCACTCGGCCTCGCGCGATTGTTCAAGCTGGCTCCTCAGCTGACTACCGTCGGGCTCTCTGCGACAGTCGCCGAGCCCGCGGATCTTTGTCGCTTTCTGGTTCCACAACCTCTGTCTGGTGAAGCACGTGCCGACCTGGTGGTAGCCGAATCCGGCGCGCAGCCGCGCGTGGCCATGCTCGATACGGAAGAGCATTTGCCCTGGGCCGGGCACTCCGCACGCCATGCACTCCGCGAGATCTATGCACTTATCAACTCGCACACGACGACGCTGGTATTCGTCAATACGCGGAGCCAGGCGGAATTTCTTTTTCAGGAACTCTGGCGCGTGAATGACGGCAATCTCGCTATCGCGCTCCACCATGGCTCGCTCGACGTCGCGCAACGCCGTCGCGTCGAAGACGCCATGGCAAAAGGAAAATTGCGCGCGGTGGTTTGCACGTCATCCTTGGATCTCGGCGTTGACTGGGGCGATGTCGATCTGGTTATTAACGTCGGAGCCCCCAAGGGATGTTCACGCCTGATGCAGCGGATCGGACGGTCGAACCACCGACTCGACGAACCATCCGAAGCGGTGTTGGTGCCCGCCAATCGGTTTGAAGTTCTGGAATGCCGCGCGGCGATCGATGCAGTTGCCGAAAACGCGCAAGATACACCACCGCCGCGCATTGGCGCTCTTGACGTGCTTGCGCAACACATCCTGGGCCGCGCCGTAGGCGCTCCATTCCTGAGCGACGAACTTTATAAAGAGGTGCGTGCCGCAGCGCCCTATGCCGACCTCACGCGTGCTGATTTCGACGCAGCGCTCGATTTCGTGGCGACCGGCGGCTATGCACTCAAGGCCTATGAGCGCTTCGCCAAGATCAGGCAAGGCAAGGACAGCCGCTGGCTCATCACACACCCGCGGATCGCACAGCGCTATCGCATGAATGTCGGCACGATCGTCGAGGCCGACATGATCAAGGTGCGACTTGTCCGCTCGCGCCGGAGCGGCGCCGTGGTCCCGCGCGGCGGACGCATTCTCGGCGAAGTCGAGGAGTATTTCATCGAGACGCTGTCGCCGGGGGATACATTCGTATTCGCCGGTGAAATCCTCAAATACGAGGCGCTTGGCGAAGACGAGGTCTATGTCTCACGCGCCAATGCCACGGATCCAAAGGTGCCAGCATACGAAGGAGGCAAATTCCCACTTTCGACCTACCTCGCCGCGCGTGTGAGGGCGTTGTTGGCGAAGCCGGAGGCCTGGGGCGCCTTACCTGAACAAGTGAGGGAGTGGCTCGAAATCCAGAAATGGCGCTCGCTCTTGCCCAAGGCGGGGGATTTGCTCGTCGAAACATTTCCGCGCGCCGCCAAATATTACCTGGTTTGCTATCCCTTCGAAGGCCGCTTGGCGCATCAGACGCTCGGTATGCTGCTCACCCGGCGTCTCGAACGGGCGCGACTGAGGCCACTCGGCTTTGTGGCCAATGAATACGCGCTTGCGGTTTGGGGGCTTGGCGACGTGGCGTTGCACCTTGCGCGCGGCGACCTGTCGCTCGCTCAACTCTTCGATGAAGACATGCTCGGCGATGATCTGGAAGCCTGGCTTGCCGAATTGGCGCTGATGAAGCGCACATTCCGCAGCTGTGCAATTATTTCCGGGCTGATCGAAAAGCGCTTTCCGGGCGAGGAAAAATCGCGGCGTCAGCTGACAATTTCGACCGATCTCGTCTATGACGTGCTGCGCAAGCATCAGGCGGACCACATTTTGCTGCGGGCTGCGCGCGCCGATGCTGCGACCGGCCTCCTCGACATCAAACGTCTCGGAGAAATGCTCTCGCGCATCAAGGGGCGAATCATCCATAAAGAACTCGACCATGTCTCACCGCTTTCCGTTCCGGTATTGCTGGAAATCGGGCGCGAGACTGTCTATGGCGAAGCGGCGGACAGTTTGTTGGCCGAAGCTGCCGACCAGCTGATCAAGGAGGCGATGCGTTGAATTTTCCGGCTCATTTGCGCGAAGCAGTCACCGCAAGGCCGGAGCGCATCGTGGGCATCGCCGGCATGTCTTTGCTCGCCGCTCCCGGCGGCGCACTCTATTGGCCTGAGCAGGGGATCTTGGTGGTCGCCGACCTGCATCTTGAGAAAGGCTCAAGTCTGGCCAGCCGCGGCGTGCTAATGCCGCCTTACGATACCGCGGCGACGATCGCGCAGCTTGCGCGCTTGGTCACGAACTATGCGCCCCGCTGTGTCGTTGCCTTGGGAGACAGTTTTCACGATGGCGGCGGGTCGGCGCGTCTTTCCAATGAAGATCGCGAGTTGTTGCTCATCATGCAGCGCGGCCGCGAATGGGTATGGATCACCGGCAACCACGATCCGGAGCCCGCATGCGGCATTGGCGGTGTATTTAGCGATGTGATGGTGTCGGGGCCGTTGACTTTTCGTCACTTGCCGACTGGTGCGGCGGGCGAGATCAGCGGGCATTTGCATCCAGTCGCGCGCGTTTCGCATCGCGGACGGACCGTGAGCCGGCGCTGCTTTGCCGCGGACGCAATGCGGCTGAATATGCCCGCCTTCGGTGCATTTACGGGCGGCCTCAATATTCGCAACGCGGTATTCGCTGACCTGTTCGGCACGCTGGCCTTCACCGTCCATTTGCTCGGTGAGAACCGGCTTTACACATTTGCCGCAAAGCGCTGCATGCCGGACTGAAAATGTGGCCGATCAGGCCACTTTGCGCGAACCGAGTCCCTCACAAAATTCGGCGAGCAGTTCAGCCAGACGACGCGTCGCGGGGCTTGCATTCTCGGCCGCGACCAACACCATCTCTGTGTCAGTGATTGGCTTGAATCCGCGCGTTGGATCGATGATGCGGTGGTCTTCGCGGACCGCGATCTCCGGAATAATACTTACGCCCAGTCCTACCGAAACTGCCGCCTGAATGCCGGTAAGATTTGGACTGGTGTAGGCGACATGCCAGGTTCGACCGGCCGCCTCGATCGCGTGAATCAGCCGTTCGCGGTAAAGGCATCCTTGTTCGGCGACGGCGAGCGGCACCGGATCGCGCCTGAGGTCGACCGGATTTTTCCGGCTCGTGACCCATTGCAGCCGTTCCGGCCACGCTGCAATTGCGTCGCCTTGCCCGGCATTGCGCTTAAACAATGCGAGGTCGAGTTCGCCACGTTCGAGCGCGCGCTGGTGCGTGACGCTCAACCCGCAGCGGACGTCGAGCCGTAAGCTCGGACGCGAGCGTGCGAAATCGGACAGCAATTCCGGCAGCCGATAGGCAGCAAAATCTTCCGGGATGCCGAGCCGCAAGATGCCATCCGCGACGGGCCGCGCGACAACATCGCGCGCTTCCTGTTCAAGCGCGAGAATCCGCCGCGCGTAGGACAGAAGCCGCTCCCCCTCCTGGGTCAACGTTGCCTGCTTGCCGTTTCGTTCGAGGAGCGGCCGGCCCAACATGTCTTCCAGCCGCTTGATCTGTTGACTGACAGTTGACTGGGTGCGGTGAACGCGTTCCCCCGCGCGGGTGAAGCCTCCGGCATCGACAACGGAGACGAAACTCCGAAGAAGCCCAATATCCATCATGGTTTTACGCCCATTTATAAAACGACTGCCATATATTCTATCATTTAATTTCCAAATGTGAAGGGGAGGGCTTATTTGCTGCGGTGCACAAGGAGTATGTCATGCATTTCGCAGCCACAATCCCGCAGGTTCGCCGGCCGTTATCGGCCACCGCCTCGCTTCCATTCATGGTTGCAGCCTTCTGTGTGCTTTGGAGTTCCGCATTCGCTGTCGCCAAGATGGCGATCGCCGATTGTCCACCGTTGCTTCTATTGACCGCGCGCTTTCTGGCCGCGGGCGTGCTGGTGCTGGGGGTTGCCCTTCTCTCGCGGCGGGCCTGGACCCTGACGCGCCGCGACATTCTCTTGTTCGCAGCGCTCGGCGTTGCCAACCAGGCACTGTACCTTGGCCTGGGCTATGTCGGATTGCGCGAAATATCGGCTGGTCTCTCCACGGTCATTGCCAGTTCGAATCCTATTGTTATCGCCGTCCTTGCTGTCGCGCTCCTTGGTGAGCGGATGACATGGCCCAAGCTTGTAGGCTTGTTGCTCGGGTTTGGCGGTGTCGTGTTCATCGTGTCGAACCGCTTGTCACTCGGAACCGAAAGTCTGCGCGGTATCCTGTTCACGGTCGCGGCCCTTTTCTCGCTCGTCGGGGGCACGATTTTGTTCAAGCTGTTTGCGCCGAAGGACGGGTTCTGGATCGGAAACGGCGTGCAGAGCCTCTCCGCCGGAGTGGCAACGCTTCCTTTTGCTCTTGGCTTCGAAAGCGTCAGTGATGTCGTCCCGAGCTGGCGCCTGCTCGCCTCACTTGCATATCTTGTGCTTGCCGTGTCGGCGTTCGCCTATCTTCTCTGGTTTCAGATTCTGAAGGTCTCGGGTGCCACTGCGGCGAGTTCCTACCACTTTCTGATGCCGCCGCTCGGAATGTTGTTCGGCTGGCTGCTGCTCGGCGAACATGTGGCGCCATCAGATCTGCTCGGGATCGTTCCCGTCGTCATCGGCATTTACCTCGTGACCCGGCCAGCTTCGATCCGTTTATGACAAAGGGAGATTTAGCCATGACAGAACCGCGCATCACATTGATCGGCGGCCCTACCGCGCTCATCGAAATCGGTGGATTTCGCTTCTTGACCGATCCGACCCTCGACGATCCCGGCGAATACCGCTTGCCACACGTCACTTTGACCAAAACGTCGCGCCCGGCGATTGGGCCATCCGAAATCGGTCCACTCGATGCTGTGCTGCTCAGTCACGACCAGCATGCCGACAATCTCGACACGTCGGGCCGGGAATTTCTGAGCAATGTTCCGCGCGTCTTCACCACGACGGCTGGCGCCAAGCGCCTCGGTGGCAGGGCTGTCGGAGTGGCCCCGTGGCAGGCAATCATATTGTCTATGCCGGACGGCAGGTCGATCCAGATTACCGGTACTCCCGCCCGGCACGGTCCCGCCGGGATCGAGCCGCTGTCCGGTGACGTGATTGGTTTTGTGCTCACGCTTCCAGAGGAACCAAGCCGGTCTGTTTACGTCACCGGCGATACCGTCTGGTACGAGGGCGTTGCCGAAGTCGCACGCCGTTTCAGGATCGGGACCGTGCTGCTGTTTGCCGGCTCAGCCCAGACGCGTGGACCGTTTCATCTCACTATGGACACCAATGATGCCATCGAAACCGCGCGCGCATTCCCCGACGCCTTGGTCGTGCCTGTTCACTACGAAGGCTGGATGCATTTCAAACAAAATGGAGACGATCTGCAAACCGCCTTTAAGGCGCTAGGAATTGAGCCGCGTTTGCGGATGCTTCAGCCCGGTGTTCCCACAGTGATTGAAGCCGCGTCCTAGTCGCGCCGGAACACGATACTGGCAAACCAGCCGATGAGGAGCGCCATCATCGCGGTTGCCATTCCAAAGAGGAGGCCATTATCGCGTGCGGCGTCGGCGACATATTGCTCGAAGCCGGTCTTGATCACTTCAAGGGCGGTGTTCGTGCGGGCCGCAAGATTGCCGCTCGCGAACAACTCGACTTCAATTTCGTAGCTGCCGGTTGGCACCGCCGCAGGCATCGGGATAGCAGCACGAAAAACAGTTGGGGTGAGGAACGTCACAGCGGTGCCCGATTCACGATAGAGCCCCTGCTGGGTCTTGAGGCGTACAAAGGCGAGGCGAAACGGGTCGTCGCGAACCGTATCGGCAAAGTCGGGACCGATCCGCTGGGGCAGCAAAAAATAGTCGAGACCAACCTGCAGACGCCGCAATGTATCCTGGTTCGCAATGTCGCCCACGGGGCGGTTGCTCAATACCGCAAGGTACGACGGTACGCTTACGAACTCTCGCGAATTGACATTGACCCAAATTCCGAACATTCGCTGTTTGCGGCGCGTGCGCAGGGTCTGGCGTGGGCCCGTAACCGTGACCACGAGATCATATGGTGGGCGCAGGGAATTCGACGGCGAATCCGGTTCAATCGTACCGAACAGAACCAATTCCTCGCCAATGAAGCTCGAGGTCACTGCGACGCGGTGGTTTGAGAGCGAAACAACCAGCCTTTCGGCGGCAGCGGGGGTTACCCCACACGCCAAGACGATGATTGCAAATGCCGCTGCCAGCTGCCGCATCATCCGGTCTCGACATAACGAAGCGAATAGAGATCGTCGGGCTGTACCACCAGCTCATAGGCGAAGCGCATACCCACTGCGAACACCAGCAGACCAAGCAGCAGGCGCAGTCGTTCGCCCCGCATTTTTTGCCCCGTCCGCGCACCGAATTGCGCACCGATAACGCCTCCGATCATCAGGATCAGCGCCAGTACTGCATCCACGAGATGGTTGGTGGCCGCATGCATCACAGTTGCGGACGCCATGGTGATCAGTGTCAGGATCATGGAGGTGCCGATCACGGTCGCGGTCGGCACGCGCAGGAAATAAATGAGCATTGGCACTAGAAGAAAGCCACCGCCGATGCCCATGATTGCGCCGACAAATCCGATAACAAATCCAATTGCCCAGACGGGGATTGCCGACACGTAGATTTTGGATCGTTTGAACCGCATCTTGAATGGCAGCCCATGAAGCCACGTATGACTCCCGGGACGGCGTAAGGTTGCGGGCATGCCGCGGCGCGTGCGCATCACCGCACGCACGCTTTCATAGATCATCATCCCGCCGACAATCGTGAGCAGGGTAACGTATGAGAGTCCGATGACCAGGTCGAGTTGGTCGAGCGCCCGCAACTCGGTAAACAGCCAGACACCGGTGGCGGTGCCGACAATACCGGCACTGAGGAGCATCATCGCAAGCGCGACATCAAGCGAACGCTTGCGCCAATAACTGATCGCACCGGTGAATGACGATGCCGCGATGTGGCTTGATACAGTTGCAACAGCGACTGCAGGTGAAATACCTATGAAAATGAGGAGCGGCGTCATGAGGAAGCCGCCGCCGATCCCAAACATGCCGGAGATGTAGCCGACCGCGAGCCCCATCCCCAGCACGAGGAAGACGTTCACGGGCAGGTCGGCGATGGGAAGATAGATCTGCAAGCGGTCCGTCCAACGGTTAAGCCAAACACACGAGCGGTCAGCTCCGCATCCCGCCAGCTCATATGAGAATTAACACCGAAACCCGCACAAACGACAACGGATGCGCAGCGAATGACGGGTTTGAAATGCCGGCTGGTCCGGACGCCGCTCGAATTTAGCCGATAAATCTGCGAAAGATCAGCATTCTCGGTGGTAGGCCGCGGCCGTTCACAGTTTTCCTGAGTTGAACGCGCTGATCGAAAGCGGCCCGCCGGCTCGCGGCTTCTCGGAGGACGGCGTAACCCGGTCCCAGCCGCCCACAGGGGCAGGGACAGTGATGGCGGCCGGCGGTTGTACCGCCGGCGTAAAGTTTTTCACGGCTTGCTGGGCGGCTGCCAGCGCCTGAGCGTCGAGGTGGGCGGCGACTTCGTCGCGTTTGCGCCCTGCATCACGGTCACCTTGGGCGGCGGCGAGGGCAAACCATTTGTAGGACTCGGCGATGTTTCTCTCGGTACCAAGGCCCCTGGCAGCCAAAACGCCGAGATTGTATTGGCTGTCCGCGACGCCGAGCTCTGCGGCCTTGCGGAACCATTCGGCTGCGTTGGTGTAGTCAGGTTTGCCGTCGATACCCTCGGCATACAGGACGGCGAGGTTGTGCATGGCTTTGGCGTGACCTTTGCCCGCTGCCGCAATGTAGAGCTTCTGGGCTGCTGTGAGGTCCTTTTTTACACCCTGACCTTTTTCGAGCATGCTCGCGTAGCGGAATTGGGCCGGGGCCAGGCCCTTGCTCGCAGCGCGCTCGAACCAGCGCGCGGCTTCCTCCAGGTTTGCCGAGACGCCGCGCGCTTCAACGAAACGCAAAGCGATTTCATAGGCCGCGCCCGCGTCGCCGGCGAGCGCGGCACTGCGGAGTTGAGGGCCGCCTATGCCAACCGGCAGCCGGTCGGCGGCCGGTGGTTTCGCCTGGGACTCTGCTGGTTGCTTGGGCGTTGCACCGGACGGTGTACGCGTTATGGATCCAGTGACTTCGCTCGGAGCGGAAGCTCTCGGCGTGGGCTTGGGCAAATTCAATGCCGGTGGGTCCAACAGGGAGGCCCCGCCCTGTAGCATATGGTTCAAAACCGGCGACGGCGGATTTGGCGGGACACCGATACTCGGCGGAGACGCGGGCGTCAGACTGGGCAGGACCGGCGGGGCCAAAAGGCTGGCAGTAATATCGCTATCCACCGTGGCGGCCGGCGGGGCTGTCGAATTCCGCCGGGTTTGCTGGCGGCGGCTGATCACCGGGAAGGCCGGCAACGGTCTCGGTCTCGGTCGATGGTACCGAGTTTTCGCTTGTCTCGGGATCGGCCTCGGGCTCTGTCGCAACCTTGGCGCTCTTCGAATCGAAAACGCTGAAATCGAAGACATTGCCTGCAAAGTGGAACGACCCGACGACAATCGCGATGATACTCGCCGCAAGGAAGAGAGATTTGACACGTGCGGCTCTGCCATGCGGCGCCGGACCCGCGCCGGTATTGGTTCTGGACATATCCGGGCGCGAGGGACGCCCCCGCGGATCCTGTCCTGCGGCCTGAGCGGCGCGGCGAGCGGCGGCGATAAAATTGGATTTGTTACCAGGAATAACCGTATGCGGGCGAATGTCGCCGAGGGCAGCCTCTGATGCTGCAATACGCGTGCTCGGAGAACCAGCGACGCGTGGCGGTCCCGATCCAGGCTCAAGGGGCAAGTTTGCCAAAGTGAAGGAATCGGCCGGCATCGGCGCCGGCCAGATCTGGCCGGTCGAAGTCGATGCTGCGGGCGTCAGAGAAGCGACGGTCGCCCGCAATGCCTCGTCCAACGGAGGTGGCGAAATCGACGATGGCTGAGACGCCGCAACGGCAGATGGCGCCGGCGACATTTTGGCGAAACCGATGTCGATGTCCAAGGCGTCTATGCTTGCGGCCAGAGCCGGTTGTGGCGGATTGGCTTCGTGTGTTGAGGCCGGCTGCCGATCAACAGCTAAGTCCATTTCAATCGTTGCGAGGCGGTCGACGAGGTTGCCAAGTTTCCCGTCCACCGCGTCCACGGAGCCCCGCGTCTGCGCAATTTCCTGCCTGAGTGAATCAACGAGCGGGCTGTCGGCACGGAGCGCCGATGAATCTTTGTTCGCGCGAAGGTCTTCGATATGCACCAGCAGGTCAGCCAGGCCACGCTCAATAGCGTCCAATTGACCGAGGCGCGATTCGGACGCATCGAATCGTTGCATGAGCTGGACAATAAGGTCTTCGAGATGTGAGACGGCGGCCGGATTGCC
Organism: uncultured Alphaproteobacteria bacterium; assembly: GCA_963831475.1. Lineage (GTDB taxonomy): Bacteria > Pseudomonadota > Alphaproteobacteria > Rhizobiales > Xanthobacteraceae > Pseudolabrys. Next base: position 201,011 of record CAWHQF010000001.1, read on the forward strand.
GTCGGATACTTGCATCTGCCCGATCTTGTCGGACAGCGTCTGCATCAATGATTCCAGGCGGTGCGGCGAGGTGAGATCGATTTGATTGCGCTCGGAGAGAGCAAATGTGAGTGCGTCGATGCGATTCTGAAGATTATTGAGCACTTCGCTGGAGTCACTGGCGATCGCAAGGCCATCGATTTTTTCGGTCAGGGTTTGTACCTGCGCCGCAAGGCTGTTCACGGCCTCATTTGAGGCGACGTGCTTCGACAACTCGCGCAAGGTGGCGACAGAGCGATCGAGATCCTGCAGTGTCTCGGGATCCCTATTTGCCACAATCAGATCGAGCTTTGCGGCAAGAGCGCTGATTGAATCGTTGTATCCGACGAGATTTTCGGCCGGCATCAGCGCACGCAGGATGTCTCGCACTTCGGCCAGTCCGCTCTCAACTGCGGCCAAGCTGCTTCGGTCAACTCCAGATTGCTGTCCTTCATCGATGCGCTGAGCCAGAACCTGAATCTGCATCTCGATTGTTTCTATGGCCTGACGTGGCACCGCGTCATTGAGCGTCCGGCCGATCTCGCCGAGTTCAGAGCGGAGCGCGTTTATTGCGTCCTCGACGGCGGGTCGCTTGAGTGCCTCTATTCCGTCGGTAATGCGGCGCAGCTGGTCTTCCAGGCTGGCGAGGCTTTGCGCGGGTACTGATTCCTGGGCGATCTCCGATGCTCCCGTAACGGGAACGCTCTCTCGTTGCGCTAATGCTGAGTCGCCATTGAGCGCGCGTCTGCGCGCGTTGAATTCTGCGATCGCACGTTCAAGATCCGGCGGCAACTGTGCGGATTGGTTTGTGGGTGACTCAGGCAGCCGAGCGGTGACCTCTTGTAGCCGGTATTCGAGTCGGCCAATCATGTCAGCGAGTGCGTCCGGCTGTTGCCGGGCCGGTTGCTGCGCGTAAGCGCCCGGCCCTGTGTGCGCAACTTGTTCGATGCGGCGAGTCAAATCATCGAGCCGATGTTGGACCCTGGAATAGTCGTCGGGTGGACCATCGCTTCTGTGGCGCGCGGGCAAACGTGACCTGACGCCTTGCTCGGCGGCTCGCTGCAAAATGAGAGCGTTGAGCCATTCATCCAACGAGAAGTCCCGACCGGCGCGCCGCTTCCTGTGCGGTTTCACGCGCTTCGGGTCGAATGTCTTTGACGCTCCAGGGAAGCCCAAATTTCATGCTCACACCCACGTTCGAGGTGGAGTCGTTAAGAGTCCTATCGACTCTCGTGGAACCGGCACGCGTTAACAGCGGGTTGAAGCAGGGCCCGGTCCTTCGTCCACACACCGACTTTTTGCCGGTTGCGGTAAACAAGCCGTTAACGTTTGACGCAAGCAGCGCTTTTTACGTCGATTTCCTGTCACCCTCGCGAAACAGCCAGATAGCGGCAATTATTTGCGTACGAGCGATCAGTAAGATTTTCTGGGCGGAACACCCCAATGCCACCGCAAGTGGCGGTTGCCGGACTAAAATTCACGCGAGTCGATACGAGTTCCATGCGAAAATTGATTGGGGCGGACATGGACAAAGAGTGCCGCGCGCACTATGGCGCCGGTATCGGTCAAGCCGGGGACGATACCCAAACTTCACTGCCATCTGAGGGCTTTACCATCGGAGAACTTGCCCGCGAGGCGGGTCTCACTGTCCGAGCGTTACGCTTTTACCAGAGCAAGGGATTGCTCGCGCCACAGCGCGAGGGCAACGGTCGCGTGTTCAATCAGGACGATCGCGACAGCCTCGCGTTCATTCTGCGGGGCAAGCGACTCGGTTTCACGTTAGCGGAGATCCGCGAAATGCTCCTTGCGGGTGCGCGTGGCTTTGCCGGCCCTCTTCCAATCAACCGCGGGAAATGTGTCGAACAAATTGCCATGCTGGAAAAGCAGCTCCGCGAGATCGACAGCGCGCTTGCTGAATTGCGACAAATCTATGCAGAAATGTTCGACTTATCTCGTGCCGCGCCGACAGCGGACACGTCCGGCGCATGCTAGGCACGCCAATTGCAAGGGTTTTGCCTCTTTAACCCGTGTGTAAACCGGCTCCGTCATAATATGAACGGACGCGGAAATTAGACTGCGTCGGTCGGCTTTGCGAACTGCGGCCGGCAGTCATGAAGGAAACTGTTTGCTTCATGTCCTGTTAATACCTCGCGGCGAGTGGCCGGGGAGAAGTTCATGCCGACCTACAGAGCTCCGGTGGACGACGCTTTATTCCTGCTTAATGACGTCTTCCACCTCGACCATTACGGCAATTTGCCCGGCTTTTCCGATGCCTCGCCCGACGTGGTGGAGGCGGTACTGCGTGAGGCAGCCAAATTCAGCGAAGAAGTTCTGACCCCGCTCAATCGCATCGGCGACAAGGAGGGATGCAAGCGCGCGCCAGACGGAAGCGTCGCTACGCCGGCGGGATTCAAGAGCGCCTACAAGCAAGTCATCGACGGTGGCTGGATCGGAATCTCGGTTCCGACCGAGTTCGGCGGCCAGGGACTTCCCGCGACCTTGACCGAAATCGTCAACGAGTTCTTTTGCTCCGCGAACATGGCGTTCGCCATGTACCCGGGCCTCACGCAAGGCGCCATCGCCGCGCTCCTTACGCATGCGTCCGATGTGCTGAAAACAAAATATCTGCCGAAGATGGTGGAAGGCGTGTGGACCGGCACCATGAACCTCACCGAACCGCACTGCGGAACCGATCTCGGGCTGCTGCGGTCGAAGGCGACCAAGCAGTCGGATGGCAGTTATAAGATCACGGGCACTAAAATATTCATTTCCGCCGGCGAGCACGATCTTTCGCAAAATATCATTCATCTCGTCCTCGCGCGCATTGATGGTGCACCTGCCGGTACCAAGGGCATATCGCTTTTCGTAGTGCCCAAAATCATGGTCAACGACGACGGATCGCTCGGTGCGAGCAATGCAGTGAGTTGTGGGTCCATCGAGGAAAAAATGGGTATCCACGGCAACTCTACTTGCGTGATGAATTATGACGGCGCGGTCGGTTGGCTCGTCGGCGAAGAAAATCGCGGACTCAATGCCATGTTCACGATGATGAACGAGGCGCGCCTTGGTGTCGGTGTGCAGGGCCTGGCGCTTTCGGAAGTCGCCTACCAGAATGCTGCGATCTACGCGAAAGAACGGCTGCAAGGTCGTTCAATTTCTGGAACGAAATACCCGGATAAGCCGGCTGATCCGATTGTCGTGCACCCTGATGTGCGGCGCGCATTGATGACTATTCGTGCCTTCAATGAGGCTGCCCGCGCGCTCGTCATGTGGACTTCGCTGAAAAGCGACGTAGCGCACCGCAGCGAGGATGAAAAGGAGCGCAAGACTGCCGACGATCATTTGGGGCTGCTTACGCCCGTCATCAAAGGTGTGCTCACGGACGGCGGCTTCGCCAACGCGGTGATGGCGCAGCAGATATTCGGCGGCCACGGCTACATCGCCGAACACGGCATGGAACAATTCGTCCGCGATGCACGCATCGCGCAAATCTATGAAGGCGCAAACGGGATTCAGGCGCTTGATCTTGTCGGACGCAAGCTCGGAAAGGACGGCGGCCGCGCGATCATGGCTTTCTTCAATGAGGTGCAGACTTATCTGAAAGACCGCGCGAATAGCGATACGATGAACGTCTACCTCAAGCCGTTGGGTATTTCGTTGGCGCATCTGCAGGAGGCTTCGATGTGGTTCATGCAGAACGCCATGGCCAAGCCCGACAATGCCGGCGCGGGATCATATGACTACATGCATCTCTTCGGTCTTGTCGCGCTCGGTTACATGTGGTGCCGGATTGCCGAAGCGGCAATCGCAAAGAATGCCAATGGTTCGGCGCAACGTATGAACGCAAAGCTCGTTACCGCACGGTTTTTCATGGAACGCATGCTTCCCGAAACCGCAACGCGGCTCGCCCGCATTCAGGCGGGAGCTGGCTCGACGATGGAACTGCCGGACGAGGCGTTCTAGGGCACGTTGCCGCTCGTCCCCGCGAACGCGGGGACCCAGTGTGATACTTCGTTTATTTCATTTTCTGGATTCCCGCTTGCGCAGAAATGCGCGGCTTATCTGCGCGCGCGGCGATGTTATGCCGGCGCCAGGCCGCCGCTGCGGCGTGAGCGCTGCAGCAGCCATGTCATGATCGATACATTGACCAGATTCCAAGCGATGCCATTGATGAAGGCGGCCCGGTACGATCCCGTAAAGTCGAAAATCCATCCGGACAGCCAGCCCCCGAGCGCCATGCCGAGTAGAGTTGCCATTAGCACCAGGCCCAGGCGAGTGCCGGCTTCGCGCGGCGGGAAATATTCGCGCACAATGATGGCGTAGCTCGGGACGATGCCGCCTTGAAACAGTCCGAACAACGCCGAGATTACATAGAGAGATACAAGTCCGTCGAACCAAAGGTAGAGGAAAAGCGCGCTTCCCTGCAGTACCGAGCCAAGCAGCAAAGTACGTACGCCGCCGATTCGATCGGCGATGAAGCCCGACGCGATCCGGCTAATGATTCCAAATCCGAGCATCAGTGACAGCATTTCGGCGCCGCGGGCGACGCCATAACCGAGATCCCCGCAATAGGCGACGATATGAACCTGGGGCATCGACATCGCCACGCAGCATGCGACACCGGCAAGGCACATCAGCACTTGCAGTGTCAGCGGCGAAAACGGCGCTTCAGCCTGTCGCCGTGCGGCTGCGGCGCCCGCCGCGTCACTATGATGGTCTTCAATTCGCCGGCGGAGCGCAAAAATCAGTGGAGACATCGTAACGAGACAGAACAGGCCGATACCGATATGGGTCGCGCGCCAACCCGATGTCGATATGAAATGCTGCACAATCGGTGGCCAGACCGTGCCGGCAACATAATTGCCCGCTGCCGCGATGGCGACAGCAATGCCGCGGCGCCGCACGAACCAGTGCGAAATGTCGGCCATCAACGGGCCGAAAGTTGCGGAGCAGCCAAAGCCGATAAGCAGGCCATGCGCAAGCGCAACCTGCCAGAGGCTCGACGACCAGCCGGTTGCGATGTAGCCCGCCGAGAGGCTTGCTGTGCCCAGACCAAGGGGCGCCGCAATTCCATAGCGGTCGACAAGACGTCCCATGAGCACGCCGCCGCCGGCAAATCCAATCATCTGCATCGTGAAAGGAAGCGACGCGTCGGCGCGGGCAATCCCAAACTCGGCTTGAATGGCCGGCAACGCCACCACAAACGACCACATGCCGATGCCGCCAATTGTGGCAAGCAGCACGACGACAGCGAGACGCAGCCATGCAGCCGCGGAGTCTGCCGGCGATTCAGCCCGGTCGGCGGGTAATTGTAATGTCATTTCGACGGCAAGCCCGGCTATTACGCGTGGCGCTCCTAGCACCTGACGGTTGCTACCGCTAGCTTGATGTAGCCGGCTGGCGGGTCTCGCCGTCACGACCAGGTGGCTTTATGGTGTCTGACAAAGAGAATCGCCCAATGGACGCACTCAATCTGCCGCGCCCGTCGTGGATGACCGAGGACCTCGTTCTGCTCGAGGAGCAGGCGCGGCGATTCATCGGCGATGAATTTGCCCCGCACATCGATCGCTGGCACGAGGCCGGCATCTACGACCGGGATGTCTGGACGAAGGCCGGCGAAGCCGGGCTGCTCTGTGCATCGATGCCGGAGGAATTTGGCGGCGCGGGCGGCAGTTTCGCGCATGAGGCCATCATCAATCGTGAACTTTCGCTAGCCGGATTCGATACCTTCGGTGCTCCGCTGCATTCAGGAATCGTCGCACCTTATATTCTCCATTACGGCACCCACGAGCAGAAGAAACGCTGGCTGCCGAAACTCGCCACCGGCGAACTGGTTGGCGCCATCGCGATGACCGAGCCTGGTACCGGTTCCGATTTGCAGGGAGTGCGGACGTCGGCAAAGAAGTCCGGAAACGGTTATGTGCTCAACGGCTCCAAGACCTTCATTACCAATGGGCAGCATGCCAATCTGGTCATCGTTGTGGCGAAAACCGATCCCAAGGCCGGGGCAAAGGGTACATCGCTGTTTGTAGTAGAGGCCGACGACGCGCAGGGCTTTCGGCGCGGCCGCAAACTCAAAAAGCTCGGAATGGATTCGGCGGATACTTCGGAACTGTTTTTCGAGGACGTCCAGTTGCCGGCTTCGAGCCTGCTTGGCACCGAAGAGGGCCAGGGCTTCTACCAGTTGATGAAGGAGCTGCCGCAGGAACGTCTGATCGTCGCCGTGCATGCAGTGGCCATGATGGAACGCGCGCTTGCGCTTACGATTGACTATGTCAAGCAGCGAAAGGCTTTCGGTAAGGTGATCATCGAGTTCCAGAATACCCAGTTCGAGCTCGCCGAATGCAAAACCGATGCAACCATCGCCAAGGTCTTCCTCGATCACTGCATCGAGCGTCACGTGAAGGGCGAACTCGATACCGTAACGGCCTCGATGGCCAAGTACCGGCTCACCGATACGCAAGGCAAAGTGATCGATCGCTGTCTGCAATTGTTCGGTGGTTATGGCTATATGGATGAATATCCGATCTCGCGGCTGTATCGTGATGCGCGGGTATTGCGCATTTACGCGGGTACCAACGAGATCATGAAATTGCTGATCGCGAGAAGTTTGTAGTTTTTCTTCCCGCTTCCGCAGGGAGCGGGTGCCCGAGCCGAGCGAGGGCGGAAGGAGAAGTGGCAATGCCCGATGCATTTATTTTTGACCACGTGCGCACCCCGCGTGGGCGGGGCAAGGCCGATGGGTCCTTGCACGAGGTGACCGCGCTCAATCTTGCTGCTCAGACGCTGGCGGCGGTCAAGGATCGCAACAAGCTCGATCCGGCAATGATAGACGACGTGGTTCTCGGCTGTGTCGATCCGGTAGGGGAGGCGGGTGGCGATATTGCACGGGCAGCTGCGCTTGTTGCCGGATTTGGCGACGGTGTACCGGGTGTGCAGATCAATCGCTTTTGCGCCTCCGGGCTCGACGCCATTAATTTCGCTGCCGCCGAAGTGATGTCCGGACAGCACGAAATGACGATAGGCGGCGGAGCCGAGTTCGATGAGCCGGATTGGCATTGGCGCCTCCGGCGGCGCCTGGCCAATCGATCCCTCGATTGCGGTCACGACCTACTTTTTGCCGCAGGGCATTTCAGCGGATTTGATCGCCACAAAATACGGGTTTACGCGCGATGACGTCGATGCCTATGCCGTCGAAAGCCAGAAGCGCGCGGCAAAGGCCTGGGAAGAGGGGCGATTCAAAAATTCGGTCATGACCGTGAAGGACGTCAACGGTCTCACCATCCTGGCCAAGGACGAGCACATGCGGCCAAATACAACGATGCAGACGCTCGCGGCTTTGCAGCCGGCCTTTGCACAAATGGGTGACATGGCCGGTTTCGATGCGGTCGCCGTGCAGCGCTATCCGGAAATCGAAGCGGTCAATCACGTCCACACGCCCGGCAATTCCTCGGGCATCGTTGACGGCGCTGCCGCGGTGTTGATCGGCAGCAAGGCGGCAGGCAAGGCAGCGGGCTTAAAGCCACGCGCCCGCATCCGCCAATTTGCCAATATCGGCTCCGAGCCTGCGATCATGCTCACTGGGCCAATTCCTGTCTCCGAGAAGGTGCTGAAAAAGGCCGGGATGACCAAGAAGGATATCGATCTCTGGGAACTCAACGAGGCGTTCGCCTCGGTCGTGCTGCGCTACATGCAGGCGCTCAATATTCCTCATGACAAGATCAACGTAAACGGCGGCGCCATCGCCATGGGCCACCCGCTCGGCGCGACAGGGGCGATGATTCTCGGCACCGTGCTCGACGAGCTGGAACGTCGCGACAAGGAGACTGCCCTGGTCACGCTCTGCATCGGCGTCGGGATGGGCACTGCGACCATCATTGAACGCGTCTAATAGGGTGCCTGAGAGAATGCCGAAAATAGACATCGACAACATTACGGTTGACACTTCGACCGGATATCCGCCGCCTTTCAACAAAGCGGTCACAGGCCGCTCGCGTAGGCGCCTCGGCCGCGCCGCCGGTCTTGCTCATTTCGGTGTCAATATCTGCACGCTCAAACCGGGGTCGGCATCCTCGCAACGCCATTGGCATGAGAAAGAGGACGAGCTTGTGTACGTGCTCGAGGGCGAAGTGGTGCTGTGCGAGGACGACGGTGAGACCGTGTTAGGGCCGGGCGATGCCGCCGCTTGGCGGGCCGGCGTTCCAAACGGCCATTGCCTGATCAACCGTTCCAAACGCGACGCAGTCTTCATTGAAGTTGGCACCCGCGCCGGTGCCGAGCGTGCACATTATTCCGATATCGACATGATGGTGGTGCGCGACGAAAACGGCGCGCGCTACACGAAAAAGAACGGCGAACCGTACTAGCGTACGTGCGCTGCGCCGGTGAGAAAGAGGAAAGGCCAGAGCATGAGCAGCTTCAAGCTCGACATCGACAGTGACGGAATTGCGCTCATCACGTGGGACATGGCTGATCGTTCGATGAACGTGATCACGATGGATGTCATCGAGGAACTCGGGGCCGTAGTCGACAAAGTCACCAATGATTCCGCCATCAAGGGAGCAGTGATCACATCGGGCAAGCCGGGCTTTTGCGGTGGTGCCGATCTCACCATGCTGGATCGCCTTGCCGAAATTTTTGCGACGATGGCCAAGAACCAGGGCGAACAGGCGGCCGCGAGCATGCTGTTCGAAGAAAGCCGCAAGCTTTCGCAGCTCTATCGACGCATCGAAAACGGCGGAAAGCCTTGGGTGTGTGCTCTCAACGGGACGGCGATGGGCGGGGGTTTCGAACTGGCGCTTGCCTGCCATCATCGCGTCGCGGCCGATGAAGCCAAGACGCGGTTGGGCCTGCCCGAGATCAAGATCGGACTCTTTCCGGGCGCCGGCGGCACGCAGCGGGTCGCGCGTATGCTTCCGCCCGCGGATGCGCTGCAGTTCCTGCTCAAAGGAGACCAGCTGAAGGTCGATCGCGCCAAAGCCCTGAAGCTGATCGACGCCGTCGTCGCGCCCGGTGACCTGATCAAGACTGCAAAGGACTGGATCAAGGCCGGCGGCAAGGCCAAGGCGCCGTGGGACGTAGAGGGTTTCCGTCTGCCGGGCGGACCGGTCTATTCCAAGGCGGGGATGATGACATTCCCGGCTGCGAATGCAATCTACCGGCGCGAAACCTATGACAACTACCCGGCGGCGCGCGCCATTCTCCAGGTCGTCTACGAAGGCCTGCAATTGCCGTTCGATACGGCGTTGCGCGTGGAATTGCGCTGGTTCGCGAAAATTCTGCGTTCGCCAGAAGCTGCAGCAATGATCCGATCGCTTTTCGTGTCGATGCAGGATCTCAACAAGGGTGCGCGCCGTCCGGCCAATGAACCGCCCACGAGCTTTAAGAAGATCGGCATCGTTGGGGCTGGTTTCATGGGGGCAGGGATCGCACAGGTAAGCGCGGGCGCGGGCTTGCAGGTAGAGCTCATCGATCGCGACCAGGCGACCGCGGACAAGGGCAAGGCGGCCCTGCACAAGGCGCTCAGCGATCGCGTCATGAGAGGGCGCATGAAGGGTGCCGAGCGTGACGAATTGCTCGCACGAATTACGCCCGGAGCAGACTACGGGGCGCTGAAGGATTGCGATCTTGTCATCGAGGCCGTGTATGAGGACCGAAAGATAAAATCCGACGTGATTGCGAAAATCCAGGCGGTCATAGGCGAAAAGGCAATCTTTGCCTCCAACACCTCAACGCTGCCGATCACTTCGCTTGCGTCCGAGTTCAAGGATCCTACACGCTTTATCGGAATTCATTTCTTCTCGCCTGTCGATCGAATGATGCTGGTCGAGATCATTCACGGCAAGCAGACAGGCAATAAGGCCCTTGCGGTCGCGCTCGACTACGTGCGCGCCATCCGCAAGACACCAATCGTTGTCAACGACTCGCGCGGCTTTTACACGTCACGCGTTGTTGGCACATACATTCGCGAAGGCCATTTGATGCTGACCGAGGGAGTGCCGCCCGCGATGATCGAGAATGTCGGCCGCATGGCAGGCATGCCGGTCGGCCCGCTGTCGCTCAACGACGAAGTGGCGGTCGATCTCGCCTGGAAAATTCTTCTGGCGACGGAAGCCGATCTCGGCGCCAAAGCAATCGATCCGCGACAGAAAGTATTGCTGCGGGAAATGGTCGAGAAGCGGGGCCGGTTCGGGCGCAAGAACGGCAAGGGCTTCTATGATTATCCGGCGAACGGACCCAAGCGGCTTTGGTCCGGCCTCGCCGATTTTCAGCCAACCCCGCTCGCGCCCGAAGATGTCGACATCGGGGAATTGAAGCTCCGTCTCCTCGGGATTCAGGCATTGGAAACCGCCCGCTGCTTCGAGGAAAAAGTCCTTACCGATGTGCGTGAAGCCGACGTGGGGTCGATTCTCGGTTTTGGCTTTGCGCCGTTTTCCGGCGGGACATTGTCGTGGATCGACATGATGGGCACGAAACGCTTTGTCGCCCTGTGCCGTAAGCTTGAGAAAAAATTTGGCACGCGCTTTACGCCAAACAAGCTGCTGATCGAGCTCGCCGATCACGATGAGGGCTTCTACCAGCGCTTCGCGCCCGTGAAACGGAAAGAAGCAGCGTAAGACAGACTTAGGCCAGTCATGGCCGGGCCTGCCGGGTCAGGCCCGGCGCCGACAATTGGAAACTCTGAACACCATTTCGCCATAGGCGTTGAGTGCTCAATGTCCGCTGAAACCCGCTCACTCTTCCGTTGGCGCGAGATTCCCGGCAGTGTCTGGGCGCTGGGATTGGTGTCGCTGTTCATGGATCTCTCGTCCGAGATGATCCATGCGCTCCTGCCGCTTTATCTGGTGAGCGTGCTCGGGGCATCCACGCTCACGGTCGGTTTCATAGAGGGCATTGCGGAAGCGACCGCTTCGATCACCAAGATCTTTTCCGGCGCCCTGAGCGACTATCTCGGTAAGCGCAAGCTTCTGGCCGCGCTCGGCTACGGCCTTGCAGCCGTGACGAAACCCGTGTTCCCGCTGTCCTCAAGCATTGCCTGGCTCACCGTAGCGCGCTTCGTGGATCGGATCGGCAAGGGCATCCGCGGCGCGCCGCGCGATGCACTTGTTGCCGATCTTACCCCAGCCGACCTGCGTGGCACGGCGTTCGGCCTTCGGCAGTCGCTCGACACTGTCGGCGCTGTGCTCGGTCCGCTCGCGGCAATTATCTTCATGGCGATATTTGCAGATAATTTCACCACCGTATTCTGGATCGCAGTTGTGCCGGCATTCATTTCGCTGGCGATAATCGTCGTCGCCGTGCGAGAGCCGGATCGAATGCTGGGCGGACGCCTCGTACGATCGCCGTTTTCGCGTTCGGAACTCGCGAGACTTGATGCCGCCTGATTGGATAGCCTCGGTGGGTGTGTCGGCGTGATTTTTACTCTTGCACGCTTCAGTGAGGCATTCCTTCTGCTCCGCGCGCAGTCGGTCGGGCTAGACGTCGCCATCGTGCCGGCCGCGCACTGGTCGTGATGAACATCGCTTAGTACGATCTCGGCCTGGCCCGCGGGCGCGCTGTCGGATAGAAACGGCCGCTACGGCGTTCTTGTCGTTGGCTTCGCTCTGTTCATGGTCGCCGATCTGGCGCCGGCGCTTGGCGACAGCGTATGGACCGTGATGATCGGCGTTACCCTGTGGGGCTGCATATGGGTCTCACTCAGGGGCTACTGGCAGCACTGGTTGCCGATACGGCGCCGCCGGCTCTGCGCGGCACCGGCTTTGGAATGTTCAACCTGGTGAGTGGTGTTGCGCTGCTGGCCGCAAGCATAATTGCGGGTGCGCTGTGGGACTTCGTCGGGCCGCGCGGCACATTTCTCGCCGGCGCGTTGATAACGGCGATAGCGCTGATCGTGTTGCCTTTCACACACCGGCGGCGAGGTGCGAGGACAGTCACCTGACTGACACTTTAAGTGGCCCCTATACCACGACCGTCAGCTTCTTCGCCGCCCGGGTCACACCGGTGTAAAGCCAGCGCTCGCGGCTGTCAGGAAACGCGAATGACTCGTCGAACAGCACGACATCGTCCCATTGCGAGCCCTGCGCCTTGTGTACGGTGAGCACGTAGCCGTAGTCGAACTCGTCATAGGGCTTGCGGCGCTGCCAATCGACCTGTTCGATGCCGCCCGAAAAACATTCCGGCCGAACGGATACCTTTACGCCGCGCATTGCGGTGTCGTCGTCGGGCAAAAGCCGCATCGTCGTCGATTCCGGCCTTGGCGCCACTCTTGCGCCCGCCGCGATCCTTCACGGTCCACAGCCCGCCGTTGAACAGGCCCTTCTTGCGATTGTTGCGCAGGCACACCAGCTTGTCGCCGGCCGACGGCATCTCACCATCGAAGCCGCGCCGTTCGCGCATGCGCGCGTTGTAGGACCGCCGCGTAACATTGCGCCCGACCAGCACCTGATCGGAGTTGAGCACGCGCTGCGGATCGAGGTCGGCCTTGCGGATCACCTCGGTCTCACCGTAGCGCCCGGTTCGAGATATTCACCGGCGCGGATTTCCATCGACAGACGTACGATCGGATCATCCTGTGCCTGCCGATGCACCTCTGTGAGCATCGCGTCGGGCTCGGCCTCGGTGAAGTAGCCTCCGCCTTGAATGGGTGGCAGCTGCGCCGGGTCGCCGAGCACCAGTACCGGCACACCGAAGGAGAGCAGGTCGCGGCCAAGCTCGGCATCCACCATCGAGCATTCGTCGATGATTATGAGTTCTGCCTTGGATGCGGGCGCTTCGTCCCAAAGATCGAAATTCGGGATTTCCTCGCCACTCTCGCGCGCGCGATAGATCAGGCTGTGGATGGTTGAGGCGCCATGACAGCCCTTGCCGCGCATGACGGAAGCCGCCTTGCCGGTGAATGCTGCGAATTTCACGTCGCCGTCGGCCTCGTCGGCGATGTGGCAGGCGAGGGTGGTTTTGCCGGTACCGGCAAAACCGAACAGGCGGAATACCTGTGGCGTGCCGTTAGAGCCGGGCTTGGCCCTAAGCCAGTCAGCGACGGACTTGAGAGCATTGTTCTGATGGGGGGTGAACAGCGGCATGGCGGATAGCAATAGAGCATGCAGCAGTCAGGGAAAAGAACAAAAATAGAACGCAAACTCGCGCCCCTTCACGGACAATATTCCTCAGGATGGCGAAGCCGCTGTGACTTGTCGTTCGTGGAAACGGAGTGCGCCGGTGAAATAGCGTCCGGACCAGTGGGCAGACTGCAGCGCCGTGCACCGTGCATTGCCCTTTGCGGTGCAGCATGCTTAACGTCGCGGCCCTTTTATTCCGGAACTACGCATGGCTCGTGACCAGGTCGACATGACGCCGATCGAGACGCGCGACGAACTCGTCGCCTGGCTCGAAGCTGGCTGCAAGGCAAAGACGCAGTTTCGAGTCGGGACCGAGCACGAGAAGTTCGCTTTTACAGTCACCGACCATCGGCCCGTGCCCTATGCCGGAAAGCGGAGCATCCGCGCGCTGCTCGATGGCATGCATGATTTGCTCGGCTGGGAGCCGATCATGGAAGGCGACAATATCATCGGCATGTTCGACGTCACTGGCGGCGGAGCCATCTCATTGGAGCCCGGCGGTCAGTTCGAGCTTTCCGGTGCGCCGTACGACAATGTGCATCAGACCGCCGCCGAATTGATGGCGCATCTCGCGCAGGTGCGCGAGGTCGCGAAGCCTCTGGGAATAGGCTTTCTGGGCATCGGGATGACGCCGAACTGGACGCGCGCGGACATGCCGAAAATGCCAAAGGGCCGCTACAAAATCATGACGGCCTATATGCCGAAAGTAGGTTCGCGCGGCCTCGACATGATGTATCGAACCTGCACCGTGCAGGCGAACCTGGACTTCTCGTCGGAAGCTGACATGGTCAGAAAGCTGCGCGTATCGCTTGCGCTGCAGCCGGTGGCAACGGCGCTATTCGCTAATTCGCCGTTCACCGAAGGCAAGCCGAACGGATTTCTTTCGTTTCGTTCGGAAATATGGCGCGACACAGATAATCAGCGCGCCGGAATGCTGCCTTGGGCGTTCGAGGACGGCATGGGCTTCGAGCGCTGGGTTGACTATGCGCTGAATGTGCCGATGTACTTCGTCAAGCGCGGCGATAGATATATCGACGTTTCCGGTAAATCGTTTCGCGATTTCTTCGCCGGCAAGCTGGCTGAATTGCCCGGTGAACGTCCAACGATCTCAGACTGGGCAAATCATCTGAGCACGATATTTCCTGAAGTGCGGCTCAAGCGCTATCTTGAGATGCGCGGCGCCGACGGCGGGCCATGGCGGAGGCTGCCGTCGTTGACGGCTTACTGGGTAGGCCTCCTCTACGACGACGAGGCGCTCGACGCTTGCTGGGATATGGTGAAGTCCTGGACTGCCGAGGAGCGCCAGAAATTGCGCGATGACGTACCGAGACTCGGATTCAAGGCTCAGGTCCAGAACTGCAATATTTTCACGCTGGCCCGGGAAACGCTCCGACTTTGTTCGCGGGGACTCGCGCGCCGCAAGCGGCTTGACCGCAATGGCCGTGATGAAACGCGTTACCTGCGGCCACTGGAAGAGTCGATCGCGCGCGGGATAACGCCGGCCGAGGAACTGCTCGCGAAATTCCACGGCGAATGGGGCGGTACCGTCGATCCTATTTTTGAAGAATATGCGTATTGATTTTTGACTCGGCCATTGCCTGACCTGGCAATCTCGCTGATGAGGGCGCGGCCCGGTGCTCAACGGGATGGCCGACACAAGGCCGGCCACGACAAATTGAGAAATCTGCCTACTCGGCTGCCTGTGCTTCCGACAAGTTGTCGAGCGATGAGATGATATGCTCGGCGAGCGCATCGGCCAGCGCCGATGTCTCGTGCGCGTTGCGCACCAGTCCGACGCGGCAGGTCGGCAATTCCGGAAATCCATCCGATGCGGCGAGCACGCGCATGCCTGGACGCAACCCGGATTCCGGCAGCACGGATACGGCAAGACCCGCGAGCACCGCGGCCGCGACGGCGCCTGCGTTCGAACTCGAATAAAGAACGCGGAACGGACGGCCGATGGCTTCCAGCCGCTCAACGGCGATGCGGCGCCATGTGCAACTCGGCCGCCCCAGCGCAAGCGGCATTCGCTCCTCGAGATGGGTCGAATGACGATTTGAAGTAACCCACAAAAGCCGTTCTCGCCGGAAAGTTTCCGATGCACGCTTGCTCTCGCAGTTCGTTACGATCGCAAGGTCGATCTCGTTGGCGTCGATTCGCTCCAGAAGGTCAACGGACGGCTCGCAGATCACGGACAGTTCGACCGCCGGATAACTGTGCGAGAACCGCGCCATGATTTCGGGCAGATAGCGATCGGCGTAGTCGTCGGGAACGCCGAGACGGACGCGACCCGACAGTTCGGCATCCGAAAACGCCGCAAGCGTCTCCACGTTGAGCTTGACGATGCGGCGCGCGTAATCGAGCAGGCGTTGCCCGTCCTCCGTCAGTTTCGATGCACGCCCGTCTCGTGAAAAAATAGGGCGCTCGAGGCGCTCCTCCAGCCGCTTCATCTGCATCGATACGGCCGATTGGGTCTTGTTCACGACATCGGCGGCCTTGGTGAAACTGCCGGTCTCGGAGATGGCGATAAAGGTGCGCAATTGGTCAATGTCGAGCATCGCGGTCATGGCGGTCGATCCTGACTGGGCCCATTTGGCGGGCGGGGCGGCTATATCATTGTTTCTGATCAATCAGATTAAAAACATTCGTTTCACTAATCAATCCCCGCAGTGCAATATATTCATGGTTCCACGGAATCGGGTGGGGAATTCGGGTGGTTCCGGCCGGCGCCAGACGCGATTTTGGGGCCGAAACCCGCGAACTGAATTGGAGACCGAGATGAGTGCCAACTACCCTGTCTTGCCAGTCGCCGGTGGCGTGTTGCTGCGGGCGTTTGCTTCCTTGCTGGCTTTGGTGACCCATTGGCTAAGGGAATTCGCGCGGGCGCGCCGGCATCGCCGCGACGCGAATGCGCTTGCCGGTCTTGATCGCCGCCTGCTCGCCGATATTGGGATCACCCGGGCCGATGTGCGCGATGCGTTCTCGGAGCCGTTTTGGGACGACCCGACCGCGCTTCTGCGCGAGCGGGCTCTTGAGCGCCGCCTCAGCACGGCGATTCGTCGCGTCAAGAATGGCGCCGGCGTGGACCAGGCATTCCGCCGACCAGCAACCGACCGGCCCGCGCGTCACACGGTCTAACGAGTTAAACAAACGGCCGACCCCCTCTCATCGGCCGCTCGATCCGACACCCGCGATCATCCCCTCTCGCGGCCGGATCCGCGCCCGGCGGGCGCTTTAATTGATGCCGCCCGAAAAATTTCCCCGACGCTCCGGCTATGTGTGGCTGCACAAGGGTCGACAGTGCGTTACCATGCCCCCGGGCGAAGCTTCTCCGACTCTCGAGTTTCGAGCGGACGCGCATGCAATGGCGAATTGGGCGGTGCAGCGCGTTCGCGCTGGTGCTTTTTGCTGCGGCCAGCCAGGTGCAGGCCCAGAACGGATACGACCGTCGCGGTGGCGACTATCTGAATTTCCAGATCCGCAACGGCGATCCGTCGGTCTGCGCTTCGCGTTGTGAGCGTGACGCCCACTGCCGTGCCTGGAGTTTCTCTTATCCGCGCACGACCTATGAAGCCGCGACATGTTGGCTGAAAAATCAGGTGCCCGCTCGCATCGCGGACAGTTGCTGCGTGTCGGGCGTTCGCGGCGCTGGCGTGGTCGAGCCGGGGCGCGGGCCGATCGAATTTTCCATAGACCGTCCCGGGGGCGACTACCGGAATTTGGATGTGACACCCGATCCGGCCGGCGGGCCCTGCAAAATTGCGTGCGAAGCCGAGAACAAATGCCGCGCCTGGACTTATGTGAGGCCGGGCTATATCGGCCCGGCCGCGCGTTGCTTTCTCAAGGATCGGATTACGCGGCCGCGGCACAAGCCGTGCTGTATTTCAGGCGTCGTGAGGTAGGGCGCTCAACGCACTGCGGTGAAAAATCGCGACAGCCGCAATCCCGATGGCCATTCCTGGAATGGCCGGCTTCTGACGGCGAGATCCCAGGAGCCAACGACGGCGTCAACGCGCCCGACGAGATCTTCAACTGGCAACAAGCCGACGCCGCCATTGCGCAAAGGCACCCGGCTGTCTGCGGAATTGTCGCGATTGTCTCCCATGACGAACAAATGGCCGGCCGGCACTACTACCTCTGGGATATTGTCGAGTTCTCCGCGCGCGGCCAATTTGAAGATCGGATGTTCATAGCCGCCTGGCAGCGTCTCGATGTAACGAGCAGCCGACACGGTGCCGCCATCCTCGGTTTCCATTTCGCCGGTACCGGCCGGACGGATCCCCACCGGCGCGCCATTGATCGAGACCTGCCCATGGCTCAGACCGATGCGGTCACCCGGCAATCCGATGACCCGCTTGACCCAGACCTGCGATCGGTCGCCCGGCCAGCGGAACACGACCACGTCCCCTCGTTGCGGCAGCGCTGCGAGAACTCTCGGCGTGTTGGGAAATACAAGAAATGACGGCAGCGACGCTGAGCTGTAGCCGTATGGGTATTTCACTGCGAGCAATTCATCGCCGATCAGCAAGGTCGGCTCCATCGAGCCCGACGGCACGTAAAAGGGCTCCGCGATCGCAGTTTTCGCCGCCAACACGATGAGCACGATGACGACAATATCAGCTGCGTTTTTAATCCAGCCACGCAGGCTGGACTCTTTCTGGCCCATATTGAACTCCCGGAAAACTAGGCTGTGCCGCCTACGGTGATCTTGTCCATGCGCAGCGTCGGTTGACCGACACCGACAGGAACGCCTTGCCCGTTTTTGCCGCACGTGCCGATGCCGGGGTCAAGTGCGAAGTCGTCGCCGATCATCGTCACGCGATGCAGGTCGGTAGGGCCATTGCCTATCAGCATGGCACCCTTCACCGGTGCAACTACTTTGCCATTTTCGATCTTGTAAGCTTCAGTGCACTGGAAAACGTATTTTCCAGAAGTGATATCCACCTGGCCGCCGCCGAAACTCACCGCGTAAAGGCCGTTCTTCACTGACGCGATAATTTCCTTCGGATCGTGCTTGCCCGCGAGCATGTAGGTGTTCGTCATGCGCGGCATCGGGACATGCGCATGCGATTCCCTCCGGCCATTGCCGGTCGGTTTCATACCCATCAATCGTGCATTCTGCCTGTCCTGCATGTACCCGACTAGAATTCCGTCATCGATCAACACGGTTCGGTTGGTCGGCGTGCCTTCATCGTCGATGGATAATGACCCGCGCCGCGCCTGCATGGTGCCATCGTCGACGATAGTGACACCTCTCGCGGCAACTCGTTGGCCCATCAATCCGGCAAACGCAGATGTCTTCTTGCGGTTGAAATCGCCTTCGAGGCCGTGGCCGACCGCCTCGTGCAGCATAACCCCCGGCCAGCCGGCTCCCAGGACGACGTCCATTTCACCGGCGGGAGCCGGGACGGCATCGAGATTTACCAGTGCCTGTCGTATGGCTTCATCGACGGCGCCCTGCCACGCGTGTGGCTCAATGAATTGATGAAAACCTTCGCGCCCGCCAAAACCATAACTGCCCGACTCCTGGCGCTCGCCGTTGCCTGCAACTACCGCAACATTTAGTCGGACCAGCGGCCGGACATCGCGATAGATCTCTCCATCCGCGCGCAGGATTTCGACGACTTGCCAGCTTGCGGCCACGCTTGCCGTCACCTGCCGCACGCGTGCATCCTTCGCGCGCGCATACGCGTCCATCGACTCGAGCAGTTTCACCTTGGCGTCGAAGGCCGGCGTTCCCAGCGGATTTTCGTCGCCATAGAGTTTGTGGTTTGTGCGGCCCGGCGCATCGGCATAGGTGCCGCTGTGGCCGCCTTTGACCGCGTGCACTGCTTCGGCCGCGCGCGTGATGGCGCCTTCGGACACATCGGAGGCGTGCGCATAACCGACGGCGTCCTCTTTCACAGCGCGAAGACCGAAGCCCTGCGCGGTATCGTAGGTCGCCTGTTTAAGCCGGCCGTTGTCGAACGTAAGCGCTTCTACCTGGCGGTATTCGAGGAACAACTCCCCGTCGTCGGCGCCCTCGAGTCCGCGGCCGATCAGCTGGCGCACTTTTCCGTGTTCCAGTCCGGCGCGCTCGATCAGCGAAGAAATGCCTTTATCCATGGACTCATTGGCCTCCGATGCCGATGACATAAGCCTTCTATGGCAATTCTGCGAGGGCCCAATCCAGAACCGGTCCAGGCCGGCCGAAAGTTAACCTTTTTGCCGCTAGAGGAGATTCTCCGTGTGCCTGCGAATTTCGGCACCGAATTGGCGCGAGTTGGGACGGCAGTCGCGGCCAATGTTGAAACCGTGCCGCTACGGCAGTTTGTCGTAACCTTCTCCGAAGCCGGCAAGGCTCATCGGGAAACCGATCCCTTCTTCAGGCGTCTGGAAGATGATGAATGTTGCGGTCTTGCCGGTGCGCAGTTTTTTGATCAGCTCGTCGTCCATGACGACTTCCGCGATGCAGCCGTTGGGCAGGCAGCGGACGAAGCCGGCGCGGCCGATATCGGCCTGGTCGATCTTCAGCCCCAGGCCCGAGGGGAGCAACACTCCAAGCGGCGCAACGACGCGCATCAATCTGCTTTTTTGATCGGCGGTCTTGAGAACAATGACGGTGAGGCCGACATTGGCGCGGTCTTCCGCGGTGACGCTCTGGATCAGGGCGCATTGCTCAGCTTTGGCGCCGGGCGGGGTGTCGCAGCGAATTTGCCAGTCTTTATGCACAGACTTCACGGCACCCTGGGCAAGCGCGCCGTCAGCATGTGCGAAAGTCAGGGCCGCAATCAGTGCCAAGAGGATGTGCCGGCCCGCGCCGAATTGGGATGGTTTGTCACGCTTGGAAAATCGCATCATGCAGTTCCTTGGCATCCGGTCGCATCCGCCTTTCGTTGCGGGAGACTAGGCGAATCGTCGCCCCGTCGGCACTCTAGTTTCTCTCGTTGGGTCACGCCGGGCCAGTCCTGTCAAGCAAGCCATGGCGGCGGCCGGGCCGGGAATGCGCCAGCGGGGGAGCTAAATGCGCTGCCGCAGCAGGTTTCAGGTACGCTGTTTGTCGCACACAAGAGAGGGTGAGGTGCATTGCGGCAGGGCCGGAATTGTGGTTTGAGAAGCCGGGATTTCCCCCCGTCCCGCCGCACCGCCTAAGCTGCCACGCCCGTGGCAAATGCCGTGCTCAGCGGGGTCGCGCCGAACATCATGCCAGTGGTGGGCGGCAAAAGGGGCCTGAACAAGGCCGTTTTTCTCGTCGAAGGAGCGCATTGGACAATGCTGGTGCTCAAGCGGTTGGTCGCATACTTCATCACGTCCGTGACGGTTCTCGGCACAGGCGCGGCATTGGCCGCGACAGGTCAGCCCGAGCCATGGCAGCTCGGCATGCAGCAGGGCGCTACGCCGGTGATGGACGACATCATCTGGTTCCACAATTTCCTGTTGTGGGTGATTACCGCCATCACGTTATTCGTGCTCGCGTTGCTTATCATCGTGATGTTCAAGTTCAATGCCCGCCGTAATCCGGTGCCCTCGCGCACAACCCATAACACCACGATCGAGGTGATCTGGACGGTCGTTCCGGTACTCATTCTGGTGACGATTGCGGTCCCTTCGTTCCGGCTGCTGTTTTATCAACTCAACATGCCGAAAGCGGATGTGACCGTGAAAGCCACCGGTAAGCAGTGGTTCTGGAGCTATAGCTACCCGGACAGCAAGTTCGAGTTTGATTCACTGATGGTGCAGGAAAAAGATCTCAAGCCGGGCCAACCGCGCCTTCTCACGGTCGACAACGAAATGGTCGTTCCGGTGAACAAGGTTGTGCATGTACTCACAACCGGTGCGGACGTCATCCATTCGTTTGCGGTGCCATCATTCGGCATCAAGATCGACGCCATTCCAGGCCGCCTGAATGAGACATGGTTCAAGGCAGAACGGGAAGGTACGTATCGCGGTCAGTGTTCCGAGCTTTGCGGCAAGGATCATGCCTTCATGCCGATCGTGGTGCGTGTGGTGAACGACAAGGAATACACCGCCTGGGTCGAGCAGGCGAAAAAGAAATACGCAAGCGACGACAGCCGACCGACCGCAGTGGCCGCGGCTGATAGTGCGAAGTAGCGAATACGCGGGCGACAACGACGAAGTCAGGGACGATCACGATGGCTAGCAACACGGCGGCACATGGCGCACACGAGGCCCACGAACACCATCCGACCGGGTGGCGACGTTTCGTGTATTCGACCAATCACAAAGACATCGGCACGATGTACCTCGTATTCGCGCTCGGTGCCGGGGTGATCGGCGCCTGCTTGTCGATTGCTATCCGCGCGGAATTGCAAAATCCGGGCATCCAGATCTTCCCGAGTTCGCACGAGTTCGACGTGTTCACGACTGCGCACGGCCTGATCATGATCTTTTTCATGGTGATGCCCGCAATGATAGGTGGCTTCGGCAATTGGTTTGTGCCGCTCATGATAGGCGCGCCTGATATGGCGTTCCCGCGGATGAACAATATTTCGTTCTGGCTGCTCCCCGCCTCGTTCGCACTGCTCATTACATCGATGTTCGTGGAAGGCGAGCCGGGCTCGCTCGGCGCGGGGACCGGCTGGACCCTGTATGCGCCGCTATCCACCAGTGGACATCCAGGGCCGTCGGTCGACTTTGTGATTCTATCGCTGCATCTGGCCGGCGCGTCATCGATCCTTGGCGCGATCAATTTCATTACGACGATCTTCAACATGCGTGCGCCCGGCATGACTTTGCACAAGATGCCGCTGTTCGTGTGGTCAATCCTGGTAACCGTTTTCCTGCTGTTGTTGGCACTGCCGGTGCTGGCAGGTGCTATCACGATGTTGCTGACGGACCGCAATTTCGGAACGACATTTTTCTCGGGTGAGGGCGGTGGCGATCCGGTCCTGTTCCAGCATCTGTTCTGGTTCTTCGGTCATCCGGAAGTTTACATCTTGATCCTTCCGGGCTTCGGCATGATCAGCCAGATCGTCGCTACCTTCAGCCGCAAACCGGTCTTCGGCTATCTCGGCATGGCTTATGCAATGGTCGCCATCGGGGGCATCGGGTTCGTGGTGTGGGCGCATCACATGTACACGGTCGGCATGTCGACCGGCGCGCAGGCTTACTTCATCGCGGCGACAATGGTGATTGCGGTCCCGACCGGCGTGAAGATCTTCTCCTGGATCGCGACCATGTGGGGCGGGTCGATTGAGTTCAAGACGCCGATGCTGTGGGCGATGGGCTTCATCTTTCTGTTCACCCTTGGCGGGGTCACGGGCGTGGTTTTGGCCAATGCCGGCGTCGACCGGGTGTTGCAGGACACATATTACGTGGTGGCGCATTTCCACTACGTGCTTTCGCTCGGCGCCGTGTTTGCGATCTTCGGTGGCTGGTATTACTGGTTCCCGAAAATGACCGGCTACATGTACAATGAAACGATCGGCAAGCTGCACTTCTGGGTTACGTTCGTCGGTGTAAACTTGGTGTTCTTCCCGCAGCATTTCCTCGGCCTTGCCGGGATGCCGCGCCGGTACGTCGACTACCCGGATGCGTTCCACGGCTGGAATATGGTGTCGTCTTACGGTTCTTATATTTCCGGTGTTGGGCTCATCATTTTCTTCATCGGAATGATCGAGGCGTTCGCGAAGAAACGCGTCGCCGGGAACAATCCTTGGGGAGCCGGCGCAACGACGCTCGAGTGGACGTTGTCATCGCCACCGCCGTTCCACCAGTTCGAAACACTGCCGCGGATCAAATAGGGCCAATCGGCGCAACTCATGTCACTCGTCGGTGAAGGCGCGGATTTCCGTGGATCGCTTGCCGCAGACGCCGGCATTGCAGAGCCAAGCCTTGCGACCGTTGGCGATTACTTCGCGCTGATGAAGCCACGGGTGATGTCGCTGGTGGTGTTCACCGCGCTGGTGGGACTTGCCGTTGCTCCGGGGTCATTGCATCCGCTTACCGGATTCACCGCACTGCTGTGCATCGCGGTCGGCGCCGGCGCCGCTGGCGCGCTTAATATGTGGTACGACGCCGATGTCGACGCGATTATGACACGGACCTCGCGTCGACCGGTGCCTATGGGCCGCATCCAGCCGGGAGAGGCCCTGGCCTTTGGATTGACGCTGGCCGGTTTCGCGGTGGTGACGCTCGGCCTGCTGGTGAACTGGCTCGCGGCCGGCCTGCTTGCGTTCACAATATTCTTTTATGTTGCCGTCTATACGATCTGGCTTAAGCGCTCCACGCCGCAGAATATCGTCATCGGAGGCGCCGCCGGCGCTTTCCCCCCGATGATCGGCTGGGCGGCGACAACCGGCTCAGTGTCGATCGAGCCAATTCTCTTATTCCTGATCATTTTCTTCTGGACGCCGCCACACTTCTGGGCGCTCGCTCTCTATCGCACCGAGGACTACTCGCGCGCCGGCATCCCGATGCTGCCCGTCGTGAACGGCGACCCGAGCACACGGCGGCAAATCTTGCTTTACACGCTGGTTCTTGTTCCGCTCGGAATTTCGCCGTGGCTACTCGGCTATACCGGCGCAATTTATGGGACGACGGCAATTTTCACCGGCGCTGTTATGATGACGCTCGCCTGGCAGGTGTTGCGTGAGCGCCGGCCGGCGGAGCGTGCCAGCCGGAACCTGTTTGCTTTCTCGATTCTGTACCTATTCCTGCTGTTCGCGGTATTGCTGGTTGAACGCGGATGGGGCGGGCTGATCGCCCGTTTGGCAACGTGAGTATCGGATTCACCATGGATGAGCAGCGCGACGAGGAAGGCATCGTGCTTACCGAGGCGCAAAAGCGCGCGCGGCGTTCC
Organism: uncultured Alphaproteobacteria bacterium; assembly: GCA_963831475.1. Taxonomy (GTDB): domain Bacteria; phylum Pseudomonadota; class Alphaproteobacteria; order Rhizobiales; family Xanthobacteraceae; genus Pseudolabrys. Next base: position 224,945 of record CAWHQF010000001.1, read on the forward strand.
CGATCGATCGCGATTGCACTGGCACTCGCGGCTCTGGTTATTTTGTTTTACGTCATGACGCTGGTTAAAGGGCCCGGCGTCCTTGTCCGGCCGATTTGACCAACGAGCTGCAAGCGATGACTGCACACGACCAAATCAAAAGAAAGCCGATGCGGCGCGATGTACTGGTCGCTGCCTGCTGTGGTGCATTGGTCGCCGGAATGGTCGGTGCGGCTTATGCGGCAGTGCCGTTTTACAACTGGTTTTGCAGGACGACCGGATACGGAGGGACCACTCAGGTTTCGGAAAGGGCACCGGACCACATTCTTGGCCGCTCGCTTACTATCCGCTTCGACTCCAACGTCACGCCTGGACTGCCGTGGAAGTTCGAGCCGGAGCAAAATGAAATTCAGGTGCGGATCGGCGAAGTGGCGACCGTGCACTACAAGGTTGTCAATGAAGCGGCGCGCGAAATTGTTGCGCAGGCGGGCTACAACGTCTCGCCGCCGACCGTCGGAGCCTATTTCGACAAGATCAACTGCTTCTGTTTCACCGAGCAGCGCATGAAGGCCGGTGAGACGCGCGAAATGACGGTGGTCTTCTATGTCGATCCTTCGATCGTCAAGGACCACGATCAGGACGACCTCAGCACCATCACATTGTCATACACATTCTATCGGCTGCGCGATCAGGAACGGCCGGTGGCAGAAACACCTGACAGGAATTCGAGCAAGCTATAGCGCGCATGACCCGGAAAACGGTGATCGGTTTTCGGACACACGCATGCGCCAATTTTGAACGGAGACGAGGACGATGGCCGACGCGCATGCCAAGCATCACGACTACCATCTGGTGGACCCCAGCCCGTGGCCGGCTGTCGGGGCAGTGTCCGCCTTCATCATGGCGGTCGGCGGCATAAGCTGGATGCATCATATGTATCCTGCCGCGCCGCTGGTCTTCGGCGTCGGCGTTCTCGGCGTGCTCTATACGTTCGTGGCGTGGTGGCGCGATGTGATCCGGGAAGCCCAATTTGAAGGCTTCCACACGCGCGTGGTTCAGATTTCACATCGCTACGGGATGATTTTATTCATTGCTTCGGAAGTGATGTTCTTTGTCGCCTGGTTCTGGGCGTACTTCAACACCGCCCTGTTTCCCGATGCGGTCAAGGAGGTGGGACGAATTGCAGTGACCGGGGGCGTATGGCCGCCAAAGGGAATTGAGACCTTCGATCCATGGCACCTGCCACTGCTCAATACCCTGATATTGCTCACGTCCGGCACCACCGTGACCTGGGCACACCATGCATTGCTGGAAGACGATCGGCAGGGATTGAAGTGGGGGCTGATCCTCACGATCTTGCTCGGTCTGACGTTCACCTGCGTGCAGGCTTACGAATACTCCCACGCGGCCTTCCACTTCAGCGGCAACATCTATGGCGCCACATTCTTCATGGCGACGGGCTTTCACGGTGCCCATGTCATCATCGGCTCGATCTTCCTGATTGTTTGCCTGTTGCGCGCACTGGCGGGTCACTTCACCCCGAAGCAGCATCTCGGCTTTGAATTTGCCGCCTGGTATTGGCACTTCGTCGACGTGGTATGGCTGTTCCTGTTTGCCTGCATATATGTCTGGGGCGCGGGTGTGCCGCACCCAGAGTGAGCGATGAGGATTGTTCACGAAGAAGGGCGGCGTCATCGCGCCGCCCTTTTTGTTTTGTTATTCGGTTAGTTCGATGACAGACCAATCATCGCTCAGGAGTTTGCCGATCGGCCGTGGTCTTCGCGGCCGTTGCCCGCGTTGTGGCGAGGGGCACTTGTTTCATGGCTTCCTCTCTTTGCGGAAGAACTGCGAGAGTTGCGGCCTCGATTACAGCTTCGCGGATGCCGGCGACGGACCGGCGGTCTTCGTGATTCTGATCGGCGGCGCAATTGTAGTGTTCGCAGCGTTGATCACCGAAGTTGTCTACCAGCCGCCATATTGGTTGCACGCGGCGCTTTGGCTTCCTTTGATCCTCATTGTAACGCTCGTGCCACTTCGCTTGATCAAGGGTCTGTTGATTGCATTGCAGTATCACCATAAGGCGGCTGAAGGCCGAACTCGAACCCCGAGGCGATGTGTGAACAAATTGCGGCGCAAGCGTCGGGGCACAGCACTCGACGCGACAATGTTCGCATTGGCCGGCATAGCGATCCTGATAGGACTCGGCATCTGGCAGCTTGATCGCAAGGTCTGGAAAGAAAATCTGATCGCGACATTGAATACGCGACTCACGGGCGCACCCGGTGACCTGCCGCCGCGCGCCAACTGGTCCCGGCTGCGCGAAAGTGACGAAGAATTTCGCCGCGTCACGTTTCCCGCCGAATTTCTCGATGGTGAGGAAGCTCTGGTTTATACGGCTGGATCTGCTCTGCGCCCCGATGTGAGCGGGCCGGGATACTGGATTTTTGCACCGGCGCGGCTCGCTGGCGGCAGTGTGGTCGTCATCAATCGAGGGTTCGTTCCGGCTGACCGCAAGGATCCGTCGACACGGGCAGAGGGAACGACGCACGGAATAGTGGACATGGTCGGCGCCATCCGCTGGCCGGAAAAACGCGATTTATTTACACCGAATGACGATCCCAAGAATAACGTCTGGTATCTGCGCGACTCCAATTCAATTGCCGTGTCGAAGAACTGGGCCTCGGCTGCGCCGTTTTACATAGATCTGGAAGCGCCGGTTCCGGCCGGAGGGTTGCCCAAGCCGGGCAAACTGGTGGTGAATTTGCCTGACAACCATCTGCAATACGCCATCACCTGGTTTGGCCTCGCACTGGCGCTCGCCGGCGTGTACATCGTCTGGCTCGCGCGCCATCTCCTTCGCCGAGATTGAGCATTTCTTGTGAAAGCAGGCGCTCAAGGGTAGTGTCGCCCGCGGTTACGGCCGCCATAGATCCCTAAAACAAAGTCGAATCAATGCGTTATATCTCGACCCGCGGAGAGGCTCCGTCACTCGATTTTGTCGAGGTGATGCTTGCCGGCCTTGCCCGCGACGGCGGGCTCTATGTTCCTGATCGTTGGCCAATACTCGATCCGGCGACAATCGCAGGTTTTTCCGGCAAGCCTTACGCCGAAGTTGCCGTCGAAGTGATCCGGCCTTTCGTCGGCGGCACTATTCCTGACGGTGATCTTGCGCGCATGGCGAGCGAGGCCTACGGCGGCTTTCGCCATCCGGCGACCACGCCGCTTCTGCAACTCAGCCCCGGCCTGTTCGTGCTTGAGCTGTTCCACGGCCCCACGCTTGCGTTCAAGGACTTGGCCATGCAGCTGGTGGCACGCCTGATGGACCATGTGCTGCATCAGCGCGGCGAACGCACGACGATCGTCGTGGCAACATCCGGCGACACGGGCGGCGCGGCGGCGGAAGCTTTCAGGGGCCGCGGGCAGGTCGACGTGATTGTATTGTTTCCGCAAGGACGCATCTCCGACGTCCAGCGCCGGATGATGACAACTGTTCCCGATGAGAATGTGCACGCGATCGCGATTGATGGCACATTCGACGATTGCCAGGCGTTGGTGAAAGCGATGTTCAATCACCACGCCTTTCGCGACCACGTGCGTCTTTCCGGTGTCAATTCGATCAACTGGGCGCGGATCGTGGCGCAGACGGTTTATTATTTCGCCGCCGCCGTCGCGCTCGGTTCGCCGCATCGAAAGATTGCCTTCACGGTGCCGACCGGAAATTTCGGCGATGTTTATGCTGGTTATGTCGCGTCGCGTATGGGGCTGCCGGTTGACCGGCTTGTCGTCGCCACCAACGTCAACGACATATTGGCCCGCACATTCAGCACAGGCTCCTACGAGGTCCGCGATGTCGTGGCGACATCGTCGCCGTCTATGGATATCCAGGTTTCTTCGAATTTCGAAAGGCTGCTGTTCGACGCGAATGGGCGCGATGCCACTGCTGTACGGACGTTGATGGGCTCACTGGTCCAGGCACGTAGATTTTCGGTGCCCGCATCGGCCCTCAAAATGTTGCGCGAACTGTTCACCGCCGACCGTGCCGACGAGCAGGAATGTGCCGCGGAAATTCGTGCGTGGATGAAGGAAGCTAAATACTGCGTCGATCCGCATACTGCGGTTGCGCTGGCCGTGGCGGAAAAGGAGACACGCGACCCTTCCGTGCCGATGGTTGTACTGTCGACTGCACATCCGGCTAAGTTTCCAGACGCGGTCAAGGCGGCCTGCGGGTACGTTCCGCAGTTGCCGGATTGGCTTGCTGATTTGCCGAAGCGCAAAGAACGCGTCACGACCATGCCGGTAGACCAGGCAGCGGTTGAACGGCACATAAAGTCGGTCTCGCGCGCAGCACGAGAAGGAGCGGCAGCATGAGCGTCCAAGTAACGCGTCTACCATCGGGACTCTCGGTGGTTACCGATCGGATGGCGCATCTCGAAACCGCTTCACTAGGTGTATGGATCGGATCCGGCAGCCGGAACGAGAATCCGGACGAACACGGCATTTCGCATCTCCTTGAACATATGGCTTTCAAGGGAACGAAGCGGCGAACCGCTCGCCAAATCGCCGAAGCGATAGAGGCCGTCGGCGGGGACCTCAATGCCGCGACGAGTGTGGAATCCACCGGCTATTTTGCGCGTGTGCTCAAGGCGGATGTTCCGCTCGCCCTCGACGTATTGGCGGATATTCTCTCTGAGCCGGCTTTTGATGCAGAGGAATTGCGGCGCGAGCAGAATGTCATCGTGCAGGAAATCGGCGCCACCGAAGATGCGCCCGACGACCTTGTATTCGACCGCCTTCAGGAAACGGCATTCCCGATGCAGCCGGTCGGTCGCTCCATCCTCGGCACGCCTGAAACCGTGCGCTCATTCGACGCAACGCGGCTGCGGGCCTATCTGTCGCGCAACTACCGGGCACCCGGCATGGTGCTCGCCGCCGCCGGTGCTGTCGAGCACGATGCGGTCATTGTTGAAGCGGAAAAGCGCTTCGCGGCCTTTACCGGCCCGGCTGCACCGTCTCCCGAGCGTGCCCATTTTCGCGGCGGCACACGTGTTGAGACACGCGACCTCGAACAGGTGCACATCGCGATGGCATTGGAAGGCCTCCCTGTGCGGGACGAGCAACTCTATAGCCTGCAGGTCTTTACCAGCGTACTCGGCGGCGGAATGTCCTCGCGTCTGTTCCAGGAAGTGCGTGAAAAACGCGGCCTTTGTTACGCCATTCAGGCGTTTCACATGCCCTACGCCGACACCGGGCTTTTCGCGCTTTATGCAGGTACGGACGAATCCGATGCACCAGAACTAATGCGCGTCGTGATTGATCAGATCGGCAATACGACAGAAACGCTCAATGACACCGAAGTCCGTCGGGCAAAAGCCCAGATGAAGGCCGGGCTTTTGATGGCCTTGGAAAGTTCGGAGGCCAGGGTGGGTCAGCTGGCCCGGCAGATGCTGGCCTATGGCCGGCCTATCCCGATTGACGAAATTGTCGCCAAAGTCGATGCGGTCACCGTCAAAAGTGCACGTGATGTGGGGCTGACTTTGATCAGCCGCGCAAAGCCTGCGATCGCGGCGCTCGGTCCAGGCAGCGGTCTTGCAAGCACTGCCGCGATCGCTGAAAGTCTAGTCCGTCGCGCGGCCTGATCCGCGGGTGCTCGGCTAATATCGTCCATGGCGCTTTTCCGTACAGTCAGTTTCAACGAAATCGTGCCGGCGGTCGCCGGCGCCGGCGTCACGTTGCGTGCGCCGCAGAGCGGCGACTTTGCAGATTGGGCGGCGTTGCGCGAGACCAGTCGGGATTTTCTCGTGCCGTGGGAGCCTACCTGGCCACCGGATGATCTGACGCGGAGCGCTTTTCGCCGCCGGCTCAAGCGATATGCCGAGGACCAGCGCGGCGATCTGGCCTATGCCTTTTTGATCTTCCGCAGTGAGGACAACGCCATGGTCGGCGGCCTCACTCTTGCCAATATACGTCGCGGCGTTGCGCAGGCCGGCAGCATTGGTTACTGGATCGGCGCGCCGTATGCCCGCAAGGGCTATATGACCGCGGCCGTCCGCGCACTGATTCCCTACGGGTTCGCCACGCTGCGGTTGCATCGACTCGAAGCGGCCTGCATTCCCGACAACACGGCATCGATCCGGTTGCTGGAAAAAACAGGCTTCAGGCGAGAGGGATATGCACGCAGCTATCTTTGCATCAATGGAACCTGGCAGGATCATTTGCTTTATGCGCGAATAAAGGATGATGTCGACTAATTCGCGCCTCGTTGTTCGCGTATCGGGAAGGCCCTGCTTCAATTGCAATAACGTAAGAAATGGCAGCGATGTTTCTTGTGTGGGAAAAGATGAGAGTGATGAAGCGAATGAACGGCACCATCAGGCGCGCCGGCGGACAATCAGCGTTGCTTGGCCTGGCGCTGTTGCTGTCGGGTTGCGGGTCGACCAACTTGCTGAGCGCGTCGTCGCTGGATCTTTTCAGCACCTCGTCCAAAGCCACTACCGCCGATGCCGGGACAGGCGCGGAATCGAACACCGATATTGAATGCCCAGGAATTGAAGTCCGCACCGGGGCTGCGACATTGATGATCGGCAGCAAACCGGGACAGGGTGAGCCATCGGCGCTTGATCTTCGTTATCAGGCCACAATTGTCCGTACGGCACGCGAGTGCCATGTCAATTCGGGCATGATGACCATGAAGATTGGCATCGAAGGCCGTGTCATCACCGGCCCCGCGGGCGGGCCGGGGACGATTGATGTTCCGCTTCGAATTGCCGTGGTTCAAGAGGGCGTAAACCCCAAGACAGTCTTTTCGAAATTTGGGAGCGAACAGGTTACCGTGGCAGGCGCCGTCGACCGCGTGCCATTTGTCCACATCGATTCGGATATCGTATTCCCGTTGCCGCAGCCGCTCGCGGCCATCGATGCGTATGTCGTCTATGTGGGATTTGATCCCGCAGGTGCCCAGGAAAAGAAAAAGCCAGCCGGCAAACCGAAACCAAGGGCGAAGCCGGCCGCGAAGCCGCGCCAGAGCTGAACGAAAACTACCAGCCGCGCAGGTCGATGATTGCGCCTTTGAGCGCACGCAGGTCGGAAATGACAGCGTGGGCACCCGCCGATCGCAGCTGGCCGCTGACCTGGCTGCTGGCATAGCTTGCACCCACAAAGCCGATCACAGTCATGCCGGCCGCGACGCCGGCCGTCACGCCGACTGTGGAATCTTCCACCACGATGCACTCGGCAGGTTGCACTCCCAATTTTCCGGCGGCGTGCAGAAACAGGTCCGGGGCGGGTTTGCCGCGCCTTATATCGTTTGCCGAGAACAAGTTAGGCTCGAAGAACTGGATCAGCCCCGTGCTCTCGAGGCTGACACGAATTCGTTCGTGCGACGATGAGGAGGCGACGCATTTCGGGCCCCTCAACCACGACAGTGCATGGCCGGCATGAGCCGTGGCAGACAGCTCGCTGCGAAATCGCCGAATAATCATGCTGGCAATTTTGCCGGCGAAATCCGGCGGCAGCCGACACCCGGTTGCGGCCTCAACTTGCGCGAACATGTCGGCAGGGCTGCGCCCGGTAAAATAGCGTGCGAACACGTCCGGCGTCAGGGGAATGCCGGCGCGCATGAACTCTTGCGATACGATTGCGGCAGCCAACGGCTCACTATCAACCAGTACGCCGTTGCAATCGAAGATGACCACAGGTCCCCCGATGCCTCGACCGGCAAATTCGATCGTCTAACGCACTGAGCAGGCGAATCAGTCAGCGAGAATAGGGATGGAGTGGGAACGCGCAATAATCGCAAGATGCGGCGCGCGAGTTGTGCACATAACCAGATTGAATAGCGGGGAAAACCAGGCGTCGCTGCGGCGGGTCCGTCAATTCAGCTTCTTGCGGACGTCCTCGATACCTTTTGCGATCAATTCGCCTGCAAGCCTGCCCTTCGTCTCGGCACTGAGTATCTTCTCGGCGGCCGCGACGGCGGCCTCGGCGGCTGCGCTCCTTACATCCGCGGCCGCTTGGGCTTCGGCCTGCGCGATCTTGGTTTCGGCCATCTTCGTGCGGCGGGCGACAAAGTCCTCAATCCGCGCCTTGGCCTCCTCGGCAAGCCGCTCGGCCTCGGCCTTCGCGCCTGCGATGATGTCCTGAGCTTCTCCTTCGGCGGCCTGTCGTTTGCGCTGATAGTCGGCGAGCAGCTGCGCCGCCTCATCCTTGAGTTTCCGAGCTGCGTCGAGCTCGGCTTTGATGTTCGCCGACCGCCCGTCGAGCGCCTTTGTCACCATCCGGTGGACGCCGATATAGCCAAGCCCGACCAGGAAAACGCCGAAAGCCAAAGTCACCCAGATTTCCGGTTCCATCAACATGGCTATCGGCCTTTCAACACGTCGGCGACCGCCGCCGCAACCGCGTTATCGCTCGGTGCCTCGCCGATCAGGCGCTCGACAATGGCGCGCGTGGCGTCTTCGGCGATGGTGCGCACGTTGGTCATGGCTGCCTGCTTGGTGGCGGCAATGGTCTTTTCGGCGCCTGCCAGTTTCGTATTGAGCTGATCTTCCAGCGCCTTGCGACGTGCGTCCGCCTCGGCAGCCTGGCGTTCGCGCGTTTCATTGGCAATTGCCTGTGCGCGCGCGCGAGCATCGGCCAACGCCGTTTCATAGGCTGCGACGGCGGCATCCGACTCGGTTTTGAGACGGGATGCGTCGGCGAGGTCATCGGCGATGTGCTTCTGCCGGTTTTCGATGATCGAACCGAGGCGAGGCAGCGCCAATTTTGCCATCAGCACATAGAGAAGAACAAAGGCAACTGCCAGCCAGACCAATTGCGACGCGAAGGTTTGCGACTGGAACGGCGGAAATGCGCCGTGCCCACCCTCAGCAGGGTGTCCGGTGCTCGCCGTGTGCGCAGGCTCCGCCATTATCAGCTCCGACGTAGACGCGCTCGCCCTAGAGTGCGAAAAGCAGCAAGAGTGCGATCAGCAGCGAAAAGATACCGAGCGCTTCGGTGATGGCGAACCCGAAGATCAGATTGCCGAACTGGCCTTGCGCGGCCGACGGATTGCGAAGAGCCGCCGCCAGATAGTTGCCGAAGATGATGCCGACGCCGACGCCGGCTCCGCCCATGCCAATGCAGGCAATACCTGCACCGATATATTTTGCTGCGACTGGATCCATAACGAACTCCTTTTGGTTTTCGATCGGGCCGTCAGTGGCCCGGGTGAATGGCATCGTTGAGATAGATGCAAGTCAGGATGGCGAAGACGTAGGCCTGCAGGAATGCGACCAGCGTTTCCAGCGCAAAAAGAATGACAATCATCAGGAAGGGGAGCACGCCTCCGATCCAGCCGACAATGCCGAGACTGGCGCCAAGCAGGATAATGAAGCTCGCGAAAACCTGCAGCGTAATGTGGCCCGCCAGCATGTTGGCGAACAGACGTACGCTGTGCGAGATCGGCCGCGACACGAACGAGAGTATTTCGATCGCAACGATCAGCGGCAGAATGTAGATCGGCACGCCTTTTGGCACGAACAAATTGAAGAAGTGAAACCCATGTCGCATGAGGCCGTAAATCAGCACGGTAAAGAACACCGTGAGCGCGAGGGCGGCGGTGACGATGATATGGCTCGTGACGGTGAAGGAATAGGGAATAAGGCCGATCATGTTCAATGTCAGCACGAACATGAAAATCGAGAACACGAAGGGAAAGAACTTCATGCCTTCCGAGCCCGCGGTACTGCGGACGGTTGTGGCCACGAATTCGTAGGCGATCTCGGCCGCCGACTGCAAGCGCGACGGCACAAGACCGCGGCTTGCGGTCGCGCCGATCAAAGGAATGCAGTCAGGCCCAGCACCGCGAGCCATCATGAAGGCGGCCGAATTGGTGAAGGCGATCTCCGTTTGCCGATCTTTGCGACCGGAAACAGGTTGTGGATCTGGAATTGCTCGATAGGATCGACGGCCATGCTCGTTAATCGTTCAGTTGCCTGTCGCGAACGACCCCCGCCGCCCGCATTACGTTGAGTACGCCCGCCGCAAAGCCGAGCAGGAGAAACACGATAAGCCCCCACGGCGAAATTCCCAGCCAGCGGTCAAGAAGCCAGCCAATGACCGCACCCACAAGCACGCCCGCGACCAGTTCGGTCGACAGTCGGAAACCGCGGGCGATCGCCGAAGGATCGGCGGTCTGACGAGGACCGGAGCCGTTTTCGGATGGCCGGTTCGCCTGTGCGAGCCGTTCGCCGAGACGCTGGAGCCTCGCTGAGAGAGCAGCCTCGTCGTCCGGCGGGTCGTTGCGATCACCATTTGCCGCGCGTGCCGTCAGCCATGCGTTCGACTCGCGTGGATTTCAGGTTTCGCGTGTCCCGCCGCCCTAAAAGCCGCGCGGACCATACTTATCGGGTTTCTGCGAGTCAAGGAAACGCCCCCGCGGCATAAGTGTTTGATAAAAAAGCGTAAACCGGCAATTTTTCAGTAGGGAACCGGTGCGGTTGCGGGCGCTTTGATCGGCTCCCGTCTCTTACAAACCTGAGTTCAGCGGATGACATCTCGGTGCTACGCTTAACAAATTCCCGGCGTCGAACTGAAGGAAAAAAAACATGCGTGCCTCGAAGCTCGCTCTCGCAACCGTTCTCATCTTCGCCGCCAGGGCTGTGCCGGCGCAGACGGTGATTGAAATGGAGGGTCAAAAGGCGGTCGAGCCGCCGGCGCAGCAGGATGTCCAACCGCAAACAAGGACCGAGCCGCAGCCAAAAATTCAGGACGCGGCTCCAGTCCAAACAAAAGAAGCACCTTTTGCGACAGGCCCGGGTGGCGGACGCTTCAGCTTCAATCGCGTCGATAACGGTTTCCTGCGCCTCGATAACCTCAACGGCCAAATTGCCTATTGTCGGCCCCAAACGATCGGCTGGAGCTGTGAAGCAGTACCCGAAAATCGCGCATCGCTCGAAGCCGATGTCGCAAGCCTTCAACAGGAGGTTACTTCGCTCGGAAAACTGAAATCGGAGATCACTCACTTACAGGGGGAAGTTGAGTTGTTGACGAAAGAACTCGCTGCCTTGAAGGAACCGCCACCGCCGCGGCCGCCTGCCGACCTCTCGCCGCCAGCAGACAAGAGTGGCGATGTGACGATCAAGTTGCCGACACATGAGGATCTCGCGCGCGCGCGCAAATTCGTGGAAAAGACCTGGCACCGCCTCGTCGAAATGATTACTGCGATCCAGAAGGATGTGATGCAGAAAGGATAATTCCTTCCGACAGTGCCACGGTGCGACCTTTTCCCTCGATACGAGGGGCCTCAGACACGCGATCGTTTCTCGGTTTATCGGCCGTCGCACTCCGCTGGGGTCGTGATGGGTCAACATCCATATGACTGAAAACAAAGCAGTTTTTTATTTTGTCCCACCGGCTATTGATGCCGACCAAGGCAGGGGCGCATGATGCGGCAACAGCTTCCCGTGGCGACAGTGACTGGCTGATCGTGATATCGGCCGCGCAATTCGCCGAAAGGTTCTTGTGATTGACTGAAGTGGTGCAGTACCGGCTGGTCATCGCGGATGATCATCCCCTTTTTCGCGGCGCCTTGCGTGAGGCAGCAGCGGGATTGCTGGAACGCGTGGACATTTCCGAAGCCGGCACATTCGACGAGCTTGTCGAATTGCTCGAACGCGGCAGCGACGTCGATCTGGTTTTACTCGACCTCACCATGCCGGGTGCCCGCGGGTTTTCCGGGCTGATGTATATGCGCGCCCAGTATCCGGGAGTGCCAGTCATTGTGGTTTCGGCCAACGATGATCCGGCGGCGATCCGCCGCTGCATGGAATTCGGCGCGTCGGGCTTCATACCAAAAACGCTCGGCGTTGAGGCCATGCGGGGAGCAATTTCCCGCATTCTCGGCGGCGGCGTCTGGACGCCTCCCGATGTCGATCTTACCGCCGGTTCGGATGCGGAAGCCGCGGAGTTGATGGCCCGCATGGCGACGCTGACGCCGCAGCAGGTGCGTGTCCTCATGATGCTTTCGGAAGGTCTGCTGAATAAGCAGATTGCCTATCAGCTCGGCGTATCGGAAGCGACGGTGAAGGCCCATGTCTCCGCAATACTTCAGAAACTGCGGGTCGAAAGCAGAACACAGGCTGTGATTGCGGCCGCCAAGATTGAAGCCGGCCAGTGGCCGCAGAACGTCGCGGCGGAAACCTAAGCCGCTCTACTCCGCAGCTGCCATGCGCAGAACGCGCCATTGGGCCAGCATGGCGCGAAGAGCCGCGGGCTTGATCGGTTTGTACAATACCTGAATGCCTTCCGTCCGGGCCTGGTCGCGGACCAACGGCGAGCGGTCCGCGGTGATCAGTATGGCCGGCAATTCACCGTAACGCAGGCGGAGTGCGGCGATGGCCTCAAGGCCATTGCTTTCATTGAGATGATAGTCGACCAGCAGCCCGTTGGGCATCGCCGGATTCCCGACGACAGCCTCGACCGCAAACGCGAGATCGGGCGCCGTGACCACATCGCAGCCCCAGCCTCGAAGCAATACCTCCATGCCATCGAGGACGGAGGGCTCGTTGTCGATGCAGAGCGCGGTAATGCCGGCGAGCTGGCCGGAATCCGCGCGGGCACTCTCGCGTGCCGCCATCTCTGTCGGCGGATCGCTCGAGCACGGCACGGAGATCGCGAAGTGCGAGCCACGCCCGGCTTCCGATTGCAGCTCGATGGACGAACCAAGCACCCGTGCCACGCGCTCGACAATTGAAAGGCCCAATCCCAGACCACGCGCGATCTTGGCACCCTGATCGAGCCGATGAAATTCAACAAATATGTCGCGCCACTTGGACTGCGGGATGCCGACGCCCGTGTCGTACACATCGATGCGCACATTGTCGCCGCGAAGCCGGCAACCGACCAGAACCCGCCCCTCGGGCGTATACTTGATGGCATTTGAAACGAGGTTCTGAAGCAGGCGGCGCAGTAGCCGCCGATCGCTGCGAACAACGGCGGTACATGGAACAAACGTGAGCTTGAGGCCTTTGGCGCTTGCCAGCGGCGCGAACTCAAGCTCGATCTGGTGCATCAATTCGTGAATGCGGAAACTGCTGAATTCCGGTCGCAGGACGCCGGTGTCGAGCCGCGACATGTCGAGCAGCGCACCCAGGATTTCCTCCACGGCTTCGAGCGAGGCATCGATATTGTCGACCAGGCGGCGGTCCTCGCGCCCGCCGCGCTCAATCAGGCTCGTGACATAGAGTCTCGCCGCGTTTAGCGGCTGAAGAATGTCGTGGCTCGCCGCTGCAAGAAATTTGGTTTTGGAAATATTCGCAGCTTCCGCATCGCCTTTCGCCCGCGCGAGGGCCGCATTGAGCCGCGTCAGTTCCTCGGTGCGCTCGCGCACGCGCCGTTCGAGCGTTTCATTCGACCGCTCAAGGGCCTCGGCAGCTTCGACACTGGGGGTGATGTCGGTGAAGGTGGTGACGATTCCGCCGTCGGGCATCCGGTTCGCTCGCACCTCGATGACGACACCTTCCGCGGATCGTTCCAGAAATGGCTCATTGCTGGAAACATAGCGCTCAATCTGCGCTTCGATTCGTTCGATCGCTCTGGCCATCGGAGACCGGGCCCCGGCTTGCGTTGAAGCGCAGGATGTCTGCGAGTTCGACACCGACGCGGATCAGGCTCGGCGGCAGGTCTAGAATTTCGCCGAACTGCCGGTTCCAGCAGATCAGCTGTCGCTCCTTGTCGAAGACGGCAATGCCCTGACGTACGTGATCGAGCGCGGTTTGCAGGATCTCTCGATTGTACTGGATTGCGGTATTGGCATCATCGAGCAGCTTCAGCGCTGCCTTGGTCGATACCGTGCGCTTGCGCAGCAACAACGAGAGGACCAGACGCGATGAGGCCCCCCCGATTGCCGATGCCAGAATATGCTCGGCATAGCGGACCAGCCGAAAATCGGCGTCGTCTTTCGGCTCAAGGCTGATTCGTTGTGCGACGGCAAAGTCGTCAAAGGCGGAGCGGGTTCGTTCCTCGCCGAGATAGCGCGCGATGGTCGTTGTAAGTTCTTCCACAGTCACTGACGCGCGCCAGAGGCGGAAACTCGGCGCCATGGGCGTCAGATCCGATGGCACGAACACATTGGCTTGCAGTCGCTCGATCGGTGACGGCGCGCGACGAAGCGAAAAGCCGATATACCCAAGGACGTTGATCAACAGGCTCCAGATGACGCCATGCACCAATGGCGGCGTCTCAAGTCCGAAAAGATGCTGCGGCCGCAACAGGCTCAGCCCCCACGGCCCATCGGTCAGGATGCGTTCGCCGATCACGCCGATGTCGGACAGCGTCGGAAGCAGCAGCGTGTAGCCCCAAACGAGGAACCCGGCGGTCATGCCGGCGATAGCCCCGGCGGCGGTGCCGCGTCGCCACAGCAGGCCTCCGAAGAAAGCCGGTGCCAGCTGGGCAATGGCGGCGAAAGAAAGCAAACCGATCGAGGCAAGTTGCGCTTCCCCGGCCGAACGGTAGTAAAAATAAGCCAACAGAAGGATCGCGAAGATCGCAATCCGCCGCACCGTCAACAGCAATGAACCTATATTTTCACGACCGCTGATCAGCCCCTCACGCCTCTGGAGAACGAACGGAATAACGAGGTCGTTCGACACCATGATCGAAAGCGCAACTGATTCAACGATGACCATGGCGGTCGCCGCCGAAAGGCCACCGATGAATGCGACGATCGTGAACAGGCTGGAGCCGCTCTGCAGCGGCAATGCAAGGACGAACATGTCGCTGTCGACTTTTCCGGCCGTAAACGTCAACAGGCCGGCAAGGGCAATCGGCACAACGAACAGGTTGATGAGTACAAGATAGGCCGGATAGAGCCAGACTGCGCGTTTGACCTCGCGCTCGTTGTTGTTCTCGACGACTGCGACGTGGAATTGCCTCGGCAGCATAATGAACGCTACGAACGATAGCAGCGTCATCGCGACGAGGGTATCGACGCGCGGTTCATGGCTGAAGATGGCGGCCGTCATTGGCCGCTGCATCGCTTCGTTGAAGAGTGCGATAGGGCCATCGAACATCCAGAACGTCACGAAGATTCCGACGGCGAGAAATGCCACCAGCTTGACGATGGATTCGGCGGCAACGGCGAGCATCAGCCCGTCCTGGTGCTCGGTGGCATCGATGTGTCGCGTGCCGAACAGCACGGCGAAAGTCGCCATCGACAGCGCCACGAAAAGGGCAATGTCGCCGAGCAGCGGACGGGTAACATCGGCCGCGGAGGTGATCTGGGCGAGGATCGTTTCGAGTGAGCCGGAAACGGCTTTGAGCTGCAGCGCGATGTAGGGGATCGTGCCGACGATCGCGATCAGCGCGACAGTCGCTGCGACCGCCTGGCTCTTGCCATAGCGCGCCGCGATAAAGTCGGCGATTGACGTGATGTTGTGCGTCTTGGCGAGCCGGATGACTTGCAGGAGCAGCGGGCTGCACAAGCCGATCATGAGCGCCGGGCCGATATAGATTGTCAGAAAGTCAAAACCCGTGCGCGAGGCAAAGCCGACGGAACCGAAAAAGGTCCACGAGGTGCAGTAGATCGCGAGCGATAATGGGTAGATCAGCCATCGCGCGCGGCCGTCCCGGCCAAGGCCGCGCGTACGGTCCCCGTAGCTCGCGACCAGGAACAAGAGCCCGATATACGCAAGCGCGACGGCGATGACGACCCAGCCTTGAAGCATGCACTCTCCGCAACATATCCAGCGCGGCTCGACTGCGACTTTACCGTTCCCGGCCGCCCCCGAACACCCTTAGCGCCGCGCAGCGCCAGCCGCCTCACTGGCATGCCGTCTCCACCCATGTCAAATAAAGCATTGTAAACGCTCGGTTTTTCATGCCCAAGCGATGATTTGACGCGGGCGTCGCCGCGCGGCATTGATCGCGCCGGATGAGTTGCGGCGCATGCATGCGCCCGGCCCGCGGTGAAAGTTCCCATCTTGTCTGCGCCGTCCCCCGACAATCGTTTCGCAATTGCGCGCCATCTCGCCGAAACGCTGGTGACCGCGGCCGCCGGAGGTGCAGCGCTTGGCCTGATTGGCGTTCCTGCCGGGTGGCTGTCGGGCTCGATCCTGGCGGTCGCCGGCTCGTCATTGGCGGGACGGCCGCTTCTGATCCCGACCCCGCTGATGCGCGCAATCTTCGTTTTGATCGGGACATCGCTCGGCGCCGTGGTCACCCCGGAAACCTTGCACGGCATGGCAACTTATCCGCTCAGCATTGCGGTGCTGCTTGTGGCGATGGCCGTCATTTCCGTCAGTGGCGCCGGATATCTTCGCCTTGTCCATCAATGGGACAATGTCGACGCATACCTCGCCGCCGCGCCCGGCGGCATGTCGCAGGTGCTGGCACTTGGCGCCGAACTCGGCGGAGACCTCCGCGCGATCGCCATCGTGCAGAGTATCCGCGTCGTGGTGATCGCCGTTGGCCTGCCGGCCGGATTGTCCTTGTTCGGCCTTGTCGGTCATGCGGCGCCGAGAGTGACCGGCCCGCTGAGTCCGCAAGTTCTCGACGAATTGGCCATACTGGTTGCCGCCTCCACCATTGTTGCGATCATCGCTTACCGCGTGCGTTTTCCGGGCGGATTGCTCTTCGGCGCCATGCTCACGTCCGCCATTCTGCATGGCAGTGGGCTCATTCATGCCGTCATGCCCTGGTGGGTCGCGAATACGGCAATGATCGCGATGGGGGCGATTACGGGTTCGCGTTTTGCGAATACGTCGCCGCGGGTGTTGCTGAATTTCGTCGCCGCCGCGTTCGGCTCATTTGCGGTCGCTGTGGCCATCGCCGCGATTTTTGCAGCCGGCTTGATAAGCATCTTGTCGCTGCGCGCGGCTGAAGTGATGATTGCCTTTGCGCCGGGATCGGTCGACGCCATGATGCTGCTGGCATTGGCACTCAATCTCGATCCCGTTTACGTCGGTGCCCACCACCTCATGCGCATTTTCTTTGTATCGCTGACGATGCCGTTGATGGCGCGGCGGACCGCGCGTGCGCTTAAAATTCCCGCCGAGCCAGCGAAACGGACGGTCAAGCGGCCGACATTTCAGGATTGAGCGCGGTCGGCGCAGCCTTATTCGGCTGCCGCGGCTTTCTGGCCGCGCGCCAGGCCGAGGCGCTCCCATACATCCACCAGCGCTTCGGCAAGCGCATCGACCAAGGCATCGTCGTGATAGGGCGACGGCGTGATGCGCAGCCGTTCCATTCCGCGCGGGACGGTCGGATAGTTGATCGGCTGGATGTAGATGCGATGTTCCGAAAGCAGCAGGTCGCTTGCCCCCTTGCATTTCTCCGGATCGCCGACAAGAACGGGGACGATATGCGTCGTGCTCGGCATCACCGGCAAGCCGGCTGCCTCGAGGACGGCTTTTACCCGCGCGGCGCGCTCTTGATGCCGCACGCGCTCCCAGCTTGATGTCTTGAGGTGGCGGATTGCGGAGGTGGCCGCGGCACAGATCGCCGGCGGCAGGGCGGTCGTGAAGATAAAGCCCGGAGCATAGGAGCGCACGGCGTCGACCAATTCCTCGCTCGCGGCGATATAACCGCCGAGGCATCCGAAAGCCTTGGCGAGGGTGCCCTCGATGACGTCCACACGGCCCATGGCGTTTTCGCGTTCGCAGATGCCGCCGCCGCGCGGGCCATACATGCCGACCGCGTGCACCTCATCGCAGTAGGTCATTGCACCGTAGCGCTCGGCGAGGTCGCAAATCCCATGCACCGGCGCGACGTCGCCATCCATGGAATAGAGACTTTCGAATACGATGAGTTTCGGCCGCGCGGGGTCGGCGGCTTTCAGCAGTTCCTCGAGATGGCGCAGGTCGTTGTGCCGCCAGATCTGCTTCTCGCAGCCCGACTGGCGCACGCCTTCGATCATGGAATTGTGGTTGAGCGAATCGGACAGGAGAAGACAGTCAGGCAATAGTTTCGCGATTGTCGCGATGCCAGTCTCGTTCGAGACGTAGCCTGAGGTAAATACCAGCGCGGCCGGTTTGCCGTGGAGATCGGCGAGCTCGCGCTCGAGTTCAACGAGCGGATGATTTGTGCCCGCAATATTGCGCGTCCCACCCGCGCCGGTACCCATGCGGGTCGCCGCCTCGACCATGGCGCCGATGACTTTCGGATGCTGCGCCATGCCGAGATAGTCGTTGGAGCACCATATCACGACGTCGCGGGGTCCTAGCGGAGAATGCCACGTGGCGTGCGGAAAACGGCCGGCGACGCGCTCAAGATCGGCAAAAACCCTGTAACGCCGCTCGTTCCGCAATTGAGTCAGGGCTGATACAAAAAACCCCTTGTAGTCCATGGCTAACTCTTTCCCGCCCCCTCGCTGCCATGTTTTAGAAGGGTTCCAGGGTATTTGTCGAGGCGAGATTCGTCGCAGCTCAGAAGCGGCCGGAAGCGGCAAGCCGCCTCTACCGAAAGGATGACAGCTCGAGGTGGCCATCCATGCCCGCAAGCATCAACGCACCGATATGCAGTTGCAGGACGAATTCTCCCGACCGGATGAGCGCAACCAGTTTCTTGTGCGTCACAAGCCTGACCTCGATGCCGGCTTCTCCGGAGAATCGTCCGTCACGCGGGCCGGTCTCGACGAAGAAGGAATGGACCTTGTTGGACAAGCGCGCCGTGCATGGCGCATAGCTTCCCAGCGCGTGCACGGTGCGCGCCGGGAATCCGGTTTCCTCCAGCAGTTCGCGCCGGCACGATTCCTCCGCCGTCTCACCCTGATCGATCGTGCCGGCGGGCAATTCCCAGGTGAAGGCCCCCACCGCGGGTCGGAATTGCCGCACGATTGCAATCTTGGAATCGTTCCTTTACCTGGCTCGAGCTCTTTTTCGATCTCGTCTTCGTGCTCGCCGTCGCCCAGCTCGGGCGGCTGCTCCATGCGTCTCCCACCCCGGACGGCTTCCGCCTGTATGCCTTGCTCTTCGTGCCCGTCTGGTGGGTCTGGACGGGGTTTTCCTACTACGCCGACCTGTTCGACCCCGAGGCGGGGCGGGGCGCATTCCTGTATCGCATCGTCATGTTTTTCGTCATGCTCGATTCGATCGTGCTGGCCGTGACCCTGCTCGATGCCACCACGAGCACCGGTTCGGCCCTCTTTGCCCTGATCTACGCCGCCCTGCGGCTCCTCCTCGTCGTGCTCTATGGCTTCGCCGCGTGGCAGACACCGCCGGCCCGCGATTTCGCGCTGCGGCACGCGGCGGGCTTCGGCGCCGGGGCAGCGATTTGGCTCCTCTCGCTCGCCGTGCCGCCGCCCACGCGCTACGGCGTCTGGGCGGCAGCCCTACTGTCGAGCCGCGACACCCATCTGGGCCTACCTGACGACCACCGCGATCCCGGTGCAACGCTCCCACATGCCGGAGCGGTTCGGGCTCTTCGCCCTCATCGTCCTCGGCGATGCCATCGTGGTCGTCGGCAGCGGCGTCGGCGAGACCGGCTGGGCCTGGCCCTCGCTGCTGACGGCGGCGCTCGGCTTCGCGATCGCGTTCTGTCTGTGGTGGCTCTACTTCGGGCGCATCGACGAGGAGGCGATCAGCCGTGCCGCGGCCAGCGCCAGCGGACATTGGCGCGTGATCGCCCTCAGCTTTGCCTATGGCTACGGGCATCTCCTCATCTATGCCGGGATCACCGCTGCCGGCGTGGGGATCGCCTTCGCCATCGAGGGAGGCGAAGGGGCAGCCCAGGAGACCGGGGCTCGCGCGGCGCTCTGTGGGGGCTTGGCGGTCGCCCTGCTCGGGATGGCGATCAGCCAGAACGCAATCACCGCCCGCGTTGCCGCGTCGTGCTAGTTACGCGCGACTGGCTGCGCGATCGCGGTCCTCGCGCTGCTCGCGCTCGTCGGCGGTGCGATGCCATCGCCGCTGCTCGTCGCGCTCATCGCCGCGCTCTGCGTGCTCCTGGTGTGGCGGGAATCCGTCTCCATCAGACCGCTATCGCTCCCGCTGCCCGCCATCCCGGTGAAGGTCCGTCGCTAGCCTGAGGAGCAATCATCGACGAAGGGCAGGCACGTGCTGTGGCCAGTATCGTAGCGAGCGAGGGAAGACCTGCGATGGTGGATGGGAGGCTGCGGCGCGTCGCCGGACTGGTCGATCGGATCGTGCAGAGCGAGGGTGTCGCGGGGGCCGGCATCGCCGTGCTGGCAGGGGGCGAGGTCGCGCTGGAGCATTACGCGGGGAGGCCACACCCGGCGCCGCGGCCGGTCCGGAGGCGCTCTGGCCGCTGGTATCGATCTCCAAGCTCTACACGGAACCATGCTCATGCGCCTGATCGAGCAGGGTGAACTGGCCCTGATCACGCGCTGAAGGGCCGCGCGGGCCTGATGGATTTGGCGGCGCCGACTAGCTTCGGTCACGGTGGGGCGAGCGGCTGCATCCTCTGGATCGATCCGGTGCGCGACGCTGTGGTGGCGTTCGTCTCGAACCGGCACGCTCGAGGCGACCCCGAGGACTTCATGCCGCGCCTCACTCGCGTGGTCAACGCCACGCTCGCGGCGATGTCCGGGGGGGTGAGGCCAGCCTTCGGCTCTCGACAAGGGCGCTCGGTGACACGACGCGATGCGACGGGCTACCGCCGACTCCATGCCTCCGGCGCTTCGGTCAACGCCACGACCTCCGGCGGCAGCTCGCCGGTGACCAGGTCTTCCAGTGTCACCCGCTCCAGGACGGCGCGCATGTTGGCGCGCAGCGCGATCCAGACCTGGAGCAGGGGAGCCGCCGGGCCGCTGTACTCCAGCCGCTCCGGGCGCAGCCCGCGTACGTTGGCCAGCGGGCCGTCGACGACGCGGATGACGTCGGCCAGGGTGATCTCGGCGGCGGGGTGGCCGAGGCGGTAGCCCCCCTCCGCGCCGCGCTGCGAGAGCACGATCCCGGCGTGGCGCAGCTCGAGCAGGATGTTCTCCAGGAACTTGGGCGGGATGCCCTGCGCCCGCGCGATCGCCTCCGCCTTCATCGGGCCGTCCTCGGCCCTGGCCAGCTCGGCCAATGCTCGCAGCGCGTAGTCGACTTTGGCGTTGACTTGCACGGTCGGCTCGCTCCTGAGGGGATTCGCCCACTGGCTCTGTCCCGATTCTAACAAAGCGCACCGATTTGCTAGAGTTCGCCGCTCCCGACTAGCCCAGAGCGATCCGCGACGCCCTGTTGCGGCATAGCACGCGATGGAGGGGCACGGCATGCCGTGCCGTCAACAAGCACGCCACACCATGCTTTGCCCCGGCACGCCCCTGGATTGGGCACAGGGAACTTGATGCCAACCCGAATTTAGTTTATGACTAAATCATGAATTTTCGCATGGCGATGTGTCATTTTCGCGTTGACGGAGTACGGACCATGAACCTCGCACGACCGCGAACGTCAGGAGCGCGGTTGCACCGCCGCGCCTTGCTGCATGTGGGAGCCGGCAGCGCCGGAGTCCTCGGCAGCGCCGCCCTCGGCGCGGCCGCGCTGCCGCT
Source organism: uncultured Alphaproteobacteria bacterium (assembly GCA_963831475.1). Lineage (GTDB taxonomy): Bacteria > Pseudomonadota > Alphaproteobacteria > Rhizobiales > Xanthobacteraceae > Pseudolabrys. The sequence goes on from CAWHQF010000001.1 coordinate 246,390, forward strand.
CCTCGGCGGATCGCTGCCGGGCACGGGCGGACAGGCAGAAGCGCAGACCACGATTCCCCCGGTGAACGACGACGCCGGTCACACCGGCCATCTCGACAACCCGAGCATGGCCGTGGGCGAGGTCGATCTGGAGCGATTGGGGTTCGATCCCACCGTCGTCGCCACCGATTTCGACTACGGCGACGTCTCCACCGATGCCCGGGGTCGCACCGTGCGCGAGTTCGCCCTCACCGCCTACGACCGCGAGATCGAGATCGCGCCCGGGCTCTTCTTCCCGGCCTGGACCTACAACGGCCGCGTGCCCGGTCCCACCCTGCGCGCCAACGAGGGCGATCTCGTCCGCGTCCACTTCAGCAACGCCGGCTCCATGCCCCACTCCATCCACTTCCACGGCATCCACAGCGCCTATATGGACGGCGTGCCCGGCGTCGGCCGCGGCGAGGTCGAGATCGGCGGCCAGTTCACCTACGAGTTCACCGCCACGCCCTTCGGCTGCCATCTCTACCACTGCCACGCCGTCCCCCTGAAGCGCCATCTGCACAAGGGGCTGTACGGCGCCTACATCGTCAACCCCGATCCCGCCAAGCACGGCGAGCGGGCGCGCGTCCGCCACCCCGACTTCCCGGAATCGGCGGAGTGGCAGGAGTTCGTCCTGGTGATGAACGCGTTCGACACCAACTTCGACGCCGAGAACGAGGTCTATGCCGTCAACACGGTCGCCTTCCACTATATGAAGCATCCCCTCGTGATCGACCGCGCGCGCCCGGTCCGCGTCTATCTGGTCAACGTCACCGATTTCGATCTGCTCAATTCATTCCACCTGCACGCCAACTTCTTCGACTACTACGACACCGGGACGAATCTGGAGCCGACGCTGCGCACGGTCGACACCGTCTCCCAGGTGCAGGCGCAGCGCGGCATTCTGGAGTTCAGCTTCAAGGATCACGAGCCGGGTCTCTACATGTTCCACGCCCACGTCTCCGAGTTCGCCGATCTCGGCTGGATGAGCGCGTTCGATGTCCGCTGAGTCGCAGAGCACCGAAACGAGGTCCCTCATGACCGACACCACGTCGCCGCTCGTCCTGCCGGGAACCGCACCCTCCCCTTGGGGCGCGCGATGGCGTACTGCCGCCCTGGCACTCATTCCATTGTTCCTCCTGGCGGCGGCGCTGGTCGCGCTGCTGCGCGCCGACTCGCCGCTGGGCGAGCGCGTGGCGCCGCCGATCGAGACGCTCACCATCGACCGGGTCCTCCTGCCACGGCCAGGGCTGATGGAGGTCTCCGTCCGCAACGGCGGGCCCGACCCGGTCACCATCGCCCAGGTGATGGTCGATGACGCCTACTGGCGCTTCACGATGCCGGGCGGGCAGACGTTGCCGCGCCTGGGCTCGGGGACGGTCATGCTCCCCTACCCGTGGGTCGAGGGAGAGACGCACGCCATCACGCTGGTGAGCGAGACCGGCGTCCTCTTCACGACCGAGGTGCCGGTCGCCCTGGAGAGTCCGCATCTCGACGGTGCGAGTCTGTGGCGGCTCGGCCTGATCGGAATCTATGTCGGCGTGGTGCCGGTGGCGATCGGGCTCCTCTGGTATCCCGTCCTGCGGCGGCTGGGGCGCCAGACCCTGAACTTCATCCTGGCCCTCACCATCGGCCTGCTCGCCTTCCTCGCCGTCGACATGTTCCTGGAGGCGGGCGAGGTCGCCGCGGCCGCCGCTCCCGCCTTCAACATCCCGGCCCTGGTCCCCCTGTTGGCCCTCTTCACCGCCGCTCTTCTGGTCGCCGCGAGTCACGCCATCCGCGCCCGCACCGGCGCAGCCACTGGCCTGACGATCGCCTACGGTGTGGCGCTCGGCATCGGCTTGCACAACCTGGGCGAGGGACTGGCCATCGGCGGCGCCCTGGCGCTCGGCGAATTGGCGCTGGGGGTCTTTCTCATGGCCGGCTTCACGTTGCACAATGTCACGGAAGGCATCGGCATCGCGGCGCCGCTGGCGCGGCAGCGGCCTCTCCTGTGGCACTTCGCGGCGCTGGCGGCGCTGGCGGGCGCGCCCGCCATCCTCGGCGTCTGGATCGGGGCCTTCACCTACTCCCCGGCCTGGATCGCCGTCTTCCTGGCGGTCGGCGTCGGCGCTATCCTGCAGGTGATCGTGGAGGTCGGCCGCATGATCGCGCGCACACAGGAGCGGGCGGGAGAACCGGCGCTGGGGTGGGTCACCCTCGGCGGCGCCGCCGCGGGCGTGGCCGTGATGTATCTCACCTCGCTGCTGGTCGCGGCCTGAGGCGGAAGGTGGTTCGGCCCATGAGCGAAGACGCTATCGCGCCGACCGGTATCGTCATCACCCCGGCGATGCAGGACTATCTCAAGGCGGTCTACCGGCTCGGCCAGAACGGCCCGGTCGCCACCCACCAACTGGCCGAGGAGCTGGGGGTGACGGCACCCTCGGCCACGAACATGGCCAAGCGCCTGCACGAGCTGGGGCTCCTCAGCCACGAGCCATATCATGGCGTGACGCTGACGCCGCAGGGGCGGCAGGCCGCGCTCGACGTCATCCGCCGCCACCGTCTGCTGGAGACGTACCTGGCAGAAGCGGTCGGGCTCGGTTGGGACGATATCCACGATGAGGCGGACCGGCTCGAGCATCACCTCTCGCCGCGGCTCGAGGCGCGTCTCGACACCCTGCTCGGCTTTCCCGCCACCGACCCCCACGGCGATCCCATCCCGCGCGAGGGGGCAGATCCGGCCCCGGATCCAACGCTGCTGCAGACCCCAGCCGGCGCCGAGGGGCGCGTCAGCCGCGTCTCCGACCGCGATCCGGCGCAGCTCCGCTACCTAGGCGAGCTCGGCATCGTGCCTGGGGCGCGGGTCACGGTGCTGGAGCATCTCCCCTTCGAGGGTCCGGTCCGTATCCGCGTCCTCACCCACGAAGACGCGCCCGCCCAGGAGCACATCCTCGGCCGCACCCTGGCCCGGGCGGTGCGCCTGGCGAGTTGAGGGGGTGGAGGGGGTGAAGGAAGTGGAGGGGGTGGCGCTGCGCTCAGCGGGTGAAGGGGGTGGAGGGGGTGAAGGGGGTGAGTCGGAGAGTCGTCAGTCGTACGCCTTCACCCCCTTCACCCCCTTCACCGCGGAGAACCGCCATGCCCAGCAAGCGCGCGACGAAGCAACCGACATCCGTCCATCAGCTCAAAGTGACCTTGCTGGAACCGCCCATCTGGCGGCGCGTCGCTGTGCCCAACGATTTCACTCTCGGCGACCTGCACCACGTCATTCAGTTGGCGGTGGGGTGGGAGCACTCCCATATGCACGATTTCCGCATCGGTAAGGCCACTGACGGCGATCCGGACATGCTCGTCGACGAGAGCGACCAGGACGAGTGGCAGGCGAATCTGGCGCAGGTCGCGCCGCGGGCGAAGCGAAAGCTCCGCTACCTGTACGACTTCGGCGATAGCTAGGAGCACGAGATCCTGGTCGAGGCGGTCGGTGCGCCCGAAGCGGGCGTGCGCTCTCCGGTGGTCCTCACCGGAGAACACGCTTGTCCGCCCGAGGATTGCGGCGGCGTCTGGGGCTACGCCGATCTGCTCGAGGTCCTGGCCGATCCCAACAATTCGGCCTACGAGGAGATGACGGAGTGGCTGAGCGGACCCATCGATCCGGAAGCGTTCGATCTGAAGCAGGCGAACCAGCGGGTACCGCAAGCCCTCCGCTGACGGGATGAGCGAGGAGCGCGCCGCGGCGTTCGCCCGTCTGGTCGAGACCGCGCAGGGGTGCCGCGCCTGCCCCCGTATGGAGGGGCGGCGCCGCCTGCTCGGCGCGGCCAATGGCCCGCTCTCCGCGGACGTCTGCTTCATCGCCGAGGCGCCAGGCCGTCTCGGCGGTGACCGCACCGACATTCCGCTCTGCGGCGATCAGTCCGGCCGCAACTTCGAGCGCCTGCTGGCCGCGGCCGGTCTGGAGCGATCGTCCATCTTCATCACGAACGCCGTGCTCTGCAATCCCCGCGATGATGCCGGCCGCAACGCTCCGCCGACCTCCGCCGATCCGCACCTGCTCAGCGCACCTGGCGGCGACACTGGACCTGGTACAGCCCCGCTACGTCGTCACCCTCGGCAGTGTCGCACTGCGGGCGCTGGCGCTGATCTCGCCGCACGAGGCCACGTTGGCGCGCAATGTCGGCGACGTCATCCCCTGGCACGGTCGCTGGCTGGTGCCCCTCTATCACCCGAGCCCGCGGGCGCAGCTCCACCGTGGTTTTCAGCAGCAGATCGAGGATTTCAGAACCTTGGGAGCACTGCTGCGGCACGGCGTATCCTCCTGAGGGGCCGCTGGCATGGCAGGGGGGCAGGTGGACGCCGCCTACGACAACGAGGTCTGGCAGACGTTCTACGCGACGATCGCGGGAGCCACGGCCGCCTTGATGGGGTTGCTCTTCGTAGCGCTGTCGCTGCACCTGCGCGCCATTGCCGGCAGCGCGCCCAGCCGCGGTCGCGCCCGCGAGACCCTGGGCAGCTTTCTCGGCCTCTTGATCGTCGCCATCCTGGTGCTGATTCCCGGGCAAGGGCGATGGTGGCTCGGCGTCGAGTTGCTCGTGTTCGGGCTCGTCCTGGTGGCCATCAGCGCGCGGTTGCAGGGGCAGACGATCCGCCGTCTGCCCGCTGGCCAGCGCCGCCACTGGCTGCTGCACCTCGCGCCGATCAATCTCGGCACCGCCACGATCCTGGTGACTGGGGCGAGTCTGTTGCTGGCGCGCGGCGGCGGTCTCTTCTGGCTGGTGCCGACCGTCTTGAGCTACCTCCTCAACGCGCTGTTCAACGCTTGGGCGTTGACGGTGCAGATCGGGGACGGGTGATGGGGGACGAAGGAAACGACTGACGACTGACGACTGACGACTTCAGCGCCCCGCCCTGATGCCCTCGATGAAGCGGCGCTGCAACAACAGGTAGAGGACCATGGCCGGGATCATCGACAGCGTGACGCCAGCAGCGATGAGCCCGCGGTCGGCGTGAAGCGCCCGAAGAAGAACATCGTCCTCAGGGAGACCGGCCGCAGCTCGTCTCACTGCATGAAGACCAGCGGCACGGCGAACTGGTTCCAGGTCCACATGAACTGGAAGACGACCAGCGTCGCTGACATTCTGCGATTCGCGGCGACGACCGGTCTGGGGGCGAACAGCATCGACGGCGGAGGGACGGTGGGAGCAGGGGGTCGCCATTGCGGAGCAGGTCGGACCGGAGGTCGCCATCATGGCCGGCTTCTTCCATATGAACATCGAGGAGGCCGACATCCCGGCTAGTATCCAGCAGGCGGGAGCGCGCATCGTCTATGTCCACGTCGCCGACAGTAACCGTCTGCAACCAGGCCGCGGTCACCTCGATTTCCAGCCCGATTTCCGCGCCCTGAAAGAGATCGGCTACGACGGCTGCCTGGGCATCGAGTGCCGTGTCGCCGGCCCCTACGGCGACGCCATCCGGGAGGCAGTTGGGCTGATTCGAGAGCTGTGGGAGAGGGCGTGAGGGGGCACAGGGGAGGGCGGCGGCCTGACCACCACCCTCAACCAGCGTGAATCTGCCGCGACCGAGGCTCATCTTCGGATCGCTCAGCGTCTCTTCTCTCCAACGTCGAGTCAGTTCCTCCACGCAAACCCGTGCGAAATTCCGTACGTTGTACGGTAGGCACCGCCCGTGCTAGGACCCATCCTTCTCACAGGCACAATGGACTTGTGACGAAGGCGAAGGAGTGAGCCATGCGTAGGATCGCGGTCCTGGCATCGGTCGCGGCGATCGGAATGGTCGGGGCCAGCGTGGGTAGTCTTGCCACAACCGCGCAGGATAGCGAGCAGTCAGACCCGAGTGCGTTGGCGGCGCATCCGGTCGTCGGCGCCTGGCGGTGGGACAACGATCCCGCGAACCCGGGCACCCTGGTCTCCTACGGCATCTTCCATGACGATGGCACATACATGGAAGTGACCACAGGCTCCGGCACCGCTCTCGGGTCATGGCAAGCGACGGGGCCGCGCACCGCGGACGTGACCTACGTCTTCCAGGACCTCTCGGAGGACCCAAACGTCGTCGAGCGAGGGGAAAACACCATCCGCCTCAGCGCGGAAGCGTCCGAGACGGGTGATACGATCGCCGCGCAATTCACGGCCGAGGCGAAAACGCTCGATGGGACCGTCGTCTTTGCTGGAGGACCGTGGGATGCCCTGGGAGCCCGCGTGGAGGTCGAGCCGATGGTTCCCTTGGCACACCCGAGCCAGCCACACCGGCGGCATGACGATCAGCCTGATGTCCCGGCGCGCCGCCGGACGTCTCGAGCGCGACGTCGCCCCCGAGCTCGCGGTCTGCGTCAGTCGCTCCCAGTAGCCAGCGGTGACGCGTGTCTGAGGGCGCTTCGCATGGGGAGCCGGCCCTAGTCCGGTCAGCAGGCGAATGGCCACCCCCATGTCGCCATCGGCGTCGAAGGGATCGAGCACGACGGCGACGACCCAATCCGCGCTCGTGATGCGCGTCAACTGCACCGCCATGAAGCCGATCGCGCCGAGACCGAAGACGGTCACACGATCGCCCAGTTTCACCCCCGCGTCGCGCCTCGCCAACGCCATCACCAGCGGATCGAGACACACCGCGGCTTCCGGGGAGAGTCCTTCCGGCACGAGATCGGCGTTGCTCTCGAGGACGGTCTGCGTCCCCCGGATCGGGAAGTGGCCGAAGACGCGGTTGCCGGCGTGAAAGCGAGTCGCTTCGTCGCCAATCTCGACCACCGTCCCCACGGCCATATTGCCCAGCGGCCGTGGGACGCTCCGCCGCGCCTCTCGCGGCGAGCGAGGGATCATGGCGCCCCGGCGAAGTCGTCGCGGCGCCGCGCCGCTGGATCGTCCCGGTGGCTGACCAGCTCCGTGCCGTGCTTGGGGGAGGCGAACTCGGTGCGTATGCGAATCTGGCGCGTGCGGAGCGGCGGCTCATCGTCCTCGCGAAGCACGGGCGTCCGCGGGGCGATGGCGACGAGCTCACGCGGCATTGTTCCTCCGCCAGACCGGCGGCGCCTCAGTCATGCGCCGGTCTCGTGGCCACGTCTGCGCCGTTCCCACTCGTCGATCACCTCCGCGAACAACGCGTCCCAGCGAGGCACGATGGCGATGGCGCTGTACTCCCGCTCGACCAACCGGCGCAGGTTCGCGCCCAGGCGATGGCGCAGCGATGGATCGGCCAGCAGCCGGTCGAGGACTCGCGCCACGGCCGCGGGATCGCGCGGCGGCACGATCAGTCCCGTCACTCCATCCGCCACGACCTCGCCCGCGCCGACATCCGGCGTCGCCACCACCGGCAAGCAGGCGGCGCCGGCTTCGAGCAGGACGTGGGGCAGCCCCTCGCCCTCGGAGAGCCACACCAGCGCGTCGCACCCGGCCAGGAGCCGCGGCACGTCGGGGCGGTCGCCGAGAAAGGCAATCCGCTCCATCAGCCCCAGCTCCACGGCGAGACCGCGCAGCTCGTCCGCGTACTCCGGCATGAACGCGTCCGCACCGCCGACGATCGAGCAGCCGTGCTTCCGGCCAGTCCGGAGCGAGGAGGGCAAAGGCCCGGATGACGTCCTCGACCCGCTTCTTACGGTCGAGTCGGCCGACCCAGCCGATGATCGGCGTCGCCTCGGCGACTCCCCACTCCCGCGCGCGACCGCTGCCCGATCGCCAGGGCGAACTCGGCGAGATCGACCATCGAGGGGATGACGACGCGCATGGTGCGGCCGCTCTGGCATCCGGCTCGCCGCAGCGTCGCGGATCGCGTGGCACACGCCGACGTAGCGGGCCGTATGCTGCTTCGGCCCGGCCAGTCGCTTCCGCCACGAGGCCGCCGTGCTCGATCAGCGGCGGCGGCTCCGGGCAGGCGCTCGAGCGCGGGGTAGACGTCCGGCACGGCCTGACAGGCGACGACGAGGTCGTAGGCGGGCAGCCGCGCGGCCGAGGTAGGCGACGGTCTCCGCGAACGACAGCGTGTACGGGGTGCGGTCGACCGGGATGCCCAGTGCCGCCAGTTGGGCGTGCGTTTGCTCCGGCATCCCTGGCCGACGCACGCAGGCGACGACGTCGAGGCGGTAGCGCGCCGGGTCGAGATGCTTCGCGAGCAGGCGGACTTCGGTCTCCTCGCCGCCGACCACCAGCCAGGCGAAGACGAAGAGGACGCGCCGCGGCCGGCGCGGTCGCGCCGGCTCCTGCGCGCGCGCCGCGCTGCCCGGCACGTCAGATGGCGCCGCTCAGCCGCGGCTGCACCTTGGCCACGAACCGCTCCAGCCCGGCCGTACTCGGGTAGTCCATGAACCGCACCTGGAAGTGCTCGACGCCGGCCGCGACGAAGGCGGCCAGCTCGGCCGCGACCTCGTCCGGCGTGCCGGCGACGATGTGCAGATCTGGCCAGCGCACGACGCGCGCCGGATCGTCCTCCACGCTGATCCAGGTCGCCTGCGAACGAGTCACGTCGCGCGGGTTTCGCCCCAGCGCCGCACAGTGCTCGTCCAGCACCCGGTTCTTGTGCGCGAAGGTCGCCACGGCGCCGACGTCGGCGCACCACCAATCGGCGTAGCGCGCCGCCAGTCGCAGCGTCCGCCGCTCGCCTCCGCCGCCGATCATGAGTGGGATGGGCCGCTGCGGCAACGGGGCGCAGAACGCGCCGTCGACTCGGTAGTGGTGGCCGTGGACCGTCGCCGGGCTCTCCGTCCAGAGCGCGCGCGCGATGCGGATGACGTCCTCGGTCTGCTCGAGCCGCTGCGCGGGAGGGAGGAACGGGATGCCGAACTGCTCGTGCTCCGCGCCGTTATTGCCGGCGCCGAGACCGAGGATGAAGCGCCCCTCGGTGAGAACGTGCATGTTGACCGCCAGCTTCGCCAGATAGCCGGGATTGCGGAAGGCCTGGCCGCAGACCATCGTCCCCCAGCGCAATCCGGGATGCCGACCCGCCAGCCAGGCCATGGTCGTGAAGCACTCGAGATGCGCCTTGTCGCCCCAGCCCATGTGATCCTCGACCCAGATCGTCTCCCAGCCGAGGGCTTGCACCAGTGCGACGTGCTGGTCGTCCGCGGCGACCAACTCCCGCGCCAGCCGGATGTCGTGCGCAGCGACCCCTGCCGGCGTCTCGAAGAAGGCCGGTTGCGCGATCCAGCCGAACGACGGCCCGCCGCTCATGCGCTGTCCCTCGGGATTATCCAGGGGTCGCTCCTCCCGCGCCGAGCGCGCCGCCGTCACTGCCAGGCGATGGGTGCGCAAGGCTTCCTCATAGGTCGCCCGGATGCGATTCGGCCGCCGTGTGAGCGTGGCCGAAGTGGAGCGCGAGATCGCCGCCTGACCTCACTCGCCGCTCGCGAGAGCGTCGGTCTCCCGAGCGACGATCGCTGTCAGCCCCGCCGGGCGTGTCCCGTCAAGCCGACCCTCAAGAAGCCATTGACGGCGCGGCGTTTGGCGTTGCTCTATCGCGCCTGCTCAGCGACTTGGCAGTGCTGTCGATGTCGTTGCGGATGAAGTCGCACTTCGTGTGGAGCACGGTCGGCCATCTCGATCGCAGAGTTGAGGATTTCCTGTCGCCGGGGCGGGCCCCTCGCCGTAATCGGGTAGCGTCCTCGGGTCGACGGTATCGACGAACTTGCGCAGCGCCTCGATCACGGCTTGCTGACGCGGCTCGAGCGACTTGCTGGAGCTTGGCGCGGTCGTTGAACGACCCCTGAAAGGAACTCGTCGGACGGCACCGTGGTCGTGGCGACTATGGTCGCACGATGAGCCGCTGGGTCGCGGCGCTGCTGGGTCGCTGAGGTCTTCCACCACCGGGCTGCGCTTGGTGTTGGTCTGAGCCATTTCAACGCTTCCCTTCAGAACATCTGTTCGTATGCCACCAAGTCTACTCGGCGAACAGGCTTCTGGGACCGTAAGCCCGTGCCGACCGCGGCCGTAGGAACCAGGGCTGGCAACGGTTACACGGCGTGTCCGCGTCCTTTGCAGTGCCATCCGGATAGCCGGTCGAGTTGGATCTTGGCCATTTGGCCGGCTTGCAGCGGAAAAACTCTTGAGCTACGAAACGGCCGCGGAGTGATCCCCGCGGCCGTTGCGTAGTAATGGGTCTGCTCTTGTTGAAGGAGCGGCTGGGAGTGTTTCACCGCTCCCGGACAGCGAGCGTGTCGGGGTTGTAGGCCAGGATCGTCCACTCGGTCCAGATCTGCCGGCCCTGGTCGCCTTTCAGGCGGGATCGGTCTAGTCGGTACGACGTCGTTTGAGGTGGCTGATCCGGCCCTCGGCGCCGGTTCGGTAGCGTCGCATCCGGCGTTGGGTGAGTTTGGGGCCGGGTGCCTGGCGGCCAGCGATGAACACGGTGGTGGGGTGAAGGTCCTCGAGCGCGGTGCTGGTCGGACCGACGTTGAACCCACCGTCGAGTGCGACCTCGCGTGGGCTGATCCCGAGCCGGTTGAGCTCGGCGACCGTCTGTGGCAGCAGCGTGTCCTCGGCCGGGTTGCCCAGCTCGGTCGACGCCGGCGGATCGACCCGCGCGCACCGCGCTTGGTGTGCTCGGTCACCTCCGCCAACTGGGACACGAACCCGAATTCGTTGGGCTATTCGGATATCCGAATAGCCGACGCTGGGCCGATAGCACGACTATCCCGAGACGCAGCTTGCGGGGGTGCGGAGCGCATTGATCTGCCTGGGTTTCTTGGGGTGACGCGGGGAGCCGTATCGGCATAGTTCCGTCGTCCGACTGAGCCATTTCGATCGTCGGGGCTGCGGCTTCGACAAGGAGGCGATGTCGGTGTCGGAGTCTCGTTTGGAGCCGGGGCGGCTGGGCCCGTTCGTGGAGGGGTATCGCGTGTGGTTGCTCGAGCGCGGGTACGCGCCGGGGAGTGTCGAGCATGAGCTGAGGTTTCTCGGCGTGTTGGGTCGGTGGATGGTCGCCGAGGATCTCGCGGTTGGGCGGCTCGACGGCGATGTGATCGCGACATTCGTTGATGCGCACCGTGTGGAGGGCCGCTTCGCGTCGGCGGTCGCGCGCGGATCGCGTTCGTTGCTGGTCTATCTGCGCGAGTTGGGGGTGGTCGGCCCTGACCGTGGTGATCCTCTGACGCCGTTGGGTGAGCTGATCGAGGAGTACGAGCAGTGGCTGGTCGGCGATCGCGGACTGGCGCCGTTGACGGTGGCGCGGTACGTGGCGCTCGCGACACGGTTCCTTGGTGAGCGGGTGACCGTGGTCGATGAGCTGGGTGTCAAGGATCTCGGCGGCGAGGAGGTGACCGCGTTCCTGCTGCGCGAGTGCGAGCGGCTGTCGGTCGATTCGGCGAAGGGGAAGGTCGGCGAGCTTCGCTCGTTGTTGCGGTTCTTGTTCGTGCGCGGGTTGATCAGGGTGGCGTTGGGAGACGCGGTCCCGCCGGTCGCCAGCTGGCGGGACACAGGGATTCCGCGCAGCGATGTCGGCCTGCGGATGTCGAGCGGCTGATCGCGTCGTGTGACAGATCAACGCTGGACGGGGCGCGGGATGCGGCGATCGTGCTGCTGCTCGCGCGCTTGGGGTTGCGGTCGATCGAGGTCGCGCGGCTTGAGCTCTCCGATCTGGATTGGCGCGCCGGCGAGCTGGTGGTGCGCGGGAAGGGCGGCAGGGAGGATCGTCTGCCGCTGCCCGACGAGGTCGGCACAGCGCTGGCCGAGTATCTGACGGTCCGCGGCCGGCGCGAGTTCCGCCACGTGTTCTTGACGCTGCGCGCGCCGACACGTCCGATCCGCCCGGATCTCGTCGGCGATGTCGTGCGCCGGGCGTGCGAGCACGCCGGGGTGGCGCGGTTCACGCCGCATCGGCTGCGGCACGCGCTGGCGAGCGAGATGCTCGCCCACGGCGCCTCGCTTCAGGAGATCGGCCAGGTGCTGCGCCACCGGCACCTCTCGACGACCGCGATCTACGCCAAGGTCGATCTCGAACGGCTGCGTCAGGTCGCGCTGCCGTGGCCAGGAGCGGAGCGATGAGCGCGCTCGAGACCCACGTTGACGATTACCTGCGGCTGCGGCGCACGCTCGGCTACGACCTCGAGGAGACCGGCCGGCTGCTGCACCGCTTCGCCGGCCGAGCTCGACGCCGCCGGCGTCACGCACATCACGACGCAGATCGCGGTGCGGTGGGCGCTTGCGCCGAAGGTGAGCGCGCCGAGCAGCGTGCCCGCGACCCGGTACCGGGCGGTGCGCGGGTTCGCGCGCTACATGGCCGGGATCGACCCGGAGACCGAGATCCCGCCCGCCGGGCTGGTCCGCCGCCCGCGCAGCCGTCGCCCACCGTTCATCTACACCGACGAGGAGCTGCTCGGCGTTGCTTGCGCAGGCGCGAGCGGCGATCCCGCAGCCGTTGCGAGCCGCGACGATGCAGACGCTGATCGGGCTGCTCGCCGCAAGCGGGCTGCGGGTCGGTGAAGCGCTGCGCCTGGACCGCGGCGACATCGATTGGTCCGACGGCGTGCTGCACATCCGCCAATCGAAGTTCAACAAGTCACGGCTGGTGCCGCTCTCACCGAGCGTCCTGGAGGCGCTGGAGCGCTACGCACACCTCCGTGATCGCGAGAGACCGGCCGCGGCCGGCGAGAGCTTCTTCGTCTCGCTCCGAGGCACCCGCGTGATCCACGAATGCGTGTGGAAGACGTTCCGGGCGCTGTGCGACAGTGCCGGGATCGGCGCCGAGCAGCAGCGTGCGGCCCACGATCCACGACCTCAGGCACCGGTTCGCTGTTCGCGTGCTCGTCAGCTGGTACCAGCAGGGCGTCGACGTTCAGCCCCGCCTGGCCTGGCTCTCGACCTACCTCGGGCATCGCGACCCGGTCTCGAGCTACTGGTATCTGTCCGCCGCGCCGGAGCTGCTCGCGCACGCCGCCCGCCTGCTCGACGACACACGGACGGTGACGCGATGACACTGATCGCCGCCACGATCCAGGCGTTCTTCACAGAGCGCCTCGCCGGGCAGCTGCAGGCCAGCCCGCGCACGATCGCCTCCTACCGCGACACGCTGCGGCTGCTGCTCCACTACACCCACCAACAGACCGGCAAGACGCCCGTCCGCGCTGGATTGGGAGGACCTCAACGAGGAGCTGATCTCCGGGTTCCTCGAGCACCTCGAGACCGTGCGCGGGAACGTGCCGAAGACCCGCAACCTGCGGCTGACCGCGATCCGGTCGCTGTTCACGTTCGCGTCGCTGCAGGCATCCAGAACACGCGCACACGATCGCGACGAGTGCTCGCGATCCCACCCAAACGCCATCAGCAACGAACGATCACCTACCTCTCCGCGCCCGAGGCCGCCGCGCTGATCAACGCGCCCGACCGCGGCCCGCTGGGAAGGCCGCCGCGATCGCACGCTGCTGACGCTCGCGATCTACACCGGCCTGCGGGTCTCCGAACTCACCGCGCCTGGACTGCGGCGACATCACGCTCGGGACCGGCGCCAACGTTCGCTGCCGCCACAGCAAAGGCCGAAAACAGAGAGCGGTGCCGCTCATCACGCCGGTGCGACCAGTGCTCGCCGCCTGGCTCGCCGAACGTGCCGGTCAACCCAACGACCCGCTATTCCCGACCCGCACCGGCCGCCGACTCAGCACGCGACGCGATCGCGCAACGCGTCAGCACCCACGCCGCGACCGCCGCGATCACCTGCCCCAGCCTCAACGCCAAGCACCTGCACCCGCACGTCCTGCGCCACAGCTGCGCGATGTCGCTCCTGCAAGCCGGCGTCGACACCACCGTCATCGCCCTCTGGTTGGGACACGCGGACGTCCGCTCCACCGACCCCTACATCCACGCCGACATGACCATCAAGGAGAAAGCGCTCGCGCTCGTCACCCCACCCGACGTCAAACCCGGCCGCTACAAGCCACCCGACAAGCTCCTCGCGTTCCTCGAAGGCCTGTGACTATGCCGACAAACGCGAGCAGCCCAAGCCCGAAAATCCGCTCGCACGCAGGACGATCACCGCCACCGCAAGCGTCGTCTCGGGATAGTCGCGCTATCGGCACAGGTTGGGCTATTCGGATATCCGAATAGCGGACGGAGTTCGGGTACGTCGATCAGCTCTGCGAGATCACCGCGAACACGAAGAAGGGCGCGCGCGGGTTCATCCTGCCGCCGACCAGCCAGATCGGGAACCCGACCGAGGACACGCTGCTGCCCGACACCGCCCAGCAGCTGCGCAACCTCGACATCAAGCTCAAGGAGATCATGGTCGACGGCGGGTTCACGACGACCGCGACCAACACCGCGCTCGAGGACCTGGCCGACACCGTTCACATCGCCGGCCGCCAAGAACCCGGCTCCAGACGCACCCGCCGCCGCCGACAGCGCTACCGCACCGGGATGGAGGGACGCGTCAGCCACCTCAAACGCGGCTACGGGCTGCGCCGATCACGCCTGAAAGGCGACGAAGGCCACCAGATCTGGGACGGCTGGGCAACCCTGACCTACAACGCCGACACCTACACCACCCTCGGATGACACCAACAACCCGGAATCGATCCGGGAAATCGGGAACGAACCGGGGCGAAACGAAAAACCGGAACCGAACCGAGAACCGACCGCCCACCGCCGCTCACATGTCCTCACCCCTGAGGCTGTCAGGCGTTTATCCGGGGGAAGTAGCTAGGTCCTCTCTCCCTAGGTTTGGCCGGGTGGGACGGCCCCGACGGACACAACGGCGCCCGACGCGACGCCGTCGACGACGAGGCGCCAGATCTCGGCCGCGGTCGACTCGGCGCTCGCCAGCTCCCCGCGCGCAGCGGCATCGCGCAGCATGACCGCCGCCGGCTGACCCTCGGGCTGCACCTCTATCACCTCACGGACCATCGGCGTGTCGACGGACCACGGGACGACCGCGAACGCGCGGACGTCACCGTCCGCGCCGTGTTCGGCCGCGACGGCCCGGACCCAGTACTCCATGCCCAGCTTGCCCGCCCCGTAGTGTGACATCGCGGGCATCGGTTCGGCGGCGCCCGGCGACGAGCAGAGCACGACCGTCGCCGGCACGCCGGCGGCGCGGCACGCCGAGATGAACGCCTTCCCGAGCACGGGCCCGGACCCGGCGTTGAGCAGCACGGCCGCGGTGTACTCGTCAAGTCCGGCGCGCGCGGTGTGCTCGTGCGGTGACCCGCGACCGGCGAAGTGAAGAAGTACCCCTCGCTGATAAGACGCAGCCCCGAGCGCGTGCGGCGAGCCGCCGCAGCGATCAGAGGCCACTCGGCCGGATCCGACAGGTTCGCCTCGATCCACTCCCCGGCCACCGGCGGGCGCCGACTCACCCCGACCAGCGTGCACTCCTCGAACGGGACGGACGCCGCCAGTGCGCCGCCGATGCCCGACGAGGCGCCGGTGACGCACACGAACGTCGACATATGGTGCATTGTACACGATGTCAGCTGATGTATAATCCGATGACATGGCCATTCCCCTGCGCACGACCATCACCGACGGCCTCGTCGACGCGCTGCGCGACGAGATTCGCGCCGGCGCGATCGAGCCCGGAAGCCGTCTCCGGCAGGCCGAGGTCGCCGAGCGCTTCCAGGTGAGCACGACGCCGGTCCGCGAGGCGTTCGCGGCGCTGGAGCGCGAGGGACTCCTCGTGAGCTCGCCGCACCGGGGCGTCGTCGTGTTCAAGCCGACGGTCGAGGACCTCAAGGAGACCTACGAGATTCGGATCCCGCTCGAGGCGCTGGCCACCGAGAAGGCGGTGGAGCACATGACCGACGCCAACCTGGCCGAGATCAAGCGGCTGCTCGACCGGATGGCCGACGCGGCCGATGACCGCAAGCGCTACTCCAAGCTGAACCTCGAGTTCCACAGCGCGATCTACCACGTCGCGAAACGTCCGCAAGCTTGAGAAGCTGATCATGGAGTTGCGCGAGGCGTCCGCGGCGTACCTTCGGCTGTACGCGGCGCGTTCGCCGAACGGCCGTGAGACCCAGCAGGAGCACGAGGCCATCTACGAGGCGCTCGTCGCGCGTGCGCCCAAGCGCGCCGCGCAGGCCATGGTCAAGCACCTGCAGCACACCGTTGACTTCGTCTCCCGCTCGCTCGAGCAGGAGCCCGAGATCGCGCCGTAGCCTGCGCTACCACTTCACGGGCAGCGGCGGATCGCCCGGCTGCGGCGGCGGGCCGCCCAGGTCGGGAAACTCGTCGGGCCGGAAGTCGTCGGTCTCCCACACTCGCCGGCGGATCTCCGCAAACGGCGCTCCTTCCGCAACCGCCTGCGCCACCTTGTCCGGGTCGACGAACGCGCCGATCGGATTCTGGGCGAACTCCGCTGACTCGCGCATCCATTTGCCCGATGCGTCCCAGTCGCCGAAGTTGTCGCACTGCAACTCGACGTAGTTGAAGTCGGGATCGGCGTAGTAGTAGGAGAACGTCATGCCGTGGTCGAGACAGGCGCGCGGCACGATGCCCTCGTCGCGCAGGCGGACGTACGTCGCGTTGAGATCCTCGAACGAGGCGAACTCGAACGCCTGGTGATGCAGGCGGGCGTGGTTTCGCTTGTCGGGATCCTCGCTGAGATGCGGGATCGCGGTCAGCGCGATTCGGTGGTTGGCTCGGTCGTTGGTCAGCCACGCGCCCATCGGGAACTCGAACGTCGGCGTCATGCCGAGCACGGTGGCGTACCAGGCCTTCATCTCCTCGAGCCGCGTGGTGAAGAAGTTGTTGTGGTGAAACTGCGCGTACCTGACGTCCGGCTCTCCCGATCCCTCGGATCGCGCGATCGTCTCGTCAATGGTGGACATGGTCCTCCTCGGTCTCTCGGGATGGCGTTTGCAGCTGGACGAGCAGGTCATCGACAAGCGACGGAACGTCGGCAGCGTCCGCCACGGCGCCGAACACGTAGTAGTCGGGGCGCACGAGCACAGCCGCGGCGCCGTGCGCGCGCAGCCACGCCGGTCAGCCGGCCGTCGAGGTCGCGGATGTCGTCACCCAGCCGCGCGATCGCGTCCGCCGATCGCCTCGAACGCCGCGGGGATCCGGCGCAGGCACCGATCCGTCGACGAGCAGGACGAACCCGCGCCCGATCACGTCGTCGAGGAGGCCCTCGCGACCGCCCGACTCGACCCTCCCCTGCACCGAGAGCTGTCCGACGAGCGGTGGCGAGACGCGCTCGTCCGGGTGCCCCAGGCCGGGTCCGAGTCCGGGGAACGGCCACGGCTCGACGCCGCCCGCGGCGCGCAGGGCCCGGTCACGCTGCGGCCGCGGCGGCCGGGTCTCGTTCGCAGGACACCTTGCCCATGGCCAGCGACTGCTCGACGAGCGCGCGCGCGTGCGGGCAGGCGCTCGGACGTGTACGACTCGAGCACGCCGTCGCCGGCCGCTCCGCGCAGCACCAACTCGAGCCGCCAGGCCGAGGGCCTTCGCGTCGCGCAGCCCCGAGCACATCCCCTCGCCGAGGTGCGGCGGCATGCGGTGCGCTGCGTCACCGACGAGGAAGCATCGCCGGCCGGACTGGAACGACTCGGCGACGGCGGCCCGGAATTCGTATACCGCTCCGCGGATGACCGTCGCGTCGTCGGGCGCGAGCCACGGCTCGAGCAGCGACCAGACGTGCTCCGGCCGCTCGTAATCGGCGGCGTCCTCGTTCTCGATCAGCATGAACTCCCACCGCCGGTGCCGGCGGCCGTTGGGCGCCATCATGTGCGGGCGCGCGGGCTCGCAGAACTGCATCGGGAAGTCGGGAGGCGTGCGGCGACTTGCCGATCGCGCGGCAGGACGTCGATCACGAACCAGCGCTCGCCGAACCCGGCGTCGTCCAACGGGATGCCGAGCAGGCCGCGCACGGTCGACCGGGCACCGTCGCGCGCCGACGAGATAGCGCGCCCGCACGCGTCTCCGGTCGGCGCGGCGCTGTTCGGTCTGTTCGCCCCGAGGTCGAACGGCCGCAACTCCACCGCGACGTGATCGTCGTGCTCGGCCAGTCCGGGTGCACGCGACGCCGCGGCGAATCAAGACCGTGGGCAGCCCCTCGACGAGGCGCTCGAGTGCGGCCTCGAGCTCAGGCTGGAAGAACGTGTACGAGAACGCCCAACCGGACGGCGCCGGCGGCATGTCGAAGGCGACGATCGGCTCTCCGTCGGCGCCGAACCACTCGTAGCGCTCGACCGGCAGCGCGTCCGCGAGCAGCTCGTCGGCGATTCCGAGCTCCTGCCAGATGCGCATCGCCTCGTGGTCCATGCGGATCGCCCGGGCAGCCCGAACGGATCCGGGTAGCGCTCGACCACGACCACGTCCAGGCCCGCCCGCCCCAGCAGACCCGCCGCGAGAAGCCCGACCGGACCGGCCCCGACGATCGCGACGTCGTGGACTTCGCCGCGTCCCATTCAGGCGGTCGTCTTCGGGCGGGTCGGCGGCGTCGCCGGGAGCTCCGGCGGCGCGGGCTCGGCGGAGGGTGCCGGGACCGCGCCGCTGCGCCCGCGCCACCAGGCCTCGACGCGGCGGGCCGCCCACACAAGCGGCGGCGGCGGCGTCGCGGCGATCCCGTCCGGCTGCTTGATCGCGGTCAGCGTGAGCAGGATGCCCGCGACCACGGGCTGGTACTTGCCGATGTTGAGGTGGATGTTCAGGAACGTGACGAGCAGGCCGTTGGCCGACAGCATGATGCCGGCGACGACGGCACCCGAGATCCGGCCGACGCTCGCGACGTACACGATCGCGAGCAGCGTGACCGAGTTGAACGCGGAGAACGCGGCCGGCGATACGTTCTGGGCCGAGTACGCATAGAGGCAGCCGGCCAGACCGGCGATGAAGGCCGAGAGCGCGAAGGCGAAGAGCTTGGTGCGCGCGACGTCGATGCCGGCGGCGGCCGCGGCGCGCTCGTTCGAGCGGACGGCGATCATCATCCGCCCCGCCGGCGACCGCCGCAGCCGGGCGACGAGCAGACCGACCAGGCAGATGATCAGCAGCACGAGTGCCCCGAAGATGATGCGCGGATACGAGTGGCCGTTGGCGATCCCGAGGTTGAGGCCGAACAGCGTCGGCGAGTCGACGTTGCGCCCTCCGAGTCCGCCCGGTGAAGCCCGTCCAGTTGAACACCAGCGCGTCGATCGTGAACGCGAACGCGAGCGTCACCACGGCGAGGTTGACGCCGCGGATCCGCAGCGCGGGACAGCCCGATCAACAATCCCAGCGGCACCGCCGCCAGGCTGGCCAGGATGATCGAGAACGGGAAGCCGATGCCGAGATTGGAGCTGAGGTGCGTGAGGATGAACGCGCTCACGCCGGCGAACGACATCTGCGCCAGCGACACCTGGCCGACGTATCCGGTCAGCACCGACGACGGACAGGGCCAGGCCGATCGTGGCGTACGAGGAGATCAGCGCCGCCCTCAGCGCGCCGTTGAAGATGAACAGGGCGATCAGCCCTGCCACGAAGCAGGCGGCCGTCGTCACGTAGGGGTTGCGCGGTCGGCCGAGGCGGATGGGTTGTGAGCGTCGGCGGACTTCACCACGCGCGCCGACACCGCGCGAGATGACGAACATCGCGACGACGATCAGGATGAACGGCAGCGCCTCAGGCAGCCCCTGTTGCGGGAGCCAGCTCGCGACGCCGAGCAGCTTGATGATCTCGGACTGGAGCATGCCCGATCCCGAGGCCGACGGCGGCCGCGATCGCGAACGACTGGAAGCGCGCGACGAGCACCGCGGCGAGCGCGGGCACGATGTACAGCGTGTAGGACGTCGGGTCGACGGTCGAGATCGGCGCGATCAGGATGCCGGCCGCGCCCGCGAGGATGGTGGCGAGGATCCAGTTGCCGCCCGAGGTGCGGTCGGCCGACAGGCCGATCACCGACGCTCCGGTCTCGTTCTCGGCGACCGCGCGCGTGGCCAGGCCGAAGCGCGTGAAGCGGTAGATCGCCCACAGCGCCGCGGCAAGCACGACCGTGATCGCGGCGAGCCACAACCGGTCGGCCGGTACGTTGATGCCGGCGATGCGGACCGGGCTCGTCCGGCAGGATCGGGGACGTCGACGCCTCGGTGGTGCCGAAGTTGAGCACCGCCACGGCCTGGAGGTAGGTATCGTGTCCGACCGACGCGGCGACGCGTACCAGCGGCGCGGCGTGGCGCAAGGGTCGGTAGACCAGCACGTACATCACGCAGCCCGAGGATCGCCGCGTAGACGAGCGAGATCACGATGACCAGCGGCCCCTGCGACCTCGCTGCTCGCCAACGAGATGCTGTGGGGCAGGACCGGCCAGGGCAGCGCGATCGATCCCGAGGAGCGCAGGCCGATGTACACGTAGGCGATGAACATCGCCACCGCGCCGTGACCGAAGTCGACGACACCGGCACTGCGGTACTTCAGGACCAGGCCCAGCGCCAGCAGGGCATAGACCGAGCCGGCGCCGAGTCCGAGGAGGAGAAAGAGGATCCAGGAAGACAACATGAAAGGTGAGGGACGGCCTGGGCCGCGCGCCCGCGCGCGCGGCCCAGCTCGTCAGTGGTTACTTGCCAGGGGTGTACAGGTGCGCAGCGTCAACCCAGTTGCTGATGGTCTTGATGTGACCGTTCTCGACCTGCTTGACTAGCATCCAGCCGTTGCACGAGGCGGCTTGGGCAGGCACTTGCGTGCGGTTACACGTGTAGGCGTGGGCGAGGAAGTTCGGGTGGTTCGAACCCGAGGTGAACGCTGACAGAATCGACTTGCTGGTCAGCTGCACCCTTGATGCGCTCAGCGTCTTCTGAATGTTGATCACCGAGCCCCAAGCCGACAAGGCCGGGCTGTCGACGCTCGATGTTCTTCGGCGCATATTTGGCCAGGATCGACAGCGCGAGGTTCGCGTCCGGCTGGCCAGAATCCACCGAGTAGAACGGCTGGGCGAAGATCAGCCCATTCGCCGCCGAACCGGCCGAGGCGAGCGCCGGCGGGGAGGTGCAGGGATCGATGCCGCCGATGCGCCCGCTGTAGCCGACCGACTTGAGCGCCTTCAGCACCGCCGGGCACTGGCTCTGGCGTCTCGTCGTAGACGACGGTCCGGCACCGCTGATATCGCCGACGCGGCCGCCGAGCAGCAGGTTGGCCTGCGTTGGGAGAGGGTACCGCTTTGATCGAGAAGCCGGCGTTCTTCATCTCGTTCTCGATGATCTCGGCGGTGTACGTGCCCTGCGTGTCGTCGACGTAGATGACCGACGCCTTCTTGACGTTGTACGTGTCCTTTGCGTACTGGATCGCGGCGGCGTTGTCCGCCACGGTGAGCGAGATGAAGATCGCCGCGTTCTTGGCGTTGCTCTCGACCGGCGTGAACGGCGCGCCTCCGATGTAGGCGAGGCCGTCGCGGTTCCACACCGTGAAGGACCCGGGCGATCCGGTGTCGGCGGCGCCAAGGATGAGCAGCGGGTGCTTGCCCGCTATCTGGTTGGCGCAGTTGGTCGAAGTCGCCGGCTGACCGTCGCTCACGCACGTCGCGAGCTGGATCGGGTGGCCGTTGATCCCGTTCAGATAGTTGTTGACGTAGTCGACGCCGGCCTGCTCGGCTTCGCGGACCTCGGGGAACGTGACCGGCCCCGACTCGAGGTTGATGACCCCGAAGACGTACGGGCTGCCCGTGGCCTTGTGCGGGGTTCCGAGCGAGGCCGGGCTGGGCGCGCCGCCTCCTCCGGAGGTGGTGGTCGCGGGCGTAGCCGTCGCGGTGCTCGAACTGCCGGCGCCTGAGGCCGAGGACGAACTGCTGGAGCTGCTGGAACTACTGCCGCATCCAGCCGCGATGAGAATGGCGACTGCCGCGAGCGCGATCAGCCGTACCCGGTGCTTCATGCCGACACCTTTCTCTCTGTTGTGCCCAGACCTCATGGCTGGACCGTCTCCTCCAACGGAGCCACCGCGGCCTCGCCGAGGTAGCTGGACTTCAGTAGCTCGGGGTTCTCCCGGAGCTCCGGCGCGGACCCCTGGAGCACCAGGCGCCCGTGGTTCAGGACGTACGCGCGGTCGGCCACTTCGAGGGCCAGCGCGACGTGCTGCTCCACGAACAGGACTGCGGTCCCCAGATCTTCGGCGACGCGCCGCAGCACGGGCATCATCCGTTCGACGATCACCGGCGCCAGTCCCAGTGACATCTCGTCGACGAGCAGGAGTCGTGGCCGCGTGACCAGTGCCCGTCCAACCGCGAGCATCTGCTGCTCGCCGCCGGACAGCACGCCGGCCTTGCGGCCCAGGCACTTCTGAAGCTCGGGGAGGAGCTCGAGGAGCTCGGCCTCGGGCAGACGGCCGCCGGACCGGGCGGCCAGCTTCAGGTGCTCGCGGACGGTGAGCCCGAAGAACAGAGCGCGACCTTCGGGCACCAAGGACACGCCGTCGCGCGCGAGCCGGTACGCGGGGCGTCCGGTCGCGTCCTGGTCGGCAAATCGAACCTTCCCGCCCAGGGGGGCGATCAGCCCGGCGATGGCGGACAGCGTGGTCGTCTTGCCCGCTCCGTTGGGGC
>CAWHQF010000002.1:0-63304 GCA_963831475.1 uncultured Alphaproteobacteria bacterium
CGATCAGTCTTGACCGTAAGCACGGCGTGACCATCGCCTTTCTTGTCGCGCACAACTGTGATCAGCAACGCCTCGCGCGGCCAGCCGGCCTGCATGAGCATGCGTCGCTTGAGGAGTACATAATCCTCGCAGTCGCCATAGCCATCGTCGGGATAGCTCCAGCATTCGACGACTCCCCAATGTTCTATGTCGGTCATCGGTTTGATCGCCTCGTTGACCCAGGCATTGACCTTGACCAGGTCGGTCCACACCTTGCCGGTGAGGACGACATCGCGCGGGGCAGACGGCGTGGTCGCGCATTCCGTTTTGTTTTCGATGCAGAAATCGACCCAGCCGATCGGCGAGCGCGTGGGCTCTCCAACCGCGATGAAAACAGGTTGTCCAGTCGACGGTATGGAGGCTCCGAGCGACGCGGTGCGTTCGCCCGCAGTCGTTGCTCCCACCGAGACAGCCAGCAACACGGCCGCCGCGGCAGCCAAGATGGCGCCGGTCCTAAGTGTCTGTGCGAGACGCCTAGCCATTTATGGCCCCTTCCCGTCTTGTTGGGGCCACATTTCCCACAAAGCATTTGTATTCGGGCTAAGTACGGGAAGTAATTTTAAGAAGAATTGAAATAAAACAAGAAATCTAATACTTATAAAACTCGAATATAATTTGATTAAAAGCTTATACTATACAATTTATCTAAAATTGTTACTATTAATAACTGACAGGCAAAAACATGCGTTTGCACGCGGCCTCGCGTGCGAGCGTTTACTTTTGGCGGTCTGTGGATTGAGTCGGCCCGACGTCTCTGAGCGCGGCTTCGGCTACCGGAGTATTGCAGCGACTGTGCGCAATTTTGCGCTACGCATTTACCGCGTAGTGACGCTATTCACCGGTTACGTTTTCTTCGACGAAATCGGGGTGCTGGAGGCGCATGAATTCGATGGCGAAGCCATCTTCGATGTGCCGGACGACGCGCCCTTGCGTCTTGCCGACGGTCACCATGACGCCGATTGGCGGTCGCAGTTCTGCTGCGATTCCGATAGCAGCGCCTGACTGGGACAGGTCAATTACGCGGCATGCGACGTTGGTGCCGTTCGGCAGAACCAGACGTGCCATCGCATTGCGCGGCGCAAAACGGCCGTGGCGGCGGTCTTCAGGCAGGTTGAGAATTTGCCGGTTCGCGAGCCAGGTGAGCTGTGCCGCAAGCTTGTCGCGCTTGCGCAGCGTGGCCGAGATCGTCATCGCGAATCCGTTTTCGAACGTGCGTGCGATTTTGCCTTCGAGGCGTCCGAGGTGGTCAACGTAGGCAATCACGCGCTCGCCTGGCTTGCCGGCCATTGGCGCATGCATGGCCATGCCTCCCGGCGACATATCGACGACCTGACATGGAAATTCGCGGCGGTCTGCCAGCATGTAGCGGCCCAGCAGATTGACCTTCACGCGCTGATGGCGCCGACGCTCTTCGGCCAGAGGCAAGATAACCGATTTGGTCAGGGGCAGTGCCATAGGTGCCGGAGTCGGAAGGGTTATTCCGCAGCCAACGACCCTATTAGGCTTTCGTTAATGTTGTGTTAGCCGGTCTCTTCATCCGGGTTAAAATCGCGTCCGCCGGAGTAGACCAGAAAACCGTGCCGCACACGGCGGCCGGCCCGACGTAGCCCAAAACCTACCCCGGTGTTCGTGGCTTGTTCGGCGCCGATATGCCGTAGCGTACGGAGCTCGAGGTCGATAACAGGCTCCGCCCCGAGCCAATAAGGAGATACCAGTGGAGCGATCGCGCCGAGTGCGCGGATGCGCGTTTGTCCGCTTGCGGCGATCGGCAGCACCAGCATTTCCAATTCGACCTCGGCATCGTTTTGAGTGCGGCCAATGACCCCGGCAACGATGCCAATCGTTTCATTCTCGACAGCGGCGAGCAAATCCGCGACCTGCGTCCGGCTCGCGTCATCCCAAAATGACGTAAAGGCTTCACCTTTGATTTCGCGGCCAAACAGCGCGCAAACGCGCGTACCGGCAAGCCTGAACCGGAGTTCGTCGATGAAGTCAGCTGACAGCATAAAGGTGTCGCCAAGAACATGCCGGATGTCGCTAGGATCAATGTCCGACCGGGCAGGTGCCGGTCGGTTGGCCCGCTGACGGTCCCAGTATTCGAATAGCGCACACGTGGATGCGTGTTTCATGGCAACCCTGTTCCGCCGCGGGACGAAACTGTGCCGCGCCTGTCCCCGATCGGCACAGACTGGGCGTGCTTTTCGCCTCGCTTCACGGATGGAGCAGGGTTCGTGCCGCTGCCGTCGCTATCCGGTACCGAATCGCGGTTAGGCTTAAAACCAGAGTGGCATTGGCAGCGCGGACAGGTCGCCCTAGGGTGTCGTCAATCCATGTGGAAGACCGAGCGCGAATTCTGGCGCACGGAAGAAGAGATTGGGAGCCACGGGGAGGCGAGGGGATGTGACCAAGCCCTGAGGCGTGGCAATAACCCCGCAACGCGGCTCAAGGGAGGGCGAAAGCCCTCCCTTTTTCTTTTTTTCGGGTCGTAGCCGCCTTGCGGTCAGGCCGCGATGCAGCGTAACTCAAGTCCGCCACCGGACCTTGATCGTGAAACGCGAACCGCTCTTCAACATTCCCCCCGTCGTCGCAGCCACGATCCTGGTGCTGGCGCTGGTCCATTGTGCGCGGACATTTTTCCTGAATGAACAGCAAGACATCGAATTTCTTCTTACCTTCGCGTTCATACCGGCTCGTTACGACAGTTCAGTGGTCCTTGGCGGCGCACTGCCAGGTGGCGGAGCGGATGTCTGGACGTTCGTCACCTACGCATTTATCCACGCCGATTGGACTCACCTCGGCATCAACACCGTGTGGCTGCTGCCTTTCGGCAGCGCGGTCGCTCGCCGCTTTGGGCCTGAACGCTTCCTCTCTTTCTTCGCTGTCACCGCCGCGGCAGGAGCGGCCTTGCATCTCGCCACGCATGCCGGTGAACAATTTCCAATGATTGGCGCGTCTGCTGCAATCTCTGGCACCATGGCGGCTGCAATGCGTTTTGCCTTTCAGCGGGGCGGGCCGCTGGGCCTCCTCCGGGGCGCTGACGAGCGCGCGTATCGGGTGCCGGCTATTCCTTTGAGTGGTGTGCTGCGCGATCCCCGCGTTTTGCTTTTCCTTATTGTTTGGTTCGGCATCAATATCCTGTTCGGACTGGGGTCATTTCCGATCACCGGCAGCGAACAGCCTGTGGCCTGGCAAGCCCATATCGGCGGCTTTCTCGCAGGACTTTTCCTATTTTCGTGGTTCGATCCGAAACCGGATTTTCCGCAATTCGAAGATTCTGCTGCAACGCCGCATTAGGTACGTGCGGAGCGCGTATCAGTGCCCCGTATTTTCATGTTGACGGAACTGACATCGCGGCGGGATCGTTAGCTACGGCCCGGAGTCACGGGTCCCCTGTGTCCTGGGCGCGCCAAGCGCTTTTCGCATGACCCGGTTCGGAGCGCGGCCATGCCTAGGGAGGCTGCCATGAACGTCAAGACGATTCTGGCCGCCAAGCAACGTAACTCGGAACGTAACTTGGGCGGCGACATCGTTTCCATCGAGCCGACGGCCGATCTCGCAGCGGCCGCAAACTTACTCTCCGCGCATCACATTGGTGCGGTTGTCATCCGCGGTGCGGGCGGGCGCCTCGCCGGGATATTGTCGGAGCGCGATATCGTGCGTGCGCTTTCGGAGAATGGCGTCGCAGCTCTCGGCTTGCCGGTCGGGCAGGTGATGACGCGCAGTGTCGCCACTTGCAGCGAGGAAGATTCCGCCGCCAGCATCATGGAACGTATGACCACAGGAAAATTCCGTCACATGCCTGTAGTCGCCAACGGGAAACTGGTCGGCCTCATTTCGATCGGTGACGTGGTCAAGCACCGCGTCGAAGAGATCGAGAGTGAGTCGGAGGCGATGCGCAATTATATCCGGACCGCGTAAGCGCCGTTAGTTCGTAGCGTCGTTGCTCGGTTGTGACAGAGCCGCGACTGCTTCGTTGACGGAGCCGATCGCTTTTTCGGCGGCTTCGGTGCCGATATCAATGGCCTCACCGGCGCGGTGGAAGTCAAACCAGCCGACGCCGCCGAGCCGCGGGCTGATCAGCACATCGGGCGGATCGCCGGCAAGCCTTGCGCGGGTAATACGGTCCTGCATGACGTTGAAGGCTTCGACCATCACCGTGGGGAGCCCGGGCCGGCCACGTCTTCCGAAAAATTGCCTCCTCAGAGAGCGCTCGCCGCTGAACATGGCGCGAAAGCCATTCGGCTTGGGTTGCGCGTCAGCGAGGTCGCTTTCGTCAGAGCCGTGATTTGCGATAATCGTGCCGCGGCCGAACAGGTCGGAATTGAGATTGACCGCGATGACGAGACGGGCACCGAGTGCGCGCGCTGCCGATACCGGGACAGGGTTGACCAGGGCACCGTCCACGAGCCAGCGCCCGCCAATTAGCACCGGCGGAAAAATTCCCGGCAGCGAATAGGACGCGCGCAATGCATCACTCAGTCGGCCGTGGGTAAGCCAGATTTCGTGACCGGTGTTGAATTCCGTCGCAATAGCGGCAAATCGGATCGGCAGATCGTCGATGAGCCTCTCCTTGAGGCCGGCCTCCAGTTGCGAAGCGAGATGACCGCCACCGATCAATCCGGAGCCCGAGAGGCTCAGGTCGAGATAGCTGAGCACGCCTCGCACGGTGAGGGTGCGCGCCCAGGTTTCGAGATTGTCCATTTCATTCGCGGCATAGCAGCCGCCAACGACGGCACCAATCGATGTGCCGACAATGACGTCGGGCACGATGCCGTGCGCCGCCAAGGTGCGCATCACTCCGATATGGGCAAAGCCGCGGGCAGCTCCGCCACCAAAAGCAAGACCAATGGTCGGCCGCACGGACACCGGTTGTGATCGGACGGTGGCTTCCGCCGCGCGGTCACTGTTACGCGCCCGCGCGAACAAGCCCTCGAAAACCAAGAGTGGTTCCTCCTATATCCTGCGACCTGGAAAGCCCCCGCTACGAGCGCGAAAATCCAGCAGGACTGTATTGCTGGCGGAGTCTTGTGACCGAAACGTGACAGGACGATCGTGCCTGCGGATTACGTAAAGGTTTAAAGCCCCCGCCTATCCGTTTGTTCCTTAACCGGCGAACCGTGTGACGATGGCATCTAGTTTGGGGCGGTCCCGATCCTCGGGCGGTTTCACCGGTCGGCCAATATGGACGAAGCCGGCAATGCGCTCATGTGGCGCCAGACCGAGTCCATCGAGTACCCGGCGATCATAGGCATACCATTCGGTGATCCAGCTTGCCGCATAGCCCATGGCATGCGCGGCGAAAACGAGGCTCATCGCCGAGGCGCCGGCCGAGAGATGTTGCTCCCATTCGGGAATCTTCACATGCGGACCGGCGCGGCTCACGACGGCGATCACGAGGGGCGCGCGCGCGAGCCGCTTTCGTTCGAACTCCAGTTGATCGGGAGTGGCGTCGGGGTGGTCGGTACGGAAAATCCTGGCGATGGCATCGCCGGCCTTGTCGCGGGCGAGTCCCTCGAACAGGATGAAACGCCAAGGCGCAAGTTTTCCGTGGTCAGGTACTCGCGAGGCGATTCTGAGCAGTGTCTCGATCTCGGATGCGGTCGGTGCCGGTCCGGCCAATTCCATCGGCTTGACCGAACGGCGGGTTTTCAGGAGTTCTAAGGCGTCGGGCATCGCAGGCCTCGTGAGAATACATGCGGTTGCGCCTAGCACGGCGTTAACGTGCTCACAAACAAGCGGCCAGTCGGCTTGAAATCGCCTCGATTTGGGCCGAAAACACCACTGTCATGGACAAGCTACTTGCAACCGCCGCAGCGAGCGGCCGGCTATCGCCGGTGTTTGTGTTCATTTTCGTTGCGATGAACCCGCTGCTCGCGATGGCGCAAATCGCCGGACAAAATTCGCTGTTCTCCGCAATGCCTTCGACCGGTCTGATATCTCCTGTGCCTTCGACGCGCACGGATATTTTTGGTCCAAGCAGCCTGCCGCGTCAGCCTGCACCTCCCAAGGCCGTCGCGCCGAATATCGAGTCGCCGACAGCATCAATACCGATGGTCCCGGCCGGGCAAGTGGCGCTCGCGCTCAACGCGCGCTTCGGCAAGGACGCGCCCACGATCGGCGGCGGACTCACCTGGCGAATCTACAATGCTAAGCCGGACGCGAATGGAAATTTCAGACTGGTGAAGGAAGACAAGTCGCCGACGCCGACGGTGGTGCTTCCGGCCGGCGCCTATATCGTCCACGTGGGCTTCGGCCTGGCGAGCGCCGTAAAGCCCGTCGATCTGCGTGGGTCGAGTGTACATGAAGAGTTTGATCTTCCCGCCGGTGGTTTGCGCATCGAAGGCAAGGTCGGTGACGTACGTATTCCTGCGGGTCAGATTTCGTTCGACGTATACAAAGGCAGCCAGTTCGAGGCGGGCGATCGCCGGCCGATCGCCGAGCATGTAATGACGAGCGACGTCGTGGTGGTGCCGGACGGCACCTACTACATTGTTTCAAATTACGGCGATGCAAACTCCGTCGTCCGCTCCGACATTCGCGTGCAGGCCGGCAAGCTGACTGACATCACAGTCACGCATCGTGCCGCCGCCATTACGCTCAAGCTGGTGACTGATCGCGGCGGCGAGGCGCTAGCCAATACGGCGTGGTCGGTCCTGACGCCGGGCGGCGACGTGATCAAGGAATCGATCGGCGCCTTTCCACGGGTGATCCTCGCGGAGGGCGAATATCGCGCGATCGCCCGCAATGAGGGAAAAGTTTACGAACGAGAATTCAAGGTCGTCACCGGCGTCGATGGCGACGTCGAGGTTTTGGCACGCTGAATCTCAAATCACCCTTCGAACCTTCTTGCACTGGACGGAATTATAGTCGTGCAGATCATTGCCAACGACCAAGTCATGGATGTTTTTTCACAACTCGATTTGAAAACAGTCGCTTTATTGCTTGATGTGGACGGAACGATCATCGATATCGGCCCGTCGCCGTCAGAAGTGCAGGTATCCGAAAGCTTGTTGCAGTCGCTGGGCCGTCTGTTCGAATTGACGGGAGGCGCCGTCGCGCTGGTGAGCGGCCGTCCGATCGCCAATCTCGACCGGCTATTTGCGCCGCTGCGGCTGCCTTCGGTCGGCGGACATGGTGCGGAGATGCGTCTGCATGATGGCGAAACTTTCTATTGGGCAAAGCCGTTGCCGCAGGACTTTCGCCGGCGCCTTGCCGACGCGGTAAATATCGGTTCCGATATCGTCGTCGAGGACAAAGACTATTCATTGGCACTGCACTATCGGAAGGCGCCGCAAGATGCCGAGCGTCTGCGGCATCACGTTGCCGCAGCGCGCAAGGAGTTTTCCGCTGAACCCACCGAACTGCTTTTGGGGAAGGCAGTGCTCGAAATCAAACGCCCGGGTATCAATAAGGGCGAGAGCATTCGCAAACTGATGGCGCATGCGCCTTTTGCCGGACGCGTGCCGGTTTTTATCGGCGACGACGTCACCGATGAATCGGTTTTCGAAGTGCTGCCTGAAATTGGCGGCAAGGGCTTCAGCGTCAGTCGTTATTTCCCTGGGCTCACGGGAATATTCGCGAGTCCGGCGCAGGTCCGAAGCGCGCTGGAGTCACTGGCGTCGAACGGACGGGTTCGCGCATGACCGATTACGGGCTCGATCTGGCGGTTATCGGTAATGGCCGCACCGCGGCGCTGCTTGAACCGTCGTCGCGGATCGTATGGTGGTGCCTGCCGCGCTACGACGGCGATCCGGTTTTCTGTCGTCTCCTTGCGGGCGACGAGGAGAAGGGATTTACCGACGTGGTGCTCGATGGCCAGGTCGAGCTTCGGTCGGACTATGTACGAAATACGGCGATCGTCGTTACCGAACTGATCGACGATAAAGGTGGCGCCGTGCGAATCACCGATTTCGCACCGCGTTTCCAGATTTTTGGCCGAACATTCAGGCCGCCGCAGATCATTCGCATCATCGAGCCGATCGCCGGAATGCCGCGTATCACCATTCGTTTCCGTGCCACTCATCGGTACGGCGAGCCTGTCGTGTCGCGCTCCTCGGGCAGCAACCACATACGTTATTGGCGAGACGACGTGCCCGTCAGAACTCACGACCGACGCTCCG
This sequence comes from uncultured Alphaproteobacteria bacterium, assembly GCA_963831475.1. GTDB lineage: Bacteria > Pseudomonadota > Alphaproteobacteria > Rhizobiales > Xanthobacteraceae > Pseudolabrys. Next base: position 8,160 of record CAWHQF010000002.1, read on the forward strand.
CTCTCCTATGTCGAAAACGAGGCATCATTCATCCTCACGCGTCCGGTGCATCTGGTCTTCGGGACGGATGAGCCATTTGAAGGTTCGCTGGAGACCACTTGTCGTGATTTTTGCGAACGCACGAGAGACTACTGGCTGGAATGGGTCAGGCGGCTTGCGTTTTCGATCGATTGGCAGGACGAGATCATTCGCGCCGGCATAACGCTCAAGCTATGCAACTACGAAGAAACCGGCGCGATCGTGGCCGCGCTGACCACCTCAATTCCCGAAGTCGCCGGGTCAGGACGCAACTGGGACTATCGGTTTTGCTGGATGCGCGACGCCTTTTTCGTCGTGCGCGCGCTGAATCGTATTGGCGCGACCCGCACGATGGAGGATTTCATAAGTTATATCCTGAGCGTCGCCGCCGGCCGGACTGAAGAGGTCCGGCCCCTCTACGGTGTGGTGCACACTGATCCACTCGAGGAACGGACTGCGCCGGCCCTTGCCGGCTACCGCGGAGACGGACCGGTCCGTATCGGTAACGCCGCTGTCAATCAGAGCCAGCACGACGTGTACGGCAGTATCATTATGGCCGCGACGCCGATGTTCTTTGATCGCAGACTTCCTCACCCCGGCGATGCAGCCTTGTTTCATACGATCGAGCCGCTTGGCGAATTGGCGGCAAAGCGGGCGTTCGAACCAGACTCGGGGATTTGGGAGTATCGCGGTCGTAAACGCGTGCATACGCATTCGGCGGCGATGTGCTGGGCCGGCTGCCAGAGGCTCCAGGCGATTGCGACCCACCTCAATCTGCCGGAACGCGCGGCTTATTGGGGTGAGATCGCCGAGCGCATCGGCGCGGAAGTGCTGAAACGCGCTTGGAATCCCAAGCGGAAGGCCTTTTCCGCCGCATTCGACAGCGATGATCTCGACGCGAGTGCCCTCCTGTTGGCCGAGCTCGGCCTGTTACCTCCGGAGGACCCGCGTTTTGTGGCAACAGTCGACGCCATAGGAAATGAACTTCGGCGCGGTTTCCACGTTATGAGGTATGTCGCAGCTGATGATTTTGGCCTGCCCGAATCGGCATTTTTGATTTGCCGGTTCTGGCTGGTCGATGCATTGTGGGAAGTTGGCCGGCGGGATGAGGCTCGTGACATGTTCGTCGACGCGCTTCGAATGCGAAATCGGTACGGCCTGTTGTCGGAGGACATTCATCCCGTTTCCGGAAAATTGTGGGGGAATTTTCCGCAGACTTACTCGATGTCAGGATTGACCTTGACGGCAATCAAGCTGTCGCGAAGCTGGGGAGACCGGTATTGGCGCGGCTCGTCGTAGTGTCAAACAGGGTCGGCGTTCCCGATCGCGCCGCGCGAGCCGGTGGGCTCGAGGTTGCGATCCGGCCGGCACTTAAAAGGCACGGCGGCCTGTGGTTCGGCTGGAGTGGCCGCGTTGCCGAAGATCTGCCGCGCGCGGTCAAGTCCGTTACTCATGACAATGTCACCTACGCGACCGTCGACCTCAGCAAGGACGACTATCAGGAATTCTATAATGGCTTTGCCAATCGCGTGCTGTGGCCAATTTTGCATTACCGGCTTGACCTTGCCGAATTCACACGCCGGGATCTCGGGGGCTATTTCCGAGTCAACCAGTACTTCGCCACTCAACTTGAATCATTGCTGCAGCCCGACGACGTGGTGTGGGTTCACGACTACCATTTGATTCCACTGGCGAAGGCGCTTCGTGACAGAGGCCGTAGAAACAAGATCGGCTTCTTCATCCACATCCCGTTTCCGCCCCCCGAGATTTTGACGGCTCTGCCTAATCATGACCAGCTGATCCCGGCGCTTTGTCACTACGATCTCGTCGGGTTCCAGACCGAAGTCGACGCGGCTAATTTCTCACGCTACATCGCCAATGAGTGCGGTCTGCCCTGGGCCAGCGGCAATAGTTTCCATTTTGGCAACCGCGTCGTCCAAATCGGGACCTTCCCGGTCGGGGTCGAGACTGAGGCGTTCTCGCGATTGGCGCGGCGCGCGGTGGAAACGCATTTCGTGCGCGAAGTCCTGGAGAGCTTGTCTGGACGTGCAATGATTATCGGTGTCGATCGTCTCGACTACAGCAAAGGCATTCCGGAGCGCATGTTCGCGTTTGAACGTTTCCTTGCGAATTTTCCCGACTGGCGAGGCAAGGTGACATATCTTCAGATAACGCCGCGCAGCCGAACCGGCATCCCGGAATATGCCGATATGGGCCGCACGGTGGGAGAGGCGGTGGGCCGGATCAATGGGGCGTATGGCGAGGCCTCATGGACGCCCGTGCGCTACATCAACAAAGCGCATAGTCGTACGGCGTTGGCTGGCCTCTACCGGGCGGCCCGAGCCGGGCTTGTTACCCCGTTGCGCGACGGCATGAATTTGGTCGCAAAGGAATTCGTCGCGGCACAAAATTCGGAAGATCCTGGCGTACTGATCCTTTCGCGTTTCGCCGGCGCGGCGCACGAATGTGCGGCCGCACTTCTGGTCAATCCCTACGATCCTGAAGGGGTCGGCAACGCGATCAATCGTGCGCTTTCGATGCCGTTGGAAGAACGCCGTCAACGCCATGCTGACAATTTCAAGATGCTGGTGCGCAACGACCTCAGCCATTGGGCGGAGCGCTTTCTTCGCATGCTCAAGCATCCGCCCGGCGCGAGTGGTACACGTCCGCTCGTCCTTGCGGCGGGGCGGCGTTGATTATCGATCTTTGGGGACAACGACCGCACTGTCGTGTATGGTGGGCGGCCATGAACACAACAGTCATCTCGTTACTTCGAGCCGGCACCGGGATTTGCTGCCTGATCTTAGTTTTTGCGGTGAGCGAAAACGGATTGGCGGCTGATGCGCGCCATGGCGAAACACTGGCGAAACGTTGGTGTGCAGCCTGCCATGTGGTCTCAGCCGACCAGAAACGTGGCACTACTCAGGCGCCGCCATTTTCGTCCATCGCGCGAAAGCCCGATTTCGATGAAGCGAAGGCCGCCACGTATCTGATAACGGCGCACCCGCGAATGCCGGATATGAATTTAGCGCGCGGCGAGGCGGCCGATCTTGCTGCCTACATCAAATCGCAACGCTAGCCTTACGCGCCGGGTATTGTCCTGCGTAAATCGGGTGGGATGGCTTCGTCGGCCAGTGCCTTGAGCGCGGCATCGAGCAGCATCACCTGCTGACTATCCTTGCCGAGACGGCGAACAGAGACCGTGCGTTCGGCTGCTTCTTTCCGGCCGACGACAAGAATGGCGGGGACTTTTGCGAGCGAGTGCTCGCGGACCTTGTAGTTAATCTTCTCATTCCGAAGATCGGAATCGACCCGCAGGCCGAGCCTGCGAGCGGACGCGATGGCTTCGCGTGCAAAATCGTCGGCGTCCGATGTGATGGTCGCAATGACCGCCTGTACCGGCGCCAGCCACAGCGGCAGATGGCCGGCATAATGCTCGATGAGAATCCCCGTGAAACGTTCGAGCGAGCCGAACATGGCCCGATGGAGCATCACCGGGGTGACCTTGTTGGAATGCTCGTCGATGTAGAAGGCGCCGAGCCGGGCAGGCATGTTGAGGTCGACCTGCACAGTGCCGCACTGCCAATCGCGGCCGATTGCATCCCGCAAGACATATTCGAGTTTCGGTCCGTAGAAAGCGCCTTCACCCTTGTTCAGAGACCACGGCCGGCCGGAAGCCTTCAACGCCGCCATCAATCCGGCCTCGGCCTTGTCCCAGATTGCGTTGTCGCCGATACGCTTGTCCGGCCGGTCGGAAAATTTGATGCGGACATCTGAAAAGCCGAAATCATCGTAGATCGAGAGAATCTGGTCATTGACCTTGAGTGTTTCCTCGGCGATCTGGCTTTCTGTGATGAAGATGTGCGCGTCATCCTGCGTGAAGGCGCGCACCCGCATGAGTCCGTGAAGCGCGCCCGATGGTTCGAAGCGATGGACCTTGCCGAATTCGGCGATCTTCACGGGCAATTCGCGGTAGCTGCGCAAACCGTTCTTGAAAATCTGTACGTGGCCCGGGCAGTTCATCGGTTTCACCGCATAGACCCGCTCGTCTTCCTCGCGTTTTTGCGTAAGGAAAATCATGTCCGAATAGGTCGGGATGTGGCCGGTCGTCTCCCACAGCGTCTTGTCCATGAGCTGCGGCGAATTGACTTCAACAAATCCAAACTCTTGCTGGCGTCGGCGGATGTAACCCTCGAGCTCCTGGAACAGTGTCCAGCCGTTCGGATGCCAGAATACCGAGCCGGGAGCTTCCTCCTGGAAATGGAACAGGTTCATCTCGCGGCCGACCCGTCGATGATCGCGTTTCTCGGCTTCCTCTATTTGTTTTAGATAGGCGTCGAGTTCTTCTTGCTTGGCGAAGGCGGTGCCATAGATGCGGGTGAGCATCGGGTTTTTGGAATCGCCACGCCAATACGCCCCGGCTACTTTCATGAGTTTGAAGGCGTTGCCGATCTTGCCTACCGACGTCATGTGCGGGCCGCGGCAAAGGTCGAACCAGTCACCTTGCTTGTAGATCTTGATCTGCTGGTCGGCCGGAATCGCGTCGACCAGCTCGACCTTGAAGATCTCGCCCATGTCGCGGAACGTCTTCTTGGTCTGCTCGCGCGACCAGACCTCCTTGGTGAATGGTTTGTCGCGCGCGATGATCTCGCGCATCTTCTTCTCGATTACCGGCAGGTCTTCCGGGGTGAAGGGCTGATTTCGGAAAAAATCGTAGTAAAAGCCGTTCTCGATCACCGGCCCGATCGTCACTTGTGTGCCCGGCCAGAGATTTTGCACGGCTTCGGCAAGTACGTGGGCAGTGTCATGGCGGATCAGTTCAAGCGCGCGCGGGTCCTCGCGGGAAATGAATTCGATTTTTGCGTCGCGATCGATCGGGTCGGAGAGATCGGCGAGGATGCCGTCCAGCGCCATCGCGACGGTTCGCTTCGCCAAGGATGGCGAAATGCCTTTGGCAATGTCGAGCCCGGTTGTGCCTGAGGGGTATTCGCGGCGTGCGCCGTCGGGAAAGGTCAGCGCGACCATAAGCGTCTCCTGATGCTCACTCGCTGCCTACGAATGCAGGTAAGCGTGAGTTCCGATATAGCAGGCAAATCGGATCGCGCAACTAGGCGCGGGGCGCTTCATTGACGCCGCGCCAGCGGCCATAGCGCCAGGGCAGGTACCATCGCGATCGGTCGGGCAGTCCATCGGGTACAAAATCGAGGCCCGACGTTCCCCACGGATTGCAGCGCAGAATGCGCGCGACGGCCATCCAGCCACCGGCCCAAAGGCCAAAGCGGGCAATGGCCTCGTCGGCATATTCGGAGCAGCCGGGCAAATGGCGGCATCGTGGCCCGATCAGGGGTGCAATCGCGGCGCGATACACAACGATCAGGGCGTGGCCCGCCACACGCGGGAGGTGCCTTGCGGAGTGCTGTCTGGCAGCGCCTTCGGCCACGTCCATAACCTCAAGTTCCAGTATAGCTTGAAAGGTCTTGTTTCACCGGGGCGAGTTCCGCAGGAAGTTCCAAGTTCATGGAACTATTGATCATTTGATCTAGTGCAATGATGCGTACAGCGACTTTTTTACACTAGACCCGAATCTCGCAACTGCACTAAATATTACTGACGTTGGGGGTCATCAACGCCGCTTAAGCTCTGCCAGAACGTGGAAAGACCACGCAAGAAGACGGGCTCGGTGGCGAGATAGGGGTAGAATGAGCCGCTCAATCTTGTTTGCTGCGCTTGCACTTGTGGCGCCTACGCTGCTGTTGCCAGAGTCGCTTCGCGCCTCCGACCGTGCATTGCCGATGCACTTTGAATTGCGCATGCAGGGTCCTTCCGACGTCTGCCGGAAAAATTGCAAAATTTTCGTTGCGGCGTCGGGCGCGATTACCGCCGATACCCCGCGCCACTTCCTTCTCTTTACGCAGAGCCATGACGTCAGTGGCGCGACGGTCGTTCTGGATTCCGATGGCGGATCGGTGCACGGCGCTATCGCGCTCGGCCGCGAACTACGCAATCTGAAGCTTGCGACCACGGTCGGCACGCTTGTCGATCTTCCCAACGAGGGGCAAGACGCACCGCACGTGACGCTATCAACACGCGGCGACTGCGAGTCGATGTGCGCCTTCGTGTTGCTTGGCGGCGTCCACCGCTCCGTCCCGACAAACTCGCGCGTGATGGTGCACCAGATCTGGCTCGGTGATCGCCGCGAGGATCCAACCGCAGCAAATTATTCGGCTGAGGACTTGGTGCTGGTGCAACGTGACATCGGGCGGCTCGCGCAATACACCGCGGAAATGGGTGCCTCCATTGATCTTCTCGATGTGGCGTTGCGCATACCGCCGTGGGAGCCGATGCATGCCCTTACACGCGATGAACTGCGGCGCACGCGGCTGACAACCGACGACGCGGATGTTTCGGCGGCGGGAACGGTCGCTACCGCATCGCCCGTTACAGCCACCCAGCCCGTTCCGCGCATGACCAACGGCGTGCATGTGACACCGATCAGCGAACAGCGATGGGCGCTGGTCGATCGCGCCGGCGTCGCGACCCTTGCGCGCCGTCAGCCGCTTACGATCGAGGGTGAGGAAATCGGCAGTTTTGATCTCGTTGTAGCCTGCGGCCCCGCCAGCGATAGTTACGATGTGACGTATGTCGAGCGCCGACACTCCGGCGAACAGACGCCTGTCCCGGCAGCGCTTGAAAACGTAAGGCTGCGGGTGGGGGGCAATTCCGCTCCGCTGAAAATAGTTTCGTCGGAGCGGCGCAGCTCACCCGACGAACTGACTACCTATGCCTCGGGACGCGTGCCGGCCGTCCTGATTGGCGCATTTGCCGCCATAGGCAGCCATTCGATGCTTGTCACGACCGAGAGCCCGCACCTCGTAACCGGCATTCGTCTCGGCAATACCGGCGCGTCTCAGAATTTGCCGCGGCTTTCCGCGAGCTGCAGCAAGCCGCTGGGTGATCGGGCCGACCTTACCCGGGTGAAAACCGGTGGCCTGGCGGCAGCGAAATAGCTATTCCGCGGCCTGCGCGCGGCTGCCATTGGAATTGGCACCCGATTTGGCTTCGATCTGGTCGAGCGCCGATACTACGGCGTCGAAAGTGAGCAGCGTCGAGGCGTGACGAGCCTTGTAGTCGCGCACCGGCTCAAGCACGGCGATCTCGGCCCATTTGCCGGCAGGGGGAGGGCCGTTTTCCTTCAGCATCTTGCGTACTGTTTCGCGTAATTCGCGCAGCTCTGCGGGCTTTGCTCCAACCACATGGCGGGCCATGATTGACGAGGAAGCCTGACCGAGCGCGCAGGCTTTGACATCGTGGGCAAAATCCGTGACCTCCCCACCGTCGCACTTTCAGATCTACGGTCACGGTGGAACCGCAAAGTTTCGAATGAGCGGTAGCCGTGGCGTCGGGCGCAGGCAGCCGGCCCAAGCGCGGGATGTTGCCCGCCAAGTCTAGGATTCGGCTGTTATAAACCTCGTTAATCATCGAATTCTGACCGAATATGCGAAATCGGCGGATTGCCTCAGCGGTGCAAATGAATATATAGGGATTGACCCGATGGTGCGAGAAGGGGTTCTTCGCACCGGCATGGCGCGAGCCGTGTAGAATGGGAATGCAGCGTCCTGATGTCGCGGCCGGACAAAAATCGTCCTCCGTGGGGTTAAACGACGCGGCCACCCCGGTGACACTCCCGGTGCTGCCTTTGCGGGCGAGTGCCGGTCGAACGGAGAGACCCGTCATGGATGCCAAGATTACCAATGTGAAGCCGTGGCCCAAACAAGGGCTGTCAGATCATGTTCGCGCGGCGCCGGCGCCTATCGAACCACGCCCGTCGCGCGAGCAGGCGGAAGCAGCCGTGCGGACGCTGATCGCATATGCCGGCGATGATCCCACCCGCGAAGGTCTGCTGGAAACGCCGCGACGGGTGATCGGCGCATACGAGGAAATTTATCAAGGGTATCGTGAGTGCCCGGTCGAAGTTCTGGATAGGACATTCAGCGAGACCGGTGGCTATGACGATTTCGTTCTGGTCCGCGACATCGGGTTCAATTCGCACTGTGAACATCACATGATGCCGTTCTACGGCAAGGCGCATGTCGCCTATATGCCGGTCGATCGGGTCGTGGGTCTGTCGAAGCTCGCACGCCTTGTCGATGTTTATGCACGGCGCCTTCAGACGCAGGAGCATCTGAACTCGCAAATCGCGACCGCGATCGAAGAGATTTTGAAGCCTCGTGGCGTCGCCGTCATGATCGAGGCCGAGCATATGTGCATGTCGCTGCGCGGGGTGGAAAAACCCGGCGCGCTGACGGTGACGACATATTTCACCGGCAAGTTTCGCGAGGATACCAGCGAGCAGCTGCAATTCATGACAATGCTGCGCGGCGGTCAGCGCTAAGCGCGTTAGCCGTCAGCATTTCAGTTTATCATTTTGTCATTGCCGGACTGTGCCCGGCAATCCGTGTTGACGTGCCTCATCAGGCGACGACCCCCGATGGCGAACAAATCGACTGACATCGAAGAAAGCCTGGCTTTCACGCCGAAATTCGACGCCGAAGGCCTGATCACGGCCGTTGTAACCGATGCCGCGTCGGGTGATGTGCTGATGGTTGCGCATATGAACGATGAGGCGCTGCGCAAGACAATTGCAAGCGGTGAGGCGTGGTATTACAGCCGCTCGCGCAGATCGCTGTGGAAAAAGGGAGAGACGTCGGGCCACTTGCAGCGTGTCACCGAGTTGCGCGTGGATTGCGACCAGGACGCGCTTTGGCTGAAGGTCGACCAACTCGGCGCAGGCGCGTGCCACACCGGCCGGCGCTCATGTTTTTATCGCGCGGTGCCATTGGGCAAGCCCAATTCGGTGACGCTCGAATTCCGCGAGGCGGAAAAGCGTTTCGATCCTGACAAAGTCTACAAGTAGGCATGATCGCGGGGCTTGCCCCGCCATGACCGCCCACTAGCCGTTTTTCACGCTCGCGAGCAACGCCTGCGCACGCGCGAGGTGCGGGCGGTCGTACATCTTGCCATCTATTCCAACTGCGCCTGCGTCGGGCTGTGCCGCAAAAGCGGCGACTACTGCCTTCGCCTTCTCAATCTGCGCCGCGGTAGGGGTGAATACCTCGTTGATTACCGGAACCTGGGCCGGATAAATCGCAAGACGGCCCGCAAAACCATCGCGTCGCGCGGCCTCGGTGTCGCGGCGCAATCCCTCGGAGTTGCGGAAATCGACGTAGACCGTCTCGATCGCCGGCACTTTTGCCGCCGCAGCGGCATAGAGGCAGATCGATCGCGCGAGGCGATAGGGCTCGGTCAGCTCACCCTGCGGGTCGCGATTGCTCTCTGCCGCGAGCTCCGCCGAAAGATCCTCGGGCCCCCACGTCAGCCCGATTAGACGTGCGCTCGCGTTGCGATATGTGCCGGCCGCAAAAAGACCGGCAGCCGATTCAACGGCTTGCGCGAGTATCTTGATGTGTCCTTCCGGCAATCCGGCGATGGCTTCGCGCGCGGTAAGCTTGGCGTCGAGATGCACGATGCTCGGCCCGCCTTCCGCCTTGGGAAAAACGACAGCGTCTGGCTTGCCCGAAACGATCACATCGAGATCGGCGTCGGTCATGCCGGTCTCAAGCCCGTTGATCCGCACGAGCAGCCGGGGGCGACGCCCGGCTGCGCCGGCCCGCTTGAGAAAATCGAGTGCCGCGGTGCGCGCGACGTCCTTGCGCTCGGGAGTGATCGAATCCTCTAGGTCGATGATCACCGCGCCGGCGCCGCTCGCGAGGGCCTTGTCGAGCTTTGAGCCGCCGTCGGCGGGTACGAAAAGAAACGAGCGCGTCATTTCGGTCGCATCCGCATAAAGGCCTGGCGGTGGCACTCGGCAACCAGCGTGCCGTCCTGCTTGAAGGCCTTGTGGTGGAATTCGACGATGCCGGCGCCGGGGCGGGATTTCGACTCGCGCTTGCTGACGACCTGCGTCGTACAGTGCACGGTATCGCCTTCGAACAGCGGGTTCGGGAATTTTACGTCGGTCATGCCGAGATTGGCGATCGTGGTGCCGACCGTCATGTCCGACACCTGGATTCCGATCATAAGCCCGAGCGTGAACAGTGAGTTCATCAGCGGCTGACCCCACTCCGTTTCGGTCTCGCAAAAATGCCGATCGATGTGCAGCGGCTGCGGGTTGAGGGTCATGTTGGAGAACAACATGTTGTCCATCTGGGTCACCGTGCGGGTGTACCGGTGCTCATAGGTTTTGCCGGCCTCGAAATCCTCAAAATAAAGGCCGCCGCGCTTGTGCCGCTGGATCGTATCCGCCATCGGTTCCTCCGGAATTTGCTTACAAAATAGGGGCTTGTGAACCGCGTTTACCGTTCATTTACCATAATTCCCGCATGTTCGGTTGGCCCGCGGACCTGTTGCGTCGCGTCAATCACCCATAGTCCGAGACCTCTGCAAGGCGCAACACGATGGCCGTGAACCCGGCTGCTACCAGCGCGGCACCACAAGTCACCGGGGCGATCCGCCAGGCGGCGCAATCCACCGGTATCAGCTTCGAATATTTGCTGACGACAGCGAAGATCGAATCCAATCTCAATCCGTCTGCGCAGGCCTCGACGTCGTCGGCAAAAGGTCTCTATCAATTCATCGATCAGACCTGGCTCGGCACAATGAAGCAGGCCGGCACTGCCTTGGGGCTCGGCCGCTACGCCGATGCCATCACCCGCTCACCAGACGGCCACTATGAGGTGTCCAATCCAGCCATGCGCACGGCGATCCTGCGGCTGCGCGGCGATCCGCAGGCGAGTGCCATGTTGGCAGGCGCGCTGACGCGCAATAACGCGGCTTTGGTCGGTGGCAACATCGGACGTCAGCCGAGCAATGGCGAGCTTTATATCGCGCATTTTCTGGGCGCCGACGGTGCGTCCAAGCTGATCAACAGTGCGTCTATGCAGCCGTCAGCCAGGGCGGCCGCCATGTTTCCGAACGCGGCTGCCGCCAACCACAATATTTTTTACGACGGCACGGGCCGCGCGCGCAGTGTCGGTGAGGTGTACCGGAAGCTCACTCGACTTTTCGATTCCGCCCGCAACGTTGCCGTCGCGCAGGGAGGTTCGGCGGACGGAATTGGCGCTGCAGCGGCGATTGCGGCACCGCCTTTGCCGCCACCGGTGAACGTCGCTTCGGCGCCGCCCATAAAAGCTGTGGCAGGCACACGCATGCGCATCGCCTCCATTGCGCCGCCGATTCCACCGGCGTCCATCCCGTCACCCATCCCGTCACCGGATACCGCCGGGATGACGCAGGCCTTTGCGCGTGCCAGCGAACAGCTACCGCCGTCCCCGAGTCCACGGCCATCGTTCCAGTCCATGTTCACGGATCGCGTCAATCAGCCCCTGGCTCAGACGGTGAACCATCTTTGGGGGGCGCCCACGGCAGGAGCACCGCCATCTGCCCAATCGGTCCAGGTGCTCGATCTATTCACCGACACACGGCCCAATGAGCGCAAGCTTTTGGGCGACAAGGCCTGAAATGCTTTCGGCAGCAGCCGTATGCTTAACGCCGGCTCAATTTCTATGGTGAACGGTTTATTAAGGCTCATTGGATACGCTCATTCGGCGCCGTCAGTGAGGGCGGCTTCAGTAGCGTTGATCGTGCCATGATCGTTCGTCAGTTCTTGCAATGGGTACGCCAAGCGCCGCCTGGGGAGCGGGCGGAGGCCACGTCCGCGCTGGCGCGCGCATATCTTTATTCCGAACTCTCGACCGACGATCGAGCCGCGGCCGAGGGCGCGATGATTATGTTGCTGGATGACCCATCGCCATTGGTGCGGCGTGCACTTGCCGAAGCATTCGCAACGGCCGACGAGGCGCCGCGTGTTGTCGTTCAGGCCCTTGCCGGGGACCAGCCGGACGTCGCATTGCCGGTACTGACGCACTCACCGTTGTTGCTTGAAGATGATCTGGTCGATCTGATTGCAACCGGGCCAACGGATGCCCAGGTTGCCATCGCGTGCCGCGCGCCATTGTCGCGCGGGTTGGCCGCCGCGATCGCCGAAGTCGGGTCGCCGGAAGCGTGTCTCGCGCTTCTGGAGAATTGCGACGCTGATATCACGCCATTTTCCGTGGAACGCATGATCGAGCGCTTCGGGCATCTCGCGCCCATCCGCGAAAATATGCTGGCGCGTGAAGATCTGCCGATGGCCATGCGCCAGGCATTGCTCTCCAAACTATCGCAAACCCTTGCCGGCTTTGTAGCAGCGCGGCAATGGATGGGACCCGAGCATGCCGAATTTGCGACACGAGAGGCGTGTGAAAAAGCGACCGTCGCACTTGCGGCCGATACGCCTTACGAAGAGGTCGGCGCTTTGGTCCAGCACTTGCGTCAGAGCGGACAATTGACGGCGGGGATGCTGCTGCGTGCACTTCTGTCTGGAAACGTTGTGCTGTTCGAAGAGGCTCTGGCGGAACTATCGGCAATGCCGATCGATCGCGTGAGCGGCTACATCCATGACAGGAACATCTCAGGTTTCAGGGCGCTCTACCGTAAAGCCGGTTTGCCAGACCTTGCATATCCGGCCTTCCGCGAGGCGCTTGCCGCGATCCGCGCCGGATTGCTGATCGGTGAGCATGGCGGGGCAGTCAGGATCAAGCGGCGCGTGGCCGAGCGGGTGCTGAATGCATGTGCGTGCGAGCAGGGGGGCGATAATGCATCACTGCTGGCATTGCTGCGGCGGTTTGCGGTTGAGGCTGCGCGCGAAGAGGCGCGGCTGTTCTGTGATGACTTGATCGCCGATGCATGTATCATGCAGGCCGACCAGTCATTCGACGACGCGCAATTGGTCGCGGCGTAGCCGCGATCAGCGTGCCTGATTTTATTCAGGCACGAGTGACGGACCAGCGAGCTGCTTGAGCACTTCCGGACGGTCGCGATTTTCGTTGATCAGAAAATAATCCGTGACCTCGCGTAGCCGCGTGGTCAATGTCGCGGCCAGCTTTTTTGCATCTGAACGCGCGTATTCTCGATAGATCGCTCGAACAGCGTCCACATGCTGGTCGATCAAGGGGACCGGGATGCGGCTGGTGTCCGGCGTGTGCTCGATGAGGCGGCATAGGCTTTCCGCTGCCGAAGCCACGGCGGGATAGCCGAATGTTGCGGCTTCGCCCTTGATGTCGTGGGCGGCACGGAAAAGCGCATCCTTGCCGGACTGCGTGATGCCGGCTTTGACGATATCGTGGCGAGCATGATCGAGCCGGTCGCATTCGGAATCCATCCAGTTGCCAAATTCAGTAGAGAGACCGGCCAATGCCTTCTCGGCACGCGCCACGGGATCCTCCTCACGGGGCTGGGTTGAGCCTGCCGACACGGCTCCACGCAGTCTGTTTTCGGGCACAATGATTTCGTGGTCGCCATAGGTCACGGTCGTCGCCGACGAATTCTTCGCGTGAGACATTAGGAAGTGCCTCTATCAGACCGGCGCTTTGGCCTTTTCCAGCAACGGCGTTTGGCGGATTACGTCGGCCTTGCCGCCCTTGCGGCGTTCGGGGCCGATATAATTTGAATTCGTGAGACGACGGCGGTCCGGCCCGAAATAGGTCTTGGTCTTGATGAATGGTCGCGGATTCGCGACCACATTGATGATCCGTTGGTAAAGCCCCTTCGCCGATATGGGCTTCGCCAGAAATTCGGTAACGCCTGCGTCACGCGCCGCCGTGACGCGTTTTTTCTCCGAATGGCCGGTGAGCATGATGATCGCGACATAGGGATTGGCGTTGGCGCCTGGCTGGCGGATCATCTGCACGAGTTCCAAGCCATCGAAGATTGGCATTGCCCAGTCGGTGATTACGATATCAGGAAGGTAATGCGTGAACGCTTCCAGGCCGGCTGCGCCATCTTCGGCCTCATAGACTTCGCGCGCGCCGAATCCATGCAGAAGCGTGCGCAAGATGCGTCGCATATGCGTGTTGTCGTCGATGACGAGGAAACGCAGGCGGTTGAAATCGATCCGGACCATGGTGCCCCGGGCCTCGGGCATGCTGTGCAGCCCGATACCATCCCGCCGAGGCTACCGGTGCCCCGTTAACGAAGGGTTTAGGAAGGCTGCGGGCGCGCGCTCGCTAATCCTTCAGCAAGCTTGCCATTATGCGCTCGCGCGTAAGCGGCAAATCTCGGATGCGGGTGCCCAGCGCGTGGGATACGGCGTTGCCGATCGCCGCCGCCGTGGGTCCGGCGGTGACCTCGCCGACGCCGAGCGGTACGTCGTCTCTGGTGTTCAACAATTCGATGTCGATCTCGGGGACTTCGCTGAATTTCAGGACGGGGTAGGTCTCCCAGTCGAATGAGGCGACGCCGTTATCAAAGCGCACTTGCTCTTTGAGCACCCAGCTCGCTGACTGGACGATGCCGCCTTCGAGCTGATTGATAACTCCGTCGGGGTTGACGATCAGGCCGCCGTCGGTAGCGCACCAGACATGGTGCAGCCGGATCTCTTCCTCGACTGATAATTCAACGACTACAGCGCAATAGGCTGCGCGGTTCTTGTAACGCGCGAAGGCAATGCCGCGGCCGCGGCCGGTAGCAGATGGAGCGCCGGCCTGCCATTTGGCCATCGCGGCGACTTTCTCGATAACGGCGCGCGCACGTGCGTCGGCAATGATTGAAAGCCGGTACTGCACAGGATCCTGTCCCGCGCGCACTGCGAGATCGTCGATGCAGGCTTCCATCGCGAATATGTTGGGCATGGCACCGAGCCCGCGCAGCGCCGAGGTCCGCACCGGGGCTTCGGTGACGAGGTGATGGAGGATGCGCTTGGCGGGAATATCGTACAGTGGCTCGCCATTGCGGGTAGCGCCCCCGCCATTCGATTCCGAGACGTCGTTTGGCGCCGGCTCGGGCGGCGGATCGGGCAGCGCGAGCGCGCCCAGCAGGTTGCCGCCGGCTCCCGGGCGCAGGTTATGCGTCGGACTCCAGATTTCCTGTGTCCAGTCGACCGGTTTGCCGCCCTCGTCGAGAAGCGCGCGCACCTTCACGACCATCGCAGGTGTCTTGGGCTCGTAGATAAATTCCTCTTCCCGGCGCCAGCGCACACGGATGGGTTTTCCCGGCCGCTGCATGGCGATGATGGCGGCATCGGCTGCGGCATCATCGGCGCCATTGTGGCCATAACAGCCGGACCCTTGCACGTGATGGACGACAATCGAGCCGGGCTCGAGCTTGAGCGCCTTGGCCAAGGCGGCCCGCAGCGGATAGACGCCCTGGCAATGTGTCCACACCGTCAGTTTGCCGTCTCGATAAAGCGCAAGACCGCAGGAGGGTGAGATCGAGGCATGCGCCAGGTAACCGCGGGTGTAGGTCGCTTCGTAGCGCTGCCTGCCTTGCGGATTGGCCGCTTCCGGCGCGCCGAATACGCGTTCGACCACCGGCCGCTGCAGCAGCCAGCTGGCCTCCTGTTGGGCCGGCGTGGGCGTTTCGACGTTCTCCCAGGACACGTGATTGACGGCTGCCGCGCCCGCGGCCTCGACCGAAGTCTCATCGGTACCGGTGATCGCCAGGAAATTTCCATTGCGGACGAATTCGATGGGTCCCTTGGCCGCGCGGCGGATGGCTTTTTCATCGATCGAACCGATGGTCGCGCCGCGATTGGGTTGACGCACGACGCGCGCGTGCATCATGCCGTCGATCCGCATGTCATGGATGAAGACGGCATCGCCAAAAATCTTTGCCGGCAAGTCGAGGCGCGCGCTGTTTGAACCGACTGTCTTGAGGTCGGAGGTGCGCTTGCGCACACCGGTGCCGGTTGCCTTGACGCGAAGGTCGACGGCGCCCGCAAGCGTCCAATAATCCTGCCCGCTGGAAGAGCCGTTGCGCAGGATTCTGCCGTCAGCGATGGATAGCTCGTTGGCCGGGCAGCGGAGCACTTTCGCCGCCTGTTCGAGAAACAGCGCACGAACATCGGCGCAGGCTTGCCGCATCGCGACGCCGCCGAACTGGATCGATTGACTGCCAGCCGTATAGCCCTCGTTCGGAGCCTTTTCGGTATCGCCGGAACGGATTGTGATGCGCTCCATGCCAACATCAAGCTCGTCAGCGGCGATCTGGGCCATTGCGGTGAGCACACCCTGGCCGAGTTCGACTCGGCCGGTGAGAATGGTCACCTTGCCCGGCGCCGGGAAATCGACCCAGCGGTCGAGATCGGGATTTGCCTCGAGCGGACCGGGCAGGGCAGGGCTCATTGACCCGCTCCCGTACGCATGGCGGCTGCCGCCTTTTGGACTGCGCGTATGATGCGATTGTGAGAACCGCAACGGCAAATGTTTGTATCGAGTGCCTGCGCAATCTCGGCGCGCGTCGGTGACAGGTTCTTGTCGAGCAGTGCCTTGGCCGAAACCAGAATTCCGGCAAGACAGTAGCCGCACTGGCCAGCCTGCTCGTCGAGAAAGGCGGTTTGCAGAGGGTGCGGACGGTCGGCGCTGCCTAATCCCTCGACGGTCGTGACCTGTTTTCCCGAAATACTCCATACGGGCTTTGTGCAGCACTTCTCGGGTACGCCGTCGACCAGCACCATGCAGCAGCCGCACTGCTCGAGCCCGCAGCCGAAACGGGTGCCCATCAAGCCGAGCTCGTTACGCAGAACGTTGAGTAGCGGCGTTTCTTCGTTGTCGAGTGAGACGCTGACGGGCAGGCCGTTGACTGAAAATTCGAATTTTTTGGACACGCGCGCTCCTAGAATCCGAATTGCTCGCGCAAAATGCGTTCGTCGAGATTGTGGCCGGGGTCGAACAACATGTTGATGGATACGGCATGGTCCATGCTGATATCGACATTATGCACCGAGCGGACCTCGTCATGATCGGCGACCGCCGCGACCGGGCGTTTGTCGGCCTCCATGACTTTGATGGTGACTTTTGCTTTGTCCGGCAGCAAAGCGCCGCGCCATCGGCGTGGCCGGAACGGGCTGATGGGTGTGAGCGCCAGAAGCGGCGCATTGATCGGAATGATGGCGCCCTGCGCCGAAAGGTTATACGCCGTCGAACCGGCGGGCGTCGCCACCAGCACGCCATCGGCGACCAATTCAGCAAGCCTTTCCCGTCCGTCGATCAGGATGCGCAGATGCGCCGCCTGCGCGCTTTGCCGGAACAGTGAGACTTCATTGATGGCGTGATGTTCGTGCGTGCGCCCTTGCGCATCTTTTGCCCGCATCAGCAACGGGTGGATGACCGTGATATGCGCATTTGCCAGCCGCTCGGTAAGGCGTTCCTCGGCAAACTCGTTCATCAGGAAGCCGACCGTTCCCCGATGCATGCCGTAGATCGGCTTGCCCGATTTCATGAACTTGTGCAGGGTCTGGAGCATCAGCCCGTCACCTCCGAGAGCGACAATCACGTCAGCCTTGGTGGGATCGGCATTGCCGTAGCGTTTTTCCAGCCGGGCACAAGCCTCGCGCGCCTCCGGCGTCTGGCCGGCCACGAAGGCGACGTGCTGGAAGCGCTTGAGCGGCGAGCTCATGGTAACCTATTCGAGGTCTGACAATGGAACGTGCGGTGCTCGTCTATACGACTTGGCCATCAATTGTCGAGGCGGAGCAGGCCGGCCGCGCCCTTGTCGAGCGGCGGCTGGCCGCCGGCGTGAATATCCTGCCGGAAATGCTGTCGCATTATTGGTGGCAGGGCAAAATCGAACGGGCCAGGGAAGTCCTCATGTTTATCAAGACCCGTGCCGAATTGGCCGAAGCGGTCTGTGGCGCCATCAAGGAAATGCACAGCTATACGGTGCCTGCCATGATGGTTCTGCCTGTGGATAGTCTCGACCCCCGTTATCATCGGTGGATCATCGAGGAGACCTCGCGGGGCAAATGACCTGCACGAGGAAAACTCCGATTGAAACGAGCCGATGAAAATACGCCGACGGGCCGCCGCACCTTGAAAACATTTCGTGAGTTGGGCGCAATCCTGTCGCGCGTCTGAAATTTCGATCCGACTTGACTCGCGTGCATGTTCAAGGGAACATTTTGCCGTGCTGGTTCCCCGAGTCAGATCGGGGACGAAAGAGGGAACACGGACACTTCGAATTCTCAAACCGGAATTTGAAGCAATCCGTGGCTGCCCCCGCAACTGTGAGCGGCGAGTCTGCGGTCCAATCATACGGCCACTGGGCAACTGGGAAGGCTGGACCATCCAGACGACGACCCGCGAGCCAGGAGACCTGCCAGCACGGTCACCCAACCGGTGGACGGGGCGTCCATACGGAGCGGTCTTTCGCAGCGGTGACGGCAATGCCGGTGCGAAGGCCGTGAGAGCGACGTCTCCCACGACATTCCGCACGTGAAGCTCCCCGCGTTCCGCGTGGGCATTTCACTTGCGTCCTTTGCATCGGGCTTGGTCTTCACCCGATGCGTTCGCACGCGCGAACGCAAACGAAGGAACGTTGCGTCATGGGCTGTCAGAATTGTTCCGCGTTCGTCGCGGTGGCGTTCACGGTTCTGTTCGCGCAATCCGCACGCGCGCAGGACAACACACAGGTGCTCCCTGCGATCGATGTCTGGGCGAACCGCACCGGCACGGGCGTTACCGGTGCCTCGACGAGTATCATCACCTCGCAAGACATTGCGCGCTCCCCTGGAACGACGCTTCAGGATGTCCTCTCGCGCGAGGCGGGCGTTCAGACCTGGAGCACGTCCGGCGGTCAGAATGGCGCCGGCACCACGGTGGACCTTCGCGGCTTTGGCGTCACGGCATCATCGAACACGCTTTTCCTGCTCAATGGGCGGCGGCTCAACGATATCGATCTTCTCGGTGTCGATCTGAGCACGATCCCGCGCGACAGCATCGACCACATCGAAATCACGCGCGGGAACAGCGGCGCGGTGCTCTATGGCGGAGGTGCGGTCGGCGGTGTCATCAACATCATCACCAAAACCGGAAACGGGTTGCCGGCGACGGCGCGGGTAGAGGGCGGTTTCGGTTCATTCAATCAACGCGAAATCAACGGCTCGGCCGCCGCATCGCATGGGCCTTTCGCGGTGTCGGCATTCGCCAACGGCGTCGATTCAGACGGGTACCGCGTCAACAGCGCCGTGCGTCAGCGCAATGCGGTCGGCGACCTGCGCTATACCGGCGACGAGGGCAGCGCGTGGCTGAATATATCGGGTGACGACCAGCATCTCGGTTTGCCGGGCGCTCGCCTTGTGGATCAGTCGGCAGGCATCAACGAGCTCGTGACTGATCGCCGGGGCGCTACGACGCCGACCGCGTTTGCCGACAAAAGCGGCGAGGCGTTGACGCTCGGCGTTTCGCGAAATTTCGGAAAAAGCGTGGAACTGATCCTGGATGGAAATCTGCGCCGCAAGGATCAGACCGCCTTCTCGACATTATTTGGCTTTGATACCTCCGACGTCCGCGAACTGCGGACCGCCTCGATCACGCCGCGCGCGAACATCGACGCCCAGATCCTTGGCCTGCCGACGAAGGTAACGGCAGGTATCGACTATTACAATTCTACGCTCGAGGCCAAACGCAGCCAGTCGCTCTCCGATCCGCCATTTCACACCTACAATTTGAGCCAGCAGTCAGCGGCGATTTATGCGCAGCAGACCGTCGCCGTTCTGCCGACTACGGATTTGTCCTGGGGCGCACGCCTCGAACAGACGCGTCTGTCAGCCCGAGACCTTTTCGACCCGGCGGCCCCCGGCGGTGCGTTCGACGCCCAGGCCACGCCACTTAACTCGACTGAAATCCAGCACGCCCTGCATTTCGGATTCGAGCACCGGTTTTCGCCGATGCTCGCCATGTTCGGCCGCGTTGCGCGGAGCTTCCGCACGCCAAATGTCGACGAGCGCATAGGGGTGAATGCGTTTCCGGTCGATTTCAATCTGAAAACCCAGACGTCACGCGATATCGAGGGCGGATTTCGCGGACGCATCGGCGGTTTTGCCTGGCAAACGAGCGTCTACGACATGGAACTCAACAATGAGATCCTTTTCATCCCGTTTCCGCCGATCGGCGCCAACATCAATCTGGATCCGACGCGCCGGTATGGTGTCGAGAACAGCGCGTCGTACGATCTGACCGACACCGTGCGGCTCAAGGGCGGACTGACCTACACGCGAGCGACATTCCGTCAGGGCATTTATGCCGGCAATGACGTTCCGCTCGTGTCGCATTGGTGGGGAAACTTCGGGTTGTCTGCCGACCTCTATCGGAAGTTCGTCGTGTTCGACGCAGTGTTGCGCTATGCCGGCGAGCGGCGGATGGACAACGATCAGGCAAATTTCCAACCGATGATCCCGGCGCACACCACGCTTGATTTGCGCCTGGGCGGCCAGGCCAAGAATTTATTTTGGTCCGTTGCAGTCCAGAATGTATTCAACGTCCTGTATTTCGACTACGCGGTTGCGAGTTCAGCAACGTTCGGCCGATACAATGCGTACCCGTTGCCGGGGCGGACGTTCATGGTGAAGGGAGGGGTCACGTTCTAGACGTGGAGCATCCCTTCGTGCCGCGCCAGGTGATGCCCGACGCATGCTTGCGCGCGACCAGGGCGGTGCGAGCACGCCTCTAGCCCGCCCGGCAGAGGAGGCTATGATCGCATTGCGGGGCACGCGTCGGTATTTCGGAGATTGCGCATGCGACGGTTGGTGGTCTGGGTGGCCGGTGCAGCGGTGCTGGCGCTGGGCGGGTGCGCCACGGACGTCGGGCCAAGCCCGGCCGAGCTTAAGGCGCGTTGGGACGCCGAAAATGTCTATCCAAAAACATACCGGCAGGATTTGCTCGCGTTTCTGCGTACCTATCTCAACGACCCGACACATGTCCGCAGTGCGATGGTCTCGCAGCCGCAACTGAAAAATGCCGGACCTGGCGATCGCTATGTCACGTGCGTGCGTTACAACGCTCGCAACACCGATGGGAAGTATCAAGGCTCGAAGGACGGCGCGGCAACATTTGTATCGGGTCGGCTCGACCGGTTTTTCGATGTGCCGAAGGACGTGCGCGTGATCTGCAAGGACGTGGCGTATGAACCGTTCCCGGAACTGGAACGGCTGACACGCTAATACGCGTGCGCCAACCGCCGGGCCCGGGAGCTCGGCGGCACAATTCAGACAAACAAGCCGATTAATCAGCTCGGAGCCAGGTCACTTGACCTTGAGGTTTTCCGCGGATGTCTTTCCGCGGTTCTCGACGAGCTCATACTGAACGGTTTGTCCTTCGTTCAGCGTGCTAAGTCCGGCGCGTTCGACCGCCGAGATGTGTACAAACACATCCTTCCCGCCTTCTTGGGGCTGGATGAAGCCATAGCCCTTCGTCGGATTGAACCACTTTACGGTGCCCTGAGGCATGCTAGATCTCCGAGGTATTACCAACGCTTCAGTGTGCCACAGTCCGCAAGCCGCGAACAAGGTCCCATGGGGCGGGACTTTCGAGAATTTTTTCCAATGACGATCGGCTGATTCTGGTGCCGGGTGAGAGATTTGAACTGTCGACCAACGGTTTACAAAACCGACCTGAGACCATAACGCGGCCTAACGCACCGTTGCTCTCACAGCGCAGAAAACCCTGAATTTCACTGAACTTCCGGCGGTCGTTTTCGTAGGTTACCCACATGGGGTACGAGGAAAAGCGTCCCATTCTGTTACCCCACCGTTACCCTGAGGCAGCACGATGGGCAAGCCGCTCAAAGCCACAACGATTAGGCATCTCAAGCTTGGCGCCGCAAGCCACGAAATCCGGACGGCGGTGTGCAGACGTCCGGTCACAAAAAGTTTTGCATGTCCGGGACCGCGTCGCCGCCGTCGTGAGGGCTGAGGCGGCCGCGATAGTCGCTGCGTAGCGCAAGGCCGACGCCGACTACCAGGACCTCTGCCGACTGATGCACCGCCTCGACGGCATCCCCGTGCCTGCCGCGTTCGGTAACGGCACGATCAACTGTCGCCCCGTCGACCAGTTCGGTCGCAGCTACAACCCTTCGACATCCCGCACGCCCTGACCCGGCTTGAGTTCAGGAGTAGATGACCGCGATCGAGGAATTGTTGACCGACGGTGGCGCGGTCCTCCCCGGCACCGACTAAGGCGGACGCAGCTATGCGCGCGATCCGCTCCTATATCCGACGCGCAATGCGCGGGCTGATGTGCGCTGTGGTCACGAATACGAAATGGTCGATTGGCGACCTAGCGACCGGACGGCGTCACCCAGCCCACGCTAGCGGGCGGATTGTACGGCAAGTTATGCGGTGTGCCACCGCGCCTTAAAATCTGCCATCGCTTGCTCGCGAGTTTCAGTATAGCCTCGGTTTTCTGGGCATTGCGGCATGCGCGAGGTGATGCTCCACAGCCAGGGCCTCCCTTGTGGCCCGTGGGGGTGCAGCATGATGCGACCCACTACGTTGCCGTTCTCCAGCACGACATGGTCATGATCGGACCAATCGCCGCCGTAGTGTGCGGCGGTCTTTTTGAGCATTAGCAATTTCATTGCGTTTGCCCGCTCACATCAATCGTGACACGAGCGGCGCCACAACCTCGATCACGCCCGCCAACGCCAGCAATAAAAACCAAAACGGGGGCAGGTGATGTTCAGGAAATGTCTGTGTGTTCCGACTGTTCATTGGCGATCACCTCCTGAAGGCGACGCTTACCATGCACTCAATGGAGTCTGTGAGTGAGGTACTTCACAGTTGGGTCGCTGCGCGGACTGAGGCGATGGTAACAAGCTCGGCAATCATCTGAAGGTTCTCGCGACTTTGGACTGCGTTGTGCTTTTTATTGGCCAGATGGCGGGCCATCTAATTCGATTGGCCTCGACGATTTCGGAATTTGCGCAGATCAAATTCGAGGCCTTCGTTTATTCGCTCCTCGGCGGCTGGGTTTTGTTTTCGCAATTTACTCCAGGCCCGTTCGGAAGCATCGAGATATAGTTCGACCTGATCGACGACCAAATTCCAAGGTGTCTCTTTCTTTCGCAGGGCGAACTCCGCTGATACATCCGCTTGCACATCTCGTTTTTTCTCGCTGATAGGGTCGAGCGTCAATTCATTCCACACGGCTTTCCATTGCTCAGTCAGCGCGTCATCTGACAGCCCCTGAAACTGTCTGCCACGCTGGCAATAGGCCGCTATATGATCAATGACAGTGCTTGCGAGGAATGCTTTCATCTCGGCATTGGAGGCCGATCTTCGGCGCGATTTACGTTTGTCGGCTTTCGCCATCGACTACCCGCGAAATACTCGGACTGAGGAGATGGTGACGGACTGCGTAGTCACGGCTGATATGCGTGAGTCCAGCCCTACTTTGTAGCAAGTCTTCGCTCCGGTACAGTCTTCCAATGAGGGGTCGGGTGGCTACCTCGCTGCTTTCGCTGGCTGCAGCTCTACTTTGGGTGGCGGCGGTCATGTTACAAGTCTCGCGCAGAAGCGATGGTGACGGACTATTGTTCGCACGGCTAACGCCTTCCGCCGGGCTTCAACATCAATGCCGCCGCCGATCTTTATGTTGCTGGGGGCAACGGTGACTGGCTCCGTCATTGGTTTGTTCAGCTCCTTTTCGGCGCCGCGCCGATTAACTATCCCAATCGGAAAACGTGGCGATAAGTTTTGCGACAGTTTATTATTAATTTACCGGCGCAGAGAGCCCGCCGGTAGGCGGCCGTACTTTACCGGCGGGTGACTGTAGAGCCTTTAGGGGCCGTGTAGCCCGCTTCGGGTTATGCGGCCCCCACCATTTTATCGCCATGTCATTTTCCTTTCGAGTCGCTCGACTTCAGCAGGGCCAAAACTTCTGCGCGCTGATCGTACTGTGGCTACTGACAATGTGGCACGGTGCTTGTCGATCAGAGCAAAGATCGGATCATGCTTGACCGTCTCGATTGGTAGAACGGAAGGCAGCACAATCTTAGTGGAGTCCCGGGTACTCTTTGTCCAGTATTTGAAGGTCCTGCGGCCTCAGTTTGAGCGAGAGCGCCGCGGCGTTCTCCCTGACATGGGTAGGCGAACCGGATTCAACGACAGCAATGACGTTGCCGCTGCGGATGGACCAGGCCAGCGCAACAGCGGCCGCGGAGCAACCAAGGGCTGCGCCTATTCGCGCGAGCGTTGGACTGCGCAACAAGTCTGTCCCGGGGCCACCTAGTGGCGAATAAGCCATCACCGGCATGTTGCGTTGCTGACACCAGGGTAAAAGATCGCGCTCAATTCCGCGGTGCCCGAGGTTGTAGAGGATTTGATTGGTCGCGCAGTTGTTTCCGTGGGGGACGCGAAATAGTTCCTCCATGTCCCGCACGATAAAGTTGGATACGCCCCAGGCTCGTATCTTTCCTGCCGATCGTAGGTCTTCGAACGACGCCACGACACGAGAAAGATCGCGAATGTCGTCACGCCAATGCAGCAGATAGAGATCAACATAGTCCGTACCGAGGCGCGCAAGACTTTCCGCGCAGGCACGGGCGATGTCGCCGTCTTCCTTTGCACGAGCGGGTGGAACTTTAGAGACTAAAAAGACCCGATCTCGCTGACCCCCAATTACTCGACCAATCAATTGTTCGGAGCTTCCACCGCCGTAAACCAATGCCGTGTCAATTAAACTCATCCCGAGCGAAAGGCCGGTGCGCATGGCCTCCTCTTCAACCGCGGCCGGATGTCTTTCTTGTCCAAGATGCCAAGAACCCTGACCGAGTGCCGGAACGACGGCACCATTACGAAATTTTACCATTCGTAGTGCGGCGTCTGAAATTTGATTTGTGGTGGCCGCAAGGGAGGAATCGCCTAATAGCGCCGCGCCGCCCGCGAGCGACGTGCAAAGCGCGTTGAATTTACGCCGGGTGAGCATCTGTTCCGCCTCGCTCGTGAATTTATACTACTGCATCTTTAATCTCGCGCCATCCGCACATAGTACAGCGGCAGCGTTGCTCGATATCGCGTAGTGCTTCGTCGGCTTGGAAGCGATCGACGGGCAGGGTGTTTCGATGATTGCAGGGCCAGTCACCCTCACGCGTGCCCAGGCAATAGACCAATAGCTTTTGGACGCCGTGGGCGCGGACTGAAGCGATGGTGACGGCTGTGCGAACGATCATCTGAGACACAATTAAACCCCAAATCGACACCATCCCGAAACGGGGGAGTTATGGCGGCGCAAAACAGGGACTGGACGCCAGTAAGCACGGAATACGAGGGCAGAGTCATCTGCGGCGAATATTTGAGCAGTGCAAATGCGGTCACTGTCAGGACAATACGCGGCAGCACGAGAGCCCCGCTAAGCGGTCTGAGTCCAACATACTTGGCCAAAATTCTGTTACGTCAATTAGAGCGTGAGGGCCGTGCTTAGATTAACTATCGCCGCTTCAATTCGCTTTCGAGCTGTTCGACATCAGCTGCACCATAACTCTTTCCTCGTGATCGCACTGTCCTCTTTGCACGCGCTCCATGCGGCAGTGTTCGGACATATAGAATCGCTTCGCGTAGGTGTGAAAATCTCGCGTGTTGGCCGGCAACGGTGCGCCGTTTGGTCCGGTCGAGAACCATGTGAGGGTTCTAACGGTTAACTGCTCCTTGCAGGTCTCATGTGAAAACTTGGGACCGGTCCAAGGCTTTGGCCATCCCACATTGGTAAAGTGAGTAAGGTGGAAACTCGGATATTTGGGCCTTTCCGGGAGTTGGGATTTTGCTTAGATTTGAGTTTCGCTGGCTCAATAGGATCAATAAATGTCAAAGAGCAGACGCAGATACCGACAGCAGCCCATTCCGACAAAACCTCAGGCGCCTTGGGGAGCGGGGGGCGCCGCGCTCAATCTAACAAGCAAGTTTGGCCCTCGCGCCAGGTTTCGAAATTCTTGGAAAAAATTTAAGACACCAGCCATAAGCGATGCGATGACGACATTTGATCGTTGCAAACGAGCAATTCCGTCGCAACGTCTGCCCGCAAAAATGCAAGACCACAAACTCGACGGGCCTCTCAGGGGCTTTATGGAATGCCATTCCATTTGGACGACGACGTGTTGCTTATCTATAAGCCGGCCGCGAATGGAGCAGTCAAACTGTTCCGAGTTTGCACGTATGCAGATCTTAGAGGCCCAAAGGCAAAGATTTTAGCGCAGCAATTAAAAAAAGAATGAAGGCGCGCAAGAATGGTTGCCTTCCCAGCGATAGAATAAACGGCCCCGCCGGTTATGACAGCTAGCAGGGCGCACTAGCAGTGCGGTCTAAGCGTCTTCTTTGAAACGCCCTGGCCAGCCGCCGACACCTTCGTTGATGTGGCGCGCCAGCTCATAAAGGAAGCCCTGGGCGGCAGGAGCAAGCGATCGCGAGCATTTTCCGCCGTTTTCGCGGTGGCGAACCCCGTCCATGAAGATCGCTTTGAGGGTATGGTCTAGTCGCTGTTCTCGCAAGTTATCGCGATGTGCGCACAGGTTCACAATCGTAGCGGTCATTATTACCCTCCTGTGAAAAGCGTCTTGGGAAGTCCGCCGGACGCTGGCGGCAAAGACGGCTCCATGTCGCGAGCGTGTCGCGTGGAGTTCTGGGAGTGTTGTGGAATCGCTGAAAATCAGCGGAAATAAACGGGAACAGATGCAACACGCCGCGATACAGAAAAACGGCGGAATCGGTCCTAAGTCTTTGATTTCGCGGTGCCGGGTGAGAGATTTGAACTCCCGACCAACGGTTTACAAAACCGCTGCTCTACCACTGAGCTAACCCGGCAAGCCGACCGAATTCGGATCGCTTAGCACTGGGGATCGGGTCAGTGAAAGACTGATTTGCACCTGATAGCTACCATTTCCCAAATTTCTGGGCCCCGATCGTCCTGGCAAAGTTCTCTGCCTGGGCCATCAGGGCATATCTCGGTACGCCGCTCGCGGGGCTGCTTGGCAACAGCGCGTATTCTAGGCCGCCCGTCGGGGGAGCGCGCGCACGCCTGCGGCATTGGGGACATTTGATTTTCGTCCGAATGCCCTATTGTCACTTAGGCCTTTGAAGCGGATGTCAGCAGGCAGGCATACTGGATCGCCGTGAACAGCAGCGTCAGAAACGCGTAACCGATGAGTTCAAAGCCGAGCATGGAACGTCTGAGCCCCGCACAATTGGTGCGGGGCAAAAGGCTGGGTGAGGCGACCGCGCGCGGACGCCGAGAGCTGCTTACATTTGGGTGATATCGCGGTCCTTGGTTTCGGGCAGGAAAATCAGGCCGACGACGAAGCTCATCGCCGCGACCACAATCGGGTACCAGAGGCCGGAATAGATGTTTCCCGTGGCCGCCACGATCGCGAACACCGTTGCCGGCAGGAAGCCGCCGAACCAGCCGTTGCCGATATGGTACGGCAGCGACATCCCGCTGTAGCGGATGCGGGTCGGGAACAGTTCAACCAGCCACGCGGCAATCGGCGCGTACACCAGGGTGACGTAAATGACCAAGATGGTCAGCAAGATCACCGTCATGACGTAGTTGATATCAGCCGGGTTGGCGCTGGCCGGGTAGCCGTGCTTGGTGATTGCGTCACCGAGCTGCTTGGCGAAATCCGGCGCGTGCCGGTCTGGATCGTCGTGTCACCGACCTTCACGCTCGCCTTGGTGCCGGCAGGAGCCGCCACGTTCTGCATAATTCACCGAACGTGCGACCAGCGCTGACTTGGCGATGTCGCACGAGGTGGTGAACTTGGCGATGCCGACCGGATTGAACTGGAACGAACATTCAGCCGGATCGGCGATGACCGTCACCGGAGCAGCTGCGAGCGCGGCTTCCAGTTTCGGGTTGGCGAAGTGGGTCAGTCCCTGGAAGATCGGGAAGTAGGTCACCACGGCGAGCGCGAAGCCCGCCAGGATGATCGGCTTGCGTCCGATCTTGTCCGACAGCCAGCCGAACACGATGAAGAACGGCGTGCCGAGGAGCAGCGAGTCGCGATCAGGATCTGGGCCGTGACCGCCGGGACCTTCAGTGTGAGCGTCAGGAAGAACAGCGCATAGAACTGCCCACCATACCAGACCACGGCTTCGCCGGCGGTGGCGCCGAGCAGTGCGAAGATCGCAATCTTTGCATTCGACCACTGGCCGAATGCTTCCGTCAGCGGGGCCTTCGAACCCTTGCCTTCCGCTTTCATCTTCTGGAACACCGGGGATTTCCTGCAGCTTGAGCCGGATCCAGATCGAGACAGCGAGCAGGATGGCGGAGAGCAGGAACGGGATGCGCCAGCCCCAGGCCGCGAACGTCTGTTCGCCCTGGCTGGTTCGGATGCCGAGCACGAGCAGCAACGCCATGAACAGACCGACGGTTGCCGTGGTCTGAATCCATGACGTGTACAGCCCGCGCTTGTTCTTCGGCGCATGTTCGGCGACGTAGATCGCCGCGCCACCGTATTCGCCGCCGAGTGCCAGGCCCTGCGCCAACCGCAAGCCGATCAGAATGATTGGCGCGATGATACCGGCGGACGCATAGGACGGCAGCACCCCGATGAAGAACGTGCCGAGGCCCATGAGCGACATGGTGATGAGAAAGGTATATTTGCGGCCGATGATGTCACCGAGCCGACCGAAGAACAGCGCACCAAATGGGCGCACCGCAAAACCGGCGGCGAAGGCGAGCAACGTGAAAATGAAAGCCGCAGTCGGATTTACGCCAGAGAAGAACTGCGCCGCAAGAATGGGCGCCAGCGTGCCGTAGATGTAAAAGTCGTACCACTCGAATACCGTACCGAGCGACGAGGCGAAAATGACCATCCGTTCCTCGGACGTCATCTTCCCCTCGCGGTATTGGCTCGCAGTCATTGCTGTCATGAGCGTTATCCCCGTTAGCCGCGTTTTGACTTTCTTGATTTCTTGTTGGGGACACACCTCCGCATCACAACATTGGTTTGCCCCAAAACCAGAAATACGCCCAGGCCTAGAACAACGTCTGTCCATCTGAGGTCGTACGTCTAAAGTCTCATTGGATTTCGGGGGCTGTTGATTCTGAAGGCGATTTTTTTCGCGTAAGCCAATCAGGGCAGCAGCTCACATGGTGCTTGTGAGTTTTTCCAGCACATCGATGAGCCAGGCGGCAGCCTGGAGGACTGCCAGGCGCTGTGCGAGCTTTTGCTTGCGGTAAATACTATTGAGCAGCCTGAGCGCACCCTTATAGCCGGGATGCCGCTGCGCAGATTCGCTGAGCTGGCGCAACCGCGCGCACAGTTCCGCTCGACGCGCCTCGAGGTCATCATATTGCTGGCGGAAGGTTTGCCGTTTCCGGGACAATGGCTTCGAGGTTGAGCTGCGATTGGGCATGTAGGTTAACTCTACTAACTGCGGCCAGAGCGGCGGAAACAAGAATGCCAGCGATCGATACAACGACCAAGAGCCTGAGTCATGATTAATACTACCGGGAAATTGGGCGCGGCAGCTGCAATGGTTCGTATAAGCTGCAAGTCTACTTTATGGGCTGGAGCGGTATTGATGCGCGGTCATTTTGTCGCTGCGGTTTTGATGTCTGCGGTTGGCTCGCTCGCGGCCGACGCCGCGGATATTTCAGGTGGCCGTGTTGGTAGCGGTTACACTAATTACGCGCCTTTCGGCGCGCGTATCGAGCCCATGATTGTCTATGACTATGAGCCCGGTGTGATCGTGCGTTCGTACTGGTATGCGCCGTGGGACAATCGTCATTATTTTCCGAGCACCGGCCGCCGGCCAAAGTCCGGGCGTCTCGAGCGCATATCAGGGCACCGTATTTCCAAAGCGGAAGATTACTACCGCTTCTGGTCGGTTTCCTCGGTCTTCGCGCCGGAATTGCCGCCGTTGGCCGCGCGCCCATACGCGATTCCCTCGGCACCTTTTCAGGGCAGCCGTAACTGACGCCAGATTATGCGCGGCGTGCGCGGACCTGTCTTCGCTATCCACCCGCCAAGCGCCGACTCGCGACATAAAGCGCCAGCGCGGCCGCGTTCGACACATTTAGACTCTTGATCTCGCCCGGCAGGTCGATGCGCGCGACACGGTCACAGGTTGCCTTCGTCAGCTGACGCAGACCTTTTCCTTCGGCCCCGAGCACCAGCGCGAGCGGCGCGCGCAAGGCGACGCCGGCGAGATCGCAATCGCCTGTGCTGTCGAGACCGATCAGTTGAAATCCACACTCGCGCAGGTCCTCCAGTCCACGGGCGAGGTTTTGTACCGTAACCAATGGCACGAGCTCGAGTGCGCCCGATGCGGATTTGGCAAGCACGCCGGTTGCTTCGGGACTATGGCGCACCGTGGTCACGATCGCCTTGGCAGCGAAAGCGGCAGCCGAGCGCAAAATCGCGCCAACGTTGTGCGGGTCTGTAATCTGGTCGAGCACCAGAACGATGCCATCCGGCGCGAGCTCGGCGGCCGAGAGCGAGGGCAGGGGATCGGCCTCGGCAAGCAGACCCTGATGGACAGCGTCGGGCCCAAGCCTGGCGTCGATCACACCGGGCCTCACAAGTTCCGGCTTGAGCGGCAAGGCAATCCCGTCATCGGCTAGCCGGCGGGCGGCATTTTCGGTCGCCAGCAGGCGGCGGATCCGGCGCGCCGGATTTTCGAGCGCAGCCTTTACCGTATGCCAGCCGTAGA
The DNA here is from genome assembly GCA_963831475.1 of uncultured Alphaproteobacteria bacterium. Lineage (GTDB taxonomy): Bacteria > Pseudomonadota > Alphaproteobacteria > Rhizobiales > Xanthobacteraceae > Pseudolabrys. The sequence goes on from CAWHQF010000002.1 coordinate 38,692, forward strand.
GCAGTGCTGGCTCATTCGGCGACGCTTCGCCGCCTCTAAAATGCCTGCGCGGCCCTGATGGCCGCTTGTCGCGGCCGTGGCTTGCTCGCGGATTCGGACGCCAGGATTTTCGAGCCATTCGGCGTTATTCCCATGCGTGCGATGGGTTTGCAAACCCCTGTCGGGCGCGCCTTTCGGGCTCCATTGACTTCGCCCGGGTAGCTCCGCATAAAACCGGCAAATCCCGACCGGCCGGCGGGCGGAGCCGATTGTCTTTCGAGTTCAACGCGGTGCGACGGCTTCGGGGGAGTGTCCCGAGCGGCAAAGGGGGCGGACTGTAAATCCGCTGGCTATGCCTTCGTAGGTTCGATTCCTACCTCCCCCACCACTCTGAAACTAGAAGACAAATGGAAAAAGCGCGGGATCGAGGCCGCGCCTTTTTGTTGCGTAGATACAATCCCTCCGGTGAGGTCGCGGAGGACGATGATGCACAAATGCAAATTAGGTGTGGCTTTGGCCACAGTCTTTATTGCAAGTCTCAGCCTTAATAGTGCAATCGCTGCGCGAAACACCTTCAACATCGATATGTCCGCGCAGGAGTAACCTAAAAAAGATGCCAAACACCCGCCAAAAGTGCAGCGGGGGGCACCTCAGCAACGAAGCAAAGCCGTTACGCGATTTCATCCTCTGTGTGATCTCGGCGCGCAGCAGTTCCCACCGTTTATCGTTACCTTGATTGCTGTGGAGTATTCCAGGCGCGGGTATTGATATGCGATCGTTCGTGTTGAGTGATGGCAGACTGTTTGCGCTGAAGCCTTCCGATTGGTCAATGCTGCTCGGCGGGGTAGCGCTGTGCGGACTATTTGCGCTGCTATTCTGATAGCTTCTCGCGTATCGCCTTGAACGATGGATAGCTGAGCTTCCACGTTCGAGTCAGCGCGCGAGGAAGCGATGCAGGATTTCAAGTGGCTAAGTTAGCTGTTCGCCTCCTTCTCCCCCGAGCCAAGCCGACGTCGTCATTGCAGCCGACCATTGATGAACGAGACCATTCGCTCCAGTGCGAGCCGACCGGCTTCATTGTCAACGTTGGTCCGCCAACGACTTTTGCCTGATCGCGGTGAGCGTTGTCGAAGGAGTAATTGCTTCTGGATCGATCTTGAGATGAAGGATGGATGGTTTGCACGAAGCCCGTGCCGCCGCAAAGGCGGCGGGAAACTCCGCGCTTTTCTCGACCACGGCGCCATAGCCGCCAAATGCCAAGGCATAGGCGGCGAAATCCGGATTGCGTAGCTTGAGTGGCAATTACGCGACCCGGATATTCACGTTCCTGGTGCATCCTGATTGTCCCGTACATCCCATTATCGGCCACCAGAACGATGATCGGGAGTCCATATTGCACGGCGGTGGCAAAATCCTGGCCGGTCATGAGGAAGTCGCCGTCACCGGATATGCAGATGACCGTACGATTGCGATGAAGACACTGCATCGCGACGGCGGCAGGCAATCCGTAACCCATCGATGCGGAGGTGCTGCCTATAAGACCGCCAAACCTTCGCACGCGGTAGAACCGATGCACCCAGGCGGAGAAATTACCGGCACCCTGCGTCAAGATGGCGTCGGGGGGCAGGTTTTCGCGCAACCATACCATGATCTCACCGAGATTGACCGCACCTGGAGTGGGCGTCGCCTTTTCACTCCAAGCGAGATACTCGGTGTGCGCTGCATCGCTTTCGCCTTGCCATGCAATCGTCTCCGGCGGCTGTAATGCACCAAGGGCGGCGCAGAACGCAGTCGGTGAAGCGTTAATGGCAAGAATACGGATGATAGACCCGGCCAAGCTCTTCGCTGCCGGGATGCACATGCACTAGCTTGATCTGCGGCTTGGGAATATCGAAAACGGTATAGCCCTGAGATGGTATTTCACTGAAGCGCCCCCCAATGAGCAGGACAAGGTCGGCTCCCTTAACCCGCTCGACCAATTTGCGGATTAGGGCCTATGCCGAAATCGCCCGCATAGCAGGGGTGCAGCGCATCAACCAGGTGAGCGCGCCGAAACGTCGTGGCGACAGGAAGCGCAAAACATTCTGTGAATCGTGAAAGGGCGACGCTAGCCTCGGCGCTCCAGCGGCTCCCGCCCGCAAGTACGATTGGTTTCCTCGCCTCGCGCAGCAGCTTTTCCAGCCGCCGCATTTCCGTCGGTCCAGGCCAGGTTTCAACAGGCTCAAACGTCGTTGCATCGGCGGCGAGCGCGCGCTCGTGCAATGTGCCCTCCGTCACTGCGATCACGACTGGGCCTGGCCGCCCATTGCTGGCCGTGTGAAAGGCGCGGGATACGATTTCCGGAATACGGGCGGGGTCGTCGATTTCGGTCGACCACTTTGCCATGCTGCCGAACGCGGCGCGATAGTCGAGTTCCTGAAACGCTTCGCGCTCGCGCATCTCGCGGCCCACCTGCCCTACGAAAACAATCATCGGAGAGGAGTCCTGCCGCGCTGTATGAATGCCCGCAGATGCGTTGGTGGCGCCGGGCCCGCGCGTTACAAAGCAAACGCCGGGCCGGCCCGTCATCTTGCCAACTGCCTCAGCCATGAAAGCTGCCGCGCTTTCGTGTCGACAAACAATGAGCTCGATGTCGCGATCATAGAAAGCATCGAGTGCGGCAAGGTAGCTTTCACCCGGCACGCAGAAGACCTGGCGCACGCCATGGATCAAAAGCTGATCGACGAGAATTTCACCGCCCGTACGGGCATTGTCGTTGCCGCGCATTGAAAACTACTTCAACGATCTTTGCTGGTGGAATTTTGGGTGCAAAGCCGACCTCAACCTTGCTGCTGTCAGCGGCTTTACAGTCCGCCGCCCTTTACCGCCCGGGAGTTGGCGCACCGCATTGATCAGAAAGACAATCGACTCCGGCTGCCGGCCGGTCGGGACTTGCCGGTTTTATGGGAAGCGCCCCGGCGAAGTCAATGGAACGGAGAGGGCGCAGCGCGAGACAGAGCCGCGTTTTTGTCGCGGCCCTGTTTTTTGGAGTGCCTGGAAGACACGGCGAAAATACCGGCATGGCGAGAATCTTCGCCACCTGGACATTGGCCGCGGCGCGCCCATTATGGACAGTCCGAGCACCAGGGCCGTGCATAAGGTGTGGGCGTCCGAGCTCGACGAAAATGGACACCATCAGCCGATCGATCTGCAGTAGAAAACTTGTCCTGTTCAGAAGCCGTCACCGAAATTGGCGGCTCTTCTTCGACCGGCGAGATTCCGCGGCGGGTTGCTGGCTCTATAACTTCCACGATAACGTTCTGGAACTGAGGCTTGCCGTTTGTGCCTGTCACCTCAAGGGTAAATCGATCAACCCCGCTAAAGTCATGCGCCGACCGGTAGATCGCGATAAACGCGGGAAGCTCGACGCCAAGACATTGCTTGAGGTTTGTGGCTCGCAAGCGGCCCTGCTTGACTTCAACCCTGCCGTGGGACGGAGGTGATACCAGGCGGATTACGGGCAATGGGCCGGCGGTGCAGTCGCGGCGGATGGTTACGAAGATACCCGCATTGATATTGGTGTCGGACTTGCCTCTGACTTGACGCTCGATTGTCGACGTCTGTCCGATCGCCAGAGAGGAAATCGCGAAAAACGCGAATATCGATGCAGCCGCCGGCCACGTCATCGGAAATACCCTGAAGATTTAGCAATTCTACACCGAATTTTCAGCTCTAGGCATCAAATGATTATAGCGGGCGGCCGTTTGCAGCGGGTGCACAAAGATAGGAACGGCCCAATGTGTGTGTGTGAAGCGCTTCAGAGCGAACGCGGAGGGCAGAATGCTTTCTTCTGGCGGAGGACCGCCAGCCAGTTTTTCTAGGAACAGAGCCAGTTTAATTTCATTTTTTGTTTTGACCAAGCGTGCCCAATAGTTGAGGGTCAAGATCCTTAAGCGTCTGATCCAGAAATTCGCGACCGATCGGCAATGCGCTTTGATAGGCAGTCAAAATGGCCTGCTTTAGTTCGGGTTTGCGCCTCACGATCGAAAGAACATCATGGCGTACCAATTGCTGCAAATCTTTTTCGGCAATTGCATCGGAGTGAGTGGCAAGAAATAAACGAAAAGGAATTAGATCGGTCTCATTTGTTCCTGTGAAATAGGACATCTGCAGAACGTTGGCCGTATTTTTTCCAGGCTCCTTGGACCGAGAGTAGACACTTGCGAGAGCAAGCCAGACGCGCGAATCGTGAGGAGCAAACGCGAGGGCCTGGAGAGCGGCTCGACGGCCTTCTGCGAGCTCGCTTTGCCCGGGTTCGCTTTCGCGCCAAAACAGGTTGAGGTAAGTGAGCGCATACTCGGCCCATAGGTCGCCACGCACGAATCCAAATGAGGCGGCCTTTGCCGTAGTCTTGCGGCTATCAACGACATTCGCCGCGGTCTTTGCGTCACCGGGAAAGCGAAGGTCAGGCGAACGAAAGTACTCTGCCCCTATAATCCATATCGCCTGGCAACCGAGGACCAACGCAAACAGAAGCATCGCGCCACGAAAAAAACGGCTTGTTGAAATGATGGTCAGCTGGCTACCCATAAGTCCTCAATTCACCTTCGACCCCAAAGGAACTCAAATTATAGCCATCGCTTCACCCTCTAGCATCAGGCATGTCAACTGTCCGGTCACATAAGCTCCGGTGTCAATATTGATGCGATTGGGGCGAATGTCTGGCTGCCTCACCGGCGTGTGGCCATGAACAACGATTTTGCTGAAATCGTCTTCGCATAGAAGAAAATCATCACGGATCCAAAGTAAATCTTCTTCGTGCTGCTTTGCCAGCGGAATTCCCGGTCGCACTCCGGCATGGACAAAAAAGAAGTCGCCGCAAGTAAATGAAACTTTCAAATCAGCAAGAAATTGGCGGTGGCTCTCCGGGAGCGCATGATCGAATTCGGCCGCGAGTTTAGCTTGCCCGAAGTTGTCGGGATTGATGGATGGAACGACCCCATAGGACATCAGTGTCTCTAATCCGCCAAGGCGTTGCCAATCTCTGAGGATGGCTGGATCGGTTATGAATTTCGTCAAAAAAAATTCGTGATTGCCTTTAAGAAAGATGGTTCGATTTGTTCGTTTGCGGTCCACCAAAAGGTCGAGCACCTGTCGCGATGACGGCCCGCGATCGATGTAGTCACCGAGAAAAACCTGAATGCCAGCAGAGATTGGATTTTTCAGCAGGTCGGCGTCGATGCGTCGAAATACGTCTTGCAGAAGATCGGCGCGGCCATGAATATCCCCGACCGCGTATATGCGAACGCCCGCGGGTATTCGTGGCCGGGGCTTCTTCGGCCAGGTTAGGGATTTGAACGAGATCATCCTCTTGATATGTGCGCGCAACATCAATTTACGATGCTCAGTGATAATTAATTAATTCTTTCAAATACAAGGAAAATTAGGGCAAATCGCCAAACCGGATGGAAGATTTTCGCCTGTACCTTCGTATTCGTCTCCAACGTTACATTCTTGCCGGGTTGGGCGAATACCATGTTTCAGTCAAACGAGAGCGCTGGTGCGAAAGCTGTAGCGATAACGTCTGCGCTTGTCCTCGCTGGTTCTCTTCTCTGCAGCATTGACAGTAGCCTGGGCTACCCAAACGCTTTCCGAAGTTCGGCGGATCCAACATGGACTGATCGACCGGTTGCGGCTTCCATTCCCGTTCTTTCGGCACCGATCAAATTTAGTGCGCAGGCGACGCCGTCAAATTTCGAGATGACGGCTGGTACGCCCGTGATGTATCTCTCCTTTACCTACGACCAAACCGCGATTATGCGTCGAGCCAGCCTCGAATTGCCAGATAAATTTTCGCTCAGGCCGGTCGAGCGCCGGACGGAAGCACAGAAAGATATCGCGTCGGAAAGATCGAAGCGGCCGATCGCATTGTACAATTTGCGGCGCAAACTTGAAACGAGCGGTCAGCGTATCAGTTTCGACCGTCCATCGCTTGCACCGATGGCTTTCGTACGATTCTGCATAAAATATCCACGTGACTGCGAAATCCGGCACATGGCATTTCGTCCACGGCCAGTTGTCCTAAGCCCGACGCAAAAAGCGGAACTTGCGAAAGTAAACCACGCAGTCAACCGCGCGATTACCTCGCAGGTCAACGGAAATGGAGTGATGCAGGAAGAGTGGCTTATTTCTCCGCGCGAAGGGGATTGCAACGATTATGCGGTTACCAAGCGCCATGAGCTGCTCGTTCGCGGCTGGCCCTCGCGTTCCCTGCTTTTGACAGAAGTGGTAATTCCATCTGGTGAACATCATCTCGTATTGTTAGTACGCACACGCGATGGCGATTTGGTCCTTGATAATCTGAACCCTAATATCAGGCTGGTCTCGCAGGTTCACTACCAGTGGGTTCGCGCTCAGCAAGAACAAAATCCAAAATTCTGGTCGACGATCGATCTCGCACACGCGCCGCGCGTCGCGATGAATGCGGACTAGTATAAATTCGGTCTTTGATTAAATTGAACGACCTTTGCTCTGCGCGATAGCGACACCGATAATCGCGGCGAGGATTATGGTTGCCGGCGTGCTCAACACCGCCGCGCTACCGAATGCCAGTAGAACGACGGCCACGATACAACTCGCGCCGGCCGTCGAATAAAACGAATCTCGCCCACGGTGCGCCGCGGCATGCAAAAACGTGACGATAAGTGCGGTGGCCGCAGCAGAAATGGCCAACAGAAATGGCCGGCCCATCTCGATGGCAATAGCAGACAGGGCATTCGGCGCAGTGTTGCTGTTCGTTAATTCATCTAAATCCTGATAGATTGGCAATACTGCCGCAAAGGTTCCTGCGCCTGTGCCGGCCCAGCCTGTTTCCGACAAAATGCGCTGCGTAAGCGTGACCAGCGATCGAGGCGCCTGCGAGGCAAATGCGAGCGTCAACCCTAACGTCCTGGTCGCGGGTTGGAAGGTAATCACAGCGATGGCGACGACCAATCCGACCGCGATGATTGCAGAATATCCCCACGGTCCCATGTGAAATTTGCGAATAACGATTGCAACGATGAACGTCGCGACACCGCAGGCGAGAGCGAAGAGCGTCTGGCTGTCCGCGGCGGCGGGTATCGCGAGAAGGCATATCGCAAGGGCAACAAAATAGCCCGCGAAACTTAGCCAAAACCAGACGACTAAATCGCGGCGGTTTTCACCGCGCATTCGCCGGCGCTCCATAACGCGGGCGATTCCGGTCGCGGCAAGAATAACCCCCAACGCCGAGCAGACGGTTGCCGCATCGCGGAGATCAACGACCGTTGTCAATTTCATCAACGCGATCGTAGTCGCCGACGCTGTGAGCACCGATAAGAGACCTTCGGCGCGGCGACGATCCGTCGCCACCGCGGCCGCCGCGAGTGAGATTGCTACCATTGAAAGATACCGAACCAAGGCGATGATTGTCGCGCCGATATCAATACTGACACTTCCACCGATCGATCGCCCGAGTGCGGTGGCCGCGCTTTCCCAAATCGGGTTGGCGAGGCCGATCGCTTTCAAAGGCAATATCTGAAAAAGCATCCAAAGCGCAGGAATGGTTGCGAAAATGGCGACGGGGTAAATAATCGGAGCTAGGAAATTTATCTCGACTGTTCGAATTTGTAGGGCAATGACCGTCAGCAATAAGGCCACCACTAATGTGATTAGGCCAAGACTAGAGAGCCCGCTAGAAATGACTGTCAGGGGTGCCGCAAGGAGCAATAGCGTCAGGATCAGATAGGCTAGAAACATTTCCGTAACCGTTATGTTGCCCGCGACTTACGAGCTGCAACGGGCGCCATCAGCGCTCCCAAGCGCTTGTCTGTTTCTGGGCCGTTCGTTGGTCCAGAATGGCAAAGTAAAAAACGATGACGCCTTACCACTCTCACCGCGCGGTTCGGTCGTGATGCAGCTGAAGGGCAGGTCAAGACTCGCTACTAATTGCAGCGCGCCGACGTCGCAATAAGGTGGCCGCGACGGTTGATGTGACCGCGCCAGCTCCAAGCGCAGTCAGAATTCGGTCCGTAACCGTATGACCAGTAATACCAGGACCAGTTGTTGGTGTTTGCGTAATAGGGCTGTTGTTCGTTGGCGTACCAAACAATTCTCGGGCCATATCTCCAACTGAAATCGCCGCCACCGGGATCCCATGTCGCTCGTACCGAGCCGATAGCCGTCCCCGTCGCCATTTGCGGACGCGGATGTTGGAAGCAGGCAAGCGATTCCAATAAACGCCGCAATTGCTGTGCCAAGTTGTTTGATAGACACGGCTATTTCTCCATTATCCGCCAGTAACTTACGGATGTTGGCTGATCGATTGACTTAGCAGATGCAGCCGGTCAGCACGTCAAGCCATCGGTTTGCCGCGCACTAAGCATCGCGAGAACTTTGTGCCGGGTCAAGCCATTCCGCGCCGATTTAAGTAGGATTGTCTGTCCTAAGGCCGCGCGCACTGCGCGCGTTGGTTCGCCTGGGTCACTTAGAATATCCGGAATGCATTTTGCCCGGTTGGCGCCGCGCGATGCTGCGCGGTCCTGCTTTGTGGGGCCCAGTGTGCGCCAAAGAGGTAGCCAAGTTGCAGCGTCAATATCGCGCTGATCGTAGCAACCCCGACGGTTTCCAGACTTTCGTTCTGGACAATTCCAATCAGAAAAGTGGCCACGGAACCGGCGATGATGACGGGCACAAGGATCAGTGCCTTGAATTCAAACCGAGAAGGCCTCCAATGAGCATAGCGGTGATTGGGAGCATCATTTGCCAAAGGCCCGATCGCAGGTGCCGGCGCGGCGCGATCCCAAACGCTGCATTGACGAAATTAATTATTCCTTACTTTCACCCCTTACCATCGGGCAGGGTAACCGACCGGCTAACGCGCGGGACAGTTTGACACCAGCATCTTGAAGCCTGTCTGCAAGCCATCGAGCGGAACAACGCCGCGAATCGTGGTTTGACCGTCTTCAACACGTACTAACAAATTGCCTTGTGGCTTCCACGCACCCTCTACAAGGGTGCTTGCGTCTCCGGGAATACGGATCGCCGAACCGGGGGGAGCAATGGTCGCCGTGAACCTCGTCTCGCGTCCTGACTGGTTGAAAATTACGGATGGCTGGGCTCGGAGTGGAAACGCCCGAATGAAGACGACCAAAACTTCCGTGCCACCATCGCGGCAGCGAATCATGAGCCCGGCAAAGTCAAGATCGGATTTTGACGTGTCGGCGGTGCGCATGATGCTCACAGCGTCAGCCCCACCGCGCGGGTTGTGCGTACGTACAAAATGCCATCCGCCGGGAAGCTCGGGGTTGGTCGGCTCTTCTGCACCGGCCGTAAATATCCCGCCGACGGCAGCGATTGCCACCAAAAGGTGCAAAACGAGATGACGTAGCGCGCGCATCCTTGGTCTTTGCGCCCCGAAGTTACCCACAGGTGATGATCGCCGTAAGATAAACGCACCGGTCAGTATTGGAGATACAAGGTTTCCGGACTAGCGCGTGTACGAGCGCCGCCCAGCCTTGAACAACAATGGAATCAATAGGCTATCTGCAACTTTACACTTGGATAGCGCCGCACATAATTAGCGGACAAATCATTACGTCGAGAACCTCGACTTCACCGATTCGGACTGCTCCAAGTCGTTCATCCTATTGAAAAATCCGTTGGCCCGCGCGTTGCATTTAAGCAACACCGACGGGGGAATGCGACACAGCGATTCAGCGCATTGTTGCGAGGTGTGACGAACGGTGGCTTATTGGCAGTACTTGTTTCGGGGCCGTCTATACCGGAGAATTCGGGGTGGTGCTTACCGATTGTATTCGTGCCGTCCGGCATCTTGTATTGCCGGCGGCGCTTGGCGCGCTCTTTGCAGTGTCAGGGTGCACGAATCCGCATATGCCGGTAGCTGGACCGGAGAGCTGGGACGTTCGGAACCACAACCAGGACGCCGACAGCCTCCCTTATGCCTTGGTCAAGCTCAATCCTGAGGTAATGTCGGTACTGGGGACGAATGCCCCAGGATTGTACGGAACGTTTAGCGATCGGCGCCCACCGCAAGAAATCAAATTCGGCATTGGTGACGTCGTCAGCGTGACTATCTTCGAGGCCGCAGCGGGTGGCTTGTTCATTCCATCAGAAGCTGGTGTGCGACCGGGCAATTTTGTGCAATTGCCCAATCAATCGGTTGACAGTGCAGGCAATATTGCCGTGCCGTATGCGGGCGCGGTGAGAGCCGTGGATCGTACGCCGGCCGAAGTCCAACAATCCATTGTTAACGCGTTGCGGAACCGCGCTATTGAACCCCAGGCGGTCGTCGCATTGGTAACCCAAAACACGTCCTTGATCAGCGTTCTCGGCGACGTCAATACGCCTGCGCGCATACCAGCGAGCGCAGCCGGCGAAAAAATTCTTGATGAAATCACGCGTGCTGGCGGGCCTAAAAGCCAAGGCTATGACACTTGGGTGATGCTGGAACGCGGCGGGAAGCGAGCGACGGTCCCCTTTGGTGCACTTGTCTACGACCCGAGAAATAATATTTTTGCTCGGCCCAACGATACTATCTACGTTTACCGGGAGCCGCAGACGGTCGTCGTGTTTGGCGCGGCCGGGGCGCAGGGCCAATTCAATTTCGATGCTTGGCGAATCTCGCTTTCGGAAGCGATTGCAAAGGCAGGCGGTCTCAATGACACACTGGCCGATCCTGCCTCGGTATTCGTCTATCGTGGCGAAAGTCGAATGGTTTCCGAGAAGTTAGGAATAGATATCTCCAAATTCGCTGGCCCCATTATTCCTGTTGTCTATAACGTAAATCTCCGCGACCCCGCAGGATATTTTTTCGCGACCAAGTTCCAGATGCGCAACAAGGACGTAATCTTTGAATCCAATGCAATTGCGGTGGAAGAAGCGAAAGTCTTCAACTACATCCGGTTGGTCACGGCCACTATCAACGATCCAATTGTTGCGGCGACAAACGCAGTTATTCTGCGTGACGCGATACGGACCCTGCATTAGCTATAGTTAGTGATCCGTCGCTACCAATAGCGGCAAAGGGGTTTGGTCTCCCGCTGGGTAGACGTGTCTTCAATGCTAATGGACAAAATGTGACGACCGTTGGGCGAGCGCCATCAAACAGGGTTTCCTCACTTCTCCTGTTTGTCACAGTCGCCGCGGCGCCGTTTCCTTTTGGCTCGACCGATCCTGCCGCGATAGCATTCTGGTGCGTCGTGCTCGGCGTAGGTGTCGTGACCGCCTCTACGCTCGGGCTCCGCAAAGAGCACACCCCGCTTATTGCTCTGGCTGTGACCGTTATCCTGGCTTACGCGTTCGTTCTGCATGAACACCTAGGCGCGCGGCCTTGGATTGCGCCGCCGCATCCACTGTGGGGCGACGCAGCCCGTACGCTCGGCAGTGCAATTGCGCCGTCGGCATCGATCGCCCGCAATCAGGCTTTTTTTTGGCTGGGTGCGCCGCTTGCGAACATGCTCGCCGTTATCTGCAGCTTCTTGGTTTGTATCGATCGCGATCGAGCGCGACAGTTGTCGCTCATCATCGCGTGGTCCGGTGCGGCTTACGCGATATACGGGATTGTTGCGTATCTGATAGACCCGACTTTCATCCTATGGCGAGAGAAGCTCGGCTATCGCAGCGTGCTTACGGCGACGTTCGTCAATCGCAATACGGCTGCTGTTTATTTTGGCTCCTGTGCCGTTTTATGGATTTTGATATTGTCGCAGCACTTGCGACGGCAACTGCCGCAAGGCCGCATTTTCTGGCGCGGCGTGCCGCAGATCCTTCTGTTTGAAATGCCGCGACCCGTCATTCTCTCAATGACGATGTTGCTTTTATGTCTGACAGCGATGCTCATGACCAGCTCGCGAGCCGGCATAGTGTTGTCGCTGGTGAGTGTCGTTGTTGCGTTTGTAATTTATTTCTACCGAGATCTGCCCCGAGCAAGTGGAATATTGGCAGCTTTGGGGATCGGCGTGTTTATAGCGCTCCTCTTTCTGCAAATCCTTGGCGGAAAGGTCAGCGGCCGTTTCGATACTGAGGGGCTGTCTGACGAGGGCCGCTTTGACGTGTACCGGTCCAGCTTGCGCATGATTGCCGACCACCCATGGTTTGGGAGCGGGCTTGGAACCTTTTCGTGGAGCTTTCCCGCCTATCGAAGCGACAACATTTCTATGTGGGGTGTGTGGAATTCGTGCTCACAGCACTCCTTTGGAGCTAGCGACCGACCTCGGACTGCCCTTGGCAATATTAATTGCTGCGGCCTGGGCAAATGTTTTGGCGGTGCTTAGTCGTGGCATTCGCATTCGCCGCCGTGATCTGGCGGCGCCGGTGGGCGCGCTCATGGTGGCCCTGCTTGGCCTGACGCACTCGCTTATTGACTTTTCCTTGCAAATACCCGGCTATGCAATTGTAGTGTTCGCTCTGGTATGACTGGGCCAAACCTGCGCCAACCAAGGCGAACACTACAATTGCATAGCCGGGTATTTGCAATGGAAAAGTCAATAAGCGAGTGCGTCAGGCCGAGCAGCGCGACCATGAGCGCACCGGCTGGCACCGTCGAGGTCGCGCCGGCGGATTCGGATGCGCGGATTAGCACGGCCAAAACAATAAACCAGGCCGCCGCGATTAGTGCGGCCAAGGGTAAGCCGAGATCGGTGGCAAGTTCCAAGGGCGTGCTATGTGCACGATCACACACACCCCACATGGAAATATTGGCGCTGCGATAGGCTGGGAAAACTCCACAAAAAGGTCCCCAGGCCGCTCCCAAACCATGGGTGGTCGGCAATCATGCGCAGGCTGGAGCGGTACACGTCAAAGCGGCCCTCGTCAGACAGCCCCTCAGTATCGAAACGGCCACTGACATTTCCGCCAAGGAATTGAAGAAAGAGGAACGCTATAAACGCACCGATCGGCCAAGGCTGCCAATAATTCCACTTGCTCGGGGCAGGTCACGATAGAAATAAATTACAACTGCAGCGACAAGCGCCATCAGCGATAGCACTATACCGGCCCGTGAATTCGTCATCAGCATCGCTGCGAGACATAAAAGCATCATCGTCAGTGCAAGAGTTACGGAGCGCGGTGTTTCAAATAAAAGATATCGCGGCACATCCCGCCATAAAATTCGACGCGGTAGTCGCCGACGTAGGTGCTGCGACAAAATCAATATCCACAAAATGGCACAGGAGCCGAAATAAACGGCTGCCGTATTTCGTACCGAGGAACGTCGCGGTGAGAGCCGCTCGGTAGTTTATTTTCTCGCGCCAGAGGACGTGGGTCGGGTCGACAAGGTAGGCAAAAATTCCGTACAGGGCATAAGCCGCTCCGGACCACGCGATGATGAGCGACAACTGTCGCGCTCGATTGCGATCGATACAAACCAAGAAGCTGCAGATGACGGCCAGCATGTTCGCAAGCGGCGCGCCCAGCGAAAAAAACGCCTGATTGCGAGCGATCGATGCCGACGGCGCAATCGCAATGCCGAGGGCGTCCGCTGCCTCGCTCCACAGTGGATGTGGCGATGCAATCCAGGGCCGCGCGGCCAGCTGTTCATGCAGAACGAATGCGTAAGCCAGGATAACGATCACAGCTAGAGCAATAAGCGGGGTGTGCTCTTGGCGGAGTCCGCGCGTAGAGGCGGTCACGACACCTACGCCGAGCACGACGCACCAGAATGCGATCGCGGCAGGATCGGTCGAGCCAAAAGGAAACGGCGCCGCGGCGACCGTGACAAACAGGAGAAGTGAGGAAACCCTGTTTGATGGCGCTCGCCCAACGGTCGTCACATTTCGTCCATTAGCATTGAAGACACGTCTACCCAGCGGGAGACCAAACCCCTTTGCCGCTACTGGTATCGACGGATCACTAACTACCGCTAATGCAGGGCCCGTATCGCGTCACGCAGAATAACTACGTTTGTCGCCGCAACAATTGGATCGTTGATAGTGGCCGTGACCAACCGGATGTAGTTGAGGACTTTCGCTTCTTCCACCGCAATCGCATTGGATTCAAAGATTACGTCCTTGTTGCGCATCTGGAACTTGGTCGCGAAAAAATATCCTGCGGGGTCGCGGAGATTGACGTTGTAGATAACAGGAATAATGGGGCCCGCGAATTTGGAGATATCTATTCCTAGCTTCTCGGAAACCTCTCGAGTTCTCACCACGATAGACGAATACCGACGCGGGATCAGCCAAAGTGTCGTTAAGACCGCCGGCCTTCGCAATCGCTTCCGAAAGCGAGATTCGCCAAGCATCGAAGTTGAATTGGCCCTGCGCGCCGGCCGCGCCAAACACGACAACCGTCTGCGGCTCCCGGTAAACGTAAATAGTATCGTTGGGCCGCGCAAAAATATTGTTTCGGGGGTCATAGACAAGTGCACCAAAGGGAATTGTTGCTCGCTTCCCGCCGCGTTCCAGCATCACCCAAGTGTCATAGCCTTGACTTTTGGGGCCACCCGCACGTGTGATTTCATCAAGAATTTTTTCGCCGGCCGCGCTCGCTGGTATGCGCGCAGGCGTATTGACGTCGCCGAGAACGCTGATCAAGGACGTGTTTTGGGTTACCAACGCGACGACCGCCTGGGGTTCAATCGCGCGGTTTCGCAACGCGTTAACAATGGATTGTTGGACTTCGGCCGGCGTACGATCCACGGCTCTCACCGCGCCCGCATACGGCACGGCAATATTGCCTGAACTGTCAACCGATTGATTGGGCAATTGCACAAAATTGCCCGGTCGCACACCAGCTTCTGATGGAATGAACAAGCCACCCGCGGCGGCCTCGAAGATCGTCACGCTGACGACGTCACCAATACCGAATTTGATTTCTTGCGGTGGCCGCCGATCGGTAAACGTTCCGTAGAACCCCGGCGCATTCCTCGTCAGGACCGATATGGCCTCGGGATTGAGCTTTATCAGAGCATAAGGGACGCTGTCGGCATCCTGGTTATGAGCCCGCACATCCCAGCTCTCCGGTCCAGCCACCGGCATATGCGGATTGGTGCAGCCTGATGCCGCAAAGAGCGCGCCTAACCCCGCCAGCAATGCAAGATGCCGGACGGCAAGAATACGACCGGTAAGCGCCACCCCAAATTCCCCAGTATTGTTAGCCCCGAAAGAAGTGCTGCCAATAAAGACACCGTTCGCCTCGCCTCGCAACTACGCGCTGAATCGCAGCGTCGCATTCCCCGCCGGTGTTGCTTAAATGCAACGTGAGCCAAGTTGATTTTTCAATAGGATGAATGACTTAGAAGCAATTTGAATCGGTGGCGGCGAGGTCCTCGACGCGATGATTTGTCCCGGATTATCTGCCGCGCTAGACAGGTGTTAGGTTGCAGATAGGTTATTGATTCTATTCGCGTTCAACAGCGGACGGCGCGCCCCTGTGGGCGCTCTTCTGGGAAGCTTGTATCTCCAAAACCAGCCGGTGCGTTTATCTTACGGCGATCGTCATCTGTGGGTAACTTCGGGGCGCCAAGGCCAAAGATGCCCGCGTTACGCCATCTCGTCGCACGCCTTTTTGTGGCGATTGTTGCGGCCACCGCGACATATTCAGCCAGTGCCGAAGAACCAACCGGCCCGGCGCCTACCGGCGGCTGGCATTTTGTGAGAACGCACAATCCGCGCGGTGGCGCTGACGCTGTCAGCATCATGCGCACGGCCGACACGTCAAGATCCGATCTCGACTTTGCCGGGCTCATGATTTGCTGCCGCGAAGGTGGCACGGAAGTTTTGGTTGTCTTCATTCGGGCCTTTCCGCTCCGAGCCCAGCCAACCGTAGTTTTCAGCCAGTCAGGACGCGAGACAAGGTTCAAGGCGACCATCGCTCCCCCCGGTTCAGCGATCCGTATTCCCGGAGACGCAAACACTTTTGTGGACAGTGCGTGGCAGACACAAGGCGATCTGTCAGTCCATATTGAAGACGGTCAAACCACGATTCGCGGCGTTGTTCCGCTCGATGGCTTACAGGCAGGCTTCAAGATGCTGGTGGCAAATTGTCCAGCGCGTTAGCCGGCCGGTTACCCTGCCCGACAGTAAGGAGTGAAAGTAAGGAATAATTAATATCGGCAATGCAGCGTTCAGGATCGCGCCGCGCCGGCACCTGCTATCGGGTCCTTTGGCAAATGATGCTCCCAATCACCGCGATGCTCATTGGAGGCCTTCTCGGTTTACGATTTAAGGCACTGATCCTTGTGCCTGTCATCATCGCCGGTTCCGTGGCCACTTTTCTGATTGGAATTGTCCAGAACGAAAGTCTGGAAACTGTCGGGCTTGCTACCGTCAGCGCGATATTGACGCTGCAGCTTGGCTACCTCTTTGGCGCACTCGCACACTGGGCCCCACAAAGCAGGACCGCGCCGCGCCGCGCGGCACCAACCGGGCAAAATGCATTCCGGATATTCTGAGTGATCCAGGCGCGAACCAACGCACGCAGCGGGCGCGGCCTTAGGACCGACAATCCCACTTAAATTGGGGCGGAATGGCTTGACCCGACACAAAGTTCTCGCGATGCTTAGTGCGCGGCAAACCGATGGCTTGACGTGCTGACCGGCTGCATCTGCTAACTCAATCGATCAGCCAACATCCGTAAGTAACTGGCGGATAATGGAGAAAGGGCCGTGTCTATCAAACAACTTGGCATAGGAATTGCGGCGGCGGCGTTTATTGGAATTGCTTGCCTCCTTCCAACATCCGCGTCCGCAAATGGCGATGGGGAGGGCTATCGCCTCGGTACGAGCACATGGAATCCCGGTGGCGGTGATTTCAGTTGGAGATATGGCCCGAGAATTGTTTGGTACTCCAACGGGACAACAGCCCTATTACGCAAATACCGACAACTGGTCCTGGTACTACTGGTCATACGGTTACGGACCGCATTCTGACTGCGCTTGGAGCTGGCGCGGTCACATCAACCGTCGCGGCCACATTATTGCGACGTCGGCGCGCTGCAATTAGTAGCGAGTTTTGACCTGCCCTTCAGCTGCATCACGACCAACCCGCCCGGTGAGAGTGGTAAGGCGTCGTCGTTTTTTACTTTGCCATTCTGCGCCGACGATCGGCGAGAAACAGACAAGCGCTTAGGAGCGCTGATGGCGGCTGTTGCAGTTCACAAGTCGCACGCAACATAACGGTTACAGAAATGTCTCTAGCGTATCTGATCCTGACGCTATTGCTCCTTGCGGCACCCCTGACAGTCATTTCTAGCGGGCTGTTTAGTCTCGGACTGATCACATTAGCGGTGGCCTTATTGCTGACGGTCATTGCCCTACAAATTCGAACAGTCGAGATAAATTTCCTGGCTCCGATTATTTACCCCGTCGCCATTTTCGCGGCCATTCCTGCGCTTTGGATGCTTTTTCAGATATTGCCTTTGAAAGCGATCGGCCTCGCCAACCCGATTTGGGAAAGCGCGGCCACCGCACTCGGGCGATCGATCGGTGGAAGTGTTAGTATTGATACTGGCGCGACAATCGTCGCCTTGGTTCGGTATCTTTCAATGATAGCAGTCTCACTCGCAGCGGCCGCGGTGGCGACGGATCGTCACCGCGCCGAAGGTCTCTTATCGGTGCTCACAGCGTCGGCGTCGGCGATCGCGTTGATGAAATTGACAACGGTCCTTGATCTCCGCGATGCGGCGACCGTCTGCTCGGTGTTGGGGGTTATTCTTGCCGCGACCGGAATTGCCTGCGTCATGGAGCGCCGGCGAATGCGCGGTGAAAACCGGCGCGATTCAGTCGTCTGGTTTGGACTAAGTTTCGCGGGCTATTTTGTTGCCCTTGCGATATGCCTTCTCGCGATACCCGCCGCCGAGGACAGCCAGACTCTCTTCGCTCTCGCCTGCGGCGTCGCGACGTTCATCGTCGCAATCGTTATTCGCAAATTTCACATGGGACCGTGGGGATATTCTGCAATCATCGCGGTCGGATTGGTTGTCGCCGTCGCTGTGATTACCTTCCAACCCGCGACAAGGACGTTAGGGTTGACGCTCGCATTTGCCTCGCAGGCGCCTCGATCGCTGGTCACGCTTACGCAGCGCATTTTGTCGGAAACAGGCTGGGCCGGCACAGGCGCAGGAACCTTTGCGGCAGTATTGCCGATCTATCAGGATTTAGACGAAATAACGAGCGGCACTAATGCGCCGAATGCCCTGTCTGCTATTGCCATCGAGATGGGCCGGCCATTTCTGTTGGCTATTTCTGCTGCGGCAGCCGCACTTATCATCACGTTTTTGCATGGCGCGGCGCGACGCCGGCGAGATTTGTTTTATTCGACGGCCGGTGCGAGTTGCATCGTGGCCGTCGTACTGCTGGCATTCGGTAGCGCGGCGATGTTGAGCACGCCGGCAACCATATTGCTAGCGGCGATTATCGGCGTCGCTATCGCGCAGAGCAAAGGTCGTTCAATTTAGTCGAAGGCCGAATTCATACTAGTCTGCATTCATCGCGACACGCGGCGCGTGTGCGAGATCGATCGTCGACCAGAATGTTGGATTTTGCTCTTGCTGAGCGCGAACCCACTGGTAGTGAACCTGCGAGACCAGCCTGATATTCGGGTTCAGATTATCGAGGACCCAATCGCCATCGCGTGTGCGTACTACCAATACGAGATGGTGTTCACCAGAAGGAATTACCACTTCCGTCAAAAGCAGGGAACGCGAGGGCCAGCCGCGCACGAGCAGCTCATGGCGCTTGGTAACCGCATAGTCGTTGCAATCCCCTTCGCGCGGAGAAATAAGCCACTCTTCCTGCATCACTCCATTTCCGTTGGCCTGCGGCATAATCGCACGGTTGACTGCGTGGTTTACTTTCGCAAGTTCCGTTTTTTGCGCCGGGCTTAGGACAACTGGCCGTGGACGAAATGCCATGTGCCGGATTTCGCAGTCACGGGGATATTTCATGCAGAACCGTACGAAGGCCATCGGCGCAAGCGATGGACGGTTGAAACTGATGCGCTGACCGCTCGTTTCAAGTTTGCGCCGCAAATTGTATAATGCCAGCCGCCTCGATCTTTCCGATGCGAGTTTTTTCTCGACATCCGTCCGGCGCTCGAATGGCATGAGCGAAAATTTATCTGGCAATTCGAGGCTGGCTCGACGCATGATCACGGTTTGGTCGTAGGGAAAGGAGAGATACATCACGGGCGTACCAGCCGTCATCTCGAAATTTGACGACGTTGCCTGCGAACTAAATTTGATCGGTGCCGAAAGAACGGGGATGGAAGCCGCACCCGATCGATCAGTCCAGGTTGGATCCGCCGAATTTCGGAAAGCGCGCGGGTAGCCCAGGCTACTGTCGATGCTGCAGAGGAAAGAACCAGCCAGGACAAGCGCAGACGTTATCGCTACGGCTTTCGCACCAGCGCTCTCGTTTGACTGAAACATGGTATTCGCTCAACCGGGCAGGAACGTAACGTTGGAGACGAATACGAAGGTACAGGCGAAAATCTTCTATCCGGTTTGGCGATTTGCCTTAATTATCCTCGTATTTGAAAGAATTAATTAATTATCACTGAGCATCGTAGATTGATGTTGCGCGCACATATCAAGAGGATGATCTCGTTCAAATCCCCAACCTGGCCGAAGAAGCAGCGGCCACGAATACCCGCGGGCGTTCGCATTTACGCGGTCGGAGATATTCATGGCCGCGCCGATCTTCTGCAAGGCGTATTTCAACGCATCGACGCCGACCTGCTGAAAAATCCAATCTCTGCCGGCATTGAGGTTTTTCTCGGTGACTACATCGATCGCGGGCCGTCATCGCGACAGGTACTCGACCTTTTGGTCGCTCGCAAACGAACAAATCGAACTGTCTTTCTCAAAGGCAATCACGAATTTTTTTTGATGAACTTCGTAACCGATCCAACCCTCCTCAGGGATTGGCAACGCCTTGGCGGATTAGAGACGCTGATGTCCTACGGCGTCGTCCCATCCATCAATCCCGACAGATTGGGCAAGCGAACCTCGCGGCCGAATTCGATCATGCGCTCCCGGAAAGTCACCGCCAATTTCTTGCCGATTTGAAAGTTTCATTTACATGCGGCGATTTCTTTTTTGTCCATGCCGGAGTGCGGCCGGGAATTCCGCTCGCAAAACAGCACGAAGAGGATTTACTTTGGATCCGAGATGATTTTCTTCTATGCGAAGATGATTTCAGCAAAATCGTTGTTCACGGCCACACGCCGGTGCGGCAGCCAGACATTCGCCCCAATCGCATCAATATTGACACCGGAGCTTATGTGACCGGACAGTTGACATGCCTGATGCTAGAGGATGAAGCGATGGCTATAATTTGAGCTCTCGAAGTGAATTGAGGACTTATGGCTAGCCAGCTGACCCGAACTTCAACCAGCCGTTTTTTTCGGAGCACGATGCTTCTGTTTGCATTGGTCCTCGGTTGTCAGGCAACATGGATTTTAGGCGCAGAGCACTTTCGTTCGCCTGATCTTCGCTTTCCCGGTGACGCAAAGACTGCGGCGAGTGTTGTTGATAGCCGCAAGACTACGGCCGAGGCTGCCTCAATTGGATTAGTGCGCGGCGACCTATGGGCCGAGTATGCGCTCACTTACCTCAATCTGTTTTGGCGCGGCAGCGAACCCGGGCAAAGCGAGCTTGCGGAAGGCCGTCGAGCCGCTCTCCAGGCCCTCGTGTTTGCTCCTCACGATTCGCGCGTCTGGCTTGCTCTCGCGAGTATCTACTCTCGGTCCAAGGAACCTGGTAAAAATACGGCCAACGTTCTGCAGATGTCGTACTTCACGGGAACAAATGAGACCGATCTAATTCCTTTTCGTTTAATTCTTGCCACTCACTCCGATGCAATTGCCGAAAAAGATTTGCAGCAATTGGTACGCCATGATGTTCTTTCGATCGTGACGCGCAAACCTGAACTAAAGCGGGCCATTTTAGCGGCCTATCAAAGCGCATTGCCGATCGGTCGCGAATTTCTGGAGCAGACGCTTAAGGATCTTGACCCTCAACTATTGGGCACACTTGGCCAAAACAAAAAATGAAATTAAACTGGCTCTGCTTATAGAAGACCCGGCCGGCGGCCCTCCGCCAGAAGAAAGCATTCTTGCCCTCGGCGTTGGCACTTGGAAGCGCTGCACACACACGTTGCGCCGTTCCCGTCTTTGTGCACCCAGCTGCAAACGGCTGCCCGTTATCTCATGCCTAGAGCTGAAAATTTGGTGTAGGATTGCGACATCTCCGGAGTATTTCCGATGAAGTGGCCGGCGGCGGGATCGATATTCGCGTTTTTCGCGCTTTCCTCTCTGGCGATCGGACAGACGTCGACAATCGAGCGTCAAGTCAGAGGCAAGTCCGACACCAATATCAATGCGGGCATCTTCATAACCATCCGCCGCGACTGCACCGCCGGCCCATTGCCCGTAATCCGCCTGGTGTCGCCTCCGTCCCACGGTAGGGTTGAAGTCAAGCAGGGCCGCTTGCGAGCCACAAACCTCAAGCAATGTCTTGGCGTCGAGCTTCCCGCGTTTATCGCGATCTACCGGTCGGCGCATGACTTTATCGGGGTTGATCGATTTACCCTCGAGGTGACAGCCACAAACGGCAAACATCAGCTCCAGAACGTTATCGTCGAAGTCATAGAGCCAGCCACCCACCGCGGAATCTAGCCGATTGAACGGCAGAAGAGCCGCTAATTTCAGTGGCGGCTCTTCTGAGCCGGACAAGTTTTCTACTGCAGATCGATCGGCCGATGGTGTCCATTCTCGTCGAGCTTGGATGCCCACACCTTATGCAGGCCTGATGCTCGGACCGTCCATAATTGATGCGCGGGCTGAGGCCGATGTCCAGGTTGCGAAGATTCTCGCTATGCCGATATTTTCGGCGTGCTTTCCAGGCGCTCCGAAAAATAGGGCCGCGACAAAAACGCGGCTCTGTCTCGCGCTGCGCACTCCCGGCTCCATTGACTTCGCTGGGGCACCTCCGCATAAAACCGGCAAGTCCCGACCGGCCGGCCACCGGAGACGATTATCTTTCGAGGTTAATGGCAGTGCGACGGCTTCGGGGGAGTGTCCCGAGCGGCAAAGGGGGCGGACTGTAAATCCTGATGGCAGCAAGGTTGAGGTCGGCTTTGCACCGAAAATTCCACCAGCAAGGATCGTTGAAGTAGTTTTCAATGCGCGGCAACGACAATGCCCGTACGGGCGGTGAAATTCTCGTCGATCAGCTTTTGATCCACGGCGTGCGCCAGGTCTTCTGCGTGCCCGGTGAAAGCTACCTTGCCGCGCTCGATGCTTTCTATGATCGCGACATCGAGCTCATTGTTTGCCGACATGAAAGTGCGGCCGCTGTCATGGCTGAGGCAGTTGGCAAGATGACGGGTCGGCCCGGCGTTTGCTTTGTAACGCGCGGCCCCGGCGCCACCAACGCATCTGGGGGCATTCATACAGCGCGGCAGGACTCCTCTCCGATGATTGTTTTCGTAGGGCAGGTGCGCCGCGAGATGCGCGAGCGCGAAGCGTTTCAGGAACTCGACTATCGCGCCGTGTTCGGCAGCATGGCTAAGTGGTCGACCGAAATCGACGACCCCGCCCGTGTTCCGGAAATCATATCCCGCGCCTTTCACACGGCCTGCAATGGGCGGCCAGGGCCGGTCGTGATTGCCCTGCCGGAGGACATGCTGCGGGAGCGCGCGCTCGCCGCCGATGCAACGACGTTTGAGCCTGTTGAAACCTGCCCAGGGCCGACGGAAATGCGGCGGCTCGAAGGGCTGCTGCGCGAGGCGAGGAAACCGATCGTACTTGCCGGCGGCAGCCGCTGGAGCGTCGAAGCCACCTGCGCCGTTTCACGATTTCGCAGAATGTTTTGCGCTTCCTGTCGCCACGACGTTTCGGCGCGCTCACCTGATTGATGCGCTACACCCCTGCTATGCGGGCGATTTCGGCATAGGCCCGAATCCGAAATTGGTCGAGCGGGTTAAGGGAGCCGACCTTGTCCTGCTCATTGGGGGGCGCTTCAGTGAAATACCATCTCAGGGCTATACCGTTTTCGATATTCCCAAGCCGCAGATCAAGCTAGTGCATGTGCATCCCGGCAGCGAAGAGCTTGGCCGGGTCTATCATCCGTATCTTGCCATTAACGCCTCACCGACTGCGTTCTGCGCCGCCCTTGGAGCATTACAGCCGCCGGAGACGATTGCATGGCAAGGCGAAAGCGATGCAGCGCACGCCGAGTATCTCGCTTGGAGTGAAAAGGCGACGCCCACTCCAGGTGCGGTCAATCTCGGTGAGATCATGGTATGGTTGCGCGAAAACTTGCCCCCCGATGCCATCTTGACGCAGGGTGCCGGTAATTTCTCCGCCTGGGTGCATCGGTTCTACCGCGTGCGAAGGTTTGGCGGTCTTATAGGCAGCACTTCCGCATCGATGGGTTACGGATTGCCTGCCGCCGTGGCGATGCAGTGTCTTCATCGCAATCGTACGGTCATCTGCATATCCGGTGACGGCGACTTCCTCATGACCGGCCAGGATTTTGCCACCGCCGTGCAATATGAACTCCCGATCATCGTTCTGGTGGCCGATAATGGGATGTACGGGACAATCAGGATGCACCAGGAACGTGAATATCCGGGTCGCGTGATTGCCACTCAGCTACGCAATCCGGATTTCGCCGCCTATGCCTTGGCATTTGGCGGCTATGGCGCCGTGGTCGAGAAAAGCGCGGAGTTTCCCGCCGCCTTTGCGGCGGCACAGGCTTCGTGCAAACCATCCATCCTTCATCTCAAGATCGATCCAGAAGCAATTACTCCTTCGACAACGCTCACCGCGATCAGGCAAAAGTCGTTGGCGGACCAACGTTGACAATGAAGCCGGTCGGCTCGCACTGGAGCGAATGGTCTCGTTCATCAATGGTCGGCTGCAATGACGACGTCGGCTTGGCTCGGGGGAGAAGGAGGCGAACAGCTAACTTAGCCACTTGAAATCCTGCATCGCTTCCTCGCGCGCTGACTCGAACGTGGAAGCTCAGCTATCCATCGTTCAAGGCGATACGCGAGAAGCTATCAGAATAGCAGCGCAAATAGTCCGCACAGCGCTACCCCGCCGAGCAGCATTGACCAATCGGAAGGCTTCAGCGCAAACAGTCTGCCATCACTCAACACGAACGATCGCATATCAATACCCGCGCCTGGAATACTCCACAGCAATCAAGGTAACGATAAACGGTGGGAACTGCTGTAGCGCCGAGATCACACAGAGGATGAAATCGCGTAACGGCTTTGCTTCGTTGCTGAGGTGCCCCCCGCTGCACTTTTGGCGGGTGTTTGGCATCTTTTTTAGGTTACTCCTGCGCGGACATATCGATGTTGAAGGTGTTTCGCGCAGCGATTGCACTATTAAGGCTGAGACTTGCAATAAAGACTGTGGCCAAAGCCACACCTAATTTGCATTTGTGCATCATCGTCCTCCGCGACCTCACCGGAGGGATTGTATCTACGCAACAAAAAGGCGCGGCCTCGATCCCGCGCTTTTTCCATTTGTCTTCTAGTTTCAGAGTGGTGGGGGAGGTAGGACTCGAACCTACGAAGGCATAGCCAGCGGATTTACAGTCCGCCCCCTTTGCCGCTCGGGACACTCCCCCGAAGCAATACGTACTCGAACCAGTAGACACA
>CAWHQF010000003.1:0-73666 GCA_963831475.1 uncultured Alphaproteobacteria bacterium
GGCCGGGGAGGTCTCGCTGTGGATGGCGAACCTCGGGTGGCGCCCGCACGGAGCTGGTCGTGCTGCCCCTCGCCCAGGGACAGGGCGTCGGACAACGCCCGACCGGGACCGACGGCAAGATCGACGAGGCGGGCAGCCTCGGGGAGGCGTCCGCCAGCTGCGCCGCCGGCGATGGAGACGGCGTCGTGCCGGGAGCGACCGGATGGACCACGCTGACTCTGCCCGCCGGCCGCCACGAGCTGGTCTGCAACTACCCCGGCCACTACCGCGCCGGCATGTACGCCGAACTCGACGTCACCTGATCGCGCTCCGAGGCTACGTACGGCGCCTCATCCGGCAGGTGAGGGCGAGCAACAACGATCACCACGAGTGGATCGTGTCGGCGGTGAAGGGGATCGGAGAATGGTCACCCGCAAGACTCCGAGGCTGACGCACTATGCCTGGCTGTCCATCGGTGCCGCATTGACCACGATCACCCTGAAGACCGCGGCGTACCTGGTGAACAGGTTCGGTCGGATTGCTTTGGATGCCGCGGAGTCGGTGGTCAACCTCGTCGCCGCGGTCATCGCGCTGATCGCGCTCACGGTCGCTGCCCGCCCACCCGACGCCCACCACCACTACGGCCACGGCAAGGCGGAGTACTTCTCCGCCGGCCTGGAAGGCCTCATGATCTTCGTAGCGGCCGCGGTGATCCTGGCCAGCGCGGTCCAACGCTTCATCCATCCCGTCGCGCTGGAACGCCTCGGTGCCGGGTTGGCGATCTCAACGGTGGCGACCGCGGTGAACGGCGCGGTCGGCCTGGCGTTGATCCGCGCCGGCCGTACCCACCGTTCCGCCACCCTCGCCGCCGACGGCAAACACCTGATGACCGACGTGTGGACATCGGTGGGGGTCCTGGTCGGGGTCCTGCTGGTCGCGCTTACCGGCTGGGAACGGCTCGACCCGGTGGTGGCCGCCATCGTGGGGCTCAACATCCTGGTCACCGGCTACCGTCTGGTCGTCGGTTCGGCCGGGGCATTGCTGGACGCCGCGCTGACCCCCCAGGAAACCGCTACGGTCACCGCCGTCCTCGACCGGTTCCGCTCTACCGAGGTCGACTTCCACGGCCTGCAGACCCGCCAATCCGGCCGGTACCGGTTCGTCGATGTGCATGTGCTCGTCCCCGGAGCGTGGACCGTGTTCCGCGGCCATGACCTGCTCGAACAGATCGAGTCGGCGATCCAGGCGGCGCTGCCGGACACCACCGTGCAAACCCATCTGGAACCGCGCGAGGACCCCCGCGCCTACGCCGACTACGCCTACGACAGCCATCCCCCCACCGAGCCGGCCTGACAATCGGCACACCGACCGCAACGACGACGGCCGTCGCTATTGACGTTCATCGAGTCTGGAGGCGTTGGCGTGGTCGGCGTACTTCAGGACTGCCGCCATCCGGTGGTCGTCGCGCCCGGGGCGACCGTGAACGCGCTGGTCAGGAGGCGTGACCCGGTTCTTGGCACCCGACACGGTCGGCGGCACCGTGCCGCGCCGGGATCTGGCCCCCCGTGCTGTGGGTTCGCAGCGTGTACGCGGCGGCCGGGCGTTGGCCCGCCGCCGATGGGAGGGACCAGGCCATCGGCAGCTCCCCGGGGATCGCGTCGCGGACCGGCGTCGGCTCCGTTAGATCAGCGTCCGAGCCCATCACCACCACGACCGCCCCGCGCTCCTGTCGATGTCGCTGTGACGTGCCGTGTCGTTGTCCGCTTGCCGATGCCGCGCGTTCGTCTGTGTCGTTCGTGCCCCGGTCCCCCGGGTGTGGAGTCGTTGGTCCCTGGTCCCCGACCGGACCGGATGGGGAGGCTGAGGGCCAGCGACCGGTGGCCGGGTGTCCGCGGCGAGGAGGCTGGACGTGGGATTGCCGCGGTGGTGGAGCGACGGTGTCCCGCTGCTCGGAGTGTGCGCCGCCGGCCTGGTGGGCGGCGGGCTGGCGCATCTGATCGGCGCTGCGGCGACGGGCGACCTGGTGTGGGCGGTGACGACCGCAACGGCAGCCGTGCCGGCGACCTGGTGGGTGGTGCAGAGCCTGCGGCGCCGGCAGCCGGGAGTGGACGTGATCGCCGTCCTGGCGTTGGTGGGGACTCTCCTCGTGGGCGAGTTCCTGGCAGGTGCGGTCATCGCGGTGATGCTGGCCTCCGGTCGCGCGTTGGAGGCCCGGGCCAGCGCCCGCGCCACCCGGGACCTGCACGCACTGCTGGCCCGGTCTCCACGCGTCGTGCACCGCTACGTCGACGGCCAGCTGACCACCCCGCCATTGGACGACGTGGTCCCCGGTGACCTGCTGATGGTCGCCACGGGCGAGGTCGTTGCGGTGGACGGCCGGGTCGAGTCCGGAACTGCGGTACTGGACGAATCCACGCTCACCGGGGAACCGCTGCCGGTGGACCGCCCGCAGGGCGACGCGGTCCGTAGCGGCACGGTCAACGCCGGCAGCCCGTTCGACCTGCGGGTCACCACGACCGCTGCCGAGGGCACCTACGCCGGGATCGTCCGACTGGTCCGCGAGGCCCAGGCCGACACCGCACCGTTCGTCCGCCTCGCCGACCGCTACGCCGCGGTGTTCCTGCCGATCGCACTCGGGATCGCGGCCGTGGCCTGGTGGCTCTCCGGAGACCCGGTACGCGCGGTCGCCGTGCTCGTGGTCGCCACCCCCTGCCCGCTGATCCTCGCGGCCCCGGTCGCGATCGTGTCCGGGCTGTCACGAGCAGCCCGCCGCGGCGTGATCGTCAAAGGTGGCGGCCCGCTGGAACGACTCGCCCACGGCACCGTCCTGCTGTTCGACAAGACCGGCACGCTCACCGAGGGCCGCCCCGTGGTCTCCGACATCATCACCGCACCCGGCGTCAACGGCGACGACGTGCTCAGGCTGGCCGCGATGATGTGGCCCTGAGCGCCTGCTCCGGGAAGGCAACAGTCCGTTCGTTGCGGAGGTTCGATGCGTGGCGATTAATGTCCGCTATTGGCCCTTAGCAGACATAACCTTGTGCACCGCACACGTCCGGTTTTGGGAGTGAAGCGGACATGAGCATTTAATTCGCTACGATGCTCTCACTGAACCCTAGGTACATGACTTACATGGCCGGTCGCGAGATAATGCAAAAGGGCGTACAGGATGGCTGACAAAACTAAGAACGCGGTAGCCCCTGTCAGAGCTGCGTAAGCTTTCGCGCTAAATTCGAGAAGTCTTTTCCACCATATGTCTCGTCGGTACGTCGATGCGCTACGCCAAATGGCCACCGAAGCAACCCCGACACCAACGCTTGACAGCGTGAACAACGCTACTGAAACCCCTGCAATAAATAGGTTGACCCGTGGACCCAATGACTGCGCCTCGCACCCGGCGACGATGCAGCCGCCGCTCACATCCCAAACAATAGCGAGCGGAATTCCTATGAGCCAAAACGTAATCCAAAGCGCGACGCGGCCGGCAAATAAATTCGTTAGTAACGCCATACATTCAGGTTACCAGCAGCCATGGGTCGATGTCTGCTTATGGCCCAAAGCGGACATGGCCTGGTGCACTGCAACTCTAATTCGAAACGTGTTAGGTGAAAACTCGGCGATCAAACGTTGCGCTGTTTGTGATGTCCTGATCCGGAACGACGCTTGTTGCTCGTTCCGCAAAAATCCATGGCTTCGTTTTTCGAGATCGCAGATGTATCCGTCTGCCGCTCGGGAACTCGACGTAGCGTCGAACGAGCGGCCCGCAAGCTTCAACGACGTACTTGGTATTTTCCGGGAAATGCCTTGGCAGTTTCGGCATAGCAGTACCTCATGAGACTGCCGGTCTCCGAATACACCCAGGCGGTCGCTTGTTCGGAATATGTCGAAAGTGCGATTATCCTCCAAATGCACAGCGATGAAGAGATAGCAATAGTGCTGTACTTATCATAATACCAAACAGAGCCATGTTCAGATTTTGGAAACAGCTAGGAGCGTATTAGTTTGGCTGCGTACTTTTTTGGTGTGGCGTCTGCGTAAAGAGCCCCGGGCGGATGCTCCCCGGGGCTCTCTTTATCAAGCGACCTCAGGAGCCTTAGCCAGGGCTTCGAAATCGGCCAATGCTTGCTCACGCGTCGCTGCGTAACCGCGATCAACTGTCCTATTATGCCTGTCGCTCACGAACGACCTTCCCACTCCGAAATCACTACAAAATACTTACGAAAACTTTTGGAGGAGGCGGCCTTGAAATCTTTAGTCGCCAAACGCTCCGTCGTCATTGGCGGACACAAGACGAGTGTGAGCCTCGAAGATCCCTTCTGGAACGACCTGAGAAAAATCGCGTATCAGCAAAAAGCGACACTGTCGCAAGTTGTTGAGCAGATCGATAGAGCACGCGAACATAGCAACCTGTCCTCAGCGATACGCCTATTCGTCCTTGATCAAGCCCGTACGGGGATCGTTGGCAGTACCCTAATATCCCGATCTCCAAAATTACGGACGGGGTGACAGCGACGAACCAAGATCGCGTGTTGTTCGGAGCAGCGAAATACCGTCGTATACATGGTATGGAGTTACTGCCGCAGCGCGAGCACTCTGCATAAAGTTTCAATTGTGGTACCGAACTGCCGACGACGTTCTGTACTGGCGATGTTCAGAACCTGCATACGCGGAATTTTTCATCGCTGAGTTTTGACGGCGAGCCAGTAGCCTCGCCATAAACCAATCAGCAACCCTCCTCTTAAGTTCATTCCTGTGACGCCTGCGGCGAGAGCATGATGCTGCCGATGCGTGCTTGACCCGAACGAGGAGCAAAAATGAATTGGCTATTAATTACGCTTCTTGCTCTCGCTGTTGCTGGATGCGCGGATCGGAGCAATGTCGATCAAGAGAATGTGGCGCTGACAGGACACATCTTGTCTCTGACAAAATCAAACTCGCGTAAGCCCTCAGCAGCGCGAGCCGAGGCATCTAGAACACACGCGAGTGAAGGCATATACAAATTATCATTGATGGAATGCGTGAGTGCTGCCTGCAAGGCAGAATGTGCTTCCGGGGTAAAAAAACAATCCAGACCCAAGTGGTGCATCTACTTTAAGGAGCCAACCGACAGACGCGCGGTAAACGCAACTGCACAACGCAAAAGCACCGAATAGTTCTGACGCACTGGCGCCTTTGGCCAAGTGTAGGTCCGCTTTCGAGGGCAAAGCGGACATGGCATTTTGCGCTGCAAATGTCTGCGTATGACCCAAAGCGGACATCCGTGCGACGCAGTATCGCCTATTGCCCCGTTCAACACGTTGCTACTGTGTTGTCGAAGGTCGAAAAGGAGCATGGAGATGAGAACTCTCTTACCAACCACGGTATCGATACTCGCAGGCATCGCCATTGGCGCCAGTGCAGTCCAATGCCTTTATGCAGGAGCCAAACCACCTGCCTACGTCGTTACTGAAGCTGATGTAACGAATCTCGATGCATATACTAAGAATTATTTGCCCCTCGTTCGGAAAGCTTTCGTAGCTGGCGGAGGCAGATATCTCGTGCGCAATGGGAAAGCGATAGCGTTCGATGGGGATCGGCCAAAGCGCATCGCCATTCTGCAATTCGACAATTTGGATAGGGCAGAAGCGGCTTTAACGTCCGGCACGTTCAAGGACGCTCGGGCTGTCGGCCAACAACATGCAACTTTTAGAACCTTCGCCATTGAGGGCGTTCTGCGGTAACTGGCGAGCCGAAAATTTTTAGGCGCACGGTCGAGACCGCCGCGAGGCGGTCTTTCTGTTTGTGCTGGCCCGAATTTTGCGTCGCTAGCAGTCAAGAGTTGGCCAATGCACCGAAGCGAGACAATTTGAGGAGGCCGTCCATGAAAGTGAACCAAAGTGAACGTCTGCGCCGCAGTAAAGAATTTGAAGTTAATCAGAGCCGCTTGCGAGCGAACCAAATCGAGACGATGGTCGCTGAATTCGATCGAATGTGTATCGATCTGGGACGTCAAATCGAAGCCGAGGAGATGCGTGCTCGGATCGACGACCCGACACATTTCGCGTATCCAACGTATGCGAAGGCTGCTCGGGAGCGCCGCGTGAAGCTGCAGCGGTCAGCAGATGCCCTCAGGATTGAGCTCGACACGCTGAGGTTGGAGGCGAATGAACCTCCCAATTGGCAATTTGCTTCCGCTGCTATCGTAGCCGCCTAATCAAAACACCTGATCGGATTTCGGAGAGACCGCCGCGAGGCGGTCTTTCTGTTTGTGTAGGTTATTTCGCGAATGTCCGCTATTGGCAGACATGTTGCTCACCGCGCGGAATGTCCGCTTTGGGGGGTAAAGCGGACATGGCCTATTGCACTGCAAATGTCCGCTTATGACCCAAAGCGGACCTCTGAGGTTGGCCCGCGGACCTTATCAGGTGCCGTTCTGGACAGGCCTTTCTGCTATTATGAATAGCGGTTGGGAACGGCATGAACGAAACACGAAAAATCGTTGCAATACTGGCTGCCGACGTCGTTGGGTACAGCCAACTCGCGGGCGCGGATGAGGATCGTACGTTGGCACGGCTACGAGCGCTCCGGAGTGATCTGATCGATCCTACTATCGCTGTGCATCATGGACGCGTCGTGAAGCGCACGGGCGACGGGGCCCTAGTTGAGTTCCGCAGCGTAGTCGACGCTGTTCGCTGCGCGATTGAAGTGCAGAATGGCATGGTCGAGCGCAATTCCGGCGTGCCGCCCGAACGACGCATTGAATTTCGTATTGGCATACATCTCGGCGACGTCGTCGAGGAAAGCGACGGCGATCTGATGGGTGACGGAGTCAATATCGCTGCACGCTTAGAAGGCATCGCCAAGGCCGGCACCATTTGTCTATCTGAAGACGCCTATCGGCAAGTTAAGGCACGGCTAAATCTTGCGGTGAGTGATCTCGGTGAGACTCAGCTCAAGAATATTGCTGAACCAATTCGTGTTTATTCACTGGGGATCGGTGTTGTCGCCCAAGTGAGGCCTGCGACGCAGAGTGAGCCAGCGGAGTCGGAAAAATCGTCGGCCCCGCTCGCGTTACCTGACAAGCCTTCGATCGCTGTGCTGCCTTTCCAAAATTTGAGCGGCGATCCCGAACAGGATTATTTCGCCGATGGCATAGCGGAAGACATCATTACGGAGCTTTCGCGGATGCGGTGGCTATTCGTGATCGCGCGAAATTCCAGCTTCACCTACAAGGGCCGTGCCGTGGACGTGAAGCAGGTTGGGCGCGAGCTCGGCGTGCGCTACGTGCTCGAAGGCAGCGTCCGCAAAGCTGCGAACCGTGTGCGGATCACCGGCCAGCTCATCGATACGTCGAATGGTACGCATTTGTGGGCGGACCGTTTCGACGGGACACTTGAGCACATCTTCGATCTGCAGGACCAAATGACGACGAGTGTCGTGGGGGCCATTGCACCCGCTTTGGAACGGGTGGAAATCGAGCGGGCCAATCGCAAGCCGACCGAAAGCCTCGATGCTTATGACTACTTTCTGCGCGGCATGGCGAGCTTTTATAAACGATCGCGGGAATCAACGACGGAAGCTTTAGATCAATTTTGCAGGGCGATCGAGGTGAACTCGAATTTCGCATCAGCTTATGGAATGGCCGCCCAGTGCTACTGCTGGCGGAAAATCAACGACTGGATGAGCGATCGTCCGCGAGAGCTCGCAGAGGGAGCACGAACTCGCCCGTCGCGCCATCGAATTGGGTAAGGACGATGCAATTGCGCTGGCACGGGGTGCTCACTCGCTCACAGTTCTCGCCGGCGACGTCGAAACGGGCATTGAATGCGTTGACAGGGCTCTGGCACTCAATCCAAATCTGGCCGCCGCTTGGCATCTGAGTGGCGCTTTGAGGATGTATCACGGCGATTTGGATCTTGCAATTCAGCATCTTTCGCAGACCATGCGCTTAAGCCCGCTCGATCCGGAGGCATTTAGAATGCAAGGCGTGACGGCGCTGACGCATCTGTTCGCCGGCCGATTTGACGAAGCATCAATGTGGGCGGAAAAGGCCGTGAGAGAACTGCCGAGCTTCCTGGCGGGTCTCACGGCGGCCGCCGCGAGTCATGCGCTGGCCGGACGCGCAAAGGAAGCAGATCGAATTATGCAATTCTTCCGCCAATTTGCTCCGGCGTTCCGCGTTTCGAACATCAAAGATTGGCTGCCATTTCGTCCGCAAGATCGGGAAATACTTGAGAACGGTCTGCGAAAGGCCGGATTACCCGAGTAGCCCACCCTGCGATCACGTCCGCTTCTGGCCCAAAGCGGACATTGCTGATTGCATCGCACGTGTCCGCTTTCAGGGGTAAAGCGGACACAAAATGGAAATTCGCGACCTGTAGAACGGCTGGCAATATCAATGGGCCCGGAATGTCCGCTTTGGCGCCAAAAATGTCGGCTCTTCCCCCGAAAGCAGACATGTGCAGTGCACTAGCGCGTGTCCGCTATGGGCCAGAAGCGGACATTCTGCTGGCGACTACCCTAAATCAGTCCCGACAAGTACGCTCAGAAAATTGGTATATTTGACGACCTCGGGGCCAATTCTTCGCCAGAAAAAGGTATGACCGAGCCAATTCATCCAGCTTCTTCGGGCCATCTGCCTTGGTTTGTCACCGCTCCCGGTGAGACAGACGTGCTCATGGTTGTCATGGCGGTATTTCTGCTGCTCTTCGTTCTGATGATTGGTCTTGTGTATTTTCGGTTGCACGCTTTACCAGATCAATTTGCGCATAACAAAGTGCAGTTCGAAGTTGTCTGCATATTGGCTCTTATTGCTATGTTCACGCACATTAACATTTTTTGGATAGCAGCTCTTCTGCTTGCAGTTATCGATCTGCCTGATATTAGCGGCCCACTCAAACGAATTGCCGGATCAACGGAGAAGATCGCTGATACAGAAAGGCCAGCCCCCAAAACTGGCAAAGCGGCTACAAAATTTGGCTCAGTTTAAGAGCCTCAACATTCGCGCCGCCTACGAAAAAGAAGGCAATGTGCAGCGCAAAATGCCATGTCCGCTTTTCCCCCAATAGCGGACTCCAAAATTGCGGCGTGAACTTTGTCGGGCCCGATTGCGGCCGCTTTCGTGCCCGTTTCCCGTGTGTGCCAGGGGCGAAGGCGCCAATTAAATGCATGCTGTCATAGCGCGGCACGCGAAGCGGCGGTCGTGCTCGTTGAGAAGAACGGTGGCGCCATTACCGCTAACGCAAGGGCTCTTGCTTTTGAAGCGTAAGGCCAATTGCACTTCCGACATTGGGACCGAGAATGGGACTGAATTGATTGAGCCGACAAAAAAACTCTTTAAGTGTCAAATCTGCCAGCTTAGCGAAGATGGAGAATTCGAGCTCAGAGTGCGTCAAGTAGCAATGGAGTTCCTTGCAAAAACCGTAAAAATGGGTGATTTTTTGCACGGAAGCCGGGTGCTAAGTGCTGGCGCGCCGGAAGGGATTCGAACCCCTGACCCCCAAATTCGAAGTCTGGTGCTCTATCCAGCTGAGCTACCGGCGCCTTAGAGGAAAGAATGGCGCGCCCGAACAGATTTGAACGGCGATCCGGATCCGCAGGCATTATCGCCTAGTTTCCTTCACGCGGGCGAGCCGTATCAACGTAGTATTTGCTCCGCCGCGGCTTCTCCCGTCAAGCGGCCAAGAACAGCAGCCGTCAACAAACCATTGCCGGAGAGATAGCCTGCCGCGGTCGAACCTGAAACGCCGGCCGCAGCTCCGCCGGATGCGAATAGATTAGGAAATTTTGTCCCGCCCTTGCGTTTGACGCGGCCACGTCCGTCGATCGCAAGCCCGCCTTGCGTATGGAATAACGCACCGGTCACCCTAACCGCATGATACGGCGGACTGCATGACTGCTCCGCAAGAAACTTTCGGCCATAATGGTCCCGACCACCGGCTAACTTTAAATTCTCGACTTCATTCCATTCGGCGCTGAAAGTTGCGGGAGGAACGTGCATGGCATCGGCGAGGTTCGCGATTGTATCGGAGCTCAGAATTGCGCCCGCGCGCTCCGCGTTGACAAAATCCTCGAACTGTCGGGCCACCACGGCGATTTTTGAGTCGAATACATCCCAGGCAAATCCGCCGGGCTGTCTGAGCACTTCGGCGGCCTGCTCTGAATACCCGCGTGTCTCGTCGCTGAACCGGCGGCCTTCGCCGTTGATCTGAATGCCTCCCTCCATGATGACCGCCCAACTGATCAGGATATTGTGCGGCGTCGCCACGGAGCCATGGCCTTGATAGGCGCCGAGTTGCGAAAGCATAGCGCCGAGAGAGTCACCCCAGAGAATGGCGTCGCCGCAATTTCCGGGGTGACCGAAATAGAGCGCGCCGGCCATGTCGGGAATGTAACGGCGCACCAGGTCCGGATTCCCGCCGAAACCGTTGCATGCGAGGATCAGTGCATCGCAGCCGATCCATTCGTCCGCACCATCCCGGCCCACGACCTTCACCCCGAGAATGCGGTCATCCGGGTCTACGGCGAGCTGTTCCGCCGCGCGCCGGGTGAGAATTGCGATTTCATTTGCTTCGGCGGCATTGCGCAGCCGGTCGATCAACTCCCGGCCCGTACGACTCGGCAAACCATGCATGCGCATGGACGAATGCCCCGGATAGTTGAAGTTGTCGACCACGTCGAAGGGTAGCGCGTGCCGGTCCGCGAGCCATTCGACAAGCGGCCCTGCCGCGCGCGTAATAGTTTCAACAACAGCGGGATCCGCTTCGCCCCTCGCTTTCCGTTGAATATCTTCGCCAAAGCATTCGGGACTATCGTCGATACCCTTGATGCGTTGAAAGCGCGTTCCGGCGGCGGGAATAAGACCTGCCGACAACGCCGTCGAACCTGTGGGCACGGCATCACGCTCGACCACCACTACCTCAGCACCCGCCTCCTTTGCCGCCAGGGCAGCGCATAACCCTGCGGCGCCGGCACCGACGATCAGGAGGGGCACTTTCGTGTTGAATTTTTTGCCGCCCGCCAGACGAACAACGCGCATTCAACTAATTCATCGCTTTCGAGTGATTTCAGGCCTCCACAGATATCTGCCGCGGGCCGGCCCGACGACGCTCCCGCTGTCATAAACAAGATCACCCCGCAAAAAAGTGCTCTTGACCCGTCCGCTGAGTTCGACGCCTTCGAACGGCGAGTAGCCTTGCTTCGAATTCAGATTCGGCGGCATGCACCACGAAACGTTCCTGCGGATCGACGATGGCAATATCAGCGTCATAGCCCGGAGCAATATCGCCTTTGCTCGCCAGACCAAACCGTTGCGCCGGCTTCCAGCTCAAAAGCTCAGCCATATGATTGTATGACATTCCGCGCTTGCTGCCCTCGCTCAGGACGCCTGAAAGCAGATATTCAGTGCCGCCAAATCCCGACTTGGCCAGCCAGATATTCTCTGGGTCGTCCTTCGACCACTTCTGCTCGGCCGAACAGCAGGCATGATCGCTGACGATCCAGTCGACCTTGCGATCAAGCACCGCCTGCCACAGCGCTTCGACATCCTCGCGCGGACGGATTGGCGGATTGACCTTTGCGTGGACCGCGCATTCACAATCCGTATCAAGCAGAAGATGTCCGACCGTGACT
This sequence comes from uncultured Alphaproteobacteria bacterium, assembly GCA_963831475.1. Classification (GTDB taxonomy): domain Bacteria; phylum Pseudomonadota; class Alphaproteobacteria; order Rhizobiales; family Xanthobacteraceae; genus Pseudolabrys. The sequence continues at coordinate 11,590 of CAWHQF010000003.1, forward strand.
TCGCGGCGGAATGCAATATGCGGAAAAACCTGCTGCATGGTCCATGCGGCATCGATCGCCTTGCGCGAGCTCAAATGCAGCAGATTGATGTTCAGGCAATTTGTCTCATTTGCCAGATAGGACGCAATCCAAATGGCAAGACCTTCGGAGTGTGGAGGCCGCGCCGCGCTATAGGCGTGCAGACCGGTCAGCTTGCCCTCGCGCTCCACGATTTTTGTGTAAGCATTGAGAATTTCCGCGAGCTCACAGTGGAGGCTGACACTGATGTTGGCGGCGCTTTCGGGAAATTTGGCCATCAATCGCTGCGCGGAGCGCATGATGAACTCGAAATGCGCGATATCGTAACGCTCGTCGGGCCCGAGCATCAAAAAGTCATTTTGCTGGGAAGACCGCCCGTGCAGCCCATAGCCGCCGTAAAACATGAAAATTTTGAACGACGTCACCCCGTGTTGAGTGACGAGATCTTCCATTTCATCGATATGTCCGGCCTCGATCGGCGCGATGTGGAAGCCGTAATCCACCCAGAATTGTCCCTCTGACTGCTTGAAAACTTCGGGCATGAAGTCGCGATAAGGACCTCCGCGGTTGAGATAGTAGTGACCTGTACGCAGGTAGTTCAGGCTTGAGGTCACGCCCCCCATTGCTGCGGCTTTGCTCTCCGAAACCGCGTCCTGGGCGAGTGGCGCATAGATGCCAATATGCATGTGTGCATCGACGCAACCCGGGAATGCGAGGCGATTCCTGGCATCGAAGACCTGCTTGGCTTGCTCAGCCTGAATTTCGGGCGCGAGCCGGACGATCTTCCCTTCCTTGATTCCAATATCGAGACAATCAACAGATGTCTTGTTCGGCCGAACGACGCGGGCATTCTTGATAACGGTATCGAAAAGCTTATCCATGCGGAAATCCCTTGGCTTATTCGCGATCTCTTCAGAATTCGGCTGCCGGCGCCGGCACCATGCGATGTTCTTTGGCTAGTTCAGTTTGGCCCCGAAGATTTTGCCAATAGCGTCCAATGCTCGATCCCTTCGCGCGCAAAGACGGGAAGAAGATTGTCACCGGGTTCACGTGCTCCGGCCTTTCTTGCTATCCGGTTCCGGCATTGCTTCGTATTGTTTGCCGAGTTCGATCAGTTTTTGCGTCCCGATAACGTCATTGAGAGTAACGAAATCATACATTCGGTCGCGGAACGGTTCGGAGCTGCCATGAGCTGCAAGCGAAGTGTAGAATTCGCTCGCAACCCGCGCCAAAGCGCGAACTATCGCGCCGGGGAAGATTACAAGCGAAAATCCGATTGCTTCCAGATCGGCAGCACCAAGCATAGGAGTTCTTGCCCCCCTCGACCATATTGGCCATAAGCGGAACGCCGCTCAGCGCGGGCGGGATACGTTGAAGCTCGGCGCGCGTTTTCGGCGCCTCGACAAATAATATATCGGCTCCCGCATCACGATAGGCCGCCGCGCGAGCCATCGCGCGTTCGAAGCCTTCAACGGCTATAGCATCTGTCCGTGCAATCACCAGCGTTTCGCGCGAGTGTCGCGCATCGAGTGCAGCCTTGATCTTGCCGGCCATTTCCTTTGCCGGAATCAGCATTTTGTTGTCGAGGTGGCCGCATCGCTTGGGAAATGTCTGGTCTTCGAGCTGAATTGCATTCGCGCCGGCACGCTCAAATAAACGGATCGTCCGGCCGACATTGAGCGCATTGCCATAGCCGGTATCCGCGTCAACGACGAGATCGGAACTCACGCGATCGCGGATCATTACGATCGAGTTGGCCACTTCGCTCATGGCCACAAGGCCAATGTCAGGGCGGCCGAGCCGCGTATACGCAATGGCGGCCCCCGAGACATAAAGTGCGGTACACCCGGCCTGCTCGGCCAGATGGGCGGTCAGGGCATCGTAGACGCCCGGTGCAATCAGGATCGGTGGTCGTCCGAGCCGGGCGCGTAAGGTGGAATTGGTCATGCGTCACATTCCAAGATAAGCGCGCTTGAGATTAGGATTGGCGCCGATGTCCGAAGCGCTTCCGGACATGACAAATTTTCCTTCGGCGAGAATATAGGCGCGGTCGGCGACTTCGAGACTTTGCACGACATTTTGCTCAACCAGCAGCACCGAGACCCCCTCCCCATTGATGCGTTTGACGAGGTCAAAGAGTTCTTCGACAAGCAGAGGCGAGAGGCCCAGCGAAGGCTCATCGAGAATGATCAGTTTGGGCTCCGCCATCAATCCTCTACCGATGGCGAGCATCTGCTGTTCCCCGCCCGAAAGCGTGCCGGCTCGCTGAGTACTCCGCTCATAGAGGCGCGGAAATATCGCAAACACGCGCTCGCGGTTTTGCACGCGATGCGTACGCGCGCGACGATAGCTGCCGAGATCGAGGTTTTCGCGTACCGACAAGTTGGGAAAGATTCGCCGCCCTTCAGGCACGTGAATAAGCCCGCGGGCGACGATCTCTGCAGGTTTTTGGCCCAGAACATCAACGCCATCGAAACGGATCGAACCGGTTCGCGTGCGCACGATACCGGAGATAGCGCGATTTAGCGTCGATTTACCGACGCCATTCGAGCCAAGTACCGCGACGATTTCGCCGAAGTTGACCGTGAGATCGACACCGCGCAGGACCTCGGTCTCTCCGTAGCCGGCATGAAGCTGGTCGACGACAAGCAGCGGGCTAGTCTCCATGCGAGGCTCCCAGCTTTGCCGCCGCTCCATGCCCGAGATACGCCTCAATGACGACCGGGTCGGCGGCGACCTGCGCCGGCGTGCCTTGGGAGATTACGCTGCCTTCCGCCAGCACGAAGACATGTTCGGCGAGACTCATTACCGCCTGCATGACATGCTCAATCATGACGATCGTTGTGCCGCGACTGCACAGGCCGCGGATCACAGGAACAATATCGCGGATCTCGGACGGGTTGAGACCCGCCAATACCTCATCGAGGAGGAGCAGTTTCGGTTCGATCGCCAGTGCGCGCGCCAGTTCGAGCCGCTTGCGCCCGGCGACGGTCAACGTGTCCGCAGGCTGATCAAGCAGATCGTTCAGCCCGACACCACGGCCAATTTGCTCGGCAGCAGCGAGCGCCATGTCGCGCGCGCGATGATGCAGATGCGCGCCGACCAGAATGTTCTCGCGCACCGACAGGCCGGCAAATGGCTGCACGATCTGGAAAGTGCGCGCGATACCGCGCCGCGCCAGGCGATGCGCCGGCTCACCGGTGATGTCCTCGCCGGCGTAACGGACGCTGCCTTCGCTCGCCTTGAGGAACCCGGAAATAATGGAAAAGAGCGTGGTCTTGCCGGCTCCGTTGGGGCCGATAAGTGCGGTAATGCGCCCTTCCGGTGCGGTCAGCGATGCGCAATTCACGGCCAGCAGGCCACCGAAACGGTGTGTGACGCGATCGACCTCGAGCAATGGTTCAGCCATGCCATGTCCCCTGGATGCTGGCAGCGGCCCGTGTGGCACCGCGCATCATCCGCTTGCGCAATTGTGCAAAGCCGCCGATCAAGCCGCCCGGCGTAAACCAGATGACCAATACAAGCACCGCGCCGTAGAGGATCAAATCAAGACCGGGAACGTCACCCGTCACGAGTTTCGCGCCTTCACCTAGTGACTTGACCACCAACGCACCAAGTAGCGGGCCAAACACCGTCCCGACGCCCCCAATAATCGGTGTCAAGAGCGCTTCGATCGATATCCAGGTGCCATAGGCAATTCCCGAATCTACGAAAAGAAAATATTGCGCGTAGAAGCATCCGGCCGCGGCAGTAATGGCGCCGGATATGATCATGGCCAGGGACTTGACGCTTCTTGCATTGACACCGAGTGCTTCCGCCGCGTCTTCATTTTCGCGTACCGCTATCAGCCACACGCCAAAACGCGAGCGCTCAATCAGGCGCGCTACCGCCAGCGATACTCCGACCAACCCCAGGATCACCCAATAGAACACTGCACGGCTCTGAAACTGGAACGTCTGTACGCCGAGATCGAGCTTAATCAATGTGCCGACGCCCGCGCCGGTTATCGGAGCGACGCTGGCGATGATCCGCAGGACTTCCGCGAATGCGAGCGTGACCAGCGCAAAATAAGAGCCGCGCAGGCCGGAGCGAAAGGCAAGTGCCCCGATTACGCCGCCGAGTGCGGCACCGGCTGCAATGCCGGCGCCGAAACCGAACCAGGCATTGACGCCATAGCGCACCTGCAGGATGGCCGTGACGTAGGCGCCAGTCCCGAAAAAGGCGGCATGGCCAAAAGAATATTGCCCGGCGTAACCGCCAAGGATGTTCCACCCCTGCCCCGCCAGTGCGATCATTAGTGATACAACGAGAAAATTGAGCGTGGCGTTCGACTGCACGACAAGCGGCACGGCCGCGAGCACGGCGATCACTGCAACGATCGGCGCGAGCACTCTCATGCGCGCGCTCCAAACAGGCCATTCGGCCGCACCAGCAGCACAGCAATGAAAATAACAAATATCCCAATCTGGCCGAGCGATTCACCAAGGAAGAGACCGGACAGGCTTTCCACGACGCCAATGAGCAGAGCGCCAATGAGCGCGCCCGGCACCGAGCCCATTCCGCCGAGCACAACAATGGTGAAAGCAACCAGGACGAACGCGTTGCCCACGCTTGGATTGACGTAGTAGTTCGGGATCAGCAGGCAGGCGGCTACAGCGACGCACGCCGTACCGAGACCGAATGTCATGGCATAGATATGCGCGACGTCAATGCCGGCTAGCTCGGCCCCAAGCCTCTCCTTGGCGACGGCGCGAATTGCTCGCCCGATATCGGTGCAATTCATAATCAGCCAGAGCGCGAGCGCCACGACGAATACTGCGGCAAAACCAACCACGCGCGGCACCGCGAGAAACGTAAAGCCGAAATTGATGGTTTCAAAGGCATAAGGGACGTCGATGGTGCGCGTATCGGCGCGGAATGCATAGAGAAGTGCGTTCTCGATGACGACAGCGATGCCCAGCGTTACCAGCAGCATGTTCCGGTCGTCGCGATGTGACGCGGGGCCGATGATAAAACGCTGCAAGGCATAGCCGAACGCGAAGAACACGGGCGCGAGCAGGAAGACGGAGATGTAAGGATCGATACCTAACAGGTGAAAGGCGAAAAAGGCGGCGAACAGCGCCGCACTCAGCAACGCGCCGTGCGCGAAATTTATAATATGCAACACGCCGTAGATCAGCGTCAGCCCGAGAGCCACGAGCGCATAAACCGCACCGGTCAACAGACCGTTGAGGACCGCGGGAACCAGAATGGCGGGCGAAAGCACGGACACAGTACTTTGAAGATCACGGCCGCGGGTGAAGCGCCGAATGCGCCACCCGCGGCTTCATGATGCTTAAGCCGGCATCGGGAAAACCGGCTTCGCGTTTGCGAAGGACGGCGGCAAAATCACCTTAATGTCATTATCGAGCACCTGCGTGTTGACAGGCGCAGCACCCTCGTTCTGGCCATTGACGAACTTGGTCGGGCCGTAAGGCATCACGTGGCCCGAGAAAGTCGAACTCGCCAGTGCCGCCGTGAGCTTGGCACGGTCTGCGGAGGCAGCGCGCTGGAGCGCGTCGGCAATCAGATAGACGCAGCTGTAGTTCATATAAACTTCGTAGGTGAAGAATTGGCCCTTGCCTTCAACCTTCTTTTTCAGGGCCTGCGCCTTGTCGTTGCGCGGATCGAACCAGTGATTGCAATCCATAATGAATTTGGCTGCCTCGGGGAATTCCTTGACGAATTTATAGGATGAGGCCGCACCGCCGAGGACCGAATAAATGCCCTTCAGCTTGATCTGCTGCTGTCGCATGGTCCGTGCGAGGAGAACGTATTCGTTATAGTAGTTGGCCGGAATGACGATATCCGGGTTCTGCGCCTTGATCTTGAGTACGACATTGTTGAAGTCGCGGGTCGGCGTTGGATGCGGGATTGTTTCGAGGATCTGAAAACCTTGCTGCGGCAGCTGCGCATTGAGCAGTTTCGCGAGGCCGGAACCAAACAATGAGTCCTCATGAACGATCATCACGGTTTTGGCAGGTTTGCCGGCCTGATCATTGATGGCCGCGAGATTGGCCAGCGCCGTTTTGGCGATAACGCCGAAGCCGGGACCGAAGCGGAAGGTATTTTTCAGCCCACGGGTAACGATGCCGTCGGCGACCCCGACATCGACTACATAGGGCAGCTCATAGCGCGCGGCCGCCTGGGTGGTGGCAAGGCAGATGTTGCTGGCATAACCGCCAACGATGCAGGCGACGCCGGCGGAATTCATTTTCTCGACCTCTGCCGTTCCGCCGTCGGGCGTCGACTGTGCGTCACCGAGTACGGCGTCAATTTTACCCAGTCCTTTGACTCCGCCGGCAGCGTTGATCTCCTCGATTGCCATCGTTGCACCGAGCCGGCCCTGTTGACCCGAATACGAGAGCGCGCCGGTCACCGGATGCAGCACGCCGAGTTTCACGGGCGCACCTTGCGCGCGCAGCACGGACGGCATGGCAACGCTTCCCGTTGCCGCAGCCGCCGCGCCGATTGCTGTGGTAGTGAGGAATTGACGGCGGCTAAAAGAAAATTTCTGGTCCGACATAGTGGCTCTCCCTCTGGGTTAGCGCCGCGGCACGAAATCCGCCGGCTTGATTTTGTGATTCAGCGATCGCAAATTTGTTCTTGCAGTGCGCCCTTTGGACGGGCGACGAATTACCGGCGCCCAGACCTTGGTATCGGCGGCACCGGAACGAACGAGTTCAATTTCGATTGCGTAGCGATCGGGCCGATAGAGTGCGTGCAGATGTTCGACCCCGCGACCGGCCTGGTCATAGACGACGCGAACAAGCTCAATCAGTGGCGATCCCGTGCGCAGTCCGAGCGCCTCGGCGACGTCAGAAGTCGCCAGACCCGCGCTGATGCGCTGGCGCGCGTGTTCGACTTTCACGCCGGCGCGCTCGAGCAGCTCGAGCAACGGCCGTGAACCCAGTTCCTGACCGGTGAACGTCACCGATATACTCTCGGGAACGTGCGTGGTGAGATAAGAGAATGGCTGCCCGTCAACAGACCGCATGCGCACCGAGCGTTGCAACAGTTGGTCCGGGCCGACGCCAAGCATTTGCGCTACCACACCTTCTGCCGGCACGTAGTCGAAGGACAACAGCTTCACCGCCGTGCGGCGCCCCATATCCGCAAGATTGGCGAGCACACCGGATATGTCCGCAATCATTGGAGCAGGCGACGGGCGATAAATTACCCGGGTGCCGGCGCTGCGTCGGCGCTCGATCAGTCGCTCACGCGCGAGTTCTCCCAGCGCGCGCCTCACGGTGACCCGCGACACGCCGTGATTATTGGCCAATTCATTCTCGTTTGGCAGCCTTGCGCCGAAAACGACGGCACCGCTCAGAATGCGGTCGCGCAGGACCAGATAGACCTGCTTCGCCTTTGCTTCGCCCAGCCAGCTGCGCAAAGCTACGCTCCCCTAACTCACACGCCCACCACCGGCTGACGCTTTACTTGGTATTTTTTAGCATACAATATTGCGGACCCTCGGCAAGCCCACAACGGCTCAAGCGAATGCAACCTGAATGAGCGAGCCCCGGACTCTGATCGACAAGTTGTGGTCGTCGCACGAGGTCGCGCGCCGCGAGGGCGGCTCTGCGTTGCTATGGGTCGATCGGCATTACGTTCATGAGGGCTCGTTTCACGCCTTCAGCCAAATGAAGGCGCGCCGCCGCACCATCGCGGAGCCGCAACTCACTTTCGGCGTTGCCGACCATTACGTGCCGACGCGCGGTCGTGAAGTGGATATTGCCAATCCAGAGATCGCCGCGATGGTGCGCAATCTGGAAGCCAATGCAGCAGATAACAACATTACACTGTTCGGACTACGCGATCCTCGCCAAGGCATCGTGCATGTGGTCGGTCCGGAACAGGGATTGACCTTACCCGGCCTCGTGATCGTTTGCGGCGATAGCCACACTTCCACTCACGGCGCTTTCGGGGCCTATGCGTTTGGAATTGGCGCATCTGAAGTAGCGCATGTGCTGATGACGCAGACGCTGTGGCAGAAGAAGCCAAAACGCATGCGCATCATTGTTGATGGGCAAGCAACGGCTGGCGTCGCCGCCAAGGACATTGCACTCGCAATTATTGCGCGCATCGGCGCTGATGGTGCGCAAGGCCATGCTGTGGAATTTGCCGGGAGCGCAATTCGATCGCTTACGATGGAAGGCCGCATGACGCTCTGCAACATGACGATTGAGGCGGGCGGACGCTGCGGCATTATCGCCCCTGACGAGACGACCTTCGCATACCTAAACGCCCGTCCCTTTGCTCCAAAGGGCATCGAATACGAGCGGGCGGTAGAGGCATGGTCGGCGCTGACTTCGGATAGAGATGCGGCCTTCGACAGCGAGGTTACGGTTGAGGCCGACGAAATCGCCCCGATCGTGACGTGGGGCACAACACCGGATGATGCGCTGCCCATCGACGCTCGCGTACCCGACCCCTCCCGTGAACCTGACGACACACGTTCAAGATATTTGCGCGAAGCACTGGATTATATGGGCATCGCGCCAGGCACGAAATTGACCGATATCCCCGTCGACCGTGTCTTCATCGGATCCTGCACGAATGCGCGTATCGAGGATCTGCGGGCGGCCGCGGCGGTTTTTGCCGGGCGCGTCAGCAAAGTGCCCGGCCTCGTTTCGCCCGGCTCGTCCGCGGTGAAACGACAGGCGGAGCAGGAAGGCCTCGACCGGATCTTCCGCGATGCCGGGCTCGAATGGGCAGATTCGGGTTGCTCCATGTGTGTCGGCATCAATGGAGATTTGGTGCCCCCGGGCGAACGTTGCGCCTCGACGACCAACCGAAATTTCCGCGGTCGGCAGGGGCCTGGCGCGCGCACGCATCTGATGTCGCCGGCCATGGTCGCCGCCGCCGCGGTTAGTGGACATCTTGCCGACGTCCGGCCGCTTCTGGCCGGACGCAGGTTGTAGGAAGGGCAGATGGAAAAGTTCATTCGTCTCTCTGCCAGGGTCTGCCCGTTGCTGATTCCGAATGTGAATACCGATCAAATTTTACCCGCGCGTTATCTCAAATGGCCGCGCTCACGGGGCCTTGGCAGCGTGCTGTTTCATGATTTTCGGCGAGATGCCGGCGGCAATGAGCTCCCTGACTTCCCGCTCAATCAGGAAATCTACCGCAGCGCCAAAATCCTATTGGCGCGCCGCAATTTTGGCGGCGGTTCATCACGTGAGGCTGCGGTTTATGCCCTCTATGATCATGGCTTCCGATGCGTCATCGCGCCATCGTTCGGGGATATCTTCGCTCAGAACGCGGTAAAAAATGGACTGTTGACGGCTGTGGTTGGCGAGTCGGAGATCGACGTATTGGCGGCATTGATTGTCGGCAATCCAACGCAGGAAATGAGTGTCGATCTGGAGCAGCAGACGATCGGCTGTGCCAACCATACTTGTGCGTTTAAGATTGATCCCATCAGTCGCAACCAACTTTTGAACGGCTGGGACGATGTCGACGTCACGGATAGCTATCGCGAGCAAATCGTGGGCTTCAAATCAAAAGACGAGATAGCCAGACCTTGGGCGACCCCAAGAACAGGGTAGCAGGTTCCCAACAGGCACCATGACGTTGCGCTTTCGCGATTGGGCCGAACTTGATGGCGCGGAGCACGCGCAGCTTTCTGCAAGCGCGGGAAAGTTTGCGCGCCAGCTCGAGCCGCGGCTGAAGGCGTTTGCTGCGTTCGAGAATGAAGCAACACCCCTTTTACACCGCGACCTTGACGGAATGCCCTATGCGGCGAAGGACATTTTTGTATCCGCGTCGCGCGTGCCGCATGGTGGTTTGGCCCAGCCACTGCCGATGACGAAGGCCATACAAGCTACGACGCTCCACCTCCTCGACCGCGCAGGCGGGCGTCGCATTGGCTATACGGCGATGACGGAACTCGCCTATGAGCCGTCAGGCTACAATGCGGTGCAAGAACGCGCCCGCAACCCATGGAACCTCGACTTTATCAGTGGAGGCTCGTCGTCGGGCTCCGCGGCTGCCGTGGCGAGCGGATCGGTGGTCGTCGCCCTCGGTTCCGATACAGGCGGTTCACTACGCATTCCAGCACACTGCTGCGGCGTCACCGCCTGGAAGCCAACTTACGGCTTAGTGCCGATGACGGGTGCAATGCCGCTTTCGCCGACACTCGATACGGTTGGCGCACTGGCCCGCAGCGCGGCGGAAATTGCCACCACCGCACGTATCCTGATTGAACCCGGCGACTCTGAGCCGATCGGCAATGTTGTCGCAATCGATGACGCACTCAATCTTGCCGAGGCCTCCATTGCCAGCGCCTGTCGCGACGGAATCGACGCAATTGCCGATTGCGCAATTGAAATCGATCATCGCGATGCTGCCGCAGCCATCGAAGCGCTCGATCCGTACGTTTTCACGATTATGCAGGCGGAAGCCGCCCGCGCGCACCGGGCACTGATGGACAATGACTCCCTTGACCCCGTCCTGAAAAAACGGCTGGCGAAGGGCCTCGCAATTGATGACGAAACGCTTGCCGCCAGCGTCGCGGCACGTTCGCGGCTCGCGGCGGATTTTGTCGGCCAGGTCTTTCGGAACGCAGATGCGATTGTCCTTCCGGCCCTTTCGATCCGTACCCCGCCGGCATCCGAATGCGACCCGCGCTCGCCTGATTTCGCCGCCAAAACACTCTACGAGCTCAGTCGCTGGACGCGATTCGTAAATATGCTCGGCTTTCCTGCGGTCGCTATCCCGGTCGGATTCGACGATCGCGACATGCCGGTCGCATTGCAAATCGTCGGCAAACCGCGGTCCGATCAGGCATTGATTGCACTGGCCGCAGCCGTGCAAGGTCGCAGCGACTGGCACGCACGTGTTCCTGCCGCAGTGTCCGATCTGGTGACGGCATCATACAAGGGACGGTTTCTATGAGTGCTCCCCAAACTTCGTCGGCATTGGCGAAGCTCCGTGTGCTCGATCTTACCCGCGTGCGCGCAGGTCCGACATGCTGCCGCATTCTTGGTGATTTCGGCGCCGATATAATCAAAATTGAAGCGCCTGCAGGCGTCGACCCAAATGAAGGCATGAGTGGCGCACGCGACGGCTCCGACATGCTCAATCTTCATCGCAACAAGCGATGCCTCACGCTGAATCTGAAAGAGCGCGACGGGCGCGAAATTTTCATGCGCCTGGCCAAAAGCGCCGATGTGGTCGTGGAGAATTTTCGGCCCGACGTGAAAGATCGCATGGGGATTGATTACGAAGCACTCAGTGCGGTCAACCCGCGCATCATTCTTGCGTCCATATCGGGCTTTGGGCAAACGGGCCCTTACCGTACGCGCGCGGGTTTCGACCAGATCGCACAAGGCATGGGCGGGTTGATGTGGGTGACAGGGACGCCTGGTTCCGGCCCCATGCGAGCCGGAATTGCGGTGGCCGACAGCTCAGCCGGAATCTATGCCGCGACCGGTATTCTGATTGCGCTTGTCGAGCGTGAAAGATCTGGCCGCGGTCAATGGGTCCAGGCCTCCTTGCTCGAAGCACAAATTGCAATGATGGACTTCCAGGCTGCACGCTATCTCGTCGACGACGTGGTGCCCGGACAGGCAGGCAATGATCATCCCTATTCGACGCCGATGGGCGTATTCGAAACCGCCGACGGCTTCATCAATATCGGCGTCGGCGGCGATGGGCAGTGGCGTGCCCTATGCACCGCGCTTGACCGGCCTGACCTCGGCAAATCGCCCGAATACGTGTCGCTCGAACTTCGCTTTCGCAATCGGCCGAAGCTCATTCCCCTCCTGGCGGAAATTTTCAAAACCAAGCGCTCCGTCGAATGGCTGGAAAAGCTCGAGGCGGGAGGCGTCCCGGCGGGGCCGATCTACAAGCTCGACGAAGTCTTTGCTGATCCGCAAGTGAGGCATCTCGGCATTGCCGTACCGCTGCATCATCCGACGCGAGGCGATGTCCACGTTGTCGGCCAGCCGATCACGCTGTCGCGCACGCCGGCGAGCATCGTTTCATCATTGCCCGAACCGGGTGCGCACACCGACGAAATCCTGCACGATATCGGGTACAGCAATCTCGAGATCCAGAATTTTCACACTAAAAAGATCATCTAGCGGAATTGCGATGGAAAATGATGTGATCTTGGTCACGGGCGCAAGCGGCTTTCTCGGTCATGCCGTGATGAAGCTGCTTGCTGAAAACGCACACCGTGGCGTCGGGTTGGATCCTCGCCCTTCGGCGACGACGCACGTGCTCGACGATCTATCGGATCGATCAAGACTCAAGGCGTTGCTCAAAGGCGAAAAAATCACCCGCATCATTCATGCGGGCGGCGTGTCGGGTCCGATGGTCATGGCGGATGACCCCGCCGAAGTGATGGCCATTAACGTAGTCGGCAGCCTCAATTTGTTGTTTGCGGCGATCGAAACTAGCGTAAAAACCTTCCTCTATTGCTCGTCGGTCTCGGCGGTCGGCAATTTCTACGAGAATGAGCCGATCGGCGAGGATTATCCCTTGCGCCCGACCTCGACCTACGGCGCGTCAAAAGCGGCGATGGATATGGTGCTGCGCGGCTTGTGGCGCAAAGTGGCGCTCGATCTGTGTTCATTGCGCTTCACGGTGATTTATGGGCCCGGACGGCAGACTATCTTTACGCTTGAAAAAATCATTGGCGCAGCATTGGCGCGCAAAACTGCGCGAATTGAAGCGACGACCGCCTGGCCTTACGTCTATATCGATGATGCCGCGCAAGCCGCGGTCTCGGCATGCTTTGCAGATGGCCGAAAGCAACTCAGCTATTTCATTGCGCACCCTGAAATGGTTACGCTTGACGACATGACGGCTGCTGCAGCTGCGGCAGGAGAGCCGGTCAGCCTTGAGATTGACAATAGCAAGCAGGCGGCGGCGCGCGGGCCCGTCGACACTGAGGCCGCCGCACGCGATTTCGGATTTCGCGCCAAAGTAGGTCACCGCGAAGGCATTCGCCGCCTGATCGAGGCGACGCGGTAACAAGGCAGGTTGCCGAGTAGCGGTGCGGCAGTCATAGTCGCATCGGTTTCATGTTCTCGGGGAGCTTCACGCATGGATTTAAAACTTGGCGGCAAGACCGCTTTGATTACGGGCGGCTCCAAGGGAATCGGCCAGGCTACCGCCGGGATTTTGGCGGGCGAAGGCTGCAACGTCATCATCGTTTCACGCAGTGCGGAAGCGCTTGCCGTCGCCAAATCCGCGATCGCGCAGAAGTCAAACGTCCGCGTTGACACTGTCGCCGCTGATTTATCTGACAGCGCGAATGTCGATCGGCTCGCACGCGACTACCCGGAAATCGATATCCTCGTGAACAATGCCGGCGCCATTCCCGGAGGGACTTTGCTGAATGTTGATGAGGCAACGTGGCGCAAAGCCTGGGATCTGAAAGTGTTTGGCTACGTCAATATGTGCCGTGCATTCTACGCATTGATGCAAAAGCGAAAACGCGGCGTTATCGTCAATGTTGTCGGCAACGCGGCCGTTACGCATGATCCGGAATATATCTGCGGTGTTGCAGGAAATGCCGCGCTATCGGCATTCACCCAGTCGCTCGGCAGCGTCAGCGCGAAGGACGGCATACGCGTCGTTGCGATCAATCCGGGCCCGGTGGCTACAGACCGCCTGGTCGCCCTGTTGAAAAGGAAGGCGCTCGACCGCACCGGCAATGCCGACAATTGGAAGGACCTATTCAAGCCATTGCCGTTTGGCCGTGGCGCGACCGCTGAAGAAATCGGAGCCGCCGTTGCATTCGCTGCGTCGGAGCTCTCGGGCTACACAAGCGGATCTGTCATCACCATTGACGCCGGACTTTCGGCGCGCGCTCAGGCCTTTTGAACGAGGAAGTCATGCCCCATCTGACGACAGACGACGGGATCAAGCTCTATTACGAAGAAACCGGTAAGGGCATCCCGATCGTTTTTATTCATGAATTTGCCGGCGATTACCGATCCTGGGAGCAGCAGGTCCGCCATTTTTCGAAGTATTACCGCTGTGTCGCTTTCAATGCGCGCGGGTATCCTCCTTCGGACGTTCCCAAGGATCCGGAGAGATATTCGCAAGATCGCGCTCGGGACGATATCCGTTCGGTCCTCGATGCCCTCAAGATTGACAAGGCCCACATCGTCGGACTCTCAATGGGTGGGTTTGCGGCGCTACATTTTGGCTTCACCTATCCCGATCGTTGCCGTTCGATCGTGGTTGCCGGTTGCGGATATGGCGCAGCACCCGGCGAACGCGCCAAGTTCGCCGAAGAGGCGGAAGCCTCCGCCAAACGTTTTGAAGAACTGACGATGAAAAAGGCGGCGGAGGCCTATGCGCTTGGCCCGACCCGCGTGCAGCATCAAAACAAGGACCCGCGCGGCTGGCGCGAATTTTCCGATCAACTCGCCGAACATTCAACGGAAGGCGCCGCGCTCACAATGCGCGGCGTGCAGAAGCGGCGCCCGTCGCTGTTTGACCTGGTTGAGAAGATGAAAACAATCAATGTCCCAACCCTGATCATGACGGGTGACGAGGACTGGCCATGCCTTGAGCCCGGAATTCTGATGAAGAAAAACATTCCGACGGCTGCGCTGGTCGTGATGGCAAACTCCGGGCACAACATAAACTTGGAAGAGCCCGCCCTGTTCAATATGCACCTGTCGGAACTGTTTCTTGCCGCGGATGCCGCCGCGTGGCCAAGGCGCGACCCGCGCGCAATGGCTGGCAGTATCCTCGGCCGCTGAGCTTCAAGTCGCGTTGTAACCGCCGTCGACCAGAAGGTCCGAGCCAGTGATGAAGCTTGATGCGTCGCTGGCCAGAAACAGCGCGGCAAGCGCAATTTCTTCAGGTTGGCCAAGCCTTTGCAGCAAATGTCTTGGCCCGGCCTCGCGCCGAGCAGTTTCCATGTCGCCGAAGCGTTTGATCAGGCGGTCGGTCTCGACCGCGCCCGGTGACAGCGTGTTGACGCGGATATTCTGCGCCGCGTGGTCGGCGGCCATGGCTTTTGCAAGCTGGATCAACGCGCCCTTGGTGGCGCAATAAGCCGCGCGGCGCGGGGCTGCAACACTGCCGAGCTGCGAAGCAATATGAATTATGCTGCCGCCGCCTGCGGTGATCATGGTGGGCAGAATCGCCCGGCTCAACAAAAACGCACCCCCGACATTAACGCCAAATACCCGGTTCCACTCGGACAGGGTGAGATCGAGTACCGTACCATTGGGGTCGTAACCGGCAGCGCCATTTACCAGAATGTGGATGGCGGCGAATTCGCTGAGAATCGCCTTCACCGCGCGTTCGACTTCTGCCTCGCTGGCCACATCGCATTGCACAGGCAGGGCCCGCCCGCCTTCGTTAGCGATTGCAGTGACCGTCGCACCGGCGGCTTTCGCGTCGAGGTCGAGGCATGCGACGGCGGCGCCGGCCTGCGCGAAGGCGAGCGAGATCGCCCGGCCGATGCCATTTCCGGCACCAGTGACCACCGCCGATTTTCCTTTCAGCGAGTACTTGTCGTGTACCGGCATCGTACCCTCTATGAAGCGGCGGGTGCCGCAATCCGCCCAAGATAAGCTTCCCGGACTCGCGGGTTTTGTTTGAGTTCGGCGCAGCTCCCAGCCGCGATCACCGACCCGGTTTGCAGCACATAACCGCGGCTCGCCGTCTCCAACGCATAGCGGGCGTTCTGCTCGACCAGGAGGACGCTCGTGCCGGTCGCGTTGATCGCGCGTATCGTGCGGAATATGTCCTGCACGACGAGCGGCGCGAGGCCGAGCGAAGGCTCGTCGAGACAGAGCAGTTGCGGTTCAGACATCATCGCGCGACCGAGCACCAACATCTGCTGCTCACCGCCACTCAATGTCCCGGCATTCTGGGTCCTGCGCTCGGATAATCGAGGAAACATTCCAAAAATCTCGCCAATCATGCGGCGGATTTTCGCACCATCCTTGCGGCTTTTGAACCCGCCCAACTCGAGGTTCTCGCGTACCGAGAGAAAGGGAAATACGTGGCGGCCTTCCGGGACGAGCGCGATTCCGAGATTGGTACGCTCGTGCGAGGGCGTCGCGGTGACATCCCGTCCGCAAAACAGGATCGAGCCGCGCCGCGGCGGCAGGACGCCTGCAATAGCACGCAGTATCGTGGATTTTCCGGCGCCGTTCGCGCCGATGAGAGCGACGATTTCACCTCCGTCGATCCGTAGCGAGATATCCCGGCAGACCGCCACCTGACCATAGGCAAGTTCAAGTTTTTCGACAGCCAGAAGCACACTCACGACAGTTCTCCACCGAGGTAAGCCGCGATCACGGCGGGATTTTTCTGTACCTCGGCCGGCGCCCCCTGAAATAAATGTCGGCCGTATTCCATCACCATGATGCGGTCGGCGACATTCATGACGAGGTCCATATTGTGCTCGACAAGTATGACAGTCGTGCCCCGATCGCGAACCGTGCGGATACGGTCGAGCAAGACGTCAACTTCGGCCGCGTTCAGACCGGCAGCCGGCTCATCGATCAAGAGAAGTTGCGGCCTTGTGGCGAGTGCACGCGCGAGCTCAAGCATGCGCTGCTCGCCATATGACAGTGCGCCAGCAAGCACGTGCAGGCGCGCGGTCATGCCGACGAATTCCAGCAAGCGCAGCGCATCCTCACGGCAGCGCCGTTGGTCCTGAGCGAAAGCTACGCCATGCAGGACATACTGCCAGATCGGGATTTTGTGATGGATATGAAACCCGGCAATCACGTTGTCGAGGACACTAAGCTGCTTGAACAAACGGATCTTCTGAAATGTGCGCGCAAGGCCGAGGCGGACACGCCGGTGCGATGGCACTCCGGCAAGGTCGTGGCCATTGAAGCACAGTGACCCGGCGTCAGGCTGATAGACGCCGCTTATCAGGTTCAAGAGCGTCGATTTTCCAGCCCCGTTGGGTCCGATGATAGCGAAGATGGAGCCCCCGGGCACATCGAGCGATACATCTGAAACGGCCTGCACACCGCCAAAGTTCTTGCGCAGAGCCTGCGCGCGCAACAATGGCTGTTCAGGCGACATGCGCATATCTGCGGCGGCGGAGGTCATGATGCGGGCCCACCGAGCTTGAGCTTTTCCCGCACGACACGGGCGGCCTGCGCGAGACCGCCCGGCATGAACAAAACGACCAATGTAAGCGCAGCGCCGTAGACGATGAGCCGTAGGTCACCGATCCCGCGCAGGACTTCCGGTAGCAATGTCAACAGAATCGCCCCAAATACCGGACCTATTAAGGTACCCATGCCACCGACGATGACCATTGCGAGGATGTTGAACGCTTCAGTCACAAAGAACGCTTCCGGCACCAACGTGCCTACGAAACTTGCATAAAAACAGCCTGCCGCACCCGCAACGGCGGCGCCTATTCCAAACGCAAAAACCTTCCAAGCCGCGCCGTTAATGCCGAGCGAGGCGGCGGATACTTCGTCCTCACGGATAGCGGTCAGCGTTTCGCCAACCGGCGAGCGCACCAGCTGATCGAGCAGCAGGTAGACGATGAACGTCACGCCGGACACCAGATAAAAAAAGGCCGCCAGATTGTGGAAGTCAGCGATAACGGTACCGGCAACAATGAGGCGCGGCGGTGGAGCGATGCCGTAAATACCGAGCGGGCCCTGCGTCAGGCTTATCCAGTTGAGCAAGATTTGATAGATGATGACCGCAAAGCCGAGCGAGGCGATCGCAAGATAGTGGCCGCGCAGGCGTACCGCGAATAGTGAAAGAAACATGCCTGCCACGCCGGCAAACGCAACGCCGCCGACGAATGCGGCCCAGAATGGAACGCCGAGCTTGACGATCAGCAACGTCGAAACATAGGCGCCCAGACCGTAAAACGCCGAGTGTCCAAGGTTTAGTTGCCCTGCGTAGCCGATGATGAAATCAAGACCAAGCGCAAGCAGCACATTGATCGCGCAAATCGTCAGATTGGTGCGCCAATAGGTGTCGCGGAATATCAGCGGCAGCGCGATAATGGCGAGTGCTGCAAGCAACAATCCCACTCGTCGGGGCAGCAACCTCGCGGACCGCGCCGCCAAATCCTGCGTGATTGCGGGATCAGACATTCTCTTCGCGTCTTTCCGAAATCAGGCCCGTCGGCCTGATGGCCAGCATGACCAGCAGCAAAGCGAAAACGACAATGTCGATCAGGCCAGGATCGAGATATTGCGTAGTGTAACTTTCGACCAGGCCGACAATCAGCCCGGCGAGGATCGTCCCTTCGACGTTGCCGAAGCCGCCGATGATCACGATGGCGAAGGCTTTCACGATTACTGAAGTGCCCGCAAACGGAGTGAGCACGAGAACGGGCGCCAGCATTGCGCCGGCCATGCCGGCGAGTGCGGATGCAATCACAAATGTCAGCATGATGAGTTGGTTGGGATTGATGCCCATGAGGCCGGCGGTCTCGCGATCTTGCGAAACTGCGCGCAGGGCCTTGCCCAGAAACGTGAATTTCATGAACGCGTAAAGCAGCGCAATCGTTACCGACGAAACCGCGATGATGATGACACTTTGCCAGGAGACGAAGATCCCGGCAAAGCGGAAAACCTGGCTGCTGTATTGCGTCTCGAATGCATAGGGAATGGGTCCAAACCAGGCCAACATCAGGTTTTGCATCATGACCGAAACGCCGATCGTCGCGATAAGGGGCAAGAGCTCGTTGCTCTGGCGACGCAATGGCGTAAAAATTGACGCGTTGATCAGCCAGCCGAGGATGCCGCCCACGACAAATGCCACGCCGATACTGGGGATATAGCCGGCACCGGACAGGTGCATAAAGAAATAGGCGGCGAAGGCACCGAGCGTGACAAAGTCGGCGTGCGCGAAATTGATCTGCACGAGCACGCCGTAGATCAGCGTCAGGCCTAACGCCACCAAAACATAGAGACTTCCGAGAACGACGCCGTTGATCGCCTGTTGGAGGACGATCGTTGTTGTCATCGTCCGGTCAGTTCCATTTCAGGCTTGTCCATGACATGTCTGGCTTGGTCTCCATGTAATGAACGGTATCCATCTTGGTGTTCTGGTTAGTCTTGTCAAACTCCACGCTGCCGGTGACGCCGGTATAGCTCTTGGTGGCGGCGAGTCCGTCGCGAATTGATTGTGCGTCCTTGCCCCCACGCTTGACCACATCGGCGATCAACATGATCTGATCGTATGCGTGGGCATTCAGGTGCGTCGGACCCGCATTGTATTTAGCCTTGAATGCAGCGATGAAATTTTTGGCGACATCGCGAGTGTCAGTCGGATCGAACTGGACTATGCGGATGTAGCCGAGCGCCGCTTTGCCGGCTTTCTCTTCGAATCCGAAGGGCAGCCAAATCGTGCCGATTTGGATCGCGCCACCGCCACCGCCTTTGGTTACACCGGCTTGGGCCAGCGCTTGAGTAATCTTGAGACCCTGGCCTTCAAGCGTGTATGTGGGGATCACGTCAATCTTGCCAAGGCCTGCGACGCGTGTTGCGATTGAGGTGAAGTCGTTCACGTCGCGGCCAAATCCGATTTCAGCCAGAACTTTGCCGCCAAGCTTCGTGAAGGTGTCCTTGAACACCTGCGCATTGCCAATGCCGGCATTGGTATTTTCGAACAGCAAGACAGCGGTGCGCGCATTGAGGCGCTTATAGGCATTGTCCGCCAGGTTGATGCCTTGCATGACTTCATTCGGCATGATCCGAAATGTCCACGGATTGCCTGGCTCTGTGATCTTGATTGAGGAAGAACCGGCGTTGAGCAATGGCACCTTCGCCTGTTCGACGATCGGCATGACGGCGAGCGTGGCATCCGAACATTCTTCGCCGATTATGACGTCCGGCTTGAATTGCTCGATCAATCGCTTGGCAGCCTGCGTGGCGGGAAGCGGGCCACAGCTTGAATCTTCGTATTGAACAACAAACTTGTAGCCATTCACGCCAGTCTTGTTGAGCTGCTCCAGTGCAAGTTCAACACCCTGTTTATCCTGGGTTCCGAAATACGAACCAGGTCCGGACATGGGAAACAGCGCCCCTATCTTTACCGTCTTATCCTGCGCTTGCGCCGCTGGACTTATGGCCAGAAGACTGAGTACTGCCCCGCTCACAAAGAGAGCGCGAAATGCCTTGATCATTTCATTATCCTCCCCGGAACGATTGCGATTGGTAAGCCCCAGAGCCTAGCAACGATCGCCGGGCGGGGTAAAGCGAACTCGGGACATCTGCTATTGGTTCTGACGACTAGCGAAATGGCGACGAATCTTCGCCGCCAGACCGCCCATGGACAGTTTCCCCACAAACGCTAGCGTGTAGCGATAAGGTCAATCTCAACCAAAGCGTCTTTAACCAGCAACCCGCTGGTCCCGACCGTGGTCCGAGGTGGTGGCACCTTGAAATATTGCTTCCACACCTCGTCGAAGGCAGCGAAGTTCCTCAAATCCGTCATGAATACCTGGGACTTGACGACGTTATCGAGCGAGCTGCCGGCCGCTTCGAACGTCTGCTTGAGGTTCTCGAGAATATAGCGAGTTTGCAGCTTGATATCGGAGCCATAGAACGGAAAGTTTGAATGCTTCCGCGCTTCTGGCGGCACCCCGGTTTTGTAATCGCTGGCGATTTGCCCCGCCGCGAAAACAAAATTCCCAAGTGTGAACGCTTCGGAATAGTTGGCGAGCGGCCGCGGCGCGCCAGACTTGATCACCTCGTGTTTGAGATCGGAACGCGGGACGTAGCCGATCAGATCAATCTCAACCAACGTCTCCCTGACTAACAGCCCAGTCGTTCCAACCGTCGTGCGCGGCGGCGGTACCTTGAAATACCGTTTCCAGACCTGATCGAAACCGGCGAAGTCATTCAAGTTGGTCATGAAAACCTGCGCCTTGACCACGTGGTCGAGCGAGCTTCCCGCCGCCTCGAAAGTCTTCTTGAGATTTTCAAGCACGAATTCAGTCTGGAGCTGGATATCCGAGCCATAAAATGGAAAGTTTTCACCACGCCTGGCCGTGGCCGGCACACCGGATTTGAAATCGCTGGCCAATTGTCCGGCCGCGAAAACAAGGTCGCCCGCCCGCATTGCTTCGGAATAGTTTGCGAGTGGCTTCGGCGCGCCCGACGCGATGACCGTGCCCGGCTTACCTGGCATCGTCGCGATCAGGTCTATTTCAACGAGGGTGTCCTTGACCAAGAGACCCGTTGTACCAACCGTCGTACGCGGTGGCGGCACTTTGAAATGTTGTTTCCAAACTTCGTCGAACCCGTTGAAGTCATTTAGGTCTGTCAGAAAGACCTGCGCCTTGATCACATGGTCCAATGAAGTGCCGGCAGCTTTGAAAGTCTTCGCCATGTTTTTCAAAATGTAGTCCGCCTGCAGCTTGATATCGGAGCCGTAGAACGGAAAATTCGGATGGCTGCGAGCCTCAGGCGGCACACCGGTTTTGAAGTCGCTGGCAAGCTGCCCGGCCGTGAAAACGAGGTCGTTTGCTATGGAGGCTTCAGAATAATTCGCGAGCGGCCGCGGGACGTCTGAATTGATTACTTTGATACCCATACGATGATCCTCTTCCTGAACCGGTTATTGCGCGCACGCGGAAATCGCGTGCGCGCATTTTTATTCGGGTTGGCTATTGCTGAATTGGGATGTCGCGACCGTTGGTTTCCTTACCGCCGACGATCTTCACAACATGAGTTACCAGCAGCGGGTCGCCCTTTTCGTCAAATTTGAACGGACCGCGTGTGCTCTCGAAGCTCACTTTGCTCAAGGCATCGCGAATCTTGCTTCGGTCTTCGCTGCCGGCCTGTTCGATTGCGAGCAGCGCCATTGTAATCGCATCGTAGGCTTCGGCATGATAGGCATCCGCCACCTTGCCATAGGCCTGCTTGATCTTGGCGATGAACTTTTGCGCCGCCGGGATATTCGCTGTCGTCGCGCTGCTGTAATGAGTCATATAGAATACACCGTTCACCGCATCGCCACCGAGCTCAACGTATTTTGGAATGGCGACACCGTCGCATCCAAAGCGCGGCAGCGTCATGTTCATTTGCGCGAACTGCTTTGCGACCAGCGCACCTTCGGCGTAACGCGACCACTCGACCAGCACCTGAGCCGGGCTGGCCTTGATACGGCCAAGCTGGGCGGTGAAATCCAGATCGCCGCGCGCGTATCTTTCTTCGGCCACGATCTCCAGGCCGTATTTCTGTCCGCCGGCCTTGAACGATTCGAATCCGCCGCGTCCAAAATCATCATTCACGTACAGGAAGGCTACCTTTTTGGCGTTTGGAAACTTCTCGTGAATGAAGCCTGCGAGGTCACCGGCTAATTTCGTGTCCGGAACAGGTGAACGAAAAACCCATTTGTTTCCCTGCGTGGTTATTTTTTGCGCCGTTCCCGACACTACGATCTGGGCTGTTTGCGACTGAGCGGCAATCTGAGAGGCTGCAAGGCTCGCAGGGCTACTAATGCTGCCAATTAAGATTGAGACGTTATCGCGGGCTGTCAGTCGCTTGGCGACATTAACTGCCTCTTCCGGTTTGCCGGCATCGTCGGCATAAACCGCTTCGATTTGCTTGCCGCGAATACCGCCGGCAGCATTTTTTTCCTTGATGGCGAGGTCTACAGCCTCTTTTTCGGCAGCTCCGGTAGCAGCAGCGTCGCCGCTAAATGGTCCAAACACTCCGATTTTGATTGTGTCGGCCATTGCGCCCGCGGTGACTAACATCAGTGCGGAGGCAAGTAGCCCAGTTGTCACGAAACGACCTTTTAATCGAGTCATGTCCGTCCTCCCCTTTTGGGTTAAGCGTATTCAATTTGTAGACGTAGAGCCGCGACGTTCCTTATCGATCTCAACTTCCCAGTCTTCACGGCCGAGATAGCTAGCCCAAACCTTGGGATTATTGAGAAGGTTGGGCGCCGTGTCGGTGAGTACAATTCGGCCTGTCTCAATCACGAATCCGCGCGATGCCATGCCGAGTGCAAGCTCGGCATTTTGCTCGACCAAAAGAATGGTCGCGCCATCCTCGTGAAAGCGCTCAATGGCTTGCGCCACTTCTTCCACCAATATTGGGGCAAGGCCCAACGAGGGTTCGTCCAATAGCAGCAGCACCGGTTTAGCCATCATGGCGCGTCCGAAGGCCAACATCTGTTGTTCGCCACCGCTGAGCGAACCGCCCGCTTGTCGGCGGCGCTCTGCCAGTCTCGGAAACAGACTGTAAACATGGTCGCGCGACTGCTTTTCACTGGCTCGCGCTCGCACGGGGTATGCACCGACCCTAAGATTTTCCTCGACAGTCAGGCGCGGGAATACGCGTCTGCCTTCCGGTACGTGAATGATTCCCAGTTCAACAATTTTTTCTGGCGGAAGACCGGCGATGGATGATCCGTTGAACTCGATCCTCCCAGCGGAGGGGCCGACCAGCCCGGAAACCGCCTTCAGCGTCGTTGATTTGCCAGCGCCGTTCGCACCGATCAACGCGACGATCTCACCGCTGCGGATGTCCATATCAACGCCGCGAAGCGCCGGAATCTTTGCGTAATCGAGATGCAGGTTCTCAATGCGCAACATGGGCCGCCTCGGCACTCTCACGGCGTGTCTTGTAAATCGATTTTGTGCCCAGATAGGCCTCGATCACGCCCGAATGATCCCGTATGTCGGCCGGACTGCCGTCCGCGAGTTTCTTGCCGTAGTTGAGGACGGTAATGCGATCGCACGCGCGCATCACCACTTCCATATGGTGTTCCACCAGCATCAGAGTAATGCCGAGAGCCTGAATGCGCCGGATGAGACTGACCAACTGACTTGCCTCAGCCCCGTTTAGACCGGCGGCCGGTTCATCCGCCAAAATCAACTTCGGCCTTGCGACGAACGCGCGCGCAATTTCGAGCAACCGTTGATGCCCATAGGACAGACTGCCAGCCGCCGCATCTGCGAAATTCAATAGCCCTACAAAATCGAGAGCCTCGCGCGCACGATCCGCAATCTCCTTTTCTTCGACCTGTTGCGAACGGGTCCGCATCAGCGAAGGAAATACATCACTACGGGTGTTGGCATGCAGACCCACCATCACGTTTTCGATGACCGTCATCTCACGAAACAGGCGCAGATTTTGGAAAGTTCGTCGGATTCCCGCCGCCGCTCGTGATTTAGGCGGCATTGAGCCAAGTTCTCTACCGTCAAAATTAATCGTGCCGCCTGTCCGGCGGATATGTCCCGAGATAAGATTAAGAAACGTCGTTTTGCCGGCACCGTTCGGTCCGATCAGACCATGTACGTTGCCTGCTTCCACCGAAAGATCCACTGCGTTGACAGCAATCAAGCCGCCGAACCGGCATGAAAGCTGCGATGTACGCAGCAGGACTGTCACTGCTTTACCTCCGCGGATTTCGACTTCTCGTCCACCGTCTGAACGTAAGCGTTGAACAAATCGCACCAGCAACATTGGAAGCCCCGCAATTCCGCCGCGGCCTACCCCCATTAGCACGACGACCAGTGCGCCGAACAGAATAAGCCGCAGTTCGCCTGACGAGCGCAAGAATTCGGGCATGAAAACGATGACAAGCGCGCCAATGACTGCACCCGGAAGGCTGCCTAAGCCACCCACCACAACCATGATTAGTATTTCGATTGATTTGTTGAAGGTGAAGTCGTTGGGATTGAGATACCGCGCGTGATGGGCATAGAGGGAGCCCGCAATTCCGGCCGTAAACGCGGCAACAAGAAAGCACTTGCTCTTGTACCGGATGGTCGAGATTCCACAGGCCCGTGCAGCGTCTTCGTCCTGCGAAATCGCCCTTAGTGCACGCCCGAAACGCGAATTCGAAAGTCTTTCAATCGAAAAATAGACCAGCGCAGCGACTGCCAAAATCAGAAAATACATGTCGCGCTCGGAGGTAAACTCAAAACCAAAGATACGCGGTGCCGGGACATTCAACAGGCCATAGCTGCCGCCGGTGGCCCAGTCTTCATTCAGCATGATGAGATAAACAATGATGTTGAACCCGAGTGTCGCCACCGCGAGACTTGAACTCGGCAGTTTCACGATCGGTACCAGTAGGAGACTGGAAACTGCGGCTACGCAGCCTGCTGCGAGAAACGCAAAAGTGAACGGCACACCGAAACGTAAGGTCAGCACGGCAGAAACATAAGCGCCAATGCCGTAAAACGCGGCCTGGCCAAGGGATAGCAGCCCCGCCATTCCAACGAGAAGCTGCATGCCCAGGGCCAAAATCGCGCCGATCAGCGCAACGCCGAAGACGTGCTGCCAGTAGGTGTTGGTTTGGACGAATGGCACGATTGCAAACACAACAAGAGCAAGGACTTCTGATTGTGCCGGTTTGCATCGAGCTCAGATCCTGCGGCCCGCGCGCATGAAAATTCCTGAGGGAGCCAGCAACAGAATTGCTATCAAAACGACCATTCCGACGGCGTCTTTGTATGCTGTCGAAATCAGCACGCCTGAAAAAGTCTCAATGAGGCCGAACGCAATTCCCCCAATCATCGCGCCAGTCAGACTTCCGAGACCGCCAAGCGTCGCCGCCACGAACGCTTTAATGCCAACCAAAAATCCCATATTGAATGAAGCAAAAAATAGCGACCCGAGCAGCACGCCGGCAGCGCCCGCCATCACGCCAGCAACTGCGAATGTGTAAGTGGTAGTTTTTTTTACGCTGATCCCCATAAGTTGGGCAGCTTCGCCGTCCTGCGCCGCCGCTTGCATCGCGATCCCGAGGCGGGTGTAGCGAAAAAACAGTTGTAGGACTCCCATCATCACAAAACCAAGCACCAATATCCAAATGAGCTGTGGTGAAACAGCATAACCAGCAATGTCGATACCGCGCACACGAAACAGTGCCGGATAGCGTAGCGGCTCTGATCCCCAAATGAGACGCGCCGCATTCTGTAGAATGAGGGAGACAGCCAAGGTTGAGATGACAATGTTGATGAGAGGCATGCGCAATGTGCGCAACGTGCGGTAGACGGATAGCTCGATGGCCACTGCCGCGATGCCACCGCCAACCATTCCGATAAACAAAACAAACACAAACGGAAGATCGACCATCCAGATCGCGGATAATCCTGCCATTGCGCCAATCATCAACAATTCGCCTTGCGCGAAGTGCAGGATTTCTGTGGCGCGTATAATGATCGTGATGCCAAGAGCAATCAGGCTATAAATGCAGCCGATCGCGAGACCGCCGATGATGCCTTGAATTAATTGTTCGGAGGACATCGCACTCCCACGGCACCGAGTTCGTAGTGAACCATACAAAGGTGGGGGTGGGCAACAAATGAATGCCCGATTCAAACGCGAGCGCTAATTAGATTATTCCTCCATTCACGCCGATAATCTGACCAGTGATCCAACGCGCATCGTCCGATGCCAAAAATGCCACCACGTCAGCAATGTCGTCGGGACGGCCGAGCCTACCCAACGGCGTGATACCCGGAGCAGTTTCGCGCGAAAGCTGTGACACCATTTGGGTGTCGGTGGGACCTGGCGCGATCGCGTTGACTGTCACGCCGCGTCCGCCAAGCTCTTTTGCAAGAGTCTTCGCGAATTGCTCGATCGCCGCCTTGCTTGCTGCATATAGCGCGTGGCCGGCTCTTCCCTGCAATACCATGTTGCTCGATACACCGATAATGCGGCCGCCGTCGCGAATAGTTCGCGCCGCCTCGCGAAAGATCAAGAAAGTCGCGCGGGCATTGATACCGAATATGCGATCGTAGTCATCCTCACTTGTATCAATAACATTCCTGTTCAGGTTAACGCCGGCAATCGCTGCGACAATGTCGGGAGCACCGAAACGGCGCTGAGCCGCATCGAACAGCCGCGGTACGAAATCAATTTCCCGAAGATCGCCCGCGACCACCAAGACACGGCCTGCGGGGGCACCGATCTGCGCGGTTACCTCCTCGGCTCGGCCATGCTCGGGCAAGAAAGTGAGAACGACATTTGCGCCGTCATTAAATAGGCGCTTGGCGACCGCGAGACCAATGCCCTGCGAAGCACCAGTCACAATCGCTGTTTTTCCATTTAGCCGATTCGTCATCGTACTATCTCTGGTCATTCGGCCGCGAACTGACCACTCGAACACCGGCCAACGGAACGCGCTTAACCAACGTGCATTGATACCAGGAAATAAAACCGATTCGACGAAATTCAGACGCACGCGCCCAGAACAGCTTTGACGCCAGCCGTTTCCGAATAGGCGTGGCTTCTGACCCAAAACGGCCATGAAAAACGCTTGGAATATTGACATAACGCAAAGCGCCAGAAGAGAATTCGGTTGCTATTTGCCTTATGAAATTCTTTCCAACGTTTGCCGCAGCAATCACGGCGCTTGGTGTTGTCGCTTTGGTGGTTTCGAGCCTTGCCCACGCCAGCGCAGCAGGTGATTGGTTTTTCAACGTGGCGGCCATCTGCATGGTAGCAGGTCCACTTATTTTCTTTGCTCATGTGATTGGTGGTCTCTGGCTCGAATTCGCATATATTAATCGGGCATTCGAAGTAAAAAGTGCCGTATTTGCTCAGCCACTTGCCCCCGCCTTGTGGCCGGCACGCGACCAGTCGATCCCGGAAGGATTGCGGCGCGAGCGCAAAGGACCATTAAACCCAAGCACTGGACGCAGAAGCCAGATGGGCTAGAGGCGCGGCAGCGCGGGTTCCCGCTTCCAAGAGCGGACATCCACGCACCGTCGAACGTCACGCCTTCTCTCGCTGAGCGCGATGATGCTTCGTGTCGCTGACGATCACGAACCGCTGGCTGATCGCCTTGAATGTTCGGAGTCGGGATCAACCGAAACTGCCTAGCCATTGGCGATTATTCGGTGTTTATTGCGCACATGCAATATGATCTAGCGTGAAGATACAAACACGCTGCAACAGTCGGAGATGAATATGCCGGCACCTCTGCTTGCGGGAATATTCGCTGTGGTGGGAGGATTGTTTTTGGCTTTATCGGCCTTCCTGGGCGTAACCGCGCTCGCAGATTGGACAATGCTCGCCGCGGAGTCATGTTTCGTTTTGGCGGCAGTCGTATTTCTCGGCTGGTTTTTTATTGCCTGCGTTCAGGAAATACGCAACGCGTAGTTCGGCGGCCTTACAACGACACGCTTGTCAGCTAGCGCACGCGCGCAAGACAAAGTGGCCTTGTCCATCGGACTTATCTATTTCCGAATGGATATATCCTTGTGTCGGTCGAATTCGAATAACTCAGCTCCGGTACATGCCCGAAATAGGGATTGACGGCGGGAGAGTAGTAGCTGCCGGGATTTGCCGTCACAGCAGGGTAAGACAGTGGCGGCGGTGGCGGCGGGGCAGCCACCTTAGCCGGCGAAGGTGCAGCGGTTTTGGCTCCAGCAGCCGGTTTAGCTGGTTTGCCTGCAGACGGCAGCTTATGGCCGTTGGCAGCGAAGGCATTTCCAAAAGCAGTGCGGGGACCACCCCCAGCCGCGCTCACGTGGCACCGACCGCATGCGAGGCCGGTTTGCTGCGCATACGCAGGCAGCGCGTCCGCGCGGTGCGGGACAGCGAAAGTTGCCAGCGCCGCGACCAGTGCCAGAGCTCCTGCTACGGCTATTCCATACGCAATGCCAGTCAATGGCTTCAGACTATGCAAGTGTTCACCATTGGACATGCCTATATCTCCCCCGCTCAATTTGCGCGGCTATTGCTTCTTTGGCTCTTCCTCATCTTCGTCGGGCATTTTTGGCAAATGATGAGCGATGCCCTTATGGCAATCGATGCAGGTCAGACCTGCCTGAAACCCTGCAGCCATGGCGCTTGCCGCGGCTTCCTTCTGTTTATGCGGGTCCATAGCTGCCGCCGAGTGACAGTTCCGGCATTCGTGTGAATTGTTTGCCTTCATCGTGGCCCAGACATGCTGCGCAAGTTCCAGCCGATGCTGCTCGAATTTTTCCGGTGTGCTGATCGTCCCGAGGACCTTGTGCAGCACCTCGTTGCTCGCCTGGATTTTCCGTCTGACTTTATAAAACCATTCATGAGGGACGTGGCAGTCCGAGCAGATCGCTCGAACGCCGGACCGGTTCTTGTAGTGAATGGTCTCTTGCAGTTCCTTGTAAACGTTGTCCCGCATTTCATGGCATGAGATGCAGAACGCCTCGGTGTTTGTCAGCTCGAGGGCCCAGTTAAACCCGCCCCAGAACAGTACACCCCCAATGCCGCCAGCTATAAGCAAAGTTGCAAGCGAAAAGCGGGAGCTTGGCCGCAAGAGAAACGTCCAGATCCGCACGATCAGGCTTTTTCGGGAGGGCGAATGGGGGTCGCTCATTATAGTCCCTGGCGGTGAATTAGATCAGTAGGTCGACCAGAGTGAGAGCACTTCGGTGTCTGTATTCGATAAAAAACTGGGATGCGCGTTGACTGAGATCAAATCGCGTTACCCGTTTGTTGGCGGCTTGAGGTTCATGATTTCTACCAATTGACGCCGAGCGAGGCGCCGATCAGGTGAGTGTTGTAGTTCGGGTTGTTGTAAGCCATCCAAGTCATGTAGCCAGTGCTACTGATGATCGGCTGCATGTAAGCCTGCATAATGTCCTGGTCGAAATTGTTGACACTGTTGCGCTCCCAGACGTAACGCAGCTTGGCGTAGGCTTGGCCGTTGATACCGAGGAAGCGGACGGAGTCCTTGTCGAAATTGTATTTAGCCATGGCTTCCAGGCGCGACCACTGGCCCTTTACGTCGGGAAAGTTTCCGCCTTGTGATGCCGCGGGTTGGGCGCCGGCATCAGACTTAATCGGCTGATCGTCCTTGGACAGCGAGATCGTGTACGAGAGGCGCAAATCGAGCTTGTCACCGACCGGACGCCAATTGGCAGCTGCCATCAGAGTGTTCACGTGATCGATGATGTCGGCGTGCCAGACATTGCCCGCGGTCAGGGCCCCTTCGACGCTTGCGGTCGTGTACTTCAGGTTTTGCCTGTATTGCTCGTTCATATAGCCAACCAGGAAGGTGGTATCAGGATTGAAAGCATAGGCCAGTTCGACTCCGCTTTTGACGGCTTGCAATCGCGTCAATCCAACTTCTGTCGCGCTGATCGAATAATTGTCATCCTGGTATCCGAAGGTGGGCGTTACGGTCAGGCCGCGCACCACGTCAATCGGGACCGAGAGCTTGGCAATCTGGCGCTGGCGGTTGTCGAGATAGAACTGCCGGAAGGCAGTGGAGTACTGCACGTTACAGGACCCGGGCGGTTCCTGGAGACATAGCGTATCTGGCCATTGGAGATTGGCGTAGCCGCGATATTGATAATTGTCATAGTGCCTGTCGGAAAGGCTGTAGCTCGCGTGTACCGAAAGCCAAATCCAAGGCTTGTAGTCGGCGAACACCTTGCCTGTATTCTCGTGAGTTGAATTTGCGCTTTCCCGCGCCCAGTCGTATCGCTCCCAGCCATAGCCAGCCCCGAGGTTCCACTGACGGGTGGGGGACCATGCCAGTTCTCCGCCGGCATTCTGTTTGAGGTAGGACACTGAAAGCGCGGTGACTGGAGCATAGGCCGCGGTTATGCTGTTGGCGCTTCTGACGTCTGTCAGCGTCCAGTCAGGGAAATGCAGTTCCGGCGTGGCATTGTCGTAGTTGTAATAACGGTAGTTGAGCTTCGATTTCAGCTCGGGACTAATCTGTGTCGTCAGCACGTTGTTAGAGAGGAACGTGTTGACGGCTCCATTCAAGCTTGCTGCGGGCAGGCCTGGAGCCGGAATGAGAGGAGTGCCGTTGGAAGAGTTCAACAGCTGCGTGTATGGAGAGGCGATGAAGGCATCATTTTGCCGCATCCACGTATAGGCAAGAGTGCCCATGTAGCGACTGTTGAGCGGTAAATCCGCGCCCAACGTCGAATTGACGCCGTGCGCCGAGTTGTTGGGCCACAGCGTCATCAAGGCAAACGGGCTGGATGGGGAACCGTTGCGCGCGCATTCGCCTACATCACTCGGCGGAGCCCCCGACGCGCCGCAGAATGGATTCTGCACCAGATAGGAGTTTTGGTTCTCTTCGAAGATCGAGCCGCTGTAGCCGAGCTTGAACGTAAAATTCTTACCCCAGGGCGAGGTCCCTTTATATTCCCCGCTCACGCCGAAATTCTGCGTGGTGTCATTGACTGGTTTTGGCACCTGCGCTGCAACGCCACTGGTACCAGGGGAAAAGACAACGCCTTCTACCTGCGTGCCCCAGCGATGCATGTTCGAATAATTGAAGTTGATGTCCCAAGCATCCATTGGGGTCCAGCGGAAATTGGCAGCGGCGGTGTCGCGGCGGATTCCGATGTCGGTGGTGTAGACGTTGTTGTTGATGATAGTGCCGACGCGATTGGCGGCGGTGGTGCCAAGGGGATTACCGCAGCCGCCGGGTTGGCCTTGGCCACTGATGTTCGGCGTGCACCCCGCACCGTGAGTAGCGTCACCCCCGAATAATGCGGCGGACAGCCCGGAGGGCAAAACAAGAGCCGGGCCTCCGAAGCCGCGATAAAGCGTCTGTGCGTTGGTGCTATAGATATGCGGAGTTCGGTCCCACTCAAAGCCAAGATAGTACTCGCCCGCCTTCGATCCCAAAGCTTCGTATCGCTGATCGTTGTAGCCGATATTGTCGCCCCAGATATCGAACCTGTAGAGGCCGTCCTTGGTTTGTCCATTGAGCCAGGCATCGCCGAAGGGGCCGGGCTTCACGTCGCTATATTCGTAATACTTGCCGAGGCTCTTCTGCCCCCGGCTCGCCAGCCCGCTTTTGTTTGGATCGTTCACGAAGAATTCGGCCGCCGGCTTCGACATTTCCGTGAAACTCCCACCAGGTATCCGCGACCGACGGAGCGCTCGTGCTCTGCACGTCGGCGGCTGACGCAATAGCGATGCCTGGAAGAACCAATGCATTTGACAACAATATGAGAATGACTTGACGTTTCATTGCGCTCGCCCCCGGACCCCTCCGGTATTCATCCGATCAGCAAAATGAAGTCTCTTAAACTCTCCTACCTGTGCAGTAACGCTCCCGATGGACTGTTCGTGCCGTGAACTTCGGTATGGCAATTCTGACACTGACGACTGATCGATTGGACGACCAGCGGACCGCTGGTCGTGCCATGACCGAAGGCGTGGCACTCGGTGCATAGCCGCGGCCGCGAGACCTTCAGCATGTATTCGTTCACAGAGCCGTGCGGGTCATGACAGTTCAGGCAGTTTTCGCGCACGGGCGTATGCTCGAAGAGGAACGGTCCACGTTTTTCTGCATGGCACTTGTAGCAAGTGTCGTTGATCGAATTCTCCCGCAGCATCGCTTCGGTGGCACTGCCGTGCGGGTTGTGGCAGTCCGAGCAAACCATCTTGCCTTCGCGCAGGGGCATGTGCGACGTGCGGAACATCTGCGCGCGCCGATCCTTGTGACACTGGAAGCAGGTGTCCGGTTCGAACGCTGTTCTCAATTGGAATTTTCGCGAGACCTGTTTCATCACGGTATGGCAGTTGGTGCACATCAGGCCGCGAGTTTCGTGTGTGCTGCCATTCCAGTATGTCCGGTCGCCGCGTTCATGACAGTTGAGGCAGATTGCATTGTTTTCTGCGGCGGTGCGGGATTGATCTTCCGGACGAAATGAGATGATCCCTCCGACCCCGCGTCCCCCTCCCGCCTTCACATGCGCCGAGCCCGGACCGTGACAATTCTCGCAGTCGAACTTGCCCTTTTGCGTCTTGCCGATGCGGCCCATGAGTGTGTGGCTGAATGATTCAGCCTGGGTCGCATGACAAGTCGCACAAACTTTTGCGCCGACATACGTCGCCTCGACGGGATTGCTTGGCTTCGTTCCTCCCGCCACCGGACCTTTTTTCGATGTCTCGGAAGGCGCTGAAGAAGGTTGCGAAGGCGAATTCAATCCACGCAAAAAATCTATCAGATTGTCGGCCTCGGCTAATTTCGGCAGTTCGGCGGTCGGCGACGGTGGTGTGACGCCAACGCGTTCACTAAAGGAGGCAAGGGCTGCAATGGCGGCGTCGGCCGATTCGTCTTGCGCGAAATTGCTTGGTTGCTGATCGAGCAACTGAACGAAATCGCGTAATGCCAATACAGCGTCGCTTTGCGAGTCCGCTTCCGCTGCCGGACTTAAAAAAATGATTGCGGGGATGATGACCAATGTAGCGGCGGCAATGCTCACCGCACACCTGTGCCAGAAACACAGGCTACCGGCGCGAAAAAAGGAACCAGGACACAACTGTCGCGGAAACATCCCCACCCCCCACGATCATTCTCTTTCAAAATTTATGGGGATCAAGGCCTTAGCAGGTATGTTTCACCGAAATTTGCGGAGTGTGGCATTCGTGTTCAGCGGTAAATATTTACTCCATGATCATTCGATTTTTTACTTGAGGCGGAATGCGGCGGCAGTAAAGTCTCTGACTTGGAATTGGGAGAATCTGATGATCAAAGTCCGCATTCTCGCTGTCGGGTTTGGTGCGACAGCATTCTTAGTCGTTGCAACAACGCTAGGCGTGCCATCGCCAGCAAACGCGAAACCTGAATATGCGGCCCAAACCAAACTGCCATGCGGTCAGTGCCATCAAAACCCCGCAGGGGGCGGAAAGCTCAAATCATTCGGAGAGAAATTCAAGGCGAACGGCTACAAGCTTTCCAAATGACGGGCTGATTTACCGACACGTTAGTTGCGCGCTCAAGGTGACGGATTCTAGCCTGCATCGGATGGCGACGCCGACCATTTGTAGACCAGTGCAATGATGTTTTGGCTGATCTTGACGGCAATGACCTGCGCAGCAGCGTTTGCCGTGATTTGGCCGCTCGCTTTTACCAGAATAGCGCTGCGCTCCGGTGGCGACATTGCGATTTATCGCGATCAGTTGAATGAGCTTGAGCGCGATGTCGCGGTTGGCTTGATCCAAGAAGGAGAAGCGGAGGCCGCACGCGTTGAAATATCCCGGCGGCTGCTCAATGCTGCGGATACAGTCGAGACCCTTGCTGCCGCTCCGCCTTCGCAAAGGGGCTGGCGCAAGCTCGCGGTGACATTGACATCGATCGCGCTGCTAACCGTCGGTTCCGTCGGCCTTTATGTCCGCCTCGGGTCGCCGGAGCTTGCATCGGCAACCGAGTCTTCGGAACGCACTGCCGGCCCACAGGCGCCAGCCGTTACCGCTCTGATTGCAAAAGTCGAATCCTATCTCCAGAAGAATCCACGAGACGGTCGGGGTTGGGAAACCTTGGCACCGGTTTACATGCAAATTGGCCGCTACACGGATTCAGCCAATGCCTGGCGAAACAGCATTGCCCTGCTAGGTGAAACTGCAGATCGACAAGCCAACCTTGGCGAGGCCTTGGCGGCGGAAGCAAACGGAATCATCACGAGCGAAGCAAAGAGCGCGTTTGTCCGCGCAGTGATCCTGAATAAAAAATCCGTTAGCGCCCGCTACTATTTGGGGACCGCCGCCGAGCAGGACGGGAGACCTGACGAGGCCGCCAAAATCTGGCGCGAGCTCATTGCCGACGCGCCGACCAGCGCTCATTGGGTAGCCGATGTACGCGCGGCATTGGCGCGGGTGGAAAACAATTCCAATGGCCCGGCGGCACCGAAGGCCTCTGAAGCTCCGGCAGGCCAATCACCGGATCAAAACGCCATGATCCGCAGCATGGTCGATGGGCTTGCGGCCCGCCTGAAACAAGACGGATCGAATCCAGACAATTGGATAAAGTTGGTTCGGTCCTACAAGGTATTGGGCGAATTCGATAAGGCGCGAGCTGCAATCGCCGAAGCGCGGCAAGCGATCGCAAGCGATGCGGATAAGCGGCAGCATTTCGATGCGGCGTTAAACGAGCTTGAAGCGGGCGGGGTTGTCTCGTCTGCCCAGACGGAAAACTCGACGGTTGGGCCGCGCCAACATTCGGACGAAGCGCTGCCAACCATGGTCAGCCGTCTGAGCGATCGTTTGCAAAAGTCCGGATCCGATCCGGACGGCTGGATCATGTTGGTCCGATCGTATGCTGCAATGGGAGAAACGGAAAAGGCAGCTGCGTCGATCAAGAACGCGCGTGCTGCACTCGCTGACGATCAAGCAAAATTGCAGATGTTTGATGAAGCGCTGCAGCGTTTCAACATTGATCATAATTCGAATTCAACTGAAGCGAGCGTGCAAACGAACACGGAATCCGGTACAGCCCCTCAGAGCGAGGCGGCAAATAGCATGATTCGAAGCATGGTTGCTCGCCTCGCTGACCGCCTGGATAAAGACGGATCAGATTTTGACGGCTGGCTTCAGCTTGTGCGGTCGTATGTGGTCCTCGGTGACCGCAACAAGGCTATGGAGGCCGCAGCGAATGCCCGCCAAACGATCGCCGGCAATACAGAGAAGCAGCAGCGCCTTGATGAATTTACAAAATCGCTGGGGCTGAACGAATAATGGAATTTGTCAGAGGGGGCACGCCGCCGCTCCGCTTGATGCAAATCAAACCCTTGGAACATCATTTGCACTCTAATATTCAATCATGAACCGACCGGCCCGTCGTCTGAATAATAAGACGCGGTTGGCCTCGGGAAGGGAAGGATTGTCATATGACAAGGTCGCCTTTGTTGCTCGTGACCGTTATCACGCTGGGTGTCGGGACGATTGCCGCCATAGGCACTCTGGGCGCACAGAAGGCGTGCGCGGCTGAAGAAATCGTGAGTTTCAAGGAGGATATTCTCCCGCTTTTGAAATGGCGTTGCTCTTCGTGCCATGAGTTGGGAGGGGCTGGTTATGAAAAGAGTGGCCTGGACCTGACGACCTATGCGGGGATCATGAAAGGCACAAAGTTCGGACCCATGGTCATCCCGCGCGAGCCGGAGAGCAGTAATTTGATGTTGTTGCTGGATTGGCGCGTGTCGCCCGCTTTGCGCATGCCGCACGGCAAAAAACAACTCTCGAGTTGCGATCGAGCCAGCATTCGAACATGGATTCGACAAGGCGCAAAAGATAACTAGCTGCGCCTCTCGCCTTTAATTATCAGGCGAAATCCGCCGCCCGCCTGCGCCGACCGGCTTTCTGCGCTTGCTGCCATGCGCATTTGCATAGGCTTTTGTAAACTCAGCACCGAACAGGAAGATCTGGGCCGAGTAATAGACCCACAACATCAATACTATGAGTTCACCGGCAGCACCGTAGCTCGAAGCGATGGCGCTGCTGCCGATGTACCAGCCGATGACTGTCTTTCCGATGTTAAACAGAAGAGATGTCATCAACGCGCCGACGATCACATCCCTCCACTGAAGCATGCGATCGGGCAGCATCTTGTAAATCGCTGCGAACAGCAGGGCGAAGAGCAGCCATGACACAACAAAATTCAAGCCGAATAGGATCGACGTACCCACCGGCATCCGATTTAGATAATTCGATAAAGCCGTTAGCCCGGCGCTTATGACAAGCGACACTACAAGCAAAAATCCCAGGGCCGCCACCAATCCCAAGCTTGTAACGCGCGCGCGAATCAGCCGCGAAAGTGCCGTTTCCCTGCCGCGCGATTTCCAGATCGTATTGAGCGCCGCTTGCATCTCCGCAAATACGCCGGAGGCGGCAACAATCAACATGGCTATTCCGCTGATAGTCGCAATGATGCCCGATGACTTGGCCGAAGCGCTGGCGATCACGGACTGCAATACATCGGCAGCCTGCCCTCCCATCAGCCCGCTGAATTGGCCGCTGATCGCATCCTGCGCAGCCTCCCGGCCAAAGACCAGGCCAGCAATCGCAACCACGATGAGCACTACGGGGGCCAAAGAAGTAACAGCATAGAAAGCAATGGCAGCGCCACGGCTCAAGGCTTCGTCATCGATGAAGGACAGCGTGGCATCCACCAGCAGCTTCCAGGCAGCGGCCACCATTTTTAGACCTCGGCAGATAAACAGACAGCGGAGAAGTTTGTTTCAGACGCAAGCAAAGAGCTGCGATACTTTGCAAAACAGATATCGTTGAACATTAACCGCCCGAGTAGCCGCCGATGATCGGGAGGATCTCGCCGGTGATGTAACTGGAGCAGCTTGGAGCTGCGAGAAACACGAACGCAGGCGCGATCTCTTCGGGTTGGGCCGGGCGCCGCATCGGTGTGTCGCTGCCGAACCCCTTGACCACTTTCGCCGGTTTGTCGGCCGGATTGAGCGGCGTCCATACCGGCCCCGGCGCGACGACATTGACGCGTACGCCGCGGTCGACAAGCTGCGAGGCGAGCGAGCGTGCAAAGGCGTGAATACCGCCCTTGGTCATCGAGTAATCAAGCAGATTCTTGTTGCCGAGCAGCCCCGTAACCGAGCCGGTCATGACGATCGATCCGCCCTCCCCCATCATGGGAACGGCCGCCTTCGCCATGTTGAAGTAACCGTAGAGATTGGTCTTGAGCGTACGGTCGAAGTGCTCTTCAGAAATATCTTCCAGCTTGTCGGCGTGCTCCTGAAACGCAGCATTGTTTACCAGAATGTCGAGCTTCCCGAACGCATCGATCGTCTTCTTGACCGCATTCCGGCAATAGGCCGGATCAGCGACGTCGCCCGGCAGCAAGATGCAGCGCCGGCCCTCGTTCTCGACCGCTCGCTTGGTTTCTTCGGCGTCTTCATCCTCAGTTAAATAGGCAAGCGCGATGTCTGCGCCTTCACGGGCAAACAAAACGGCCACGGCCCGTCCGATTCCGGAGTTCGCCCCGGTCACCAGCGCGACCATGTCCTGCAGCTTCTCTGAACCCCGATAGAGGGGCGCCTTGTACATGGGCGGCAGATCCAGGTCCGCCTCATGTCCGGGCTTGCGCAAGTGCTGTGCCGGCAGATTTGGCTGCGGGTAACGGCGCGCGCCGGCCTGCATCGCACCTGGTTTCTTGTCGGGCTTGCCCCTGCGTGCATCCAGGCGGTCGATCTCGCGTTGGATTGACCGTTCACGCCGCGCGGCCTTCTGCGCCTGTCTGCGAAATGCATTTTCGCCGGACTTTTTCTTCACGCGCCGGTTTAGTCTGACCATTTCTTTTCGCCAATCCCGAAAGTCTCATCGATAACTCGGCGCGCTCAACCGCGTTCCCCTCCGGGGTAAGCGGGTCTCTGTCCCATCAAGGCAGGCTATTCGGCGGCCTGAAGTTTTTTCGGCATTTGCAGCCGGGCCAGCGCCGTTACCGCTGGTCCATTCAGGGCAGTGCCATCAGGCGCGAACTGCGAGCCGTGACACGGGCAGTCCCAGCACTGTTCGAGCGAATTCCAGTGCACGACGCAACCCAGATGCGTGCAGCTCGCCGAATGCAGATGAAGCGCACCGTCTTTGTCGCGGCATGCAGCGACCTTATTTGTTCCGCTTCGCATGACGCGACCTTCTCCGACCTTGAGCCTTTCGACTGTTGCTATGTCGTCGGCACTCAAATACTCGGCAAAATTAAACAACGGAGTGATATTCTCGCT
Source organism: uncultured Alphaproteobacteria bacterium (assembly GCA_963831475.1). Classification (GTDB taxonomy): domain Bacteria; phylum Pseudomonadota; class Alphaproteobacteria; order Rhizobiales; family Xanthobacteraceae; genus Pseudolabrys. The sequence goes on from CAWHQF010000003.1 coordinate 50,018, forward strand.
AATAAACGCGCCGATGTTGCTTCCCACCTTACGCGAAGGATCGTAAAGCTCACTCCAGGGGCTGCTTCCGATGGTCAACAGATCGGCTACCATCATTCCGGCCACGGCGCCGTTTGTGATGCCTTGTCCGGAATCTCCGCTGACGACCAGAACGCGTTCATTGTCCGGGCTCGGTCCGATAAATCCCACATGGTCCGCCGGCTCCAGGCATTGGCCCGACCACCGATGAGTTACTTCTCCCATCTGCGGCAGACGATCGCGCGCCCATTTCTCTAATGATGTGAAGCGGGCCTCGCCATCATCGGCCTCGCCGGATTTATGGTCTTCACCGCCTATGATTACTGCGTTCATCCGCTCGGAAAGCGGTTGAAGGCGGACATAGTGGTATGGGTCGTGCGTGTCCCAATAGAGCGCATCCTGCATGCCGCTGCGCCGGATTTTTGCGGCGATAGCATAGGTGCGGAAGGGCGCTTGCTTACTATGGATTGGTACCTGCACATTGACGGGTGAATTCGTGGCAACGATGACATTTGCGGCGCGGATTTCGTGCCCTCCCTCTGCGGTAACAATCATTTCGTCCCGCTTTTCTTCGACACCTTCAACGCAAGTCCGTGCAAAAATGCGGCCGCCTTTCCGCTTGATGGCCGAAGCAAGGCCGGCCAAATACTTGGTTGGGTGAAACCGGGCTTGTCCCGGAAAGCGTAGCGATCGCACCAGCCTTTCGGTGTGCAGAGGGGTTTGCTCGCGACAGTCGAACAGGCGAACGCCGACTTTTTCGCAGGCTCCCAATTCTTCGTCGAGTTTGGCGGCCGGCGCGCCGGCAGCCAATATCCAGTATCCGTCTACCCTGGCGAAGTCGCAATCGATCAATTCAACAGTCTGGATTTCTTCGATGCGATTAATCGAAGCAAGGAGGCTTTGGTAGAGTTGGCGCGCGCAGTCCGTCCCACGAGTTTCGATCAATTTTGAATAATCGTCGTCCAGCGCCGAAGCCAAGTGCGCGGTGGTACGGGCGGTCATGCCGCTGCCGATTTCGCCGCGGTCGACGACAATGACCGAGCGCCCCCTAACCGCCAGCTCATACGCGCAGGATAGACCTGCAATTCCTGATCCGATCACCACAACGTCGGCGCGCTCCGAGCGTTTGAGCGCGGGCGCCCGTGCGACGGCGAAATCCATCCAAATTGATTGAGTTTGCTCGTCGAAAACGTTCATGCCGCCTCCGGCTGCTCAATCCTCTCAAGGCCCGCGTGGTTCCATCGAACAGACCCAGCCGGTTGAACCGGGGTTTCATGATCCTACTCGATTGCGGGCAAAAGCAATCGCCAGCCTCGCGGCTCGGCTAATGTCGAGACCCGGTCGTGCCCAGATTGGGGTTTGCCACGCAGTGCAAGTTCAAAGACTTACTCTGCTTCTCACAGGCGCTCATGCTCGCAAAGTTGCAGTTGAGGGTTTGGCTGGAGGTTTCACTGCAAAAATTTCCGCGACCAGAGATACGCACGGGCTGCCCGGTCGCAGTTTTTTGGCTTTCCGCACCGGATGGGGTTCCGGGTTCGCTTCCCTTGTTGATGCTGTTCGGCGAAATCGGAGCCTTTGAGTTCGGTGCGTTCTGCGCTTGCGCCAGGGACAATCCGCCAAGCATTACGGTCGTCATGGCCAATGCGGCGAGTTCTTTCATCGCGTTTATCCTTCTGAAATCGGCGTCGCCGCCCGCATGACAAACATTCGCGCAACTGAAGCGTTCCATCAGGGACCGGTGTGTAAGCCCTAGGGAACCATTACGGCTACGGCGCCATTGTCTGTTCAAGGGCGCGGACCTGTGCCGCAAATGCTGTTTCACCGACGAGAATTACTGGCAAGCACCGCGTGGCTCTTGGTGGGCACAATCGTCGCTCGTGCCTCCACGGTCGCCGATCGTCTGCCTTGGCACCCAAATGCCGGCACCCCGCCCGCGCCCGTGCGCCCAGGACCGTGGCTGTACTTCTCCGCCGATGAAGCCGCCGCTGTCGAGGCGATCGCCGACCGTATTATTCCGCCCGATCCGCAGACGCCCGGCGGCAAAGATGCGGGCTGCGGCGTGTTCATCGACCGGCAATTGGCCGGGCCATATGGGCGGAACGACGGGCTCTATCGCGAAGGACCGTTCCAGAAAGGCGCCAAGCAACAAGGCCCGCAGTCAGCCGCGACGATTGCCGAGCTTTACCGCAAGGCGCTCGCCGCCCTCGATCAGCATTGCCGCTCGACATTTGGCGGAAAACGCTACGCCGAACTAGGCGATGCTGAGAAAGACTTGGTGCTGCACGATCTCGAGGATGGAAAGATTAAACTGAATGATGGCGGATCGTTTTTCGCTCAAATCCTGAAGGATGTGCAGCAGGGGTTTTTTGCCGATCCGGTTCATGGCGGCAACCGCGACATGGTCGCGTGGAAAATGATCGGCTTCCCAGGCGCGCGCTACAACTATCTCGACTGGATCGATCGCCACAATGAGCGCTATCCGCTGCCGCCGGTAGGCATCATGGGCAGCATCAACTGGACACCGAAGGGCTAGCGTCATGGCGAAAAAACTGCCGCGCAAAGACGTGGCCATCATCGGGCTGGGATGGACCGGTTGCATCCTTGCCAATGAGCTCACCGACGAAGGTCTCGACGTTATAGCAATCGAGCGCGGGCCTTGGCGCGACACCGCCACCGACTATCCGCCGAACTATGCGCAAGACGAATTGCGTTATCGCATCCGGCACGAGCTGTTTTTGCGGCCTGACCAGAACACCTTCACCTTCCGCAACAAGCTGGACCAGACGGCCCTGCCGATTCGGACTTGGGGCGCCTTCATGCCGCCGAACGGCGTCGGCGGTGGGGGCGTCCATTGGAATGCAGAGACCTGGCGCTTCTTACCCAGCGATTTCGTGCTCAGGACGCATCTGACCGAGCGCTATGGTGCAAGCTTCCTCCCTGACGACATGACTATCCAGGACTGGGGCGTCACGTATGACGATCTCGAACCCCACTACGATGCGTTCGAATACCTTTGCGGAACCTGCGGCACGGCAGGAAATCTGCGCGGCGAAATTAAACAAGGCGGCAATCCGTTCGAAGGGGCACGGTCGCGGCCCTATCCGAATCCGGCGCAAAAGCAGGGCTTCGGCCACACGCTGTTTGCCAAGGCGGCGGGCGAGCTCGGCTACAAGCCATTTCCGCAGCCGTCCGGAAACATGTCGCAGCCCTACGTCAATCCGCTCGGCGTGCGGATGGGTCCGTGCACCTATTGCGGTTTCTGCGAATGGTTCGGCTGCGGCAACTATTCAAAAGCATCGCCGCAGACGACAATCCTTCCGGTTCTCATTCGTAAATCCAATTTTGTCTTGCGTGACAATTCGGAAGTCATGCGGATCAATCTTGACGGCACCGGCAAGCACGCGACGGGTGTGACGTTCGTCGATACGCAGGGCGAAGAATGGGAGCAGCCGGCGGACTTGGTGATTCTTGCGGCGTACTCAATCTTCAATGTGCAGATGTTGCTGCATTCCAAGATCGGGCAGCCTTACGACCCGGTTGCCAATACCGGCGTGATCGGCCGGAATTTCACGCACCAGTGCATGTCGAGCGTAGACGGCTATTTCGACAACAAAAAATTCAATTTCAATCCATTCATCGCATCCGGCGCGATCGGCATGTGCATCGACGAGTTCAATGGCGACAATTTCGATCACGGCCCGCACGGCTTCGTCGGCGGCGGCTATCTGGGGCAGGTGCAAACGAATGGCCGACCGATCGAAACAACACCGGTCCCGAAGGGAACGCCAAAATGGGGGCTCCAATGGAAGGAAGCCGTACGCGACAACTATTTAAGCAATCTGAAAGGCGGCAGCATCCACGGCAGCTTCTACAGCTACCGCGACATCTATCTCGATCTCGATCCGACTTATCGCGACCATTTCGGCCGCCCGCTCATGCGCATGACGATCGATTTTCACGATAACGAGCTCAAGGCCGCCGCCTTCATGACCGACAAATACGCCGAGATCGTCAAGGCGATGGGCGCGCACACGGTGGAAAAAAAGCCGCGCAAAGGCCCATACGACATTACGAAATATCAGACCACGCATCTCAACGGTGGGGCCGTCATGGGCGCCGATCCAAAAACCAGCGCGCTCAATCGATATCTGCAAAGCTGGGACGTGCCCAACCTGTTTGTGATGGGCGCGAGCGCGTTTCCGCAGAACGCGGGCTACAACCCTACAGGAACGGTGGGAGCCCTCGCCTACTGGGCAGCCGCCGCAATCCGCAATCAATATCTCAAGAATCCAGGGCCTCTTGTAAATGCGTAGAGCAATCGCACTTGGTTGCATGATTTGTGCAGCAGCCGCCGTCACGACAATGACGCGCGCTTTTGCGGCTGACCCCGATGGGCAAAAATTCTCGGTGATTGAGCACGGCCGTTATCTGGCGACGGTCGCCGACTGTACCGCCTGTCACACCAATCCGGAGGGGGGCAAGCCTTTCGCAGGCGGGCGGCCGATCGAAACACCGTTCGGCACTATTGTGTCGGCCAACATCACGCCCGACCGCGAGACTGGAATCGGTAACTGGACCGCCGACCAGTTTGACGACGCCGTGCGGCACGGCATTCGCGCCGACGGCAGCCGGCTTTATCCGGCGATGCCTTTCACGTTCTACACGAAGATGTCGCGCGACGATGTCAAGGCGATCCGGGCCTACCTTGCAACGATCCCGCCGGTGCATAACCCGGTCGTGTCCAACCAGCTGCCCTTCCCCTTCGATATCCGCTTGAGCATGTTGGCCTGGGATACCCTGTTTTTTCGGCAAGGTGAGTTCAAGCCGGATCCGAATAAATCGCTGGAATGGAATCGCGGCGCGTTCCTGGTGACCGGCCCGGGGCATTGCGGCGCCTGTCATACGCCGAAGAATTTTCTTGGCGGTGACAAAAAATCGCAGGCTCTGCAGGGCGGGCAGGTCCAGGGCTGGTTTGCGCCGGACATTTCGAACAACGAAGCCCACGGACTAGGCACAATGTCCGTTGATGATATCACGGCCTTGCTCAAGACCGGTCACAATCGGCTGATAACCGTAACGGGCCCGATGGCCGAAGAGGTGGAGAACGCGAGCGCGCACTTCAAGGACGATGATCTCAAAGCGATCGCGATCTACCTGAAAGACTTGCCGGGCGACGATGGCAGCAAAGAAAAGCCGCTTGACCAATCCGATAAACGAATGGTCGCGGGCAAGGCAATCTTTCACGACACATGCGCGGCCTGTCATGGCCTGGACGGCAAAGGCGTCCCCAACCTGTTTCCGGCTCTCGCAGAAGCCCCAACCGTTGGGTCAAAGGATCCGTCCAGCGCAATCCGGGTGATCTTGCGCGGCGCACGCAGCGTCGCGACAAAGAGCGAGCCGACGGCGCCCGCAATGCCGTCATTCGGCTGGCAGCTCAACGATGACCAGGTCGCCGCCGTAGCCACCTATATTCGCAACAGTTGGGGCAAAGCCGCAGCGCCCGTATCCGCCGATGATGTCACCAAGGAAAGATCAGATCTCGCGCCCCGCACGGAGTGATCGGTCGTCGCGTTTGCCAAACCGGATGCGGATCGGCGTCCGGCCTTTGCTGGCAATTGCCGCACTCGCAAGCCTGATGCCTGCTGCCGCGCTTGCCCGCGTGACACCTGCGGATTACCGCAATGCCGGGGTGGTTGTGCCGCCGAACGCCCGGCTTCCGCTCGACGCAACAGTCCGCGATTTATCCGGTGAGCAGCGCTCTCTGCGCGAAATCATTTCGCGAACGACGGTACTTGTATTTGCCGATTATAAATGCCGGACCTTGTGCGGCCCCGTCGTGGCTTTTGTGACCTCGGCACTCGAGCACTCCGGCCTGCGCGCCGGCGGTGATTTCAGGCTTCTGGTCGTCGGTCTCGACCCAAAAAATGCCTTGGCCGATGCATCAGCCTTGCGGCAGCGGCATATCGACGTCGGCTCGCCCTTGTTCGATGCAAGCAATTTCGTGATAGCCGACCAACACACTGTTGAAACGCTGACCGCGGCTCTTGGCTACCGGTTTTATTACGACGCCGATGATGCAACCTTTATCCATCCCGCTGCAGCCTACGTGCTGACTGCGGATGGACACGTGTCGCGCGTGCTCACCGGCCTCGGCCTGAGCAGTGCGGACATGCGGCTCGCTTTGGTCGAAGCCAGCGCCGGAAAGATTGGCTCCTTCCATGATCAGGTCAGGCTGCTCTGCTCGGCCTTCGACCCGGCCCACGGAACCTACAATCTCGTGATTTCGCGCCTGCTTGAATTTTCCGCGGCTGTTACCATCGTTCTGGTCGGCGGAGGCATCGGCCTGCTTCTACTGTTGGAGCGACGCCGTCCGGCGTGACATTTTCTGCTGCAGGAGGCGGCCCGCGAATTGCCACGAGAACAGCCAGGTCCCGACCGTTGCGGCAATCGCCGCAGGAAAATCAAGCCAGAGCGCCGCATTGACGGGATGGAGTGGCGGCAGAATAAGAACGGCGGCCTCAAGATACCGAAGCGCCAGTGTCGCGACAGCAAGAGTCAACAAGGCATTCGTATTGCCGCGCACGCGTTCGGAAAGGAGCGCGAAGAACGGAATGACGAACTGCAAAATAAACAGCGCCCAGAGTGCAATACCCCAACCGCCATCGAGGCGATCGAGATACCAGATGACCTCCTCGGGAATATTGCCGGCCCAGATGATGATGTATTGCATCGCATGTAGGTACGCCCACAGCAACAGCACTGAAAGGAATGTGCCGGAGTAGGCCGTGTTGCTCATCTGGCGCGTGCCGCGCGTCATCAGCAAGGCGGCCACCGCGAAGCCGAAGCCGGCAAGTAAATCGAAACTGATCATCAGCAGGCCGTAGATCGAGGAATGAAATTGCGGCTCGACCGATTCAAGCCAGTCGATCCCCGCCCATGATGAAACCAGCGACCACACGATCAGGCCGGCGGAGGCGGAGCGTTTCATCGCTGTTTCATCGCCATAGGCGAGCACTCCCCAGACCGCCAACACCGTCAACACCACGAAGTAGAAAACGGTGCGCAATGCGAAGAACCAGGGGGTCAGGTAGGCAGCCTTGAATGGTGGCAGATGCGTGGCATCCGCGGCCCATGAATATATGCGCGGCATGCCTACGAGTACCGGAATGAACAAGATCGCAACGACGGGAATGGTGAGCGCCGCGCCGGACAACAGGCCGCGCAGGTCATGCGTCCAGCCGGCACGCACTAGGTATGTCGTGAACAACACCGCCAGGGCACCGACCGGAATGGCCCCAATGACCGTCCATGCGACCAGGTAGCTGGCGAAGGCCGTCTTCGCATCGATCCATAGTCCGATGGCTAGGCCGGCAATACCAAGAAGCGCGGCGATTAATGTAATCTTGTGCAGTTCCGTCATGGCGGCGGCTCCGCGAGCAGCCGCGCCTTCACGTCCGGCGGAACATCATAGAGGTTTGCGTGCTGACTCAATTGAAGCGCGCGGATATAGGCCACGATGGCCCAACGGTCACTCGGGCGGATGCGGTCGCCATGCGCGTACATCACGCCATAGCCATTGGAGATCACATCGTAGAAGTGCTGATCGTCGGCTTGCCGCAATCGTTCGTCGTGAAAGCTCGCCGGCCGCGGCATGCCTCGCTGCACCACGATGCCGCGGCCGGTGCCGGCACGGTCGTGGCACGGCGAGCAAAACACGTCGTATTGATCGCGACCGCGATCCAGCAATGTTGATGTGAGCGCGGGCTTGTGGCGCGCTTCCTCGGCAAGCGCCAGATCGCCGCGCGCCACCGTGCCCGGCACGGGCGCCTGCAAGACGCGTCCGTTGCTGAACAGTGCGCCCTCTTCGTATTCGTGATATTTCGGTTGCGAATCCATGTTCGACCGCGTGCAGGCTGCGACCGCAAGACACATCACGATGCAGCCCGACAACCGCATCACGCCTCCACCAGTTCGACCGCGTTCGGCTTCAGCTCGCGCAGAAACTGCCGCGTCTTGTGGGCGTCGAATTTTTCATCGCTTGCCAGCACGCAAAGAAAGAAGCGGTCGCGCGAGGCGCGGAGAAACGAGGGCGCGCCGAACACCGGATGATTGAGTCGCGGCAGCCCGTTTAGCGCCAGCATGCCGATTGCCGACGTGAGCGCGGCAAACAGGACGGTCAGTTCGAAGCACACGACCATAAATGCCGACAACGCATAAAGCGGCCGTCCACCGACATTGATCGGGTAGTCGAAGTTCGTGAAGAGCTGCATGCCCAGCGCCAGCGCAAAGCCGAATATCCCGCCAAACAGGCCAAGCCAGAGCACGCGCCGGTCGCGCAGCCGCAGGACCGGATTGAGCTCGTAGACCGGGAACGGCGTGAAGGCGTCGAGATCGCGATAGCCCGCCGTACGCGCGCGCTCAGCCGCGGCATATGAGCGTTTCCGGCGTTTCGAATTCAGCGAGCAGCGCCATAATAACGGAGGTCAGCGCATTCGCGGCTCCGCTCCTCGTGTTCCTCGCGCAGGACTTCCTTGGTCTCGAAGATCGAGATGACCGGCAGCAGGCGGATGATCAGCAAGAAAGGCACCAGGAACAGTCCGATGGTCCCGATATAGATTGCCCAGTCCCAGAACGTCGCGTGATAGGTGCCCCAGGACGACACCAGGAAATCGCGGTAGAGGCTGGTCACCAGAATCATGTAGCGCTCGAGCCACATGCCGACGGCGACGCTTGTGGAAATCGCGAACAGCATCCAGGTCGTACGGCGTACGCTGCGCAGCCAGAGCGGCTGCAGCATGACAAAATTGAAAAATACCGCGCCCCAGTAGCTCCACCAGTACTCGCCAAAAAACCGATCGTTCAGCGTCTGGATCTCGTGGGCATTGCCGGAATAGAGCGCGTCGAAGACCTCGAACACATAGCCATAGGCCGTCATCAGGCCGGTCGCGAGCAGGACCTTTGCCGAGAATATCGAGGTGCTGATCGGTGACAAGATTGTCCAGATGGAACAGCGCGCGCAGTGCGATCGCGATCATCGCCACCACGGCAAATCCGGAGAAGGCGGCGCCCAAGCACGAAATAAGGCGGAAAAATCGTCGAGTGCCAGCCGGGAATGGTGCCGGCGGCAAACAGCAGCGAGACTTCGCTGTGCACCGAGACGACCAGTGGCACGGCCAAGCGCGGCCAGGAGGCGATAGGCCTGATGCCATCGTAGCCAGTGCAGCGCCGAGCCGCGCCAGCCGAGCGACAAAATGCCGAAGAACACCTTCCAGCGCGCGACGATGGGCGCGGTCGCGCGCCGCGGCGAGATCGGGAACGAGGCCGATGTACCAGAAGACGATCGAGACGATGAGATAGGTCAGTACCGCCCAAATGTCCCATTCGAGCGGGCTGCGGAATTGCGGCCATACTTTCATGGTCGCCGGATATGGAAACATCCAGTAGACGAACCACGGCCGGCCGAGATGCAGGATCGGATAGATGCCGGCGCAGACGACTGCGAACAGCGTCATCGTTTCGGCGAAACGGTTGAGCGAGTTGCGCCAGTCGCGACCGAGCAGCAACAGCAGCGCCGAAATCAGCGTGCCCGCATGGCCGATGCCGAGCCACCATACATAGTTGTGGATCGCAAACGCCCAATTGACCGGAATGTTCGAGTCCCCAGATGCCGACCCCGGTGGTGAACAGAACCGTCGCGGCGACGAACAGGAGGCCGAGCAACAGCGACGACAGAAATAGCGCGATCAGCCAGCGCCGCCGCGACGGGAAATGCAGCGGAATGCTGGCGAGCTGATCGGTGACGTCGGCGTAGGTTTGCGCCGGCGGCAAAATGGGATGGGCGACAGCTTTCGCGGTCATGCGCCCTCCCCCGGATCTTGCGAGTCATTCCAGCGCGCCAGATAGGTCGTGCGCGGACGCGTCCCCAAGTCCTCGAGCAGCACGTAGTGCCGGCCGCTGCGTCGGCGTTGGGCGACCGCCGAACCTTCGTCCTTCAGGTCGCCGAAGACGATGGCCTTGGTCGGGCAGGCTTGCTGGCAGGCGGTGACGATCTCGTCACGGCGCAGTGGCACGATTCTCCTTGTCGGCCGCAACATGCGCCGCCTCGATGCGCTGCGTGCAGTAGGTGCATTTCTCCATGACGCCGCGCGAACGCACGGTGACATCGGGATTCTTTGCCGCCTGCGTCGGCTTCGGCGAAGTGCCGGTAGTCATACCAATTGAAGCGCCGCACCTTGTAGGGGCAATAGCTCGAGCAGGTACGCGTGCCGATGCAGCGGTTGTAGACCATCTGATTGACGCCTTCCGGCGAGTGCACGGTCGCGTGCACCGGGCAGCCCATCTCGCAAGGCGCCTTCTCGCAATGCATGCAGGGCACCGGCTGGAAGATAGCTGCGCGGGATTTTCCGGTTCGCCCGTGTAGTAGCGATCGACGCGTAGCCACAGCATTTCGCGCCCGCGCGCGACCTGATCCTTGCCGACCACCAGCACGTTGTTTTCGACATTGCAGGCCGAGACGCAGGCATTGCAGCCGATGCAGAGATCGAGATCGATCACCATGCCCCAGGCGTGGTCCGGCAATTGCTCCATTCGCCTGCTCGCTCGTTCCAGTCGGGATAGAATGTCGACTGATCCTTTGGCGGCAGGCGTGCGGGGATGTTCGGCGGTCACCTCGCGCACCAAATCGAAGCCGTCCATGCGATGATGCGCTTGCGTCGTGGCTATTCGGATATTCGCCGCCAACAAGCGCGATTGTCCCGCCGTGCAAGCCACGATCTTTCGTCCGGACGAACGGAGTAGGCGTCATAGCCGCTGCCGAGCGCGATATCGCCGCCGGCCCGCCGGCCATAGCCGAACGTCAATGCAATGGTTCGCGTTGCCTGACCAGGCACGATCCAGACCGCGCCTCGGATACGCCTTCCTTCGATCGATCACTTCCGCGACGTCTCCGTTCGAAAACTTGTATTCTTCGGCAATCGCCGGACTGATCTCGATCACATTGTCCCAGGTGATCTTGGTGAGCGGCTTCGGCAATTCCTGCAGCCAGGCAATATTGGCGAAGCGTCCGTCCCAAATGCAGGGATCAGGCTTGAACACAACCTGAAGACGACTGGTGTCCGCCGGGTCTTCGGGGATTGGATCTGGCGGCCTCGCGGATACCATGAGAGGTTTTGCACCCGTATCAACGATAAATCCGTCATTCAACGCATGGGTCCATCGAGCGCCGAATTCGGAGCCAAACGTTGTGAGCCAGGTCGCACGTACCGCCGCATCTGCCGCAGGGTCGCTCACTCCGAGCAGAAGGTCGGCGAACTGATGAACATTGCGCGAGGCATACAACGGCGCCAGCACCGGCTGGATGATACTCGTGCTGCCGTCGACGGCGCGGCCGTCGGACCAGCTTTCCAGCGTATGCGACAGCGGCAAGTGCCACTCGCACAGCTGAGCAGTCTCGTCCGGATGAAGCCCGGCGTGAATGCGGTTCGGCACGCGTGCGATGTAATTGGCGAGCTTCAACGATCCGGGGCCCGCATAGGCGGGATTGCAGTCGAGCACGATCAGCGTGTCAACGGCGTTCTTTTCTATTTCGGCAACGAGATCGGTTACAGGCTGCGGGTCGCGGCCATTCGATAAAATCGGGTCGCTGTACCATACGGTCGCATTTGCGTTCTTCAGCTGCGCATTCACGTGCGGTGCAATCGCCTGCAGACGTGGATCGAATTGCGGTCCGATCGCGAGCAGCGAATGACCGCCCCGGTCACGTAATTCATGCAATGCCCGGCCGAGCCAATCGCGCTCTGCCATCTCCAGGTCCGGATGCGCAAAGCCCTCGATCTTGAAGTCTGCCGCAACGGCGCGCGCCAGCACCGCAATCCGGTCTGGGTCGACGGCCAGCCGCGTGGATGCCACCGTTCCGGTGAGGCTCGGTACGCTCTCTGCTACATGCAGGCGGCCTCGTCCGTTGCCGGGCGCCACCTCGCCGCGCCGCCGCGCCCAAGAATTGGCTCGTGCCACCTGATTCGGTCCAGGGCCGAGAAGATCGTGACCGAGGCTGACAATCACGTCGCATTTTTCGAGTACGAGGTGTGACATTACCGCATCGCCAAAACTGAGGGCCATCGCGTCAGCTTCCTGTGTCGCACCGACCGGCGCAAATTGCGACCAGCGCATTTTTGGAAACTGCTTTGACAGCTCTCCGAGTTGGCGGATCAAGGTCGGCGATGAGGTTGGCGCAGTCAGAACTCGCAGCCCTTCGCCGTGCCGCTCGCGCCAGCGCACGCGCAGTTCGGCCAGGACGCCGATGAAATTGTTCCAGGTCGATGCAACGCCATTCCGCAGTGGGATCTTTGAGCGTTCCGGATCGTAGAGCTCGAAGACCGCACTTTGCATGAAGGCATCGCTTGCCCCGCGCGTGACCGGATGATCCGGATTGCCGTCGAGCTTGGTGGGACGACCGGCGTATGTGGTGGCGATCACCGGTTGTACGTAGCCGTCGAACAAAATGCCGGTCGCGTAATAGCGCGGAACGCCGGGAACGATATCGTCCGGCTCGATGACGTAAGGAAGCGCTCGCTCGGATTTGTCATCTCCACAAGCGGACAAGCCTGCCAGCAGCAGCGACGCCCCCATGAGCTTGAGAAACTGACGCCGGCCCGGATCGTCGAACATCGATGCGGCGGCGGGAAATTCCGCCGACATCCAGGCGCGGAAGCCCTCCTCGTCAAGCAATTCCTCGAGACTTGACCAAAAACGTCGGCTTCCGTTGTTCGTCACCTCGCGGAGCCGGACACGATCAAAACGTGGGATTTCATTTCGCATTGTCATCGATGACACACGAAGCAATGAGTGATCTCGCCGACGCGGATCTTGTATTGCGACAGGAGCGCTTCGCCGAGCAACTCGCGGTCACCGTTTGGCGTCCACACCATGTTGGTGATCTGGTCCTGTGGACGAAGGTGCGGCGCGGGATTGCGGTGACAGTCAAGACAGAACTCCATTGTCAGCGGCTTGGCGCGATAGGTCAGCGCCATCGTGTCCACGCGCCCGTGACACTCAACGCAGCCCACGCCCTTCGCGATATGGATGTCGTGGCGGAAGAAGACGTAGTCGGGCAGCACGGCGACGCGATTCCATTTCAGCGATTTATCGTCGGCGAGGCTTGCGCGGACCGGCGCGAGCATTGGCGCACTGGTCCAGATCTGCGAATGACACGTCATGCAGGTGTGCGTCGGCGGTAGACCGGCGCGCGGACCAGCCGCGACCGACGTGTGGCAATACCGGCAATCAATGCCGAGTTCGCCGGCATGATGGCGATGACTGAACGGCACCGGTTGCGCGGGCGGGTGAATGTGCGCACCGGTCACCCAGTCCGACCTGGCAAAGCCGACTGAAAACACCACGCTGCCAACTGCAAGGGATACCGCGCCAACCAAAAGTAGGCGCAGCCAGGTATCGGCGGCCGGCGAAAAAATCTGGCCCATTCGGAGAACCGGAGAGGTTCGAAAAGCCCCATTTTTCAACTTTATCCGCGCGGTGAAGTTCCATTTGCCGATCGACCCTTGATGGAACTCCTGGGGTTCCGGGCCGTTGAATGGCAGGGGCATTCTTCTACACACCGAGTCGGCTCGATGCTCGACGAAGCGCGTCCGAATAACTTCGAAAGATCGGACGCCGACCCTCGATTGATCCGTGCGCTCGCGCTGGGCGTTGCCGTCTTTCTGGCAGGGACGCCGTTCCTGCTGCTCGCGATCTATCCACGGGCCAGCCATGTTGGTCGGATACCCAACGAACGCACCCAACCTCCCGACACCACGCCTGCAGGTCGCGCCGAAAGCAGATCTCGATCGCCTGCGCGCGACCGAAAACAGCCAATTGACGACTTTCGGCTGGATCGACCGCAACAAACAGGTCGTACGAATACCAATCGGGCAGGCGATGAAACTTATCGAAGATCGCGGTTTGAAAGGCTGGCCGACACCCACGCCCCAACCACCCGATCAGGCGCCACGGTAGACCGACGCAAGAATGGACAACTGGGTAGGACATGCAAATCCACTTTTGCCATCCGGAGAGACGGCACACGCGGGTTCGGTCCAACTGCTGTTTATTGGCCTGCTGGCTACCAGCATCCTTGTCCTCGTGTTGCTGTTCTTTCTGTTGCTGCGTTTTTCAATCCACTACCGCGCCGGAAATCTCGCTGCAAACCGCGATCACCGTGTGCGTAAGAGCTGGAAGCTTGAAACCGCATGGACCGCGGCAACGCTCGTCGCATTCCTCGGTTTGTTTGTATGGGGCGCGAAGCTCTATCTCGACCTCCACGACGTACCCGCACAGCGCTGAGCCAATTTATGTCGTTGCCAAACAATGGATGTGGAAGGTTCAACATCCAGGCGGTCAACGTGAGATCAACGAGCTGCACATTCCCGTCAACCAGATGGTGCGATTGATCATGTCGTCACAGGATGTGATTCATTCGTTTTTCATCCCGGCGTTTCGCATCAAGCAGGATGTGCTGCCCGGCACGTCGGAGGAAATCTGGTTCAATGCGCGCAAACCCGGCGTATTCCATCTCTTCTGCGCCGAGTATTGCGGCACAGATCATTCGCGCATGACCGGTCGATTGTTGTGATGCAGACGGCCGCAGTTCGAGCGGTGGCTCGCCCATCAGGACGTCGATGGAACGCTCGCCGCTCAGGGCGCGAGTCCTTTATCGCCAACTCGGCTGCAGCGGTTGTCACGGCAAGGACAGTACGGTGCGGGCGCCCGCGCTGAAAAACCTCTACGGCAAGCGCGTTCCGCTTGGCGACGGCACCCTGCAAATTGCCGACGAACGCTATATCCGAGATTCAATTCTCAAGCCGCGCGCGCAGGTGACCGCAGGCTATGAAGCCGTGATGCCATCCTACGAAGGCAAAGTTTCAGAGGATGATCTCATCAGGATTGTGGCCTACGTGAAATCGCTGGGCGGCGAAGCGGAGCCCCCGCAATGAGGCATCCGCGCAACTACCTCACCGAAGATAATAGCCTGCGGTCGTGGTTTTTTACGACCGACCACAAGCGGGTCGCCATTCTTTACTTCGCGACCATCACGCTGTTTTTCTTTATTGGCGGTGCAGCAGCAACACTCATCCGCCTCGAGCTCATCGAACCGCAAGGGCATCTGGTGACCTCGGATACCTATAACCGCCTGTTCACGATCCACGGCGTGATCATGGTATGGTTTTTTCTCATCCCCTCGATTCCTTCGACGCTCGGCAATTTCGTCGTGCCGCTGATGATTGGCGCGCGCGATCTGGCGTTCCCGCGACTCAATCTGACGAGTTGGTATCTGTTCATGCCGGCGGGCTCACGACGCTCTACGCCCTGTTCGTCGGCGGCGTCGATACCGGCTGGACCTTCTACACGCCATTTTCGACCATGTACTCCAACAGCCACGTGTGCTGGCGGTGACCGGCGTCTTCATCGCTGGGTTCTCGTCGATCCTCACCGGACTGAACTTCATCGTCACCATCCACCGGCTGCGCGCGCCGGGGCTGACCTGGTACCGCCTGCCGCTGTTTCTGTGGTCGCTCTACGCGACGTCGGTCATTCTGGTGCTGGCGACGCCGGTGCTGGCCATGACGCTGCTTGCTGGTCGCGCTCGATCGGGTCTTCGGCATCGGCATTTTCGATCCGGCGCGCGGCGGCGATCCGCTGCTGTTCCAGCACCTGTTCTGGTTCTACTCGCATCCCGCCGTCTACATCATGATCCTGCCGGGCATGGGCGTGATCAGCGAGCTGATCGCCTGTTATTCGCGCAAGGCGGTGTTCGGCTACAAATTCGTCGCCTGGTCGGCCATCGCCATCGCCGGCGTCGGCTTTTTTGTCTGGGGCCACCACATGTTCGTCAGCGGACAATCCGCATTCGCCGGCCTCGTGTTCTCTTTCATGAGCTTCGTGGTCGCGGTGCCGTCCGCCATCAAGGTGTTCAACTGGACGGCAACGATGCACAAGGGCTGGATCCGTTTCGACGCGCCGATGCTCTACGCGCTCGGCTTCATCGGCCTGTTCACGATCGGCGGCCTGACCGGACTGTTCCTCGCCTGCCTCGCCTACGACGTCTACGTGACCGATACGTATTTCGTCGTCGCGCATTTCCATTACATCATGGTCGGCGGCATGGTGACCGCCTATTTCGGCGGGCTGCACTATTGGTGGCCGAAGATCACCGGGCGGCTTTACCCGGAATACTGGGCACGCGCCGCCGCGATCCTGATTTTCTTCGGCTTCAACATGACGTTCTTTCCGCAATTCATTCTCGGCGTGCTCGGCATGCCGCGGCGCTATCACGTCTATCCGCCGGAGTTTCAGATCTGGCACGTGATGTCTTCGGCGGGCGCATCAATTCTCGCGGTCGCATACGCTGCTGCCGTTGTTCTATCTCGGCTGGTCGCTGTTCTTCGGGCGGCGCGCCCCGGCAAATCCCTGGCAGACCACCGGTCTCGAATGGCAGACGCCGTCGCCGCCGCCCAAGCATAATTTCGAGATCACGCCGGTGGTGAAACGCAAGCCCTACGACTTCACGCTCAAAGGCAAGGCGCGCCCACAAAATGCCTGATGCCGCAACCCGCATTTCAATTCGTCGACCTGCGCCAGCAGCACGAGGTGGCGCAGCTCGGCATGTGGGTTTTTCTGGCAACCGAAGTGCTGTTTTTCGGCGGATTGATCCTGACTTATTGCGTCTATCGCAGCGCATATCCGGATGGATTTGCCGAGGCTGCGCGTCACACCAGGATCGTCATCGGCACCGCCAATACCGCGATCCTGCTGACCAGCAGCTTTCTGGTGGCATGGGCTGTGACGGCTGCACGCTTGCGCGAATCACGGTTTGCAGCCCTCCTGTTGTGGGCGGCCGCGTTGCTCGGCTTAGTATTCCTCGGCCTCAAAGGCATGGAATACAGCATGGAATTCCGCGAGCACTTACTGCCCGGTCTCGATTTCAGTTTCGTCGGTGCGCACTCTACGGCGGCTTATCTGTTTTTTTCGTTCTACTTCGTCGCGACTGGGTTGCATGCTGTGCACGTCGCAGTGGGTGTCGTTGTCCTCGCGGTCGTCGGCTACCGGGCACATCATCATACGTACTCGGACACGTATCATTCTCCCATCACGGTCGCCGGCCTTTACTGGCACTTCGTGGACTTGGTTTGGATTTTTCTCTTCGCCCTCATTTATTTGCCTGGACGAAGCACATGACCCGGACCCGGCGACCATCACGTCTTCTGGTACTGTCGTGGCTCAGCCTGCTTGCGTTGCTCGCAACCACCGTATTCGTAGCCTATTGGCCACTCGGCGCCGCAAATACGGTCATCGCCGTCGCGATCGCAACTGCTAAAGCCGCCATCGTGGCAGTCGTGTTCATGGAGCTGCGGGAGCGCCATTCCCTCACAATCGCATTTGCCAGCGCAGGCTTTTTCTGGCTCGGCATCATGCTCTGGCTCGCAATGGCTGACTACGTCACACGGCCTAATTTTCCAGCGGCGCAACGCATCGACGTGACCCTCTAAGTCGCATAAGCAATTCTACAGGAGCCGCGAAATCTGCAACCGGCCACCTCGAGAATTTCCCCAGCTTGGGAATTCGCTGGCTCATAATGACTCAGCGGCCTCGGTCAACGTTGGAGAGCGGTATGTCCGATCCTTGCCACTTGCGAGTATTGCAGCGCGAAAGCCCGTTTCACACTCGAGATGGCGAGTGTCTTTCTCACAAGACGGGAGCGGACGACCGTGGCAGTATTAAGATTACGTATTAACCAATCACCGCATTACGCATTGGCGGACACAGAAGGCACAGCCTAGCTTGCAATTGGTGGCGGTTAAAATTGACGGATTGGTGGACGGACATGTTTCATAGAGCTTGTGTTACATTCTCGTTCGGCGTCGCGCTCATGCTTGCGTCGGGGCAGGCGTCCGGTGGGTCGGCAGGCCGCGTTGAAAGTCATGCGGAGCACTGGAACAACAGATCCGGGTCAGCAGCCGCGCTACCGGCGTCAAACGACATTCATTTCAACTATAAAATCGATGTGCCATGGGATTGGGCGCACCGTTATCCGCCAGGTTTTCTCCCGCCTGCTCCGCCAGTGATCGTCGGAGTTGGTCAGACGGTGTCCGACAATACCGATTTGACATTTACATTTGACGTCCCATGGGACTGGGCACATCGGTATCCGCCCGGCTTTCTTGCAGCCCCAGTCGAACCGCCGCCCCCGCCAATGTTCACCCCGGTCTCAGGATGCCGTGTGCAAGACGTGACGGTTGGTACCGACAAGCAAACAGTAACGATCGTTCGCTGTTAAAAAACCCGATCCCCGTCTGCTATTCGCTTTGGGTCAAAAGCGGATATGGGGAACCGGTCCCATCCTCGGACAGGGAAAGGTGTTATTCGCTCGGCGGCGATCCATTGCATACCCGAGCGTTATTTGCTCCGCCGCCGCTTTTCCCATCAGCCGGTCCCTGGAATAAATCCGACATTCGATGCGTGAGCGCGAAGGTCGGCCGCGGAGCACTCGGCTTTATTCCACTTTCAATCCAAGCTTCTTGACCAGACCGCCCCACTTCTTCTCTTCCCCGCCGATGTCAGCGGCGTATGCTTCCGGCGTGCCGGGCAGTGCCTCAGCACCTTCGGTCGCCAGGCGGCTTTTTACGTCCTCGGTGGCGAGCGCGGAATTGAGTTCCTTGTTGAGCAGGACGATCACGGCCCGCGGTGTGCCGGCAGGCGCCACCAGGCCATAGCGAAGCGCGACCTCGAAATTGGGAATACCGCTTTCAACGAGCGTTGGAAGGTCCGGCAACAAGTTCGACCGCTTCGCGCTGGCGATCGCCAATCCGCGCAATGTCCCTGCCTTGATATTGCCGATCGCCACTGGAATGGGAACGAACATCATCGGGATGTGCCCGCCAAGCAGATCGGTCAGCGCCGGGCCGTTGCCTTTGTAGGGAACATGCAAGAGTTTAATGCCGGCTTCGTTTGCCAGATATTCGCCGGCCAGATGATTGACGGTGCCAACTCCGGGCGAACCATATTGCAGCGGCGCCGGAGCTTTTTTGGCGTAGGCAATCAACTCCGCCACCGAATGCACCGGCATGGAGGGATGCACGACAAGCACGCTCGGCGCCGCGCCGATCATGCCGATCGGCGCAAAATCCTTGAGCGGATCGTAACCGGCATTGGCGTTCATGGCGGGTGCGATCGCCATCGTCGCCGTGTAGCTAAGGAGAATGGTGTAGCCGTCAGGCGGAGCCTTGGCGACGAAACGGGTGCCGATCGTGCCGCCGGCGCCGCCGCGATTTTCCACGACGATCGGCTGACCAAGCGTTGTCGATAGCTTGTCGGCGACGTTACGCGCCATCACGGTGGTGCTGCCGCCGGGCGGAAACGGCACGACCAGCGTGATCGGTCGCGTCGGATAATCGGCGGCGCGAACGCTCTCACAAGCACCCGTGAGCACCAGCACCGCAAGTGCGGTAACGATGAAGCCACGCATGGTATGTTCCCCTACTCGGCACCGAACTTTGCCGAGCAGTTTGCACGGAAGCCGGCCGTGAGGGAATGGTGCAAGGAATGGCGCGCCCGAAGAGATTCGAACTCCTGACCCCCAGATTCGTAGTTAGACGGTCACGTGTATCGCCGGCTATCGCTGCCTATCCCAAGCCGTCGCTTCTCAACACGCCTCCCTCTCGAGACGTCTCAAAGCATCGCACATATTCGCTTCCGTGGTTGCCAACCCGTTGCCACTGCCTGCGGCCCAGCCAGAAATCCTGAGACGTATTCTAGGGTATGGAAAGCAAAATCACGAAGCGCGCGATCGAAGGCCTGACGGTCAGCCAAAGCGACGTCTTGCTCTGGGATACTGAGATAAGAGGTTTTGGCGCGCGGCGGCGTCCTTCCGGCGCCATCTACTACATCGTAAAAATGCGCGATGCCGGGCGGCGGCGATGGATAACGATCGGACGCCACGGTTCGCCCTGGACCCCCAATACGGCGCGAACAGAAGCGCTACGACTGCTTGCTGCCCGCGCGGCAGGGCACGATCCCGCAATTGAACGAGACCGCCAGAAAGCGGGGCTCACTGTGGCGGACCTGGGCGAACGGTTTCTTGAAGAGTATGTCGCCAAGCACTGCAATACGCGAAGGGTCGTGTCCGCTCTCTACCCCAGAAGCAGACATGTGCGGTGCAACGGCTCATGGGCTTTGAGACAAAAGCGGACATTGCGATGTGAAATTCAAACCCGTATATCTTTGCGAACTGAAAATACGTACATGTATCGGAATGCCCCCGGATTGGACATTTCGAGCGCATGCCGATGCTGAAGATCAGTCGGTGGGGCGGTAGGAAACAGGCGCTGGAAAAGCTGAATGACCTGCGGCTCCGCGTCAAAGCCGAGAAACGAAATTCCATTCTCGGCCACATATTTGCTGATTTGGGGAATTGTGAACCGATGTTCCATCGCGTTGAATAGCAGGTCGCGGCATCCGCTTACACTGTAGAAGTCGGCACTGCTTGTTATTCTCCTCCATCGGCCATCGCCGTCGGCACGAAATATCTCCTCGCGAAATTTTCTAATATCGTCGATAGTTGGGCGATACCCGCGCTCAGCAATGAGCGCCCGCGCTTCCACAATGCTCCGACGCGCTGTCTCGCTATACAGGCCGACGCGCATTTCTCCACCTTGCCGTAGCAGTGAGAGTAGAATGCACCACCCGACTTCCGGCTCCGCCAGATGATGCAATACGCCAACGGCCTCGATCCGATCAAAGCTACGGCCTAGCGTTTGGTAGTTTTCAAAGAATATCCGCTTGGGCAAATTCGACATTGTTCACGCCGGCCTCGCGCATCTTTCGACGAGCATAGCCAAGGCTCGGTACACTTAAATCAATTGCAAGTATCCGCGCCTTCGGATACTGGCAGGCCACTTGTAGCGCGTGGCGCCCGGTTCCGCAGCCGGCGACGGAATCGCCACTGAACGGCTCATCAAGGACAGTGCGCTGCATGCTCTCTTCCATGGATATGACGGCGTGCGGTTCGAGGTCCAACGCGGATAAGGATTTTGTTCGTATTGCTGCATGACCTGGAGCGAGACGCCTTCATCGACCGCAGTCAGACTCGGAATTGCGAGACGGTCGCCGATCTCCTCCAAAGGCTCGATCAACTGCTGCTTAATCAATTCGGCAACTGTTACTGGCCAATCTCGGCTCAAAATTTTATCGGCCCCTGGAAGTTGATTGAGCGAGAAATAGGCAGCGACGGTGGCGAGCGTCATCGGTTCGATCTCGCCAGCCACATTTAGCTGGTCTAGCAGCAAATCGCGTAGTTGGATCGATTGCTGCGTTTCGTCTCACTTTAGAGTAAATGTATTCGTTTATTGAGCATTGCACCGCCAGAGCGCTAAGGCAGGAAATAAGGGGGTTGTGGCAACGGCCCGTGGCGCGGCGGCGTTCGCGGCGGCAAGCCGCAACAGCGTGAAGCGCAAATGTGTGAGGAATCTTTCCAGCGCTCGTCCGCGAATGACCACGGATTCCATTGCACTTTGCAAGAACATGTCGTCCGCCAGTGTTTGAAGTACGGCGGCATTAAACAGATCGTCAGTTTGACGCGGCAGCAGCCGTTCCTCTTCAAGCTGGGCGAGACAAGTGGCAATCGCCGGATTTTTCATTATGAATTCTTCGACATTTTTTTCGCTCAAACCGAGTGCGATCGCCCCTTTGAAATGGATTGTGGCTTCGTCGCGCCGATTTAGGGCCTGATAAGAGGACCCCATATTGTAGTGGCAGGCCGAATTCAGCGGGTCCGATGCAAGGGCGTCGGCAAACATCTTTACTGAAAGGTGATAGCGTCCGGAGGACTGCGCGATGATACCCATCAGATTGAGACCGTGAACGTGCGTCGGCACGCGCGTGAGAACTTGCCTGCACAGACGTTCGGCTTGCGCGCTATTGCCGCGCTGGTATTGCCGACGTGCTCGTTCATCAGATCGGTGATCGGCTCGTCTTACCGGCCGCGGTGATCCGGAAAACCCGGGTCCCGTTTGGCCAAGGCCCGCCGCTCTTTTCGGTTCATAACAAATCGTTCGGCTCATGCATCAGTCGGCACAATAATAGCGCTTGCTGGTTTCAGGAACAGCTTAATAAGGCCTTTGGCAATATTGCTGAAATCTCTCCAATGTCCGCTTTGGGCGGTGGGTTCAACTGGTCACTGCAACACCGCTCGTAGTCTATCGGCAGGGGCTTCAAAGCCCAAGGTCTTGCGCGGGCGTTGATTGAGTCGCAGTAGCGATTTTGTTCAGGTATGCCTGCGAGAAACGCGAGAGGTCTGTTCCTCTCGGGAAATACTGTCGCAGCAGGCCATTGGTGTTCTCGTTGCTGCCGCGTTGCCAAGGGCTGCGTGGATCGCAGAAATAGACCTGCACGTTGGTGGCGACGGTGAAGCGCTTGTGGTCAGCCATCTCCTTGCCTCGATCCCAGGTCAAGGAGCGGCGCAGTTGCTCAGGCAGTTTGCGCACGTGTTTACCGAGCGCGGCGACTACGGTCGCCGTGTCCTTGCTCGGGACCTTGAGAAGCATCACAAAGCGAGTATGGCGCTCGACGAGCGTCGCGATGTGCGTGTTGTTTGCTCCGCAGAAAAGGTCTCCTTCCCAATGGCCCGGCACGGCACTCATGGGCGAACGCGAATGATCGTCTTCCCCGGGCGTCGCTCGGTCGGGTTGAAGGCGGCGACGGCATCGTCGAGGGTCGAAACGGTGCCGATGTTCAGGTCGACGAACTCCTGCGCGCCGAAGTCGAGCGCTGTCTGACGGTCGGAGGCGCGTCGGATCGAGCCGATGAGCTTTCACAATAGCCATTCTGGCATGGCGATCGCGCCGCGGGTCGTGTTGGCAACCGTCGTCTGCCCGACATCGATGCCAAGCTTGACGAGTTCGCCGTGGATCCGCGGTGCTCCCCAAAACGGATTCGCGATACTGATCTCTCGATGAGCTTGCAGAATCTCCAGCTCGGTCTTTGGCCGGCCACCTCGAGGTCTCGATTTCCACCGCCAATACGAGCGGAAACCTCGCGATGCCAACGGATCAGCGTCTCCAGCTTGAAGATTGTCAGAGCGCCCAGAATGCTGCGGTACAACCCGGCAAAAGCCGTTTTGGGTTTGCCGTAGGGACAGCCGCTCAATTCTCAATAGCGGAGATCGGCGTTCTGTTTGCGCGGCTCTTCCGGCTCTTCCTGCGGTTCTTCCCGCGGTACTAGCGCCAAGCCCTCGATGCCCTTGAGCAGCTCTTCTTCGGTCATGTGCTCGGATGTCACCTCGGTATCGCCGGAGTTGACGCTGGCGTTACTGGTGCCGATCAGCGGCTCCTGGGGCTCCGCCTCATCGACCTCGACGTATTTCTGCAGGCTATGAATGAGGTCTTCCTTGAGGTCGCCAGTTGACACGGTGGCTTCGGCGATTTCGCGCAACGCGACGACCGGATTCTTGTCGTTGTCGCGCTCAACGGTTATCTTCGACCCCGAAGAAATCATGCGCGCCCGGTGGCTCGCCACAAGAACGAGCTCGAAGCGGTTCTCAACTTTGTCGATACAATCTTCTACGGTGACACGGGCCATTGGCTG
>CAWHQF010000004.1:0-174055 GCA_963831475.1 uncultured Alphaproteobacteria bacterium
GCGCCCGCTCTGCGGCATCGAAGTGCCATAGGGTGGTTGCGCGAAGCGAACCACATTGAGGGGAGCCGTCCATGGGCGAGGTTAGCACGATCGGTCTCGATATTGCGAAGTCTGTGTTCCAGGTGCACGGAGTTGATGACGCGGGCGCAGTCGTGATCAGAAAGCGCGTCGGTCGTGCCAGGGTGCTGGAGTTCTTTAGTGGCTTGTCACCGTGCCTGATTGGAATTGAGGCTTGTCCATCAGCACATCATTGGAGCCGCGAGCTGGCCGCGCTTGGCCACACGGTGCGACTGATGCCGCCGAGCTATGTGAAGGCCTATCTCAAGCGCAGCAAGAATGACGCCAACGATGCAGCGGCGATCTGCGAGGCGGTAACGCGACCATCGATGCGTTTTGTGCCGACGAAGTCTGAAGAGCAGCAATCGGGCTTGATGTTGCATCGCAGCCGGCAATTGCTGGTGCGGCAACGCACGATGTTGTCGAACGCGATCCGCGGGCACATGGCCGAGCTCGGTATCATCTCGGCTAAGGGCCGCAATGGCACGGCTGAGCTGCTGCAGGTTATTGCGAATGCTAAGGATGATCGCATTCCGCCGATTGCGCGGTTTTGTCTCGATCTTCTTGCCCGCCAATACACGAGTGTCACTGCGGAGATCAGGTCAATCGACAAGCGCATCCATGCCTGGCACCGCGCATGCGAAGACAGCCGGCGGCTCGAGGAGATCCCCGGCATTGGCCCGATTGTGGCCACTGCACTTGTTGCCGAGGTTGGTGACTGGAAGCAGTTCCGCTCAGGACGCAATCTTGCTGCCTGGATCGGGTTGGTGCCGAAGCAGCACTCGACCGGTGGCAAGGAGCGGCTCGGCGGTATCACCAAGCAAGGCAATCGTTACCTGCGATGGCTGCTGGTCGCCGGCGCCATGGCCGTCATCAGATACGCACGGCAGCATGGCACCAAGCGGCTCTGGCTTACACGGATAATGGCGCGTCGGCCGACAAAGGTGGCCGCTGTTGCTCTCGCCAACAAGATCGCACGGATGGCCTGGGCCATCATGGTGCACGGTGACAGATACCAGGAGCCGAAGCTGCCGCTGGCGGCATAGATCGGCGTCACCAATTGGCGAGGGCATGACGACGTAATGCAGATACGGTCGTTCCGGGGGTCGGGAGAGCCCGTTTGGGTCAGCGCACTTTAAAGTGCGTGCTTTTGATTGGGACCCGATCCGCGCAGAGCATTAGGGCCAGCGGCCAACCGCGCCGCGCAAACAGGCCGGACACATGACCGCACCCGACCAATGCTGCACAACGTCAGAAAGTTCTTGCCAAGGCGCCGTCCACACATGACCCAAAGCGGAAATGGGCTGATCGGTACCCGAGGCCGGTTGCGTGCCATTTATCGTTCGCCGCCCGTCGCAAAGTGCTAGGCTTTGCGCGCCTCCTTAGGTGTGCCCGGAGGGACGCATGCAACGGCGTGAGTTCATCACGTTACTCGGCGGCGCGGCTGCAACGTGGCCGCTTGCGGCGCGTGCGCAGCAGCCTGAACGGATGCGGCGCATCGCCTTACTCACCGGCATCACTAGTGAGGATTTACAGACCAAAGCCCGCATCGCTGCATTCATGCAGGAACTGCAACGCCTGGGCTGGACCGAAGGTCGCAACCTGCGGGTCGACTTCCGCGCGGGTGCGGGCAACCTCGTCATCATGCGCAAATACGCGGCAGAATTGGTTGCGCTTGCGCCCGACGTCATTCTCGCCAGCGGCGCGGCGAGCGTGACGTCGTTACTCGAGGCGACCCACACGGTGCCGATCGTATTCACGATCGTCGTCGATCCGGTCGGTGCTGGTTTCGTCGAGAAACTGTCGCGGCCGGCCGGTAATGCGACTGGCTTTATGATGTTCGAATACAGTTTGAGCGGGAAATGGGTGGAATTGCTCAAACAAGTCGCGCCACGTGTAACTCAGGCAGCAGTGCTTCGGGATCCAGGCATTACCGCTGGGATCGGCCAGTTTGCAGTGATCCAGGCTGTGGCACCGTCGCTTGGCGTGGAAGTGAGCGCAATCAACGTGCGCGACGCACGCGAGATAGAGCGAGCAGTCACGGCATTCGCGCGCCAGTCGAATGGGGGTCTGATCGTGACGGCGGGTCCACTGACGAACATTCATCGCGATCTGATCGTTATGCTCGCGGCTCGGCATAAACTGCCCGCGGTTTATTGGGATCGCACTTCTGTCACCGGTGGCGGACTTATCTCGTACGGTGCTGATTTTGTGGGCCAGCATCGGCAAGCGGCCAGTTATGTCGATCGCATCCTCAAGGGTGAGAAACCGGCCGACCTGCCGGTGCAGGCGCCGAACAAATACCAGTTGGTCATCAATCTAAAGACCGCCAAGGCGCTCGGGATCACTATTCCACCAGCATTGCTTGCAAGTGCCGACGAGGTGATCGAATAAACCAGCGATGTCCGCTTCTGGCCATTAGCGGACATGGGCTATTGCGCCGCACACGTCCGCTTATGGCCCAAAGCGGACATTTGTTTTTGCGGCGCACATGTCCGCTCTCGAATGCAAAGCAGACATTCGGGACGTCACTTAAGCCGGTATAGTTCAGCGCAGCCGGCCGAACGTGGCCGTGGCGGAGGAAGTGCTACTGCAAACAAAATTCTCTGCCTCCGCCTCTAGGTGTAGGCCCCGGCTGTTGGTTTGGGATTCCGTTTTGCCGCAGAAAGCCAAGCACTCAATGCTTGAGCACTACTACCTCCAGATATTCGCCTGGCACGACCATGGTGCCGTCCCGCGCCCTATTGAAGCGGGCGATCAGTGACGTGATGTCACCCAACAACGCGGTCTGCCCGTCCGCAGGCAGCGCGCCGAATGTTTTATGTATAGGCCCGTAACAAGTCCTGAACACGTCGACCCAGTGCTGCGCAGAACGGTAACGGAACATGAAACTACGCGGGGTTGCCTCGATCGCGGACGCCCGGGCACCGAACAGTTCGTCGAGCCGCGCGCGCGTGCCCCACAGAATCGGTGACCTCAAGCCCGCCGGCGGCGGTACGTGTTTGCTGATGATCGTAAACAGCTGGCCAATGAAGCCATCCGGCGTCCAGTTTGCCAATCCGATTTTGCCGCCGGATTTGCAGACGCGCAGCATTTCCGTCGCAGCCTTGTCCTGGTTCGGGGTGAACATCACACCGAAGGTCGATACGATGGCATCGAAGCTTGCATCCTTGAAGGGCAACGCCTCGGCATCGGCTTCCCTGAACTCGACTGGTAGACCTTCTGCGCAGCTGCGTGCGCGTCCGCGCTCGAGCAGAGCCGGCACGTAATCGGTCGATGTCACGTCGCACCAGCGGCGTGCGGCGGCGAGCGTTACATTGCCGTTGCCGGCGGCAATGTCGAGCACCTTCTGTCCCGCCCGCAGATCCATGGCCTCGCATAGAGTTTCTCCGACAATCTGAAGCGTTGCGCCAATTACGGCGTAGTCGCCAGATGCCCAGACCGTCTGCTGCTTTGTCTTTAGTGCGGTGAGATCGGGTTCGGCTGCTACCACCTTGTTCAAGACCGCTGCGGTCATGTTCATTCTCCTTCCTCGAATGATTGTTCGACTGACTCTCATTCGGAAACGCCGTTTCGTTCTAGTCCCAGAAATGGACTGACGGCGTGGGTTTCCGACTGAACTTCCCGAAGACATTGAGTTCGCATGTATTTTCGTGCGCCAGCGGATGACGGATCGGAACTTTCTCGCTACAGTTTTTGTACCGGCATTGGCGAGCAACACCCGGCCATGAAAGGCGCAAGCGAGAAAAGTTACGGGCAGTTCTGCCCCGTCGCCATGGCGGCCGAGATTTTTTGCTCGCGATGGACCGCCCTGGTGCTGCGAGAAATGATGTGCGGTTCGACCCGGTTCAATGATATTCGCCGCGGGTTGCCGCGCATCTCGCCGACGCTGCTCTCAAAGCGGCTTAAGGAACTCGGGAAGGCAGGGCTGATCGAAGAGCGCAAGAGCCCACAGAAGAATGGCGCTAACGAGTATCGCCTCACCGCGGCGGGCCAGGACCTTCGCGAAGTGGTAATGTCGCTCGGGCTTTGGGGCCATCGCTGGATCGAGTCTTCTGTGTCGTTAAAGAATCTCGATCCGTCGCTGCTGATGTGGGATATGCGGCGGCATCTCGTGCCGTCCCTTCTTCCACGCCGGCGTTGTACGGTGAAATTCGTCTTTCCGGAGCTTAATGGGCGGAAAACGTGGTGGGTCGTGATTGACAAAGACGAGGTCGATATATGCCTGGTCGATCCCGGCCACGAGGTCGACCTGCATGTTCGTAGCTCGCTTCGCAGCATGACCTCGGTGTGGATGGGCATTACTACTCTAAAATCGGAAATCGACGCGGACAACATCGAGCTCATCGGCGAAAAAACGATCGAACGGTCGATACACGAATGGCTGGGCTTAAGTCCCTTCGCGAAAGAACATCGCCGGGTGGGCTAAAGAAGGTGGCCTCTATCTCGGCGGACAGCCGCGCCGGACGTCGCGCGCACAATTTAAAGTGTCCGCTGAGGAATCCATCCTCACAAGGATGATCTCGTTCATCCTGACACCTTTGACTGCAATGTGCTCGATGTACGTGTTACCACGAACCGTGGTGCTCTGGGATGCGGGTGATCAGCGGCAGAGCAGCAACGAGCAGCAGTGCCGCAACGACGTAGACCCAGGCTTGCATGTGGCCAGGGTCATCGGCGCTGGCGAGGATCGCGGTGGTTATTGAGATTGCGGTAATTGCGCCGATTTGGCGGCACATTGACCGTAAAGCCGCAAGGGTCGAAGAGTGCTCAGGCGCCAACTGTAGCCCAGCGTTTCGACTGGCCGGGTTGATCGCCCCGCTGCCGGCTCCGACAAGGAAAGCAGAACCGGCCAGCCATACGTAAGGCGGGATGCCCGCGAGCGGACTGAACGAAAGCAAAAGTGTTCCAACCGCCATCACGGCACCACCGATGTACAGTGGTCGACGGTGGCCCGTCCGCCGGAGCGCCAACGCGCCAGCAAAGGACAATATGATTGCGGCGACGCCTTGAGCAATGAGCAGCGTACCGGAGTCGAGTGCATTGAAACCGTAGCGGTTAGTCGCGTATAGCGGGACCAGCGCCACCATGCCGGCAGTGGCACCCCCGTACAGGACGTTGAGCAGGTTGACCGTGCCGAAGCCTGGGCCGTGAATCAGGCGTGGGGCGATGAACGGGTACGTCGAGTGGCTAATGTGACGAAAGAACACGCATAGCGCGACTATCGCGATGGCAAACGGCACGATGAAGGTAAACGACCGTACGTGCGCGGTTCTTTCGCCCAAGTAACCCGCAGCGAGCATGCCGGCGAGCAGACCGCTCCCGAGGAGCGCCATACCAATGACGTCCATTCTCTGGTCGGTTTTACTTATTCCTGAGCGATCTGGCGGGATGTAGTGCAGTGCCAACGCAATGATCGCCACGCCGATCGGCACGTTGACGAAAAACACGCCCCGCCAAGTCCAATATGACACGAACAGTCCGCCAAATATCGGCCCAATCATCGCGCCGATCGAAAAAATACTTCCGAACAAGCCCACCGCGCGGTCGCGTGCGTCACCGAAGTGATCCACGATGATCCCCGTCGCCGAAGGTGTAAAGCCTGCTCCGCCCGCCGCCTGTACCGCGCGTAATGCGACGAGCAGATAGATATTGTCAGCCAGCCCGCAGCACAGAGATGCTAGCGTGAAAACGACGACCGAACAGAGGAACACCGTGCGGCGGCCATACCGCTCGCTAAGCTTGCCGCTAATCGGCAGCATCAACATAAACCCGAACGAATAAGCCGTAATGGTCCAACCGGCCCAGTTAATCGACGTTTGCAACCCATGCTGCAAGGAATCCAACGCCGTCGCCACTATTGTCACGTCGACCGACATCATCAGTAGTGCAAGTGCGACGATCGCGAAGACCAGCACGCGACGGACCGGCCGACTTTCTCTGCCAGGACCCCCAAACGCATCGGCCCCGCGTATATCGTGCCGGCTACTCATAGTCGTGTGTCCCATGCGTTCAACGCTAAAACAACCCATCGAATGGCATGTCAGCTAATGGCTTTTAGGACACGGGCTAGTGCACCGAGAAGGTCCGCTGTTGGGGGTGGACATGAGTTGGCTTATCTAGAAAATAAATTCCCTGTTCAGTCCGATGGGTTCACTGCATCTCTTGGGAAAATTCCCTGTTTCGTTGTGCAGGGAATTTAACTCCAAGCCGCCGAAATCATTGAGCTAGTGAACCATCTGGGACGGGAAGGGCGCCCATAATCGAAAAATTCCCTGTTTGTTTCCCTGTTAGCAGGGAATTCGAAGTGGAGACGCGTTAGCGTTGGACTCCGTCCGCCACTAGGTCATTCTTATTTTGCTGGTCGTACTTCTCTAGATTGTCAAACCGGCCTAAAAGGTAGTCATTTGAAGGCGAGAGGGGGGTGAGATGAGTATTCTGGTCGAACTTGAAGAGGGCCTATATGCCCCGAAAGTCTTCGATAAATTTGCCGCGGGAGCCGCGTTTAATCTCGATACCGCGCGCGCAATGGCATGGATGTCCCAGCTTGCCTATGAGACACGGTTTCCCGACAAGATCGAACGCATCGCCAAGGGGTGGGAACTCGACGACGTCCAAATCCTGGAACAGCCCACCAAGAGCACGCTCCCGATGTCGAGCACGCACGGCGTACTGGCCACAACGAAAGACGCCACGATCATTGCATTTGCGGGAACGGATCCTCTCAATCTGCTGAACTGGGTCAGCGACTTTTATTTGGGCCGGTCCGACGCGGATGTGCACCAGGGCTTCAAGGATGCCGCAGACGCCATTTGGACGGATGTCGAAGCGGCGATCGATCGATGCATGAATGGTGGCCACGTACTATTTATTGCCGGCCACAGCCTCGGCGCTGCGATAGCGTTGGTCATCGCGGACCGCGCGCAACATGACAAGAAACTTCAGCACGGAGAGATCTACATCTTCGGATCGCCGCGCGTGGGTCGAGACGAATTCGTCAGCCGCTACAACGCTAGCTTCGGATCTACGACCTATCGCTTCGTACATGGAAGGGACATTGTGCCAACTGTGCCGCTCCCGGAACTCGGATTTCATCACGTGGGGCGTCTCTTGCAATGCGAGAGCGGCCAGAAGTTTGATCGAAACCGTTTGCTAGACGGCGTAGATTCGGACGATCCACAGCCCGGTATCGCCGAACAGCTGCGCGGTTTGTTTTCGGGACCATTTTCACCGAGCTCCCGGATCGACGTGATGGGGCGCCTCACGCAACTTCTATCCCCGTCAATAGGCGATCACCTGCCGGATCGTTATTACAACTCGCTGACCCCATAGATCGATCGCGTCGCTACGCATACGCCATGGTGGGGTTGCATTTGCGGCCGCGCGGCAATCCCTCGGAGGGGCTATTCGAGATCGCTGCTATCGCGCGCGTCCATCAAATATTTCGTCACCGGTCGGCTCCTGCCGCGGCGCATTGTTGAGCTCGTGCCGCAGCTTGCTGATTTCGCGATACGCAATTCTGCGCACCCGATTCACCAGACCCAATGGTCTATGTTCGGGCAGCGTGTGCCACGGGCTGAATGACAGGTTCTCGCAAAAAACTGCCTGCTCCGGCGACATGCAGTCCTGAATTGGAATGACGATCGTGCCGACACGCTCCGGTCTCGAAGTATCCTCAGTCCACTCCACCTTCGAATCTTCAATTGGCGTGCGCTCCTCGTCGACATAGCGCTGGATATAAAAATCAAACGACATCTCATTTGCGACAAGCGTCTTGTTCAATTCCTCCTTCAGGGAGAAATTCGGGCGCAAACGCGTGAGCTGGCGGCTGAGGAAGCCGGCCTTGTTGTTTGACCGCGGCTTAGCCGTGTACTTGACCGCAAATTTTTTGTCCGGATCCACACCAAGCCGATAAGGGGTCATCGACCAGTATTGCTGGAATAGAGGATTGACCGTGAAGTTAAGGTTGGCTTTGAGGGCCAACAAAAATTCGTCGGGAAAACGGAGCTTCAGCAACGACCATACATATTGATCGATGTAGCTACCCTTCAGGAATTCCACCAGGGTCGCCTTGTAGCGCCTTAGATCGTCGACGAAGAATTTTGGATGGCTAATCAGGATAAAGTCCTGCGTATGGTTTTCATCGTCCAATAGTTTTTCACCGGGAACGCCCATCAACTTTATCGCCATACCGCGCGCGTCGAAAAACCAGGCGGGCCTTGCTTCAGAGTTGCCGTTGGAGAAGCGAATCCAGGCCTTGTATTGTGAGCCCGGCACGAAAACGCCTTGGTGCAAATGCTCCGGAAGATCCGCATCCACCCTGAAAATCGCGTGGACACAACCGTTGTCGTAGGCATGCGCGTCCCGGCGCGCCGGAGGCCCATTTTTATTGAAGTGCTGCTTGATTGCGCCGGCGATGCTTTCGACAATCTCGTTGATGTATTTTTTCTCGGACGCCTCGCTGCCCTCGTAATAGCGTTCGCCCAACGCCGTATCAAGATCGAGATCGGGTGTAATTTCTTGTGGCGGCTTATTTGCCATGGCTCAAATCTTCACGGTGGGCTTATGACTGTTACCCGCGGGGCCGACGGCGCTGTCTTCGCGTAGTGCCGCCAGCGATTGCATCGCCTTCAGTTCCCACATTTTTGCACCTTGCCGGCGTGCAACAGCCGCAGCGGACTCGTAACAGGCCGCTGCTTCCGAAAGTGGTTTACGCGCAAGACGCAGGATATCTCCGCGGAGTCGGCGCACTTCTGCCTCGTACCATCGGCCCCCGGTCGCCCCAAACTCGCCCAGGAGCCGGTCGACGATTTCAGAGGCTTCCTGCAGCTGACCATCTGCCGCTAGCGCGCGTGCCAGCAGATAGTGCGAAAATTGCATCCAGATCAGCGTTCCGGCTTTCTGCAACTCGCTGATGCTGTTCCGAACGTCCTCCAGTCCGGATTCGAGTTCGCCGAGTTCGAGGTGCGCCCAGCCCTCGCAACATAAGCGCGCCCCCAACCCACTGCGGGAAACCGTGCTCCTTGGATAGCGCTATAGCCCGGTCGGTTACCGGAATTGCCGCCTGCGGATTGCCGGCAACAAGATAGGTGCCGGCTAGAAATGGAAGGACGTAGCAGATGCTGTGCGGATGACGCAGCTCCTCTGCGTAAGCGAGTGCCGCCCGGGCGTGCGCAATGCCCGCGTCAGCGTCGCCGGAAAGGGCGGTCGCGACTCCGAGATAGACTTGTGCCGTTGCCTTGAAGTCGTGTGCGAAGACTAGAGCCAGTGGGGCATGCTGCTCGGGATCATAAAGAGCCATTGCGTCATGCAACTCGCGTTTCGACTGGCTCAGTTCCCCAAGCATGAAAAGGGACATGCCAAGAACACGGTGCCCCATCAGCAGCCCCGTCGTATCGTTAGCCTCGAGCGCCAGCGCCAAAAGATCCTGCGCCACCGTCCGCGCCTTTTGAATTTCGCCACCCATCAAGTGAGCGCCAACGAGGCCGTTCAAAATCGCGAAAATCTGTGACGTGCTGCCGAGTTCCTTGCACAGGACCAACGCGCGGTTGAATGCCACGATGGTTTCTGCAGCGGCGAATCCCTTGGCCGCGATAGACGCATTTGCGAGGGACTGCTGCAGCTGCAGTTCGAGCTCGAGTCGCGTCTTGTCCTGTGGCAATTCCTCAAGGAGCTTGAGGGCGGTCTGAATATGCGTCGTCGCTTCGATGAACGCCGACCGCCTGCTCGCCTGCCGGGCAGCCTTCAGCCAATAGCTGATCGCCGGCGTGATTTCGCGTGCTTGCGTATAATGATAGGCGACGACTTCAGGTGCGCCTTCCGCCACGTCGACAAATTTGCTGGCGAGCGTCTCCGCGATGCGATGGTGCAATGGCAGGCGCTCGCTGCGCAGCATGCTGGCATAGGCCGTCTCCTGGACCAGCGCGTGCTTGAACGTGTATGTCTCAATCGCACTGAACTCGCGCCGCAACAGTAACCCGGCTTTCTGGAGGGTATCCACTGCCGTGTGGACTTCCTCGCGTGGTAACGGGGCAGCTGCTTCGAGCACGTCGAAAGCGAATTCCCGTCCAATTGCGGCCGCTATCTGCGCCACGGTTTTTGCGGACGCCAGTTGATCGAGCCTTGCCATCAGCGAATCGTGCAGCGTGTCCGGAACTTCTGGACTCCACGGCACCCCGCGTGCCGGGGCGTTTTTTTCGCCTTGGTCGTCCGCCAGCACCGTGCTGGTGACCTCCTCAATGAATAACGGCACACCGTCAGTCTTGGCAATGATCTGGTCGATAACCGTCGTTGGCAATTTTCGTTTGGGGTCCATCGCCTCGACCATGGAAGTGACCTGTGTTGGCGAGAGGCGGGTAAGGTTGATCGATGCATCGGCGCCGCTCAGCGAACGGAACTCAGGCCTGAAGGTTGCGATCAGCAACATGCGCCAGTTTGGAATGTTCTCCCGGAGCAACTCCAGCAGCTGGAACGAAGTGTGATCGATCCAGTGAATGTCCTCGCAGATCAGGATGACCGGCTGCTGCTCGCAATGTGAACGCAGCAGCTCGATCATCGCCGAAAACGTCCGTTGCTTCTGTTGCTGCGGCGTTAGTTCCAGCCGCGAGTAGTGACCCTCGGTCGAAATTCCGAGAAGTGGCGCCAGCAGCGGCACGATCGATTCGCGTCTTTCGTGCGATATGTCGTCGATTAATGCCTCGAGTCTTTGCAGCTTGGTCGCTCCGCGTGCCTCGTAGCCGCTGCCCAATACGTCATCGATGTGGCGAATGACGGGGTACCAGGGGCTGCTGCGGTGGTACGATGAGCACTGAAATGAAAACGCGCGGCAGCTGCCGTGGTCCAGTTGGTGTCGGAAGCTGTTGACGAGTCGCGACTTTCCGATGCCCGGCTCACCGGAAACGGCGACAAGCTGCCCGTGCCCCGCTTTGGCTTTCTCGAATACACCCTGCAGCACCGCCAATTCGGCGTCGCGCCCGATCAGCGGCGCCAAGTGCGACGAACGACGCGCTTCGAAGCGGCTCGCTGTGCCACGGCCCAGGATCCGCGACACCGTGATTGGTGCGGGAAATCCTTTAATGGCCAAATCGCCGAGGTCTTCGAATTCGAAAAGATCGCCGAGCAGGCGTCGTGTAGCTGGTGCCACCAGAATCTGGTTGGGCTTGGCCAGGTGCTGCAAACGGGCCGCTAAATTCGGCGCATCACCAATGAGCCCGAACTCGCGGCTGGAGCCTTCTCCAATCAGATCGCCGACTACAACCACGCCGGTGGCGATGCCAATCCGCACTTCAATCCGTGCCGCCCCCTCGAACGACAATTCCGAAACGAGCCTGATGACTTCCAGGGCAGCGTGGACCGCGCGTTCGGCACTGTCCTCGTGCGCGGCAGGAAATCCGAAGTAGGCTAGAATGCCGTCACCCATGTAGCGGCCGATACGGCCATCAAGTCCAAGGATTGCAATTTCAGAACATCTCTGAAACGCGCGGATGATGTCGCGCATATCCTCGGGATCAAGTCGGCTCGACAGTTCAGTCGAACCCACCATGTCGCAGAAAACGACAGTCAGATTCCGCCGCTCGGCTTTTACACCATGTGACTTGGCAAATGACTGCTCTTGACCCGACAACTGCGACACGAGTCGCCCCCTTTCGCGAGTTGCCTGAAAAAACGCCGGTCGATACTTTATACCACTGTTTCATTCATCAATCATCTCGCACCAATACCCAGCGATATTCACGATTTGACAGCGCCGCAAACCGCCTTTAGCGCCTGGGTGCGCGATTAGTGCAGTTTGACTCTATAAGTAATTGAAATTTCAAGGTCGTCACGCTTCTCCCAAGCCCACCACGCAGCCCCTGATTACTGGAGACTTTTCGATGGTATCCGGAGCGGCACGATTTATCGCGCTTGAGCGGATCCCCGTAGCGGAGCCAGAGAGTCTCCTTTTTACCCTCAAAGATGAAGGATAAAGTGTCTTAATGGAGATACTCGATATTGTTCTTCGGCTGCTGACAGCGGCTGCGGTCGGTGTATTCCTCGGACTTAACCGCGATCTTCGCGGCAAGCCGACGGGGGTGCGCACACTCGGATTGGTTGGGCTGGGTTCTGCCGTGGCGGTTGCCGCATTTGGTCACGCCAACAACGCCGATGCGAGTCGCGTCATCCAAGGTATTGTCACCGGGATTGGGTTTTTAGGTGCGGGGGTCATTGTTCGCGGCGACCAAGGCGGCCATGTGCACGGACTAACCACTGCGGCTTGCGTCTGGGTAACCGCGTGTCTTGGCGCAGCCTGTGGACTCGGCGAATGGCGGATCGTTCTCCCCGGGCTGCTAATAGTATTGATCATGCTCATCTTTGGTGGCCCTTTTGAAAAGAGTATCCACCGCAGGTGGCCACAGCCGCCGAACGTTGACTCCGATTAAAGATAGATTCTGTGGTCTTGGGCCAAGATTCCCGCTTCCGCCAAAATAATTCCCTGTTCTGTGAGTAGGGAATTCGCCAGCCAGCGCCTAGTGTTTCAGGTCGGTCGCCCATGGCATCAAGAGTTCTTTCGGCAAGCGCCACGATGCCGTAAAGAAGCATCCCGAGCACGCTCAGCACCGTCAGTGAAGCCCATACCAGCGGCGAATTGAGCTGCGAGTTTGCGGTCAGCAGCAGGTTCCCCAAGCCTTCGTTCGAGCCGATGAATTCGCCGATGACGGCGCCGATGACAGACAGGGTGACGGCGATCTTGGCACCGGAGAAGATGGACGGCAGCGCCGATGGCAGCTGGATCTTGAAAAAGGTCTGCAGTCGCGTGCATTGCAGCGAGCGCGCGAGTTCGAGGAGATCGGGAGATGTCGAGCGCAGTCCTGTCGCTGTATCCACGACGACCGGGAAAAAGGCAATGACGAAGGCCATTGCCAATTTTGATTTAATGCCGGTCCCGAACCAGACCAGAAGGATCGGCGCGATCGCCACTTTCGGAATCGACTGGCTCGCCACCAGCAGCGGATAGAACATTTGATTGGCAATTCGCGAATAGGTCATCACCACCGCGATAGGAATGCCGATTGCAAGCGACAATGCAAAACCATAGATGCATTCGAGAGCGGTCACCCATCCTTCCTCGATGAGTATCCTGGCGTCGTCGATCATCGACTTCAGCACTTGCAGCGGTGTGGGCAGCACCACCACCGGCACCTGCATCAGCACGACATAGTAGTGCCAGATCAGGATGATGATCGCGGTGCCGGCGATCGGATAAATGAATCGAGCGAGGCCGCGCGTCATTGGTGCACCAGACCGAGCGCAACGCCGGCTTGCCGTTCCAGTTCGGTAAATTGCGGCAGGAAGCGCGTCTTCGCGGAACGCGGGTAAGGAATATCGATCGCCAATTCCTTTACGATGACCGCCGGACGTTTTGAAAACACGACAACCTGATCGGACAGATAGATCGCTTCCGAAATACTGTGCGTCACGAACACTACGGTCGCGCCGGTGACCCGCCGGATGTCGAGCAGCAGGTCGTTCATTTCCAGTCTCGTCAGTTCGTCGAGCGCGCCGAAGGGCTCGTCCATCAACAAGATCGCCGGTTCATGAATGATGGCCCGGCACAGGGCGACGCGCTGCTGCATACCGCCCGACAATTGACGTGGATAGGCGTGTTCGAAGCTATCGAGCCCGACCAGCTTGAGAATTTCATGCGCGCGCGCGTTGGCCTGCGCGTCATTCTTGCCGAGCACTTCCATGGGAAACAGCACATTTCCAAGCACCGTGCGCCATGGCATCAAGGTCGGGGCCTGGAACACCACACCGACGCCTGGAAACGGTGCGCTGATTGCGACGGCCTTCGAGCTCGATCAGGCCGCCGCTCGATGGCACGAGCCCGCCCATCATCTTGAGAACGGTAGTCTTGCCGCATCCACTCGGGCCGAGCAGGGAAATCAGATCGCCCTTGCGAAATTGAAATGACACGTCCTTCACTGCCGGAACTGTTTTTCCGGCGGCTTGGAAGGTTTTGGTTACGTTTACTACGCGCCCGAAGGGAGACCGCGCACTCTGGCCGCCCTTCGGGTCCATTTCATTGACGTTCACAATCGCAACCTGTCCTTGTTTGGTGCCGGCCCTACGGCAGGATCGGTTTTGCGGGCAAAAACCCGGTGGCGTAGATGTCCTGCGGTTTTGGCGCCTTTTCCTTAGCAAAGCCTCCGTTTTCCGCCATCCAGTCCACCGAGGTCTTCATGCGTGCGGCTGTGAACGAACCAATCCCGTTTTTCTTGACTTCGGGCGTCACGGTGAGGTCTTCGACGATCTTGAGCTCATCGACCGTGATATCGTTCTTCAACGCCTTGGCATATTTCTGGATGATCTCCGCGGCTTCTTCCTTGTGCTGGAAGGCATATTGATAGCCGCGCAAGGTCGCTTTGACGAAACCTTTCACAATATCCGGATGCTCCTTGAGATAGGACTCCTTTGCACCGATACCGTTCGAATAGAGATCGAGTCCGTGGTCGGCGAACAGAAACGTGACGACCTTCTTGTCCTTGACCGCACGCTCCATCGCCGGCTTCGTCATGATGAAGAAATCAATCGCCGGGATCTTTCCCGTTGCCAGCATCGCGATACGGGCTGACGGTTCGATGCTTTCCATCTGCAATTTGTTGGGATCAAGTCCTGCCTTGCGCATCATCGCCCTGGCGATATTCGTGATGTAGCTTCCCGTATTTGAGCCGACCTTGAGCCCTTCAAAATCCTTGAGCTTCGTCACGTTTGCGCCGGGATCGAGCGAGAAGAAGCAGAATGGCGCCTTCTGATAGATGACGGCCACGGCTTTGACTGTCGAGCCCTCCGCGCGCGCGACGACGAGGCTAGCAATGTCGGTGAAGCCGAGCTGCGCGATCCCGGACTCGACGTTCTGGATTCCCTGCGCCGTGCCTTTGGCCGGGACGATGTTCACGTTGAGGCCTTCTTCCTTGTAGTAGCCTTTGTCGATTGCAACGTAGAACGGCGCGTGCCGCCCCAGCGTTATGAAATCGAGCGAAAACGTGATGTCGGTTAGTTTCTTCTCCTGGGCTTGCGCTTGCGCGGTTCCCCCGATTACTCCACCCAGCAAAAGCCAGGCAGAGCAAAGGATCGTCGTCACCATTTTATACATGTCAGTCTCCTTTTCGATTGGCGTTGCTGCCGATAACCAAGCTCCATTCCAGCTTTCAGTGTGTCGTACGCTCGCGCGTGGGGATGATGCGTTGCTCAATCACCGTGCCCGTCAAATTCTCCGAAGCGTCCGAAATCAGATATAGTAGCGTCGGCACTACACCCTCCGGTTCGCCGATCCCGATTGAGTTCCGATAGTATTCTCGTTCGGTATCCGTGCTCACGTCCATGAAAATCGCAGTCGCGCGCAGGCCGGGGGAGAGGATATTCGCGCGTACGTTGTAGTCTTTGAGTTCGTGCGCGACTGATTTGATCATTCCAATCAATGCCGCCTTGCTTGCGGCATAGGCGCTGGCGCCCGGCCAGCCGGTGGCCGCAAGGCCTGACGTAAATGCAACAATCGCGCCTGATTTTTGCGCTTTCATCATGGGGACGATCGCGTTGAGGCAATGAAAAACGCCGTTGAGATTGACGTCGATCACCTCGCGCCACTGCGCGGCCGTCATGACGCCGATTTCCGAGCGGATCTGGATCGCGGCACCCAGTACTGCGGCATCGAGACGCGGGTACCTCGCGCGCACCGCCGCGATCATTTCCGCGACGGCCGTGCCGTCCGAAACATCAACCCGCTGCAAGTCGATGCGCTTGCGGACGGCGGGATCGAGCCCGTCGAGTAGCGCATCGTGCGTGCGGTCGACAGCTATCACCGCGGCACCAGCCTGCGCGCAATGCCGCGCCAGCGCCGCGCCGATACCGCTGCCGGCGCCGGTGATCAGCACCGCCGAATTGTCGAAACGGTAGGAGACCGAAATGGTCACGCTGGAACCGCCTCTCTGTGCTGTGCGGAGATTGCCGCGTGATAGGCGGCCTGCGCCGCGCCCGGCGCCATCGGCGCGATTGCGGCG
Organism: uncultured Alphaproteobacteria bacterium; assembly: GCA_963831475.1. Classification (GTDB taxonomy): domain Bacteria; phylum Pseudomonadota; class Alphaproteobacteria; order Rhizobiales; family Xanthobacteraceae; genus Pseudolabrys. Next base: position 16,095 of record CAWHQF010000004.1, read on the forward strand.
ATGTGGTCGTCCGGTCGCACCAGAACCATGGTGTCCGGCGGACAGGCATAACGCTGTGCAATTTGGCTGCCTGGGTCGAGCAAGGCGCGATCTCGAATTGAGGAATCCCGCGGAGCATCCCAGCGCGACACCACGTAGTGCCTGAGCCATGGTTCTTCGTTTGCCGGAATTTTCGGTTGCCGCCGCGTGTCGGTAAAATAAAGCGCAACGAAAGAACGGCCGAATAAATCATGAAGGCGCAATTGGCGTCCGTCGCTGTCGTGCACGAGGCCGTCCGGCGCCCGATCGCCCACGACAACGGGCGGCGGTTCGGCATAAGGCTTCACCATCGACCAGTCGCCGCTCGCATTGAGACCAAGACGCACGCCGAGCAGCGAACGGGTATAGGCGTTGCCCCAGGCATGGCCCGACATTGCCTTCACATCGGCAACGCGACTGGCCATGTAGGCGCGTGCGCCCTCGGCCATTTCGCCGGAACCATGCTCGGCAACCGGTTTCTGCTCGCGTTCATAGGCATCAAGCAGATTTTGCTCACCCCAGCCGCGCAAGATCCATGCGATACGCCAAGCGAGACTGTTGGCATCGAGAATTCCGGTATTAAGCCCAAGCGCCCACATCGGCGTGATGAGATGAGCAGCATCGCCGAGCAGTACGACGCGTCCGTGGTGCCACTTTGTCGCGACACGGTGATAGATCTTGAACAGGTTGGTGCCGACGACTTCGACGTTTTTCGCTTCGCCGATAAAATGCGTCGCCTTCTCGCGTAATTCGTCGAGAGTGTATTCGCGCTGGCCTTCGAATACCGGATAGAGAAAGCGCCAGAATTCCGGCTGGCGTACCAGGATCATCCATTCCTTAGCGTCGCTGAAATATGCGAGATACGGAAAGTCGCGTGGGTTCTCGATGTCGAGGTCAACCTTGAGATCGACCAGTGCAAACCGCTCCGGAAGCGAGCGGCCCTCGACCGATACGCCGAGCTGTTCGCGCACCGTGCTGCGCCCGCCGTCGCACGCGAGAAGATAGCTGGCGTCAACTGTCTTTCTGCCAGCCGGCGTATCAAGCTCAAGCGTGACGCGGTCGGAGTGTTGATTAAACGACACCAGCCGGTGACTGTGGCGGATCTCAACGCCGTGCGGCAAGCAATCGCGCAGCGCCGGCTCCATATCGTGTTGCGGCAGATTGATGACGAAAGGGAAACGCGTCTCGTCCTTGAGCAGATGCAGCTTTACGGCGTCGCGGCGGCGGTTGGTGGCGCGCTCGATGTCACCAATCTCGTCGACCCGCATCGCCTTGCCCAGATATCTTGTTGGCGGCGCCGAAGCGTTGCCAGACTTCCAGCGTGCGAATCAAAGTCGTCCCGGCCTTCGTTTCAGTCGAGAGGCCAGGGTTGGCTTCGAATATGACGAACGGAATTTCATAATAGGCGAGCGCGAGCGCCGTGGTCAGGCCGACCGGTCCGGCGCCGACGATTGCGACCGGGTGTGTGCTGGTGAGAGGAAACGCGCTGCTGCCCATCACACGCCACGTCGTCCCATACGCCAACCATTCATTGTGGCATGTCCCGAGAACAATCAAAGCGCGGCGGGCCGCTCCCCGCACGCCACGCTAATTCCCCACACTTTACCGGGTCAAAATCATCGCACCGCGGATTTCCAAGTGTCAATATATTTTCGAAAATCTAGCACATTTCCGGTTTTCGTGTGATACACGTTGCGGCTCGGTCTCCCTTTGTATGGCGGACAAACGTGGTTGGGCGGAACATCTCATTGCAGGCACAGGATGGGCACGAGCTCGACGCCTACGAGGCGCTCCCCGTGGATCGACCGCGCGCGGGCCTCGTGCTCCTGCAGGAAATTTTCGGCGTTACCGGGCATATTCGCAGGGTTTGCGACAGCTACGCGGCGCAGGGCTATCACACTGTCGCGCCGGCACTTTTTGATCGCGTGAAGCGCGGGACCGAACTCGGATATACGAAAGATGACGCCGTTACCGGCCGCGAATTGCGCGGCAAGATTCCATGGGACCAGGTGATTGCCGACGTTAGTGCGGCGCGGCAGCGGGTCAGTCCGTCAGGCAAAGTGGCGACGCTCGGCTATTGCTGGGGCGGCACGGTTTCGTGGCGTAGCACTACGCAGCTCGACGGTATCGCAGGTGCCGTGTGCTATTACGCGACGCAGATTGCACCTTATGCAGCAGAGAAACCAAGTTGCCCTGTACTCATGCATTTCGGCGAACGCGACCTAATCGCCACGCTCGAGCATGCCGGGGCCCTACGTGCCGCGCAGGGTGCGCAGGTCGAGATCCAGGTCTATCCGGCGAGCCACGGCTTTAACTGCGATGAGACTTCCAATTTCGAACCGGCGAGTGCAGCGCTTGCGTTACGCCGTTCACTTGATTTCCTCCACGCACATATCGGTTGACGGACATGAAAAAGCATAGCAAGGCGGTGCCGGCATGACTTCCGTTCAGAGACGCGACGATGCAATCGAGCCGACTATCAATGGCGCGGTGTTCCGGCAGCTGCGCGCCGACATTGTCGCATGCCGGCTTGCGCCCAATGAACGTTTGCGCGTGGAAGCGCTGCGTGACCGCTATGGAGTCGGCGGCAGCCCCATTCGCGAGGCGCTGATGCGGCTTGAGGCCGAGGGCCTGGTAACGCTTGAACAGAACAAGGGATTTCGCGTCTCGCCGGTATCGAACGAGCATCTGCTCGACCTGATGAAGACGCGTATCGAGATTGAATGTATCGCATTGCGCTGGTCAATCGAAAAAGGCGGTGTCGCCTGGGAAGCAGATCTTGTTGCGGCATTTCACCGCCTCGCGCACTTGAAAAAGGTTGAACGCAGCACAGGCGCCGACGTTAACTCCGACTGGGTCAAGGAACACCGTAACTTCCATGCCGCGCTGGTTGCGGGCTGCGGTTCCCCGCGCCTCATGGCCATCCGTGAAAATCTGTTCGCGCAAGCCGAGCGCTATTTTGCGCTGTCGATCGTTTCGAAGGTTTCGGCCCGCAACGATAAGGGCGAGCACGAGCAGATCATGCGCGCGGCGCTTGCGCGCAACGTCTCCCGGGCAACGTTGTTGCTGGCCGACCATATCGACCGGACTACCGAGCGGGTCGCCAAGTTTCTAAGTGGCACTGAGCGCAATCTCAAACTACGGACCAGTAACGGCAAAGACGTGTGATGTCTGGCGGAGTAAGCGTAGCAGCAAGTGAACTCAGTGCATTGGTGGCGCGGCTTTTCGTAGCCGCCGGCATACCGACACAGAGCGCGCAAACCGTCGCAGAAGCCCTGGTCGACGCTGATCTCGACGGCCAGGCTTCGCACGGTGTCTCGCTGGTCGACATGTATCTCGATCGGATCCGAAAAGGCTCGGTGTCGACAACAGCTGAAGCCGCCATTGTGTCCGACAAAAATATCGCGGTGGTGCTTGACGCTCGCCATGCACTAGGTCACGTCACCGGTGACCAGGCGATGCGGCTTGCGGTCGAACGGGCTCGGAAATTCGGGGCTGGAATAACAGCCGTTCGCCATGGCTTTCATTTCGGTACGGCGCGTCGTTTTGCGCTTCAGGCTGCGACCGCCGATTGTATCGGTATCGCGATGTGCAATACGCGGCCTTTGATGCCGGCGCCCGGTGGGGCAGAGCGCCTTGTCGGCAACAATCCGATTGCGATCGCCGTGCCTTCCGAGGGCGAGGTCCCCATCGTCCTCGATATGGCGACCAGCGAAGCGGCCATGGGAAAAATCCGCATGGCGGACAAGGCCGGTGAGGCCATCCCGCAGAGCTGGGCGGTAAAAGCCGACGGCAGTCCCACCACGAATGCGGCGGAAGCGATTGCGGGGATGCTGCTGCCCGCTGCCGGGCCCAAGGGTTTCGCTCTTTCATTTCTGATCGATTTGATGTGCGGCCTGTTGTCGGGCGGCGCAACCGGCGCTGCTGTACAGCCTCTCTACGGCACTGCAGACGTTCCCTACGATTGCTCGCATCTGTTCATCGCGATCGATACTGCTCACTTCGGAAATCCGAAGAGCTTTAGAAAACTTGCCGCGGACGCAGCCGAGCGAATTCGCAATGGCAAGCGTGCGCCCGGCGTCGACCACGTCTATGCGCCGGGTGAACCGGAATGGCGCCGGCGGCAGGCCGCGGCTGGAAACGTCAACCTGGCGCCCGCCGTCGCCGCAATGTTGGGTCGGCTGGCAAAGGAATTGGGTGTTTCGCCGGCGCCGCTCGAACAACTAGGAAAGGAAGCTGGATATGCCAAAGCGTGAAGTCACTACCGATCGGATCAGAAAGCCGTCGGGTGTTTTTTCTCAAGCCACCGTGGTTGAGGCGAGCGGCCGTATCGTGTTCATTTCAGGCATGACCGCGCGGCGACCCGACGGAACGATTGCCGGCATCGGAGACATAACCGCGCAGACCAAACAGGTGCTGGAAAACATCAAGTCGGCGGTCGAAGCGGCCGGCGGCACCATGGACCACATCTGCCGCGTCGACGTCTACGTCCGCAACATGGAGCATTTCAAGGAAATTCATGCGGTGCGCAGCCAATATTTCAAGCCGCCGCTGCCGGCGTCCACAATGGTCGAGATCTGCAAAATGACATCGCCGGACTATCTGATCGAAATCAATGCCATCGCCGTGTTGCCACAATAGGTGCGCGTCATGAGTGACAAATCGGGTCTCAAGGCGGCGGCAGAAAAAGGTGTCAAGCTGGGCGATGTCGGACAGCGCATCGTATTCGAGAACGATCAGGTTCGAATCTGGGAAATCAATCTCGAGCCCGGTCAGGTCCAGGATTTTCACCTGCACTATCACCCCTATGTCATCATCTCACTGGGCGGGGGAGAGAATGAGATCGAGACGATTTTCGGCGATAAACGCATGACGAACGAACCTCTCGGCTCGACTGTGTTCATGAACGAGATGCGCCCGGTCCATAAGCTTACCAACAAATCCACGGTGCGTTATTTGTCACGGCTGATCGAGCTCAAGCACATTCATTGGACGGCCGAGTAACGAAATGCCTCACCTCGGCGGTTGGGATGTTCACACGCACCTCGTGCCGCCTGCCGTGGTTACGGCAGCCGAGCGCGGTATGTTCGGTATGCGGGTGTCACCGTCCACGTTGACGATCTGCGCGCATGGCGTGCCATTACATCCTTTGTCCGAGGTGAACCGTCTCATCGATCGCATCAAAAATGATGACCTTGACGGCGCCATTGTATCGGTACCCCCGCCGCTGTTCCGGCCCGACCTCGACGCCAACGGCTGCCGTGACTACGCACAGCTTGTGAACGATGGGCTTTACGAGGCGTGCCACCGCTACGACCCTGCGCTGAGGCCGCTGGCTTATCTGCCTGTCGAGGCGCCCGAGGTTGCCGTCAGTGTCGCCGGATCGCTCGATGCCCGCTGGGCCGGCGTGGTCATGGGGACCGAGACGGGCATTGTTTCATATGCTTCGGCGGAGCTTGACCCGTTGTGGCAGATCCTGTGTGAAAAGAAGCTCCCGCTCTTCATCCACCCCGGCTCGACGCCGGACAAGAGACTTGATCCGTTTTACCTTACTAACCTGCTCGGTAACCCGGTCGAAACAACGATCGCGGCTTCGAACCTTATATTTGCGGGCGTGATGAGCCGGTTCCCGGATCTCAACGTCATTCTGGCGCATGGCGGGGGCTGCGTCGCGGCACTGTGCGGCCGATGGCAACATGCCATGGGGACGGGCCGTCCCGGCATTCCGAAACTCGCGCTTGAGCCCAAGGACGCGGTGCGGCGTTTCTATGTCGACAGCCTTGCACATTCGCCCGCGTTTCTTGATTACGTCATCAAGACCATTGGCCACGACCGCATTTTGCTCGGCAGTGACTGGCCATTTCCGATGGGCGCGCCCAATGCCGAGCACGACATCGGTCATCTCGACGAGTCGCTCCGCCGGCGCATTCGTAGAACCAATGCCGAAAAGGCGTTTGGCAACCGCTTGAAATAATCAGGATAGATCATGACAAAACTCCCGCACGAAATGCCCAAGCTCGACGAAATCCTGATCAAGTCGGATTCAGTACCCTGGCGCGAGAAATCTCTCAAAGGCATCAGTGAAAAGATGCTGTGGCGTAATGACGAAACCGGCGCGTCGATCGCGCTGATCAAGTTCGATAAGGGTGCCGGTATTCCGCAGCCGCACTATCATTCATCGAACCAGTTCATGTTTTGCCTGTCGGGCCGTTATGAGTATACGTCGACCGGCGTCGTGCTTACGGCTGGTTCATTTTACTGCAACCCGAAAGGCAATGTGCACGGCCCGGCGGTAGCCCACGAAGAGACTGTGGTCCTGGAGATCTATGACGGGCCTCATTATCCGGAAAAGCCATCCTGGTACATCGACGAACGAGATGCGCACTGAGCGCAGGCGATGATCGAAGCTCAACTTCAGACGATCGCTGCAGGTACACATGCATGGATCGGCGCGGGTGGTGATTCCAATGCCGGCGCAATCGAAACACGGGACGGCTTAGTCGTCATCGATACCCAGCAGAATCGCGCGTTGGGTGAGAGATTTCGTGACGCGCTTAAGGCCTCGATCGGCGTACCGGTCCGGACGGTGGTCAATACGCATTTCCATCTCGATCACATCGCGGGCAACATGGCATTTGCCGAGGTCCCAATTGTCGCGCACGACAGGACACGGGCCCTCCTGGAAAGAGAACTCGGGCCAATTCCGCCGCAGGGTGTCGAGGTCGTTGACACACTGGCTAAGATCCGGATGTTTTTCGGAAACAATTTCGAGTCGCTCGTTCCCGATGACAAGCGGCAATGGTTTATTGATCGCGTCGGCGCATCAAAGCCTCTGACCATCCTTGGACCGACCAGTACTTTCACGGACAGGCTTGAATTCAAACTGCCAGCTGACACGCTGCACCTCGAATACTGGGGTCCCGCGCACTGCGACGGTGATCTAGTAATCTATCTAAAAAAGGCGGGCGTGGTCTTCTTGGGCGACTTGTTCTTCCATGGCCGCTTTCCATGGTTCGGCGATTGCGACCTCAATGGGTGGATCGCCGCCCTCGATCGCGTATTGAAAATGGATATGAAAACGGTCGTTCCCGGGCATGGCGTAACCGCAACGCTGAAAGAAGTCGGACAATTCCGCAATCTTTTGATTGCAGTCCGTGATGCCTGCGATCGCGCGATAAAATCGGGTTGGTCAGAAGACGCGGCCGCACGCGACATTGAACTTCCCGACTACGCTGCGATGCAGCGCTACAAGGAATGGATGCCTTTCAATATCCGCGCCGCCTATCGCTATCTTCAGGATTAGTTTTTGTCGACGATCGGCGGCCAGCCAATCGGATTGGCCTGCTGCACGAGCTTCATCAGGCCGAAGATTTTTGGTTCCTCGAAGCGCGGACCTATTACCTGCAGTCCAACCGGCAGTCCGTCGTGCGTCAAGCCGGCAGGGACGCTACCTGCGGGCAGACTCAATAGCGTGATGAGAAAGCAGGGCGCGATCCAATCGATGTAGTCGTCGAATGTCTTGCCGTTTATTTCTTTCGGAAAATTCATCTCGATGGGATAGGGCCTCACCGGTGCGGCCGGCGTCAGCAACAGATCGTATCGGTCGAAAAGTTCGCGCGTCTTCTGGAACAGGTCAAAACGCACGCGCTCTGCTTTGGCAATGTCTGTTGTCGTCAGCGTGAGGCCGGATTTGACGTTGCCTTGCAGATTCGATCCAAACGCATCGAGCCGGGACAAATTGTGCAATTGCTGGCCGACCATCCAGACACCGCGCCAAACCTTGTAAGGATCACGGCCTTCCGAAAGATCGAATGCGATTTCATCGACCGTTGCTCCCTGGGAGCGCAGCGTCGTGGCGGCCTTGCGGCAAATGGCTTCAACTTCTGTATCGACGCCGATACCGGCGATATCCGGCGCAAAGGCGATGCGTAGACCCTTGGCGTCGCGCGTCTTTGCGGCAATCTCGCGCGCGCTAGCCCATGGCGGGGCAACCGAAATCGGCGAAATGCGGCTGAAACCGGCCATGGCGTCGAGCATCATCGCCGCGTCCTCGACGGTGCGGGCGAGGGGGCCGTGCACTTGGCCGGGGTCCCAGGCCAGCGGCATCGGATAGTTCGGCGTGAGGCCCGGTGTCGGCCGGATGCCGACGATGCCGCAGAATGCCGCTGGGATCCGAATTGAGCAGCCGAAATCGGTGCCCTGCGCGATCGGCAGCATCCCCGTTGCGACGGCGCAAGCCGAGCCGCCGGATGAGCCGGCGGGGCTGAGCGCGGGATTCCAAGGATTGCGCGTTGCGCCGAACACTGGATTGACAGTATTGGCGCCGGCGGCGAACTCGGGCGTGTTGGTCTTGGCGAGCACGATTGCGCCCGCTTCTTTCAATCGCCGTACCACCTCGGCGTCTTCGGCCGGAACATTATCGGCATAGAGGGGCGAGCCGTATGTCGTGCGCACTCCGGCCGTTGCGGTGATGTCTTTGATGCCGATCGGCAGACCATGCAGCGCGCCAACCTTGTCGCCGCGCATCACGACCTGTTCGGCCGCGCGGGCATCTTCGCGTGCCTTGTCGGCAACGAGGGTAACGATTGCGTTGAGTTTCGGATTGAACCGCTTGATGGCGTCCAACTGTGCATCGAGCAGTTCGATCGGACTGATCTTTCGTCCGCGGATGAGGGCCGCTAGCTCATGCGCCGGTTTCCGCCACAGCTCCTCAGCCATCATCGGTCCCCGATCTTCGATCACTATTCGCCGACGTCGACAATCGCGATCACAGGACCGCCACCTTGCGGGCCCTGGTGCATGGCGTCGACCGAGACGAAGACGGCGGGATCGCCGATAGCGGTTGCAGCGACACCGCCGACAGCGGCTTTGGAATGACGATGATGATGTACGTCGGAATCATCGAGCATGATTTGCCGGCGTCCGCGCAGCGTGCCGGTCCGGTCTGCCTCGCATTTGATGAAGACGTTGACGAGTTTTCCGCCAAGGTCGCTCGATCGCGCGCGCTCCGGAAGCGGCAATCCGGCATTGCGAATTGCCTCGTAGATTCCATCGATATCGAGCGCATCCTTCATTACTGCATGACCGATTCGGTAACGGCCGCCGGCGCCGGGTCTGTTCCCCAGCAAGACGATTTGCGCCTGCGTCAGTTCAACTCCGGACGAGCACGAGGCGACAGACGAGTAGAGGTCAAGATTGCGGCAGATCTCCTCCGCTTTCGGCATTTTTATTTCGCCGAGTGCGACAGCGATGCCAAGCGCGGTTGTGCCGTTTGAAACGCCCATCGAGTCATGTACCTCGCAGGCAACATGTTTGCCGCGCGATTCCGCATCCCTTACCGATTCGATGGTGAGTAGTGGCGTCTTGGTCTGTACGTAGTGGACGTCCTTCGGATCGTCGATCCCGGCGTCCCGCATTGCATCTTTGACGGCTGCGGCAACCTTCTCCACCATCGCTGGGCGGCCGATATCTTCCGGAAGCAGCACCGCACTCATGGCGGTGCCCATCGTCAGCCGCAATTTCGACGCCGGTCCCTTCTTGCTGTTACGCGCGAAGATCGTTGCATGCGGTGTGATGACGCCGTCGCAACCGCCAGACCAGACCATTGGAATCTGGTTGATTGCTCTCTCGTCCCGCTTGCCGTGCTTAAGCAATACGCGGCGAAACGCCTGATCAGCGAGAATTCGGGTGAAGTCGTTGACCCCGCCATTCCCCTCGGTTTTCCCAATAACTCCAATCACTTCGTCGGCCGTGAACGCTCCGCCGGTGATGCCTTTTTCGAGGCCCGACGCGTCGGAAACCGACTTCAACTCGACCTTGAGAACTTCGATAGCCATTTGCTGCCCAGATTTTGGTTGGCGCGCGTCATCGGTTCAGGCGTTCCGCCCGGACCAGATTTCCCGCAATTCATTGATCGTGGAAACTTCGCCGAAGAAGCGATCGATATTGCGCACCGTCATTTCGTGCTCTTCGTGTGAATAGGCGGCGGTGCCGTCGCGCACAAGCACGACATAGTAGTCATTGATGAAACCTTCGCGCACGGTCGATTCGACGCAGACATTGGTCGAGACACCGGTGACCACGATGGTGCGTACGCCCTTGGCGCGCAGGATCGTGTCGAGATCGGTCTTGTGGAATGCATTATAGCGGTGCTTGGTCACGATGACGTCGTCAAGCCGCGGCCGCACATCGCCGAAATAGTCACCTTCCCAAGAACCGTCGCGACAGACCGGCGTCTGCGTGTAACCGCCACCCTGTTTGCGCGCTGCCTGCTCGAGCCATACGTCGGAAAGATAACGGTTGTCTTCGGTCGTGTAGACGCTTCGTACGAAGACGACGAGCGCGCCGGCGTTGCGTGCAGCTTCTATCAGCGCCGGCAATCGCAGCGCCATGTCCTGTACTGCCGAGACGTCACGGCCGCCTTTGTCGACCAACCCTCCGCGTGCGCAGAAGTCGTTTTGCATATCGATTACGATCAGTGCGGCATGGTTTGGGTCGACCTTTTCACGCAATGAACCGAGCGGGGCAATGTGAGCGAGCTTGGCGGCTGCGGTGAGGTTGTCCTGATAGGTATTGCCCATGACGTTTCTCATCACTGCCTTGCGAAACTGGATATGGCCTGCGCGCTCACCGGCCGATATAAGCGGTGCAGTGCCGTCACGGGGGAATATGCGTCATGAGCAATCGGTTTGCGCCATTTGTCGTTGCACTCGAAGAGCATTATTGGGATCGCGACCTGGTGGCGCATTTTCCCGGCCGTGAAGGCAAGCGACTTTCGCAAGTCGAGGAACGCCTGCAGGACATCACCAATCTGCGCATCAAGGAAATGGATGATGCCGGCATTGATGTGCAGGTGCTGTCGCACGGCGCGCCCGGGCACGCAAAAAATGCAAGCGGAGGCGGCGGTGCGCCTGTCGCGCCAGACCAATGATCGACTGGCCGATATCGTGAAATCCAATCCAAAGCGCTTTTCCGCATTCGGCATCCTGCCGACGCCCGATCCGAACGCGGCCGCGGACGAGCTTGAGCGCACTGTCACCAAGCTCGGCTTCAAGGGCGCGATGATCCACGGGCTCACCGACGGCCTTTTCATCGATGACAAGCGATTCTGGCCGATCTTCGAGCGCGCAGCCTCTCTTGACGTGCCGATCTATTTGCATCCGTCTTTCCCGCATCCGGCCGTTATCGAGGTCTACTACAAGGATTATCTGTCGAAGTATCCCGAATTGGTCGGGCCGGCGCTCGGCTTCACGGTGGAAGCCGCGACGCAAGGCGTGCGCATGGTGCTCAGCGGCGTATTCGAAGCCTATCCCAAGCTCAAGGTGATCCTCGGCCATCTCGGCGAGGGCCTGCCTTTCCTGCTCGGACGGATCGACGAGACATTGTCGCGGCCGGGCAATCCTGCCGGTTCGTTTCGGGAGAAATTCTGTGAGCATTTTTATCTCACCACCAGCGGAAATTTTTCGACCAATGCCCTGGTCTGCAGCATGATGGAAATGGGCGTCGATCGGATCATGTTCTCGGTGGACTGGCCATTCGCCCCGAACAAGATGGGCACGGACTGGCTGGCCGCCGCGCCGATCTCGCACGACGACAAGGTGAAGATTTTTGGCGGCAATGCGCGCCGGCTGCTGCGGCTCTGATGCAGTGATGATCGCCGAAAGGTACACGCCGTCGTCCTCCATCACGCCAGCGCGCTTCTGAACCACTCGAATTGCTTGGCCGGCGCCGGCTTGCGCGGCAGGTAGCGGCCATTGGCATCGCCGACGATCTTGCCGTCGCGCGCGATGATTTTGCCGGCCTTGATCGTCGCGACGGGCCAACCCTTGAGCGTCTTGCCTTCGAACGGCGAGAAGTCCGACATGCCCTGCAGGTCCGCTGCACGCACGACCTTTTCCAGCTCGAGGTCGACGACGACAAGATCGGCATCGGAGCCGACCGCGATCGTGCCTTTTTGCGGATAAATGCCGTAGACGCGTGCGGGCGAGCGTGTGGCTCGCTCGACCAGGACTTCAAGCGGCACGCCGCGCAGGCGGCCGTAGTGCAGCAGAGCCGGGAGGTGGGTGCCGAGGGCGGGGAGGCCCGGCCGCGAGCCGTGCAGTCCCGCCTCCGGCTTTTTGGTTGCGCGTGCCCTCGACGTGTTGTCAGTCCCGACGGTGTTGATTGAACCTTCGAGAAAGCCTTGCCACAGCGCGGTCTGATGTTCGGGTGTGCGGACCGGCGGAACCATCTTCACCAGGAAGCCATTGGGGTCGAGGCTGTTGATTCCGAGGTAAGGCGTCGTCGTTTCGACGGTGAAATGCATGCCGGCTCGGCGCGCGGTGCGAACCACTTCGAGGCCCTGCTGACTGGACAGATGCACCACGTATAGATGTGCACCGGCAATTTTTGCGAGATATAGGGCGGTCTGGATCGCCAGTGCTTCGGCGATCGCCGGATGTGCATCTTCCCAGTCCTTCAGCGTGCCTTCAGGCTTTCGGATCTTCAGGTCATTGCGCGCAGCATCGACAAGTGCGCCCGTTTCGCAGTGAACGCAGGCCACCGCGTCGGGCCCGAGTGATGCGACCGTGCGGAAGCCGTGTAGCAGAACGTCGTCGGTCACCGACTTCACGATGCCGGGCATGCCGGACATGTAGAATTTGAACGACCGGATCCCGAACTGTTCGGCGTAGCCGGGAATTTCGTCGATCTGCTTCTCGGTAAAAATCTGCGGGTGAAAAACGGAATCGACATAGCTGCGTTCGTCCATCGCCTTGCAGAAAGCGGGGAGATGGTCGAAATAAGAATCCTCCAGGCTGCGCAGGAAAATTCCGACGCTGGTCACACCGCCGAGGATGGCGGCACGGGTTTCGGTTTCAGCCTCGCTTTCGTAGGACTGCTCGTTGCCGATATGGATGTGCGGGTCGAAAATCCCGGGCAACACCATGCGCCCGGTGGCGTCATAGGTCTCGACACTGGAATTCTTCAGGTTCTCACCGATCAGCGCGATCTTGCCATCGGAAATCCCGACATCGGCCTTGATCTGGCCGACGCCGGGGATAATCAAAATGCCATTGCTGACGATGAGGTCTAGCGGCTTGCTTTCGCTGCCTTTCGCCATGGCGCAGCCTTTCTTTACTAGCTGAGGAACTCGTTGGTGTACGTCTCGGCCACGGGCGGCGGATCCTTGAGGCCGAGATATTTGACCATCAGGTCCTGTGTTGCCTGCATCTTGGCCTTATCGATCGAGCCAAGGGGGCCTTTCGCGTTATCAGCATTGATCAATTTGCGAATGATCGCGATCTCTTGGACGGCCGTCTTTTCATCGAGCTGCGGCTGGTGCTTCTTGAGCATCTGCACGGCTTCTTCCGGATGTGCGAGCGTGTATTTCACACCTTCCATGGTGGCCTGCACGAAATTGCGCGTGACCTCCGGCTTTTGCTTGATGAAGTCGTCCATCGCACCGAGCCCGTTGGAATAGAAGTCGGCGCCATAGTCGGAATAGACAAGCGTTCCAACTTTATCGTTGTTTTGCGCTGCCTTTTGCAGCACGGGGAGCGTGAACAGGTAGGTGATCATCGCGTCGACGGAATGATTGAGCAAGACGGCATTCTTTGAATTGGGGTCGACCGACAGCCAGTTGATCTTGCTCTCGTCAACGCCGTTTGCCTTGGCGAAGGCCGGGAACATCAGTTTCGGTGAATCGCCCGGCGAGAATGCGATTTTCTTGCCTTCGAGGTCCTTCGGTTTCGAGATTCCCTTGCCCTCGATGAAGAACACGGTATGCGGCGATTTCTGGTACATGCAGGCGAGCGCCCTGATCTTGGCGCCTTCCTTGGCCCGCACCGCCATCATCACGCCGAGGTCCTGAAACACGAACTGTGCTTTACCCGCGATCAAAGTGCGGAGGCCCTGCATCGTGCCGTTACCTTGCGCGATTTGCACATTGAGGTTTCTGCTGGCGTAGAAGCCTTTCTCCAGCGCGGTGTAATACGGCGCGTGGCGACCAAACGCGATCCAGTCGAGCTGGAAGAAGACATCTTCGGTAGCGGCGTGCACCGGTCCGATCCGCGAACCGGCTGCAACAGCGAGGCCGACGCCTGCGGTATTGCGAAGGAATGTGCGCCGCGACGTCAATTTCCGTCCATTGTTTGTCATAAGAAATCCTCCCACTTTAGCTTCCTCCACCCAGGGCTTCGAGTTGGCGGGCGGAGACATGCCAACGCACCACAATCTTTTCGATTATTTCAATGATGAAATAGAAGATGATGCCGAGCAGCGTCAGCATCAGTACGCAGGCGAAAACGAGCCTTGTGTCGAGTTCGCCGTTGGCGACCAGCACCAGATAGCCGAGGCCTTTTTCAGCGCTGACGAATTCTCCGACGATTGCGCCGACAACCGCAAGCGTGCTCGCAACCTTAAGGCCACCGAAAATAGCCGGTAGCGCATTCGGAAAACGCACATACCAGAAGACCTGGAAAGGATTGCCGCCCATTGAGCGCAGCAAATGGATGGTTTCCGGCTGCGCGGAGCGCAGCCCGACCACCGTGTCGATTACGACCGGAAAGAACGCGATGGCAAATGCGATCAGCACTTTGGAAGAGAGCCCCGTACCAAGCCAGACGATGAAGATCGGGGCCACGGCGGCTTTGGGGACGATCTGGAACGCCACCAGGATCGGGTAAAAGGCAGTTTCGAGCGGGCGTGAGTAGACAATCAACGCGCCGAGCGGCAAGCCGACGGCGACACTCAACGCAAAGCCAAGCAGGAATTCGGTCGCGGTAATGGCGCTCATCTGCATCAGCAGGGAGAACTTGACGACCGCTGTCTGCAGGATCGAGCTGAGCGACGGCAGTATCAAAGGAGACACCATGCCGGCGCGCGTGACTGCTTCCCATGCTGCGAACAGCACCAGTGTCACCAGTGTCGGGTAGAGATACGTAGCGACATGCGCTGTCCAGGGCAGCTTGTCGGCACGCGGGACGGCACTATCTATCGGCATCGCGATCAGTCCTCGTTCAGCAATCCGAAAGCCTGGAATTGCTCGCGGATCAGGGCGGCGTAGGCCCCGAATTGCTTGCTCTCACGCACCGATAGCCGGCGCGGACGGGGAAGGTCGATATCGATCATGGTGGCGATGCGACCGGGCCGGGGGCTCATGACCGCGACCCGATCGGCAAGAAAGATCGCCTCCCAGATGCTGTGCGTGATGAACAGCATGGTTTTGCGGTTTTCAAGCCAGATGCGCTGGAGATCGAGATTCATCTGCTCGCGGGTCAGCGCATCGAGCGCACCGAAGGGCTCGTCCATCAGGAGAAGCTTCGGATCATGGATAAGTCCGCGGCAGAGTGCGACGCGCTGGCGCATGCCGCCCGAAAGCTCCCACGGGTAAGAATTTTCGAAACCGGCGAGGCCGACCCGTGCGAGCAGTGCTCGAGCCGCAGCCTCGTATTTGCTGCGGGGCAGGCCGCGGACGTCGATCTGCAGCAGGACGTTACTGAGGACCGTGCGCCATTCGAGCAAGGCATCGCGCTGAAAGATGACGCCGACGTCGGTATAGGGCTTGCGGACCGTTTCACCCTTGATCGAAATCTCACCGGAGGAAACAGGGACGAGGCCTGCCACCATCATCATCAGCGTGCTCTTGCCGCAGCCGGAGGGGCCGACGATCGAGACGAATTCACCTTCGCGCAGGTCGAGCGAGATACGATCGACAGCTTTGAGCGCGCGTCCACGGGTTTTGTAGATCTTTTCGACGTTCGTGATACGGACAAAATCTGGCGTCTGGGCCGCGGCGTGGTCGCCCGAAACTGCGCGCGCGGCAACAGATGTCACGGCAGGAGCTCCTGCGTCAGCGTGGAACGTGCAACCTCGCGGCCATTCCGAAATACATGCCGGCGCGGCGGCTGCACGCGCAAAGCTTCGTGCGTCGAAGGGGCGCCCACAATCATCAGATCGGCGCGCATGCCGGGCGCAATGCCGTAGTCCTTGAGGCGGGCGCATTTAGCGGCGTTGACAGTGACCATGTCCATCACCTGCTCGAGCTCATGCGGCAGAGTAAGCTGCGCGACGTGAGCCATCATCGAGGCGCACTCCAGCGGATCGGGCTTGCCGAACGGGTAGTAGGGGTCATTGACGTCATCCTGAGAGGTCACAACGTTTGCCCCGCGCGCCAAAAGTTCCTTGACGCGCGCGCAGCCACGGCGTCTGGGTTCGCGATCGAGCCGGGCCGAGCAGACCAAATTGATGTGTGCGTTGACGGAAATGGTAACGCCCGCGGTCGCCACCATGTCGACGATCTTTGCCGCGTAGACATCGTTGTAACCCGCCATCGCGCCGCAATGACTGGCCGCGACGCGACCCTCGAACCCCTCGCGCATGGTTTTGATCGCGAGATACTCGAGGCTGCGCGAATTGGCGTCGTCGGTGTCGTCGACGAGCATGTGGATGTCGAGATCGTGCTTCTTCGCAAGACGGAAGCAAATGTCGATATGCTCGCGCGCGTCGGCATCGCTGTATTCGTACCAGGGCAGGCCGCCGACAATATCGCAGCCCTCCTTGATCGCTTCGTCCATCAATTCGGCGGCACCGGGATCGCGTACGATGCCTTCCTGCGGGAAGGCAACGACCTGGATCGTCGCGTAATTTTGCATCTTCTCACGCGCCAGCAGCAGGCCGCGCGCGGCTTTGAGGCCGCCAATCGTGCCCACGTCGCAAAACAGGCGGAAGAACGTGGTACCATTCTTGACGCCGGTTTCGATGGTGCGCACAGCGCGCGAGGCCACTTCAGCCGGGTCGTAATTGCGCTTGTGGTCGTTGGTGATTTCGATTGCCTCCGGCAGCGTACCGGAGACGTTCGGCCGCATGATCTCTCCCAGCAGGCACTTGTCAGCGTGGTAGTGCAGATTGAGAAAACCGGGCAGGACAAGGCTTTCTGCGGCGTCGATTTCCTTCTGCCCTTTCGTCGGAAGTTTTGGGCCGACGGCGGAAATCTTTTCGCCTTCGATCGCGATATCGACGGGTTGTTTTTCGCCCCGTATTCGAGCGTTGCGAATGACGACACTCATCACTGCTCAAACTCCACTAGGCGCCCGGCGAATTGACTGGCTGGGCCTCAGACGCGTTCGAGAATATGCAGACCTCGCGTTCGGTCGATCAGGTAGATCAGGCCCCGGTCATCAAAGCATACGTCGTTGCTTTGAACGCGCGTGGCGCCGGCCGGCACATCCGGCATGAACGAAGCGACTTCCTTGGGCGCGTGCGGATTGGCGATATCCACGACGCGCAGTCCGTGCGCGAACCAAGCAATCGGAATCTCGGTGCTGCGAATATCTTCGCAGAACTGATGCAGGCCGGTATAGTCCTGTTTCGGAGAGCCATCTTCCTCGGCCACCTGAAAGCTGGCGAAGGGGATTGGCCTTGTTTCGTCGGTGATATCCACCAGCCATAAAAAGGCGGGTGAGGTCGGACCTGCAAGGCGCACCACATCCTCATCTGCCACTAGCATAACGCGCCGGCCGCGCAGCGGAAACGGCACCGGCAGCGCCGTGTGCGTCGGCCAAGGGAAAGGAGGGCTCCAGTCTAGCCCCGAGACGAATTTCGGCTTGGTAAGGTCGTCGATGTCGAGGATGACAAAACCGCCGTGCCAGTAGCTCGTGTAGAGCCGATTGCCGACCCGCATCGGGTGATGGCAGCGGTGTGCGGTGCCTTCCCAGGTTGGCTTTTCGCCGCCGGCAGTCCATTGCCCCGGCATCCACCAGCGTCCGACTTCCTGCGGCTTCGCGGGGTTCTGAAAGTCGATGATCGATACGACATTGCCGAGATAGCCGTCGAGCTCGGGCGAGCCGTAAACATAACGGCCGTCAAACGTGAAACGATGCATGCCGCGGGAGCCCCACGTTGCAATTCGCGCCGGCTTCGATGGGTTGCTGACGTCAAAGACCTCAAGACCCCCTTTGAAGTCGGGATCGACTCGGCCAATCGGAAATACTTCGCGATTAACGAGCATGACGCCGTTTTCGACGCGCACTTTGTGCGACAGCGTGCCTTCGGGCACTTTGATTTGTGTAAGTTCGCGTGGCTTTGCGGGGTCAGAGACGTCGATGATGCTGGTGCCGTTCGGCGGCTTGACGTGTCCGACATAGGCGACGCTGTTGCGAACAACCACTTGCCCGCCGCCTGCACAGTCGAAGTGGCCGACAACCTTCAGCCCTTTCGCAATTGCCATCGGGCAAACTCCCCACCTCGACGCACGGCAGAATGCAACCCGCGCCCGCTCATCCGCAACTAAAACGGTACAATGCCGATTGTATGTCGGTCAATCTATTCGTCATCTATTTGGTTTTGTCGCGAGAAGCCAACCGAAACTTTCTTTGTATTGGCGGGCAGATTTCGCTTGCTCGCGTCTGTTTTGAGTAATACAAAAAATCATACAAAGCTTTGGCATAGTACTGAGTGGCGTCGAATGACGAACGGCCTAAAGCATCCGCGACGCCGCGCGATTGAGGCGAGCACGTTCGCGATCGAGCTCGCGAAAGGTAATGGCCGACCACTTTTCATGCAGGTGCATGAGCAGATCGTCGACCGCATCGCTGCCGGCGAACTGACACCCGGCATGCGGCTCCCGCCAGTCCGACGGCTCGCTGCGCAACTCGGCATCAATCACATGACAGTCGCCAAGGCGTACAAGGATCTCGCCGACGCCGGCTTTGTTGAAGGCCGCGCCGGCGGCGGCACGCACGTGCGTTCGCCGAACGGAGCGGGCACCCGCCGCGAGCGCGGATCGGAGCCTGCGCCTGCAGGGCCGTTGTTGTCCGAGCGTTTGTACGAGCTTTCGCATGCGCCAGGAGTCATAGGGTTTACCGGCAACTATCCCGCTCCGGATACGACCTGCGTTGCAGAATTTGAAACTTGCCTGCAATCGGTAATTACGGACGGCCTCGCGCAGTATTTCAGTTATGACCCCCCCAACGGTCGCATCGGTTTTCGTCGAACCATCGTGAATTATCTGGCCCAACACGGACTTGATACGCTGACCGAAGACGTGATCGTGACGTCCGGTGCGCAGCAAGCGATCGAGCTTGTCATCCGCCTATTGGTTCCGCACGGGGCGCCGGTGATCGTTGAACGCCCCGCCTACTACGGTGTCATTAATGTGCTGCGCGCAGTTGGTGCCCGCATTCTCGAAGTGCCGGTTGAGCCCGACGGCATGGATATCGAGAAACTCGAGATGCATTTGGCGCGCCACAGGCCTCGCCTGATCTATACCAATCCGACGTTTCAGAATCCGACAGGAGTAACGACCAGCATCGAAAAGCGCCATTCCATACTCGCGCTTGCACGAAAGCATGGAGTTGCGATCCTGGAAGACGACCACAGTTCGGAGTTGCGCTTTTCAGGCCATCCAGTCCCTTCCATTCGCGCCTTGTCGGACCCCGATGACAATGTTTTTTACGTGCGCGGATTTGGAAAAGTGTTCCTGCCCGGCACCCGCCTTGGCTATGTCGTGTCCCCGGCGCACGCGCGAAGACCCCTGCTTGCGCTCAAGGCGCACAGCGACCTGCACACAAACGGTATCATGCAGGAAGCCATGGCTCGGTTCCTAGTCCGCCGAAGCCATCCAAAAATCCTTGACCGGATGAAAAAGACCTATGCCGCCACGCAGCGCCAGCTTATCCGCAGCCTGTCGGACGGAATGCCGCCCGGCACTTTGATCGGGCGACCCGAAGGCGGACTGAGCCTTTGGCTGACGCTGCCGGAAGGAACCGAGGTTTCCGAGCTTTACTACCGCGCCGTTCGCCGAGGTGTCGCCTTTGTCGCAGGTGAGGTGTTTTATGCATCTCATGTCAATCCGCGCACATTGCGCGTCAGTTTCGGCCTCATAGACAACGACGTGCTTGAGGAAGGGGTCGCCAGGTTGTGCTCGGTGGCAAAGGACCTGATGCGGCCGCGTAGTGCAACGAGCGCAATCTTCACCTAGGTGGACCGTGGCCCAGGCGATTGAAGTTACTGGTGGCGACTACGAGCATACGCTTGGACTGGCGGGGATATGCGACGGCATCGATATCCGATACACGACGGCGCCCCTGCGCGAAGTCTTCGTCAAGATGCTCAACGAGCGCTGCTACGAGGCGTGTGAGTTCTCCCTTTCAAATTATCTCATGTTGAAGGACCGTGGCGCGGATTGGCTGCATGCGATTCCGGTATTTCCTTATCGCGCCTTCCGCCATTCCACGCTTTACGTACAAAAAGACAGCCCATTGCACGAGCCGTCGGCGCTGCGAGGAAAGCGGGTCGGTGTTCCGGATTTTTCGATGACCGCTGCGGTCTGGACGCGCGGCATTCTCGCCGACCAATACCAAGTGCAGTGGCAGGATTTGCACTGGATCGTAAGCGGCAGGCAGCGTTTTGCAGCTTTGCAGGGGGTCACGTTGCAAACGGTCGATGGCGACCTTGAGACCATGCTCATCGAAGGGCGCATTGATGCGCTGCTGACACCACAAACCGCAGATGATCAAAAGCCCGCCAGCGAACGCAAATTGCGCAGCCTGGTTACCGATGCCCAGGTGGAGGAAGAGACATATTTGCGCACGTTCGGAATCTATCCGATCAATCACGTCGTGGTCATTCGCAGTGATGTGTTGCAGCGACTCAGCGGACTGCCGCGCACTTTATTCGATGCATATGCGCAGGCGAAGACGCGCGCCTATGCGCGCCAACTCGGAACGACTTTGATGCCGTGGGGTGCGCGCCATTGGAAAAAAACGTTCGATTTGTTCGGTGGCGATCCGCTGCCCTATGGGCTGAATGAAATAAACCGCAAAGTTATCGCCAGGCTGGCGAAGCATCTTTACGATCAGAAGCTCATCGCGCGGAGCGTGGATTTGTCGGCGCTGTTTCTTCCGGGCACCGAAAAATATTAGAGTGCAAAAAACAGCCTTCAAATAGGGCGTGCATTCGACTTCTGAATGAGAGCCCAAACGCGCGGTGGACTGAGTGGGAGTTCATTGGGCTGAACGTCGAACTCCGCAAGTGCCGCGGCCACCGCATTGGCGGCAGTTGCGGCAACCGCAACCATTCCCCCTTCTCCGGCGCCTTTCGCTCCCAGTGGGTTGCTCGGTGAAAGATGCAATTGCATCGTCACGCCTCGGATGTTGGGAAAATCGGTGGCGGTGGGCAGCAGGTAGTCAGCTAATGACGCGTTCAGGAGTTGCGCATTGTCATCGTAAATCAGGTGGTCGAGAAACACACCACCAAGCCCCTGGACGACTGCGCCGAACGTTTGTCCGTGTACCAGCGCCGGATTGATGGCGCGGCCAACGTCCTCAACCGCGACATAATCGAGAACCGCTACATGACCCGTGCGGGGGTCGACCGAAACATGGGCGGCATGTGCGCCATAGCTGTAGGTGCGTTTGTTATTCGCGAAGGTGCCGGTTGCTGAAACGGGACCTATTGTGGCGGCCAGCGTGGCGAAAGTTGACCTGCGGCCTTCGGGACCAAGAATGGTCCCATCTTGAATCGTCACGTCTTCCGGCCGGCAATTGAATTGCAAGCCAGCAGCATTTTGAATTGAAGTCAGAAGGTTCTTGGCGCCGTCCAAAATGGCGGAACCGCCCATTACCACGGCGCGGGAGTGGTACGTGCCGAACCCTTCGTCCACGATCGTGGTCGAGCCGTGCAGCACATGAAAGCTCTCCAAAGGCAGAGACATCGCATCCGCTGCAATCTGTGCGAACACGGTCTCGAGGCCTTGACCGAGCACGGAGGAGCCGACGGCAAGCGTAATATGGCCGTCGGCTTCCAGCGTCATGCGCACATTCTCCCTGGGGCCGGCGCCTCCGCTTTCGACGAAACAGGCAACTCCCAGCCCATGGTAGCGACCGCCGATATTGCGGCCCTGATACATTTTCTCTTTCGCCTCCCAGCCGAATGCCCGCAGGCATTGGTCAAGTGCTGCCTGATAGTCGCCGGTATCATAAGCGGTCTCGCTCTCATACGGGACCAACTTGCCAATGGAATAGGGCATCTCGGTAGTCGCAATGAGATTCCGCCGGCGCATTTCGAGGGGACTGATACCGAGGTCTCGCGCTGCCATGTCAATGAGACGCTCGCGAAAGAAGTTGGATTCAAACCGTCCGGGGGCCCGATAGGTCCCGACTGGAGTTTTGCTCGTCATGAACGCGGCGACCTCGATCTTGACCGCCGGGATACGATATGGGCCGTGCAGGAATTGCGCAGCTTTGGCCGGGACCACGCCTGAATTCGTGCGGGTATACGCGCCCATGTCGGCAAATATGCGTCCCCGCAACGCGAGGATCGTACCGTCTCGGCGGCAGGCAATTTCAAGCTCGCAATCGATCTCGCGCGAATGATTTGCAGCCTGAAAATGCTCGAGCCTGTCCTCGATCCATTTTATGGGGCGTTTGAATTTGCGGGCAGCAAACGGAATTAGAAAATCCTCGGGATAAAATTCTCCCCGCACTCCGAAGCCGCCACCTACGTCCAGCTCGATAAGATCAATCGCACTTTCGGCCATTCCTAGCATGGCGGCGAGCGCCCGTCGGTTAAAGAACGTTACCTTGGTTGCGCCATTAACAATGAGCCGCTCTTTGTCAGCGTCCCACTCCGCGACAACACCCCGCGTCTCCATCGGGACTGCGGTATGGCGGTGGGCCCGAAAGAATTCACGCCGGCTGTAGTCGGAATTTGCGAATACCGCGTCCGTATCACCGAAGCCGACCGTGTAGCGGGCGGCGACATTGGTGTGGTTCTGCTCAAACAACAGTGTTTTATCGGCTTCAGCGGTTCGCCAATTGGGAATTGGATCGAGGGGGTCTATTGCAAGGTCAATCGTGTTTGCCGCGTCTTCGGCAATCGCGCGGCTCTCGGCGAGAATGACAGCGATAGGCTCACCTACATAGCGGACCTTTTCTCGCGCAATGACCGGCTGAAGATATTTCTCCAGCCCGGCGATGGGCGCCAGGCGAATTGGAATCGTCGGAATATGTTCGCCGACGTCCGCGGATGTGATGATGGCGTGAACGCCGGGAATTTCCAAGGCGGCCGAAGAGTTGATGCTGACGATTCGACCATGCGCAACAGAACTGCGCAATATCGCCGCGTGCAATATACCCCCAGGCTCGTAATCATCCACGAATGTGCCGCGGCCCGTCAGAAATCGGAAGTCTTCGATACGCTCGACTTCTTTTCCGATATAGACGTTGCGGATCACGTTCATCGCCCCGATTCCTGGCTTTGCTTGTAGGCCGCCCGGGCATCGAGCACGGCATCAATGATCTGAACATAGCCGGTACAACGGCAAATATTGCCGGACAGCACTTCTCGAATGCGTTCTGCATCAGCATCGGGTTCGTCTGAAAGCAGTGCGTGTGTCGTCGTTAGAATGCCGGCTGTACAGAAGCCGCATTGGAGAGCGTGGTGCTTGCGGAATGCGGCTTGCAACGGACTTAATGTATTGTCGTGCGACAAGCCCTCCACCGTCGTGATGTTCATGCCATCGGCCTGAACGGCGAACATCAGACATGAGCGAACCGCCAATCCGTCCACCAAGACCGTGCACGCTCCGCAGACACCATGCTCGCAGCCGACATGGGTGCCCGTGAGCTTGAAGTTGTGGCGTAAGCAATCGGCAAGCGTCGTGCGCGCCTCAATGCTCGCCTCAAATGGCCTGCCATTGACCGTAAGCTTTACGTTTTCCCGCACGCTCATGCATCCTCCTGGAGAGACAGGCCGGACGCACGTGCGAGCGCGCGCTCGGTAAGGACGCCGATCAGGGCGCGCCGGTATTCGCCCGGAGCGTGAATATCGTCCGCCGGGTGTGCGCTTTCTGAGGCCGCTGCCCCCGCCTCTCGAACAATAGTATCGGTGATTACTTTGCCCTGTACGACAGATTCGGCTGCGGTCAGTCGTATTGGCGTGTCAGCTACACCAATCGCGCCGATTTGGATGCTTTCGGCGTGACCGTTCTGTTCGGTGTCATAAAACAGCACAACCCCTGCGAGCGCAAAATCGCCGCGTCTGCGTGAGAACTCCTCGAAGGCCCAGCGGCGGCCCGCGCGCCAGCGAGGGAGGCGCAATTCGACGATCAATTCGTCCTGCCTCAAACTGGTGGACAGCGGCCCGATGAAAAACTCGTCCGCCGGAATTGTCCGTTGTCCCTGCTGGCCAACGACAAGTATTTCTGCCTCACATGTCAGTGCAAGACCTGGCAGTTCGGCTGCGGGATCTGCGTGAGCTAGGCTCCCCCCAACGGTCCCGCGATTGCGAATTTGATAGTGAGCGACGTGTCGGGTGGCCTCTACCAATAGAGGATGGGCCTGCTTCAACTCTGCGCTGCATTCAATGTCTCGCCAGCGGACAAGCGCCCCAATTCGGATACCACCATCGTCGATCGTTATGTGGTTCAGGTCGGGAAGCCGGCCGATGTCGACCAGAAACCGCGGGGCGGCAAGACGAAACGCCAGCATCGGGACCAGACTTTGTCCACCAGCAATAACTTTTGCCTGGTCGCCATGTTCGGCCAGAACTTCGATCGCGTGCTCCAATCGGGTGGGCCGGACATAGTCGAAACGATGCGCCTTCATAATAGGTTCTATTTGACTCAGCCGCGCTGTGATCGTTAGCTTACAAACAATTCGGGGAAGTGGGCAATGCTCGACCGGTCCGCGAAAGACAATGTCTGTAGTGCAGTCGAAGCACTGCGCGACGACCTGACCAAGCTCGGGCTCGATCTTGGAAACATAGAAGCGCCGCTTGGGAAGGAGCTCGAGGCTGGCAACTATGTCTATAGCTGGATGGCCCAAAATGGCTTCCGGCCCGAGCGCATCGGCGCCTATGAAGATCGCTTCAATGTAGTCGGCCGTGTGATTGGCACCGGCGGCGGGCTCAGCCTTTCATTTAACAGCCATCTCGACACAATCATGTCACGCGAAGATAGCGCGCGCTTTATCGACGCCAACGATCGCATTTATCACGAGGCGTGGCTCGATGACGGCAAGATCTGGGGCTATCCGCTGGTCAACTGCAAAGGACCGATGACGTGCTGGCTTATCGCCGCCAAAGCACTTCAGAACGCAAAGGTGCGCCTTAAGGGTGACATCGTTCTCTCGGCTGTCTGCGGTGAATTGTGTGGAGATTCCGTCGACGAATTCCAGGGACATGACTATCTCGGCAACGATATCGGAACGCGGTTCGCGATAACGCACGGAGCGATCAGTCACTATGCATTGGTTGCTGAAGCCACGAATTTCAAGCCAGCCTGGGTAGAAGCCGGAAAGTTATTTGTGAAAATCACAATTTACGCCGGGCCTTCGCGTTATACGCCATATGTCCCACGCCCGCTGCCGGCGCACAAAAGCCCGAACGCCATCGTACGGATGGCAAAGCTCATCGAAGCGATCGAAGAATGGGCTGACGAATACGAAAAACGCTACACCCGGACCTACAGTGGGGGCACTGTGGTTCCAAAGGCCGTGATTGGCGCAATCCGCGGCGGCGTTCCGTACAAAGTGTATCGCATTCCGGAATTGTGCTCGATCTACCTCGATGTCCGTCTCAATCCCGATACCCCGCCACTGACGATCCAGGAAGAGCTTGAGGCTATCGTGGCAAAGCTCGACATTAAGGCCGAGGTGCGGCCGTTCCTCTATCGGCGTGGGTTCAATGCCGAGGGTATCGAGCCGTTGAGAGACTCCCTGGAAATTGCGCATCAAAGCATCATCGGCAAACCATCGGAACCAGCGGGTTCGCCGGAATGCAGCATGTGGCGCGACATCAACCCCTACAACGAGCTCGGTATCCCTTCGCTGACGTATGGCTGCGGCGCCGGGGCAGGCGGAGGGAATACGTATTTCATCGTCGATGACATGATCAAGACAGCAAAGATCTACGCGTTGACTGCAATGGAGCTGTGCAACCGAAATACCAAAGGGGCTTAAAGCCCCCGAAATCTAACAATCCAAAAGGCGCATTAGGGAGGAATCTGACATGTCGAAGATCTCTACCGCGATTGTTGGCGCAGTGTTCGGTTTTGCGCTGGCCGCTTCAGCGCATGCAGCCGACGCAGTCAAAAGTATTTCGATCATAACCATGAACGACACGCCCCAGCTTCTCGAAGTGAAAGAAGGGCTCATGGCAGGTCTCGCCGCGCATGGCTATACGGAGGGCAAGAATCTCAAGGTCGATTTCAAGAGTGCGCAGGGCAATTTCGGAACCGCGCAGCAGATCGTCCGGCAGTTCATCGGTGAGAAGCCGGACCTCATCGTGACGATTACAACACCAACCAGCCAGGCCGCAATCGCCGCGACCAAGGAGATACCGATCATCTTTACGACGGTTACCGACCCCCTCAAGTCCAAGCTGGTGACGCAGGAAAAGCACCCCGGCGGCAATGCATCGGGGATATCTGATCTCGTTCCAACGGAGCGGCAGCTCGATATTGTCAAAGAGATCGTGCCCAACCTGAAGACGCTCGGGCTTGTCTACGATCCGAGCCTAGACAATGCGCGTTCGACGGTTGAAAGCATCAAGGCCATTGCGCCCAAGATGGGCTTTAAGACTGTCGAGTCGCCTGCAATGGGCATCAACAATGTACCCAGCGCCGGGCAGGCTCTGGTCGGCAAGGTTGATGCGATCTTCGTGCCCAATGACACGACTGTCTACGGCGCGTTTGAGTCGTTGGTTAAGGTCGCGCAAGACGGAAAGGTACCCATTTTTACAGCCGAGCGCCGCAGCGTGCAGCGTGGTGCCGTCGCTACAGTCGGGTTCGACTTCGTGGATATGGGCAAGCGAACCGCTGACATGGTCGACAAGGTGCTCAAAGGCGCCAAGCCCGGAGACCTCGACGTCCAGTATATGAAGGATTTGCCGAACTCGCTCGCACTCTATGTCAATAAGGAGTCCGCCGAGAAGATGGGCGTCAAGCTATCGCCGGCTCTTCTGAAAAGAGCGGCACAAGTTTTCTAACCGCGTTCACGATCTTCGGACCTAAAAATTGAGTCTCTACGCCTTCATCGGTGCGCTCGAGACCGGACTGGCATTTGCGCTCGTTGCTCTGGGCGCATACCTCACGTTTCGTGTTTTGGATTTTCCAGACCTGACGGTTGAGGGTTCGTTTCCGCTGGGTGCGGCGGTGGCGGCTAAACTGATGGTCAGCGGCTTCGACGCGTGGACCGCAACGCTGATCGCTGCGCTGGTCGGCAGCCTCGCAGGATTCGCAACGGCCTTTCTAAATCTCCAGCTCCGAATTCTCCATATTCTCGCAGGGATCCTGACCGCAATCGCTCTTTATTCAGTCAATCTGCGCATCATGGACCGTCCTAATATCGGCCTTATCAACATGACGACGGTGTACACACCGTTTGAGAGGCTGGGAATTCCGTCGCTCTACGCGCCGATTGTGCTTTTGACGATCGTGGTGGTCGTGGCAAAGATTCTCGTCGATCTATTTCTCGGGACAGGTTTTGGTCTGGCGATGCGTGCGGCCGGCGCTAACCCTCGGATGGCGCAGGCGAATGGAATCCAGGTCGGCCGTATGATCGTGATTGGATTAGGGATGGCAAACGGACTGACTGCGCTGAGCGGCGCCCTGTTCGCGCAGATGCTCGGAGCGGCGGACGTTTCGATGGGCATCGGCGTCATTGTTGTCGCCCTTGCGGCCGTCATCGGTGGTACCGCGCTGATGCCGTCCCGAGCCGTCTATATGCTCACACTTGCCTGCGTCCTGGGCTCGATCCTCTACCGGATTGCGCTGGCACTTGCCCTGAGCAGCGACGCGATTGGCCTGACAGCTTCGGACGTGAATGTGGTGACCGCCGTACTGGTCGCGATCGCTTTGTGGGTACCGGTGCGAAAATCGACGTTTGGGCGGTAGAGGAGCGCGCTCAAATGATCAGGGTCGAAAATCTAGGAATTGTCTTCAATCGGGGCACGGCACTTGAAAACCGTGCCTTGCACGACATCAATTTAGGCATTGCGGCGGGCGAGTTCGTCACCGTGATCGGCTCGAATGGAGCCGGTAAATCAACGCTACTCAATTTGCTTGCCGGGGAAATGTCGCCTAGCAGCGGCCGCATCGTGATCGATGAAATCGAGCTTACGACGTGGCCCGTATACCTCCGATCAAGGCTGTTGGCGCGCATGTTTCAAGATCCGCGTGCCGGCATCTGTGAGGACATGTCGATTATCGAGAACATCGCCATAGCTTCGGGGCGAACCGCGCCGCGTGGATTTCACTTCGCCATCACGAATGAACTTCGGAAAATGGCGGTTGATCGACTCTCAATGCTGAAATTGGGTCTTGAAAACCGCCTGCAGGACCGGGTCGCGCTGCTCTCTGGCGGGCAGCGTCAAGCTCTCGCCCTGGTGATGGCGACACTCGGCTCGACGAAGGTCCTCTTACTCGATGAGCACACAGCCGCATTGGATCCGGCGGCCGCTGAATTGGTGATGGAACTCACCAAGACGATCGTCGACAAATTTGGAATAACAACGGTTATGGTCACCCACAGCATGCGCCAAGCGCTTGAATTCGGGAGCCGAACAATAATGCTCCATCACGGCCAGATTATTCTAGACATCAGTGGTGCGGATAGGGCCTCAATTAGCGTCGATCAGCTGGTCAAGATGTTTCAAAGAAAAGAAGGTTCCGAAATCTCGGACGACAATCTGTTGCTGGCTTAGGTACCGCGATTAGCGGAAAGGACCAGCTTAAGAGCGCGATACCAGCGGCTAAGGCCGGCGAGGCATGTTTTTGCCAAATACGCTCAAAGTTATTGCGCGCGCTACATATTGGGCAAGGCAACTGTAGCCGGCCTCATTTTGTTCGAATGCCTGAGGCACCGATTGTGCACCGCCTGCGGACGCCTGATCAACAATTTGCATCGCCTCATAAAAGCGGATGACGATTACGTTCTTTTGCGCCGCCAGTACCCGTAACGCGTCGCGGATTTTTGCGTAATGTTTGTCGCGCAGCATCTCTTTCGCGAATTGCAGGCCGACCAGCACCACGTCGACCTTGTGTGCTTTCAGCCAGTCGATCTGGTCGTGGATGGTGGCAGTGAATTCGACAGACGGCACATAGGCGAGCGCGTCATTGGTGCCGACCTGCCAGAGCACCAGATCTGGTCTATTAAGCGCCACTTCGTTCTTCATACGGGCGGCGGCACTAGCGGCAAGCTCGCCGGAGACGCCGCGATTTATGATGATGACGTCGACGCCCTTGAGCGCCTGCTCGAGCATCGATTCGATCAAATCAGTGTACGCACTTTCGTGCCCGCCGACGTGACCTGGCGCAGCGCCTATAGCCAGGATGCGCAACGTTTTGCGTTTGGCCAGCGCCACCGACACGTTTGGCAACGGCGATTTGTCGGTTACGACGGTGCCGCCAGCCTGGCAAGCTTTCGATAGCGGCGGCGCCTCGCTCGGCGCAGCATTTTGCGCGCAGACCGGCGTGATACCAATCAGCGCGGCTACGAACGCTGCGCCGATGGTGTGGGCGGAGCAGGTCTGGCGCGTCGTCGCGATTCGGCAAGCCATGCGGTGAAAGCCATGATGATGATACCGGACACTACCACGACGCTGTCAGTGCCGACAGAGCCGCGGTAGTAGAAGCGGAGCACTTGTCCAGCGAGGCTCAATAACGAGCCGACGCAGAACACATAAAGCGAGTTGCGGCCGAGCATGGCCAGCATGCGGATCAACGGCATGACGACGAAACGTACGTAAGGCTGTTCACCAAACCGGCGAATATAAGGGAAGGCGATCGAGAAGACCGCTACGAGCGACAGAAATTGAATTAGTCGAGGCGGCGTTGCCCAGCCCTTGTCGAGCAGAAAGAATAACTGCGGATTTGGCACATCGGTCGGATCCCAAAACCAGTCGAATAGCACGGCCGAGGTAAAGTAGATCAGGATCGGCAGCGCAATCATACGCACCCCGACAATATGGCGCCGTACCCAGGCGCCCGGGCCATCGTCAACGCGCGCCAGCACGAAACCGAGCACGAACGTAAATTGCCAGGCCAATGGATTGAAGAACCAGGTGCCCGAAACCGGCCATGTGGGCAATGTCAGCTGGAAAAAGAGTGCCGTGATGTAGAGGGCGGCCGAAGCCGGAAGCACCAGGTTGGGAGCCAGGCGATCAATCACCGCAAAAAAAGGCGCCATCAGCATCAGCACAACGTAAAGCGGCAGGATATCGAAATAACCAAGCTGATGGGTGAGCAGGGCCAATCCGACATGGGTCGGGACCGGGTCATCGAAAACGGCGGCGGCGTTGTGCCACTGCAGGAGCAACGGATTTTGCAGCTCGGTTGCGGTGATCGCCAGCATGGCAATGGCGAGCATTGTGATCAAAACCTGCGCGGCATAAAGCTCAAGCGCACGACCGAATAGGCGCAATACGACGTCACGCGTCGGCATGCGGCGACCGCCGCCTTCGGCCATCAGCCGCAGCGACCAGCCCGCCAGAAACACGAACAGGTCAGCGGCATCAGAGACCGAGAAATTAGTCAGCGTGTACTTATCGTAGGATAACCCGGGAATGTGATCGATGAATATCGTGATCAGCGCAAACCCGCGCCAGAAATCGACCGCATTGGGTTGGCGCGTCATTGCGTGAGGCCCGGCCAGCGCTCGCGTTGCAAGAATCACACTTTGCCGGGCACCGGCACGTACGGTCAAGCAGCGTGATCACGGCTTGGCTGTAAGCCGGCGACGGAACGGGGTTTGGGGATTAGAGGAGCGGATCGGCCGCGACAGCCTTTGCCGCCATTGTATAATGGCATTTTACCGGGAGTGGCCGGAAGCTGGCATGATGGAATTGCGGCATCTCCGGTACTTTGTGGCGGTCGCGGAGAAATTGCATTTCTCGCGGGCGGCCGAGCAGCTCAACGTTTCGACGCCGACACTTAGCCATCAAATTCAGGCGCTGGAACGGATGCTCGGTGCACAGCTTCTTTCACGCAAGAAAAAAAGTGCTGTGTCGTTGACGCAAACCGGCAAGCGGTTTCTTGAAGAGGCCCGCGCAACGCTGAGGCAAGCTGAAAATGCCGAACTCGTGGGCAAGCGCGCCGCCCGAGGCGACATTGGTTCAATTGCGATCGGTTACATTTTATCGGCGAGTTCGATCGGTTTGGTGCCGGAGTTAATCGCCGCATTTCAAAAAGAGAACCCGAGTGTTTCGCTGCATATCAGCCGCATGGAAACGTTTCCGCAAATGAAGGCTCTGATTGAAGGCGTCCTCGACATTGCTTTTATCAGAGCACCTCAACGCTATCCCGCCGAACTTACGGGTTTTGTTGTTCATCGGCACCCTTACTATGTCGCAATGCCTGAAAGCCATCCTCTTGCCAAACGCAAGCACCTAAGTCTGTCTACGCTCGCAAAGGAACCTTTTGTCGCCGGTACTCTGGAAATGGAAGTCGGATTTTGGGGAAATCTCGGTGCAATATCAAAACCGGGACAGTCCCCGCCGATCGTTGCCCGAGCAACCGATATGTTTTCCCTACTTACGTATGTTGCAGCCGGTTTCGGGCTCGGCATCATCTCAGCACCGATGCAGAACGTTTCAATTTCGGGTGTCGTATATCGTAAAATTAGCGGCGCCCTTCAGCAGGCCGAAATTGCGGTCGCTTTCCGGAAGGGCGAAAATGCTCCTGTCGTCAAATCCTTCATTCAGCGTGTGCGGGTAAAAGCGCGCCCGCTGGTACACCGTCCGGCCTCATCAGGAAGACCCACCCGGACATAAGAAAGATCGTCTCGGGACCGGACTTCGCCAACGAAAATCTTGCAGGGACTGGAGCCGGTACTCAGGACACCCGAACAGTTCGGTGCCCTTATTCGCTCCGACACGATCAAGTGGGGGCACAGTCGTCAAAAAACTAAACATAAAGATCGTGAGGGCCGCTAAGGACGGGCTTTGGCGTCGAGCCGCTGAGCAAGGCGGCCAAGGTCAACGACCATGCGCTCGTGAGTCCCGTTTCCAATCTCTTCGATCTCGTCACGCGCGCTCA
Organism: uncultured Alphaproteobacteria bacterium; assembly: GCA_963831475.1. Classification (GTDB taxonomy): domain Bacteria; phylum Pseudomonadota; class Alphaproteobacteria; order Rhizobiales; family Xanthobacteraceae; genus Pseudolabrys. Next base: position 48,124 of record CAWHQF010000004.1, read on the forward strand.
CGTTGAACTCGATCCGGCGGCCGTCAACCTTGGTGACTACGGCTTCGGCCGTCACGCGATGTCCAACCGGCGTTGCGGCAAGATGGTGGATATTCACGGCAGTTCCAACCGCGCTTTCGTTCGGCTCCAAGTAGTCTCGCACCGCGTTGAGTGCGGCATTCTCCATCGCGGTCACCATCATCGGTGTGGCAAAGACAGGCGGTAAGGCCGCATCCTTGAATTGACTGGCGAGATGGGCAGGCGCCACACGCAGCGTGTAGGTGCCTTTTGCTCCAACTGGGATTGGGCGCATCGGATCAGCCCTCAATACGTGGGATATGATTGATCGCCGGCGCAAGGATAATCAGTAACAATCCGCACAGTGCGATTGGCAAGAAAGCCATGCCGGCGATACCGCTGATATCCCAGGCAAGCCCGCTGATCACGGGGATAAGTACGGCGCAGCTGTAGCTGATCGTGAACATTGCCGCCGTGACGCGGTGGACGTCCTCGGGTGGGCTGAGTAATGGCGGCAATGCGAGCACAAGAATGAGTATGGAGGCGGCGGCAAAACCCTGTAATGCCGCCGCGGCTACAACGAAAGCGCCGCTTCCGAAAACGATGCCCGCTGTCGCGATGATGATGATCAGCCCGCACACGAAATAGGGCCAGGTCTTTCGCTCCAGCCGCCCGGCTACGGCAAGCAATAGGATCGACGCCGGCAATTGCCCCAAGTTTAATGCTGAGAGCGCTGCGCTGATCCATCCGGCCTCGCCGTTGCTCTTCAAATAGTCTGGAATAAAAGTGTTTATACCGAAATAGATAGCATTGACGGTGCCGAGCATAAGGCCAAGCCGCCAGATCAATGTGTTGTTCCAATCCGGCCACCAACGTCGCGCAGTTTGCGATCCATTTGCAGTTTGGGGCCGCGGTGCAAAGATAATGACCGCGATACCGATTATGACAACTGGTACGCTCCAAACGACAAAACCCCATTGCCATTTGCCGTCAACTATCGGGAGAATCAGTGGGAGCATCAGCGCGACCGGTAGAATTTCGCCAATCAACAAACCATTTGTGTAGACGGCCGTAGCAAATCCGATGCGCTGCGGCACCCAGACGCGGACCGTCGGCGGCATGGCAACCTGCATGATCGCAACGCCTGCGCCGGTCACGACGGTCATCGCGTAGAGCCAGGTGACATCGGGCAGCGCACCTCGCAACGCACCTCCAATAGCAGTAATTGCAATCCCGACTACGAGGGCGGCGTTTATTCCGATTCGGGCGATCAGCAACGAACCCGGAACCGCTGCAATTGCAAACAGCATTGAGGGCAGGCCGGTGAGGATCCCTACCTGAGTCTCGCTCAATTTCATTTCGTCATGGATAAGTGGAATGACTGGCGGTACCGCCAGAATTGTGAACCGCAGGGCAGTACCCAACAACCAGAGCAGGCAGAGCGAAGTGAGCACATGCACCCGCTTCGACGCATCAGTGCGGTCATTCATTGCGAGACAGGCCTTGCGAATTTGTGCGCGCCGCAATTTCACGGCGCACTAAATCGGGGAGTGAGTGGATACGGGAATCAAATTTAATTCCGCGGATATCAAATGCCGTGGCGGCAGCTACGTCTTCGTCCTTGTCCCCGATGAGGAAGCTGGCCTTTTTATCGATTGGCCACTCCGCTGCAGCCTGCTCGAGCATACCGGGGCCCGGCTTTCGGCAGCGACACTGCACTGCCAGCGATTTGATCGTCCCCTCGGGGTGATGCGGACAGTAATAGAACGCGTCGATATGTGCTCCGTGCGCCAAAAGGCCGGTCTGCATGTGGGCGTGGAACGACTTTACGGAATCTTCGTCGAAATAGCCGCGAGCAATTCCGGACTGGTTGCTGATTACGAACACATAGTATTCCGCCTCGTTCAGCAGCCGCACGGCTTCCTGTGCTCCAGGAATCCAATCAAGCTGATCGGGCCGGTGAGCGTACCCAAGATCCACGTTGAGGACGCCGTCGCGATCGAGAAACGCAGCTGGAAGACACTGTCCGGTCTTTTTCATTGCTGAGGTGCCTGCCGAAATTGCGTTACGGATTGTCCGTGGCTGATTTGGCATCAGCCATGGCTCGCTTTAGCGCATCCATGCGCAGGCCGCTGATAATCCATATGATGCCGCCCAGAATACCAAGAAGGAAGTATGCCGCACCGAATAAAATGGATAGCGTCAGGCCATCACTTTGCGCCAGGCCTGCATAGGCGAAGGTCGCAATCATGCTGGTTTCGCGGACGCCCCAGCCCGCGATTGAGATCGGTACGGTTGCAACCAAAAGCACCGGCGGCAACAGAAAGAGAATTTGCGTGAAACTGACCGGCGCCGCGACTGCCTTTATACAGCCCCACGCTGCGGCAATAGTCAGCAGATGAATTGCGATCGAACATGCGATGACGATGCTAAGCGATCGGCGAGATTGGTATAGCGCCGCAGCAGCGCGCGAAGCGGCGGACAAATGCCGAGTAATTGCGTGGCAGTCAAACCACCGCTGAAATCGGGTGCCAATCAGCAAGAATACCAACGGGGCCGTGAGTGCGCCGAATGCGATCACAAACAGGACGGCGCGCGCGGTCGGTTCGTGGATAAGCCGGAGGGTCCATGGCAGGCACAAGACTGCGATCAAAGCTAAAATGAATACACCGACAATCCGGTCTATCAATACGGAATAGACTGCGATTGCCCATCCGGCGCCATTGCGGGCGAGCACCCAAATCCGTGCACCGTCACCGCCAACCGTTGACGGCAACACCTGATTGAAAAATGCAGCGATGAAGCTGATTTGCAAGGCCGGCACAAACGCTAAACTTGCGCCACATGCGACCGTAATCTGCTGCCAGCGCGCCGCGAGAAGTGCGGTTTGGACGGCCAGCAGAAACACTGCGAAGATCACCCAGCCCGGCTTCAATGCATCCAATCGCGTGGTGAAGGCGGCAACGTCGACCCATCGCAAGGAGAAGTACAGCAACAGGGCGGAGGTGGTCGCCTTCGCCAGCAGCGTCAGTGTACGGCGCATGGACGCGTCGTCCCCAAAAGCGGTTGAAAAGATATCTGGGCCGGTTGGCGGGCTTCGCATGCCGGAATTAAGGAAGCAAGTGGACGTCTTTCCTTGGCTAAGTAATTGGAAACAAGGAAATTAACCCGTATGCCGGGGAAGCGCAGCGCGCCCCGGAGTTTGCTATTATGATCGCACACGCCAGCGACAAGGGGACCCATTGAATATCGAGTCAACTAAGCGGACGACTTCCGCCCCAACGAGCTTAAGGACTGCCGATCTGACTATCGTTGGAGGTGCCGGTCACGTTGGGATTCCACTCGTGTTGGCCTTCACCGAAGCCGGGCTAACGGTCAACGTCAACGACGTTAACGAGGTTGCGTTGGATTCGCTGCGCGCCGGCAAGTTGCCATTCATCGAGTACGGTGCGGCGCCGCTTTTGGCGAAGGCATTGGCCGACAACAAACTGATCTTCACATCTTCTCCGGCCGCAATAGAACGCACGGGACCGGTGATCGTCACGATCGGTACACCGGTCGACGAGTTCCTCAATCCGGTACAGGTCGAGATCCAGCGATGTGTAGACAGTTTGTTGCAACACGTCGATGACAGCCAATTGCTGGTTCTGCGTTCGACCGTTTACCCAGGAACGACTGATTGGTTACATGAATATCTTCAACGTCTCGGGCGCAAGAACAGGATCGCGTTCTGTCCGGAGCGTGTAGTGCAAGGCTATGGTGTCAAAGAATTACGCGACATGCCCCAAATCGTCAGCGCGACCACGTCTGAAGGAGAGCGAGAAGCATGCGACCTGTTTCGTCGGATTGCCCCGGAGCTGGTCGTCGTCAAACCAATTGAGGCCGAGTTTGCCAAGCTTTTCAACAATGCCTATCGATACATCGAATTCGCGGCAACCAATCAGTTTTATTTGATCGCAAAATCAGCTGGGGCCGACTACAAGGCCGTCATGCGCGCGATGAAGCATAACTATCCGCGCGCAAAAAATTTCCCCGGGCCCGGCTTTTCGGCGGGCCCCTGCTTATTCAAAGACACAATGCAACTTGTAGCCTATGCGCGCAATCAATTTGGGCTTGGTCATGCGGCCATGCAGGTGAATGAAGGTTTTGTCCTCCAATTGGTGGATGACCTGCGCCGCACCCACGATATATCAAAGATGACGGTCGGTCTCCTCGGTATGGCGTTCAAGGCGGAAATCGATGATATCCGCGCATCATTGAGTTACAAGCTCAAGCATGCTCTGCAAATGTATGCGCGCGAAGTTCTCACGACCGATCCGTTTGTCACAATCGACCGATCGCTCCTGCCACTCGAACAGGTGGTTGCACGGAGTGATATCCTGATTTTATGCACGCCACATTCCGCTTATGCCGACGCAGATTTCGGCAACAAACCTGTGGTCGATGTGTGGGGCTTTCTCAAGAACGCCAATATCGTGTACTGAGCATGGCGCCGAATCAGATTTCGTCATTGCCGGTTTGCGGAAGTTGGTTCTCATTGCTGTGCAAATCCACATCTGCGGGTAGTGTGAAAATACTTCCGGTCTGGGAAATCTCGAAATGATGCAGTTCTCGAAACTCACGACGCGACAAATCCTGATCATTGTGCACGATGTCTTGGCGACGGCCGCGGCGATTATTGCGACCTTTTTCTTGCGCTTCGAAGGTTCGACTCTCACTGAACGTCTGTATGGCTTTGGGCCGTTCCTGCCGCTATTCCTAATTTACGCGGCTGGCGTTTATTACGTGATCGGTCTGCACCGAAATAAATGGCGCTTCACTTCAGTTCCCGATCTCTTCAACCTGTTTCAGGCATCGACAGTCCTGGCAATATCGCTGCTCGCTCTCGACTACGTTCTGGTCGCGCCGAATATCTATGGGACGTTCTTCTTCGGCAAAGTCACGATTCTGCTCTACTGGCTGATACAGATGTTTTTTCTGGGCGGCCTGCGTGTCATCTATCGCTATTTCCATTATGCCCGGACCTTGCAACGCGTAAAAATCGCAGATGCCGCGGCGACACTTGTGCTCGGGCGGGCCGCGGACGCGGAAGTTCTTTTGCGCGGTATCGAGAGCGGCGCGGTCAAGAAGATTTGGCCTGTCGGGATACTTTCACCGTCGGTGGCTGATCGAGGCCAATCGATCCGCGGCGTGCAGGTGCTGGGAGATATCGACGATCTTGAACGAATCGTCGCCGACCTGGAGCACCGCGGTGAACGGGTGATGCGGCTTGTGCTGACGCCTTCCGCGCTCACTCCGGAAGCCAGGCCCGAAGCGATCCTAATGAGAGCACGCAGACTCGGGCTCAATATAAGCCAGTTGCCTGCGCTCGATGCCGAGGGCCCAGCCGTCCAGCTAGCGCCGGTTGCGGTCGAGGATCTCCTGCTTCGGCCAAGCGTCAAGATCGACTACCGCCGGCTGGAAACATTTGTGAGCGGCCGGGCAATTGTTGTAACCGGGGGCGGCGGCTCGATCGGCGCGGAGATCTGCGATCGAATTGCAACCTTTGGTGCAGCACGTCTGCTGGTGATCGAGCAGTCTGAACCGGCGCTGCACGCGGTGCTGGAGGCTCTCAAGCGCAAGCAGAGCGGGACTGAGATTTTCGGCCGGATTGCGGATATTCGCGACCGGCAACGGGTGATGACTCTCGTTACGCATTTCAAGCCCGATATTGTCTTTCATGCGGCAGCGCTCAAACATGTGCCGATGCTCGAGCAAGACTGGGATGAAGGCATCAAGACGAACGTATTCGGCTCGATCAACGTGGCCGACGCTGCCGCCGCCGCCGGCGCGGCAGCCATGGTGATGATTTCGACTGACAAAGCCATCGAGCCGGTATCTGTGCTGGGCGCGACCAAACGTCTTGCGGAAATGTATTGCCAAGCACTTGACGACGAGTTGTCGCGTCGTGGTCAGCGCTCGATGCGGCTGATTTCGGTCCGTTTTGGCAACGTGCTCGCTTCGAACGGGTCGGTCGTTCCGAAATTCAAGGCGCAAATCGAGGCCGGAGGGCCTGTAACGGTTACGCATCCCGACATGGTCCGTTATTTCATGACCATTCGCGAGGCGTGCGATTTGGTTGTTACAGCGGCGAGCCATTCATTGGGTCGTTCGAATGGCGACATTTCCGTTTATGTTCTCAACATGGGTCAGCCCGTAAAGATTGTCGATCTTGCCGAACGGATCATAAGGTTGAGCGGGCTTGAGCCGGGGCGCGACATTAAGATCACCTTCACCGGCGTCCGTCCCGGCGAACGCTTGCATGAAATTCTGTTCGCGCGCGAGGAGGAGAGTGCCGAAATTGGTATCCCCGGCATTGTCGGTGCCAAGCCTATTTCGCCCTCGCTTGATGCCATCCGCGCGTGGGTTGCGACTTTGGAGCAAGGCGTGGCACGCGGGGAGCAGACTGTTATCTACAACGTGCTCCGTGACGCGGTTCCTGAATTCCGTGGTGAAGCTGCCTGAGGGAATATGACGGTGGATCCAGCGACATTATTCAAATCAGAATTCGCGGAACACAGCGACGTTGTACGCCGTACCGAAACGGAGCTTGCCGTCAAATTCGCGGAATTGGTTCGAGCCTGTACGACGTCGATCCGTGCCGGGGGTAAACTCATGTTTTTTGGCAATGGCGGGAGCGCGGCTGACGCCCAGCACCTCGCGACTGAACTGACGGTACGCTACAAAGCCGATCGCGCGGCGATCGCCGCAATTGCCTTGACGACCGACAGTTCGGCGCTCACGGCCGCCGGAAATGATCTCGGATTTGACAGAATATTTGCACGGCAGATCGAGGCGTTAGGCCGGCCCGGTGATGTTGCCGTCGCAATCTCAACGTCGGGCAAGAGCCCGAACATCATTGCGGCGTTGAAGCAGGCGAGGGCAATGGGGCTTGTGACCGCCGCTTTCGGCGGCAAGAGCGGCGGTGACATGGGCGGACTTGCTGACCACCTCTTGGCGGTGCCGTCCACGACCACCGCGCGAATTCAGGAAATGCACATCACCTTGGGCCAGATCTTGTGCGCGGCACTTGAAATCGAACTGGGATTGGCCGCAAAGCGTTAATCGTATTGTGATTTCAGTATCTTAGGTGGCCTGCGTCATTTTTACATTATGAAAATGACGTTCCTTATGCTGAAAATTGCTTGACTCGATGTGGCCGACGTTTTTCCCTTCCGGCAGGGAGAAACTCATCCATGAACGCAACGATTTTGCCAGGTCCGGGCGCCAAGCCGCGTGCGCAACGAACCCGTGACGGCGATGGCCACAGCATCCAATCCGTCGACCGCGCATTGTTCTTACTTGAAACCATCGCCGAGGCCGGTGGCGAGGCGACGCTGACTGAATTGGCCAATCGGACCGGCCTCAATATTTCAACGTGCCATCACTTGCTGGCGACTCTGATCCGGCGCGGTTTTGCAACCAAGGTCCCAGGCCGTCGGCTTTACGCACTGGGCGCGCGCATCTTCTTTCTCGGCCACGCCTGTTTGCAGGTCGATTTGCCGCGCCGCGCGCAACCTTACCTTGAGGCCATCAACCAGGCGACTGGCGAAACGGTGCATCTCGCGGCACTCCAAGGCGACAGTGTTGTCACGCTTTCCGTACGCGAGGCGCGACACGCGGTACGCGTCGATACCGGCAAGGTCGGAAAGGTCGAAGCGCCGCATGCAACTTCTGTCGGCAAAGCGATTTTGGCCTGGCTGCCCGAGGATGAAATCAGGCGCATGCTTTCCGGTGGAATGAAAAGTTTTACTGAAAAGACAATTACCGATCTGCCGGCACTCTTGGAATCGCTTCGTGTTGTCAGACGCAATGGATATGCGATCGATCGCGAGGAATATCTGCCGGGCGTCATATGCGTCGGCGCAGCAATCCGTGACCAGGCTGGGACGGTTATCGGCGCGATCAGCGCGTCGACGCCGACGATGCGCGCAAGCGACGAACACATCGCGCTCATGCGCAATGAGATCACTGCTGCGACCCGCGGTTTGTCGGCGGAATTCGGCGAACCTGGTTCACAGGCAAGCGAGCGGCCCCAGGCCGTCGCCAACTAGACCGCTTGTACGGGCAGACAATTTATACTGGAGGGCACATGTACGCACCGGCCGGCGTCAAGACCAATCACAACGAATTTCCCATTCCTGATAGCCAGCGAGCCTGGGTTCTCGGCGATCCCGGACAGCTGAGCATTGCGACCAAACCGGTACCCGTGCCGAAGAAAGCTGAGGTACTGGTGCGCATTGATGCAGTCGCAATCTGTGCGACCGACCTCGAGATCATTTACCACGGGCCGCCCGCTTCGATTCAGGGTGGTATGCCATTCAACAAGAGTTTCACGCCCGGTCACGAGTACATGGGCACGGTCGTGGCGCTCGGCCCGGGTGTCGATGAATATCAAATTGGACAGCGCGTTGCCGTTGAAATCCATGCGGGCTGCGGACAATGCAAGCGCTGCCGCGAAGGCATGTACACCTCATGCCACAACTACGGTCTCAACTATGGAGATGTCGACAAAGGCCATCGCGCCAACGGTTTTACGACCGACGGGGGCTTTTGCGAATATCAGGTCAATAATATCAACACCTTGGTTGCGATTGCGGACGAGATGTCCGACGAAGAGGGCACGCTCGTAGTCACCGCGGGAACCGCGATGTATGCGCTCACCGAACTCGGCGGGCTTGTCGCCGGTGAAAGCGTCTGCGTGACCGGGCCCGGTCCTATCGGCTTGATGGCGGTCGCCGTTGCGAAAGCGTTGGGTGCGCAGCCGGTGATCCTGACTGGAACTCGCGATAATCGGCTGAAAATTGGGCTCGACCTTGGCGCCGACCATGTCGTGAACATCCGCAAGGAGCCTGATGTAGTTGCGGCGGTGAAGAAGCTAAACGGCGGCAAAGGCGTCGACTATGTAGTCGAATGCTCGGCTGCGACCAGTGCCGTGAACGATGCGGTTCGTATGGTCAATCGCGGCGGACGCGTCTGCCTCGCTGCCTTTGCGCATGAGGAAGTACCGGTCGATGTCGCACACATCGTTCGCAACAACATTTATGTTTATGGAATCCGCGGTGAAGGAAAGAGCGCAACCCATCGCGCCGAAGCATTCATGAAACAGAAGCGCTTCGATGCGACAAAAATCCACACACACACATTCCCGCTTGACGATCTTCCGACTGCAATCCGCTACGCCAAGGATCGCGTTGAAGACGCCATCAAGGTCGTAGTGAAAGCGAATATGGGTGCCGCCCAAAAGGAAGCCGCGGAGTAAGCCAAGCCCTCATCCTGAGCAGGCCGCCGGAGTCATGCATCTCGCAAGGATGACGGGCGGCAAGAGATCACGATGCTGACCTGCGATGACTACATCACACCAATGTCGCTCGACGAGGCGTTTGCCGCGATGCGGGTCAATCACGGCCGCTATCGCATCATCGCGGGTGCGACCGACACACTGCCTTGGGCGCGTGAGGGTCGGGCGGGTGACGTTAACATTCCGGTGTTGATAGACATCTCGAAAATTCCGGAGCTGAATGAACGGCAAGTTAGTGACGAGCGGGTCCGGCTTGGTGCGGCAACGCCAATCCAGCGGTTTCTCGATGAACCGGCACTGGCCCGCGCGCTGCCGGAAATGCCGCGCTGTGCCGTATGGTTCGCGGACGATCAGATTCGTGCGCAGGCAACGGTCGGCGGCAATATCGTCAACGCCTCGCCGGCCGCAGACGTGACGCCTTGCCTGATCGCTCATGATGCGGTCGTCGAGCTCGTCTCCGAAGGCGGCAGGCGCAAGATGCCGCTGTGTGATTTCATCACCGGTCCCAATACGACGGCACTGGCGGAGGGAGAGCTGCTCGTCGCGACCGAATGCGATGCGTTGGCGGACTACGGTGGTAGTTTCGAGAAAGTCGGCCATCGGCGGTCATTGGTGATTTCCCTCGTCTGTCTTGCCACGCTCGTCAGGCTCGATCCCAAGCGCCGGCAAATCGAAGACGTCCGGCTTGCCGTTGCGGGCATTGGCCCCAAGCCGCAGCGACTGACCGAAGTCGAAAAATATCTGCGCGCCGGACCCATGACGCCCGAAAGACTTGAACTGGCCGCCGACATGCCGACGTCGCTGGTTGCTTCGCGCACGCGCCAGGAATACCGGCGGAACGTGGTTCGCGGTTTCGTACTGCGCGGGCTTATAAATGCGTGCCGCCGAGCGGGCGCGGCCCCTGACGTGCTTTCGCCGGAACTGGAGGCCGTCTGTGCCTGATCTCCGGTTCAAGGCCACGATCAATGGCCGCGACATTTCTCGGTCCGCAAAACCGTATCAGCGGCTGCTCGATTTCATCCGCGACGACCTCAATCTGACCGGCAACAAGGAAGGTTGTGGCGCCGGTGAATGCGGCACCTGTTCTGTATTCGTGAATGGCATTCTGATGAAGTCCTGTCTGATGCCGGTCGCGAAAGCGCAGGGTGCGACGATCGAGACGGTCGAATCGCTGGCCAAGACCGGCGAGTTGAGCGTGTTGCAGAAGGCCTTCCACAAGACCGGCGCAAGTCAGTGCGGTTATTGCATCCCAGGAATGGTGATGGCGGCGACTGCGGCGCTGCGCGCCAATCCGTTTGCGGGTCGCGAGGAAATCAAGGAACGCCTTGGTGGCAATATTTGCCGCTGCACGGGCTACCAGAAGATTTTCGATGCGGTAGAACTCGCGCGCGACGTACAAAATGGCCGCTTGCCGGCAAGCGCGCTTCATGAGGACGACATCGCGGAAGATGGAGTCATCGGCAAGAACGTGCGGCGGATCGACACGCCGAGCAAGGTTTCGGGCCGGCTCAAATATGCCGGCGATATGACTATGCCCGGGCTGCTGCATGTGCAGGTACTGCGCTCGCCGCATGCGCATGCGCGCATCACCTCAATCGACACATCCACCGCAACCGCCATCGATGGAGTTGAGGCCGTCATCACCAGCGCCGATGTGCCCGGCGAGGATGGTTTTGGCGTCTTCGTCAATGATCAACCCATTATGGCGCGCGAAAAAGTCCGCTATGTGGGTGAGGCTGTCGCTGCGGTCGCTGCCGAAAGCCCGCTTGCCGCCAAGCGCGCACTATCCGCAATCAAAGTCGACTACGAGCTGTTGCCGGCTGTATTTGATGCAGAAGAAGCGATGCGGCCAGGTGCGCCTGTGCTGCACGATTACGCGGCCGACAATGTAACAAAACACATTCCAATCCGCGTCGGCGATACGGAGAAGGGATTCCTCGAAAGTGACCTCATCGTCGAGGAGACCTATTCGACCCAGTCTATCGAGCATGCCTATCTCGAGCCGGAAGCCGGCCTTGCCTATGTCGACCATGATGGTGTCGTGACCCTGGTCTGTCCTGACCAGAACGTGACGCATCACCGGCATATGCTGGCACGGATCATCGCCAAGCCGATCAGCAAAGTGCGATTTATCATGAGTCCCGTTGGCGGCGGCTTCGGCGGCAAGGAAGACATGATCTATCAAGGTATGCTGGCCTTGCTCGCGATGAAGACGCAACGGCCGGTGCAACTCGTGTTCACGCGCGAGGAGTCGATCATATCGACCGCCAAACGCCATCCGTCGCGGACGCTCCTGCGCATGGGTCTGATGCGCGATGGACGCATTCGCGCGCTCGAGATGAAGATGATCTGCGATGGCGGTGCCTATGGGCTCTCCACCGAAGGCGTCATGCGCAAGGCCGCAATTCTGGCCGCGGGCCCCTACGTCATTCCAAACGTTCGAGTCGATACTTACGGCATCTACACGAACAATACCCCGTCGGGTGCATTTCGTTCGTTCGGCGCGCTGCAGACAGCATTCGCGACGGAGTCCCATCTCGATATCTGTGCCGAACGGCTGGGACTCGATCCTTTCGAGATCCGTCGCATCAATGCAATGCGCGACGGCGCGATGACACATACAAAAGCCAAGCTTGGCTCGGTAAGTCTGACGCGCGCTCTGGATGCGCTTGAAAAGGCCTCAGGCTGGGAGGCGGGCGCGCCGGCGTCACGTGGCGGCATACGCGGCGATCTTGATCGCGATGGCGTCCGACCGCCCTGCGCGCTCGGCGCGCGTTTTGCGGCGGGACCAGAACAGGAAGCGGCTGAATAATGGCACGCAAGCGCGGACGAGGGATGGCGGCCTGCTGGTACGGTATTGCGCGCACCGCGGTCATCGACCGCGCTGCTGCCTGGGCCGAAATCGACGACGGAGGCAGCGCTAAAATAATCACCGGCGTCACCGAAATCGGCGAGGGTATCCTGACTGTCCTTGCACAAATCGCCGCGCACGAAATGGGCGTGAAACCCGAGCATGTCGTTATCGGCGACAATGATACCGCGCGCGCGCCGGAGGCATCGCATGCAGGAGCAAGCCGCCAGACCTACATGATCGGCAATGTGGTGGCGCTAGCCTCACGCGAAGCCCGCAAGCGGCTGGTTGAAGTTATGGCCGACATCTGGGACGTCGAAGCCGCGGCGATTCGCACCGGCAACGGTGAAATTTGGGCCGAGGGTACCAATCATCGCGTCACGATGGGGGAGGCCGTCAGCGCAGCGAAAAATCGTGGGATAGTACCCGTCGGTTCGGCGACGTTCGGTACCGACACGACCGGCCTTGATCCGGTCGACGGTTCGGGTCGGCCCTGGCAGGCTTATGTATTCGGCGCGCAGGTCGCGGAAGTCGAAGTCGATACCGTGACGGGCGAAGTCCAAGTGCTCGGAATTTGGGCCGCGCATGACGTTGGCCGCGCGGTCAATCCGCAAGGGGTCGAAGGCCAGATCGAAGGCGGCGTCGTGCAAGCCCTAGGTCAGGCGCTGATGGAAGACTACAAAATCGACGAAGGTCGCACGAGCACATCAGGCTTTGCCAAATACATTTTACCGACGGCACTGGATGTCCCCAAGGTTAATTCGATTATCGTTGAGGACCCAGATCCGATCGGGCCCCTCGGAGTAAAGGGTGTCGGAGAACCGGCCATGGTGCCAACCGTTCCTGCGATTATGAACGCGATCTACGACGCGGTCGGGGTGCGCATTACGTCGCTGCCGGCCACGCCTGAAAAAGTCCTGATGGCAATCAAGGAAAAAGAGCGGCGAGACGGAGCATTCAAGTCTCAAGCCGCCGAATGAGGTGCGTGCACATATATGGCTTAAGTGAAATATGGAAAAAAGCGCGAAAACCGGGAGGAATTCATGAACAAAATGCGCATCGGCCTCGTGGCCGCAATAGCACTGTCCGCGATCTGTCTGCCGGCTTCGGCGCAGAACTATCCGACCCGCCCAATCACGATGATCGTCCCCTATCCGGCGGGTGGGCCGAGTGATGTCGTGGCACGGATCATGGCAGATGGCATGAGTAAAGTGCTTGGCTACAATATTATTATTGAAAATGTTGGCGGCGCCGGTGGAACGATCGGGACAGCCCGCGCGGCGGGATCAGAGCACGACGGCTACACTTTGCTTGCCGCCAGCATGGGCTCGCATGTGTCCGCTCCCGCACTTTACGCCAATCTGAAATACGACTCGACCAGGGATTTCGCGCCAATCGGCCTGACCGCAAATGCACCAGCCGCGGTCGTTGCGCGGAAGGATTTTCCGGCCAATGACTTTAAGGAGTTCGTTGCCTATCTGAAAAAGAACGGCGACAACGTCAAGCAGGCACACGGCGGCGTCGGCTCTTCGTCGCATATGGCCTGCCTGCTTTTCACATCCGAACTCGGGCTGAAACCAAGTTTGGTTGCCTATCGTGGCACCGGCCCCGCGCTCAACGACGTCATCGGCGGGCATGTTGATTTCTTCTGCGAGCAGGTCGTTAGCGTTCAGGGAGCGGTTCGAGGAGGCACAGTGAAGGCGTTTGTGGTCTCAGGCAACGAGCGTTCGCCGGCTCTGCCTAACGTGCCCTCCGCCAAGGAAGTGGGTGCGCCCGATTTCCAGATCAATATCTGGAGCGCAATTTTCGCGCCCAAGGACACACCGAAGCCAATCGTCGAGAAATTGAGCGACGCGCTGAGCAAGACATTGGATGATCCGGCGGTGGCCAAGCGCCTGCTGGAGCTAGGAGGCACGGTTCCGCCGAAGGCGGAACGCGGGCCCGACTATCTCGGGCAGTTGCTCAGAACGGACATCGCGCGCTGGAACCCAATCCTCAAAGCGGCGGTAGAAAAGACCAATTGATGCTTACCCGGAGCGAAAGCCATGCTGACCGACGGATGCGCGCCCGTGCGCGGGTCATTGCGCAAGCCGGCGGCCTGCAGCAAGCCTTGATGCAAGGCCTGAATAATCTGGTCGAAACCTCATTGTCCGAAGCTCTGGTGCTCGGTTTGCTCAAGCAGGGTGTGCACAAATATTTTGCCATTTTCGGCCATGGCTCGACCGATGTGGGCAACGTGTTGCGCATCTACGACGAGGAGGGCGCAACTCGGACAATCAACTGCCGCAATGAAGTCGAGATGGCGCATGCAGCGACCGCCCTGCGCTGGCAATACAACGAACACTCGGCAGTTGTGACCTCGATCGGTCCCGGCGCCATGCAGGCTTTTGCCGGGTCTCTCGCCTCGGCGTCGAACGGCGTTGGCGTTTATCACATCTATGGTGATGAAACGACATTCGGCGAAGGCTACAACATGCAGCAAGTGCCGAAGGAGGAACAGGGATTATTCGGCCGAATGACCGCGGTCATGGGCCAATCCTATGTATTGCATACGCCCGAAGCATTGAGGGACGCATTGCGTCGTGGTGCTTTGTGCGTCAATCACCCTTATCGCGCGGGACCTTTCTATCTTCTTCTGCCCCTCAATACCCAACCGGCGAAGGTTACTGTCAATCTTGCTGCCCTGCCAGAGCGGCCGAGATTGCCGAAACTTGCTCCGGCTGATGCCACCACAATCGACCAAGCCGCAAAAATGATTGCGCAGGCGACGAAGGTCGCGATCAAGGCGGGTGGCGGAACTCGCGGTCACGATGCAGCGGTTCGCCGTCTGGCGGAGGCGGCAGGCGCAGCGGTCATACTTTCTCCAGGCTCGACCGGGGTACTGCCGGATACACACGCACAGAACATGCATGTCGGCGGCTCAAAAGGCTCGATCAGCGGCAACTATGCGATGGCTGAGGCCGAATTGCTGATAGCAATAGGCTCGCGCGCCGTCTGCCAGGCCGACTGTTCCGGCATTGGCTACAAGAATGCCCAGGCAGTGATCAACATTAATGGCGATTTCGCGGACGCATTGCACTACAACAAAACCATCGCTCTTGTTGGCGACATTGGCGCTGTCGCTGCGAGCCTTGCCCAGAAACTCGAAACGTTGAACGTCAGCGGCAACAAAGGGACATGGCTGAAAGAATGTGCTGCCAAAAAAGCCGAGTGGGCCGCCTACAAACAAAAGCGATATGGATCCGCTCCGTTGCGTGACGAAGCGTGGCAAAAGCCGGTTCTCACTCAGCCGGCAGCAATTAAAATAGTGGCCGACTTTGCCAAGGAAATTGGTGCAGCCAAATTTTTTGACGCCGGTGACGTGCAGGCGAACGGCTTCCAGATCGTTGAGGATGATCGGACTGGCGACACATTCACTGACGCGGGTGCGTCGTATATGGGTTTTGCAGCGAGCGCGCTGCTGGCCTCGGCGCTGGCCGACAAGCCGCGCTACGGCATTGCGTTCTGCGGTGACGGGTCTTTCATGATGAATCCGCAAATCCTGATCGACGGGGTCCAGCACCGCGTACGCGGAATGATCGTGATATTCGATAACCGTCGCATGGCGGCGATCAGCGGCTTGCAGGTCGCGCAATACAAGGTTGATTTCCGTACCAACGATGACGTCGCAGTTGATTATCAACGCCTCGCTGCCGCGGTATCCGGCATCCTTGCTTTGTCGGGCGGGGACAGCGCAGAGTCATTGCGATCCACGTTGAAGTCTGCGCACGCCCATGACGGTCTCTCGGTTGTTCATGTCCCCATCTACTGCGGACCCGAGGAATTGGGCGGCCTCGGCGCATGGGGCGAATGGAACGTCGGCAACTGGTGTGACGATGTGCAGCGCGCCTGGATCAAGCAGGATCTCTAGCGGAACCGGTACTGGATCGAATTGTTGCCTCGGCGGATCGAGCCTTCGTATCCTGCATTCCTGCGGGATTTCGTCATAGTTCCACCCCCGGGTCAGCAATTGTCCGGATCCTCGAGGAACGTCTCCCGTCTATCGGGAGTTTCTATCGGGCCAAAGAAGATAATGCGTGGCGGATAATGATTCCGCTCATCCGGGAGATGACGATGGTTCAAACCGACAAGGTGAAAATTTCAAATTTGGACGAAACCGACTCGAAAAAGCATTCGAACGACGAGCGCGAACGCATTGAACAGAACGAAGATGATGTTGTCGTGAATTCTGATGAAAGTTTTCCTGCGAGCGATCCTCCTAGCTGGACGCCTGTGCGGGGTGTCGTTTCCGCTGACGAGCGTAAAAAGCGGCGCAAGGACAAATGAAGACGTTGACGTTCAGGTCTGCCCTCATCGGAACTGCATGTTGAGGAGCTTTTCCGCATTGCCGCAAAGCACTTTTCGCTCGTCAGTCTCGGATAGGCCGAGCGCTTCCACCGACTTTATGGTTGGGGTGATTGGGCCCAACGGAGTGTCGGTGGCAAAAACAACCTGGTCGGCGCCAAAAAATTCGAGGCCGCAGCGCGTTGCGTGGACGCCGCCGCCGAACATCGCTGTATCCGCATAGAAACCATGCAGATAATCCATGTGCGGCCGTTTCAGCGACGGCAAAATCTTTGAATAGTCTTCGTCCGATGTTCGCTGTCCAAGAACCTTGAGGCCGGGTCCGACGCGACCGTCGTAATAAGGGATCATCCCGCCGAGATGGTGCGTGATGATCTTTAATTTCGGATACCGGTCGAAAAGGCCGGAAAATACCATCCTCACCATCGCCACCGACGTTTCATATGGCCAATGGAAGCACCACCACATCTCGAAGCGGGATTTTTTCTCCGCCGGATAGTCCGGCATGGCCGCAGTGCCGACCGGGTGGAGCCAAATAGGCAGATCAAGTTCGGCCATGGTCGCGAAGATCGGCTCAAATTCGGGATCGTCGAGTGGTCTCCCGGCGACATTGGTGTAGAGCAGAACTCCGCGTGCACCCAGGTCTTTGACCGCCCGGCGCGCCTCAGCAACCGAACCTTCCACGTCGGTCATGCATAACGCCGCTGCAAAGGCCGGGAAACGTTGAGGATACTTTCGGCAAAGTTCACCCATCGCATCATTCGCGATACGTGCCAGATTGAGGCCTACATCCGGTGGCGCAATGTCCTCGATCGCGGGATTAGGCAGCGAGATGATTTGCCGATAATCGCCGTATTCATCCATTTCCTTGAAACGCGCGTCCAGGTCGAACAGCTTTGTTACGCCACGCAACCGCTTGCCGATATTCTCGAGCCTGGGTGCGACCTGGGTCATTTCCTGGAAAAATCGGTCAGGAAAAATGTGGCAATAGATATCGACGATTGTACTCATGTTTTTCCTCTTACTTCCTTTTCCAATACCAGTTGGCGCTGCAAGGGCAGGGCCTGCCAGCCGAACCGCTCGACGATCAATCCCCACAGTCCCCGCGGCGCCCATAACATGACCGCTATCGCGACCGCACCCATGATCAACAAGTAGGATGTCCCCAAGCCTGCGAAAGTCTGACGTAGGAAGAAGAAGACAATAGTGCCGATGATTGGACCTTCAATTCTGCCAATGCCGCCGATGACCGTTATGAAAATAATGAACGCGGTCCAATCATTCACGCTAAATGCGGTCTCCGGAGAGATGCGGAGCTTTTGCAAGAAGATAAATGCGCCGACAATCGATGTGCCGAACGCGGCAAATATATAGACCGCAAATTTGATTCCCCACACGTTAACTCCGCTACTCTGCGCTGCGACTTCGTTGTCACGAATAGCAGTCAGTGCAAGGCCATGACGAGAACGCAAAAGTATCGTAATCGCGCCTAAGATGGACGTCATGAGTGCGAGCGCCAGCCAGTAGGTCTCGAACTCGCGAATTTGCCGGCTCGACGCCATGGAAATTATCACGGCTGCCGGAAGGCTGATGCCGGAGCCGCCTCCGAGAACCGACACCTGCGATGCAAGGAGGCGGAATATCTCGGCGACGACCCAAGTCCCGATCGCGAAATACGCACCGCGCAGCCGAAAAATCAGCGCCGCGACCGGAATGGCGATGAGCGCACCAATTGGGCCCGCGATGAAAATGGCGAATACCGGGTCTACGTCCAACAATATGGCAAGCGCGAACAAAATATATCCGCCCAGCCCGACGAAAGCTTGCTGACCGACGGAAACCAGGCCGGTATAGCCGGCGAGGAGATTCCAAAGACTTGCCAGCGCAACAAACGTGAACATTTCTGCAAGCAGCCGAAGTGTCTGCCGATCGCCCCAATAGGGTGCAATCGCCAGGACGATGATCGTCGCGGCGATGATCCCGATGCCGATGCGGCTCGACCGTGTCGCGTGCTCGACAATCATCCTGATACCTTGGGGAACAATCCCTGCGGCCGCGCAGCAAGAATGGCGAGAAATACAATGTGGCCCGCAAGTAGTTGCCAACCGGGATCAATCTGCGCGCCGATGGCCTGAGAAACGCCGAGAATGATTCCGCCCGCGAGTGTTCCCCACATGCTGCCGAGGCCACCGATGATCACGGCTTCGAAGCCGAAGATCAGCCTTGCCGGGCCTATCGAAGGATCAAAATTGGCGCGTATTGCCAGAAATACGCCGGCGATCGCAATGACCGCGAGCGACAATGCCATCGCCGCTGCAAAGACATGGCGTGTGTCCAAACCCATCAATTGGGCAACCGCTTGATCGTCGGATGTCGCCCTGAATGCGCGGCCGAGTGCGGTCCGGTAGAACAACAATTGTAGGGCCGCGACTACAGCAATGGCCACTGCGAACTGAACGAGCGGCAAGACACCAATCCAGATGCCCTGTGCAACTTCGAATGCCTGAATTTCGATGGAGCCCGCCTGGAGCCGGCGGCTGTCAGCGGTGAAAAATTCCAGAAGTCCGTTCTGAATGATGATCGAGAGACCGAAAGTCACCAGCAGTGGCGGCAACAGGTCATCGCCAAGTGTGCGATTAAGGAGGCCGCGTTGCAGCGCATAACCGATGACCGCCATTGTCGGCACGACCAGGAGCAGCGATGCGAGCGGTCCTATGCCAAATGCGTGCGTCACCATCAGCGATACGTAGGCCGCCAGAACAATCAAGTCGCCATGCGCGATGTTTACGAGTCGCATTACGCCGAAGATGAGCGAAAGCCCCGCAGCGAACATGGCGTAGAGCCCGCCGATGAGGGTCCCTTGCAAGACAATATTGATCCATTGCATGGATTACACCCCGAAATACGCGGCTGAAATTTTCTCGCGCGTCAATTGCCCTGCGGGACCTTCAAGCGCGACCCGGCCCTCCTGAACACAATAGACATGTGCGGCGGCTTTAAGAGCCTGCACGATGTCCTGTTCGACGATGATCGCTGACAAGCCTTCCGCCACGATGTTAGGAAGCTGAGCATAGATATCGCGGACGATTATGGGCGCCAGACCGAGACTGATTTCGTCACAGAGCAACAATCTCGGATTAGACATCAACGCCCGGCCGATGGCGGCCATCTGTTGCTGGCCGCCCGAAAGTGCTGGTGCGGGCAGGTGCCGAAGCTCGGCCAGCACCGGAAAAAGTTCGTACACGCGCGACAGCGTCCACGGCCCCTGTCTCCGCGATTGACCGCCGATGAGCAGATTTTCCTCGACGTTCAGCGAAGGGAAAAGCCGGCGGCCTTCAGGCACGAGCGCAATTCCGCGTGCAAGTACTTCAAATGCGGCCAAACGGGTCGTGGGCTCACCATCGAACAGAATCTCTCCGTGAAGCGGATGGATCAGCCCCGCGATTGATTTCAGCAACGTGCTTTTGCCAGCACCGTTCGCGCCAATGACGGCAATGACCTGACCGGCCTGCACGTTTAGCGTCACTCCAAACAACGCCTGGAAATCGCCGTAGAAGGCATCGATCGCGTCGACCTTCAGAAGGTATCTGTCAGGCATCGGCGTCGATACCCATGTAGATCTCCGCCACCTGTGGACTCCGAATGACCTTGGCCGGATCGCCTTCGGCAATAAATTTGCCGCCATGCAAAACCAGGAGGCGGTCGATAACGGCGAGGAGGGCATGCACGACATGTTCGATCCAAATGATCGAGATGCCGTCCGCACGGACTTCTTTGATCAGCGTTACCAACACTGCGCATTCGTGCTCGGTGAGGCCACCGGCAACTTCGTCGAGCAGCAGCACGCGCGGTTTCGTTGCCATCGCCCGCGCCAGTTCGAGCCGCTTGCGGTCGAGCAGCGTGAGGCGGCCGGCGCGCATGTTTGCCTTGCCGGCCAGCCCGCAGCGCGCGAGCAATTCCGCGCAGCGGCCGTAGACAACAGATTCACGCTCGCCCGCGCCAAAAGCGCCAGCTACCACGACGTTTTCGAACACGGTCATTCCGGAAAATGGCTGCGGTATCTGGAAAGAGCGAGCCAACCCCATCCGGCAACGGCGCTCAGTGGGAAGCTGGGTGATATCATCGCCTGCAAACAGCACACGGCCGGAATCGGGCGCCACTGTTCCCGAGGCAATACCGAACAATGTGGACTTGCCGGCCCCATTCGGCCCGATGATGCCAAGCGCTTCGCCCTCCTTGAGCGCGAGATCGATGCGGTCGGCGACGACCACGGCACCGAAACGCTTGGAAACACGCTCAAGGGAAAGGATGGCCGGCATTTTCGCTCCGTCGCCACGCGCGGGCTTGTCCCGTGCGAACTGCTTATGACAGCAAGTTGCTGCCTAAGCGAGATGGCCGGGATTGGCTCGGGCGTGCCTTGTGATGCCTGTTACGACAGCGGCTGCAGTTTTCCGCCAACCGGAACATTTGGAGCGGTTTTGTTCTCGGCGATCACCAGATCGAATTTTCCGTTCTTGCGCTGCCATTGCCCGGCCACCAGCGGCGTCTTGGTCACGTTCTTCACCGGTGCGCCCGTCCACTGAATCGGCCCGACGATCGATTGGTAGTTGGTCGCAACGATTGCATCGAGAATCGACTTCGGGTCACTCAAATTATTCGCACGCTTGAGCACGTCGATGGCCACTTCAAATAATGCGTGCTGGAATCCGATCGGCTGGGTCCATGGCCGGTTTGATGCCCGAGTATAAGCATCGGTGAGTTGCTGGCAGCTTTGGCCGGTGAGGCCGGACTTGAATGGATGGTGTGGCGTCCACCAAACCTCGCTTGTGAGGCCGTTGCCGCGTTCACCCAGTGATTCGATGACCGAGGGAAACAACAGCGCCTTGCCGATGGTGACTATTTTCGGTTTGAAGCCTTGCTGCGCCGCCTGGGACCAGAATGTCGCGAAATCCGGCGGGATCATGTTGCCGGTCACGATCTCGGCGCCTGCAGTCTTGAATGCAGAAATTTGCGATGTGAAATCGCTGTTCATGAGCTGATAGCGGCCTGGGTCGTGCAGCTTGTAGCCCGCCTTGGCGAGCGCGGGCGGCAAGCCGAACTTTGGATCGCCCCATGCATTGCCGTCGGCGTCATTGGGAAAAAGGCCACCGACCACCTTGTTGGTTGGAAGCTCATCCCACAGCGCCAGGAATGAGGCGATCACGTCCTCAAGTCCCCAGAAAAAATGATAGGTCCACGTAAAGCCTTTTTTCGGATCGCCCTTGCGGCCGAAAAAGTAAGGTTGCCACGGACAGTTGGTGGTGATGCACGGCACTTCGTTGACTTCGGCTTGATCCGATACTGGGTTGGTCGTGTCAGGCGTCGCCGAGGCCACGATAAGATTGACTTTGTCACCAAGGATAAGCTCTGACGCCACTTCTGCGGCACGATTGCCGCTTGACTGGCTGTCCTTGGAGATGATCTCGACCTTGTAGCTCTTGCCGCTGTTTGACAGCCCTTTGGCGAGGATACTGCGCACCTGTTCGAGGATGAAACTATCGGCTTCACCGAAGCCCGCGAGAGGCCCGGTTTTAGGGCTGACGTGCCCGATCTTGATCACTTGAGACTGCGCTTCTGCCGGCAATGTGCATAAGACAGCCGGCGCCGCAATGGCGCCAAGGCCGGTCTTGACCAGCGCGCGGCGCGATATCGTCCGATGGTCTTTCATTGTCACCTCCCTGGTTTCAGCTTTTGCCTTTGGCGTCTTCGGCACGCGCATTTTTGAGATGCTGCAGCACTTTCGAGCGAAGGTGAGATTGCTGCTCGGGACTCCATTTGCGAAAGCCTTCACCCGATTTGAATCCGAGCTTTCCCTCTTTCACCAGCTTTTCGAGATAAGGGGAAGGCGCGCGTCGGCTGTCGATATCGGGCAGCACCGTCTTGTGGATCGCCAGCGTTAGATCGGTCCCCACCATGTCCGCATTCTCGAGAGGGCCGAGCACAGCTAGGCGCCGGCCGAACGCGGCCTTGATTACATCATCGACGGTCTCAGCGTCGCAAATGCCTTGTTCCACCAGGGCGACGGCTTCGCGCCACAATGCGTGCTGCAGACGATTGCCGATAAATCCGGGAACGTCTTTTTTCACATGCGCAGGCTTTTTTCCGGCTGCGGCATGCAGCGTCATGGTGAAATCTATGGTTTGTGGGGAAGTCCATTGCGTCTCGATGATTTCGACCAGCGGCACCAGAAAAGGCGGATTCCACCAATGCGTACCGAGCGCCCGTTCACGGCGCGCGAGGCCTTCCACGATCTTCGTAATGGGGATCACCGAAGTATTGCTGGCAAGGATCGTGTCCGGCCTCACATGCTTTTCGATGTCGACGAATAATTTCTGTTTGAGTGGCAGGTCTTCCAGTATGGCTTCGACAACGTAATCGGCATCACGCACTGCCGTCACGAGGTCGGCGACTGGGGTCACGCGCTCGACGGCCCGCTGGTCGTCGCCGAGGTCCTTCAAATTTGCGAGGATGCGTGCTTTCGCGCTGTCGAGGTTTGATTTGACGGAATTGGTGATCGTAACGTCATGCCCAGCGAGCGCGAATACCTGCGCAATGCCGTGGCCCATGAGTCCGGCGCCAACTACTGCGATGCGCGCTTTCGCCATTACTATCCAGCCGTGTAGCCACCATCTGCATAAAGAATGTGGCCGGTATAGAAATCCGATGCCTTAGAGGCGAGGAACAGGAGCGGCCCCGCGAGGTCTTCCGGCTCGCCCAGCCGTCCTTTCGGCACACGTGCAAGAAAGCCCTTGCGTACGGTTTGCGCGCGCTCCGTGTCTTCGTACATCCAGGCTGTAAGCGGAGAGCGGAAAACGGTCGGTCCGAGCGCGTTCACGGTAATGCCGGTCTCTCCCCATTCGCAGCCAAGCGCCTTCGTGATGCCGTCAACCGCCGATTTCGATGCGCAATAGGCGCTGTAGCCGGCGGGGTGACCCAGCAATCCGCGCGCTGACGACGTCAGAATGACTTTGCCCCCCTGACCTTGCTTGAGCATCTGACGGCCGGCCGCACGCACCATCAGCCACGACTGCGTGACATTGGCATCCATGACGTCGAGGAAATCGTCCGGCTTCTGGTCAACGATCTTGGACACTTTGTTGAGGCCCGACGCGACCACCAGGATGTCGACGCGCGCGAATTTGTCGACGGCGGCCTTCACGATCTTGTCGCAATTTTCCTCCGAGCTTGGCCGTAACGCCACGATCTCGGTTTTTCCGCCAAGCCTCTCACATTCGGCAGCTACCTTCTTGAGCTCTTCGGTCTTGCTCGCAGCCAGAATGAGGTTTGCGCCGGCTCCCGCGAAGGTCTTTGCAGCCAGCGCGCCGAAGGCGCCTGACGCGCCGGTTACTATGGCCGTCTTCCCCTTGATGTCGAAAAGGGAGAGTGGATTCTTAAGGAAGCTTTCCGACATGTTGTCCTCCCAAACTTGCTTCCGCAGCGCGCCGTCGGCATCACTTCGGTGCGTTGGCGACCGCGACTACGATGGTGCAAACCTCGTTGCCCCGATTGACGATTTCGCGTGTTTCATTCGGTTCAATCACGCAGGAATCATTCGCCTTGAGGACGGTTTCCTTGCCATTGACGATCACGGTCAATTCGCCGCGCAACACGAAATAGACCTTCTCGGGCGGAGAGGCGTCCGGGCCGGCACCGCCGCCGGGGAGGAAATGCGAGTAGCCGAAGACGAGGTTCTTGGTGCCGCCGGCCTCAGCGCCGAAGAGGCGCAGCGACGTGTAATTGCGGTGGTTAGGAGCCTCGTAGGGCTTGGCATCCGAAAAACGTTTGACGTGCATCAGAATTTTCTCCCACGCTCGATACGATATTTGCCGCTTGGGTCGACGATCGCTACCAGTCGAACGATGCAGCCGTCGCCGCGATCCCAATTCCAGGGAAAGTAGGCGAAGGTGCAACGCTTGCCGGTGACCTTGTCGATATCGCCGCCGACGTTCTCTATGCCCATGATGCCGTTCTTGAACAGGATGCGGTGAACTGGCTCCCATTCTGGAAAATCGTCCTTCCAATCCCGGCCACCGGACCATTCGCGGTATTCTTCCGCCAAATGCGGATGCAACGGCCCATTACGCTGCGGGCCTATGGCTGTGGCGAGCGGATGGTCGTTGGCCTGTGTGTCGTGACCGATGACCTTGACCTTCTTCTTGACAAACCATTCTCCGGCCGAAGGCACGAATCCCGGCGCGCGGCAAAAATAGTCTTCGCTGTCTTCGTAAAATTTATGCCAGCCGGTGTTGACGATCACCACGTCGCGTGGACGTATAATCTTGCCGCATGCTTTTTCGAGATCATCGCCGGTGATTGGTTCCCATTTTTTTTTCGGGATGGAGACTACGATCCCCGAGCCGAAGAAATGCGGCAGCGGTACTTCATCAATGAACGGTGTGCCCTGCACGACATGAGCCGGCGCGTCGATATGCGTCGTGTTGTGCATCGAGGTCGTGATGCGTTGCGACAGCACACCCGACTTTGCCATATAGTGAATACGCTCGATTTTTACATCTTCAAAATACGGCCAGTTCGGCGATTGATAACCGAAGCGATGGGACAGGTTGTAAAATTCCAGCCCCATGCTGTTCTTGAGATTTTCTTCAAACATTACGCCGCGAATTCGTTTGGACACGGCAATCCTCCCTTGCGATGAGCGCAATTGCGGTTCTTTGCTGGTATTCCACGCGTCCGTCGCCGGTCAGGCGGCTACGGAGTTCATGTAGGTCTCCAGGGACTCTTTGGTGGCGATCAGGCGTTCGGTAATCAGCGTCTGGCGACTGGAAAAGCGTTGGCTCGGCACCGGAACTGAAATGGCGACCGCATTGCCGAGCGGATCATGCAACGCGACGCCAACCGCGCAAATTCCCTGAGTGTGTTCTTCGCGGTCGAAGGCTATGCCGTTGCGGCGTGCCGATTTCAGGTCAGCGAGCAAAGCGTCGAGACGCGTCAGCGTGTTCGGCGTCCGCGCTTCATAAGCGCGTCCGATCAAGGCTTCGATGGCCTTGTCGGTAAGTTGCGCGAGGTAGGCTTTGCCGTTAGCGGTGCAATAAAGCGGGAACGTGTCACCAACTCCCGATACAGCGCGCAGGCGCTGGGACCCGATGACTTGGTCGATGAAGACGAGATGATCCTTCTTTACCGTCGAGAGGTCGACGGTTTCATGCAATTCTTCCGACAGCCGCTCGAGAAATGGGCGGGCCATCGCAACAAAGTCGCTGCGAACGGACGCGGCGAGGCGCAGAATTGTTGGGCCGAGCCGCACCCGCCCGTTTGGCGTTGCCGCGATGACCAGCTTTTCGGTTTCGAGTGCAGCAACGATGCGTTGCACGGTCGAGCGTGCAAGGTTCACGCGCAGGGCAATCTGGCCGAGGCTCAGGCCTGAATTCTCGTCTTCCAGCGCGCGCAGAATGGTGGCCGCGCGCGCGATTACCTGCACCTGGCTTTTGTCGTTGGTGACGAGACGATTCATTACGCTTCCCACCCACCGCACTGGCGGTCTTTTGCCGCCTTGCATCGTGGGACACGATAGCCCAAAATCCGATACACCTGAAAGTGAAAAATGGGCCTGTCGAAGGTGAGGAACGCCATGGTCAAGAAAATCGCGCTCGAGGAGCACTTTCTGGATCCAGCAACTGAGCCCTATTGGCGTCCGACGATGGTCGATGTCGCGCCGGCCAAAACGGCACAGCTCTACGCGTGCCTGACCGATTTCGGCGATCAGCGGCTGCAAATGATGGACAGAACAGGCATCACGCGGGCGGTTCTGGCGATCGCCGGGCCCGGGGTGCAGGTCGAGCGCGACACCGCGGCTGCTGTTCGTAACGCGCGCGCGTCAAACGATTTCCTTGCCAAGGAAGTCCAGAAACGTCCGGACCGCTATTCCGGATTCGCTCACCTGGCGATGCAGGACGCCAAAGCCGCCGCCGACGAGCTTGAACGTTGCATGCGCGATCTAAAATTCTGCGGCGCCATGATCAATGGGCACACCAACGGCAAATATCTCGACGACCGCTCCTACGATCCATTCTGGGAGCGCGCCGCGGCGCTGGGTGCGCCAATTTATCTGCATCCGGCCGACCCCGTGACGCAACCGCCGGCGCTTGCCGGATACAACGTATTGGCGCGGCCGATGTGGGGATGGGGAGTGGAGACCGGATCGCACGCGCTTCGCATCATCTGCGGTGGCGTCTTCCATCGTTATCCAAAGGCGAAGCTGTTGCTCGGCCATCTTGGCGAAACATTGCCGTTCCAGCTTTGGCGCTTCGACAGCCGCTCGGCGCCCTATGGCTGGAATTTGCCCAAGCCGCCGTCGCAATATTTCAAGGAGAATGTCTGGGTGACGACCTCGGGAATGTACGATCTCCCACCGGTGCGCTGCTCGATCGATGCATTAGGGCGCGACCGCGTCATGTTCTCGGCCGACTATCCTTTCGACTGGCCAGGCTGCGAATTTATCGACACGGTGCCGCTCGACGAAGGTTTGCGCGCGGACGTCGCCTACAATAACGCGGCGAAGCTGTTCGGCTTTTGACGCACTACTTCGCCTCAATGACGCGCACGGGCTTACCGTCGAGCCAGGCGCGGATGTCCTCGACGATGTCAGGGAAATATTTTCGGTAATTTTGCTCGCTAACATAGCCGAGATGCGGGGTAATCACGACATTGTCCATCTTTCGGAAAGGGTGGTCGAGCGGCAGCGGTTCGACGTCGAAGACGTCGAGCCCGGCACCGGCGATGGACTTTGCCTGCAACACGGCGATCAGGGCTTTTTCGTCGACGATCGGCCCGCGCGATGTATTGATCAGGTAAGACGACTTTTTCATTAGGCCGAGTTCTTTTGTGCCGACCAGCCCGCGCGAGCGCTCACTCAGCACATTGTGAATCGTGACGAAGTCCGCATTGCGGAACAGGTCGTCCTTAGCGACCAGTTCGGCCCCGCCCGCCTTTGCCTTTTCTGCGGTTAGGTTTTGGCTCCAGGCGATGATTTTCATGCCGAATGCCTTGCCCACGGCGGCTGATCTCTGACCGAGCTTGCCCAGGCCGAGGACGCCAAGGGTAAGGCCGTCGAGGTCGCGGCCGACTGTAACCTGCCAGGGGGCGCCGGCCTTTAGCCGCGCGTTCTCAAAACCGATACGTCGGGTCAGTTCGAGCATCAACCCGAACGCAATCCCTGTGGTCGGGCTGCCTGCGGCGCCGGTGCCGCTGACGGTGATGCCGCGTTCGGCGCATGCCTTGACGTCGAAGGAATTGTTGCGGGCACCGGTCGTAATCAGCAATTTGAGGTCCGGGAGAGCTTCGATCGCCATGCGCGGGAACGGCGTGCGCTCGCGCATTCCGACAATAATGGCAAAACCCTGCAACGCCTTGATCGCCTCGCCTTGGTCGGCAAACGGCTTGTTGAAGACTTTGATTTCGACTTCCTTGGCGATCGGCGACCAGTCGGCAAACTGCATCGCAACGTTCTGGTAATCATCCAGAATGGCTGCCCGAACCATACCCCTGATACTCCCTCAAAGTGCCGCGCCTGTGCGGCGCGCCAATTTAGGGCGGGCAGACCGAAAAGATAGGGGGTCTCAGGACGGGCGTAGGCCGTGCTTGGCACGCCATGCGGGGCCTGGCCCACGCATATAGTGCAGTTCCGGCCTGTAGGGCCGAACCGCATCACGGGTCAGCTCACGCCAGAACCCGCCAAAGAAGTTGCCGAGGACCACAAATGGCTTGGGCAACATCGCAATTGCAGAACCAGATAAGGCCAAGATTGCTCGACCCATGACGCAACTCCCACACCGACCGGGCAAAGAGGTCGTCCTCTTGCCTCTTAGTCGTCCCGTCCGACGACCAGGTTCATGGAAGACGATCATGGCGCCGAAGCGGTTAAAAACCGGTACCCGCACGGCATACCGGCGGCATTTCTGCAATCAGCCTTTCCAGAGGTTTACCTGGATTGCGCACCCGCTCAGCGCTTGCTCTTTCGGGTTTCCGCCGTTACATCAGCCCCGCATTCCCCGACAAAGCGTGTGATGGCGCATAAGCGTGCGCTGGCGGATTCGGGCCGCGACCGGAGATTTTCGAGAGATCAATGAACGGACGTCAATTCATCTATCATATGCAAGGTCTGACCAAGACCTACCCGCCGGGGAAGAAGGTCCTGGACGACATCCATCTGTCCTTCTATCCCGACGCCAAGATTGGCGTGCTCGGCGTCAACGGCTCCGGCAAGTCCACCTTGCTGCGCATCATGGCCGGCATCGACAAGGACTTCACCGGAGACGGTTGGGTCGCGGAAGGTGCCCGCGTCGGCTATCTGGAGCAGGAACCTCAGCTCGATCCGAAGAAAACCGTTCGCGAGAACGTCATGGAGGGTGTCGCCGCCAAGAAGGCGCTCCTCGACCGCTACAACGAAATTGCCTCCAATTACTCGGATGAGACCGCCGAGGAAATGGCGAAGCTGCAGGACGAGATCGACTCCAAGAACCTGTGGGACCTTGATAGCCAGGTTGACCTGGCGATGGACGCCTTGCGCTGCCCGCCCGATGATGCCGAGGTTGCCCAACTTTCCGGCGGCGAAAAACGCCGCATAGCGCTTTGTCGGCTGCTGCTTGATCAGCCTGACTTGCTGCTGCTGGACGAGCCGACCAACCACCTCGACGCCGAGAGCGTGAACTGGCTGGAAGGTCACCTGCGCAATTATCCCGGTGCGATCCTTATCGTGACCCACGACCGTTATTTCCTCGACAACGTGACCGGCTGGATTCTCGAACTCGACCACGGCCGTGGCATTCCCTATCAGGGCAATTATACATCCTGGCTCTCGCAGAAGCAGAAGCGGCTGGAGCAGGAATCGCGCGAGGATGAGGCGCGGCAGCGCACGTTGCAGCGCGAAAGCGAGTGGATTTTATCGTCGCCGAAAGCGCGGCAGGCCAAATCCAAGGCGCGCTACCAACGCTATGAGGAACTGCTCAAGATCGCCAATGCCAAGCAGAATACCGTCGCGCAGATCACCATTCCCGTCACCGAGCGCCTCGGCCAGAACGTCGTCGATTTTGATCATCTAACCAAAGGTTTCGGTGACAACCTCCTTATCGACGATCTGACCTTCAAGCTGCCGCCTGGCGGTATCGTTGGTGTAATAGGTCCGAACGGCGCGGGAAAAACGACGCTGTTCCGGATGATCACGGGTCAGGAGAAGCCGGACAAGGGGACGATAAAAATCGGCGACTCGGTGCGCCTCGGCTATGTCGACCAATCACGCGATAGCCTCGATGGCAAAAAAACCGT
The DNA here is from genome assembly GCA_963831475.1 of uncultured Alphaproteobacteria bacterium. Lineage (GTDB taxonomy): Bacteria > Pseudomonadota > Alphaproteobacteria > Rhizobiales > Xanthobacteraceae > Pseudolabrys. Next base: position 77,976 of record CAWHQF010000004.1, read on the forward strand.
GTGGGAAGAAATCTCCGAAGGCAACGACGTGATCCTGCTTGGCAAGAAGGAAATGAATTCCCGCGCTTATTGTGCGTCATTCAATTTCAAGGGCGCGGACCAACAGAAAAAGGTCGGTACGCTGTCGGGCGGGGAGCGCAATCGCGTCCATCTCGCAAAGATGCTCCGATCCGGCGCAAACCTGCTGCTGCTCGACGAGCCCACAAACGACCTGGACGTCGAAACGCTGCGTGCGCTGGAAGAGGCGCTGGAAGATTTCGCCGGTTGCGCCGTCATCATCAGCCACGACCGCTGGTTTCTTGACCGTATTGCCACGCATATTTTGTCTTTCGAGGGCGACAGCCACGTGGAATGGTTCGAGGGCAATTTTCAGGACTATGAAACCGACAAGATGCGGCGATTGGGCACGGATTCGGTGATCCCGCACCGGCTCAAATACAAAAAGTTCTCGCGATAGGCCCGCTTCCACCGGCAAAGGGGACCCTTTAGGCTCGACGGGACGAGGAAGCCCTGCCATGAACAAGCCTGTCCGCGCACCGAACAAACCGTTTGTCCTCGAAGAAGCGACCATCGACGAGCTGCACGCGGCGATCAGGGCAGGCGATACCACCTGCGTCGATGTCGTCCGGCACTATCTGGCGCGCGTGCGCGCATTCAACGGCACGTCGAACCTGCTGGTGACAAAAGACGGAGCGGCAGTACCCGAATCGACGGGCACCGTTCGCGGCGGCGCGCCGCTCAGGTTTCCTACGCAAACGGTGAAAGCAGCCGAGCTGTTGCCGGATCTCGATAAGTACAAAGGGCGGCCTCTGGAATTTGGCCGCATGGAAGCAACCGCTTCCGACCCTTCGGTACAGCAGCAATTCGGGATGACTGTCGGCAAGCCCGATGCGGGCCAGGTCAACGCGCTGGCTACGCTTAATATTCGCGGCGAACGCTCGGTGACATGCCGCGGCGAATTCGATTTGCATCCCGCAAAGGGTCCACTGCCAAAAGGCGCGCCGCCGGTGTGCGAATATTTCCGCCATCTGCCCGACGCCCTCGAGCGCGCGGCCGAACTCGACGCGACTTACGGCCGCAATCCAGACCTCGAAAAAATGCCCATGTACGGCGTCGTATTCTCATTCAAGGATCCGTTCGACACAAAGGACATGCGTTCGACCGGCGGCGGCGACGCCCGCTACGACATCGATTTTCCGGCCCGCGACCACGTGCTGGTCGAACAGCTACGCAACAAAGGCGCAATCATCTTCGCCAAGGCTGTGAACACGGAATATAACGGCCGCCCAGACGATCCGGGTGGGCCGCACAAACCCGGCAAAGCGCTGCCGTCGACGCTCGGCTATCAGCGCAGCAGCTGGGCCGGAAATCCATCTAATCCCTATGACACGACCCGCGCAGCATCGCTCGGGTCAAGTTCTGGTTCCGGCGTCTCGGTCTCAACCAACATGGTTATGTGCAGTCTGGGCGAGGAGACGCGCGCGTCGTGCCGTGGCCCCGCCAACCATAATGCCGTGGCGCTTATCTTGCCGCATAAAGCCTTGCTCGGATTCGACGGCGGCGCCATTGGCGCTGACATCCATGTGGATCGTTCCGGAATTCTGGCCCGCACTATCACAGATGCCGCCAAGGTGCTCGATGCGCTCAAGGATCCGGCAAAAGGTTACTATGATCCACGCGATCCATTCACCACCGTGCCGCGCTCTTCGGTGCTGGAGAATTATGCGCGCCACACGAGGCCGGCTGCGTCCCTCAAAGGCCTGCGTATTGGCGTGATCCGCGAGTCGATGACGGCGCGTCCCGGCAATATGACCGAGGTGCCCATCACGACAGCGGCGGCAAAAGAGATAAAGGGCGTGCTCGGCGACAAGCTTGGCGCGACGCTGGTCGAGTCGTCAGACCCGCTTTGGACGCCGGATCCAGATATCGAACAAATGACGATCGACTACCGCGTGGCGCTCGCGCGGTTGGTACCCGTTTTCATGCCGGATATTTTGTTCAGGTTGACGGCCGATGGGCAGCCTTTGTTCAAGGAATTTGCCGCTGCGATCCGGCCGACGGAGTTTGAGCCCGGCAAAGTCTTCGGCGCCGGCACGATGAAGCCGATCGACTATATGCTCGAAATGGCCGAAGGCCGTATCCCGTCACCCTCCAACCTGGACCTTGGCACCATCCAGCATCAGGCGCCGCAAATGGCGTTCCGCTTCCACATCAATCAATATCTGTCGCGCCGCGCTGCGGACTGGAAAGCAAAGGGCTTCACGGAGACGCTCACTGACTTCACCGCGCTCAATGCGCGCTCGAAATTCTGGGGCGACGACCAGCGCGCGAGCTGGCTGAACTGGGATGAGGTCGCGGATCTGCGCAACCCGCTGGGCGAACGGCAATGCACCAACGAACGGATCATGTTGCGCGAGCTTTTGCGACGCGCCGACATGATGGTGATGCTGGAAAATGCCCTCGACGTGCTGGTGCGGCTGCACACGCCGTGGCCGCCGGGCAAAATCGGCGGTGCGGGGCAGGGTTTGCGCAATAACTTGACGATGGAGTCGCTGAGCGGGCCCAATGCCGGCCTGACCGAAGTGCTCATTCCCGCGGGCTTCGTGACCACAGTTTACGACCCCGTCTATCAACTAAGCGCCGACGGCACGAATTATCTGCATATGCCTTCAAACACCCCGACCACGATTGCCGAGCCTGGCCTGCCGTTTTCGCTGGTATTTCGTGCCGAGCCAGGCAAGGAAGATGTGCTGCTTCACGTCGCGTCAGCTTATGAAGCCGCATCTCGGCGCCGTATTCCGCCGCCCGCGTTCGGGCCGCTTCCGATAGAACAACGCACTCATTCGGACTAGCCAGCAATATGTTTCTACGCGCCGTTATTGTTGCCGCGTGGTTGTCCTTCTCGATCGTCGCCGCGCAGGCCGACGCAGCTTTCCAACAATGGCTCGCAGTTCAGTGGCCTGCCGCGCGCGAACTGGGCATTTCTCGCGCCACCTTCGACGCGGCCACGCGTGGACTGGAACCCGATCTTTCGCTCCCGGATCTTGCGATCCCCGGACGTCCGGAGAAACAGCCGCAGCAACCGGAATTTGTGCAGACACCGGCTCAATATCTTCGCGAGGCGAGCTTCGAACGTCTCGCCGAGCGCGGGCGTCAGCTGGCCGCGCAATATCGGGAACCACTTCTCCGCATCGAGAAGGAATTCGGCGTCCCCGGCAATGTTGTGCTCGCGATCTGGGCGCGCGAAACCGATTATGGCGGATATCGGTTGCCGCTCGATGCCATCCGCACGCTGGCGACGCAGGCCTATGTCGGTAAGCGAAAGGACTTCTTCCGAAATGAATTCCTGCATGCCTTGAAGATGCTGCAGGATGGCGTGCCGCGCGCCGACATGCGCTCCTCCTGGGGTGGGGCGATGGGTCTTACGCAATTTTTGCCGTCGGAATTCTACAAATACGCGGTTGATTTCGACGGCGACGGGCGTGCCGACATCTGGCGATCGGTCCCCGACGCGCTTGCTTCGGCAGCAAAACAACTTGCAGGTAAAGGCTGGCGTGCGGGCGAACCGTGGGCGATCGAGGTGCGCGCGCCGGCAAATGCCGATTGCAGCATTGGCGTGCCCGAGGTTACGAAGACGATCTCCGAGTGGCGCGCGCTCGGCTTTGTGCCGACGTATGGCCGAAAACTCGACCGCAGGGAAATGGCGCTCGAAGCCTCCTTGCTACAGCCGGAAGGAAGTTACGGCCCCTCTTTTCTGGCGCCGAAGAACTACTTCGTGCTCAAGGACTACAACTATTCGGATCTCTATGTCCTGTTCGTGGGCCATCTCAGCGACCGCATTGCCGGCGGCAAGCCGTTCGAGACACCGTGGAGCAAGAACACGCAACTCAAGACGGCAGAAGTCGAAACGATGCAACAAAGGCTGACCGCGCTTGGCCTCTACAAGGACAAGATCGATGGGAAGGCGGGAATGCTCACGCGCGCTGCGCTTGGCGCGTATCAGAGAAAAAACGGTCTAAAGATCGACTGCTGGCCGACGGCCGCCGTGCTTGAGCACATGCGGCGCTAAACGGCGGCGTTAGTCGCAGACTTCGACGCGACGCGGCTGCCAGCCGTAGCCTTCAACCCAAACCCGGCGCCGCTCGACGTGGCAAACTCCGCCCTCCACGACGTCCGAGGGTTCGGCATAGGCGGGCGGGGGCGGTGCGTAGACGGGGCTTGGCGCGACATAGGTCGGGCCACTATTGGCGATGGCCGAACCGATGATGGCGCCGGCGGCAAGTCCGCCGACCACGCCGGCGGCGACCCCGCAACCCTGGCAATGCGCGTGCGCCGAAGACGGCAACGCCGCGGCCATGGTAACGGCCGCGGCGAACGCGATGATCGTCTGTTTCATGGGTGTCCTCTCGGGCCAAAACAATTTGGCCCCGATCATCCACCCAAAGTCGTTACGCGATCTTTAAGGGCAGATGAAACGCGGACGGCTCCAGCCGACGAAGTTACCATAACCATCATGCAGCGGCCGGCGGGCCCAGTAACCACCGGGGCAGGCGGCCGGATAGGGCGCGCCGTAGCCCTCATACACGACATAGCCCGGAGCCGGTCCGTAATAGCGTGGCCCGCTATTGGCGATCGCGCTGCCAATAATGGCGCCACCAATGACGCCGGCGGCAACGCCCGCACCAACACCGCAGCCATAGCAACGAGCATCGGCCGTGGTCGGGGCGCCCAAAGTGCCAACGGCGAGCATGCCAGCGGTTGCGAGCGCAAGGATCGTCTTCTTCATAGGTGCTTCCTCCAGGGTCAGGTCGGGTAGGTATCGACCACGAATAGTGAAGTTCAAGCTAATCCTGTCCCCGTGCCGACGATAGAGACAGTTCCAATATGTCGGAAATTTGTTGAGCGCCGGCCCGCTCCTCGTCTGAAAAAAACCCGGAAGCTTTGCCGAATCCGGATTTTTTCCTAGTTTATCGCGTGACTTTCTGCGGTTGGCTAGTGCCTTAATCACAGACCCTTACGCGCCGCGGGCGCCAGCCCCAGCCGTCCCAGACGCGCTGGCGCGTCCAATAGCAGCCGCCGTAATAGGCCGGTGCAGGGCCGTAATAGTAGCCGGGGCCATAGGCATAATAGGGACCGTGCGCGGCGGCTGAGCCGATGATCGCGCCCGCCGCGAGACCGCCGATAATGCCGGCGGCAACTGCGCCGCCATGCCCGGCCTCGGCCGGTGTGGCGATGGCCGCGATTCCAAGAGTCGCGGCAGCCGCCAGTGCAGTGAGTGTCTTGGTTTTCGTCATGGCGCACCTTCCTTTGGTTCGCTGAGGTCGTATGCATTCAACGATTATTGCTGTCGTTTCCTGCGTATTCTTTCAGCGTCAACAATGAGCGTTGATGCGAGGTTCCTGTTTTTCCCGTGAACGGCGCATGAATGGGCCCTTTCGAATTGAGCCTACGGCCTGTTTCTGCGGATTAAATTTTTGCAACGCTTGCGGCAATATCGGGGCATTCCCGGAACCGGTTACTGCGACAGGCGTCCGAGTACGCGCCGAAGGATGCTTGCGCGCGCGCGTGTCGCGGCATGCGCGGAATGCTTGCGGCCCCTCACGCCGGACGCCGCCGCGCGGCGCAGACGCGACTTGTGGAGGCGGCCCTTCGTGCCGCGCCGCAACTTGGATTTGGAAGCCCGCTTTCGCGTCTTGTGCCGCGGCCGATGCTTCGTTCTGCGCAGCGCGGTTCGGCCGACATTGCGGAGAAACAATTTCTCGAGCGGGTAACTCAGGCGCCTGACCGCCTCGGACAGCGACAGCCAGTCGACCGCAACAATGTCTTTCATAACATCGCGGCTTGCATCGTGTTCTGCCTGCATTCGCCAGAACTGCACGATCTTTGGCCGGCCGCGCGCCCGATAGGTGATTGCGCCGAGGAATTCGCGCACGCGCACCCGGTGGCCGGTCTCCTCCATGACCTCGCGGCGCGCTCCTGCGACCGGGCTTTCGTCGCGCTTGAGCTTTCCCCGCGGCAATACCCAGAGCTCGTCTTTCGCGCGCTGTACGACAGCGATCCGCGGGCGCGCTCCCTTGCGCACCACAATGCCGCCCGCCGCATGTACGGTCTTGCCTGCCATTCCCGCCCGATCCGCCCAGCCGTCTCGTTTAGCAAAATTGCAATCGCGCATGCAGAGAAATGCGCATTCTCAATCCTGCCTGTGGGCAACTATCGCCGGGCAGCTCGGGCGCTTGTCACAAATCTGTCGTTTGATCCGCTCCGGCGCTGGCGTCGTGGCTATTCAGGAATTAGCGGAGCAAGGTCATTCGAGCATCCTCACGAGCGACGCCATCACCGCGACCATAGCGACCGCCATCACCGCAAGGTGCAACGGGCTTGAGAACATGTGCCGCAGGATCGCGAATCGTGTCCCTTCGGGCACAAGTGCCATGCCGCATGTCGGGCATGTGCCGGACGTGGATTGGCGCACCGCGCGGTGCATCGGACAAACATAGATCGTCGCAGACGGGGGATTGCTCATCATCTTATGAGCGCAGCACGCGCCGCCGCTCCTCGTATTCGGCCTGGTTGATTTCGCCGCGCGCAAAGCGTTGGTCCAGCACGTCGAGCGCGCTGCTGTCGCCGCGTCGATGTCCACGCATCATCACCATCATGACGCCCATGCACACGACGGCAATCAGCACCATGAACAACGGTCCGAAGAAGAAAGGCATCGGCCAATAATCCCAACCCATGACATCCTCCTCTAATCTGCTGCATGTTAGGTCTCCACCAGGATGTGACATTGACCTGGATCAACCGTAGGTTTTATCGATGGTTTTGCAACGCGGCCGTTGCGCAGACGCCTGCCGCCTGTCCTAGTCTTGCGACGAGAAATAAGGAGAGAAGCGAATGGCAAATTTTACGTGGGATCATATTCACCTGCGCACGCCCGATCCGGAGGCAACGGCGCAATGGTTCGAGCGCATGTTCGGTGCCGAAGTGATCCGCTCGACGCAACTGGGCAAGCCGCGTGTCGATCTCAAGCTCGGCGGAGCCAAGATCTTTATCGCTCAGGTCAATCCTGGCGATGGAGTAAGCCCTGCGCCGGTGCCGCCCTATCAGGGCCTCGACCATTTCGGCTTTGCGGTATCAGGGATCGATGCCATAGCAGCCGATCTGAAGAAAAAAGGCGTCGAGTTTACCAAGGAACCGCATTCGCCGCGGCCCGGAATAAAGGTCTGCTTTCTGCGCGGTCCACAGGGAATCTCGATCGAGTTGCTCGATCGCGATCCACAATACATCTGATGCGGCGGTTCCGCCGCACAACATGATGGGGGGACGACATGAGATTCTTTCGAATTATCGGCGCGCTTGCGCTGTTATTGGCCACCGGGCCGGCCGTGGCCCAGCAGAAGAGCCTGCGCGACCAATTGGTGGGCACCTGGCATTTCGTCATCGCGGAAGTCGTGGCTCCCGACGGGAAAAAATCTTTTCCTTTTGGAGAGTCGCCGACGGGCATTCTGGTCTTCACGGCCGGAGGACAATTCGCGCAGATTCACGTCGCCAGCGATGTGCCGAAGATCGCCAGCAACAACCGCCTGACCGGGACTCCCGAGGAATACGCGACCATCATGCGCCGGAGCATCTCGCTTTTCGGCACCTACAAGGTTGACGAAGCGAAGAAGACGGTCACCTTCAACATCGTGTCGAGTACCTATCCCAACTTTGCCGGGGAATTGCAGGTAAGGACTATCGACAAACTGACCGAAGACCAGTTCATCAATACGAATCCGAATGTGGCGGGCGGCCGCGGGCACGCGACCAATATCTATAAAAAGGCGCTCTGAGCGGCCGATTGCCGCACTACAAGTGGTCCCGTGACCGGCCGCCCACTGCAGGAAGGCTGATGTCAATAGGTTGCTCTTGCGCCATGTGCGCGCCTTAATGGCATGGTGCCTCGGGCGGCAGAGACGGGAGTATGTCGGATGCGGGCGTTAGGACTGGCGGTTGTCGCCGCGACCATCACAGTGGCGACGGCCGTGGCCGCTGATGACCGGTTCGAACGCAGCCTTAAAATGCTCGCCCCCGCCGAACGACTCGAGCAGCTCTGCGACTACACGGCGATGACGCGCATCCGCAGCGAGGCGAAGCAATTCCGTCCGGACCGCGCGGTTGCAAATGCCATGGCCGAACCGAAAGCCGCTGGCGACACGCTCGAGGTCACCGGCGGTGCATTCCGCAGCCGAAAAAAATGGTTCGCCTTGTCCTATCGCTGCACGGCGACGCCGGATCACCTGACCGTCGTTGCGTTCCACTACACGGTCGGCGCGGAAATCCCTGAAGCAAAATGGGCGTCATTCGGCTTGTGGCAGTGAGCGCGGCCGGCGGCGCGGCTATTGGTGCTCCACCATGACCTTGGTCCCGACCGGCACGCGCGAATAAAGATCAATGACGTCGTCATTGACCAGCCGGAAGCAACCGGACGATACCGCTTGGCCGATCGTTTCCGGCGCATTGGTGCCGTGAATCCGGTAAACGGTAGCGCCGAGATTTATCGCGCGCGCGCCGAGTGGATTGCCCGGGCCGCCGGCCATCCAGCGCGGCAGATAAGGTTGCCGCGAGATCATCTCCGGCGGCGGCACCCAGTCCGGCCATTCGCGCTTGAGCGTAATCTTCTGCGTGCCGCCCCACTGGAAACCATCGCGGCCGACGCCGATGCCGTAACGCAGCGCAACGCCATTGCCCATGATCAGATAGAGAAATCGGTCGGCCGTGTTGACGATTATCGTGCCGGGCGGCTGTTCGGTTCGGTAATAGACTGACTGCCGGCGCAGCTCCGGCGGAAGATCCGTATCGCGCGCGGTGTGGTCGACGCCGGGATCCACATCCTGCATGGTCGGCGTTGAGGAGGGCAGCAGAGTTTGCGCGTGGGCCGGAATGGCGTGTGCGAGCAACAGCCCAAATACCAGCCCAAGCACCAGGACGCATAACCGAAGCATGATCAATCCCCCGAAAGTAACGAACACCGTACCCTAGTCCCGGTCCTTGATGTTGGTGCGCGGACGGTCGGAACCGCGCGCCGTCTCGGTGTGCCAACGGCCCTTCTCATCTTCATATTCGATTGTTTCGGTGTGGCCGGGAACTCTCTGTTCTTCGGCGGCTGCCTGCGCCGCAGCGAGCGCGTCCTCGTGGGTCGGGTAGGGTTCCGAAAAAACGCCGTCGACCTTGTAGGCCCAACCGCCGTCGTGTTCGACAATCTCGTAGGTGACTTCCGCCATAGGCGAGCCTCCGAACTCAGATGGTGTCCCAATAACGTACCGCCTTCCGGGACGGTTGCGCCAGTCACATGTCACGGCGATCGGAAAAAGGCTACCACTGGCCGTCAGAAATCGAAATCCAGGCCAAACCGGCGTTTGAAAGCCTCCCGGTCGTGCGGGCGCGCAGCCCGGACGATGGCGCGCGCGGTGAAGTTGCCGTTAATCACCCCTGCCTCAATGTACATCCAGTCCACGATCTCCGTTCTGTCAAAGGCAACCGTACTGCCGATGGTCAGACCAGCGACCGAACGCGGCGTGTTGTTGATCTGGCCAATGAACCTTTCGCCGACATGCGCAAATGGATGAATCCAGATGAACTCCGCGCCCTCGCTCGATGCGATCGTGATTTTCACCGCGAATCCGCCCATCATGGGTCCGGGATTTTTCGCGCGATTGAGGAACCGCGCCAGCGTCTGGCGTGCTTTGCCGATCGCCGCGGCCATCACGGGATCATTGAGCGCCACGAAAACGAGTTCGTCGCTTTCGGCTTTCCGCAAGAGCGAGCTTCCCGTGCGTGCCGAGAGCCCCGCCGCGCGCGCGGCACCGAGGATCAGCGCGAAGCCCTTGGATGTCCGGCCTGATGATTGTGACGACGACATGGATGCCGCCTTTCAAAGCCGACGCGCAACGGCGCGCCGGACATGAATGGGTCGCTGAAGCGGGCGGCAAGGTTCAATGCGGCAAACGAGCGCGCGGTATCGGCACACCGTCGACGATTTAAAGGCCGCGCTGGCGTTTGAGGCGGTCGATATAGGCCTCGACTTCCGGTGGCAGGGATCGCAGTCCCTGCTGCGCGGCCCTCGAGAGAACTGGCCGCCATTGCGATCCCTTGAGGAAGCTCGGCTCTAAACCGGGGGGAATGATGCGGTCGAAAATCAGAACCAGCAGCAACGCCAGCAATGCGATCCGGAACGCCCCCAGCACCGCGCCGGCAATACGATCCGGAATGCTGATATTGGGACCGACCATTTCGCTGATCGCCAGCCGCAGCAACGCACTCAACACCGCGCCGGCAGCGACAAAAATCGCCACGACCACCAGCCAGGTCTGTGGCGCCTGCATTTTCAGGTACGAGGCGAGCAACGGCGTCACATGCGGCGCCGCGGCAACCGCCACGCCCATTCCACAGACATAGCCAAAAATCGTGGCCAGGCTGCGCAGGAGGCCTGTCATGAAGCCCATGACCACGGCGACGAACAAGCAGACATATATGGCGAGGTCGAATGGATTGGTGGAAAAAAACGATGTCATTGCGATTTGTCCGGGGCAGACTACGCTTTGCGCGATCGAGAAGCTGCGGGAACTCGGTACAGGGAGACGGTATATGGCGTTTACGGTCATGAGCAACAGTTTCAAGGATGGCGATTACCTTCTGAAGGATTTCATCCTGTCCGCTGATTTCGGTTTCGGTTGCGCCGGTGGAAACAGGTCGCCGCATCTGAAATGGTCGGGCGCGCCTGATGGCACAAAAAGTTACGCCATCACCTGCTACGACCCCGATGCACCGACCGGCTCGGGTTTCTGGCACTGGCTGATCGTCAACATTCCGCCGAACGTGACCGAGCTGCCGGAAGGCGCCGGAAGCGCCGGGGGCAAACCGCCTGCCGGAGCGTTACAGACGCGCACCGATTTCGGCGCGTCCGGGTATGGTGGGCCGTGTCCGCCTGAAGGCGACCATCCGCACCGTTATCTGTTCACGGTGTTCGCGGTGAGTGTCGACCGGCTCGACGTCAAAGCCGACACGTCCGCCGCAGTGGTGGGTTTCAACCTGCATTTCCACACGCTTGCGAAGGCGGAGATCATGGGCCTGTTCAAGCGGTGACTTTCACCATTCGCGGAAAAGTTCTCGACTTCGAGCACGCGCCTCGCCTAAGCGAGATCACCGGGACAAGCCCGGCGATGACGGTTGCTATTGCGGCACCGTCCCGCCTGATTCACTGGTCCGGCATGACGGTGGATAGGCGTGCCCATAAACGCATCTGTCATGGCTCGGTACTGACTCTCCTCCGTCATGGCCGGGCATAGCCGTTCGCAGAACGGCGTCGCTTCGCTCGCCTATGTCCCAGCCATCCCGATTAATCGGCACCGCATCCCCCGCCTAAACGGGATCACCCGGACAAGACCGGTGATGACGGTTGAGATTGCGGCACCGTCCCGCCTGATTCAGGCGGAAGCGGGATCCTTTTGCCGGATGATCCGTGACTCTCCTTAGGGACAACATCTGAATTTCGTTCGGCTTTCTGCCGTCCTAATGGTGCGGTGGGCTGGCTTCCAGTTGAGGAGGTCCACGTGCAAAAAGTTTATTTCTTCTGTTCCAACGCCGAACTGCTGCTCGAACATTGCGGGGTGGTGGAGGTAGAGAATTTGAACGAAGCACGCGAACATGCGGCCATGGTCGCCAGCTCGCTGATGGCGACAGGCGGGCCCGAGGACTGGCGCGACTGGTCGGTGCACGTCAGCGATGACCTCGGCGATGAGCTCGTGCGCGTGCCGTTTTCCTCGGTGCTGGGCAAACTCCATTGAGGCGTGTTTCGCGTGCTGCTTTGCGCGCGCGCTGCGATTTTTCAATCACACCCAAGACACCTGTCGCTGTCATTGGGCTAGAGGCTCGCATCGCCGCCATGCTCGCGGCCTCGAAAAGCTGTGAATATCGGCTTTTTTGCCTCGCGGCGTGATACAATATTGCAATGGCCCGAAACCCGCCCGATACCCGCAGCCTCGCCGAGAAGGCTTTCAAAGCCGCCACCACCAGACCCGCCGATCTGCCGCCGGCGGCGCCCGCAATTCCGGGCGCCAAGGAAACCGTATCGCTGCGCATTGATCGCGACGTACTCGACTTCTTTCAAGAAGCAGGCCCCGGCTGGCAGGATCGCATCAATGCGGCGCTGCGCAAGGCCGCGGGAAAATAAACGCAATCGGATTCCATTCAAAAAGGGAGAGCGACAATATGAAAGTATCGACCGGATTTCGCACGGCACTGATCGCAATGGCGGCGCTGGCGGGCGTCACGCTATCGTCGGCCGCGCGCGCCGAAAGTGGCAGCATCAGTTTCGCGGTCTATAAGGCCGGCTGGTTCATCGGAGGCTCCGGCGGTGAAGGCACGCTGTTCTTCCACGGCCGCCGTTATCCGATCTCGATCGGCGGCATCTCGGCCGGCTTCGTGTTCGGTGCGTCGAAAACCTATTTCCGCGGCTCCGTCAGCCACATCCGCGGTCCCGGCGATGTCGCCGGCGTTTATGGTGCGGTGGGCGGCGGCGGCGCGCTCGGCGTGGGAGCGCAGGCCATCGTACTGCGCAATGAGAAGGGCGCCGTGCTGACCCTGACCGGCCGTCAGGTGGGATTGCAGATCAATGCCGACCTGAGCGGGATGAGCATTTCGGTTCGCTGACGGATCCGCCGGCGAAAAAGTTTTCCGTTCATCGAGGCACGAAAACGCCGAGGGATGGCTTGCCGGCCGTCCTGCGGCGATTGCGTTTCAAACCGCGCCCGGCTCCGGCTCGCCGAGATCGACAAGGTAATGAAAGACGTTCGCGAAGGCCGGCGCGCCCGCCGGTGCCAGGGGCTTCTTCTCGAGCAGGCGGAATTTCAGCGTGCTCAGTCCGTCCCGCTCGATGAGCGATTCAAATTCGCGCTGGCGTTTTGCGAATAGCCCGTTGGTGCGGCGGCCTTCCTCGGTCCACACCTGCGGTGCGGAAAATCCCGCGTGTTTGTGTGGAAGCGGGATGAATGTCCCGTCGCGTCGTTCCATTTCAAAACCGCGCAAGCGCAGGCGGTGGCTCAGCTCCAGATCCTCGGGGCCCCAGCCCCAGTAGCAGTTCGGAAATCCGTTCACCGCGGTGAAGACGGAATTGTCGAGCAGACTGACGGCGCCGAAAAAAGTTTCCCAGTTCTCCTGCAGCGAAAGGCCGTGCCAGATCAGGCGCGCCGGATTTTTCGTCCACGAGTAGTCGGCCCACATCGGCAGGTAGTCGACATCATGGATGCACACATAGTCCGACGTCTCGCGCGTGAGCAGGAAGCCGCAATTGCCCAGGCGGCCGCGGCTGAACGGCGCCTTCCCCCACTGCTCGATGATGTTCACGGTGACGGCGATCTGCTTGTCGAGCTTGTCGCGCTGGAAATACGTGACGACGTGCGGGACAAACCGCGCCAGGTGTTCGGCCCGGTCGCGATAGGGAACGACAATGGCCAGCCGCTTCGAATAGCGCGGGTCGGCCTCGCCGGGCTTGGTTGAGGAGTTCATACGTTGTGCTGGTATTGCCCCACTTGCCGGCGATGCTAACTGATTCGTGCCCGGCGCGAGACGCAGCGGGCAGACGGGTCTCACGGTCGCGCCGAAGGTGACGATGATCGATGCGGCGTGATAGAGGGGCGCATGATAAAAGGGGCCATAATAAAGGCGGCCATGATAAAGGCGGCCATGTCACAAGGACGCGTTGTATCTGCGGTCAAATGCGTTGGTTTATCGCTGGCGATGTTGGCCAGCGCTGCTTCCGCCGCCGAACAGAAGACTTTCAGCTACGCCTGCCGGGGTGGCGGCTTCACCATCGGTGCGGTGGTCGACAGCATCCGGGGGGCCGAGCGCTGGAGCAAGAGCCAGCCGGTCATTCTTCGGATCGCGGGGGAGTCGCCGCAAACCCTCATCGCCGATCCCGACGCCGCGCCCGAGGCGGACAGCTACCGCAACAAGGATTTCGAGTTCTATTCCTTGAAACAATTCACGACTTCTAACTCATAAGAGCCACGGCGTGGTCGTGAAATTCTATAACGAGTGCAGGGCGGAGTAGGGTTTTTTAATTGCGAGCCCCGCCGCATCATTGAGGGTAACATCAGGGCTCTCCGGTCACCTTCAAGATGTCGATCAGCTTGCGGTCGCGCCAGCTTTGAAGGTCGGCGATAGTGCGCGAGCTCGCTTCCTCGGCGACGCCGTCGATGATCATTTTCTGAACGTCGGGTGTCAGGCGCGTGTCACCGAGATCGTCCATCCAGCTCTGGATCGCCGGGCCGATGTGCGACATGAAATGCGGCATGCCGCCTTCGCCGCCGGCGAGATGAAATATCAATGACGGCCCCATGAGCGCCCAGCGCAGGCCGGGACCATAGGCAATCGCGGCATCGGCATCCGAGACCGAAACCACACCCTCGGCAACAAGATGGACCGCCTCGCGCCATAGCGCCGCCTGCAGGCGGTTGGCGACGTGGCCTGCCACTTCCTTCTTGATGTGGATCGGTTTCTTGCCGGCGGTGAGATAGAAGTCCATCGCCTTGAAAATCGCTTCCGCCGATGTCTTCGGGCCACCCACCACCTCGACCAGCGGAATGAGATGCGGCGGGTTGAACGGATGGCCGATCACGCAGCGCTCGGGATGTTTGCATTTCGTGCTCACGCGGCTCACCAGCAGCCCCGATGAGCTGGTGGCGATCACCGTTTCCGGAGGCGCGCCGGCATCGATCGCGGCGAACAGATCGATCTTGATGTCTTCGCGTTCCGGTCCGCTTTCCTGCACGAAGTTGGCGCCCTTGGCGGCATCCGCCGGGTTGCCGAAGAACGCAATGCGCGTGCGGTCGGCGCCGGGCTGCACCGTCCCCAGTTTTTCCAGCGTGGGCCAGGCATTGTCGATGAAGCGGCGGGCGAAGGCTTCGCCGTTCGGCGACGGATCGTAGGCTGAGACCTCGAAGCCGCGCGCGAGAAAGCACGCCGCCCAGCTTGCGCCGATGGTGCCGGCGCCGATGACCGATACACGTTTTGGCATGTGTTACTCCGCTACAAATTTGTCATGGCCGGGCTTGACCCGGCCAAACCGTCTAGGAGGGCTCCGATGGCGAAACGCAAAAAAGCCTATTTGCGTCGCGCAGCCCGCCGCGTTCGCAACTTGAGCAGGCCGCGCCCGTTAGTGCATTGCGCCGCTCACCCCGCCGTAACGCCCTTGGCCTTGAACACGCTCACAGCTTCCGGCGTCTCGAGATAATCGAGGAACGCCTTGGCAGCGACTGCATTCTTGCTTTCGGCTGCGACCGCGCCGACGAAAACCAGATCCTGCTGCAGGTCGCCGGGGAAGGGGCCTGCGAGCTCGACGCCGGGCGCGAGCAGCACATTGGTCAGAAATACGCCGAATTCGGCGTCGCCTTTGGCCACCGCCTGCGGGATGGCGCCGGGCGCGGCCTGGACCTTCAACTTTTCCTTGATCTGATCCGCAATGCCGAGCCGCTCGAACGTTTTCTGCACAAAGGCGCCGGCCGCGCTGCCGGGGAACACCGCGATCGACTGCGCCTTGAGCAATGTCTGCTTCAGCGCGTCGGGCGTGCTGACGTCGGGCTTCGGCGCGCCCGCCTTCACGGCGACGCCGTAGCCGACGCGCGCGATATTGGCCGGCGTGCCTGCAAACCTGGCCTTGGCGGCGTCATTCTTCATCACGTCGATGGGCACCACGCCGAGGTCGAACGGACCGGCCGTCGTCATCTTGATCAGCTCGGGCGTCGCCGCGAAGGTGATGTCGAGCTTGTGGCCGGTTGTCTTCTCGAAACGCGGCCCCAGCTCCTTCAGGCTCGCGGTCATGGAGCCGCCGGCCAGGACTTTGAGTTTGGCGGCCTTTACGGCGGCGACGGGCGCCATGGCCATCGCCACGCCAACCGCAGCGGCAATCAAGGATTTGTCCAACGTCGCCTCCCGATTTTGTTGTCAGGCCGAAGATTATCGCGTCATGGCCGGGCTTGTCCCGCCACCCGCGCCGTTCCCGCGCTAGATGTTGGCGCCGCGATTGTAGCTCTCGACCAGCTGGTTGTAGTCGCGCAGCAGCCGCGGCGGCGAGCCCTCGACCATCCAGCCGCTGCCGGCGTTGCCGAGCATCATCTTGTCGCCGGAGCTGTACGGCACCTTGTCGCGAATGCGGCGCATCAGGGATTTCGCCGTGACCAGAAACGACTTGGCGTTGCCGATGAAAAACGAGCCGATCCTGGGGCCGCTCCCCGAACCCGTAAACTGTTCGGCCGCTTTGACCGTGGCTTCGTAGTCGTTGATCGCCTGCGTGATCTCGGAAATATCAGGCGGCGTCTTTTCCTCTGCGCGCGCGACGCGCTTGGCCTGGATCATCAGCGCCTCGACCTGATAGCGCGCGGTTTTGCCTTCGCTGTGCTCGATCTCCGCCAGTCTCTCCAATGCGCGTTTGTCGTTGATGGCATCGACGCCACCGCGCAGCTTTTTGTCCGCGCTCTCGAACGCAGCCCATGCAGCCACGAGACGGGGATGCAAGGCGCGGCCCTTGGCCATCTTGTCATCCTTGTAGTCCTGCTGCGTGTAGTAGTCGTCGGCTTCCTTGAGCAGCGGTTCGAGTTTGCTCACGGCCTCCGCGTAGGCAGTGGCGGCGGCCTCAAGCGCGGCATCGCGCGGCTCGAGCGTATTGGCCTTCTCGACGTTCTTCCGGCAATCGGACGTGTCGTAGATGGTGTAGGTGCCGTAGATGATGCGCTCCCGACCGGTCGGGCCGTCCTTGCCGACCCAGCTGAAATAGCGCGAGCGTGAATCGTAGGAGCGCTCCGACAGCCGGTTGATGCAGCCGACATAAGCGTTGAGCTTTGCATTTGGCGATGGGGCGGCTGGCGGCACCTGCGCGATGGCGCGGTCCGCGACGACCGGCAAGAGCGCAACGGTCAATCCGAGTGCAAATGTATAAAGTGGCTTCATCTCGCCCCCTGGTGCCAACGACAGCGCTTTTGCCAAAGAAACAAAAGGAAACAATATGAAAGGTACGGCTGAGTGCCAAGGGTAACGCCGCGGCAGCTCGGCTTGCATCGGCCACCCATCCGTGGATATTGGAATACATTCGATAGGGTCGGGGCCGGGTGTGATGATTAACCGTGAGACGAGTGAGCGCGCCATCATCGCTGGCGGCGGCATTGGTGGCCTGGCGGCAGCGCTCACGCTCCACCAGATCGGCGTGCCCTGCATTGTCTTTGAAGCGGTGCGCGACATGCGGCCGCTCGGTGTCGGCATCAATCTGCAACCCAATGCCGTTCGGGAGCTCTACGATCTTGGCATAGCCGAGGAGGACCTCGACCGGGTCGGTCTCCCCGCGAAGGAGTGGGCCCTGGTCGGGCTTAATGGCAATGACGTTTATTCCGAGCCGCGTGGCCGCCTGGCCGGCTACAACTGGCCGCAATACGCGGTGCATCGCGGCCTGTTCCACAGACTGCTGTTCGACAAGGTGGTTGAACGCCTCGGGCCGAATGCGGTGCAGCTCGGCAGCCGCGTCACCGGCTATCGCAAGGAGGCGGGCGGCATCAGTGTTCGCGTCGAGCGCGCCGACGGTACAGTATCGGAGGCGCAGGGCGCGCTTCTGATCGGCGCCGACGGCATCCACTCTGCTGTACGCGCGCAGATGCACCCCACGCAGCCGCCAATTCACTGGGGCGGCGCGGTGATGTGGCGCGGCATGACCTGGGGCAAGCCGATCCGCAGCGGGGCGTCGTTTGTGGGGCTCGGTACCCACCGCCAGCGCGTAGTGTTCTATCCAATCTCCCATCCCGACCCGCGCACCGGCCTCTCGATGATCAACTGGATCGCGGAGGTCACCATGGACAACAGCGACGGCTGGAAGCAGAGCGGCTGGTTCCGGCAGGTGCCGGTCGCCGAATTCGTGCACCATTTCGACGGCTGGGTGTGGGACTGGCTCGACGTGCCGGCGCTTATTCGCGGCGCCGAAACCGTGTTCGAGAATCCGATGATCGACCGCGACCCGGTGCCGACCTGGCGTGACGGGCCGGTGGTACTGATCGGCGACGCCGCGCACCCGATGTATCCGACCGGTTCGAACGGCGGCAGCCAGGCGATTGTCGACGCGCGCATTCTCGGCGCGATGATGATCGAGCACGGCGTGACGCCCGAAGCCCTCGCCGCCTATGACGAAAAGCTTTGCGGCCCGATCTCGCAGCTCATCCTGCGCAATCGCGGGGCCGGACCGTTCGGACTGCTCAATCTCGTCGATGAGCGTTGTGGCGGCACCTTCGACAACATCGACGAGGTGATTCCGCCGAAAGAGCGCACGGAATTTATGGCTGGGTACAAGGCCGCCGCGGGCTTTGCTATCGAGACGCTCAACAAGGCGACGCCGACAATTACCGCCGGCGCGCGGGCGCGGGCGGCGGCAATCGTCTGAGTTCCTTTCCGGACCGCGGGCCGCCGACGCCACACACCTGCCAGAAAGCACGGGTAAAAATCAAACGGCCTCATGGTGAGGAGCGCGCAGCTCCTAAGGATGAGGCGGAGCGCATCACAACGCCTTGTTGCTCGCCTTCACCTTGTCCGCGTCGACATAGACCTGCTGGCCCATGGCGTTGAACTTCTCCGACATCTCGCCATGCCATGCCCGCCTGTCTCTTGTCGTTCAGCGTCGCCGCGTAGTCGCGCACGTCCTGCGTGATCTTCATCGAGCAGAACTTCGGCCCGCACATCGAGCAGAAATGCGCCACCTTGTGCGCTTCCTTCGGCAGCGTCTCGTCGTGATATTCGCGCGCGGTGTCGGGATCGAGCCCGAGGTTGAACTGGTCCTGCCAGCGGAAGTCGAAGCGCGCGCGCGACAGCGCGTCGTCGCGCAGTTGCGCCGCCGGGTGGCCCTTGGCGAGGTCGGCCGCGTGCGCCGCGATCTTGTAGGTGATGACGCCGTCCTTGACGTCGTCGCGGTCGGGCAGGCCGAGATGCTCCTTCGGCGTCACGTAGCAGAGCATGGCGCAGCCGAACCAGCCGATCATGGCGGCGCCGATGCCGGACGTGATGTGGTCGTAGCCGGGCGCGATGTCGGTGGTCAGCGGCCCGAGCGTGTAGAACGGCGCCTCGCCGCACTCCTTCAGCTGCTTGTCCATGTTGATCTTGATCTTGTGCATCGGCACGTGGCCGGGGCCTTCGATCATCACCTGGCAGCCCTTCTTCCAGGCGATCTGCGTGAGCTCGCCCAGCGTCTCCAGCTCGGCGAATTGCGCGCGGTCATTGGCGTCGGCGATCGAGCCGGGGCGCAGGCCGTCGCCGAGCGAGAACGACACGTCATATTTGCGCATGATGTCGCAGATCTCGTCGAAGCGCTCGTAGAGGAAGCTTTCCTTGTGCCGCGACAGGCACCACTTCGCCATGATCGAGCCGCCGCGCGAGACGATGCCGGTGACGCGGTCGGCGGTGAGCGGCACGTAAGCCAGCCGCACGCCGGCGTGGATGGTGAAATAATCGACGCCCTGTTCGCACTGCTCGATCAGCGTGTCCTTGTAGCATTCCCAGTCGAGCTTGACGGGATCGCCGTCCACCTTCTCCAGCGCCTGGTAGATCGGCACGGTGCCGATCGGCACCGGCGAATTGCGCAGGATCCATTCGCGCGTGTTGTGGATGTTGCGGCCGGTCGAGAGGTCCATCACCGTGTCGGCGCCCCAGCGGATCGCCCACACCATCTTCTCGACTTCTTCCTCGACCGAGGAGGTGACGGCGGAGTTGCCGATATTGGCGTTGATCTTCACCAGGAAATTGCGGCCGATGATCATCGGCTCGAGTTCGGCGTGGTTGATGTTGGACGGGATGATGGCGCGGCCGCGCGCGATTTCGCTGCGCACGAATTCCGGCGTGATGAAGGCGGGCACCGCGGCGCCGAAGCTTCTCGCCGTCGGCCAGCGCGGCTTCGGCACGTTCCAGCTGCTTCTTGCGGCCGAGATTTTCGCGCTCGGCGACGTAGATCATTTCCTTGGTGATGATGCCCGCTTTCGCCCATTCGAATTGGGTGACCGGTTTGCCATCGAGTGCGCGCCATGGCTTCGGCGTGTTGGGGAAATTGCGCGCCAGATGCTTGCCGCTGACATTGCCGTTGTCGACCGGCTGGATCGGCCGGCCCTCATATTGCTCGACGCCGCCGCGCTCTTTCACCCATTCGATGCGGGTGCGCGGCAGCCCTTTCTCGACGTCGATCGTCACGACGGGTCGGTGTAGGGCCCCGTCGTGTCATAGACCGGCAGCGGCGGCCTCGCCTGACGAAGCATCGAGCGCGATCTCGCGCAACGGCACGCGCAAGTCGGGCGCGGCTTCGGGCTGCGAATAGACCTTGCGCGAGGCGGGGAGCGATCCCGTCGTGACTTTCGGAAGGGTGACCTTCGGATCGTGGATGTTCATTTTACCTTCTCCTCCGTAGCCGCGATCTGCGCCGGGCCGGCGCACGCTCGGGGAATAGTTGCGGCGGATCGAGATAGCCGAAATAGCTCAGCAGCACGCCGAGCAGCACGGCAATCCCGCCGTCCATGATGAAGAAACTCCGATAGGCGAGCACCGACAGCCCGATCTGTTCGACCACCTGCGGCGCCACCATGCGGACAATGCCGCCGATGATCGCGAGCCAGCCGACAATGGTGATGATCAGCGGCCAATGCCACTTCCAGTCGTTATGCGTGGCGACGATCGCCAGCCCGACCGGCAGCGCGATGACGCCGGAGAGATAAATGAGCATGTGGTCGTGCAGCGCACGCTCGAACATGGCGCGGTAGAGCGTGGTGTTGAACAGCATGCCGAGACCGCCCGCGATGAAAACAGGGCCGATGAGCTTGGCCAGAAAATGCGACCGTTCCATGGTTAGTTCCCCCATATGGAAAGTGCACTCACGCCGCATAACCCTTGAAGGTGATGAACCCGCCGACGGCGACCAGGAAAACGCCGAGACCGGTGAAAAAGCCGGCGCCGGCGATGATTCCGGTGCCGATGAAATTTGCGAACTGCGGCGCAATGATCCGGAACGCGCCAACGCACATGAGAACCCAGCCGACCGCCGTGACCGCGCTGCGCCAGTCGCGCGTCCAGATGTTGTGCACGTTGAGGATGTAGAGGCCGGCGACGAGCGCCAGGATTCCGGAAAAATAGATGAACGGCAGGCCGGTGAAGAACTGCACCGCCATCTCGCGGTAGGCGGCCTGGTTCGCCAGCATGCCGATGCCGATCGCGCAAAGCACCGGTCCGACCAGCCTCGCGATGATCAGCGATTTCTGCATCGAAGCGTCCTGTCCCTTCGCCGGCATGACCCGGATCAGGTTCAAAGGGTTTTTCTCAGCCCGAAAAGGGCACCCCTCGGAACAGCGTTTAATGTATGCACGGAGGCAGGGGTGTCAATGCGGGCTGGGGAACGATGGTGTTCGTAGGGTGGGTTCGTAACTTCGTAGGGCGGGTTAGCCGAAGGCGTAACCCACCGGCTGCGGCGATGGATTTCGCGGCGCTCAACCCACCCTGCAATTCTTCTCCCTGTGAATCGCCTCGTGGCGTGTCCGTCAAAATGGTTCGTAGGGTGGGTTAGCCGAAGGCGTAACCCACCGGGTGGCGCGATGGGTTTCGCTGCGCTCAACCCATCCTACAGCTGGAATTCAATATGGATTCCTACTTCAGGACGCGAATATCGTCCGGAAGGATGACGCGTTCATTCAGTTCCGGTTCAACAACCGCGCTGTAGCTTTTCGAAATTCGCTGTCGCGCGCGTTTGCGAAAGAGTTCGTCAAACGCCGCGTCGTCAATCTCAGGGCCGATGGCGCAACCATTGGACGGAACTAAAAGGAAATCATCATGCGTAAGATTTTTATTGTGGCCGTCGGCCTCGCGGGTCTCGTGTCACTTGCCGGGTCGGCTTCGGCAACGACGAATGTGCAAATGTCCCCGAGCGATCTTAAAGCTTATTGTGCAAAGAAAGGTGGCAGTTACAGCTCATGGCAAAGTGGCGCGGTCAGCTGCGAGATCGGAAGCGGCAAAACCAAGGTCACGATCGACTGCAATGCCGGTGGAAATTGCGTCATGTCCCACACCATGGTGTTGACGAAGCTCAAGCCGTCCATCATCGGGCAATCGGGTTATTCCGTCTCGGGAAGTGCCAGCAGCTCCGCGGCGACGAAAGCATCGGCTGCCGGCGGCACATCAGTCTCGAGCAGTGCGTCGGCTTCCGCCAACTTGTCTGCCGACGGCGCGGCGAATCCGAAAAAGGCATCTGCAATCGCCACGACAAATACTGGAGTTGCGACCGGCCCGCGGTACGTTATCGGTGGCGGCGGTACGATGCCGTCGATTGGCCGTCCGTCGCTACGACAACAGTAGTCCAGCGAACAGCTTCCAAAAAAACCGCAGCGCGATTGCCCGCGCTGCGGTTTTGCGCTTTCCGCCGTTCACGTCTTCGGCAGCTTTGTCACCGCCACTTTCACGGTGCCATTGGCCTCGGCGATGACCCGCAACGTGCTTGCATCGAATGCAATGCCGGTGAGGCGCACGCCGTTCACGCCGGCATCGACCCAGACGCCGTCGCCGGCCTGCTTGAATTCGCCGAGCGCGGCCGCGATTTTCGCCTTGGCGTCATTGGCGAAGGGCTTCAGGTCGACCACGGCCTTGTCGGCGAGCGCCTTCTGCAGATAGGGCATGGCTGCACGCGCGGCGGTGCCGAGCAGGCCGAAGGCTGCTTCCGATTCCACGGCGAGTGAAATGTCGGTGAGCCGCAGAATCTGGTTTTCCTGATCGAGCACCGGCTTGCCCCAAATGTGCACGGTCGCTTCCGTTCCGAAGCCAAACCAGCTCTTCTTCTCGCGCGCTTTTACACGCAGCGAAATCAGCAGGCGGTCGCCGGCGGCGGCGAGACTGGCACGCATCACCTCGATGTCGACTGGGCCGCTGCCGTCCTCGGGAAAATGGCGGCCCTTGAGCTGCGGCTCAATCAGCCGGTTGAGCTCGGTGAACGGCATGTCGATCGGCACGCCGACGGCAAGCACGCCGTCCTGCATGGGTGGCACCAGCTCGAGCTGCGCGGGGAAGGGGCAACTCGGCTTGGTCTCGTTCGGCAGGATGCGCGTTTCCGCCTGCACGCCGATGGTGATCGTCATGTTGCGCGAATCGACCAGCGGCTGCGCGGCGGCCGCGCGCACCGGGCGCATTTCGAGCCAGAGCGGCGGCAGGCCGGTCTTGCCGCCGCCAAGCGGGATCGAACGGCACATCTTCGTCCATTGCTCGCGCGCCGCGCGCTCGATCGTCGGATCGTTGCGCAGCCGCGATTGCAGCGCGGCAATCTGGTTGTTCACGATCGGGTCGAGCACCGGCTTGATCTCGCTCGCGACATTGACCTTGATGCCCGCGATATTCGTGCCGGTGTCGCCGAGGTCGAGCCGTCCGGCGAGGTTGGGCTCGATGCGCCACGATGAAGTGATCTGCGGCCGCGCGGTGACGATCACATTGCCGCGGAAGTCGCTGCGCTGGTCGAGCGTCTTGACGGCGAGATTGTCGATCTGCTTGCCGACCGCGTTGCCGCCGATGAGCCCGCCAATTGCTCCGCCGATGCCGCCGACAACCTTGCCGGCGGTGTTGCCGATCTGCCCGGTGATGCGGATGGTGCCGTTGAGCGGTGTCACGATCGTCATGGCGTTGGACTGGCCGGTCGCATACATCGTGCCGCGCGTGACGGTGAGCCCGATTTCGGCCTGGCCGAGCAGCTGCGTTACCGGATTGTCGTTCTTGCCGGCGAATTCGCGCGGTGCGGCGATATCAAGTGCGTGGCCGATGGCGGCGAGCGACACCGCGACCGGCGCGATGACATGGGAGGCCTGCGTCACCGGTGGCAAGGCCGGAGGTGGCTTCATGATGGCGAGGGCTTCGGGCAATCCGCTGTCGGCGGGACCCAGGCGGTTGAGCGCCCATAGCGTGACGGCAAAGAACAGCGCGACGACGAACGTCGCGCCCGTGCCCCAGCGGAAATAACGCGAGCGGCCGAACAGGCGGATCGGCGCTGTCGCGTAATAAATGAATGTGTCGAAACCGCTCATGCGCCTCGCGATTCGTCCGGGAAGAAATCTAGGCGGCGGGGCCGCGGCACGCCAGCGTCCGAATTTGCCCGCTCATCCCGCGCAAATGGGAACCAAGCAGCAATCTGGCGCGCTGTCGCAGCCGCTACTTGATCGACAGGTTCAGCGTCTTGACCATCTCGCCCCATTTGGTCACTTCGGCCTTGAACATCGCCTCGGCCTGGGCCGGCGAGCCGTTGATCGGGTCGAAGCCGATCGTGGCAAGCTTCTTCTGGACTTCCGGGTTTTTGATGGTGTCGTTGATTGCCGCGTTCAGCGTGGCGATGATCTGCGGGTCGGTCTTGGCCGGCGCAAAAAAGCCGACCCATGAGGCGGCGAAGAATCCGGGAAAGCCGGCCTCGGCATAGGTCGGCACGTTCGGAGTCACGGGAGCGCGTTTTTCGGCGGCGATGCCCAATCCCTTGAGTTTGCCGGCGGTGATCTGCGCGGCGGCGCCGCCGCCGAGAGTTGTCGCGAGCAGGTCGATCTGGTTGCCGAGCGCTGCGTTGATCGCCGGCGCGCCGCCCTGGAAGGGCACATGCGTCGCGTCGATCTTGGCGATCTTCTTGAGGAAATATTCGGCTTCGATATGCGAGCCGCTGCCGACACCGGCCGAGCCGAAATTGATGGACTTTCCCTTCGCTGCCTTGACGAAATCCGCGAGGTTATTGGCCGGATTGCTCGTGCTCGTCATCAGCGCTTCGGGGCTCGAGGCCACAATCGCGACTGTCTTGAAGTCGCCCGCCGAGAACGGCTTGGTCTCGCGCAGCGTCTCGTTGATGGCGATTGCCGTGGTCGTCGCCAGCAGCGTGTAGCCATCCGCTGCGGTATGCGCCACGACGCCGGCCGCGATATTGCCGCCCGCACCGCCGCGGTTCTCGACGACGACCGGCTGATGCAGGCGCTCGCTCAACCCTTGTCCGACCATGCGCGCCAGCGTGTCGGCGACGCCGCCCGCCGCGAAGGCGACAATGAGGGTGATCTTGTTCGATGGATAGGTATCGGCGGCGGCAGCGCGGCCGGCGGAAAAAATGAGCGAAACAATGGCCAATGCGGCCGAAGTCTTGCGGACCATACGCGGATACAACATGCGGAACTTCTCCCCTTGCCCGCGTCGTTCTCTTATCGTTGATTGCGGGCGGGCGGAGTATTCCATCGGCCCGCATGCATGACAAGGAAGGTGGCCTCACGGCCGGTCACCCGCGCGCCCGAAGCACCGCGCCCGCATTGCCCCGCTCGCCCCGGCGGTGACATGCTCAACGGGATGGCACAACCTTTCGTCGAGCCGTGCGACCGCGGCGTGATCGCCGCCCAGCCATGCCCGCGCGAGCACGGGCGTGAAACCACCTTGCGCCGCCGGCGAATGGTTCTTGCCGCCTGCGTGCTCGCGTCCGCAATGGCATTTATCGACGGCTCGGCGCTTGCGGTCGCGCTGCCAAAGCTGCGCGCATATTTCGGCGCGGACTTTGCGTCGGTTCAATGGGTTCTCAATGGCTATGTGCTGGCTCTGTCGTCCCTGACATTGATCGGCGGTGCGCTCGCCGATCACTATGGCAAGGCGCGGATGCTGGCTGTGGGCTGCATCGGCTTTGGCCTCGCATCGGCGGCCTGCGGGGTATCACCTTCGATCGGCTGGCTGATCGCGTGGCGGATCGTGCAGGGAATCTCGGCGGCCATCGTGACACCGGCGAGCCTTGCGCTGATCGGCGAGACCTATCCGCGCGACGAGCGCAACCGCGCCATCGGCGTGTGGGCTGCGGCCTCGGCACTCACCACCGCCGGCGGGCCCGTGCTCGGCGGCTGGTTGACCGACAGTTTTGGCTGGGAATGGGTGTTCGCGATCAATCCGCCTTTGGCCCTGATCGCGGTCGTGCTGTTGGCCGTTTACGCGCCCGCGGGCCGGCACATGCCGCGACGTTTCGATGGTCCCGGCGCGGCAATCCTCGCCATCGCACTCGGCGCGCTGGCCTGGGCGCTGGGCGCGATCGGGCCGGGCAACAGCGGCGCGGCCGGCAGCGTGACAATTGCCATCGTGGCGATCGCGGGAGCGGCGGCGCTTGCCGGCTATGTCTTGTGGGAACGCCGCAGCGCCAATCCGATGACGCCGCCGCGGCTTGCCGCCAACCGACCATTTGTCGCGCTCAATATCGCGACGTTCCTGATCTATGCCGGACTATCGATTATGTTCTTTTTACTCTCTTTCAGCCTGATCGACCGGCGCGGCCTCTCACCGACGGCAGCAGGGCTCGCCTTCCTTCCATTCACGCTCGGCGTTGGGCTGCTGTCGCAACTGTTCGGCGGGATCGCGGATAAAATCGGCGCAAGGGCGATGCTGATTGCCGGGCCGCTCGGTGCGGCGCTTGCCTTCGTATTGCTGGCGCTGGGCGAGACCTCCGCGCTCGTGCCGGGCGTGCTTTTGCCGATGGCGCTGCTCGGCATTTCCTTTGCGGTGCTGGTCGCGCCACTCACGGCGTCGGTGATGTCGAGCGTGGCCGATCGCGATGAGGGGCTTGCCTCCGGCGTCAACAATGCCGTGAGCCGCGTCGCGCAGCTCGCGGGGATTGCGCTTTCGGCGGGCGTTGCATCCTATGCATCCGGCTATCGCTTGGGACTCATAGCCGCCGCCGTACTCAGTGCCGCGGGCGCTGTCACGATTGCGGTCATGCTGCCGGCGCCGAAGCATCAGCGGAGTAGATCATGAGCAAAACATGTACCCACGTCGCCAATATTGCGGACGTGACCCCCAGCGCGCTCGGCTGCGAGGAATGCCTGAAGATCGGGTCGCCCTGGGTGCATTTGCGGCTGTGCCGCACATGCGGACATGTCGGCTGCTGCGATTCATCGCCCAACAAGCACGCCACCAGGCATTTCCGCGCGACCGGACATCCGATCATCGAAGGCTACGATCCGCCCGAAGGCTGGGGCTGGTGCTATGTCGACAAAAAATTTGTTGATCTCGGCGGCCGCACGACGCCGCAACGAGGACCTATCCCGCGCTTCGTGTGAGGGCTGGCTCGACCTTTGGGATCGGCGTCAGTTCGTGCGGCTGATAGTGCGCAAGTGCCTTCAGCGCGTCGATATCTATCAATTTGACGTTCCGGGTCTTTTCGGAGACCAGTTTTTCCGACTTTAGTTGCTGCATCATGCGATTGAGGTGCGGGACGCTAAGGCCCAGAACGTCCGACATGATTTCCTGGGAGAACGGCAAATTGAAACTCTTTTCCTCCGCACGCCCGACCATGCGGAGCCGCGTGTGCAGTTCCAGAATGAAGTGCGACAGACGCTCGATCGGCGTGCGACGCCCGAGGTTGATGATGTGCTCTGCGTGGGTGGTCGCTTCCTGCACCGCGGTCCAGCACAGCGCCAGGGCGAATTGCGGCCGGCGGTAGCAGAGCTGGACGTAGGCATCGAGGGCACAGACATTCATCGTGAGATCGGTGATGGCGGTGACTGAGTAGCCGGCGAGCTCATAAAAACTGCCGGGCAGGCCGACGACGTCGCCCGGCAGGACGACATTTACAATCTGCCTTTTGCCGTTGCGCAATAATTTGTAGCGCACGGCAAAGCCTTCCTTGACGAAACAAAGCTTGCGATATTCGAACCCGTCCACGACCAGGTCGTGACGGCGCCGAATCGACAAATCGCCGTCGATGATGGCGTTGAGCGCTTTCAGGTCTGCCGCAGTGAGATCGACGTGCTGCGAGAGCCGAGCAATGAACGGGTGCTGGTGCAATTTGTCGCCGAATATTGTTCCCGTGTCATTCATCGGCCCTAGGCTAACCTTTTTCAATAATCCTGAGCAATGTTTCAAATAAAGGCATTTAAGTCGAAAACGGCGTCGAATGACTCGCCGCTCTCTCCTCGGCGATCGAGTGTTAGTGGTGCATCGACGGGACAAAAACGCGGCGAGGACGCTTCGTTGGCTTTGGATACGCAAGAACACGAAACGGACCGGGCGACACAGGTCGGCAAACTGCTGTCGGCGATATTCGTCGCCTGCCTGTGTGCGCTCTTTGCTTATGGCTACCTGGTGCCGCTCGTCATTGGCTAGGCGGTTGCGCCCTGGGCCAGAATGTGTCGGGACGGTTGGTTGGTTTGCCCCTATCCAGCCGTTGCGCACGGAAGCCCCGGCCTTGTGCCGGGGCTTTTTTCTTTTGCCGGGCAACCCTACGCGTGAACACGCCTGCGGGCCGGCCCGTGCCCCTGCACGGCTCGGTGCCGGCGGAAACCGTTCTCGAACTCGTCATTGAAGAACTGATAAGCATTGCCGCCGCCGCCCTTCGCGCGATAAAGCGCGGCGTCGGCATTTTTCATCAGCATCTCCGGGTCCATTCCGTCTTGCGGCGCAATGGCGATGCCGATGCTGGTGCCCACTATGATCCGGTGTCCATCGATCTGGTACGGGGCGCTCGCCGCGTCGATCAGACGTCCGGCGAGAACGATCGTGTCGCCCGGCCCGTCGAATGAGGTTTGCACGATCGCGAATTCATCGCCGCCGAGACGGGCGACGACGTCAATATCCCTGACGCAGGCGCGCATGCGTCCCGCCACGGCCTGAAGCAGCTTGTCGCCAATCGGGTGGCCAAGCGAATCGTTGACGTGTTTGAAGCGATCGAGATCCATGCTGAGGACTGCAATACGACGGCGGCGCGCCGTTCCATGCAGGAACTCATTCATTTTTTCGTAGAACTGCCCCCGATTGAGCAGATCGGTGAGGGCGTCGTGGTGCGCCATATGCGCAATTTTTTCTTCGGCATGCCGGCGCTCGGTGATGTCGTTGAAGGTAATCACGAAACCTCCGTCGGGCATTGGCGAACAGAGCGACGAATAGCTGCGGCCGCTGTTGCGCTCGAACACAACCCGGTTGGGCTTCCTGCTTGCCAGGATCGCTTGAAGCTCGCCCAGTACACGCTGCGGATTTTTCATTCCGACATTCGTCAATTCATAGGCAACTTGCAGCGACTGCAGCGGCGTGGTCCCGATCGCCGCCGTCTGCCAGGCGTCCCAGGGCATTCCGAACAGTTCCGCCATCCGCTTGTTAGTGACGCTCAGCTTGCCGTTGCTGTCATACATCAGCAGGCCCTGCGTCATATTGTTCAGGGCCGCGTCGAACTGGACATTCTGCCGCGCGATCCTGGTCTGCGCCGTCTCAATGTTCTGGGCGTAGCGGCGTGTCGTGAATATGAAGGTCGTCAGCGCGCCGCTGAGCAGAAGACCGCAAACCAGAACGATTGTTGAAAGCTGATGACGCGCGACTATCGAAGCGCTCGCGGCCGCCGGCTCCGGCGTCAGCACCATCATCCATTGGCGATCACCGATATCGATCGGGTACGACCGGTACAGGCCCTGCGCCAGCTGGGCCTGCGACCGAGGCTCGATCGGGGCGGAGTCGAACCGGGATCTGGAATAAAATGCCTTGTCGTCCGGCGCGGCGCCGGGTGCAAAGACATACAGCCGAACCGGCGCTCTGACGTCGCCGAATATGCCGTCGATCATGACTCCCATCTGGAATACGCCTTGTACAATGCCGCGCAGATTGCGGTGGCGCTCTTCCGGCGTGTCGTGCGATTTGCCTTGCGCGTAGACCGGAACGCCGGCCCAGAATCCACGCCTGTCCCCATCTCCGATGTGAAGAGTGATCGGCGGCGAGGTTGACAGGATATTGTGGTCCCGGATGCGGTTGAGGGCTTGGCCGCGCCCGCCACCGTCATTGTTGTCGAGGCCATAGACCGGCGAGTCCCTAGCCTCGGTCGAATAGAATTTCGGAACGTATTCGTCGTGCTCGGGCGACATCGGCAAGGTTCCGTCGGGCACAATGGTGCGTATGTGATAGTTGGCAAGCCCGTCGCGAAGTGCCTCACGCTCATGCGCGGCGCGTTCCTCCCGTTTCACGAGCGGCAGCCACGAAATATTCAGAATTGCAGGGTGACCCTCGAGCAGGGATTTTGCAAAGGTCTCGAATTCCGTTCGGCTCACCGAGGGGGAAGAATCGAACAGCGCGCGGACCGCGTACAGCTTGTCCCAATAATTGTTGATGCCGATTTGCAGGATCGTGCGTTGATTGTTGGCGCGACCGGCAAATTCCAACTCGTAGGCGCGGTGCTCGGACGCAAGGGTCAGGTACCAAACGCTCACGGATGTGAACAGCCCGACGATCGCCGCCGTGACCGTTTGAACGTCGGGCGTCATTGCGGCCCAATAGCTCGCGCGGAAAAACCGTTTCATCTTCTTGTCGGCCAGGTTGCGCAAATTCGCCGGCTCATGCGATCGTCGTGCCCGACCCTGACAAAACGATCGAGCGTTTATGGCTTGATTTTAAGGCCTTTCGCGACCGGATGTTGATTCCGGAAGTGTACGTATTTTGCCGTTGCTGCGTGCACTGGTTAGCGGCTGGTGAATTGCGATGCGCAATTTTTAATCATCGCGTGCAATCACGCTTAAAACCGCGCTGATGCACGCGGGGGCTGTCGCGCGCGGTGCCGGCAATTTGCAGATCGTTAGTGCTGCGATCCCATGCGGTGCAGCTTGAGTACGGTGTACACCGTGTCGCTCGCCGGCGTCGGAACGCCGAATTGCTTGCCGAGCGCGCGCACCTTACCGGCCAGCCAATCGAGTTCGATGCGGTTGCCGCGCTCGAGATCATGCGCCATCGAGGCCTTCATGCCGGGCTCGACTTTGCTGGTCACAAAATTCATGCGTTCATCGATGAAGGCGGGGTCGGGTGAAATTCCCTTCGCCCTGCCGACCGCGAAGGCTTCCTCCATGAGTGCACGGAAAAATCCGCGCAGCTCGGGGTCGGCCACGATCGGCCCGATCGGCGAACGCATGCTTGCCGTCGTGCCGGCCATGGCGGTGAGAAAGATGAATTTCTGCCACAGCTCGCGGTTGATATCCGCCGACAATGCGATGTCGAGCTTTGCCGCCTTGCCGGCATCGACAAATGCGTCGAGCCGGTCGTCCGGGCGTTTGTCGGGACGGCCAAAACGCATCATGGCGAAATTGCTGGTGTGCTTGATGACGCCCGGCGAGCCGATGACGGTTGCGATATAGGCCGCGCCTCCAACGACTCGATCGGCGCCCAGCACGGCCGAAAGCCGCTCGACGCTGTCGACGCCGTTTTGAAACGTGATCAGGCGGCTGTCGGGGCCGAGCAGGGGGCGCGCGGCTGCCGCCGCCGTTTCGGTGTCCCAGAGTTTCACCGCGAAGAGGACGATGTCGACCGGCCCCACCTTGCCGGGGTCGTCGGTGACATTTGGCTTCGGAAGATGAAGGTCGCCATGCACGCTTTCGACTTTGAGGCCGCTCCTGGCGATTGCATCGCGGTGCGTGCCGCGCGCAATGAAAAACACATCATGGCCCGCCGCCGCGAGACGCGCCCCGAAATATCCGCCGACCGCGCCGGCCGCCATTGCTGCAATGCGCATGTGTTTTCCGCTCGTCCTGCTTCCTGGCGCCGTTTACGCACGGAATGGGACATGTTTACCCGGCGCAGGCATGCACGCACAAGCGCACAAAAATGGCCCGGCGCGCGGCGCCGGGCCAGTGCGGGGGAGCTTATTGCAAACAGCGTTTCAATAGAGGCCGGAAGGACGGATCCGGGTCCACGTCGCTTGCGCCGGGTTGGGCGCTTGCGGCGCGAATGACTGTGCAACGGGGACCGGGCGGGGGCGCGCTGACGAATCCGCAACGTAGGTTTGGGGCAGCACGACCACCTTGGCGCCCACCTGAACCCTCCTGTAGAGGTCCATCACGTTGTCATTCGTCATGCGGATGCAACCGCTCGACACGAACTTGCCGATGGTCGACGGATCGTTGGTGCCGTGAATGCGATATTCGGTGCCGCCGATATACATGGCGCGCGCACCGAGCGGATTGCCCGGACCACCCGCGACCATGCGCGGTAGATACGGCTGGCGCGCGATCATTTCCGGCGGCGGATACCAATCCGGCCACTCCGCCTTGCGCACGATCGCCTTCACGCCCGACCAGGTGAAACCCTTGCGGCCGACGCCGATCCCGTAGCGGATCGCCTTGCCGTTGCCGACGACGTAATAGAGGAAGGTGTGCGGCGTATCGATGATGACGGTGCCGGGCGCTTCCGTGCCTGTATATGCCACGGTCTGCCGTTGCAGACGCGGAGCGAGCTGGGCGTTGTCACTTTCCTCGGCCGGCGCAGGCTCGACGGCCTGCACTTGAGGTGCGAACTGCGATTGGACCGGAGGAGCGAGAAAGGCGAACAATGGATCGGCCTTTGCGACGCTACACGACAGCGCGGCAGCCGTAGCCAGTGCGGCAATCGAAACTGATTTGGACATGGCAACCCTCGACGCTTTCTCCCTCCCGTTGGTGAGGAAAATCGCCGAGAAGGTTCAAAGGTTCCCTGAAGCGACGACTGCTAAATCAATTAATGTAAGGAAACCAATTAGCGAAAATTGGATTGAGGTCTTTCAGGCCTTCAACTTGTGCCAGCCGACGACCGCATCCGGCACGCTGTCGGTCGAAGCGAAATATGGCTTGATGTCGATCAGCGGCGTCCCGTCGAGGCAATCGAGTCCGACGACCGAAAGCCGGTTGCCGTCCACCCGCAGCAATCTGACGACGCTCATGGCGATCGGGTTGGGCCGCGCAGGGGAACGCAGCGCAAAGGTGCCGTGCTGAACGCCGTAGTGGCCGGGTGTCTGCAGCACCAGGTTTCGCGGGGACTTGTCCATCCAATACAGAAGAACGAGATGGCTGCAGGTTTCGACGTCCTTAAGGCCGTCACGCCAGCGCGGGTCGACCTCGACAGTGCATGCCGCCTCGGACTCGCGGGCGTTCCTGGGGCAGTCCTTGCGCTCTTTCCACGGCGTATGGATGCGGCCAAGGAAATAGAGGACCGCGTCGGACCGGGCGGGCAGTTCCACCGCCATCTCGCCATCGCGAATTCCGAAGTCGCCTGTGGTCATTTTTTCCTCCGTCGGGCGCCGATGCTCACCTTAACGCGCCCCGAGGGCCCGTTGATCGGTTTGGTGGGGAATGGCCGTGTTTGGTCGTGCTTGGCCGAGGTTGGTCACGATCGGCCCGAGTAGAGATGGGCTTGCCAGAAGCCGCTTAAATGTATAAAGATATCTTTATATGGTGGGAACTGGCCCCATACGAGGATTGTTGGCAGTCAATGACCGGCACCGGCAAGCTTGGTTTTGAAGCCCTCAATACGGCCCTGAAGGCGGCCGGTGAGGAGACCCGCCTGCGGGTGCTGGCGTTGCTCGCCGAGGCCGAACTGACGGTCTCCGACCTCACGGACATCCTGCGCCAATCGCAGCCACGCATTTCGCGCCATCTCAAGCTCCTGGTCGAAGCCGGCCTGGTCGAGCGCTTCCGCGAAGGGACCTGGGCGTTTTTCCGCCTCGCCGAACACGGCGGCGGGGCCGACGTCGCGCGCGCCCTGATCGAGCGGCTCAACGCAGCCGATCAAACCATTGCCCGCGACCGGCAGCGACTATCATCGGTCAGGCAGGCGCGGGCTGCCGCCGCCCAGGCGTATTTCCGCGCCCACGCCGTGGAGTGGGACCGTATCCGCAAACTGCACGTTGCCGACGAAGCGGTGGAGGAAGCCATCCGTGCCGCGCTTGCCGACAAGCCGTTCCGCTCCTTGCTCGATCTCGGCACCGGCACCGGCCGGATGCTCGAATTGTTCGGCGGCGAGATCGAGCGCGGTCTCGGCCTCGACCTGTCGCTCGACATGCTTCTGCTTGCGCGCGACCGGCTGGAGCGCGCCGGCCTGAAAAACTGCAGCGTGCGCCAGGGCGACCTCTACGATTTGCCGCTGGCCAACGATTCTTTCGACGTCGTCATTCTGCATCAGGTGCTGCACTTCCTCGACGATGGCGCGCGGGCGATCCACGAAGCCGCGCGCGTGTTGCGCCCCGGCGGCCGGTTGCTGGTTGTCGATTTTGCGCCGCACGAACAGGAATTCATGCGCGAACAATTCGCGCATCGCCGTCTCGGGTTCGCGCCTGAAACTGTGACCCAATGGATGGTGTCGTCGGGTCTCGAACCCGTGATGCATAAATCACTCGCCCCCGAGCCGGGCCCCGACGGCAAGATCGCTGTTTCGCTCTGGCTAGCACGCGACACGCGCGCGCTTATGGCAACGCCTTTGCGCCGCGAGGTGGCATGATGAACAGCCTCGTGCGCCCCAGCCGTTTCACGCGTGGGAATCCGCGCCGGATCGGCGTGTCATTTGAATTCTTCCCGCCCAACAGCGAGGAGATGGACCGGATCCTGTGGGAGTCGATCGAGCGTCTCGCGCCGCTTGCTCCGGATTTCGTATCCGTGACCTATGGCGCCGGCGGAAGCACGCGCGAGCGCACCCATGCGACGGTCAGACGGATCCTGGCGGAAACGCCATTGACGCCGGCTGCGCATCTGACCTGCGTGGCTGCGACGCGGACGGAAATCGATGCGATCGTGCGCAACTATCACGACGCCGGTGTGCGCCACATCGTGGCTTTGCGCGGTGACCCCATCGGCGGCGCGGGGGAACATTACGCACCGCATCCGGGTGGCTATGAGAACGCGGCAGATCTGGTCGGCGGTATCAAACGCGTCGCCTCCGATTTCGAGATTTCGGTGTCGGCCTATCCGGAGAAACATCCCGACAGCAGAACCGTCGAGGCGGACATCGACATGCTTAAGGCGAAGGTCGATGCCGGCGCGAACCGCGCCATCACCCAGTTCTTTTTCGAAAATGACCTTTATTTCCGGTATCTCGATCGCGTGCGGGCGCGCGGCATCGATATTCCGATCGTGCCCGGTATTCTGCCGGTGCAGAATTTCAAGGCGACGACCGGCTTTGCGAAGCGCTGTGGTGCTTCAGTGCCGGCGTGGATTGCCGAGCGATTTCACGGACTCGATAACGACGCCGCGACGCGCAAGCTGATTGCGGCGGCGGTCGCCGCCGAGCAGGTTGTCGACCTCGTCGATCGTGGGGTGACGACGTTCCATTTCTACACGATGAATCGCGCAGATCTTGTTTTCGCGATTTGTCACCTGTTGGGCTTGCGGCCCGCAGTGCAGCCCGTCAGCTGATCCGGAGACCATTGCGGTGAATACGTCACGTACCGGCACCCGTTCCGCGTTCCTCGATCTGATGAAGTCGCGCATCCTCGTGCTCGACGGCGCCATGGGCACCATGATCCAGGGGCTCAAGCTCAACGAGGAAGGCTACCGCGGCGCCCGTTTCGACGCGTGGAATCGCGAGGTGCGCGGAAACAACGATCTGCTCAATCTCAGCCGGCCCGACGCCGTGCGCGATATCCATCTCGCCTATTTCCGTGCCGGCGCCGACATCGTCTCGACCAACACCTTCTCCTCGACCATGATCGCCCAGGCCGACTACGGCATGGAAGGGATCGCCTATGAGCTCAATCAGGCCGGTGCGACGCTCGCGCGCGAGGCGGCGGCACGCGCGGAAAAGGAAGATGGCCGGCGCCGCTTCGTCGCCGGCGCGCTGGGGCCGACGAATCGCACGGCGTCGATCTCGCCCGATGTCGCCAATCCGGGCTTTCGCGCGATCACCTTCGATCAGCTGCGCGCCGCCTATGCCGAGCAGGTGCGCGGCCTGATCGACGGCGGTACCGATCTGCTGTTGATCGAAACCATCTTCGACACGCTCAATGCCAAGGCTGCGATATTCGCGATTTCCGAAGTCTGCGACGAATGTGGCCTCGATGTGCCTGTCATGATCTCGGGCACGATCACCGACCGTTCGGGCCGTCTCTTGTCGGGCCAGACGCCCGGCGCCTTCTGGAATTCGGTCAAGCACGCAAAGCCTGTGACCATCGGACTCAATTGCGCGCTGGGTGCGCGCGAAATGCGCGCGCACATTGACGAGCTGAGCCGGCTCGCCGACACGTTCGTGTGCGCCTATCCGAACGCCGGACTGCCCAACGAATTCGGTTATTACGACGAAAGCCCGGAATATATGGCGGAACTGCTCGGCGAATTCGCCGCGGCGGGGCTGGTCAACGTGGTCGGCGGCTGCTGCGGTACCACGCCGGAGCATATCGCCGCGATCGCGAAGGCGGTTGCTGGCAAAGCGCCGCGTGCGATTCCCGATGTGCCCAAGCAATTGCGGCTGTCGGGCTTGGAGTCATTCACGCTGACGCCCGAAATACCGTTCGTGAATGTGGGCGAGCGTACCAACGTCACCGGGTCGGCGAAATTCCGCAAGCTCGTGACCGCCGGCGACTATTCCGCGGCACTGTCGATCGCGCGCGAGCAGGTCGAAAACGGCGCGCAGGTCATCGACGTCAACATGGATGAAGGCCTGCTCGATTCCGAGGAGGCCATGACGACCTTCCTCAATCTGATAGCGGCCGAGCCCGACATCGCGCGCGTGCCGGTGATGGTCGATTCATCGAAATTTTCGGTAATCGAAGCGGGGCTGAAATGCCTGCAGGGAAAATCGGTGGTCAATTCGATTTCCCTGAAGGAAGGCGAGGCGGCATTCATCGACCATGCGCGCACGGTGCGCCGCTATGGTGCGGCCGTGGTGGTCATGGCATTCGACGAAAAAGGGCAGGCCGACACCCTCGAGCGCAAGACCGCGATCTGCAAGCGCGCCTATGACATCCTGGTCAATACGGTCGGTTTCCCGCCCGAGGACATCATTTTCGATCCCAACATCTTCGCGATCGCCACCGGCATGGACGAGCACAACGGTTTCGGGGTCGCCTTCATCGACGCCGCGCGATGGATCCGCACGGAATTGCCGCACACGCATGTGTCGGGCGGCGTGTCGAACCTGTCGTTTTCATTCCGCGGAAATGAACGCGTACGCCAGGCGATGCACTCGGTCTTCCTGTTCCACGCCATCAAGGCCGGTATGGATATGGGTATCGTCAACGCGGGCCAGATCGCGGTTTATGACGATCTCGAACCGGAATTACGCGAGGCGTGCGAGGACGTCGTCCTCAATCGCCGCGCCGAGGCGGGCGAACGACTGCTGGAGCTCGCCAAGAAATTCCATGGGGCAGGGCAGGCCGGCAAAGAAGCCGATCTCGCCTGGCGCGAACAGCCGGTCGAGAAGCGGCTTTCTCACGCGCTGGTGCACGGCATCACTGATTTCGTCGAGGCCGACGTCGAGGAGGCGCGCCGGCGGGCAAAGCGTCCGCTCGACGTGATCGAAGGTCCGCTGATGGATGGCATGAACATTGTCGGTGACCTGTTCGGGTCCGGAAAAATGTTCCTGCCGCAAGTCGTAAAATCGGCGCGCGTGATGAAGCAGGCGGTCGCCTATCTGATGCCTTTCATGGAACAGGAAAAGGACGGCCGGGCGCACGGTGGTTCAAGCGGCAAGATCGTCATGGCGACCGTAAAGGGCGACGTGCACGACATCGGCAAGAACATCGTCGGGGTGGTTCTTCAGTGCAACAATTACGAAGTGGTCGACCTCGGGGTCATGGTGCCCGCGGCCAAGATCCTGGAGACCGCGCGTGCGGAGAAGGCTGACATTATCGGCCTGTCGGGGCTGATCACGCCGTCGCTCGACGAGATGTGTCATGTCGCTGCCGAAATGGAGCGACAGGGCTTCGAACTGCCGTTGATGATCGGCGGCGCCACTACCAGCCGAGTCCATACCGCTGTGAAGATTTACCCCAATTACAAGCGCGGACAGACGGTATATGTGAATGACGCGAGCCGCGCCGTTGGCGTCGCGCAGACGCTCATGTCAGTCGACGGCCGGCCGCCTTATGTCGCCGAATTGCGCGGTGAATATGCCCGGATTGCCGCCGCGCATGCGCGCGCGCAGGAGGACAAGGCGCGATTGCCGCTGGCGAACGCCCGCGCAAATGCGCTCAAGCTTGATTGGTCCGGCGCCTATCAGCCGCCGAAGCCGCGCTTTCTCGGTACAAAACTGGTCGCCGAATATCCCATCAAGGAACTGATCGACTATATCGATTGGACGCCGTTCTTTTCGACCTGGGAGCTTGCCGGAAAATTCCCAGCCATTCTCGACGATGCGAAATTTGGGCCGGCGGCGCGGCCTTTGTATGAAGACGCATGCGCGATGCTGGAAAAGATCGTCGGGGAGAACTGGTTCAGAGCGAGTGCCGTGCTCGGCTTCTGGCCCGCCAATGCCGATGGAGACGATATCCTCGTTTATGCCGATGAGACGCGGGCGCAGCCTGTAGCGGTGTTGCATTCTTTGCGGCAACAGCTCTCCAAGCGCGAGGGCCGCGCCAATGCGGCGCTGTCTGATTTCATTGCTCCGCGCGACAGTGGACTTTGCGATTATGTCGGCGCGTTCACCGTTACGGCCGGCATCGGAGAAGACGAGGTTGCCGAGCGATTCAAGCGGGCAAACGACGACTACTCCGCGATCATGGTCAAGGCGCTGGCCGATCGCCTGGCAGAGGCGCTTGCCGAACGTCTGCATCAGCGTGTGCGCAAGGATTTCTGGGCCTATGCTCCGGACGAAGCGCTGAGCAAAGAGCAGCTGATTTCCGAAAAGTATCAGGGTATCCGACCGGCGCCCGGTTACCCCGCGCAGCCCGATCACACGGAGAAGGGCACGCTGTTCAAGCTGCTTGAGAGCGAACGCATAGGCGTAAAGCTCACCGAGAGCTTTGCGATGTGGCCGGGCGCGGCCGTTTGCGGTCTTTATTTCAGCCATCCGCAAAGCGCCTATTTCGGCGTCGGCAAGATCGAGCGCGATCAGGTCGAAGACTATGCGCGGCGGAAAGATTGGAGTGTGGGCGAATGCGAACGTTGGCTCGCGCCGATCCTCAACTACGATGTGCATGCCTCGCCCAGCATTGTGGCCGCGTGAAATTGAAAACACCGGAGAGCGTGCTCTCCGGTGTTTGAATTGTCGGCCGGTTTTACACCGGCAAATTGTTTGATTGGCGTCGTCGTTGGCCTCTTGAACTCAGAATGCCCCCAGCAATACTGCGCCGACAAAGACGAAGACGGCGCATACCGCCAGCACGTTGAGCTTCAAGGCAAGGTCCACGGCAGGTGCCTCCCTTGTTGACTGACAGATGCTAGCACGAAACCGGGGCTGTGCCGAAGTGGGTCACAAGTCGCCGATCAAAATTTTTTCGGCGACAAGTTACCGCTACGCAGCGTGAAGCAACCGCTTGATCGCGCGACCGAAAAAGATTCACCGGTATCAAAATGTTTGAGTGCAAAACTCATGGTCCGCCGGATTTTTCATGGCGATTTTACGGCAATTGCCACCGAAGTTCTCGAAGCAGAGTCTGCCGAGAGGCGAACGCACATAAAACGACTCCAGTTCCGCAAAAAATAAAAATTTGAATCCGGTAACGGGCTGCCGATCGATTATGCGGCCCTGTCGGCAACATCGCGCCAGCATGCCAAGTCCTTGAACGATATTCCGACGGTGGCCGAGGCTGGCTACAAGTCACTGGAATTTGACGGTCTCAATGGAATCCTCGGTCCGCGCAGTATTCCCCGGGAGGCCCGCGACCGGATTGCCGCCGATCCGAAAATTGAATCGAAACTCTCCGCTCTCGGCCAGGTGGTCAATCCGGGGACGGCGGACGAATTCAGGGAGGCAATGGAAGACCAGTTCAAAACGGTCAAACGTGTCGGCGATACGCTTGGCATCACGCCTGCAAGCAACGAGACGCTTGGCAGCAGGCCCGCACAATAAACGGCTTAGCGCTGGCAACGATTTCTTATCCTTAACATAATCGCCAACTGCGATCGTTGAAGCCTCGTTAAAGAAACTGCTCGCATTTTTGCGGGCATGAAGGGTGGCGTTGGCTTCTATCTCGTCGGCACGGGAGTGCTGCTGGCACTGGCCGGCTGCGGCCGCAGTTTCTTTTCCGGTGAGCGGGCGCCCTGGCGGCACGAGGCTGAGGTCGAATGCCTCAAATCCGGTACCGTCAAATTAGGCGCCGGCGTCGTGCGCATGGAGCCGATCGAAGGGCCCGGCATGTGCGGGGCCGACTTTCCGCTCAAGGTCGCGGCTTTGGGTGAAAGCGCTCCTGCCATCAGTTACGCCGACGATCTCCGGCCACCCGGCTCAATTCCGAATGCATCCGCGCAGATGCCGCGCTGGCCCGTGACCGAGCCTCGGTACGCTCCGCCCGCGACGGTAGCGCGGCCACAAATTGAATCGATGCCCGAGCAGCCGCCAGGGCAACCGCAAATGCGCTGGGTGCCGGGACCGCCGCCTGCGGTGCGTTACGATGCCGGCCAACCGATGACACTGAATCCTCCGGGCTCCGAGCCTGGTGTTACGCCGGCTGCCGCGCCACTGCCCGACGATATTCCTGACGATGCGGTGCTGCCGCGCGGCCGCGCGGCCGCGCCCAATCCGCCGCAACGCAGCTACGGTGCGCCGGTCTATCAGGCACCGCAACGCGCTGCGCCGGCGCTCGGACCGTCGCGCGGCTCCCTGTTCAGTGTCGCTGCCTCGCCCGCGACACTGACGCCTTCGGCAACGCTCGCCTGTCCTTTAGTATCGGCGCTCGATCGGTGGGTGAGCGAAGGCGTGCAACCCGCTGCACAGCGCTGGTTTGGCGCGCAAGTCGTCGAGATCAAGCAGATTTCTGCTTATTCCTGCCGCAGCATGGTTGGTGCCGGCACGTCGCACATTTCCGAGCATGCTTTTGGCAATGCAATCGACATCGCCGCCTTCACGCTTGCCGACGGCCGTCGCATCACGGTGCAGGAAGGATGGCACGGCTCGCCGGAAGAGCAGGGATTCCTGCACGACGTGCAATTCTCCGCGTGTGAAAATTTCACCACCGTGCTGGCGCCGGGTTACAACGCTGCGCACTACAACCACATTCACGTCGACCTTATGCGGCGTGCCAGCGGAGACCGGCCCTGCCGGCCAGAGGCTATGTCCGGAGAGGTCGCCGCCGCGAAGGCGCGTGCTGTCTATGCCGGCCGTCATGGCGGCCCCCAATATAGCGGCTCGATTACCCGGGCGGCAGGGAAGGCGAACCGCGCGCCGGAGGCGGTGCCCGGCCAGGACGGTTACATTCTCGATCTCGATGACGTGACAAGTTCTGTGCCCGCGTTGCAGGGCGGCACCACCACTGCAACGATCGATTCCCCGATGCCAAGCCGGTCGAGTTCAGCCCGCGCCACAGGCATAGGCGACCGACTGAGTGCTCATTGAGCTGAATTGCCGGCCGCGTTTATACCGCCGCGTCGACCAGCATCGCGCCGAAAAGAATGAGCCCGGCGTCCCGGTTTGATTTGAACAGGACCAGGCAATAGGCGGGGTCGTCGATGTCGAGCCGCGAGATTTGCCAGGCGAGATGCACGGCGAAACCAATCAATCCGGCTGCGAATATCAATCCGCCGCCCGCCATCAATCCGGCCGCCGCAATCAACGCGACCGCTCCGGTGTAAAAAGTCGCCAGCATTTGCGGCGTACGTTCACCGAACAAGAGGGCCGTCGATTTGATGCCGATCAGGAGGTCGTCCTCGCGGTCCTGGTGCGCATAGATCGTGTCGTATCCGATCACCCATGAAATCGAACCGGCATACAGCACCAGCGCAGGCCAATCGAGGCGACCGAACGCGGCCGGCCAACCCATCAACGCACCCCACGAGAATGCCAGGCCGAGAAAAATCTGCGGCCAATAGGTGATGCGTTTCATGTACGGGTAGATCACGACTACGAGCAGTGAGGCGAGGCCTGTCACCACCGTGAAGCGATTGAACTGGATCAGGACCAAGAGGCCGACGAGTGCCTGTCCCAGCATGAAAATGGTGGCTTGCGTGACAGTGACCTGGCCCGATGGAATCGGCCGCGAGCGCGTGCGCTCGACAAGGCCATCGAGGTCACGATCAACAAGATCATTCCATGTGCAACCGGCGCCGCGCATTGCAAAGGCGCCGATGAAAAACAGGATGATGTGCCACACGCTCGGGAAACGGCCATCATGCATTCCGGCAAGGCCGACCGACCACCAGCATGGCATCAGGAGCAACCACGAACCGATCGGACGGTCGAGGCGGGCAAGTCGCAGATAGGGACGGCTGTAGACCGGCGCGAAACTATCGACCCAATTTCCGGTCGCATCGGCAACGCGTCCGGTCGTCCCGTTCATTTTCCGATCGGGCTACCGGTCAAAGTATCAAATGTGCCGCGGCCGGTTTTGATGTTGTTGGAATTTGGGACTGGACTGGAGAGCGCGTCGCTCAAGGTTGGGCCCGATTGCTGCACAGGCGCAGCAGCAACTTGGCAAACCCGGGTACGAATTTCAGACGTCTTGGTAATGCCGGCTTTGAGATTTGCAACGATTTGCGGAGGGATGCCGCACCAGACACCATTGTCGACGGCGTATTTAAGCATTTTTGTCTGGGCAGTCACAAAGACATTGAACAACTGGCACGCTTCCCGCGGCGTTGCTTTTCGTTCATTCGCGGCCTTGATCGCCCCGGCCCTTTTCTCCACGTCGTCGCGCAGCTTTACGAACTCCTGCACGCAAGGCGGTTCCTGCTGCGACGGTGCGGCCCCGCCTTGTGCTGCGGCCGCCCCGGCATAAAGCGGAAGAATGCACGCGGTGATCATCGTCCGGCGCAAATTCATGAATCGAACTCTCCTCCCGTCCCACATATTATCTCAGTTCGCCGTATGTTGCTGGCTTATAACAACCCGAATGCGTCGGGAAGGCGGCACCGGCAAGGTGGCCGTAAGGCCTCTCGCGAAGTCGCGCCGGATTGCGTAAACCGGCGTTGGTTACGCCCTGGCAAAGACTAACCCCATGCCGCGCTACGAATTTCGTACCCCCCGGCTCTACGTCGACGCCCCTTTGGGCGCCGGTCGCGACGTTTTGCTCGACCGGGATCAGGCAAACTATCTCCTCAATGTCCTCAGGCTGGGGCGCGGCGAGACCGTACTGCTGTTTAATGGCCGGGATGGCGAATGGCGAAGCAGCCTTTCAGGGAGTAGAACGCGGCGAGCGGCGCTGACCGTGGAATCGCAATTGCGTGCGCAGCCACCAGCGGGTGACCTGCACTTTCTGTTCGCGCCGCTCAAACATGCGCGGCTGGACTACCTGGTCCAAAAGGCTGTGGAGATGGGCGCATCGTATCTCCAGCCGGTGCTTACCCGGCATACCCAGGTTGCCCGCGTCAACCTTGACCGCATGCGTGCCAATGTAGTCGAGGCCGCACAGCAATGCGGCATTCTGGATGTGGCAGGCGTCGGCGATCCGGTCGGGCTGGAAACGGTCGTCAATGACGAGCACCGCCTTTTGGTTTTTTGTGACGAAGATGCCGAGGTAAAGGATCCGGTTGCCGCGCTGGTGCAGGCAAAAGTCGTCCGGGCACCCCTTGGGATAT
This sequence comes from uncultured Alphaproteobacteria bacterium, assembly GCA_963831475.1. Lineage (GTDB taxonomy): Bacteria > Pseudomonadota > Alphaproteobacteria > Rhizobiales > Xanthobacteraceae > Pseudolabrys. Next base: position 121,409 of record CAWHQF010000004.1, read on the forward strand.
TGATCGGCCCCGAAGGAGGGTTTTCCGAAGAGGAAAGAACGGCGCTTCTCAAGCGGCCAAAAACCGTCCGAATCGCCCTTGGGCCGCGAATTTTACGGGCGGACACCGCTGCGGTGGCGGCATTGGCGCTGGTGCAGGCTGTACTGGGGGACTGGAAAGCCGCGTAATGAGCCCGCCAAATACGCCGGACCGTAAACTTGTTGATCAGGCCGAGCGCGGCCAACGAAACTTGTGCTAAACTGACTTTCAGGTCGGGGAGCTCAATCATGACGAAACTGTCCCATTCTCTTCGGTATCTTCTGGTCGCCGCGCTCATTGTTGCAAGCGCAGCCTCGCCCGCTGCCGCGGCGGGGTGGATCGAAAAGGGCATCTACCTGATTGGCCCACGATATGATGGCGTGCTGCCACCTTGCGAGGCCGCACTCGACACGATCGCGTCCCGGTTCGCGCAGAAGGAAGGCCGGTTCTGGAACTCCGACCTGCAGATTCTCGGTTTCGATCGCGTCCGGGAAACTGCCTTCCGCCCTTGGGCGCCGCAGACGGTGCCGCGCCGATTCTGTAGCGCAGTCGCTCAAGTCAGCGACGGTCGGCTTCATAAGGTCCACTATTCGATCGTCGAAGACGGCGGCATGATCGGCATGACTTGGGGGGTCGAGTGGTGCGTGGTGGGACTTGACCGGAATTGGGCCTACAACCCGGCCTGCAAGATGGCCCAGCCCTGACCACCTGACAGCTGATCACTGTTTGACCTGTTTTGTTCTCGAACCGTTCGTGCCTTGACGGTACCCCTACCATGGAACCGTTGAGCTTCGTCAATTTCCGATTTGTTCTTTTCGTCGGGTGAGGACGCACATGGGCCGCTGCTTTGCTCCTCGGCGCGCCTATGTCGTTGCTGTCGCACTCGCCCTCACGAGCGTCCTTGTGGGCATCGCGCCGGCGCAGGATCGCCGTCGCCAGGGTGAGCCCGGCCAGTTTGATTTTTATGTATTAGCGCTGTCCTGGTCGCCGTCATATTGCGAGTCCGCGCAGACTCGTGCGTCCAACCGTTCGCCGGACCAACAGTGCAGCGGCCGGCCATTTGCTTTTGTCGTTCACGGCCTGTGGCCGCAGTACGAGCGGGGTTTTCCTTCCTATTGCCAGATACCGGCGCCGCGATTGAACCATGCCATTGTCGGACGAATGCTCGATCTGATGCCGAGCCCTCAGCTGATCTTTCATGAATGGGATCGCCACGGCACGTGTGCGGGCCTGAGCCCGCAAGCGTATTTCGCGGACGTGCGGAAGGCTCGCTCTGCCGTGAAGATTCCGCCGGAATATCTCGCGCTCGATACGCCGGCGTCGGTAACGCCCGGTGAAGTGGTGGACGCATTCATCAAGGCCAATCCCGCGCTTTCGCGTCAGGCGATCACGGTTTCCTGCGACAGCAAGCGCCTGACTGAAGTGTGGTTGTGCCTCGCCAAAGATTTTTCGTTTCGCGCATGCCCGGGGATCGCACGCCGGGCCTGCCGCCGTGACAGGATTGCAATGCCGGCTGTACGTGGTGGCCGATAGTCGGCGCCGCGAGCGTACCGCTCTGCAATAATTCCATGCAATAAACGCGCGCGACAGTCCCGACCTTGAACGCCGCTTACGATGAAACGGAGATGCGAGCCGCGCCGTGAACTACCGCCACGAATTCCACGCAGGCAACTTCGCCGATGTGGTCAAACACGCAGTGCTTTGCCGCATACTGAACTATCTGCGCAGCAAGCCGGCCGCATTTCGCGTGATCGACACCCATGCCGGCGCTGGGCTTTACGACCTGACCGGAGTGGAAGCGCTCCGCGGCGGTGAATGGCACGGTGGCATCGAGAAGCTCATGGCGGCCCCGCTTCCCGACACGGTGGCGGCTTTGCTCTCGCCATACCTTGAAGTGGTCAACGCGCTCAATGAACCGGGCCGGCTCCGCGTGTATCCAGGATCGCCGGCCCTGGCACGCGCTTGGCTACGCCCGCAGGATCGCTTGATCGCATGTGAACTGGAGCCGAAGGCGGCAAGCAACCTGTCGCGCAATCTGCAGGGCGACGCGCGGATCAAGGCCCTCAAAATTGATGGATGGACCGCGCTTAACGCCTATGTTCCCCCCAAGGAACGCCGTGGCCTCGTCCTGGTCGACCCGCCATTCGAGGAGGGGCAAGATTTTTCTCGCCTGGTCAGTGGTTTAGCCGCAGCTCACCGCAAGTGGCCGACCGGGATCTATGTGCTTTGGTATCCGATCAAGGGCCGTACAGAGCCTGACCTGTTGGCCAAGCGATTGCGGCGGTCGGGGCTGGGCAAGGCATTGCGCGTTGAAGTCCTGGTCGCGCCCCTTGGCAATCCAACCCGGCTCAATGGCACCGGAGTGATCGTCGTCAATCCGCCGTGGACCCTGGAAAGCGAACTTTCAACGCTTCTGCCGGTCCTGGCCGCCATCCTCGTGCAGGGCGGCAAACCGGTATTCCACCTCGACTGGCTGGCGGACGCCGGACGGGCCGCCGGCCACTGATCCTGTGGGCCCCTTTCCACCGGCTTGCAGTTAGTGTGTAGTTCCATATTGGCAGCGACGTTCCGCCTCCTGTGGGGGCCGGCGGAGTAACTGAGGCCGGTTGGCCGATGCTTTCCCCGATTGTGAATGTCCAGCCGAGCCGCCGTGCGTGGGGCCGGCGGCGGAGCAGTGGGGGAGAGGAGTTTTCCCGATGGCACAAACGGGTGTCGTGAAATTCTTCAATGGCGAGCGGGGCTACGGATTTATTAAACCGGACGATGGCGGACGTGATGTTTTCGTCCACATCACAGCAGTCGAACAGGCCGGGCTGAAAGGGTTGAACGAAGGGCAGCGGATCAGCTTTGATGTCGAGCCCGACAAAAAAGGCAAAGGTCCAAAAGCCGTCAATCTGGTAGTCACGGGCTGATCCTCCGCGCATGCGGCGAGCGTGCGCGAATTTCCCACGCTGAACCTTTGGCGAGCCGCATATTGGCGCGCGTGTATCTTTTCGGCGGTGCGCGTCGCGCAAATGGAGATGCATATTCCGGTTTGAAAAAGCACAAAGGCCCCGCGGCGCGCAGCGGGGCCTTTGGCTTTGTGGCGTCCAGATCAGAACCGGTAGTTCAGACCTGCACGGACGATATCTGCATTGAACTTTGCATTGGAACCAAGCACCGAACTCGTACGCCCAAGGTCGACGTGGAGATATTCGACTTTCGCGGTCCACGGTCCGGCGATTGCTGCTTCGACACCGCCGCCCGCCGTCCAACCTGCCTTGGTGTCCCGTGTGTCGCCAAATCCCGGAACGGACGTCTTGATGTCACCCACTGCAAGGCCGCCTGTCACATAAGGCATGATGCGATCGAAAGCGTAGCCAAGACGGCCGCGGGCCGTACCGAGCCAGTCATTGCGAACCTCGCAACTCGTCACGCCGCCGCAAAGCGTGCTTCCGCGAATATCACTCCAGTCCATATCACCCTCGAGACCGAACACGACTTGGCCCATCTGCCAGTTGTACCCGACCGTGCCGCCCACCAGGCCGCCTGACGTGTTGAAGGAGCCGGAGGCGAACGGATCGGAGAAATCCGAGCGGCCCCATCCGCCGCCGCCATTGATGCCGACATAAAAACCGGTCCAGTTGTAAACCGGCGGCGGCATATACGCTGGCGCCTTTACCGGCATCTGCCGACGCTGGATGTCCGCTGCCGACGCTGAAACGGTGCCAAGCGCGATCATCGCCACGCCCACGAGCAGAAACTTCTTCATGACGCACCTCATTTGAACTTTGACTTGCGAATTTTGCGGACGGGCGCGGATACGCCGTCCCCCGATCGCGCAGTCAACGCAGGCCTGGCGGTGCTGGTTCCGTGCGGTGCGCTGATCTTGACGCCGGGCTCCCCAGAAGTTCCAAAATGAAAAACCCCCGGATCGAGATCCGGGGGTCTTTTGAAACGCTGATACGCTCCGGCTTAGAACCGGTAGTTCACGCCGGCGCGCACAACATTGGCGTGGAAGTCCACATCGGTTGCGAGACCGGTGCAGGCGACGCCGCAGCTTTGGTTGCCGAGATCGACGTAGAGATATTCGATCTTTGCGGTCCATGGGCCGACGATCGAGGCTTCCAACCCGCCGCCGAGTGTCCATCCGGCCTTGGTTTCGGTCGCGCTTCCAAAGCCGACTTGCGATGCCTTGATATCGCCGACGGCGAGGCCGCCGGTCAGGTACGGCATGAACCGATCAAACGCATATCCGATGCGTCCGCGCACGGTGCCGAGCCAGTTGTTGCGCGTTTCGCATGCGGAGCCGGCGCAGATTCCCGTAGAGGTGCTGCCCTTGATGCCGCTCCAGTCGATATCGCCCTCGAGACCGAAGACGACCTGATTCATCTGCCAATTATAACCGACGGTGCCGCCGACGACTCCGCCGGAAACATCAAACGATCCGGTCGATCCGGCTGCATTCGTCCAGTCGGATCGTCCCCAGCCGCCACCGCCGTTGATACCGACATAGAATCCGGTCCAATTATAGGGTGCGTAGTAGGCGGGCGCCTTCATCGGCATGGCCTGCCGCCGCGCAATATCGGCGGCGCTCGCCGGCTGCATCATCGTCGCTGCGGCGAGCCCAGCCAGGCCAACCAAAATCAAACGCTTCATTTCCAAAACCTCCGTCAGAGTACCCACCCACCCATCATTGGTGCCGGGAAAGTATTCAGAATTACTTTCACGTCTAGTGCGTAGAAGTCACACTCGACGACATGTTTTAAATTGCGTCGCCCGATTCAGGACGACGAAAAGTCATGTTGTTGCCTCGATCTGCATTTGCGCGATCAATAATCGCGGTGAAGAAATGATTGACGCAACTTCGCGCGACAAATTGCTCAGATCGATGGAACTCGTCTCGCTCGCAAATGAAAAACCCCGGCTGTCGGGCCGGGGTCTTTGCAAATGGTGCGACTGAGTTGTCAGAAGTGGTAGTTCACGCCGAGTCGCAGGTAACTTGCTTGCAAACCGTTATTGACGCCGGTGATCGTGTAAGCGCGGCTGCCAAGATCCATGTAGAGATACTCGACTTTCGCCGACCAGTTCGGCGCAAAGCCGAATTCCAAGCCGGCGCCGCCGGTCCAGCCCACGAGTGTCTTGTCTTCCTCCACGCCGAAGAATTCGCCCTTGAGCTCGCCGTAAGCGAGACCAAAGGTGCCGTACAGAAGGACATTGTTGATCGCAAAGCCAGCTCGTCCGCGCAGCGTTCCGAACCAGGGATTGGAAAACTTGTACGGCGCGAAAGTATCGTCAGCGCCGCTGGCCTGGATGTCGGTTTCGACACCCAACACGAATTGTCCAGTCTGCCAATTGTAGCCGAGCTGGCCGCCGCCGGCGATGCCGCCCGGCTCGAGATTGCTATTGGTGACTTTGCCCCATTCGTAGCCAAGATTGAGACCCGCGTATGGGCCGGTCCAATTATAGACGCTGGTTGGCGGCGGATAATAAGGCGCAGGCCCGCGTGGAAGATCTGCAGCTGTCGCCGCACCCCCTGTCGCGGTCGCGACAGTCATTGCCAGGATCATTTTCTTCATTTTACCCTCCACACAACTCCCGCTCCTAATGCGACACACACGCGCAAAAGATGGAGCGGTCACGCCGGCCCGTCGGCGAAAGTTCGACATTTTCGTGAGGGATTTATCGGGCCTTTTAGGTTAAACGGTTATGAACCAAAAAGACCGAGCGGTTGACATCACTAAAGAACTCTTATTTTTACGCAATTTCCTAGGCCCGCGTTTACCATGTGCGCTCATCAGCCATTTACTATAGCGACACGCTGGGACGGACCGGCGCGAGTGGCGACACAATGTTCCGGTGCCTGACAAAAGCCGTGCAGGTTGGTTGAGATGCCGGACAGTGCAAGAAGCAGCGCGCGTGCAGCGCTCATCACCGGTGCAGCCCGACGCATCGGAGCTGCCATAGCGCTTGTCCTCGCACGTGCGGGATACGCAGTGGTTTTACACGCCAACAATTCACGCGAGGATGCCGAGCGGCTTGCGGAGGCGATCACAAATTCCGGTGGCCGCGCCAGCGTGGTGCTTGCCGATCTCACCGATCGCGATGCCGTCCGCGGCCTCATTCCGGCCGCTGCGGCATTCGGCCCGCTCACACTCCTGGTCAACAACGCCGGCGAATTTGAACCCGACGATATCGAAACAATGTCGCATGCGCGTTTCCAGCGGGCGATTTCCGTCAATCTGGAGGCGCCTATTTTCCTGTCGCAAGCCTTCGTCGGACAGGTCCCCGCGGGGCTCGACGCTTCGATTGTCAACATTCTCGATCAACGCGTGGTCAAACCAAACCCGAGGTTTTTTTCCTACACTTTGAGCAAGAGCGCGCTTTTTACGGCAACCACGACACTGGCGCAGGCGCTCGCCCCTAAAATTCGAGTCAATGCCGTGGCGCCGGGCCCGACGCTCCCTAGTCCACGTCAGACCGAGGTGCAGTTCGCCGCGCAAGCAGAGAGCCTTCCGCTCCAGCGCGGACCCGGGCCCGAAGACATTGCACAGGCCGTCCTCTATCTCGCGCAGGCAACGGCCGTCACCGGCGTCACGCTTCCCGTCGACGGCGGCCAGCATTTGTCGTGGCGTACCGTCGATAGCGAGGCTGTTGAATAGCGGGCCGAAATTCTTAGTCCATGGACGCCCCCGGGGAGTCCGTGATTGGACATGCAAGACTGCGCGCGCCCCATTATGTTGTTCCCCATGAACGGCACTAAAGACATCGATCCGGCGACCGAGCTGCGCGAAGACGAAGAGGAGGCCTCGCTTCCGGAGGCGGAATCTGAAGCCGCGCCGCCCGGCACGCTTGCGGCTGGGCGCGCCGCCATTTTGCGCTTTACCAAGCTCGCCCCACCAGCTCCGGGCGTCTATCGCATGATCGACGCGCGCGGAGACGTTCTGTATGTCGGCAAGGCTAAGAACATAAAAAAGCGGGTCACGGCCTATGCGCGGCCCACCGGGCACGACAGCCGAATTTCCCGCATGATCGCGGCTACGGCGACACTGGAATTTGTCACCACCAAAACCGAAACCGAGGCGCTGCTGCTGGAAGCTAATCTGATCAAGCGCCTGCGGCCGCGCTTTAATGTTCTCCTGCGCGACGACAAGTCGTTTCCCTACATCCTGATTACATCTGACCATTGGGCGCCGCAAATCCTGAAGCATCGCGGAGCGCGCACACGGCCGGGCCGCTACTACGGGCCGTTTGCGTCTGCAGGGGCAGTCAATCGCACGATCAATGCACTGGAGCGGGCGTTCCTTTTGCGGTCGTGCTCAGACTCTTATTTTGAGGCGAGGACGCGGCCTTGTCTGCTCCACCAGATAAAACGCTGCTCGGCGCCCTGTACGCGCGAGATCGACTTCGCCGGCTACAGCGAGCTGGTGAACGAGGCCAACGAATTTCTTTCCGGTCGTAGCCGGAGCGTGCAAAAGGAAATGGCTCACGAGATGGACGAGGCCTCGGCCGCGCTCGATTTCGAGCGCGCCGCGATCTATCGCGACAGGCTGTCAGCGCTTTCCGCGATACAATCCCATCAGGGCATCAACCCGCGCAACATAGAGAATGCTGACGTCTTTGCGGTCCATCAGGCCGGCGGCTACACTTGCGTGGAAGTCTTTTTCTTTCGCACCGGGCAGAATTGGGGAAATCGCGCCTATTTTCCCAAGGCCGACCGGGCGATCGGATCGCCGGAAGTCCTCGGCGCTTTTCTCGCGCAGTTTTACGATGACAAACCGGCGCCGCGCCTCATTCTCGTGTCAAATGACTTCGACGAGCGCGCGCTGCTCTCCGCCGCGCTGACAGCAAAGAGCGGTCACAAGGTTGAGGTCAGTCTCCCTCAGCGCGGCGAACGGAAGGAATTGGTGCAGCACGCCCTCACCAATGCGCGGGAAGCTCTTGCACGAAAGCTTGCCGACACGTCCTCGCAGCAGAAATTGCTCGGTGCGTTGACGGAGACATTTTCGCTGCCGCGTGCGCCGCGACGTATCGAAGTGTACGACAACAGTCACATCGGCGGCACCAATGCGGTCGGCGCAATGGTCGTAGCAGGGCCGGAAGGCTTCCGGAAAAACCTGTACCGCAAGTTTAATATCCGTTCGTCAGAGCTCGTCCCGGGTGATGACTACGGCATGATGCGGGAAGTATTGCAGCGCCGCTTCAAGCGGCTGCTGGAAGAAAACCCGCGCAGCACGGTGAAAGATGTCCTTGCGTCCCTCATGCCGGCCGGAGATGACGACCAGCCCTGGCCTGATCTTGTCCTCATTGACGGTGGGAAGGGCCAGCTCAACGCTGCCCAGGAAACATTGGCCGCGCTTGGTGTGACCGATATCCCAATTGTCGCCATTGCCAAAGGGCGCGACCGTGATGCCGGTCGAGAGACATTCTTCATTGCGGGCCGGGAGCCGTTCAAGCTGCCACCACGCGATCCTGTGCTCTATTTCATCGAACGGTTGCGCGACGAGGCTCACCGGTTCGCCGTCGGGTCGCACCGCGTTCGACGCAAGAAGGACATCCGCGAAGCCGGCTTGCAGGAAATTCCGGGCATTGGTCCCACGCGAAAGCGGGCCTTGCTGCGCCATTTTGGCACTGTGAAAGCAATTGAGCGGGCAAGCCTGCCGGATCTTGCGCAGGTACCGGGAATTAATGCAGAGACAGCGCGAAAGATATATGAATTCTTCCACGAGTCAGCGGCTCACTAGGCGGGCATCAAGAATGATCATTCAGCGGCAGGAGGACGTCACAAAGGCCGTGACGGAGGCATTCAAGAACACGCAGCCGCCGCGGCTACGGGAAATTCTCATTTCGCTGGTGACCCATTTGCACGCGTTTGCGCGCGACGTTCATCTCACCGAGGAGGAATTTGAAAAAGCGGTTCAGTACATCGTAAAGCTTGGCCAGAAGACCGATGACAAGCACAACGAGGTTGTACTGATGTCGGGTTCGCTCGGGTTCTCGACGCTGATTTGTCTGCTCAACAACGGCAATCGCGGACAGACCGAGACGACTGCCAATCTGCTCGGGCCCTTTTGGAGGATGAATTCTCCGCGGACCGAAAGCGGGGCTTCCATCGTGCGCTCGCCGACGCCTGGGCCGGCACTGTTCGTCAAATGCTGGGTGAAAGACCAAAACGGAAAACCGATAGAGGGCGCCGAGGTGGATATCTGGCATTCCTCTCCGGAGGGTTTCTATGAGCAGCAGGATCCAAAGCAGGCGCCGATGAATCTTCGCGGGAAGTTCATGACGGACGCGCAGGGCCATTTTGCCTTCCGGAGCGTAAGGCCTGCCGGATATCCGATTCCAGTTGATGGTCCGGTGGGCGATCTCGTCCGCGCCACGGGAAGGCACAATTACCGGCCGGCGCATCTCCATTTTCTGATCTTCAGGAATGGATTCAAGACGCTGATATCGCAGGTATACGTCAATGATGACGAGAGGCTGGAAACCGACGTCCAGTTCGGTGTGACGCGCGCGCTCGTCGGCAATTATGTCCGCCATGACGGGCCGGCGCCGGCCGACGACGTGAAGGGCGAATGGTACTCCCTCGATCAAACCTTCGTCATGGAGCCCGGCGAGAGCCGCCTTCCCAAGCCGCCAATTCAATAAGGCACAATCAACGGTGATTGGGGGCCGTTTCCGGTTGACCTGATGGCGGCGCGGGTGTTCTTTTCCCGCATGAATGCCATCAGTTCGCGGCCATTGCCGGCGCGCCCACTCGCGCTGCCGAACCTGTTGACCTATGCGCGCATCGCCGCCGTGCCGGTTGTGGTTGGCTTGATGTATTGGCAGAGCATTTTCGACGGTCCGCTGTGGCTTCGCTGGGTCGCCCTCGCCATCTTTATCTCGGCCGGCATTACCGACATTTTGGATGGCTATCTCGCCCGCACCTGGGGACAACAGTCATCGCTGGGGCGCATGCTCGATCCGATTGCGGACAAGCTGCTGGTGTCGTCTTGTCTGCTGATGCTGGCGGCGGAAGAGACGATCCGCGGGTGGGCGCTGCTGGCGGCGGTGGTCATTCTCTGCCGGGAGATATTGGTGTCGGGCCTGCGCGAGTATCTTGCCGAATTGCGCGTCGGTGTGCCGGTGACGCGGCTGGCGAAATGGAAGACGACGGGCCAGATGGTAGCGATCGGGTTTCTGATTGCGGGGGATGCCGGCGACCTCATTGTGCCGGTCGTCACGCAGATCGGCATTTTGTTGTTGTGGTTGTCCGCAATCCTGACGCTATACACCGGCTGGGACTATATGCGCGCGGGCCTGCGCTATATGATTGATGAATGAACGTGAAATTGCGTTATTTTGCCTGGGTGCGCGAGCGTGTCGGCAAGCCCGAAGAAGTAGTCGAGGTTCCGTCGAGCGTGACCACGGTAGGCGAGCTTATGGCTTGGCTTGTTTCGCGCGGCGATGAATATGCTCACGCCTTCGAGAATCGGAAGGTGATCCGCGCCGCGATCGATCAAAATCATGTACGGCCTGAGACATTAATAAAAGGCGCCGGAGAAATCGCGTTCTTTCCGCCAATGACGGGCGGATAGCCTAGTCGCCTCCGGCGGGCTAGATTGGCGCCATGAAACCTACCGTGCGTTTGCAGCGCGAGCCTTTCGATGCCGCCGCGGAAGCGACGAAGCTCGTGCGCGGCCGCAACGATGTCGGCGCAGTCGTGACCTTTACCGGGATATGCCGCGGCAATGAGAACGGCGAGCCGATCGCCGCACTTACGCTCGAGCACTACCCCGGAATGGCGGAAACAGAAATCGAGCGTCATGCTGCCGAAGCGGCGGGCAGGTGGCCCTTGCTCGGCATTACGATCATCCATCGATACGGTCGCATCGAGCCGGGCGAAGATATCGTACTGGTCGTCACGACGTCCTCGCATCGGGAGGCCGCCTTCGCTGCAGCCGAATTTTTGATGGACTACTTGAAAACGCGTGCGCCGTTCTGGAAACAGGTTGAGCGCACGGGCGGCAAAGCATGGGTCGATGCAAAGGCCGCTGATGACGCGGCGGCGGAACGCTGGAAGCCGCAGCGCCACGGGCGCGAGGCAGTTAAATAATTACGCGAGGGGCGTTTGCTGGAGGGCAAAATGGTTCCTGTTGTGCTCGCGGCGGTGACGCTCGTGACCCTGGCTATACGTCCGGCGCTCACGGCGGAGGTCACGCATTTCGATGTGCCGCGCGGAGCGCACCCTCACGATGTGGCGCCCGCGCCCGACGGCAGCGTCTGGTACACCGCGCAGTCGCAAGGCGCGATCGGCATCCTCAACACGAAGACCGGCCGTACCAATCAGATAGGCCTCGGCATTGCCAATGCAATTCTGCGCTTCGACCCGGCCTCCGAGACGTTCGAGAGTTTTCCGAGCGACCGACGCGGTGCGTCCGTGCGGCAACTGCTCGGTCGCCCCGGAGAAGTGTGGGGGGCGGAATCCGGTGTCGACCAACTCGTCGTTGTAAGGGAATAGTGGGCAAAAGGACCCCCATGCGATCCGACTCGGCTCTTAATCGCCGCCACATCCTGGGTATTCTCGCCGGCGGGTTGTTGGCGTCGGGCATGCGGCCGGGTGAGGCCGCCGAAGCGCGAATCGCACACCTTATCGAGCAAGCGCACGCCAAAGGTTCGATTTCGCAAAGGATCGATTTTATCTCCGCCGCGCTGCGCGGGACCCGCTACCTCGGATTCACGCTGGTCGGCGGGCCGCGCCGGCCGGAGCATTTCGTCGCGCGCGATGATGGTTTTGATTGCGTGACGTTCTGCGAAACGGTGGTTGCTGCGGCGATTGCCGAAAATCCCGGTGAGTTCGATTCCGTATTGCGCAAGATTCGCTATCACAATGGTATTGTGAACTGGCGCGAGCGGAATCATTATTTTTTCGAGTGGGGCCAGCACAATATCGAAAACGGCGTCTGTCAGGCAGTCGACATTCCGGGCTCGATCGAAATTCAGAAAACCGTTTATTGGCATCGCGAGCTCGGCCGCCGCCTATTTTCGATGACCGTGGTTCCCGCGCAGCCCTCCTGGCCAACAAGCCGATGCTCGCCCGCGGAGATATCATCGGCTTTATTACGCAACGGCCGAACCTGGACTACTTTCATGTCGGCTTTATTGCCTTCGGCAGCGACGGCGAATTGCTGCTGCGGCACGCTTCGCAAAGCCGGCGGCGCGTCCTCGATGAGCGCATGAACGATTTTGTCGTGGCCAATCACGTGCGCTACGTCACGCTGCTGCGGCCGCGCGCGCCCAGCGCCACAGCAATGCGCGGATAGATCTTACGCCGCGGCCGCCTTTGGTTTCACTTCCGACGTATAATCATCCATCAGCGTCTTGGTGATGCCGCCGGGATTGAAATTCCACTGTGCAATCTCGGCGACGGCGGTGACTTCGGCGGCCGATCCGGTGATGAAGCACTCGGAGAAGCCGTTCAGTTCATCGGGCATGATGCGACGTTCGATGACCTCGAAACCGCGCTTGCGTGCGAGTCCGATCACTGTCTGCCGGGTAATGCCGTCGAGGAAACAATCGGCAATCGGCGTATGGATCTTGCCATCCTTGACGAAGAAGATATTGGCGCCGGTGCATTCTGCAACGCGTCCTTCCCAGTCGAGCATCATCGCATCGGCGTAACCTTTGCGTTCCGCTCGATGTTTGGAAATCGTGCAGATCATGTAGAGGCCAGCCGCCTTGGCGCGGCAGGGCGCCGTCTTGGGATCGGGCCGTCGATATTCGGCCAGGTCGAGCCGGATGCCCTTCAGGCGCTGTTCGGGGTCGAAGTAACTCGGCCATTCCCAGCTCGCGATCGCAAGGTGGATTGTATTGTTCTGCGCCGAGACGCCCATCATTTCCGAGCCGCGCCACGCAACGGGGCGGACGTAGGCCTCTTTCCGTCCGTTCTTCTCGACCACCACCTTCTTGGCGGCATCGATCTCGGCGACCGAATAGGGGATTTCGAAGTCGAGAATATTCGCGGAGCGCTTGAGCCGCTCGGAATGCTCTGTACTTTTGAATATCCGCCCGCCGTAAGCGCGCTCGCCCTCGAAGACGCAACTCGCATAGTGCAGCCCGTGGCTCAGCACGTGGAGATTGGCCTCGTTCCAGGGGACGAGTTTGCCGTCGTACCAGATGACCCCTTCGAGCCGGTCATAGGATTGGGCAGCCATGATCTACTCCTTCTCCTTCGTGTCGCTACGCTCGCGCTTCGCCGCCATAGGCAGCATTTTCGGGGGCTATTCCAACACTTTGCGTCGGCCGGTAACACCCGGTATGACTTGGCCGACCCGACAAGGACACCATCTGAAGCCGCAATTCTCATTGGGCTGTCTTCCGGTACGATCCTTTCGTCTTTAACATCGTTTTTGTAACATAAAAACAAAATATGTCAACATGGCTGACATAAATGTGAGCAAGCATGCTGCCGCCGGTGCCAGCCTCGCCGACCGTCCTGCGGCTGCGGGCGCGTCGACGGGTGCGACCGAGCCGGTCTGGGACATCATCGAATTACTGTTTTTCGCGTACCGCGATTTCGTCGGCGATCCCGATGAAGTGCTGCTCAAGCTCGGTTTCGGCCGGGCCCATCATCGGGTCCGGCACTTCGTCAACCGCAATCCCGGAATGAAGGTTGCCGACCTGCTTGAAATCCTCAACATCACGAAACAGTCGCTTGGCCGGGTTCTCAAGCAATTAGTCGATCAAGGCTACGTGTTGCAGAAGGAAGGCGCGCAGGACCGCCGCCAGCGTCTGTTGTACGTGACGTCCAAAGGCGAGGCACTCGCGCTCAGACTCGCGACTTTGCAGACGCAGAGGATCAATCGCGCATTCGGCGAACTCGGCCCCAACGCGCACGAGGCGGCGCGCCGGTTCCTGACGTCCATGATCGACACCGATAATCGGGATGGCGTGCTTCGCCTGATTACCCGTGCCGATCGTGCAACGAAGCCGCGGAGTTGATGTATGACCCGCAAAATTCGGAGACATGTTTCTGCCTTCGCAATGCCGGCTTCAGTACGCAGGGTACGTTCGGGCAAGTTGAAGCATGGGCACAAGTAGGGCCGGAGCAGCTTTGGCGATGACACTGCCCACCACGTTTCCCGACGACGCGCCGCATCTGCTGGTGGTCGACGATGATCGCCGTATTCGCGATCTGCTTTCGCGCTTTCTGAGCGGTGAGGGTTATCGCGTGACAACCGCGGACACCGCGATGGATGCACGTGCAAAGCTCAATGGCCTGAGTTTCGACCTGTTGATCCTTGATGTCATGATGCCCGGCGAATCCGGATTTGATCTTGCCAAGGCAATCCGCGGCGGTTCCAACGTTCCGATATTGATGCTGACCGCGCGTGATGCTGCCGAGAGCCGGATCCGTGGGCTCGAAATTGGCGCAGACGACTATCTTTCGAAACCGTTTGAGCCGCGGGAATTGTCGCTGCGAATTGCGAATATCCTCAAGCGTGCCCAGCCGGCTCCGTCACCTCAGGTCGAGTCGGTGCGTTTTGGACCTTTTGTCTATCACCTGACGCGCGGAGAGCTGCGCAAAGGGGAAGAAATCGTGCGGTTGACCGATCGGGAACGCGAGATGCTGCGCATTCTTGCGGGTTCGCCGGGAGAAACGGTGCCGCGTCTGTCGCTCGCCGGCAACGGCGAGGCGGTCAGCGAACGCGCGGTTGATGTGCAGGTTAATCGTCTGCGACGTAAAATCGAGCGCAACCCTGCCAATCCTTTATTTGTGCAGACCGTGCGCGGAATCGGTTACCGGCTGGTCATTACGTCATGACCAGCCTCGATATCGGAAACGGTGTACGCACCGCGCTCACGCGCCTGCGGGGTGCATGGGAATGGTACGACGCAATCCCGACAGTACGCCGGATTTACAGCGCGCTGGGCAAGGTTGCCGATGGCTGGCGCCGGGCCAGCCGTTCGCTCAACAGCATAATGCCGAAGGGCCTATATGCTCGCGCCTTGCTGATCATCATTGCACCCATGGTGATCCTGCAGTCGGTGATTGCATTCGTGTTCATGGAGCGCCACTGGAACGTCGTAACCCAGCGGCTTTCCGCGAGCGTGGTACAGGATATTGCCGCGCTCATCGACATCTACCGAGGCTACCCGCAGGATGCCGACCAGGCGCAGATCCGGCGCATTGCGCAACAGCGGCTGGGGCTCGTGGTGGATTTCCTGCCGCTGACCGAGATGCCACCCCCAGGGCCTAAGCCCTTCTTTTCGCTGCTGGATCAGGCGCTGTCCGAAGAACTCCGCAAGCAGATCGGACGGCCCTATTGGATCGATACCGTCGGCAAATCGGCACTGCTCGAAATCCGCGTTCAGCTCGACAATACGGTGATGCGGGTATTTGCGCGTCGAAGCGCCGCCTATGTTTCCAATTCGGAGATTTTCCTCCTTTGGATGGTCGGCACGTCGACGGTTTTGCTGATCGTCGCCATCATATTCCTGCGCAATCAAATCAAGCCAATCCTCCGGCTAGCTG
Organism: uncultured Alphaproteobacteria bacterium; assembly: GCA_963831475.1. Lineage (GTDB taxonomy): Bacteria > Pseudomonadota > Alphaproteobacteria > Rhizobiales > Xanthobacteraceae > Pseudolabrys. Next base: position 136,923 of record CAWHQF010000004.1, read on the forward strand.
ACGCCGCCGACAGTTTCGGCAAGGGACGCGAGGTGCCGAATTTCCGGCCTCGCGGTGCGCGCGAAGTGCGGCGCGCCGCGGCTGCCTTCATCGAAATGAAGACCCGCATCGAGCGCGCCATCGAGCAGCGAACCGCGATGCTGGCGGGAGTGTCGCACGACCTGCGCACCATTCTTACGCGCTTCAAGCTGGAACTGGCGCTGGTCGACGAAACTCCGGAAATCGACGCGATGAAAAAGGACGTCGATGAAATGGCGCGGATGCTTGAGGCCTATCTGGCATTCGCGCGCGGCGACAGCGGTGAAACCTCAGCCCCGACCGACATGGCCGAATTTCTGGAAGAACTGCGGCTCGATGCCGAACGTCACGGACACAAAGCCACGGTCGTGTTTCATGGACCGCCGATTGTTACCGTCCGTCCGGCGGCATTCAAGCGTTGCCTCGCCAATCTGGTGTCGAATGCGGCACGTCACGCGCCCTCAATCGCGATCACTGGGCATCGGGATCACCGCTACCTCACGGTTACGGTGGACGACGACGGGCCCGGCATTCCGGCAAGCATGCGCGAGGAAGTGTTCAAACCCTTCCTGCGTCTCGATGATGCGCGCAATCAGGACGAAGGCGGGACCGGGCTGGGCCTCGCGATCGCGCGGGATATCGCCCGCTCGCACGGCGGCGAAATTACGCTGGGCGACAGCCCGTCGGGCGGATTGCGCGCGACTGTGCGGGTGCCGGTCTAGGCGGCTTCAACTTCCTCGTCCCGCGCCCGGCGCCTCCGGCGCGGCCCGCGCAACACGCATTTCGGAATTGCGCACAGATCATCGAGGAATCCAGCCCAGCGCTCGGCGCTGGACAGTCCGCGGTCGAGTGCGGACATGGTACGATCGAGCCCTTCGTCTTCGTCATTGATCCACACCGAGAGAACGCGCGCAAACATCAGCGCTGCCCCCTGTGCCCGCAGGGCGCCGCGCGGACCGGACGCGCCAACACCGGCAGCTTCCAACATCCAGTGCTGCGATCGGACGGCCATGGCGTTGAGCGCGAAGGCGAGGCCGGGATTGCGCCGTGCCGAACGCATGATCGAATGCACGGCATCCTTGTATGGTGCAAGCGCCTCCAACCGGCGCATCAAGACGTCGAACAGGCGCTCGCGGGCGGGCTCTTCCGACATGTCGCTGTCGCCACCGGCGAGAACGGTCTTGTCGATATCTTTGATATGGGCCGCCAGAATAGCGAGGGTCGATCCGAATTCGGCGCGCAACTCCGAGAGCTTGATGCCGGCGCGGCCAGCCACTTCAGCAAGCCCAATCTGTTCGAAGGAATTTTCAGCAAGCAAGGCCATCAATGCATCCACGGCCTTGTCGCGATCACCGGTCCCACGCGGTGGGGTCGCGTTAGGAGCCTTGCGTTCACGCTTGGTCTTGCGCGTGGTCTTGCGCGCCATGATGGCCTCCCAAAAAGGCTGGTGTGCTGCCGTTAATGTAATGCGGCAATACCGGCTGTTCTAGGGCAGGGAACTATCCCGCAAGTTCGCGGGACCGGCGGGTTGCGGCCGCAATGGCCCTGGTGAGCAGTGCGTCGAACCCCCCCGGACCCATCAGGACTTCAAGCGCGGCAGCGGTTGTGCCCCCCGGCGAGGTCACATTTTGCCGCAACAAGGCCGCCTCGAGATCCGAACGGTGCAGAAGCTCCCCTGAGCCGGCGACGGTTTCGCGCGCAAGGCGTGCCGCGAGCGCGGGCGGAAGTCCTGCCGCGATACCGGCGTTGGCCATGGCCTCCGCAAGAAGAAAAACATAAGCCGGCCCCGAACCCGACAGTGCCGTCACCGCATCCATCAATGCTTCATTGTCGGTCCATTCGACGGTGCCGATGGTCGCCAGCAGGTCCGATGTCTGCTTGCGCTGACGTGCGGTTACTTTCGCATTTGGACACGCGACTGTTATGCCCCGGCCAACCGATGCGGGCGTGTTGGGCATTGCGCGCACGATTGCTGTGCCCGTGGGTAACGCATCTTCCAGGAAGCGAAGAGGGCGCCCTGCCATGATGGACACGGCGAGCGTTGATTTGCCGATAAAAGGCCGGAGCGCGGGAACGGCGTCCGGCGCGCTCTGTGGCTTGACCGCGATGACGACCGCGGCTGCATTCGGAGGTTTCCCTTTGGGATTGAGCGCCACGCCGCGACGTGTCAGCGCCTTCACGGCCTTGACGGGCTGAGGTTCAAGTATCGTGAGCTTGCGAGGATCAAGGCCGCGCGCGAGCCAACCCTCGAGCATGGCCAGGCCCATTTTCCCCGCGCCCAGCAAGACCAGGCGGCCGGGAAACTTGCGGAGTGGTTTGTCGATCGCCTTGGGTCGCTTCATGGCGACATCATATCGCCAATTGTGGCCTTACGCCTCCCCCGAAGTCTCGAACATGGTTGCGTCGAGTGCTTCGCGCGCGGTTTTGCCCGCCCAAACCACGAACTGGAAGGCAGTGAAATAGCGTTCGCAAGCTTCAAGCGCGGTGCCGAGCAGTGCCTCGCATTGTTTCCCGGACGCCATGGTGCCCCCCGCGAGCACAAGAGCATGCCGAAACATCACAATGCCTTCAGTCACCCAATGATCGAAATGCCCGACCCATAGCCTTTCATTGATCAAGGAGATAAGTGCCTGCACCTCGCCGCGTCGGCGCTCCGGCACCCGCATATCGAAAGCACAGGCCAGATGCAGCGCCTCGATATCACCCATCCAGGTGTAGGACAGCTGATAGTCCGTCCACCGTCCCGTGACCAGGATGGTGATCTCATCGTCGCTGGCGCGTTCGAACGACCAATCATTGCCGGCTGCCAGCCGCTCAACAACATCGAGTGGATTGAGTCGCGGTTCTTCCGCGTAGCTTGTCAGGGACATGACGTCTCCGCTTTGCCGATTGGAGCGAGGGAAACGCACGCCACCACACCGCGCGGCACCGCCCTGAGAGGGACGGGGACCGCAAGTTGACGCAGGGGTTACGGGATGCCTTGACGGCGAGAGCGAATCACCAACCGATTCGACTATATCCTGCCCGATTCCACTCACCAAAGGCATCGTCAAGCGCTAATCAGCCGTGATTTGCACGTCATAGGCAACCGCGCCGAATCGACTCTCCACAGCCAATGCTGCGGCAAGTTGAATCAACAGTGGATAATTCGCCGGCGTCACTGTGGTGCGTGGATGCACGCGACCAAACCTGGAAGCCGGGACCATCCACCGAGTTTTGATTTGTTCGCAGATCCCGGAATGACGTTGCAGAAATGCTGCCGGGCTTAGTCGAACAGGCTCGACACCGACTCCTCGGTGGCCGTACGCCCGATCGCCTCACCGATCAGCGATGCAATTTCCAAAATGCGGATATTGCCGGCCGCCAGGATTTCCTTGGTCGGCTGAATCGAATCGGTAATCACCAGTTCTTTCAATCGCGAACTTGCGATGCGCTTGACCGCGCCGCCGGACAGGACCCCGTGGCTGATATAGGCATAGACGGCCTTGGCCTTGCTCTCGAGCAGCGCGTCTGCGGCGTTTACCAGCGTGCCCCCGGAATCGACGATGTCGTCTACCAGCACGCAGGTGTAACCGGCGACATCGCCAATGACGTTCATTACCTCGGATTCGCCGGCACGTTCGCGGCGCTTGTCGATGATGGCGAGCGGAGCATTGATACGTTTCGCCAGCCCACGCGCGCGCACGACGCCGCCCACGTCGGGGGAAACAACCATCACGTTGTCGAGCTTGAACCGCTCGCGGATATCCCGAACCATTACCGGTGACGCGTACAGGTTGTCGGTCGGAATATCGAAGAAGCCCTGGATCTGGCCTGCGTGAAGGTCAAGGGTCATCACGCGGTCGGCGCCGGCGCGGGTGATAAGGTTTGCAACAAGCTTGGCTGAAATTGGCGTCCGCGGCCCTGGTTTGCGGTCTTGCCGGGCGTAGCCATAATAAGGGATCACGGCGGTGATCCGGCGCGCCGACGACCGCCGCAATGCGTCGATGATAATCAACAATTCCATGAGATGGTCGTTGGCAGGAAACGATGTCGACTGGATCACGAATACGTCGGCGCCGCGCACGTTTTCCTGAATTTCGACGAAAATTTCCATGTCGGCAAATCGTCGAACGACCGCCTTGGCGAGGGGGAGCTTGAGATAGTCGCCGATCCCTTTGGCCAGCGTAGGATTGGAGTTGCCGGCGACGAGCTTGATCGCTCCGTTCTTGCCCGACATCCTGGAATCCTCGTCCTCACTTCCGCCAGAAGCGGCGTGGTCATAACAAGGCGGGCAGGAGCGGGCAATACGGGCCCAAATCGTTCTCCCGGGCTTTCGCTAGGAAAGATGAATCGACGCTTAGCGGCGGGCCGCGAACGTCAGTGTTTCCGTTGCGGCGACGATTGCCTCGGGCCGTCGGCGGGGCAATGGCACGGCGACCGATTCATCTTCAGCCGCGGATTCCGCGGTATCGGTCGATATTGGGTCGGCCTGCGGATAAGAAATGCGGAATATGCCGGCAGCTTCGGGCGAGGATTCGGCTGGAGCAGCCGCAGCCGCCACAGCCGCCACAGCTGCCACTTGGCCCAGCGCTGGTACCGGTCCTGGAGCCGTCCCGGGCGCGACCTCGGGCGAGGTCAAAAAGGCGGCAAGCTGCTCCATGCTCGTGTTGGCGATGCGGCGCAGCATGGCATCATCGGCCGCGGCCCAGGCATCCTTGTGCCTGACTTTCGCGGTCTCCTCTCCACTGATACGAAGCGCGCGCTGCTCGCTCGGATCGAAAATATCCCAGACCCATGTGATCGTGGTCTGATGCTTTGCGACCTTTGCAGCGAGATAACCGCGCACCCGATACGCCGACGGTTGCTCGCGTGAAATCACAGCGAGACGCCGAGCCTGCGCCTCATCATTGAGATCCTGCACGAGTTTCTGGAATTGGCCGGCGGGCAGGCCATCGACGGAGTCGAAAGCAACCGTCGCGCCGCGCGGCGACGCGGCCGACATGTTCTGGCTTTCGGGATTGCATCCGCACAGCGCCAGCGCGCATGCCAATAATGCGCCGATACGCCCGACAGGCCGCGTGTCGCCAAACGCGTGGCGAACCCCACTCCACTCCATAGACACCCCTGCCGGCCGATTTTTGATCTTTAAGTCTGTTTGGCCAATATAAATCGTAACGGCAACCTTGCCCGCGAGTTCAGCCGCGAGATTTCCGCCTCGATGATTTTAGCCGACGAGCGCGATGGCGTTGATATGACGACCATAATCCGCCTCGCCGTTGCGCGTCGTGCGGCGGTAGCTGAAGAAGCGTTCCGGCTCGGCATAGGTGCACAGGCCAAGATCCTCAAATTGGGAAATACCTGCGCGGGCGATCCGTTCGGCGATGTAACCGCCGAGATCGAACAGGGCGTGACCTTCGCGCTCGGAAGACAAGAAGAATCGTGCGTTCATCGGGTCGGCCGCCAGAAATCGGTCGACGAATTCCGGTCCGACTTCATAATTCGGCTGCCGGATGGTCGGACCGAGAGCAGCGGCGATGCGGTGGCGATCGGCGCCGAGCCGTTCCATCGCGGCGATCGTTGCCTCGATGACACCGGTCAGCGCGCCGCGCCACCCGGCATGCGCTGCCCCAATGACGCCAGCTTCAGTGTCAGCGAACAGCAACGGACCGCAATCGGCGGTGGATACCCCGATCGCGAGGCGCGGCACCCGCGTGACAACCGCATCGGCGCGTGGTCGTTGCTCCGCGGCCCATGGCTCCTTGGCCACGACAACTTCCGGTGAATGAATCTGATACGGCGTGAGAAAACGATCGGCACTTACGCCCAATGCCGCGGCCATGCGGGCGCGATTCTCCGCGACCACTTCGGGCACATCATTGGAGCCGACGCCGCCATTGAGCGACGTGTAGACCCCCTGTGAAACGCCGCCCGAACGCGTGAAGAAGGCATGACGAATGCCTGCTCGGGTCGCGAGTGAAGAAGCCTGCAACATCGGTCACCATGCGGCGGTATCGGCCGCCGATCTCCAATAGATAATGTCTACCGGAGCAACAGGCTAGCTTGAGAGCCTTCGAAACCGGGCGGAGCGCCGAGCGAAGGGTGCAGAAAGGCCGCAACTTTGAACAGTTCGCCCATTGCCGTGCGGGTGTGGCCAATGAGGCGCATGAGCGCTTGATCGATTTCTGCGACACCGTCGGCACGCGTCGCTTTGGCTTTGAGGGTTGCTGCGCGTCGCTCGATTCCCAACCGCCGCAGGAATTGCGATTGCTCTACCGGACCAAAGGCGGTTGCCCCCATTGCCTCCACGGCGCGCGCCAAGGCGCGGAAATCGACATGGGCGGTCAGATCAAGGTCACCCGGTGCGGTCAGCGGGTCGGCATAGGCGTGTTTACCAACGGCCTGGAAGGTTTCACCGAGCCCCGTTTCGGTGTGACCGTAGTCGATGACCAATGCAGCGCCCCGATCGTCCGCGACGCGGCGGCCGACCTCCATTGCCTCGGTATCGCCGCGCCACTCGAAGATCGCGCCGGCACGCGCAGCGCCAAACTGTGGCGGCAGCAATGTCTGAAAAAACGGAATTGGTTCGGGAGCGATCGTAAACGCCAGTTGACCGTCCGCATCGATTTGAACGAGGCGCTCGTGCCAGCCGCGTTCGGTCTTTATGGCCTGCTTGATGGGCAACGCATCGAAAAATTCGTTCGCGAATATAATGGCGGGACCTTTCGGAACGTCAGCGGCCGCAGTGTGCCAAAACACCGGGATGCCCGCATCGCCCAAATTGTTTTCCTGCTGGGCCCGCAGAATTGGACTGACTTCGACGAGATGTACGACGATCGCGGAGCGAAAGTCGGGGACGATTTGGACCGCACGCAGCAGGTCTTTCATCATGGTGCCGCGACCGGGGCCGAGTTCGATCAGCCGCACGTTTTCGGGCGTGCCCATTTGCTTCCATACGGCGGACGCCCACAAGCCGATCAGTTCACCGAACATCTGGCTCACTTCCGGTGCCGTAATAAAATCGCCGCGCGATCCGAACGGATCGCGCGTGGTGTAATAGCCGTGATCGGGATCGAACAGGCAGAGCGCCATGTATTCACTGACCGGCATCGGGCCGGCGGCTGCGATGCGCCGGCGGATTTCGGTTTCCAGCGGAGAGGATTCCGCCACTAGCGCCTCCGCACCGCCGGTTGTTTCAGGGCGTGGACGATGAACGCCATGCCCGCAAGCATCAGCGGGATCGAGAGCAATTGACCCATCGTTGCTCCGCCCCAGAGGAAGCCAAGCTGTGCATCGGGTTCACGAAAAAATTCGCAAAACATGCGTGCAAGAGAATAGCAGACTGCAAAACTCCCGATGATGAGTCCCGGACGCTTTAGCGCCCCGGCGCGCATCAGCAGTGCCAACACCAGCAACAGAACGAGACCCTCGAGTGTCGCTTCATAAAGCTGGCTGGGATGCCTCGGCACCGGCCCGCCGTTCGGAAATATCATTGCCCACGGCACGTCCGTTGGGCGCCCCCACAATTCGCCGTTGATGAAATTTGCAATGCGGCCAAGGAACAGTCCGATCGGCCCGACTGCACATGTAATGTCGCCGAGCGACAGAATGGGTATGCCGCGCTTATGTGCGAACAGGACCACGGCCACGACGCAACCCGTGAAACCGCCATGGAATGACATGCCGCCATTCCACAGCTGCAGGATCTCGAGAGGATGCGCGGCAAAATGAGGCAGATTGTAAAACAGCACGTAGCCGATGCGGCCGCCGAAAATGATGCCCAGTGTCACCCACAGCACGAAATCGTCGAATTCCGTGACAGTCATCGGCGCCTTGCCGCCCCATAGTCTGTCGTTTCGAATGAGCAGGCGGGCATAGGCCCAGCCGATCAGGATGCCGAAGATGTAGGCCAACGCGTACCAGCGAATGGCAAACGGCCCAAAATGCACAAGAACTGGATCGAAGGCCGGGTAGGGGATGACGAGCAGAGGCATCGCGATATCCGATTCGCGCCGTGGCGCGGCATCAATTTGGTAGCATGCCAGGTCTTGCAGCGGGATGACCGGAACGCCATTGTGGTGACTGTCGGCGCCGGAGACGAAACATGACCCAGACCAGCAACCGCATTTTCGACGAGATGGCACGTCTGATGAACGATGCCGCGGGGGTAGCGCAAGGGGTGCGGCGCGAATTCGACACCCTGTTCCGAAGCCAGGCTGAACGTATCCTGCGCGACCTTGACGTCGTCCAGCGCGAGGATTTTGAAGCGGTCAAGGAGATGGCGCGGCTGGCGCGCGAAGAGAACGAGGCGTTGAAGGCGCGCATCGCCGCGCTGGAAGCAAAGTCAGAGAAACCGGCGGAAAAATCCGGCAAGAAAGGTTCGAGTTCGGCTTCCGGCTAGGCAGGTGTGGCCACGGCCCATAAAAAGAATCTAAAAAGTCTTGATGCGGCGGCCCGTAAGATGGTTTTGACGCTGGGCCGATGGTAGTTTTTCTCCGTGGCGAGAAATTGGGGGAAATGCTCATGCGGACATTCTTGTTGGCGACGATTGCCGCGCTTTTTACATTCGTCGCATTTGGCGCCCAGGCCATGCCCGTCGCAAAGCTCAAGGGCATCACGGCAGCGTCCGATCAGGTCACCCCGGTGAGAGACGGCTGCGGCCGCTGGATGCACCGTGGTCCGCACGGGCACTGCCGGCACAACTAGGCTTAATTGCTGATTTAACACCGGCCTGGCGGGCGGGTTTCGGGCGCTTACGCTTTTGCGCGTCCGAAAACGCTGCGGCTGGCTTTTCTTGCCCTTTACAGCCGCCGCCGCTATAACCCGCCCGTTCGCGGCCCCCGGCACCCCTGGAGGCTTGCCGCGTTCGCAGGCGGCCGAAAATGCCGCCTTTTCCATTGGTTTATATGAGGGATTCAAGATGGCGACCGTCCAGGAATTGAAGGCGACGGCGCGTCCGAAAGGCGGCAAGGGGACCGCCCGGGCAGCGCGTCGCTCCGGCCGAGTGCCGGGCGTGATTTATGGAGAAAACAAGCCCCCGCTGATGGTCCTGCTCGACCATGATGAACTGCGCCAGCGTATCTATGCCGGGCGTTTCCTCACCACGCTCTACAATCTCGACGTTGACGGCACCAAGCACAGGGTGATCCCGCGCGACTTTCAGCTCGACGCGATCAAGGATCTTCCGATGCATGTCGATTTTCTGCGTGTGTCGGAGGGCGCGACCATCCGCGTCAATATTCCGGTGCATGTACTCAATGCCGACCAGGCGCCGGGCGTGAAGCGCGGCGGTGCGGTCAACATCGTCACCCATACCGTCGAGGTGATGTGCCCGGCCGACGCTATTCCGGCATCGATTGACGTGGATATTTCCGAGCTCGACATCAACCACTCCAAGCATCTCACTGACGTGGTGCTACCTCCGAATATTCGTGTGATTGGCCGCCCCGACATGACGCTCGTCACCGTCGTGCCGCCGTCGGGTTACGCGGAAGAAATGAAAGCCGCTGCCGAGGCGGCCGCCGCTGCCGCTGCCGCCGCTGCCGCCGCTGCTGTCGCAGGCGCCGCGCCAGCCGCCGAGGGTGCCGCTCCAGGCGCTGCTCCTGGCGCTGCACCTGGTGCCGCACCTGCCGCCGGCGCTGCTCCTGCAGCTGCAGCCGCAGCCAAGCCCGAGAAGAAGTGAGGACGCGTATAGCTCTCGCCGTCAGCGTTCGCGTAACCGGCAATTGCACGAATCCGAAAAGCGAATTGCGAATTTCGGACATGTGCATGCGTATATTTTGAAACAGCGCCGTTGACGCCATGCTGCTTTTCGTCGGCCTCGGTAATCCCGGTCCCAAGCACGCCGGCAACCGCCACAACATCGGCTTCATGGCGGTGCAGGCGATTGCGCGCCGTCATGAAGTGTCGCCCTGGCGGCGGCGATTTCAGGGTGTGGCGGTGGAGGGCAATATTGCAAGCGAACGCGTGCTTCTGCTCTTGCCGGGTACTTATATGAATGAATCCGGGCGCGCGGTCGCGGAAGCCACGCATTACTACAAGCTCGAGCCCGCCAACGTCGTGGTTTTCCACGATGAGGTCGATTTGCCGCCGGCGAAAGTCAGGGTGAAAATCGGCGGTAGCGACGCGGGTCACAACGGTTTGCGGTCAATCACCGCGCATATCGGCAACGACTACAAACGTGTGCGCATTGGCATCGGAAAGCCGGACGTGAAGGAACTAGTGCCGATGCACGTTCTGGGCGACTTCGCCAAGAGCGAGTGGGCCTGGGTGGAAGCCCTCTGCGATGTGATCGCCGAAAATTCCCGATTCCTGATTGATGGCAAGGATTCCACGTTCCAGAACAAGGTGCATCTCGCCATGGAAGCCAAAGGCTTCGTCGACGAGGATGAGGAGCCGCCGGGCTCCGAATGAGCATGTCAGTAAAGAGACTATAAAATCATGGGATTTAAATGCGGCATCGTCGGCCTGCCGAATGTCGGCAAGTCGACGCTCTTCAATGCGCTCACGCAGACTGCGACCGCGCAAGCGGCCAATTATCCGTTCTGCACGATTGAGCCGAATGTCGGCGAGATCGCGGTTCCCGACCCGCGTCTCGAAAAGCTCGCAGCATTGGGGAAATCGGAGCAAATCATTCCGACGCGCATAACCTTTGTGGATATTGCCGGCCTGGTGCGGGGCGCATCCAAAGGCGAAGGTCTTGGCAACCAGTTTCTCGCGACAATCCGTGAGGTCGACGCCATTGTGCACGTCGTGCGCTGCTTCGAAGATACCGACATCACGCATGTCGACGGCAAGATCGATCCGATTGCCGATATCGACACCATCGAAACCGAATTGATGCTGGCCGATCTCGAAAGCCTGGAAAAGCGTGTCGACAACCTCGAGAAGAAGGCCAAAGGCAGCGGCGAAGATGCAAAATCGGCCCGGGAAATGCTCGATCTGATCAACAGGTCGCTCGCCTTTCTTCGCGACGGCAAGCCGGCACGATTGGTCGAACGCAAATCCGAGGAGGAGAAGCTCTTCCACTCGCTGGGGCTGCTTACATCGGCGCCGGTTCTTTATGCCTGCAACGTCGAGGAGGCGGCAGCGGCGGCCGGCAACGACTACTCCCGCAAGGTCGAACAAAGGGCGAATGAAGAAGGTGCCGTCGCGGTCGTCATCTCGGCCAAAATCGAATCGGAAATTGCCACGCTGCCTGCTGCCGAACGTGCGGAATTTCTCGATGCGGCGGGACTCAAGGAAACCGGTCTCGATCGCCTCGTCACGGCCGGTTATGCGCTTTTGCACCTCGTGACATATTTCACTGTCGGCCCGAAAGAGACGCGGGCATGGACCATCACGCAGGGGACCAAGGCACCGCAGGCTGCCGGCGTGATCCATACGGATTTCGAGCGTGGATTTATCCGCGCCGAAACCATCGGCTATGAAGACTACATTACTTGTGGCGGTGAGGCCGGCGCGCGCGATGCCGGCAAAATGCGGCTGGAAGGCAAGGATTATGTGGTCGCCGATGGCGACGTGATGCATTTCCGGTTTGCAACCTAGCATCGCATCCGGCAGCCGGGTCCGCCTGAACTACAAGCCTATGCCCGGCCTCCGCGTCTTGGTCGACACATGCCGGCCATGATGTGGCTCGCCGGGACAAGCCCGGTCACGGCGGGTAAATATACGGAATGGGAAAACTCCATTGGGAAGACATCCAGCCGGGTGCTGTCACCACTTACGGGCCGCGCCTGGTGACGCGCGAGGAGATCATTGCCTTCGCCGCTGAGTTCGACCCGCAGCCAATGCATCTCGATGAGACGGCGGCAAGTGCGACCATGTTGGGCGGCCTCGCCGCGTCCGGCTGGCACAGTTGCTGTCTGCTGATGCGCATCATTGCCGATGGTTTCGTCAATAAAACCCACTCCATGGGTGCGCCGGGAATCGACGAAGTGCGCTGGCTCAGGCCATTGCGGCCCGGTACGCAGGTGCGTGTGCGCACGACGGTTCTGGAAACGCGTGCACCTAAAAGCCGGCCGGAATTCGGATTTGTCAAATGCCGGTTCGAACTGCTCGATGACCACGATACCGTGCTGACCTCACTCACCTGTCCGCTGATGGTCGCGCGCCGCGAGAGCGGAGCGCGTGCATGAAATATTTCGAGGATATTGCGGTGGGAGAGCGCATTGCGGTTGGGAACCACACCTTCAGGGCGGACGAAATCAAGACCTTTGCGACGAATTTCGATCCGCAGCCATTTCATCTGGACGAAAGCGCTGCGGAAAATTCCCATTTCGGCGCGCTTTGCGCCTCCGGCTGGCATACCGCGGTCGTTTGGATGCGGCTGATGGTCGACTATCGTCGCCGCATGTCGGAAGCGGCGCGCGCCCGCGGCGAGCCGGTCGCCGCCATGGGGCCGGCGCTCGGTTTCCGCGAATTGAAATGGTTGAAACCCGTCTTCGTGGGTGACACGATTGACTATGCCAGCGAAGTGATCGAGACGCGCGCGTCGCAGAGTCGCCCGGGCGTCGGGCTGCTCAGTATTCTTTCGACCGGCGTCAACCAGCACGGGGAGTCGGTGATAACATTCGTCAGCACCACTTTCGTCGAGCGCCGACCGATGAAGCCATGACCGCCGCTGCAGCGCCCGCCGGCACAAAACAGGAAGAACGTCGCGCACTGGGCGTAGCCTGTGGCGCTCATGCGTTGCATGACGGTTATACAGACTTGGTCTATGTGATGCTGCCGATCTGGCAGAACGAGTTTGGCCTCGGATTTGCCGCGCTTGGCTTGATGAAGACCGTATTTTCCGGCGCGCTGGCCGGCTTTCAAATTCCGGCGGGCTTCCTGGCTGAACGGTTTGGGGCGGCAATCGTCCTCGCGCTCGGCACCGCGCTTGCCGGGCTCGGCTATTTTTTCGCCGGCTTGAGCAGCAGCTTTGTCACATTGGTGCTGGCGCTATTCATCGGTGGACTTGGCGCCAGTACGCAGCATCCGTTGGCCTCATCGCTCATCGCTCATGCTTTTGCCGGCACACGTTCGCTCAAGGCACTCGGCACCTACAACTTCGCCGGCGACATCGGCAAAATGACCTTGCCGGCAACGGCGGCCTTGCTGTTTGTCGTATTGCCGTGGCGGCACGCACTCATGCTGCTTGGAGGGCTCGGCGCCATCGCCGCCGTGGCAATTTTCATCGTCATTCCGCGGTCTCGTGAAGAGCTCCCTGTCCCTCACAAGAAAAGGCCCGCCGACGGCGGGGCGGACGGCAACACGCGGGCCTATGGTTTTCCGCTTCTCCTGTCGGTCGGCGTCATCGATAGCGCGACCCGCATGGCATTCCTCACTTTCCTCCCGTTCGTTCTCACCGCCAAAGGCGCGAGCCTGCAAACCATCGGGCTTGCCCTGACGCTGGTATTTGCCGGCGGCGCGGCCGGCAAATTGGTGTGCGCTTTTATCGGCGCCCGTATTGGGACGGTCGCAACCGTATGGTTGACCGAAGCCGTGACCGCCATCGCCATCGTCGCGTTGTTGCCGTTGCGGCTTGAGGCGGCGCTTGTGTTGCTGCCCATCGTTGGGGTTGCGCTCAACGGTACGTCATCGGTCCTTTACGGCTCGGTCCCGGATCTGGTCGAGCCGGCGTGGCGCCAGCGCGCGTTCGGCATCTTCTACACCGGCACGATTGGTGCAGGAGCGGTGTCGCCGGCAATATACGGCATGCTGGGTGATGCGGTCGGTGTACCGACCGCGCTCGTCGTCGTCGCGGCTGTCGTGCTGCTGACGTTGCCGATCACGCTGGTTCTTCGGCCCGCGCTTGCGAAACGGCTGCCCTGACTTTAAGCGGCCAGGCGTCGAGGCAGGGAACGGATCAGCGTCATCGCAATTGTGTTGGCATGGCCAAGAAGCCCGATGTCGTTGACCGTATGTCCGCCGAACAGACGCGCCTGCTTCGGCAGCTTGCTTTTGACGCCTACGAGCCCGAAGCATTCGCGCCGAATTTGACCAATGCCGAAGCGGAAAGGCGTATTCGCGTGCTGGGTGCGAAATTGAAACTCATGAGTGAGCCTCCGCACACACAGTGAAGAAAATCGTGAATTGCGGTTCGTCGCATTGCGGAACCTCGCCGCGCGACCCGGCGTTTGCTCGTCTGGGCCGGAATAAACAGGAGGAACTTATGACATATTTTCGCCATGCGGTGATCGCGGCCGCACTCGTTGCGGGTGCCGGTACGGCCAGCGCGCAAACCACCGTGATTACCCGCGAGCCGGTGGAAACGCGAACCGTGGTGACTACCGAGCCGCTGCAGCTAACTCCGGTTCAGCGGCGCACGGTGTACCGCACGATCGTGCGCGAACGGATAGAGCGCGCTCGGCCGCCGGTAGAATACCGCGTCGGTGCCCGTGTGCCCGGAAGTGTGCGACTTTATACGGTGCCGCAACAAGTCGCAGTCGAGGTACCGGCGATCAGGTCGTATAAATACATGGTCGTAAATGACCGCGTTGTGTTGGTCGATCCGGCGACGAGCGAAGTAGTCGCCGAATTTGCCGATTAATACGTCTCACTGGCTGATAAATGGCCCGGCGCATGGCGCCGGGCCATGCTTTTTCGGTACCGCGTGTTTACCTTGACCCCGGCGGGCTGATATGCGCCGGCCGGTAAGAGCTGGATTTTCGGCGCTCCAAGGGCCATATTAGGCACTGAGGAGCTATTGATTATGTCGATGATCAACTACCGTGCCCCGTCTGAACTGTTTCCCAGCCGCAGCCGCAAATCGCGTCGCCCGATTGGCTACAAGCGGTTCCCTACCGCTGCGGAAGCGATTCGCTTCGCCATCGAGGAATTGCCGCCCGAATTGCTGCTCGGAGCCTATCTCGAAGTGGAAGAGAAGCGGTTCGACGGCAATGGCATCAGGCAGCTCTATGAAAGCGCCGATTATCCCCTGCCGCGTAAGACCGCGAAGACTAAAGTCGCAGCCGCCAGCTAACTGATTTCCAGCGCGCATATCATCACGCCCCGCTCGTGTGCGGGCAGGGCGCATTGTCGCATGGAAGGGCGCCGCGCCGAGGCGTAGGCAAGGCGGACGAGGCGGGATTGAACAAAGCCCTCATGCAACCGGCGCCTCTGTCGGCGGTTATGTGTGCATAGCCGATGGAGGCTTTCTCATGAAAAAATCGCACTATCTCGCGTTGGCGGCCGGTCTCGCCGCCTGTGTCACATGGTCGTCGATGGGCGCGACGGCGCGGGCGCAAAACAGCACGGCGGCTCCGGCCACCCCGGGTTTTGCTCCAAAGAGCGGGCAGATCAATTCGGGCTCGGAGCCTAATCCGACGTCGCAATCAGGCGAAGTCGCCAAGATACCTACCCCGGAAGAAGCACGCGCCGCGCTGATGGCACCGATATCCAGACAGCCTTCGACCGGCGATTCGCCGGCCGCAACGACAGGCATTGCAACCCAGGGGACGCCGTCCACAAATGCGCCGGCTGTATCCGGCGAACCGCCGCCCTCAGGTCCCATCAGTTCATTCGGTCAGACTATTCCGGCGAAATTTTCCAAGCGAAACGACACGCTCGATCATGTGCCGACCATGGCCTGGCCGCTGTCGGTCAATGATGAGCAACTCAAGCAGATCTACGATGCGGTCATGGCGGATAACTCGCAGCCAGTGCCCGGCGCCGACGCACTCAAGCCGGCCAGCGAATTGTCACCGAACCAGGCACTCAATGGCATGCGCCCATTGCCCGAGAGCGTGCGCAACATCGATGGGGTTAAAGGGCTTTACTATCTCAAGGCTAAGGACAAGGCGCTTCTGATTGATGGCGCAACCCGCACTGTCGTCGCTCAAATCAAACCTTGAATGAAGCGAACCATCGCCGGCAGTCAGCCGGCGATGGTCTATGGGATCGTCAGCCAGCTGGCCGGTGATCCGAATTGTTTGGCGCGCTTTTCCATTGCGTGAGGCTGTCGCCGATGACCCTCATTGCGGTCATTGCGGCGTGGCTCAAGCTCGCATAGCCGGCAATCTCGCGGCCGACGCGCTCGCCTTCGCTACGAAGCATCTCACGAACGCTCTGCAATTCGAGAATGACCCGGTCAATTTCCTCCATCGATGCGCCGGAGACACGACGGATCAATACATTGAGATTGTCGACGACCGGCTCCGCGGCCGGCTGCTCTGCATCCGGCCGCGCCCGGCGCAGGAATGCAACATCGCGTCGCACGAACTCGCGGATCTCGCCCTCGAAAGCGCTCGCCGTGGTCTGCTCAGGCTCACTCGGCCGTTCCGCAAACTTCCGATTCGGCGCAAACGCTTCCGGACCGGTTTTTTCCGGGACAGTTCTGTCCCCGCCAAGCCGCTCGGGTCTGATGGCCGTCATGTTTGACTCCTAAAAAGCGCAAAAGGCGTTTGCGCAGTCGCCCCCAGTAGCACGCGATTGCCGCATGCGACTGCGGCGTCCGTGGGGCAGGGGAAGGGCGTGGTAGGGGAACATTCCGGCCAAAGCTGGCCCGGCCATCAGTTATGCACGGCTTTTATGAAACCGGTCATCGTACCCGGTTGCCGGTTACCAATGCAGCTTGAACCCGGCGGTGATGCTTTTGCTGCTTGTCGTCTGACCTAGATCGGTAACGGCTGTGGTCACGTGCAATGGGCCATAAAGTTTCTGGTCGGCGCTGAACGTGTTGTGAGTGGCTGGGTCGTTGCTGGCGGTCGTGATGCCGGCGCCGAGCGTCGTGCCGGTCGGTAGTATGTTGAACTTGACGGCTTTCTCGTTGCCGAAAACCTGCGGTGTCGTAGGGGTCGACGGTGGCAGGGCCATAAGTGGCAGATCGGCCGGGCCTGGCGACGGGCGCCCTACCGTATCGGTCACGGAGTAAGTGTCTTGTACCGTCAGGGCAAATCGTTGACCGAATGGAATTGATTGCTTGAGGGTGGTGCCGATCTTTCCCTGTTCGTTGGTGGGATCAACACGCGCATCAACGCTTCCGACGTACGGCACGCCAACCGAAGCCCAGGTCGTAGCCGAGCCGAAACCATCTCGAGCCGTCGGCAGCGGATGATCGAGTTCGCTGCTTGGTGCCGAATTCGACGCAGGCAGGTCGGCTCCCACTGTATTCGTCCATTCGGTGGGAAGCGGCTGCTTTACGACCACCGTGGTTGAGCCGTCAGGCTTCTGGGTCCGCGTGACGTCGAAACCTTTGGCATCAGAGCCGGGAATATGCAGAGGCTTGTTCGTTGTCGTAGCGAGTGCCGCAGGATCGAAGGCGAGCGCATTTCCAAGTATTGCACTTTCCTCCGGCGTGAGCGGCGGTGCATTCGCGGACTCCTGCGCGCGCACGGGCAGCGTGGCAAGCATAAGCACGCCGACCGACAGCAATGCGCGGTGAAGCCTCGCACTCATTCCGGAAATCTCCCCCGAGACGGCCGATCCGACAATTTTATTGGTGTGCGACTTTCAGCGCAAACCGGTTAAGCATTGGTTGCCTACTGCCATGGAACTTTGGCGAAGCTGTGGAGTAAGTTGGATCATTCCCGGTCAACTGCAACGGGCGGCAATTGCTTCATTGACGTGTTCGACGTCGGCATCAAAGCGGCCAAGTTCGCGCGCGCGGTCCGGCCCGTTTTTGCAAAGTGCCGCCACTGCGCGTGCTTTCACGAGTTCGAGAAAATAGAGCCGAGTGGCGGTACATACTTCCGGCGCGTTCGCGGCGGTAAGGTTTTTCAGGCGTGCTTGCATCACTGCAACGCTCGCGCTCGCGTCCGCAAGATTGCGATCACAGCCCGGGGGCTGGGCGGGTTCCGGGTGCGCCGGGGGCGCCGCCAGCAGCGCCAATGCAAACGCGCCCGGGACGATGAGTCCGACAAACGCCACGGATGCCATAAAGAAACGCCGGAGCATGAATGACCCCTCCCGCCTTACCTCCTTTGGTCGGGCAGGCCGGAAAAAGGTTCATTCGGGGTTCCCCCGCGTGTGAAACCGGAACCCGTTTCAGGCATTGTTGTTGAGCTTCGAGGGGGAGGCCGGGATACCGGGAGTACGACTATGCCCGCGCTATTGCCCATCATCTTGACCGCGTCACAAATCGTTTTGGTGGCGGATGCGGTGCCGAAATTTAATGTCGAGAAAACCTGCCTGCCAGCCGCCGCGGCCTCCGTTGCGCCGGGACGCGGTTCCGCCGATTGCCAGCGCGATGAAAACGAGGCCCGCGCCAAGCTCGACCAGGATTGGGCCCAGTACAATCCCGGCCAGCGCGCCCAGTGCGTGCAATTCTCATTGCTCGGCAGCACGCCCAGTTATGTTGAACTGCTGACCTGCCTGGAAATGGCGAAGCAGGCCAGGGAATTGCCGGAAGCGTCAAAAATGGGTACGTCCGGTGCGCGTTGACGGTCAGGATTTTTTGACCGGCGGAGTGCTGTAAGGGCTTCCGGATGAGCCCTGCATCTGAGCCAGTTTGTAGGCGGAAAGCTGTTTGGGCTTGTCCTTGTCGGCCTTCGGTTTCTTTTTTTCCTTGACCGCCCGCATCTGACCTTTTGCCATGACGTCCTCCTGAAGGATTGGAATTTCCCAAATCTAGCCCGCGCGCAGGCTGGTGCAAGGGGATACCGGCACGGTGGCGACAATCGCTAGGTTTTCGGCGGTGTGGCGGTGGCCGCCTTCAATTTCTCGTCGATGCATTTGTTCACAAGATCGGCGCGTTTATCGAGATCCTCGCGTGCATTGCCTTTTTCGGTACGCATCCAGCATTCGCGGGCGGCGCGCGCGTGTGTCATGGGCTCGGGATCAACGGCGGGCTCGACCGGTTTTGCGGCTTGAGTTTTCGGTGTCTCAGGCTTCTGCACCTCAGATTTCGGCGAGGAGGCGCCCGACGAGGCAGCTAGCGTTTTAGGCGCATCGGCGGCGGCCGGGCCAGTACTGTCGGTTTCACAAGCAGCGAGTGTCAGCGCGGCTGTGGTGGCCACGACCATTTGCAGCGTGCGCAGGACCATCCGGCTTTGAGAGGTTGAAACGTTCATACCGTCCATTCCAGTAGGATTTTGAACCGAACTGCCGCGTGTTGCCTCGCGGCGCGTTGATTCGGCTATTTGCCTGAACTCACCCCATATACGCAACGCCCCCGAAACAAGGTTTCACAATCCCGTGCGTACCCACGAACCGCCGCCCGGGCCAGAACGTTGACCCTGCAGACCGTAATGCGGGCACCACTTTCTCTTTTGATACTTTTTTTGGAGGCATTAATGCGTATTTTTTGGGCGGCGGCGGGCGCCGCGATACTCATGTGCGGCGTCGCGAGGGCGGAAGCGCCGTCGCCGGGAAGCGGAGAGGCGGCTGTCGGCGTCGGCATCATCTGCAACACCTCGGACGAAGCCAGACAATTCGTCGGTCTACGCCGGTCGGGTGCCAAAGCTGAGCAGGCCATGCACGCCGTAAATGACAGCGCACAGGACGAGCGCGCGTGCGGCGTTGCCGCCATCGCCTATATCCGCGACGCGACCGTCGATACTATTAAGCTTGACAACCGGCTGGTGCAGATCGTGCGCATCAACGTCGTCGCCGGCTTCAATGGCTCGAACTGGCAGCGCGTCTCCGACATGGTTCAGTACGCCGTGCTGGAAGGCGGGGGCGAAGCGATCTGACGCGGCATGGCCCTGGCATGGCGCTTCATGGCGCGGCATGGCGCCGCTTTGCGCAACCAGTCGTAACCCGGGTGCGTTTTCAGTGGGGCGGCTTCAGCAAAGGAGCGAGAGCCATGCGTTCGCGCTTTATGTTCACGGGCGCGGTGCTGCTGGTCGCGGCCACCGTCCCCGCAGCCGGGGCGGACAACGCCGCGCAAAAGGTGCAGGGCGCGGTCGAGCTCAGCAACGGCACCAAGGTGCCGCAAAATCCCTCGTTGCCAAAACTTGACCTCACAAACGAGCAGCGTGAGCAGATCCGTAAAAGCGTGGTGTCCCGGCACAGCGACGTTGAGTTTCAACTCAAGTCTACCAAGTCCGCGAAGAGTTTCACGCCACAAGTCGGTGCCAAGCTGCCGAAGGGCGTAAAGGGCCATTCACTGCCGACGGCTGTACTCACCCGGATCCCGCAATTGCGGGACTACAAGTACGTGGCGATGAAGGACCAGATTCTCATCGTGAACGCGATGACCAAAAAAATCGTCGATGTGTTCCCGGAGACCAAGCCGGTAACGTGAGGCGAAGTAAGCGTTTGGCTGGTGATGGGCCGCGTGCCGCCCCGAGCGTGGCAACGGCTTCTTGACTGCAATCGCGGGCAATTAAGGAAATTCACCCGCCGATGTTTAACCAATCCGGCCTTTTTGATTTGCCAGCTGGCGCTGATTTGACGAGACATTGCTCCGCGACGTTTCTCTCGACGCACAATAGGTTCCGGGTATGACCATGAAGCGATTGATATTGGCGACGGCAATTGCAGTGGCTGCATTCGGCGGCGCGTCTATCCCCTCTGCGGCGGCAGATCTCGGTCCAGGCTACGGCGTGGGCGCAGAGCACGTGCGCACCGTCTGGCATCGTTCGGCGCATCGCTGGGGTTGGCGCGACCGTTGCGCCTGGGCCGGCTATTACTGCCTCTATGCGTGGGACGGATATGTCTATCATTATCCGTGGGACGATCGCCCTTCCGCCTACGCATACTATTCCCGCAGGCACCGCCACCGGTTTTAGCCCACCTCCTCTTAGCTTCTCGCTGACGCTTTTTGGGATTCGAGCAGCCCGCTGGAATCCGCGCATAGAGCTCGACGTCAACGGCGAGATCTTGGCGATACGCCTGCCGTCAGTCGCGCTAGATAATATAACTCCCGCCGACTGGATTCTGTCTGGGCCGGATCTTTGCGCGGTTGTTATGTCCGGAACATCATAGCCCACGAGCCGTTATCTCCCTTGAACCCGGAGAGGCCCATGAAAACCCTGATGTGCGGCGCGACGGCTGCGCTGATAGTGATGTCGACCGCAGCGCTGGCGGACGACAAGACGCTTAGCCCGAACGATATTACGGTCGCGGCGAAGCGGCCAATGCTGCAACTCAATGACCAACAGCGCACCGCGATTCAGGATGCGCTTGAAACCGAGAACACCGAGCAGAAGACACCCCCAAAATTCGAGCCGAAGGTCGGCGATACGATTCCTTCAACCATGACAGTGGATGCCATGCCGGAGCCGCTGCTTCTGCGGGAGCCGTCTCTTAAGCAATACGGCTACGCCAAGCTCTCCAAGGATGTGCTGGTGCTCGACCCAATGAAGAAAGCGATCATCGCCGTGCTTCCCCGCAAATCTCCAAGCAGCGGCAAGGATCAGCCGCCCGCCGACTGGGCGGCGACTCGCGGCCGGGAACTGACAGGGCAGGCGCCGGAATCGAAACCACAATCGGCGCCCGCCCATGAGCCGGCAGGCGACTCCGGCGACAAGTCGAACGGTAACGAAGCCGCAACAGAGCAAAAATAACCGTCAGCGCTGCGACAGCGGTCAGCGTCGGCGCGCGGGTTTAAATCCGCCACGCATGCCCGGCCGGCCGAGCTTGCTGCGAGGCGAATCCGGCCGCGCCGGCTTGACTTCGTGTGACAAGCCAATCCCCATTTCGTCGAGGCCGGGCTTGTGCGGCCGCGAACGCGATTGAAGTCCCTTCGTTTGCGCAACCATGACATCGCGCGCCGTCGGATTGTCGAGCACCGCCATCTCGGTGGCGCGTAGGCGCTTGATTTCATCGCGCAGGCGCGCGGCCTCCTCGAAGTCGAGATCGGCGGCGGCTTCCCGCATGAGCGTCTCGAGATCGGCAATCACTGCCTCGAGGTTGTGCCCGATGGTTGCGGCTTCGGCAAATTCACCCGAACCGGCCGCGCCGGTCGCGATCAGGACGTGGTCGCGCTCGTACACACTGTCGAGGATGTCGTGGATCGAGCGCTTGATGCTTTCCGGCGTGATGCCGTTTGCCGTGTTGTATTCCGTCTGCTTTTCGCGGCGCCGGTTGGTTTCCTCGATCGCACGCTGCATCGAGCCGGTGACCGTATCGGCATAAAGGATCACCTTGCCGTCGACATTGCGCGCGGCGCGGCCGATGGTCTGAATCAGCGACGTCTCGCTGCGGAGAAAGCCTTCCTTGTCGGCATCGAGGATAGCAACCAGCGCGCATTCCGGAATGTCGAGGCCCTCCCGCAGCAGGTTGATGCCAACCAGTGCATCGAAGGCGCCGAGCCTGAGGTCGCGGATGATCTCGATGCGTTCGAGCGTGTCGATGTCGGAATGCATGTAACGGACGCGGATGCCCTGTTCGTGCAGGTATTCTGTGAGATCCTCGGCCATGCGCTTGGTCAGCACGGTGACGAGCGAGCGGAAGCCTTTCGCGGCTACCTGCCGTACTTCGCCGACGAGATCATCGACCTGCAGGCGTGCGGGTCGCACCTCCACCGGCGGGTCGATCAAGCCGGTCGGGCGGATGACCTGCTCGACGAACACGCCGCCCAATTCATTGAGCTCCCAGGGCCCCGGCGTCGCCGAAACCCCGACGCTCTGCGGACGCATGGCGTCCCATTCCTCGAAGCGCAGCGGCCGGTTGTCCATGCAGGACGGCAGCCGGAAGCCATATTCGGCAAGTGTCGCCTTGCGGCGGAAGTCGCCACGGAACATGCCGCCGAGCTGCGGAATGGTGACGTGGCTTTCATCGCAAAACACCAGTGCATTGTCTGGCACGTATTCGAACAGCGTCGGCGGCGGCTCGCCCGGCTTGCGGCCGGTGAGATAACGCGAATAGTTCTCGATGCCGGCGCACGAGCCCGTCGCTTCCATCATTTCGAGGTCGAAGATCGTGCGCTGCTCGAGCCGCTGCGCTTCCAGCAGGCGGCCGGTGGCGTTGAGCTGGTCGAGCCGCTGGCGCAATTCATGCTTGATGCCGGCAATCGCCTGAATGAGCGTCGGGCGTGGCGTGACATAGTGCGAATTGGCGTAGATCTTCACGAATTCCAGCTCGTCCGTCTTCTGACCGGTGAGGGGGTCCATCTCTTCGATTTTCTCGATCTCGTCGCCAAACAGATGGATACGCCAGGCGCGGTCTTCATAGTGCGCCGGGAAGATGTCGAGCGTGTCGCCGCGAACGCGGAACGAGCCGCGGAAGAAATCGCCCTGCGTGCGCTTGTATTGCAGCGCCACGAGGTCGGCGAGCAGCTGACGCTGGTCGATCTTGCCGCCCTGCTTGAGCGTGAAGGTCATCGCCGAATAGGTTTCCACCGAGCCGATGCCGTAGATGCAGGAGACCGAGGCGACGATCACCACGTCGTCGCGTTCGAGCAGCGCGCGCGTAGCCGAGTGGCGCATGCGGTCGATCTGCTCGTTGATGGAAGATTCCTTCTCGATGTAGGTGTCGGTGCGCGGAACGTAGGCTTCCGGCTGGTAGTAATCGTAGTAGGACACGAAATACTCGACCGCGTTGTCGGGGAAAAACGACTTGAACTCGCCATAGAGCTGCGCGGCGAGCGTCTTGTTTGGCGCAAGAATGAGGGCAGGGCGCTGCGTCGCCTCGATCACTTTTGCCATGGTGAAGGTCTTGCCGGAGCCGGTGACGCCGAGCAGCACCTGGGTGCGGTCGTGGCGCTGCACGCCTTCCACCAGCTCTTTGATCGCCTGCGGCTGATCGCCTTTCGGCTCGAAGTCCGAAGCGATGACGAACTTCTTGCCGCCCTCGGATTTTTCCGGCCGTGGCGGCCGATGCGGGGTCCACGGAACAGTCGAGAACTCCGGCCGGCCCTCGCGCAGCAGCCGTTCGAGCGATTGCTGGCTCGCAATGCCGGCGAAACCGCCCGGTTGCGTCGGCAGATCCGCGCGGGGGAGACGGTATTTCGAATCTTCTTTCCTGAGCACAGGCGTGGCCGCCGGCTCTTCGTCGCCAAGGCCCAATTCCGTCGCCAGTTGCGGATCGAGCCCCGTGATCGGCGACGCCGCATAGTCGCGTTGCGGCGCCTCGTTGAATTCCCGGGGCGTGGATTTGCGCGCCTTGTGCGCTTCGGAGAAATCGCGGCGGCGGTCCCATGAATTATCCGGCGGCGGCCGCAGGTTCTGACTACTGTTCTGATTCCTGTCCTGATTTCCGCCGGTGCCGGAACCCATGCCCGCCGTGCCACGGCCAATCCCGGGGTTAAGCAGGTTTGCGAGTGCATCCGGCGTGGGCTTGTCGTCCGGCCGCGCGGCCTTGGCGCGCGTCGGTTTTGCCGGATCTTTGGGCTTTTTCGGAGGGGGTTTGGCCATTGCCCCAAATATGGGGCGAGTCTTGTGGCGAGGAAAGGGCGGCTAGGCCGCCTTCGACCAGAGTTGCTTGCTCGCTCTGCGCGCGCCTTCGGCGAGCGAGGCGAGTTTCATCCACACGATCTTGGTGTCGACCTGCACGCGGCCGGCAAAGGTGCCAAAGCCGCAGTCGACGCCGGCAACCACGTTTTCGCGGCCCACGACGGAAGCGAAATTGAGGACGCGGTCCGCGACAACTTCGGGATGCTCGACGGTGTTCACGGTCGAGTCGATCACGCCCGGTATGATCTTCTTTCCGGGGGGCAGTTTTACGTCGCGCCAGATCTTCCATTCATGCTCGTGCCGTGCGTTGGCGGCAGGGAATGAAACCGCATGCGGGCGCCCCGACAACACGATATCGACAATGTCCTTGAACTCCACATCGGTGTGATGCGGAGCCACGGTCGAGCCCCAGCACACATGCATACGCATGCGTTCCGGCGGGAGATCGCGCACGGCGTGATTGAGCGCAGCGACATTGACCGAAATGATTTTGCGGTATTCGGCGAGTGGCAAATTCAAATAGACCATGTGTCGCAGCATTGCGAGGTCGGGGCAGTCGAGCTGCAGGATGAAGCCGGCCTCCACGATCGCCTGATATTCCTTCCGCATCACATCCGCCAGCGCGTAGATGTATTCCTCGTCGGTCTTGTAGTAGCGGTTCTTGAGATAGCGCGCGATTTGCCCGGGCGAGGGCGAGGTCATGAATCTGTCTTCCGCCTCGATGTTCCGCATCGCCTGTTGCGCGAGCTCGATGTCGGCCTGCGCCGCCGGCCAATCTTTCCAGCCGACAGGGCCGTTGCAGGCCGGGCGGTGCTGGAATGGCGAGGCGAAGTGCTTGAGGATTTCCGCAAGCTCGGGAAATTCCGGCTCCCCGGTCCCCATCGGCGCTGCGCTCTCGCCCTCGAATCCAGTGAGCCGCTTCAGAACATGCACGGTGTAGTCGGTGCGGCCCTGTTCGCCGTCGTTGATGATGTCCAGTCCGCAATCGATCTGCTTCTTCACGACATTCGCGATCGCCTCGCGTATCGCGGCCTGTAATTCGGCTTTGCGTGCGCCGGGCTTGTGCTCTTCTGCAAGCAATAGTTCCACGACCTTGGCGGTGCGCGGCAGACTGCCGGTGTGGGTGGTCAGGATGCGGTTTGTCATGTGCGTCACGCGATGTTGGCCCCGCTCATCCACGCGCAAGCGGGGATCCAGAGCAAAAGCCGTTAACCTGGCAATCGTGGATCCCTGCTTACCACTTGCACGGAAACAGGCGGAGAATGGGCTCACACGTCACTATCAAAATCCTCGCAACACCTCGGTGACGTGCTCAACATTCGGCGGGGACGAAAAACAGTGGCCGACGAGCTTGCGCCACTCCTGAAAATCGGCGGATTCGCGAAAGTCCTTTGTGTGGTTCTCCAGCGTCTCCCATTGTACGAACAGTCGATAGCGCTGCGGCATCTCATGTGAACGATGTAATGTAACGAACTTACACCCCTTGGCGCGTTTGAAGATCGGCGTCGCTTTCTTAACGCCGGCCTCAAATTCGGCTTCCATGCCGGGCTTCACGTCGATCTGCGCGATTTCGAGGATCATGCGGTTTGTCCGTGTAAAAGGGAGCGAGGGCGGGAAGCGCCATTATGGTCCGCGTCTGCCACGGTGAAAAGGGAGGACGGCCCGCCGAAAAATGGGCCCGGCGGCCCGTTACTCCGCCGCCTGCGGGTGGTTGGCGACGTCGATAAAGCCGCCCGACTGACGCCGCCAGAGCGCGGCATAGTGGCCATTTTGGCGCAGCAACTCTCCATGCGAACCCTGCTCGACGATGCGGCCGCGGTCGAGCACGATCAGTCGATCCATCTGAGCAATGGTCGACAGACGGTGTGCGATGGCAATCACGGTACGCCCCTGCATCAGGGTGCCGAGGCTCGATTGGATCGCAGCTTCGACCTCGCTGTCGAGCGCCGAGGTCGCTTCATCGAGCACCAGGATGGGCGCGTTCTTGAGGATCACGCGTGCAATGGCGATACGCTGGCGCTGGCCGCCGGACAGCTTGACGCCTCGCTCGCCGACTTGGGCATCGTAGCCGCGCCGGCCAAGCTGATCTTCGAGTTCGAGAATGAAATCATGCGCGTGCGCCATCTTCGCCGCGGCGATAATGTCGGCGTCAACCTCGCCGGGCTTGCCGTAACGAATATTGTCGCGGATCGACCGGTGCAGCAGCGAGGTGTCCTGTGTCACCACCGAAATCTGCGTGCGCAGGCTTTCCTGCGACACGGTCGAGATATCCTGGCCGTCGATCAGGATGCGGCCGCCTTCCAGGTCGAAGAATCGCAGCAACAAATTTACCAGCGTCGATTTTCCCGCACCTGACCGGCCGACCAAGCCGATTTTCTCGCCCGCGCGCACGTCGAGCGTGAGGCCGTCGATCAGCCCGCTTTCGCGGCCATAGCCGAAACAAATATTTTCAAAATGGATATTGCCGTGTGCGACTTTGAGGACGCTCGCGTCGGGCCGATCGGTGAGGGTATGCGGGCGTGCGATCGTGAGCATGCCCTCCTGCACCACGCCGACATTCTCGAATATGGTCGTGACCTGATAGGCGACCCAGTGCGAGACGCTGATGATCTGCGTCATCATCGGCAGCGCCATTGCCACGACGCCAACCTCAATACGGCCAAACCGCCATAATATGAGCGCAAAGCCACCGGTGGCGGTAATGAGCAGCGCATTGAGCATGATCAGAGTGAGCGCAAACCATGTGTTCAGCCGCAGCGACTGGTGGAAATTGCCGGTGTGGTGATCGATCGCATCGCGCACATAGGCATCTTCATCTTTGGCGCGCGCAAACAGCTTTACCGTGACAATATTGGTATAGGTGTCGACGATGCGACCGGTCAGCATCGATCGCGCTTCCGACATGGTTTTCGAGGTGTCGCGCATGCGCGGCACGAAAAAACGCAGCAGGACGACATAGCCCGCAAACCACACCAATACCGGCACCGCCAGCCAGGCGTCGGCATGAGCGAGCAGGATCAACGATGACGTGCCATAGATCAGGATGAACCAGACGGCCGTGAGCAGGGACACCAAGCTTTCCCGGATCGCGGGGCCGGTCTGCATCACGCGCGTGGCAATACGGCCCGCGAAGTCATTCTGGAAAAACGCCCAAGATTGACGCACAACATGCCAGTGGTTCTGCCAGCGGATGCGGTTCGCCACATTGGCTGCAATTGCCTGGTTCATCAGAAGATGCTGCACGGCAAAGACGGCCGGGCGCAGCACGATCAGGACCACCGCCATGCCGGCGAGCAAAGGCCAGGAATTCGCCAGAAGATCTTCTGGCTTGGTGGTGGTGACCAGCGTTACGACCTTGCCGATAAATACCGGGATTGTGATGTCGAGCAGTGCGACGGCAAAGCCGGCCGCGAACAGCCCGGCAAACAGGCCTTTGGCCTGGCTGGCAAAATGCCAATAGAAAGCGACGAGCCCGGATGGGGGCTCGGTGCTTTGCGGCACCGCAGTCGGAGTCAGTGACCTCTCGAAAAAGTGAAACATCGGTCTCTCAATGCGGGAACGCGCGACGCTGAGGCGTCGCGCGCATCCGATTCATGCCTGTACGATTCTCGTAGACCTAGAATTGCATCGTGTCGAGAGAATGGCGCGATGCGGCACCCGAGGGGTCTTCAGGCCCGGGCATACGTCCCGCGACTAAAAAAGCGGTCCTTCTGATCGTCGCTGGCCTTGTCGCGGACCGACTTGAGTGTCGCTACCTTGGCAAGCGCCTGTTTGACCGCATCGCGTGCAGCGATTTTGTCCGCCCATTTCTTCACGGTCGGATAGTTAGCCGGGTCGACGGCAAGCAGCTCGAAATTGCGGAGCCAAGGCCACGTCGCGATATCGGCGATGGCGTATTCGCGGCCGGCCACATAGGGATGAGCCCCCAACCGCTGCTCGTAAAGATCAAACAGTTTGAGAACCTGCGTGCGATAACGCCTGGCACTGTAATCGTTACCCGCGCCGGCGAATTTGCTGAAATGCACATGTTGGCCGCTCATCGGCCCGACATTCGCGACCTGCACGATGAGCCATTGCAGCGTGTCATAGCGTGCAACGGGCTCATGGGGGATGAACTTCCCGGTCTTTTCGGCGAGATAAATGAGGATCGCTCCGGACTCGATCACGGTGTAGGGCTTGCCGTCCGGGCCGTCGCTGTCGACGATTGCGGGGACTTTCTGCAGCGGGTTGATCTTGGCAAATTCAGGCGTGAACTGCTCGCCTGCCCATACATCCACGGCCTTGATGTTGTAAGGCAGCCCGCATTCCTCGAGCATGATGAATATTTTCTGCACGTTTGGGCTGGTCAGCGCGTAAAAATCGATCATGATTATTGTCTCTTGCCTTGCGGCCGCGGACTGCGGCGGCTTTCTATAGACGAATGATGCCGCGCCTGTCTCGCGTGCTCTAGCGGTCTTGCCCGGCCTCGCGCGGGCTATCCCGACGCGAGCCCGCAGTCCTGCGCAGGCAGGCTGGGCACAGGCAGTGATCGAGCGGTCATTGTCACACTACTCGGGCAAATCAGTCGTATGGCAGAGGCATGGGATTCGGCGGGGTCATCAACCTGCTTATGGCACCGATCCTGACAATGAAATTGCGATACGGTTGAGTTCACCGCTGACCACACCTTGAATCGCATCCTGACTGGCGCAATGCCCAGACTTCCCGGAGCTTCCGGAAGGGCATATCATGCAGCCATGAGCGGACGCATCGTCCGGAAGCCGAGGCGGCGTGGCCATGATCTTTCGCCAGCTTTTTGATCAGGTCTCCAGCACCTATTCCTATCTGCTCGCGAGCCGCGCGGGCGGCGAGGCCTTGATCATCGATCCGGTGCTGGAAAAGGTCGACCGCTATCTTCATCTGGTCAAGGAACTCGACCTGAAACTTGTGAAGGCCGTGGACACCCACTTGCACGCCGACCACATCACAGGGCTCGGCGCGTTGCGTGACCACACTCATTGCATCACGGTGATGGGCGAGCAGACGAAGGCCGACGTCGTCTCGATGCGTTTGGCCGATGGCGACAAACTGACAATCGAAGGTCTGGCGCTCGATGTGATCTACACGCCGGGACACACCGACGATTCCTACAGCTTCATCTTGCCGGATCGTGTTTTCACTGGCGACACGCTCTTGATCCGTGGCACCGGGCGCACTGACTTCCAGAATGGCGACCCGCGCATGCAATACGAATCGATTTTCAACCGCCTCTTGAAATTACCGGACGTGACGCTTGTCTATCCTGCGCATGACTATAAAGGCGACACCGTTTCCACGATTGGCGAAGAGAAGGCGTACAATCCGCGGCTGCAGGTGAGATCCGTCGACGAATATGTCGAGCTGATGAACAGCCTCAAGCTCAGCAACCCGAAGATGATGGATGTTGCGGTGCCGGCCAATATGAAAGTTGGCCTGGCGCAGGAAAAGATTGCGCAGCGCGGCTGGTCGCTCAGTGCCGCCCAGGTGCTCGCTCTTCTCGGAAAGCCCGATGTCGCACTCATCGACCTGCGCGAACGGTCTGAGCGCGAGCGGCATGGGATGATCCCCGGATCGCTGCACGTGCCCTATGTGGCGTTGCAAGAGAATATCAGTGCGGGCGGTATGCTCAGCGAGCTTGCGAAGTCGACCGGCAAGCGCCTGTTGTTCTATTGTGCTTTCGGCGAGCGCTCGGCCATGGCCGTGCAAGCGGCTCAGGATGCCGGTCTTGCTTCGTCTTGCCATATGCAGGGCGGCATCGATGCCTGGAAAAGAACCGGCGGCCCGCTCGACCACTAGAAGCAGCGTTTGCTGGCTGTGGGCTGGGGGCACGTGATCACTTGCCGCCATGAAAGTTCCAGCCGCTGACTCGTCTGGAATTTCGACCTGCCTAAGCGGGAGCTTAATTTTTACGGAGTGACGCCTCATTTTAATGGTACGGCTATTTCGATCTTCGTATTCGCGATGGCGGTGCACCCGCCAAACGTCTATCAGCCGGAACGGTCGGCTCCGGGGGATCTCTTGGACGAAAAGCGGGTCGCGCCACGTAAGCGTTTGCTGAAAGGTGCTTTCGTCGTGCTGAGCGAGAAAGCTCCAAAACTCGAATGCACGGTAAAGAATTTGTCTGATACCGGAGCATTGCTCCAGGTGTCGACGACGTTTGGCATCCCCGCCAATTTTGATCTCATTCTGGAAACCCACCGGCATCACTGTCATGTGGTGTGGAGGACCGACACGAAGATCGGCGTCAGATTCGAATAGCGCTTTTACCGGGCGGCGTTCTCGCGCCGCAGATGTCCTCTTGCCACTGGGAGCACGACGAGTGCGGCCAGCGTGATCAACGCGACCAGCGCCCAGGCGTCGTTCACTGCCTGGACAAAAGCGACTTTTTCGACAAGGGGAGCCAACGCGGCCTGTTTTTCTGCGTCGAGCAGGGCGGATGCAAGGGTATCGGCGGGAATGCCGACCAATTTTGCGGTATCCAGATCGCCTGCGGCAAGATGATTGATGAGGCTTCGAGCGTGTTCCGGCGCGCGGGTGTAGATAACAGTATCGATCAGCGCGATACCGATTGCGCCACCGAGATTGCGCATAAGATTGAACATGCCGCTGGCATCGCCGATCACGTTCGTTTCGAGCCGCCCGAGGGCAAGTTGCGTGGGCGGGAGGATGCAAAACATGATGGCGCACCCACGCAACAGCTGAGGCCAGAACATTTCATCGAAATCGGTGGCTTTGGTCTGAAACGCGCTTAGACCCAGGCCTATTCCAAAAAGCAGAAAGCCGAGTGCCGTTAAAATGCGTTCGTCAACGCGGCGCACCAGAATGACCGCAACCGGCGCGACGATCAGCTGCGCCACGCCGGTCACCAACATGATCTGACCGATTTCGAGCGCGTTGTGCGCTCTCACATAGGCCAAAAAAATCGGCATCAGATAGACCGACCCAAACAGTCCGATCCCGAGGGCGAAACTGAGGACGCAACCGACCGAGAAATCTCGATCGGAAAAGGTCCGCAAATTGACCAACGGATGTCGCGACCGCAACGTACGAATGATAAATCCGGCCGCGGCGAGCAGGCACGCACCAAGCAGGCCGGCAACAAGGTCTGAGGTCCAGCCGCGTTCAGGAGCTTCCTTGATTGCTATTTCCAGCGCTGCGAGAGCGACCGCTCCCAGTACCAAGGATACGAAATCCAGGTAGCGCAGCTGGCCGAAAGCTGCTCGCGCTCTGGGCAGCGTCACCGACGCAACTGAGGCGGCAACGACGCCGGGCAAGACATTGATCAGGAACAGCCACGGCCAGGAATAGGTTTCGGTTATCCAGCCGCCGACAATCGGTCCCACCGTCGGGGCGAGAACGGCGAGGGACCCGCCAATCATTGTCGCCAGGGGCTGTCGCCGCACCGGGAAGAGCAGAAAAACTGCCGAAAATACCGCCGGGATCAGCGCACCACCAGAAAACCCCTGCAATACGCGAAACGCAATGAGAGTTGAAAAGTTTTCGCTGGCAGCGCAAGCGATCGATGCAAGCGTGAACATCGAGACCGCCGAGACGAACAGCCATCGCATCGTAAGCAGCCGCGTGAGAAAACCGGTAAGGGGAATCGAAATTATTTCAGCGATCAAATATGCGGTTTGGATCCAGCTCATTTGATTCTGAGCGATGTTCAGCGCCCGCTGGATGGTCGGCAGCGAGGTAGCAACGACCTGCACATCAAGGATCGCCATAAACATGCCGAGGCACATCGTTGCGAAACCGATCCAGACGGCAGTTGTGACGGTTTGCGGGGCGCCGTTTTCGCTCGCAGCGGTCATCGCAGTTCCTGCGCAGGCAGTATTCCAGCCGAAGAAGAATCGGCGCGTCCGGGTGTCAGATACGCGTCCGTTGCATGTCCGCCAAGGCGGTTGCGTCGGCGCAGGTCAACGTTCCGGTCAGGACGGCCATTAAAACGAGCAGAAGATGTCGCAAGGATTCCGCCGGGACTGATGCGCCGGCATTGAGCGGCCAGCACTATTGTGAATCGCCTCCGCCGATATAACCGCCGATCTTCCAGCCTGCGGTATCTTTGACGTAACAGATCTGGTCATTGCCCAGCGGCGCGACCGAGTCCGCTGAGACAAATCCTATTTTTCCGGCGGGCGTGAGGATGCGCAGGAACGTTGGAATATTCGATCCGCCCTCTGGGACAATCCGTATAAAGACGAGACCGAGCCTCTCGATCACCGGGGCGGTGGTCTGCGGCGCGGCATGAACTTCAACATTGGCGGAAACCGGGTAGCCCCATTCGCCGGCGTCCGTCTTGGTGGAATCGAGCAGAGCATTAAATGAATTGCCGTCAAACGACGGATCGGCCGGCGCGCAGATCGCACCCTTGCGATCGGGCGACGGCGAGCCGGTAGGATCGTCGGCGAAGCTTGCGAGCATGTCCCAGCCGGGACCATCTTTGTTATTGAGGCCAAGTGCGGCCGCGAGATTGTCGACGCCAGATTTGCGCCTGTCCGCCCGATCGCCATTTTCGCCCAGCCAGAAGAAACCCTGCGCCACGACGAGCTTTGCGAGCGCGGTGCGTTCCTTGCGCTGCGCCGTCTCGCCGAGTTGCTTGCGCAATGCTTCCAAGGCCGGGTCGTTCATCGTCTGCGGCGGCGTCACTGAGACTGCTTTATAGGGGCCGGTATTGGGCACGGTGCCGGCCGGCGGTTGCGGTGCCCGCGGCGCGTTCTGCGCAATTGCCAACGAGGTGCCGACGAGCAGGATAACCGCGCCAGCCGCCGTCAGCCACCTTAGTTGCATCGTGTCGCTCCCCGTTCTGCAACGAGCGCGGGCCGTGCCCGCATGGCTAAACACGAAGTTTAGCACAGCTCGATACTGCCGTCGGCGTCCGGCGCCGGGCCTCTGTTTAAAAATTGCGGCTTAGGACGGCAGGGGAAGCCGGCAGGGCCGCAGGGGGAACGCACCACGCAACAACAGACGGGGGCATTGCGTTGCTAGCGGAAGTCCATGACGGGCTGGTGACGTGACCATCCATCGATGGACTCCTGTCAATCAAGCCCGATACAAGTCGGGCGGCGACGTAACATGACCCGCAGGAAGCCCGATGCCGGTTTTTTCACCTTATCTCACCCCGATCCTGCTGCTGATCGGCTCTAACGTATTCATGACCACAGCCTGGTACTGGCATCTGCGCTACAAGGAAGTGCCGTTGTCCTATGTCGTTCTCATCAGCTGGGGTCTTGCCTTTGTCGAATATTGTCTGGCGGTTCCGGCTAATCGCTACGGCAGCGCCGTGTACAATCCCGCGCAGCTCAAAACGATACAGGAAGTGATCACCTTTGCGGTGTTCGCCGTGTTCTCTTTTGTCTATTTGCGCGAGCCGATCACGCTCAGCCAGGGCTTCGGCTTTGCGCTGATCACGGCCGGCGCATTTTTCGTATTC
This sequence comes from uncultured Alphaproteobacteria bacterium, assembly GCA_963831475.1. GTDB lineage: Bacteria > Pseudomonadota > Alphaproteobacteria > Rhizobiales > Xanthobacteraceae > Pseudolabrys. The sequence continues at coordinate 170,631 of CAWHQF010000004.1, forward strand.
CACAAGTGGTGAGGATATTTCCGCCGTACGGCGTCATTTCGCCGGCACGATGCGGAGGATGCGTCCCGATGAATTATCGGTGAGCAGGTACACTGCGCCATCAGGGCCTTGCCGCACGTCGCGGATGCGCTCATGGAGGCCTTGCAGCAGCTGCTCCTCTTTGACGACCTTGTCGCCATTGAGTTCGAGACGCGACAGCAGCTCGAATTTGAGCGCACCGTTGAGCAGGTTGCCCTTCCACCCCGGAATCAGTTCGCCGGTATAAAACGCCATGCCGGAGGGTGCGATTGATGGCGTCCAGTGCCAGAGCGGATCGGTGACACCCGGCATCGTGGCCTTGCCGGTGCCGACCGGCGAGCCGTCGTAGTTCAGGCCGTAGCTCACGAGCGGCCATCCATAGTTGCGGCCCTTCTGCATAATATTGATCTCGTCGCCCCCCATTGGGCCGTGCTCCTGCTCCCACAATTTTCCGTCGGCGGGATTAAAGGCGAGTCCTTCCGCATTGCGCAGGCCATAGGCCCAGATTTCCGGCAGCGCGCCCTGTTTTCCCGCAAAAGGATTATCCTGCGGGGCGCTACCCTCTGGGGTGATACGCACGATTTTGCCAATGTGATTGTCGAGTTTCTGTGCGAGTTCCTTCGGCGCAAAATGGTCGCCGAGTGTCACGAACAGATTGCCATCAGGTGCCTGCACCATGCGGCAACCGATATTCAGCCCGCGCGACGATGGCCCATTTTGTCGGAATATCGTCTTCGCACCATCGAGTCGTGGTGTTTCATCGTTTACCAGTTGCGCGCGCATGACCGCGATGCGGCCGCCGCCGTCGGCGGGTTCGGCGTAGCAGACATAAATCGTCCGCGTGCGATTGAAGTCGTTTGCTAGCAACACGTCCATCAATCCGGCCTGGGATTGTGCGTAGACTTTCGGCACCCCACCGAGCGGCGGCGAAAGCTGGCCGTTGGGTGTCACGATACGTATGCGCCCAGGTCGCTCCGTCACCAGCATGCGACCGTCCGGAAGAAAAGCGAGAGACCATGGATGCACCAGGCCGTTGGCAACCGTCTGGACAGCGAGATTGCCCGCCGCGGAGCTTCGGAATGTGAGATCGGCGGCCTTCGCCGCGGGGGACACCATCAGCAGCACGCCGAGCAATGCGATCAATCGCATGCAAGTCTCCCTCGATGCCGCGCCAATTGTGCGTCATCGGGCGGAGTTCCGATAGACACGATCTAGCTATGGGTCTTTTTGTGCTTGTGATGCGGCAAGCTCAGGATGGTCAGACTGCCCATGCCAATGAACAAGAGGCCCAGCAAAAGCGCTACGGCAAACAGGCCGCCCTCATTGTCGATGACGTTTGTCGCAACGTCCGCGCGTGCGATGCCAATTGAGACGACAGTTGCAACCACAAGCGTCGAGATCGCCAATGCAGCCGTGGCCAACAATTCGGCAAATGCCGCTATTCGTCGCTCGCTGCCGAGAGCCCGGCTTTTGGGTGGGGTGAAGCCGGTAGCATCACAATGCTTGGCTAAATGTCCGCTCATGTGCTCGCCTATGCGAAAAATTTGGTTCGGTAATGGTGCCAGGATAACGCCGGAACCCGGCGACGGTTCGGCCCGATTTGGGCAAGGACGGTGACGAACCGGGGCGTTTTCGTGGCAGCCGGCCAAAAAGCTGCGGAATTGCGCCTCACTGGGCGGGAGCGAGCTCCGGCTGCCAATCCATGGTGATGTAACCGGGCTCGTCGGCAACACGATCAAGCCAGCTTCGGATCGCCGGAAAGCGGCTGAGGTCGAAATCGCACTGGTTTGCCACATGGGCGTAGGCATAAAGCGCGATGTCGGAAATCGTGAAGTGATCGGCGACAAAAAAGCGATGACCGGAGAGATGGGTTTCCATCACGCCGAGCGCGCGGTAACCGTTCTCCATCCAATCCTCAAGCGCGTGACTTTGCAGTTCGCGACCACCCTTAATCAGTGCAAGCCAGAAATAGGCGGCGCCGATATTGGGCTCCAAGCTGTGCTGCTCGAAGAACATCCACTGCAATGCCTCGGCGCGCCCGATGCGATCTTCCGGTGCCAAAGTGGAGCCGCCCGCGACATACCAGAGAATTGCATTTGATTCGGCCAGGTGGCGATCAGGGGCGACTTCAAGCAGCGGCACCTGACCGTTGGGATTCTTGGCCAGAAATTCAGGTGTGCGGCTTTCGCCTTTAAGAATGTCAACTTCGACGAGCTTGTACGGAATACCGAGCCGCGCCAGCGCAAGGCGGACCTTGTAGCTGTTGCCAGAACGTTGCATCGAATAAAGCGTGTACATCCAATGCCTGATCCGTTTGCGCCTGATCGTCCGAAACTGAATCTGGTTCGAGGTAGCCGCTACGCTCGGAACCTCGTCCATTAGGACGAAGAAAGTCCGGCAATTACAAGGCCACCGCACGCAGCGTCGTAACGAAAATGTTAAATTATGTTCGCTGCACTGCAGCGAGCGAATGCGCCATCTTTGATGACGCTTTCGCGAAGAATTCTATTCCGCCGCCACTCGATGGGCGCGCGCATATTCGGCAAGCGCGTCATCATCGGCTGGTTTAATGGGGGTAAAGTCGCGATGCGCGATCCAGTCGGGCCGGGTGAATTTGGTGATGTGGTTCGAGACTGCGCAGAGTGTCAGGTAGACGATTTTGCGCGGGTAGGGCGTGATATTGGGCGGCGAGGCGTGCACGAGATTGCCGTGAAACATCAATACCGAGCCGGCTTTGCCTGTCGGCGCGACGATCCCTACGCCACCGGGTTCTGCGGCCTCGCTTGCAAGCCGCGTTACCGTGTCCTTGTCGAGCGTCCACAGCGGATATGACGTCGTCTGCTTGTCATGACCGGCTGCAAAAATGCCCTGCTTATGACTTTTTGGGATCAGCAGAAGCGGTCCGTTGATCGGCATCACCTCGTCGAGGAACACCGCGATATTCATTGCGCGCGCTTCGGGCATGCCGTCGTCGCGCGCCCAGGTGCCGTAATCCTGGTGCCACTGCCAGACGTCGCCTTCGAAGGCGGCTTTCGCATTGAGCTTGAACTGATGGACGTAGACCTCCTCGCCAAAGAGCTGGCGTAAGGGCTCAACCAAGCGTGGGTGCCGCGCCAGGAGGCCAAACACGTCGCTGAATGTATGTGCGGCAAACGCGGTGCGCGGTGCGCCGGTTTTTTCGCGCCACACTTCCTGCCGATCAAGTTTAAGGATGTTGTCAGCCTCGATGCGCAAAAGCGCGATCTCTTCCTCGGAAAAGCAATTGGGAAAGAAGACGTAGCCCTGTTCGTCAAAGGCCCTGAGCTGCTCGGCGGACAGTTTCATGAGGCACTCCCTTAAAAAATCGGCCGTTCTCCGGCTCTTGCCCCCCCATTCTATCGGGCTCCGCGGCGGACGCCAACGCCCAT
>CAWHQF010000005.1:0-161236 GCA_963831475.1 uncultured Alphaproteobacteria bacterium
CCACGCGCCGAGACGTCCAAATCGCCGGCCAATTCCGGCATTTCCCGCATCAGTTTGACGAGGCGGTTGTGACGGCCGCCGAGAAGACGTGCCTCGCGCTGATCTTCAACCGGCCGACGCACTTCGTCGCAGCGCGCAAGACCGTCGATTTCCGCACCATGTTCAGCCAGCCGCGCCAGAAAGTGCGTGAGATCCTCCAGTTGCTCCGCGACGACGTGGATCACGCCCAATTCCTCCTGCACACGGCCGGCAACCGCCACATAGCGGGCGTTCAAGACGACCGGTCGCAGACGTTCGAAGACTTTCGGCCACACGATTACATTCGCGACCGCGCTCTCGTCTTCGATGGTCATGAAGACCACGCCGTTGGCGGAACCAGGCCGTTGCCGGCAGGTGACCAGCCCGGAGATACGCATGTACGCACCAGACGCCACGCAACGCAGTGCCTCGTTTTGGCTGATGCCGCGGCCATTGAGGTCGGCTCGCAGAAACTCACCGGATGCGCACGCAGCGACAGATGCAGAAAACGATAGTCGTTGATGACTTCCTCGCCGATCGGCATTGGCGGAAGGTGCACGTCGGGTTCGCGTGAAACATGATGAGCCGGTATGGCATGATCGGCGGCCACAAACGAGCGGCAGGTCGTCATCACGGTCGCCAACCCGGCCCAGCGCCTTGGCTGCCCACAAAGCGTCACGGCGCGTCAGGCCGAGCGACCGAAGGCGTCGGCATCGGCAAGCCGTTCAAGTATGCGCGGTGAAAGTCCTGTACGCAGCCATACGTCGCGCACGGAGTCGTAGGGTAATTCATCAAGCCCGGCCTTGTGTCGGTCATCCACATCTTGGTTTTTAACAGCCGACAAGCTCCGCCATAACGATTGAGTGCGCCGTTCAACGATCAAATTCCCATCCTCCTCCTTCAGTCCCTTGATTTCGCGTAGGCCAAGACGGACGGCATGGCTGGTGCGCACATCGTCTCGCATCTCGCGATGAAGTTTGTGCAGGCGATCAGCCGCAGACGGGCCCGGTTCGAGCGTTGAAATCCCGGTACGAATGGTTGATGTCGGGCGGCAGTACTTCGACACCATGCTCACGCGCGTCGCGGACTATCTGCGCCGGCGCGTAGAAACCCATCGGTTGTGCATTCAATAGCGCGACAGCGAAGGCGTCCGGATAATGACATTTCAGCCATGCCGAGGCGTAGACCAGCAGCGCAAAGCTCGCCGCATGGCTCTCCGGAAATCCGTATTCGCCGAATCCCTCGATCTGCTGAAAGCAGCGTTCGGCAAACTCGCGCTCATAGCCGTTGGCAAGCATGCCGTCGATCATTTTGCGTTGAAAGGTGCCGATGGTACCGACGCGCTTGAAGGTCGCCATGGCGCGGCGCAATTTGTCCGCTTCCGAGGGTGTGAAACCGGCAGCGACAATGGCAATCTTCATCGCCTGCTCCTGGAATAGCGGTACGCCTAATGTTTTGTGCAATACCGCTTCCAGTTCTTTCGACGGATAGGTGATTCGTTCTTGCCCGCGCCGGCGGCGCAGATACGGATGCACCATGTCACCCTGAATTGGGCCTGGGCGTACGATTGCCACCTCGATCACGAGATCATAGAAATTTTTCGGCTTGAGGCGCGGCAGCATCGTCATCTGCGCGCGGCTTTCCACCTGAAACACACCGAGTAAATCCGCGCGGCACAGCATCCGGTAAACGGCAGGATCCTCGGCCGGAATGGTGGCCAGTGTCAGGCGTTCGCCGTAATGCTTGTCCACCAGATCGAGTGCCTTGCGCAGGCATGACAGCATGCCGAGACCGAGCACGTCGATTTTCAGGATCCCCAGCGCGTCGAGATCATCCTTGTCCCATTCGACGAAAGTGCGGTCGTCCATCGCCGCATTGCCGATCGGCATCACTTCGTCGAGCCGGCTGCGGGTAATTACAAAACCGCCGACGTGTTGCGAGAGATGGCGGGGAAAACCGGTGATCTCGTGCGCGAGCGCAATGATTTGACGCATGCGCCGGCTTTGAGGATCAAGACCGGTACGGGCAACGGCATCTTTCGATACCGCGCCTCCGCCTCCGCCCCAGATCGAGGATGACAGTGCGCCGATGGTGTCTTCGCTCAGGCCAAAGGCTTTGCCGACTTCGCGGATCGCCGAACGTCCGCGGTAGGAAATCACCGTGGCGGCAATGCCGGCGTGTTCGCGTCCGTATTTCCCGTAGATATATTGAATGACTTCCTCGCGCCGCTCGTGCTCGAAGTCGATATCGATGTCGGGCGGCTCGCGCCGCTCGGGCGAGATAAAGCGTTCGAACAGGAGATCGGCGCGGTCGGGATCGACCTCAGTCACACCGAGACAAAAGCAGACCGCGGAATTGGCGGCCGAACCACGGCCCTGGCAGAGGATGCCCTGCGAGCGGGCGAAGCGTACGATATCGTGGACGGTGAGAAAATAAGGAGCGTATTGCAGCTGCGCGATCAATTTGAGCTCGTGCTCGATATTGGCGCGCACTTTTTCCGTAATGCCGTGCGGATAGCGGTGAATGGCACCTTCATAAGTTAGGTGTGTCAGGGCATCCTGGGCATTGCTGAAGCCTTCAATCTGTTCATCGGGATATTCGTAGCGCAGTTCGTCGAGCGAAAAAGAAAGCACTTCGCTCAGCGCCGCCGTTTCTTCGATTGCTTCAGGTGTATCCCGGAAAAGCCTCAACATTTCCTGTGGAGGCTTCAGATGTCGTTCGGCATTTGCAGCGAGTTTGCGTCCGGCGCGATCGATCGCTGTTTTCTCGCGAATGCAAGTGAGTACGTCGGCGAGGGGGCGACGGTCGGGATGATGATAAAGCACATCATTGACGGCGATCAGCGGCACCTGCGCCTCGCGTGCAATTTCTTTTATGCGCGCAAGCCTGGTGCGGTCACGCCCGCGATAGAGCATCGAGGCGGCGAGACGGACGCGATCGGGTGCAGCTTCGCGCAGGCGTCTTATCAACCCTGCATCACCGCCCATGGCTATCAAATCGAGTCCAAAGATGTGCGCCAGCAGGTCGTCCAGATAAAGAGTGCAATCACCTTTTTTTGCGCGAAGATTACCGAGGGTGAGCAGGCGGGTAAGTCTTCCCCAGCCGGCACGATGGCGCGGATACGCAAGAATATCGGGCGTGCCATCGGCGAAGACGAGCCGTGCGCCAGGATGATAGCGCAATGCCAGGTTTTGTTCGCGTTTGGCCAGATGCGCGCGCACAACGCCGGCTACCGAATTGCGGTCGCATAGGCCGAGGCCGGCAAGGCCGGCATGGACGGCTTGCACCATCAATTCTTCCGGATGGGATGCCCCTCGCAGGAAGGAGAAATTCGAGGCGACGGCAAATTCGAAATAACGCATGACTTACTTCTGGCTTACACGCTTTTTCCTCACGCAAACGTCCCGTGCAGGAACCACGTCGGCGCTGCTGTATCCTGTGCAAGGTCGCGGTAAAGGCCGGCACGGAACAGCCAGAAGCGCAGGCCACCCTTGTCCTCAACACGGAAATAATCACGTGTAGGGCCGCCATGTTCGCTCCACCAGGCACCTTCAATGCGCTCGGGACCTTCGGCCGCGATCACTTCGTGCAGCGCGCGTCGCCATCTGAAGCGCAACGGTGGCCCATCCGGCACTTCCGCGACCGCCTCGATCGGTTCCGGTCGCGCCAGCAGCCGTAACGGACGCGGCGGAAGATCGACCCGCTCGCGATAACGGCGAAATTCACTCCAGCCGGTCTCGCCATTGGCGGCCTGTGCAGGGAGAGCGGCCTCGGCCAGTTCGGGGATGTGGCTGTCCTGGGCAGCCAGCCGGCGCACGCGCCGCGCGCCCAGTCGCGCGCCCAGACGGTCAACAAGCCGGCAAAGCTCGGCTGTTTCCTCGTCGCTGCCAATGCCCATCTGTTCGGGAGGAGCGGGCTCGGCAACAAGGACCGACAGTCGTGCCATATCGAAGCCAAAGCCTGGGTCGAACGCATCGGCTAGTGCGGCAAGTCGCTCAACAAACAATGCCTGAATTTCGTGGGGATCGCGCAATGGACGCGAAGTGCCGGCGGCAATACGGCGGACCGCACCGTCGGTGCGGAACAAGATCAATTCGATACGACGGACACCGTCGCCGCGTTTTTCCAATGCAAATTGCAGCTGCCGTGCCAGCCGTTCAGTGACCGTCAGGACGTCCTCCTCGCGTGCAATCGGTTCAGCAAAACGCTGTTCCGCAACATACGGCGCAACCGGCAGCCGCGGTGTCAGGGGTTCGTGCTCGTTCCCCAGGGCACGGTCCAACTGACGCAGCACTTCGGTTCCGAACCGCGCAGTCAGCGGTGCGCGCGGCAGATCGATGATGTCGCCGGTGCATTTTAGTCCGACGCGTGCGAGGCCTGCGACTGTATCCGATGGAAGCCGCAACGCGAACAGTGGCAATGACGCGAGGATATTGCGTTCTTCGCCGCAAGCATAACTTGCCGGTTTTCCATAATGTGCGGCAGCCCATGCGGCACCGATGGTACCGGCAATGGCAAGTGAATAGGCAAAGCCGGCACTTTCCAGCCGGCCGCTGAGATCGGCGACCAGTTTGTGCTCGCCGCCATAAAGATGCGCGCAGCCACTGATGTCGAGCAGCAAGCCATCAGGTGCGTCGCAAGCTATCAGTGGCGTGTAACGCAGGCACCAATCGGCAATGGATTCAAGCAAACCAGCATCGGCCTCGGCATTTTCGGCAATCACCTCGACGCCGGGATGCATGGCGCGGGCTTGCGCCAATGTGAGACCGGAAGATAAGCCCATCCGCCCGGCAACATCATCGACGGCCGTGAGAACTTCGGCATTGCCACGTTTGCCGGTGACAACCAAAGGTGCGGATGATTTACGCAACCTGGCGACGCGGTCGGTCGAAAGCCGGCGTAGCCACAGGCTGAGCATGCGTTGCGAGTGTGAATTGCTCATTACGGTCACTCCATTCAAGAATCCATGACCCGATCGGACCGCGGCGGTTACGGATGAGTTGCGAGATAAATCGCGTTGCGCCGAGGTCACGTGTTGTTGAGGAAGGTGCAGCGCCGACGATCCAGCGAGTCGCGGCGGTGGAAGCGTCGTTGGAGGGCGTTGCGCGCAGCAGCAGCGCCAATGCGCCGCTCTCCGCTGCGGCGAGCGAGAGTCGCCGCACCGCTACTCCGTCGATCGAGCCGGCGCGTATTTCGCCGATGACCGAATTGACCGCACGGCAGCGCAGTGCTTCTTCCATGGCCCATAACAGGTCACGGCGATGCGAGACGAAAACGGTCACCAGCCGTTCGGGTGCGAGACCGAAGATATCCAGGCCGGCGCCATGCGGCATGCCGCTTTCGGCGAGCGCCATGTCTTCGATGATCCAGAAAAGGCGAGGTGAGGGAGCGGCACGCTTTGCCACCCCCAAGGCGAATCCGGCCGCTGCCGGAAAATGGGCTTCGCTGGTTGCCGAGATTTCATGCAGTGCGCCGCACAGAAACCCGCCACCCAGTGCTGCATCGATGGCAGGAATCCCAAGAGGCAGGATGCCGGGACCGTCCATGATCCCCGGTGCCTTTTGCAGGGCCATAATCCGCTGCCGCAGTTGCTCGATCATCACTAAGCCTTTGAAGACGTTGCCGTATTCGTCTCAGCTGCCTGAGCCGGCGCCACTTTATGTTCTTGGTTTGTTCTAGTGTCCTCCATCGATCAGAGGACGTCAAGCCGCAAGGGAATGGGGTGGCAGGGGCGGTGTAAGTCTAGATGTGCGCGACGTAAAGCACGAACACGGCTGCCGCCAGCACGGAGACAACCCAGACAAGTCGAGGATCGGCGGGCTTATTCACGATTATTCCTGCACATGCACACCATGTGCCAGAACTCTCACCGCCAACTTAATTTCCATCGAACGGTTCGAAAATCGATCAATTCCTGTTGAGGCCTATCACGCCGGCCTCTCGGCAGTCCTGATCTCGATTTCCGATTTCAACGTCCGGTGCACGGGACACTTGTCTGCAATTTCCATCAACCGCCTGCGCTGTTCGACATCGAGCGTGCCTTCCAGCGTGATGTTCCGGTCGATACGGTCGACCATGCCCTCCTTGGTCTCGCAGTTCGCGCAATCCTCGGCATAAATCTTGTTATGAGCAAGCCGCACAGTGACGCGGTCGAGCGGCAGTTTCTTGCTGTCGGCATAAAGCCGCAGCGTCATCGACGTGCAGGCACCCAATCCTGCAAGCAGGAGGTCATACGGCCCTGGCCCCGAATCGAGCCCGCCTAACTTGACCGGTTCATCGGCCAGGAATCTGTGCGGTCCGCTCAAAATTTCCTGCTGAAACTTTCCGCCACCCGTCTCACGCACGACAACAGTACCGCTTTCTATTTGTTCGTCGGACACTTGGATCGGCTGCTCGAGATATCTCTCGGCCCATGCGGCAATCACATTGGCAACGTAAATCGCGTCGCTTTTCTTGCTCAGCAAATGATCCGCGCCCGCAAGCGAGACGAAGCTCTTCGGATGTTTGGCCGTGGTGAAAATGTGCGAGGCATTCTCGATGCCTACAATATCGTCCGTGGGCGAGTGAAGAATAAGCAGAGCCTTGCGCAGAGTCGCAATGCACTCGTTCAGCTTCTTCTCCGCCACGTCGTCGAGGAACTCGCGTTTAATCCGGAATGACCGTCCCGCCAGCGAAACATCGACTTCTCCTTGCGCGCGAATTTTATCGACCTGACCCTTGAGCAGCCCGACTACATGGCTGGGATCGTAGGGTGCGGCAATGCTAACGACTGCGCGTGCTTCCGGAATTCTGTGCGACGCTGCCAGCACGGCGCTGCCACCGAGGCTATGCCCGATCAGAATCGTCGGCGCACCATGGTTTCTACGCAAATGATCGGCGGCGGCCACCAGATCGTCGACATTGGACGAAAAATGGGTATCAGCGAATTCGCCCTCGCTCGCGCCCAGTCCGGTGAAGTCGAAACGCAGCACGCCAATTCCGCACATCGCCAGCCGCTCGGAAATACGCTTGGCCGCGAGGTTGTCTTTGCCGCAGGTAAAACAGTGTGCAAACAGCGCGAAAGCCACCGGCTTGCCGAGCGGAAGGTCGATCAGCGCCGCCAATTTCTGGCCCCTCGCATTAGAAAATTCGAGCCGGTCGGTGCGCATTGCGTGCCTCCGTATGTTAGTCCGCTCCCGCGATATGTCTGCGCCTCACACGCCGAACAACCCACCAGATCGCCAATACCGCGACCGGCACAAATAATGCGGTGGTGAGCGAGATGTCGACCGGCGCACCTTCATCGTGCGCGCCCTTGATGAGATAACCGAACAGACCCACCACGTAATAACTTATGGCGGCCACCGACAATCCCTCAACGGTCGTCTGCAGTCGCAACTGCAACCTCGTGCGTTCGTTCATTGAGCGCAGAAGGTCTCGGTTCTGCTGCTCAAGCTCGACGTCAACCCGCGTGCGCAGCAGATTGGCGGCGCGCGCGAGCTTCTCTGACAGGTTTGTCTGCCGCTCTTCCGTCGTCACACAGGTTCGCATGGCCGGCGCCATGCGTCGCGCCAGGAATGACGACCAGGTTGGAAGACCTTCGACCTTACGTTCGCCGATCGTCTGCAGACGCAACTGCACAATTTCGTTGTACGCACGGCTTGCGCCGAAACGGAACAGGCTTGCCGCCGCACCGGCCTCGAGCTCGGCCGCAAGCTCCGTCAATTCGTCGAGCAAACGGTGATTGTCGACCTGCTTGTCTGTTCGGCGCATCTCCTCGGTCACCTCGCCAAGCCGCTTTTCGATTCGGTTGATCGACGGCACTAGGCGCTGCGCTTCGGGCAGTCCGAGCAGCGCGAGCGTCCGATAGGTTTCCAGCTCGATGATGCGCTGGACGACCGCGCCGGCGCGCTCGTCGCCGAGGCCGCGATCGAGGACAAGGATGCGCACAAAGCCGGCAGCGTCAGCCTGGAAGTCGGTAGCGAACAGGGCGCAGCCATCGGAGTTTTCCGCGACGGCAAGGCTGGCACGGTCGAACAGGCTTTCGACCGTCAGCTTCTTCTTCTTTTCAGCGAGCAGGTGTACATCGAGCGCCACGAGCAGCGGCCCGGGCTGGGGCACGCTTATCATCGGCGAAGCAAGCGAAGCCGCGTCCGGATGGAACGGATTCGCGTCCGATGACGGCAATTCCCAGGTATAGGTCGTGAATTCCGAGTGCTGCTCCCAGCGCAGCATAGCGCCGCCAAAAACGACCCGGTGCTGCTTGGCGGACGGCTTCAACGGCTCCAGCTGCCGGCGCGCGCACAAGTCGGCCAATGCTGCGCGGTCGCGCCTTGCGGCATCGCCGGTAGTATCAAAGGCAAAGTGCAGGACGCGCCGCGGGGTCTCGATCGGTGTAAATGGGCGAGCATGCACTTCGCCGAGTATCGCCGCGCGCAAGGGGTGGGGATCGAGTTTCCCGCCGCCCTTGATCGTCACATCCGCCGTCATGGCTTATCGGGTCGCATGAGAAGGACATTTTGGCAAGATGGAGGAAACTCGTGGCGCGAAAATTGCTAGAATCCGGCAGCACAGCACAGGGAGTCGATCATGACGCGAGCGGACCTCACGGAAAAACTTTTGGACATCAAACGGGAGAAGAATTGGACCTGGAAATATATCTGCGAGGAAATCGGTGGAATGTCGTCGATCCTGGTGACGGGAGCGATCCTCGGACAGATGAAGTTGACCAAGCCGCAGGCGGCCAATGCGGCAAAGCTTTTCGGGTTGTCAAAAAGTGAGCAGGTGATGCTCAACGAGACGCCATTTCGCGGCACCGGCACACCGATGCCTCCGACCGATCCGCTGATCTATCGTTTCTACGAACTGGTCATGGTCAACGGGCCCGCGCTCAAGGCCCTGATCGAGGAGGAGTTTGGCGACGGGATCATGTCGGCAATCGATTTCGATATGGATATTACGCGCAAGAGCGACCCCAAAGGCGATCGCGTCAGCATCGGCATGACGGGAAAATTCCTGCCGTACAAATACTACGGGGCCACTGGAAATGCATTGGCGTACGGATTGAAGGAGGACTGAGAACTAGCTGCTGCGCTTGCGGGCCGGTTTCTTTTTCGCGTCGCCGCCCACAATCACCTGCGGGCCGATGTCGGCCACACGCGTGGTGCCGGTGAGCGCCATTGCCACGCTGAGTTCCTTCTTGAGGATATCGATTGCCTTGGCGACGCCGGTTTTGCCGCCGGCACCCAGACCGTAGATATAGGCGCGGCCGATCAAGCACGCGCGCGCACCCAGGCCCAGCGCGCGCAGCATGTCCGCGCCGGTGCGGATGCCGCCGTCAAACAGCACTTCCGTATCGGACCCGACGGCCTGCGCAATCGCGGGCAGCGCCGAGATCGACGACGGTGCCCCGTCGAGCTGACGGCCGCCGTGGTTGGACACCACGACAGCGTCGGCACCCAGCTTGACGGCAGTCTTGGCGTCCTCGACGTCGAGAATGCCCTTGATGATGAGCTTGCCCGGCCAGATTTTCTTGATCCAATCGACATCCTTCCAATTCAGGGCGGGATCGAACTGGCTGTTTGTCCATTGTGCCAGCGAGGCGACGCCGTCCATTCCCTTCACGTGGCCGGCGAGATTACCGAACGTTTTGCTCTTGCCTCGGAGGATGCTCATGACCCAGCCGGGCTTGGTCGCGATGTCGATGATGTTCTTGAGCCTGATTTCTGGAGGCACTGTCATACCATTGCGCAGATCGCGATGGCGCTGGCCAAGGACTTGCAGGTCAACGGTCAGGACGAGCGCGTTGCAGCCGGCATTCGCCGCGCGCGCCAGAATATCTTTTGAAAAGCCGCGATCGCGGATGACATAGAGCTGGAACCAGAAGGGTTTTGTAGTCGCCTCCGCCACATGCTCGATCGAGTTGATTGACATTGTGGACAGGATGAACGGGATATCGGCCTCTTCCGCGGCCTGCGCCGAAAGTATCTCACCGTCACCGTATTGCATGCCGCAAAGGCCGATGGGGGCCAGAGCAAAAGGTGCACTGACTTTCTGCCCGACGATCGACGTCGCAAGGCTTCGGTCCGAGACGTCGACCATGACGCGCTGGCGCAGCTTGATGTTTTCGAGATCGGCCCGGTTCGCCCGCAGGGTCTCTTCATTATAAGAGCCGCTGTCGGCATATTCGAAAAAGGCTTTCGGGACTTTGCGGCGAGCGAGCGAACGCAGGTCCTCGATGCAGGCAATGGTCTTCATGGGAGCGGTTCTGGAGGCTCGACTGTGGATATATCGGGTAGCACAGCGGCAGCCCACGGCGAAATAGCTGGTTTTTGGGTGGTTCGCCGCAACGAAATTGTTAACTGCGCCAAGTAATGATTCCTCACAATTTTTGAAGCAATTTCACGGCGTTGACACTATTATCCGGCCGCTCAAGAGGCCGGCCTTTCACTCCGATCGGGTCCGGCCGAGGCATCAACCGTAGCGTAGGCGTCTGGGGTAAGTTGCATGGGTCGTCGCTATTTTGGCACCGACGGAATTCGTGGCCGGGCCAACCGGGTCATCACGCCGGAACTCGCGTTGAAGGTCGGCCAGGCCGCCGGCCTCATCTTCAAAGTCGGCGACCACCGGCACCGTGTCCTCATAGGCAAGGACACCCGCCTGTCGGGCTACATGATCGAGACGGCGCTGGTAGCCGGATTCACCTCGGTCGGCATGGACGTCCTGCTTACGGGTCCAATTCCAACACCCGCCGTCGGCATGTTGGCGCGCTCGATGCGTGCCGACCTCGGCGTCATGATTTCGGCCTCGCATAACCCATACGACGACAACGGTATCAAGCTCTTCGGGCCGGACGGCTACAAACTCAGCGACGAGACCGAAGCGAAGATCGAAGAGCTGGTGGATTCCGATTTGGGCAAGCAGCTCGCCAAGAGCAGCGATCTCGGGCGCGCGAAGCGAATTGACGGCGTGCAGGATCGTTATATCGAATTCGCAAAATTGACATTGCCGAAGGCCGTATCGTTCGAAGGTCTGCGTGTCGTCATTGACTGCGCCAATGGCGCCGCTTACCGGGTTGCGCCAGGTACCTTGTGGGAGCTGGGTGCCGACGTAATTTCAATCGGTGTCGATCCGGACGGCTTCAATATCAATAAGGACTGTGGCTCCACGGATCTTGCGGCTCTTTCCCGCAAAGTGCGCGAGATGCGTGCCGATATCGGCATTGCGCTCGACGGTGACGCCGATCGCGTATTGATCGTGGATGAGCGCGGCCATGTCGTCGATGGCGACCAGCTGCTCGCCGTCATTGCAGAGAGCTGGAAGGAAGATGGCAGATTGCAGCGACCCGGCGTCGTCGCAACTGTGATGTCGAACCTTGGCCTCGAACGCCATTTCAACAAACTAGGCCTTGAACTTGTGCGCACGCCGGTCGGCGATCGCTATGTGCTCGATCACATGCGCACTCACGGCTTTAATATCGGCGGCGAACCCTCCGGGCACATTATCCTCTCGGATTACACGACAACCGGCGACGGTTTCATCGCGGCGCTGCAAGTGCTTGCCGTGGTCAAGCGCGGCGACAAGCCGGTATCGGAACTTTGCCACCGTTTCGAGCCCTTGCCGCAGGTGCTCAAGAATGTCCGATATCAGACGGGCAAACCGCTGGAAAACGCGCAAGTGCGGTCGGCCATCGCGAATGCCGAGCGCAAGCTGGGTGGCGGGGGCCGCCTGATCGTGCGGCCTTCCGGGACCGAGCCGGTGATCCGCGTGATGGGCGAGGGTGACGACAAAACCCTGGTCGAATCGGTGGTCGATGATGTGGTTGAGGCATTGAGCCGGGCTGCTGCCTGATTGTCGTTATTTTACCGCCGGACCAGTGGCGCGCCGGCTGCGTAAACAGATTCTTAAAATCAAATTCACGGCGGAGTCGCCCACCCAGGGATTGTCGGCAGCCGCTTTGTTAACGAGCGTGGTTAAGAATTAAGGTTAAGCAGCAATTAAGGAATTGCTGCCATCGTCTCCTCCAGTTGGCGGATAAGGCCGCGTCTGTGGTGAGGGACGATCATGATTTTTCCGCGCGTTAGAATTTTGGCATTGGCTGCTGCCGCTTCAATCGCAGCAGTGAGCGGGGCACATTCGGCTGACCTGCCGCTTGCACCGCCAGCGGTGCCGGATTTTTCAGGCTGGTATCTTCGCGGCGATATCGGCTTTAGCAACCAGAATGTTCGCAGCCTGTTCAATGTGAACTACTCTGGCTTCACGTCGGTGAACAATATCGACAAGGGTTTCGACGCAGCGCCATTGTTCGGCCTCGGCATCGGTTACACCGTGAACAACTGGCTGCGTTTCGACGTCACCGGCGAGTACCGTGGCGCGGCAAACTTCCACGGGCTCGATGTCGGAGCCATTCCAGGCGGCGGTTTTGCCGATGACCGGTATACCGCCAGCAAGTCCGAATGGACTTTCCTGTTCAACGGTTATGTCGATCTTGGTACCTGGTGGAGCATTACACCATTCATCGGGGCCGGCGTCGGCGCCAGCCGCAACACGATCAGCAATTTCGGTGACTTCTCGACCTGCGTTAACAGCCTGTCGTGTGTCGGAAGTGGTGGCAGTGACGCCTATGGCGGCACCGCCAGCAGGTGGAATTTCGCATGGGCCTTACATGCCGGCATTGCCTACCAGGTCTGGCGGAATACCACGATCGAGCTTGCATATCGCTACATCGACCTCGGCAATGCGCACGGCGGCGATCTCGTCGCGTTCGATGGCACCAACAATTTCAACAACCCGATGGAATTCCATCATCTGACGTCGCAGGACGTCAAATTGGGCGTGCGGTTCAATCTCGGCGGCTACGACTACTATCAACCGCCTCCGCCGCCGCTCCGTAGCAAAGGCTAGTGAGGATTGGACGCTGCGGACCACCGCAGCGTCCCGGTAACAGCGTGCGACCAAGTTCAAACCTTATGGGACAGTCGTCATAAGTCGGTCGAGGCCGTTTGATCTCATTGGTCAGCGTATGCACGCCGCCGGCGTGGCCGCCGCCATTTGCGCGACGCTCACAGTATCGTCGGCCGATCGCGCACGCGCTGCGGATTGGCTCGAACTCAGGTCTGCGCGGTTCGCTCGCGCCGACAACCTATACCCGGTGGGACGGCTGGCAGTTCGGCTTACAGGCCGGCTTCGGTAACATGAATACTGACTTTGGCAACAGCACCAGCTCGCTGATCGCCTTCATTTTGCGCAACACCGAACTTGAAGCGGAAGCGGCGCCGTCGAGTTGGACGACACTGCCGAAAAGCGCGACCAACGGCCCGGTCTTTGGCGGATTCGTCGGCTACAACATGCAATGGGCTGAGCTCGTCATCGGCTGGGACCTCAGCTATCAATATGCGTCTATCTTGCAGTCCTCGGCCGATGCAACAATCAGCCGTCTCGTCACTACGTCCGCGGACAATGTGCAGCACGCTGTAACCATCACGTCCTCCTCGAAGGTGAAGCTGGTTGACTACGCGACGCTGCGCGCACGTGCCGGCTATGCCGTCGGCAATTTTCTGCCTTATGCGGTGATCGGACTTGCTGCCGGTCGCTTCAACTACTCGACAACCGTCTCATTGTCTGACACCCAGACTTTCCCCACGAATCCTCCTGGTGTTGTCCCATTCTCTGACTCTGCGAGCGCCGGCAAAACCAATTCAATTGTCGGGGGCATTGCCGGCGGGCTGGGCGTCGATTGGGCTGTTACGCCAAACGTGTTTTTGCGTGCCGAATGGGAATACATCGCCTTCGCGCCGGTCAATGGCGGCCGCATCAATACCAATACCGGCCAGGCCGGCGTTGGCGTGCGCTTCTGAGGCCGGGTTCTCTTAACAACGAGAGTTGACCGCGGCGGTCAAGTCGCCTATCTCCGCCAGTGGGACACCCCTCCCCAACGAGGGGCGCCTATCTGGAAGGATAGACAAAAATGACGGCGACCAAGCCCGGCGTGCGGCCGGCCAGTCCGCACTTTTCGTCCGGCCCATGCGCAAAGCGCCCCGGCTGGAGCCTGCAAAACCTCACCGATGCGGTTCTCGGACGGTCTCACCGGTCAAAGATCGGCAGGGCCAAGCTCAAACGCGCCATCGACCTGACGCGCGACGTGCTCGAAGTACCGGCGGAATACCGCATCGGTATCGTGCCGGCCTCCGACACCGGCGCGGTCGAGATGGCGCTCTGGTCACTCCTCGGCGCACGCCCGGTAACGATGTTGGCCTGGGAATCTTTCGGCGAAGGCTGGATCACTGACGTCGAGAAGCAACTCAAGCTCAAGGATGTTGCTCTCGTCAAAGCACCCTATGGCGAGTTGCCGGATCTCACGAAGATCGACTTTGCGTCCGACGTGGTTTTTACCTGGAACGGAACAACATCGGGCGTGCGCGTGCCGAATGGCGCCTGGATTGCCGCGGACCGCAAGGGTCTCACAATCTGCGATGCTACTTCAGCCGCGTTCGCGCAGAAGCTCGATTGGCCGAAGCTCGATGCTGTCACTTTTTCCTGGCAGAAAGCGCTGGGCGGCGAGGGTGCGCACGGCATGCTCATCCTTTCGCCGCGCGCGGTCGAGCGGCTCGAGAGCTACAAGCCCGCCTGGCCGTTGCCCAAGATTTTCCGGCTGACGAAGGGCGGCAAGCTCAACGAGGGAATCTTCTCCGGCGAGACGATCAATACGCCGTCGATGCTTTGCGTTGAGGATTATC
The DNA here is from genome assembly GCA_963831475.1 of uncultured Alphaproteobacteria bacterium. GTDB lineage: Bacteria > Pseudomonadota > Alphaproteobacteria > Rhizobiales > Xanthobacteraceae > Pseudolabrys. Next base: position 14,733 of record CAWHQF010000005.1, read on the forward strand.
TCGACACGCTGCAGTGGGCAAAATCGATTGGCGGGCTTTCCGCGACGATTGCCCGCTCGGACGCGAACGCCAAGGCGTTATCCGGCTGGGTGGAGGCCACGCCATGGGTCGACCATCTCGCGAAAAATGCGTCGTGCAGGTCAAACACCTCCGTTTGCCTGAAGTTCGCCGATCCGGCGGTCACGAGGCTGTCCGGTGACGACCAGGCGGCCTTCGCAAAGACGATGGCGGCATTGCTCGAAAAAGAGGGCGTCGCCTACGACATCGCCTTTTATCGCGATGCACCGCCGGGCCTGCGCATCTGGTGCGGGGCAACGGTTGAGCGTCACGACATCGAGACGCTCACGCCGTGGCTCGACTGGGCGTTCGCCGAAGCCAAAGCCGCGCTGCCGAAAGCGGCGTGATCGGCAGGGCTAGCGGCCGACCGGCAATCCCGAGTTTCACCAACATTGAAAATCAGGCCAAATCCCAATGCCTAAAGTGCTTATCTCAGACGCTCTGTCACCAGCCGCCGTGCAGATTTTCAAGGATCGCGGCATCGACGTTGATTTCCAGCCCGCCCTCGGCAAGGACAAGGAAAAGCTTGCTGCGATCATCGGCGGGTACGACGGACTCGCGATCCGCTCCGCAACCAAGGTTACGGCAAAAATTCTCGAGCAGGCGAGAAACCTCAAAGTGATCGGCCGCGCGGGGATTGGCGTCGACAATGTCGAAATTCCGGCCGCGACTGCGCGTGGGATCATCGTGATGAATACGCCATTTGGCAATTCGATCACCACAGCCGAGCACGCAATATCGCTCATGCTCGCCCTCGCGCGGCAAATTCCGGAGGCCGATGCCTCAACCCGCGCCGGAAAGTGGGAGAAAAACAAATTCATGGGCGTGGAGATTTTCGGCAAAACGCTCGGTGTCGTTGGATGTGGAAACATCGGTTCGATCGTCGCTGACCGCGCACTCGGCCTGAAGATGAAAGTGGTCGCCTACGATCCCTTCCTGTCCCAGGAACGCGCCGATGATCTCGGGGTCGAGAAAGTCGAACTCGATGAATTGTTCAAGCGCGCGGACTTCGTGACTCTCCACACGCCGCTCACCGACAAGACGCGTAACATCATCAATGCGGCCTCGATCGGAATGATGAAAAAGGGCGCTCGCATCATCAATTGTGCCCGCGGCGGTCTGGTGGATGAAGCCGCCCTCTATGCGGCGCTTAAGGATGGGAAAATCGCCGGAGCGGCCTTCGACGTGTTTGTGATCGAGCCGGCGACGGAAAACCCTCTTTTCAATCTGCCGAATGTCGTCTGTACGCCGCATCTCGGTGCGGCTACCAGCGAGGCTCAGGAAAACGTCGCCTTGCAGGTTGCCGAACAGATGTCGGATTTCCTGCTGCGTGGCGCCATCACCAACGCCATCAACTTCCCTTCGATCAGCGCCGAAGAAGCCCCCAAGCTCAAACCATTCGTTGCGCTGGCGGAAAAGCTCGGATCCTTTGCCGGTCAATTGACTGAAACCGGAGTGAGTAAGGTGCAACTGGCCTACGAGGGCGCGGTGGCACAGATGAACACCAAGGCTCTGACCTCTGCTGCGCTCGCCGGGCTGCTGCGGCCGATGCTCGGCGACGTCAACGTCGTTTCGGCGACGGTGGCGGCAAAAGAGCGGGGCATCGTAGTCGAGGAGGTGACCCGCGAAATGCGTGAAGACTATGAGAGCCTGATCACTATCACCATGACGACGGAACGCCAGTCACGGCATGTTTCCGGCACGGTGTTTGCCGACGGCCGGCCACGCATTGTCAACATCAAGGGCATCCGCATGGATGCCGAATTCGGCCCCTCAATGATCTACATCACCAATCTCGACAAGCCGGGGTTTATCGGCAAATTCTCTTCGACGCTGGGCGAGGCCGGCATCAATATCGCGACCTTTCACGTCGGCCGCGAAGCGCCCGGCGGCAATGCCATCGCACTGATCGAGATCGACGGAGACCTGCCGGAACCAGTGCTTGCAAAGGTGCGTGCACTGCCGCAGGTGCAGCAAGCCAAGCCGCTGCATTTCTGAGAATCGCGCATAAGATCAAGCTCTTGTCGCGGTGACCCATTGCCGCCGAGGTAGTCGACTTTGGCTTGCCACCAAAGGGAGCATCCATTATCCGAAGGTGGACCTGGCCGGTGGCACCCGGCTTCAAGTGTCCGGGTGCTGGCTCAGGGAAGGGATCCTGATGGCGAATGTAGTAGTGGTCGGATCCCAGTGGGGCGACGAAGGTAAGGGCAAAATCGTCGACTGGCTCTCAGAGCAGGCCGACATCGTCGTACGCTTCCAGGGAGGCCACAATGCGGGCCATACCCTGGTGATCGATGGCTTAACCTACAAGCTGTCGTTGCTGCCGTCCGGCGTGGTGCGCGGGGGGAAACTGTCGGTTATCGGCAACGGCGTGGTCGTCGATCCGCAGGCGCTCACCGACGAGATAGCCCAGTTAAAGAAGCAAGGCATCGTCGTGACGCCCGAAAGCCTGCGTATAGCCGAAAACGCGATCCTGATCCTGCCGCTTCACAGGGAGCTCGAGGCGTTGCGCGAGGCCGACAACTCGGCAACTCGAATCGGCACGACCAAGCGCGGTATCGGACCGGCCTATGAAGACAAAGTCGGCCGCCGTGCCATCCGTTTCATGGATCTTGCGGACCTGCCCGCCTTGCGGGCCAAAATCGATCGGCTGCTTGCGCATCATAATGCGCTCCGCAGAGGTTATGGCCTCGCCGAGATCGAGTCACAGACTGTCTATGATCACCTCGCGTCCATTGCGCCGAAGGTGCTGCCGTTCATGGATTCGGTGTGGTCCCTGCTGGACAGCAAGCGCCGCGAGGGCAAACGTATTCTATTCGAGGGCGCGCAAGGTGCGCTGCTTGATATCGATCACGGAACTTACCCTTACGTGACATCGTCTAATACCGTGGCTGCCCAAGCGGCCACCGGCTCGGGGCTCGGCCCCAATGCGATCGATTACGTGCTTGGCATTTGCAAGGCCTACACAACTCGAGTCGGCCTGGGGCCGTTCCCCACCGACCAGATGGATAATTCGATCGGGAAGACTCTTGGCGAACGCGGCCGCGAATTCGGTACTGTGACGGGCCGCGCCCGCCGGTGCGGATGGTTTGACGCAGTTCTGGTGCGGCAGACCGTCCTGACCTGCGGCATTGACGGCCTGGCTCTCACGAAACTCGATATTCTGGACGGATTCGACGAGATAAAAGTTTGTGTGCGCTATCGCCTGGATGGGCGCGAAATCGACTATCTTCCGGCGGGCGAACAGGCGCAGGCACGGGCGGAACCGGTCTATGAGACTATCGACGGCTGGAAGGAGCCGACCGCGCGCGCCCGTTCCTGGGCACAACTGCCGGCGCAGGCGATAAAATACGTCCGTCGTATCGAGGAGCTCGTGGGCTGTCCGGTGGCGCTGCTGTCGACGAGCCCGGAACGCGAAGACACCATCCTGATGAAGAACCCGTTTGAGCTATGACTGCTGAAAAAAGACACGAACCGGGGCCAAGCATGCGCGTGGGGAAGAGAATCCGGACGCCGTCATGCTCCAGCAAAATAAGCGGCAATGGCTGACTATTATCCCTTGATCGCCAGGGCCGTCGGCGGCCTTGACAAGAACACGGGCGAAAATCGTCGCGCGCTGTATGACCGCGCGCGCACCGCATTGGTCAGTCAATTGCGCGGCGTCGAGCCCCCGCTGGACGAAACGGAAATTACCCGCGAGCGGCTGGCGCTGGAGGAGGCGATCCGCAAGGTCGAGGCGGAATCATCCAAGCGGCCGCGGCCCGATGCTTCGGAGGCCGAACCGGCGGAGCCGTCGCTTCGCGACCGGGGGCTGCGCGACTTTCGTGAGACCGTTGCCGAGGCCGAGGGGCTTGGCGGTGCCGCAGCAGAGGCAAAACGCGCGGCGCACGCAACCTATGAGGCAATGCCCGGTGACCCGGGCCGGTCATACACCGTCGAACCGCCAGTCCTGCCTGAGCCACCTCCAGTTTCGGAGCCTTCGCTGACGGAGGAGGTGCCGCAAGAGCTCAGCTATGTGCCGCCACCTCCCGCTGCGGGCGCCTACGATGATGACGATGAATACACGCGTCACCCCGCCCGCTCTTATGCGGGATTGGTCAAATTATTCGTGCTCGTCGTGGTCTTGGCGGGAATTGCGGGCGGGCTGTATTGGCAGCGGCACACGATCGCATCGATGGTCGCAAGTTTCCGCTCGCAGCCGGCACCTAAGCCGAAGGACGTGGCTCAGCCATCGGTGCGCCCGAAGATCGCCGATCGGATAGGACAAACCAGTCAGCCCACTCCCAATACCGCGAATGCCCCGGCTGCAGCCGTTGCGCAAAAAGTGGTGCTTTACGACGAAGATCCGAACGATCCGCAGGGCAAGCGCTATGTGGGTTCGGCGCTCTGGCGCACCGAGACGGTGTCGCCGGGACCGGGCCTTGCTCCCGAACTTGCGGTCCGCGCAGACATCGAAATTCCGGAACGCAAACTTCGAATGACGTGGTCGCTCCGCCGCAACACGGATAAGGCGTTGCCCGCGAGCCATACGATCGAAATCATGTTCACGTTGCCGGCCGATTTTCCTGAAGGTGGCATTGGAAATGTGCCCGGCGTGCTGATGAAGCAGAGCGAGCAGGCGCGCGGCGTTCCTCTTGCCGGTCTGGCGGTCAAGGTAACCGATGGTTATTTCCTGATCGGATTGTCGGCAGTCGACGTCGACCTGCAGCGTAACATCGAGTTGCTCAAGGAACGCGACTGGTTTGATATTCCAGTCGTATATACCAGCGGCAAACGCGCAATTCTGGCGATGGAGAAGGGGACGCCGGGTACGCGCGCCTTCGAGGAAGCCTTCCGCGCGTGGGGGCAATAGACAGCCGCGTAGCTTCGGAAGTCCCACCAAAAAGAATGGCCGGGCAGGGGCCCGGCCATTTTATTTGGCACTATGCACCGAAAGTTTTTCAGTGCGCCGTGAGTGATGCGGTTTCCGCAGGTTGTTCGAGCGTGGCGATCCGGCTTTTGACGGCCTTCTGGACCTTCTCGAAGGCGCGAACTTCGATCTGTCGTACGCGCTCGCGCGACACGCCGAACTCGGCGGCGAGTTCTTCGAGCGTGATCGGATCGTCGGCCAGCCGCCGCGCCTCGAAGATGCGGCGTTCGCGGTCGTTGAGAACATCGAGAGCGGAGACAAGCGCCTGATGGCGGTTGTCGCTTTCCTCGCTCTCGGCGAGGATCCGCTCCTGGCTCGGAGCATCGTCAACCAGCCAATCTTGCCACTCGCCGCTCTCGCCGTCGTCGCGGATCGGCGCGTTGAGCGAGGCGTCGCCGCCGAGGCGGCGATTCATGTCGACGACGTCCTGTTCGGTGACGCCCAGGCGCTTGGCGATGACCTGCACTTGATCGGGCCGCAGATCGCCCTCATCGAGCGCGGAAATCTTGCTCTTCGCTTTGCGCAGGTTGAAGAAGAGCTTTTTCTGGTTTGCGGTGGTGCCCATCTTTACCAGCGACCACGAGCGCAGGATGTATTCTTGTATTGCCGCCTTGATCCACCACATTGCGTAGGTGGCGAGGCGGAAGCCTTTCTCAGGCTCAAAGCGCTTGACCGCCTGCATCAGGCCGACATTGCCTTCCGATATGACTTCGGAGATCGGCAGGCCGTAGCCGCGGTAGCCCATCGCAATCTTGGCGACGAGGCGAAGATGGCTGGTGACAAGCTGATGCGCGGCGTCACGATCGCCGTGCTCGCGCCAGCTGCGCGCCAACATGTATTCCTGCTGCGGTTCCAGCATGGGGAACCGGCGGATTTCATCGAGATAGTGTGAAAGGCCGGATTCGGCCTTGAGTGCCGGCAATGCGGCGGTGCGGGCCATGGTAGCGCCCTCCTTACTTGCCCCCGTTTGATCGGCAGGCGGGTTACTGCCGCCGCTCCCCGAGCCGACGGCATAGTGATGTTGCAACCGCGAAACCCTCGGTCGCAACTGCAGCATAATGGCTTGGGCGGGCGAAAGAAAGCATTGTGCCCTCACGTCAGCGTGACGCGGTTATGCGTCACAGCATACCCCAAGCCCTTGTTTCGGCTGGTCTATTTTAGCGGTTCATGCCCCGCTTCACGGCTCTCCGTGTGCAGGGCATGACGTAAACGACGCAAATCGCCCGGCAGTTCCGATTGGAACTCCAGGAGATCGCCGGTTTCGGGGTGTTCAATGGTCAGTAGATAGGCATGGAGTGCCTGTCTTCCAAGGGCCGCCAGGGCGCTTCGAGCGTCAGGGGCCAGGCGGCTCGATTTCGTCTTGAAGCCGGTGCCATAAGTCGCATCGCCCAGGATTGGGTGTCCGGCATGGGCAAGATGGACGCGGATTTGATGGGTCCTCCCGGTTTCCAGGGTGCAGGCGAGGAGCGCCACCGCAGGTTTGCCGTCTGACCCGGGAAATTGCTCCAGCACCTGCCAGTGCGTAACGGCCGCCCGGCCGTCGTGCCGGACCGCCTGCCGGTCGCGGGCGTGCGGGTGACGGCCCAGTGGGGCGTCGAAGGTGCCTTTGGGGCGCGCCGGCACGCCCCAGACGAATGCGAGATAGGCTCGCTTGAGAGGACCTTCGGCCTTCTCGGCGAATTGCCGTGAAAGCGCGCGATGGGCTTTGTCGGTCTTGGCGACGACCATCAGGCCCGTGGTGTCCTTGTCGAGCCGGTGGACGATGCCGGGTCGTTTGACGCCGCCAATCCCCGACAGGCTGGCGCCGCAATGTGCAATCAGCGCATTGACCAGCGTGCCGGACGCATGGCCCGCAGCGGGATGTACGACCAGGCCCTTCGGCTTGTCGATGACAATGATGGAGTCGTCCTCGTAGACGATATTGAGCGGGATCGTTTCGCCCGTGGGCACGGCAGGTTCGGGTGGCGGCAGGGCCACTGTGACGACATCGCCGGATTTGACGGCGGTTGCCGGATCGCGGATCGTGCGCGCCGCGATCTTCACCTGGCCGGCGAGAATTAACGCCTTCAGGCGCGAGCGCGACAAAGTCGCAAGACGTGCCGCAAGGACGCGGTCGACCCGCTCCCCTGATTCGGCGGCGGTGACGGTGACTGACTCTGTGGCATTATCCGTCATGGTTCAAGAAATGGCTGGCGAGGACGAAAAACCACTTGATCCGCAAGCCGCGCGCATTGTCGTCAAGGTTCGCCGGTTGATGATGATTGCAAGTCTGACGACCTTCGTCGCGGTAGCTGCGGTGCTTGGGGTCATCGGCTACCGTTTTTTCAAGAGCGGGGAAAGAGCGCCGGCCGCGCCGGATGTTTCTGCTGCACTGCCCGCCGGGGCGAGGGTGCTTTCGAGCGCGATCGGTGACGGCCGCGTGGTGCTTACGGTTGAGGTCAATGGCGCGATCGAACTTCTCAGTTTTGACCTCAATACGCTCAAGCCTATTGGCCGCACACGTTTGGCGCCTCACTGACCCTTATTTCGGCGACCGCCAAGCTTGCGGCGTCGGCGGATCGAGGCTATTCGAGGGCCAAGCTCCCTTCGTCTAGCGGCCCAGGACGTCGCCCTCTCACGGCGAAAACAGGGGTTCGAGTCCCCTAGGGAGCGCCAATAATTCAATGCTTTACGAGCCGGCGGTTCCGACCCCAATTTTTAAAAACCAAGTATAGACTGGGTATCCGGCGAGATCGTGGTTGCAGGTGGATGCGGCTTCTCGGGCAGGGCACCTTGCAAGTGGTTCGTCACATCGCCGCTAGGCTTCCCGCTTTCCAGACGCCTAGTCGACTGTCGCGGGCAAAAACCTGTGACCGGCGATTATCGCCGCGTAGAAGCGGTGAAAACCATCTGCGATGCAATAGGGGTAGGGCGTCCGAAGATATGCGGCAGTGTAAAGCTTCCGAAGCAAGCGAAATATTGGCAATGCTATTTCTGCGGTGTCACGCGGCCTTCCGCACCGCATCGGGCTTGGCGATGGCTGGGCAAGCGGTTGAGGCTTTCGTGCAATCGAGGGTGATGCTGGAAAATGCAGCTTACGCGGTCCACATTCACCGCAATCCCGCTCTTGCTTCGGTCTGGTTAAATCGCCACCAAAGCGATGCTGACTTGAGGGCGTCGCGCAGGGCATTTCGACATGAGGATGTTGCGGCCTCCGTGACCAGCGCGAACATGCATGCTGGCGAACGTTTCGAGTATATGTACCAGCATTTGAGCTGCTGGGCATCAAAGCGGCTATACTGGAGTTGCGCAGACAGCTCTAGCGCGCGGCAGGAAGGATGCGCCCAATTCCGCCCAAACCAGAACCAGAAATCATCCCGCCCGGCGAGCCCGGAGGCGAGGCGGCGAGGGTGCGCTTCTTCGTGGCGCGGCCGGGTCCCCTCGCTAGCATCCTCGTGGTCCTGATCACGGGCCTGCTGCTGGCTCTGCTCTTCGTCATGCTGGCGGGGGCGCTGCTCTTCGTGCTGCCGGCGCTGATCCTGTTCGTCACCGCAGGGATAGTCGTCGCGCTGGTGCGGGCGTATTTTCAAGGCGAGCCATGACGTCGCCTACCAACGTCGACGGCTACTCCCACGAACAGCACGGTCGTAGTAGTTCCGACTAAGTAACTAGCGCGCCCGCCGTGCGCGCGGGCTCGGCAACCTCGGATCGACGGCCACCGCGCCAGCCCAACCATCCTCGGCCTTCCGTGCCCGTTACGGCGGGAGGTGGCAAACGCACGATGGATAAAGACAGTGGCGGTTCCAAGATCGGGTCGCGGGAGGATTGCGCCGTTACTCAGAACCGCCTTGCCCTCGGAAGGCTCCCTGCCCCTAACGAGGCGTAACGTGCATCACGCTGGACCGTCATGCTTTGAGGCGAATCAAATAGGCCATTCTGAATGTGAATTGGCCAGGGGTCGGCGAAGAGAGTGCCTGTTTAGAAGATGGTGACGGCGGCGGACGTCGCGGCATACAGAGGCGCTCGACGATAGCGTTTGATGGAAGGCTAAGAATGCAAAGAGCCCCAGCCTGGGAACTGGGGCTCTTCACTACGGTTACGCGACACGATTAGCACACGCGACTCAACTCAACGGTACAAGCGGAACGATAAGCCGCGGTTGTTTCTAAACTCTGAAATATCCGCGGTGTCCGGCTATGGTTTTTAGCGCGCTTCTTGGCAACAAGTTGGCACTAAAGTGTCGGAAGATTGCAATCCACTATTCCAGTACCCAGCCCGGTAAGCAGACACCGTGCGCAGTCATGACGTTGCGCTGAGTGTGAGCCGTCTCACACCGGTGAAGGCCGTTCGCCCGATATCTTGATCGCATTCGGATTTGTCTAACTCGCCTCAAGGAGGGACGACAAATGTCACACGAATTCGATCGCACAAAGATTGAGGAACTGATCCAGCAGGCCAAACAGAACCGCGCAGAACACATGAGAGAGTTTTGGCCGCCTGCCCTCAAGAGGACCGTTGGCGGGTTATTTCTCCTGCTCGCAGCCTTGTTGCCTTCTCTGAAAGGTGGCTCCGGCTCGTAAGCGGACCTTCACAAAATTGACCCCAGACGGAGGGGGAAACCGCTGGGGTCAATATCCGCTGGACACTAGGGGTTGGGGAATGTGTCCAGCTTTAGGTTTTAGATAAGCCGGGGTGGCGGTGCTGCAAGGGCGGATACCCGTGTCCGCTTTACATCCGAAAGCGGACGTGTGCCGTGCACAAGCTCATGTCCGCTATGGGCCAGAAGCGGACAAATTTCGCGCCGACCTCTCTAGGTCGAACGCCACGGCAGCGCTTAGCTCAGCTCGAGAATTTCCTTTAAGGCTGCAAGATTGGCACGCATTCCGCGTTCAAATATGAGCGGCGCTATTGGTGCAAGAAGCGCAAACCCTCCGCCGAGGCCTTCGCCACTGATTTCGCCCTCAAGTCGAAGGAGTGTGTTCTTGCCCTGAGGTGACAGACGATATCGATATGTGAATGGTGTGGGCCCACTCAGGCTTGCGAGCGTGAAAACGCGATTCGGAACAAATTCAGTTACTTCAACATCATTGACTGCTGGCCCGGTCGGCAGTCTCCGCGACATGCGAAAGCGAGCTCCCGTCGAGACAGGCGCGGACGTTAGCTTGTCTGCTCTCTCGACGGCCGAATACCAGTTCGGCGTATTCTCAACCTGCGCCAAATAGCCGAACACGGCCTCCGGCGGACGGGCGATCTCTATTTCAATCGTGAACATTCAATTGGAAGTCCTTTTGTGCCGCCGTCGATTTCGCCGCCGCGCGTGACCTCCGGTTCCGTCCAAAACCAATTGTCTGCGGCGGGGCGGGCTCGGGAGTCGCTACTAGACGGCGGTTTGCAAGACGGGTCCCAGATTGGGGATCGTGCGTCGGCAGGTAGACTGTCGGGTAGACCTGAGCGAAGTCGCCAATCGCCTTCAAGGTCAAACGTGACGTGCGCTCGTCCGGACTGACGCCATCTACCCTCCCATCGAGCATTAAAGTCTCATTGTACGAGGTATCGCCGGCAAGAAAGAGAGTTGTGTCGTCCGCCTGGACCAAAACGGAAATATGATCTGCAGTATGACCGGGCGTCGCGACGGCGACGATGTCCCCGGCATTCGTCAATTTTCGGTTGCGAGCGAACGGTCCAAACGGTTCCGCAGTTAGCTCAAGCGGCGTCGGGTCGAACCATGAAGGCCAGCGTTGCGGAAGATATCCGCGCACGCGCCCTGCCCATCCACTTGCGATATTAATTTCGCCGGGGGCAACAAAGATTTTGCTGTTTTGGAAATGCCTAAGGCCGCCGTCGTGGTCCATGTGTAAATGGGTCAGGATGACTTTTTTCACATCGCGCGTTCCGATGCCCAACGCACGCAGTTGAGGACCGATCTCCTCTTCAGGTTCGATCCGAAACACCACTTCCCAACGAGCGAAGGGATGATATGACCTCCCGGTTTCCAGCAGATGTGCGCCTTGGCCGGTGTCGACGACAATGACACCCTCTTCGTGCTCAATCGCCCACGCATACGTTGGCAGCCATTCGGTCCAGTTGCGGTCAGCGTAAATGGCGAGTTGCCGTCTAATCACATTGTGGCCGCGCCCTTCGACCTGTGCGCTTTTTATTCTGACGGAGCCGGTTTGAATGGCATGGACCTTCATGGCTGATATCTCCGTTGCCCAGCCAACGAGCAATTGGGAACGGGTTTCGGCACATCAAGACTTTCGCCATGTCAGGCTGTATTGGCACCAACAATTTGCCGTGAGGGAACTGTGGCGTCTTTGCGAAATAGCGGAACTAGCTTGACGCAGAAATCCAGCCTTGGGTCAGAAGCAGACATATGCAGTGCAAGACGTCATGTCCGCTTTGGGTCAGAAGCAGACATGTGCAGTGCACAAGCTCATGTCTGATTCGGGCCAATAGCGACCAAATTCTGCGGCGCAGCGAAATTCCGCTTAGTGCCAATAGCGTCCGTTTCGCTGCAACGCCCGAACGGTTGAAAAGTGCCAACAGCAGAAGCAGGGCCAAGAATGGGGGGCGGACTGAGTTGTCTACTTTCGCTTCCCTGTCGTTCGCGCCTGAAGCAAAAGTCGGAGTTGAGCCATATAAGCAATAACGGCCGTGACCATGATCATGGTCACAGCGGCCGCAAAGTAGCCCGGAACCTGTTCAAGAATTGTCCCAGATGCGATCGCGAGCAAGAAAATCGCGGTAAGCATTTGCAAAAGAAAGTTTACCCGAAACGCTTTCGTATACGGCGTGTCCGACGCCGCACGCCTTTCCGCGTACCATGTCAAAGTGAATAGGATCAGCAGAAGACCTGTAATCAGACTGGATACGCGCCAAATGATAGAAGGAGAAATTTCGAACAATGCCAGCAATGAAGGAAGCATGCTGCAGCCAGCGGCCATGAAGCTGCGCAATAAGGTACTGCGAATGAAAAACATGTCGAAGTCCGACAGTCGACCTCCGATCATTTGGCGGAAGACCGCGACAAGCACGGCGAATCCCCCAAACGTTACAGAAAACAAAGCGAGCGTCTGAAAATAGCCGGACCCAGGTAACTCCATAAAATATCTCGACCGTTTCAGATAAAGCGCAACTCGTGTCGCGCAGACGGTTGCTGCCGTGATCTTATTTGCCTGATGTCTGCAAAATCAACACTCGATTACACTGGCCGAATGTCCGCTTTGGGTCATAAGCAGACATTTGCAGCGCAAGAGCCCATGTCTGCTTAGGGCCAATAGCAGACATTTTCGGCCGGCTCGGAGATTGCAGCGCACCGTCGCCTAGAAAAAGTTCGGGGGTCCTATGATGGATAGATCATCCGCACCACAACTACCTTCTTATTCTGGGCGGGATAGTAAAATTGACTACGGGTTTTCCTCGAAGGCTCTTTAACAACCGTGGCGTGGCGCAATCTTCTGGAGTGCCAGGTCGATCCCAGAGGCCCTCAGCGTACCGAGTCCTCACCGCCCAAACAATCGCCTCCAACATGTTATGTTGCACCAATCCGTGTTCGATCAACGCTTTTCCAATCTCGCCTAGAATGAGGGCGGATTGCGGAAACGTTATATTACGAACTTCCTGTGGGACGTTGGGGGGATTGCAACGATGCACGACGAAAAGCCAATCATGAATGACGTAAGCAGGTCCAAGACCCCACGGTGACAGGCCAGGGATACCCCAGAAAACACGGGGAATTGACCCGCCATCGGTGAACATATCATCGGGTACGATCGGTACGTTCATGAAGGAGGGGCGGAAACTTAGTGGGTCTGAAGTTTTGCGATAAATGAATTTGTCTTCACCAACCCAATCGACGCGCACTGTGCCTTTAAGCTCACCGGATCCAATGTCCTCATAATTGATCCATGTCCCACACCCTGATAGCGGCGCGGCAGCGAGAGCTGCAAGACCACACAAACTCTGGCGACGATTGATAAACTGAATCATTCCCCGAGCCCTCCGCACAGACTTAAATATCACACCAACTGCTGCGCTAGCGGTGCAGCGACACCGCTAGCTCTATTTGAGTTCGGCCAAGTACGGACTAAGTTATTTCGGGTCAAAAGCGGAGCGATGCGGCAACACCGCTGACTCGCTTGGCCAAGGGCGGATACCCATGTCCGCTTTACATTTGAAAGCGGACGTGTGCAGCGCACAAGCTCATGGCCAAAAGCGGACTTCCCCGCGCGACCGGGAAAGACGTAAGGGCGAACCGCAGAATCATTTCGTGCGTGGCTCCCGCGCTACAGCAGTTCCGGCCAATTCGCGCTAAAGACCACTTTGTGGCGCGTTTTGGGTAGTGAGAACTGTCATGCGATCGTTTGTAATTAATGATGGTCGATTATTTGCGCTCAAGCCTTCAGATTGGCTGTTCCTGCTCAGTGGCACGGTGCTTTGCGGATTGTTCGCACTGATGTCGATATAGAAAAAGCCGCTCCCACCATGAGCAGAAGCGCGAGCTAAGGCTGGGGTGCTTGTGTTTCTTCAGCACTCGCCGAGGCGCCGCGAGCGTCCGTTAGGTCGACATTTTGGAAGTGCTCAAGCACAAACAGGCGGATCGCCGACGATAAATTGCTCTGTTTGCGCGCCTCTTCGATCTGGCCGACCAATTCTGACAACGTCAGTCGCTTCGCCTTCGCGATGTCTTTCAAATTATTCCAGAAGGGATCTTCAAGGCTGATACTGGTCTTGCGCCCATCAATCACGATGGAACGTTTAATAACCGAGGATTTCATCGGGCCCCCCGCGGCCCCCCGTAGCCCACTATCTATATACAGCCAATTCTAACGTGTGCCGAAGTAGCGCTATACCTCCCAAAAATCTTTCAAGCCCACTTGTGTAAAACCTTCATCAAAGGCGTTTTCTGTGATGGCTGACACAGCAAGATTTCGTTCGACAGCCTGTAATTCCCACGTTGAAGGGGATTGTCATGAACACCGAAAAAAAAGATGTCGCGACGCTGATAGAACTTTTGAAAATGGAAGCCGAGCGATGGCCGCATTCGGAGACTCACGAGGTTTCGCAGAGCGAGTTATTCCGCCGAGATAGTTCCTTGCTTGAAATGTGGCCAGAAGCCTGTCGCCGCACAGGCGCTGGAAGGCGAAAATTCCCGCCCGGGGTGATCAAACTCTTGAAACAAAAATTGGGCAGAGCGAACTAAAAGAAGTGCTCGCCACCCCCCTTTGATGTTGTCTGGTTTACCCCCGAAAGCGGACATGTGCGTCGCACAACCCCATGTCTGCTATGGGCCAGAAGCGGACATTTAGGCCAGTCAAGCGGATGGCCGGTTCACGACCGAAAGCGGACCTCGGCCAAGAGTTACATCGCCTAAATGCAAGAGGCAGAAAGAACATCAGGTCGGTGGGTTGCGTTTTCTCAGTGCAGCGCGGGGCTTTTGCTCTCACGTGGTATTTGGCGATCTCCGCGTTCTAGGTCCGCTTTGGGTCACAACTGGACTTGTGCAGAATGCGGTTGTTGAGCAAATTTCAATTTGCTCTGGCCGTACACCTGTGTGTTCAATTTTTCACCATCTGACGCCAATTGGATGCGGGCCGCCGCCCGCCGACCTGCGGATTGCTGCCGCGAATATCTGCAAACGCCAGTTCCGAGGCGATCAGTGGCGGGAAAGTTAGCTCGGCAGCCACATAACGTGGCGGATTTCTCCGAGCCGGCGTTTCAAACCGGTCCAGGTTTCACCGCCATCGATGCTGCGGTAAATCTGCCCAAGGCTCGCCGAGGCGAAGACAAGCTTCGGATCGGCCGGATGGACGGAGATCGACCACATCGAGCTCTCCACCTCGCCGGGCAGGACCGCACGCTCCCAATGCGTGCCGCGGTCGCGACTGCGATAGAGGCGGCCCCATGAACCCGGTGGGCCATCGCCGTTGGTAAGGAAAACGACATTGGAATTGTCGCTGCGCGGCACGACGGCACGGGTGTATTTCGACGGAGAGTCGAGCGGCTGCAACTCCCAGCTCTCACCGTCATTGTCGCTGATGTGCAGACCACAGTCGGTGCTCGCAAAGACCCGACGGGTGCCGTAATTCATTACGCCGAGACCGTGAATATCCTGGCTCGCCAGTCCTCGGCTAACCTTGTGCCAGGTCACGCCGCCATCGATCGTGCGCCACACGGTGTCGAGCTCCACGCCGGCCCAACCGAGCCGCTCATCGACGGGATCGAACAGGATCTGCGTGAACCGCGACTGCGCCTGATTGGAGCAGATTTCCGGCACCACAACGTCGAGCTGACGCCACGTTCGCCCGTGATCTTCCGAGCGAAAAAGAGCGGCGAATTGTGTGCCGGCCGTGATGACGGCCGGATTTTTCGGCGAAAAAGCAAGCGCCGTAATCTTAAACCGTTTGTCCATTGGCGACGGCATATGCGCCCATTGCATTTGCTGACGATCAAGACGGAACAGGCCGCCATTAGTACCGGCGAGCAGGATGTTCGGATTTGAAGGATCGTTTGCGAGTGCCCAGATTTGATAGCCGCTATACATCCCGGTGCGGCTGCCCATGCGCACCAAAGTCTTGCCTAGGTCGCCGCTCGTCCACATCCCGAGCCCGTTGGTCGCTATATAGAGTTGCGATCCCATAACGCTCGCCCCAGCCTACAACGCACTATTCAAAATTTTGCAGCACCGTCTCGCGCATGCCAGCCCACGATTACGGTAAGGGCCGGTCGCGCAGTCTACCGCCAAGCATCAAGTACTTTCGCAGGAGCTAAGCCTTGCCCTCGAACTTGAATGAGATTTTCACCTTCGCGCGATAGGCTTCGACTTTTCCATCCTTGAGCTGCAGATCTTGCTGCACGACCTCTGCGACCCGAAGGTCCCTCAAAGATTTTCCGGCCCTATCAACTGCAGCTTTCGCGGCCTTCTCCCACGATTCTGTACTGGTGCCGACCAACTCAATGACTTTGTAAACGGATTCGGCCATGTCTTCCTCCTTTGCAGTGTCATTGTTCTGAAAGCACATTAAGCGCCCGCCGTAGCCGGCTTTACAAGTCGCAGTATCGTGATCCAGTTTGGCTGAGGCCTGGTGCAAGTCAGCTTTGGGTCATAAGCAGACATTTGCAGCGCAAAATGCCATGTCCGCTTTTCCCTCAATAGCCGACATGAAATGGCAGTTCGCGACCTGTGACGCCTGCGCGTCGCTTTGGAGCCAAAAATGTCCACTCTTACCTCGAAAGCGGACATTGAATGACGGTGTTGGAATGTCTGCTTTGGGCCAGTAGTGGACATCGCCAAGCGATCTCCGGCGGTTGCGCTAGATCAAATGCCCGGCAATGTCTTCGGCTTTTAATGCAAGCGAGCGGTGGAACCTCCTCGCTCCGTGGCGGCCCTTGCCGAGCGGCGCTCCTCAGCATCGTTACGACTGGGGCCGCCATCGCTCTGATCTCAAAATAGCGTGGAGAGCTGCAAGCGTGTCTCCTCCTATTTCGCGATGGACGGCATGCGACCAAACGGATCGGTCGGCGTCTTCTCTTCAATGTTTGCCGCCTGGAGGCAGGAGAGCAGCTCGGTATAATTTGCGGCGCCACCGGTGTTCACAATCTGAATACAACGCGACGCATCTGCTTGCTTGAACTGCGGCCACAGCTTGGCAAGCTGATCACGCGCAGCCTGCTCTTCTTGGATACACCTCGCGGACGTCTGCACATCGCCCGACCTTCGACATGCGGCATTGATATCGAATTTAGGCACCTCCCGCTCGGCGGCCGCTGTTTGATCAAGCACACCGAAAAGTGTTGCCATCATGAGGAGAATGACGAATTGAAACACCATTTCCTCCGTCATCGAGCGTTTGAAACGGCCCCGGATGTTATGTTTCGGGGCCGCTAAAGAAGGTCAGTTTCCTGTCGGCATCGGAATTTGGATGCCCTCTTTCGCGAGCGTATCTCGCAGGTATTGTAGGTGTTCGTATTGCGACAGCGTGATCGGTCCGCTGTACGCCTCACTCTGAAGTTTGCGGGGCGGGTACTGTACGTAGGTTTTCATCAGCTCCTTGATTGCATCGCTGATGGTCACCAAGACCCAGGTTCGTTCCGTGTAGTTGTTCATGAAAATATCGTAGCGCTCCTGCGGGTCTTGCCAGAGATCGAAAACCTGGGGCACTGTCGCAACATATTTCTCCGCGCCTTTCCAGCCGAGATTGCTGTCAACGGCGAGACCGCCTGTCGATGCACCGTCGTCGCCGCGCAAGTTGAACACCGCCTTGTAATTACCAAAGCGGACGGCACCGGGTGTCAGTTCGTTCTCTGTGAAATAGAACCAGCTCTTGCGCGCTGACTTGCCGGTACCGAACAACGCCGGCGACATGTCGAAGCTGTCGAAGATGATCGGCTTTCCTTCACGATCGTTTTGCGGAAGCTTCACACCGGCCAGCGCAGCAAAGGTCGCCATGTAGTCCAGGCCGCCAACGATGTCGGAGTTTTTAGACCCGGCTTTAATTCGCGGGCCCCAAGCCAGTGATGGAACACGATTGCCGCCCTCACGCACCGTACCCTTGGTGCCACGGAATGGCGTGTAACCAGCATCAGGATAAACATCCTGCCAGGCGCCATTGTCGCTTGTCCAGAAGACATAGGTGTTTTTGTCGAGCCCGAGCGCACGGACCTTGTCCATGATCCGCCCGATCCGCGTGTCGTTCTCGACAACCGAGTCCGCATATTTGCTCTTCGAGAGCGACTTATGCTCGAACTCGGGCGCTGGCATGTTTGGCTGATGCACCTTCATGAAGTTGATGCTCATGAAGAACGGCTGCGGCGAACGTGCGTTGCGGTCGAGATAGTCGAGCGCTGCTTTTTCGACATACTCATCGAAGAATGGAATGCCAACAACGCCTTGCTGCGGCGTGTTGACGTACTGACCGTTGATTTTGAAGTCTTCCTTCGCCGGCTGGCCAGCATTGCCAGACATTGAACCCTTGGTCACGCGCTGGAACATGGCGCGTAGCTCAGGGTCCATATCCGGGAACCAGGTCGGATCGCCGTAGGTATAGGCGTTGAGGTGATACAGGCCTACGTATTTCATTTCGTCATAGCCTTGCGCGTTCGGTAGCGCGTAGTCGGCTTCGCCGAGATGCCACTTGCCGGTGAAGAATGTTTTGTAACCTCCCGTCTTGAGGACCGAGGCGAGCGTCCACTCCGCTGCCGGCAGGCCGCCGCCCTGACCCTGGAAGGCCACGGTGGTCATGCCGCTGCGATTGGGAATACGGCCGGTCTGCACTGCGGCGCGACCGGGCGTACAACTCGGCTGAGCATAGAAGGACAGGAACGTCATACCTTCCGCCGCCAGCCGATCAAGACTGGGCGTTGGCATGCCGCGATTTTCCCCACCGCCATAAGGCCCGGCATCGCCGTACCCGAAATCGTCCGACAAGATGAGAATAATGTTCGGCTTTTGCTGCTGCTGGGCGGCAACTGGCATGCTCGACCAGGTGACCATCGCAGCAGTAGCCAACAAAGTGACCCAGGCTCTTTTGTCAGTCATGGTCGACCCCTTCCAAATTGCGATGTCGCATCGCAGTTCGCGCGAATTCGGAATTATGGGCGATGGGCCGGGGTCGGCCTATTGCACTTAGGGGCATGTATGAGGGGAACTGCCCGGGCAGAGATGTCGATAGCGAACAGCGGCGCGAAGTTGCCCCTTTGGGCAATCACTGTTCCTCTCGCCCGCACAACCAGGAAAACTCATTTGGGGCTTCGGCCCGGTTTTCACCGTTCCGAGCGCGAGCGATCCAATTCTCGGTACAGGCAAAGTGTGGTGTTGATTCAGATCAAGCTGCTCTGATCATTCCGTGATCTCATTCCTCTTATGCTGAAAGATCAGTGGCCCTCTGACAAATGGTTGCCAGTTTCCATTGCGCCCTCCGATGGCGATCTGGAGGTCTGTGTGATGGATAAGCGCGGCAACCACGCGCTGGTGTTTCCGGTTCGAAAACTCGGAACTGCTTGGGTGGATGCTTCGACGAAAAAGCACATCGACATACAGCCGACACATTGGCGCAAATGGATCGACCGCTAAATTAAAAGGCCTTGGTTTCTTTTTTGTCGTGAAGAGGCAAGTGCTTTTGTTTCAGCTCCTCCTCAGCGAGAAGACGGAGTTCCATTGCCCGTTTTGTCGGATCGGTTTCACTTTTCAGCAGTTCTTTGAGCCTGTCGATATTTGCTTGGATGATCCTTCGCATTCATTCAGGCTGGGCCTTATGGCAACATATGTCCAATGATTTGTCAGTAAATAGGACAGTAACGCATACTCTTTGGACGCTGATATCCCGCTTGGGTGGGGAGCGGACATATGCAGTTTGATAACCACCGACTCTTTAGCTGTGTTTGCTCTCGATTCGGCGAGTGAAGAGAGCATTGTCCGTGCCGTCGCTCTAGGTCGTCCCGCCATCTTGCGGAGATTTCTGGGCCTCGGGTAAGGTTTGAGTGGTCTCCAACCGGTCTGCCTCGTCGTCGTAGCACCGCGCCATGCTCACTAATCGTTATCGGCTTAGTTAGGCAACAAGCAATAGAGTGTCTGGTTCCAGACACATGGGGCAGCTTTTTCAGATTTTATGTGCATCAAATGCGGCGCACCGATGTGGCTCACGCGCATCGAGCCAGATGAACCCGGCAGAGAGCAACGCACTTTCGAATGCCAAGCGCGCGGCAACACCACCACCGAAATTGCAACGTTCTAAAAGTAGCGCGGATTATCCACGAAGAAAGTCCGGTTTGGGTGAAAAGCAGACATATGCAGCGCACAAGCTCGCGTCCGCTTTGGGTCATTAGCGGACTTGTGCGGCGCGGAACGCCATGTCCGCTTTGCCCCCGAAAGCGGTCATGCGGTTTCGATAAAACGCGCCGCCGACGGCCGACTGGATGTCGGTGTCGGCGCCGGCGGCGCGAGTTGCCAACCATGCGGCAGCGCGGCGTCGGCATTGGTGCGGAGTGTGACGGCGGCAGACTTCCAGGCGAGCGCGGCGGCGTCTAGCTCGGGCCATGACTGTGCGACGCCCCACCGCAGCGGGGCGCAGCCCAGCGGCGCAAGCGCGGAAAAGATGCGGCTCAGCTCGGTGAAGCGCCGGTGGGTCGCGTCGAAACAAGACCTAGCAACCTATTCGATCACCTGGTCGGCCCTCAGCAGCATCGCCTGCGAAAATTCAAGGCCAAACGCCTTTGCGGTTTTGAGATTGATGGCTAGCTCAAAACGAGTTGGCCTTTCGATCGGCAAATCCCCCGGCTTTGCTCCACGCGCAATCCGATTAACGTAGTCGGCGGCGCGCCGCGACATTACCTCTCGGCTCGGTCCATAAGACATCAAACCACCAAGCTCTACATATTCGCGGAAGACAAACATGGACGCGAACTCGTTGATCAGTGGTGAACTGAACAATCCGCTCGCGATCGCGCGCAAAATATGGCGATGTCATAACGATGAGAAAACGCCGATGCTCGGTGGGCGCCTGCGCCAAGGCCCGCTCATAGTCATAGGGATAGGTGCGGAATTCGATGCCAGCAACCTGCAACCCCAATTTTGCCGCGCTGTCGCGCGTCGCATTCCATTGGTCGGCCGATATAGCGTCCCAGAAAACTGTAGCCGCACGCGTGGCGGGAAAGGCGTCTTTCAAAAGCTGTATTCGTTTTGCCGCCAACTCAATCTGCTCAAAGAATAAACCCGTCACATTGCCCGTGGGGCGGGCAAGGTTCGTCACATAACCCAGCCGGACCGGATCATAATCAATCGCCACCATAACAATGGGAATTGTATGGGTGGCAGCGAGAGCTGCCTTCAACGCGGCTTCAGCGCCATAGGCTAAAATGATGTCAACCTTTCGCCGAACGAGCTCCCGAAATGGCTCGTCGTAGTGTCCTGGCGCGTCGACATCGATAAATTCCAGCGTGAAATTTTTACCCTGGACGTAACCAAGTTCGGCCATCCGCTGCTCGAACGGCAATAGGAAAGACGTATTGGCTTTTTGCGGCGTCGGAGACGCCGTGCCGACGCGCAAGGCGGCTGGCTCAGTCTGCCCGGGGACTGCAAGTGGCCATACTGCCGTCGCGGCCCCTAGAAGCGTAATGAACTCGCGTCGTTTCATTGCCCCCCGCTACAGTCCATCGTACCCGCTTAGACTAGAACACTGGAAGGGGCCGAATATGCCATCAAAGGCCTATGGCCGACTGTCCGCTTTGGGTCAAAAGCGACCAAAGCGTCGTGCCTGAGCCATGTCCGCTAAAGGCCAATAGCGGAAATGGGCTTTCGTGTATGTCTGCTTGTGACCAAAATCGAAATCCCATGCATTTGATCCAGCTCAATGCTCACCGCTCAGGTGATGATTTCCTTTGACTGTAGGCGAGCGGGAGGGGCGCGATGATTGAAATCATCGAAATCCTGCGACGGGAGCATCATAACATCGAGAAATTGCTCCGCGTGATGGAGCAGGAACTAAGCGTCTTCGACCAAGGCGAGGGTCCGGACTACGAAATTCTTGGATCCATTATCGAATTTTTTAAAAAATACCCTGCCTCCTGTCATCATCCAAAAGAGGACATCATTTACGAGAAGTTCAGGGCGCGCGACCCTCATTGGGCGGCATCAATTGCTGACCTCGAGGCTGAGCATCAAGAAGGTGCAGCGCGTTTGAATCGTGTCGCTCAAGCTGTCAAAGAAGTCCTAGATGATCAGGAGTTTCTACGCGAGGATGTCGACCGGATTGTCCGCGACTTCATCGACAATGAAAGAAAGCATATCGCTCTGGAGGATGAAGTAGTTTTCCCGGCGATAGTCGATACATTGCAATCCGCAGATTGGGCTGACGTCGCGCTGATTCTGGCTGATCGATACGGTCCGCCGTCGACAGCGGATTTTGAGGAGCAGTTCAATGCGCTTCGCCGAACCATACTTGAACTTGAGAAGGACGCAGTTGCCCGGCGGTCTTAGCCTCATGCTTGGTGCGAATCGGGCGGCGCAAGTCCGCTTTAGGTCACAAGCGGACAAGTGTTGATTTGAGGTTTGCGTTTCGTTTATGCGCGTCCTCTTCTACACGCTTGCGTTCTTCAAAGTGCCGCCGCTCGATATAGTGTGGATCGTCGAGTACAACGCGCCACGCCTGATCCCAGGCAGCATTCTTTGAGGCTTGAATGTACTCCCAAACTGTCCATACGATCCATGCAATCCAGCCAAGCACAATCAGCGCGATCATCATTTCCGGTAAGGCGATAAGAGCTATGCGCGTTTCCATGGCAACCTCCTGCCATCAAACGACCTAGGATTAATGAGCTGTCTTTTCCTTCCCTTCAGCATTGATTTTGATCAACGCGGTCGACGGCTAATGATCACAGCCGCGTCATTAGAACGGTTCAAAGGTCGAAAGCCGACATCCAAATTACGAGTAAGTTCGAGCAGCAGGTCAGCGACCCAGACACTTGCTGTGCATAAGGAAATTCAGTCATTTGAGGTCAACCACAACGGCTGGACGCCTTGAGGTCTACGTACAGCTGTGTCGTTTAGATAATTCGTACGCCTTCAAACCGCAAAGACAAGCTTTGCCGTGGACGCAATAGTTCATTTTACGAGCGTCGGAAGCGGCCCGAAAGGGTCTGTCTTTTGTATAGTTGCTGCTTGCAGGCATGTGAGCAGCTCAGTGTAGTTGGCCGCAGCGGCCCGGCTTGTTACTATTTGAATGCAACGTGAAGCATCTGGTTGCTTGAATTGCGGCCACTGTTTTATTAGCAGATCATGTGCTGTTTGCTCATCCTGCAAACACTTTGCCGGTGTTTGCATAGATCCTGACACCCGACAGGCCGCAGTAATATCGAAATTTGGTATCTCGCCTTCCGCTGCCATACCCAATTGCGCGCCGAGAACACCGGCACATACTGAAAGCAGAATCGTACATTTCATAGGTCACCTCGAGCGTGGTTACCTAATTCTAAGTAACCCACTCGGAAACAAATTGACGCAGATCAACGAATGTCCGCTTTGGGTCATGTGTGGACGGCGCCTTGGCAAGAAATTTCTGACGTTGTTGCAGCATTGGTCGGGTGCGGTCATGTGTGCGGCCTGTTTGTGCGGCGCGGATGGCCGCCGGCCAGTAGTGGACATGTGCAGTGCACTAGCCCATGTCCGCTTAGGGCCAGGGCATTCCCCATGAGCGCATTCGGATAGCTAGTTGTTCAGCCAGATCGCAGTGTTAAGCACGCCCGCGAAAGCTACCCACGCAGCCAGTGGCAGCAGACAAAAGGCCGCCAGACGATCGACGCGCGCAAAACTGACGATGGTCGCTATGACTACTCCAAGCTGTGGCACTATATTAATCAGGCCAAGCAACGGACTGTGGGCCCAAAAAAACATCCACGACCACGCGGCATTGAGCGCGAGCAATAGGAAAAACAGGCCCACCATGTAACGCCGGCGCATGCCCGATGGCATCCGCACACGCAAAATACGCCACAGCGCAAACGCCATCAGTGCATAAAGCGTCGTCCAAACCGGAGCAAAAATCCAATTCGGCGGATTGAAAGACGGCTTAACAAGACCGGCGTACCAAGGCACGAGATTTGGATAGGTCGCGATTTGACCTAGAATTGAGGTCGCAGCCACCACACCGAGAGCAAGTACAGCGAATGCTGTATCGCGTTTTAAACTGGGTGTTGACCGCATAATTGATTGTCAGCTCCACCTATGAGGCGGGCGTCAAAGATCGCCACTTTCACTTGCGCGCTTGCTTTCGGAGGCTGCCAAGCCGCGTCTCATCTTCGTTGTTGCGCCCGCTTCGGCAAGGCGTCGATCGAGCCTTGGTTTGCCGCGCGTCGTACTGCCGGCTCGGTTCTATTCAACGATATTCCCAGCCGCCCGGCCGGCGGGCATTGCCACTTCGAGAGCTCCAACCGCGCTGGAAAAAAAACCCGAAGCCGTCGTCATTCCGGAAATTGTCCCCCGCAACGAAAGAATCGGTCGAAGGCTCGCGCGTTATGAAGCCACCCTGGGGCTGATCGCTCAGCACCGCGACAAATTCGGTGCGATAGTTGGTCTCGTCGCTCAACGGCTCGTCCGAGACGATAATCGATGATCGCGGCGATGCGGTCGGCCCGATGCGATCGAGCACATCCTGCGGGATGGTGATGCGGTCGAGCGCATCCTTGGCATCGTCCGCGTCTTCGATTGTGACTGCGGTCCAGCGCAGGCCGGCGTCCTTGCGCGCCATCGCCGTGAACACATGCGTACCGATCGGTTTCTCGGGATTGCGGATCGTGACAGGAGCCTCAATGGTCGCGTCAAACACCTCGCCGCCGCCGTCCGGCGCCGGCTTATGCGTATTGCGTCGCACGTAAAGCCTCTGCGTCGCACGGCTGATGTAAACCGAGACCGGTTCTAGCGCGAGTTTCGCCGCGCTCGCTGCCTTGGCGGCGGCGGCCCGCTTGATCTCGGCCGCCTTGGCGGCGTCCTTTGCGGCTGCGGCGGCGTCGAGCTTCGACTTCGCGTCGGCCTTGGCGGTATCGAACTGCGTAACCGCGTCCGAGGCCTTGGCCGCGGCCTTTTGCTTCCGGTCCTCGGCCCGCGCCTTGGCCTGGTCCGTCTTAGCAGCGGCGAGCACCTTGTCGGCGTATGCGAGTTCGGCGTCGGCCCTCCTCTTGAGCAATTCCAGCTTGTGCAGCGACAGTGTGAGCGATGCCGTCTCTCGCGCCGCTGTGGTGGCGGCTTTTTTCGTCTCGAGGGCCGCCTGGGCGGCCTCCGCGGCCTCGCGGGCAAGCGTCTCAGCTTGCGCCGGAGCAGCCGCGAGGGCCTCGGCATTCGGCGTCAACAGCGTCGGGTGAGAGAACTCGACCGGGGCCGCGTCGTTCGGCGAAATGATCACCCGCATCCCGATCCGCGTCTTGTTGAACAGCTTCTCCGCAAAGCCGAACGGCATGCGTATGCAGCCGTGCGAGGCCGCGTATCCGGGCAGCGGCCCGCCGTGCAGTGCGAGGCCGTTCCATGTGATTCGCTGCATGTTCGGCATCCAGGCATCGTCATACATGGTCGAGTGGTGGTCCTTGTCCTTCTCGATGACGGCGAAGACGCCGGCTGGCGTCTCCCGATCCTTGATGCCGGTCGATACCGGCGCGCGAAGGATCCAGCCCTCGGCGTCGTAGAAAGTGACTTGCTGCGTTTTGATCGACACGATCGCCATGATCGGCTCGCCCGCCTCGCGCGGCGCCGCTGCCTCTTTGGGTGGCGCGGGATGCGGTTGCCTGGGCGCCGCGTCGGCGGTCAGCGCCGTCACTGCGGCCATCGCCACGAGCGCCACAATGGCGGCAGGCCGCCAGCACCGGCTCGCGGCTGAAATTGGCGCCAATCGGATATCGACGGATGCACTGCACATGTCTCAATTCTTCGTCGTTGCGAGTGAATAGCGCGAATACAGATCCTCAACGCGTTGTTGCCACATGCCTACAAACGCGCCGGAGGTTAGCTTATCGACCGACTTCCAAACATGTTTGATTGCGGGAAGCGTATTGCGCCAGATAGCTAGTTTGCACCACCGCTCACCTTTTTCTTTGCCTTCATCGGTGGCGCACATGGATTTCCAGGCGATGCGCTTCGGACGGCTAACGTGCTGTGCGGCTCCCTGCCATCCTTGCTGATGAATCAAGTACAGATCACTGAATGTCGGTTTCCTGCCGGTCTCAAACTCGAAGAGGAGCGCCTCCGTGGCAAATTTGTAAGCGCCGGCGATGGCATTGTCGCGCGGATCGGTAATATTTCCTGAGCCGTACTCTTTGAACTCATAATTGCTGAGCTGGAATAGCCCGATGTAGGATCCAGTACGTTGCTTCGGATTGAAACCGGATTCGATTTTAGCCACGGTTTTCATAAAGTTGAAATCCAGACCGAAAGCATCAGAGGCGCGTTTGATCTCTTCAACGGGCGTTCCAATTGGAAGGTCTTTCATCGTCTTCAAAACGGTATCAGCTGGCTTCTCGTCAGGTGGAATTTCAGAAAAAACGTAATACGCGAGAAGCGGGAAGTTCCGCGTGAGAGGCGCCGCATCGGCGGAAGGATGCCGAACAAAGTCCTGCGTTATGGCTTGTTGCTCGACCAGAGGATCGAGGGCCGCCAGTTGCTGAGCGCGCTCCTTTTCGGAGGCACCGGAATTTGCTTCTTCTTTGGGCACGAGCAATGGCCCATCCGCGCGAGCCACGGCGGGGACTGCGACGGTGCTCGGCAATGATGAAGTGACGTCCATCTCGGCCGCGTCTTCGGTTGAAGCGGCGCTTCCTGTCTCGCTGGTATTGATTTGGGATGCCGCGGCAAATGAGAATGCGACGACAAAACAGGCAAATTTCAAGAATCGCATTTTTCGCAAATCGGCCCTCGACCGTGAAAGAGGTTATACACTTTTGCTCAAGGCATTGAAGTCGCTCGAGTTCACGGACTTCCTAGGGGCGTCAGGGCAGAAAAAAATCCCAAGATCATTGTACCTCCGGGCTCCGCGCCAGCGGCGCAAGTGTTCATGCCCTTGTTATTTCTGCGATATTTGGCCACCCTAAAAAGGGTGCAGGTGAGTGCAGGTTGGCGTCATGCAACTGTTCACGACGGCCGAGGCGGCTGCTTATTTGCGCCTCAAGGAACGCAAGATCTACGAAATGGTGGCCGAGGGGACCGTGCCCTGCACGAAAATCACCGGCCGGTGGCTGTTTCCAAAAGCCGAACTCGATCATTGGCTGGCGTCCAGTATTTCGCGACCGGATGGGATCACCCGTCCGGACGCCGCGCCAATCGTCAGCGGCAGTCATGATCCGCTTCTCGAATGGGCCTTGCGGGAGAGCGGATCAGGCCTTGCGACACTGCCGCTCGGCAGTGAGGCGGGCTTTGCGCGGTTCTGCGCCGGCGAGACGATCGCCGCGGCAATTCACCTGCACGCTATCGACGACGTCGACGCCGACGCCAACATTGCGGCATTGCAAAATCGCAACGACTTGCAGGATGCCGTGATGATTGCGTTCTGTCGCCGGGAGGAGGGGTTTCTGCTTTCGAACGGAAATCCTCTCAAGATTCGCTCGATCGATGATGTGAGCAAAAAACGCGTCCGCATTGCCATGCGTCCGAAAGGCGCGGGTGCGCAACTTCTGTTACTCGCATTGCTGCATCAGGCGAAATTATCGCTCGATGACCTCACCGCGGCTACGCCTGTTTGCCCGACTGGCCCCGACATTGCGCAGGCGATCCGCGCCGGCCGCGCCGACACCGGCATTGCCACGCGCGCGGTCGCCAATGCGTCCGGGCTCGACTTCATCCCGATCGCCTGGGAGCCTTTTGATCTCGTGATGCGCCAACGCGATTATTTTCACCCACCGTTGCAGGCGGTCCTCAAATTTCTGCACGCTCAGGAACTCGCAACCCGAGCCCGCGAACTGGGCGGGTACGATCTCGGCACGACCGGCTCGGTAAGGTTTGTGAACTAATGACGGACACGCATGTATGGCCGACCGAACTGCGTCTGCACAAAGGCGGCAAGACATTGACCGTCACGTTTGACGGCGGCGATCGTTTCGATCTGCCGGCTGAATATTTGCGCGTGAAAAGCCCCAGTGCCGAAGTGCAGGGTCATTCTGCGGAGGAACGAAAAACCGTTCCCGGCAAACGTGACGTCGGCATCATCGAGGTGCTTCCGGTCGGGAATTACGCCGTGCGGCTCGTGTTTGACGATCTGCATTCAACTGGAATTTTTGGCTGGGAATACCTGCTCGATCTGGGGCGCAACCATGCGGCCTATTGGCAGGATTATGTTGACGAACTCGCCGCCAAAAATCTGACGCGCGACCCGCCGGCGCGCCACAAACAGTGATGTGCGTTGCCGGGTGGACGCCGTCTATTCGGAGTGAAGCGCGCGGACCGCTGCGGATGCGGCGGCAAGCGCGAGCTTAAATCAGAAAATTCGGTCAGGCTGCTCCCGCATAGGCAGTCTCTTCGGTCTCCGCCTCTTCGGCCGCTACAGGCGTCGGGCGAACCCCGTAGACAACGAATCCGTGCATCAGCGCGGTGACCGCCAAGAACGCCAGGGTAGCTTCGACGGTGTTCCGAAAGTCGGGGGCGAGACAAAGGAAGGCTGCACCTGTGAGCGCAAAGACGTAAGGCATGACGTGAACGACAGTCCGGCAGTTCTGTTTTCCACACAACAAGAACGTCGAGTACGCTGCTGTCAGCTCGAGCATGAACCCTATTGTCATCAATATTGATTGGCCGTTGACGGAAAGAAGCAGCAAGCCGCCCAGCATGGCAAACCAGATTCCGATGGCCAGGGAATCACGCTTAGGTTCGTTGAGCCAAGTGGCCGTGCCGGTGGACATCCGAATTTCACTCATGGCGACACTCCGGGGTGATTGAGCGAAACTCATTACGCGATAGAATCTTTCGCGACCGGATATTGCGGGCGAGGCAATCCATTCAATTTGGCAAGCAGATCTTAATATCGACGGAAAGTGCCCATTTTCCGGCGCATTTGGTACCAAGTCCGCGCCGCCGATCTCGTTTCCCATGGGATTTGGCTGGTCGACACCGTAAAGCCGCGTCGGCGGTCCGCACCATTTTGAGCATCAGCAGCGTGGCATGTCAGCCCATTTTGACCCACGTCAAGGTGGCTCGATCGTGAACCGCTAAGAGATAAGTGGTTTTTGTAATTTACCGTGGAAAGGAACACGCTATGCGGTACGTTCGCCTGAAGACCGATGGCGCGGGAGAAAGCCATATTGAGCAGGCAACGCTTGGTCTGGATGAAGCCGATTATCGGCCACCCGCCCCAATGCTGTTTGTGTCGCACAATTACCCGGCCGACGGCTTACAATTTGTCAGGCTACCTTCGGGTTGGACTGGCGAGTCCATTCACCCACCGAAGACTCAATTTCTGATTTGTTTGAAAGGCCACCTCGAAGTGATAGCCAGCGACGGCGGTAAACGAACGTTTGGCCCGGGCGACAGCCTCTTGATGGAGGACACTTCTGGCAAAGGCCATCGAACCCGGGTGAAGGGCGCAGATGAATGCATCGCCGCGATTATTCCGATTGCCGCCCGCTAATATCTGAGGGAATAAGCGATACAGCGACGGCGATCACGCTTTCAATCTTTGCTTGCGGCGTAAAATGGATGTTGCGCTGACTTGTGGCCATTTCCGGTAGCGACCCAAAGCGGATGACTCCCTGTCTCCGGAAAATGTTCCGCCAGAGCTCCCAAACGCAGGGTAAATAGTTTGCTTACGTCCGGCTAACTGGAAAAAATAACACCCTTGTATCTTGCGTGCCAATTGGCAGGCAGGACGAACGCCATTCTGCGTCGTCCTTGGAGCTGCAGTTGAATCGCATCTCTCAGACGTTTTTTTGCGACTTATGGCTCGGGTGAGCCGATTGTGCTGGGCGTTGGATTGGTTGCCGCGGCCGGCGGTCTCATCATTTTCGCTAGACCGCACGCTCTGGCCGTTTTGTCAAAAGCGCCAGTGCCGAAATGCGCAGGGCCGCGAAGAAACAACCTAATGAATATCGGAATTTGCCTGCGAGACCGAGATCGACGGCACGGCATTGCCGGCATGCTCGCGCGCACGTCGATGCGAATGCGCCGACAGTGCATGTCTGACTTTTGAATGTTGCGCGATTTGCAGCGCGGGCTTGTGGGATTCCGCGGCGCAGAAGCTATCCACGGCATCCACTACCGCGGCGCTGATCAACTGCTGCCGCTCGGGTGAGGCCACCACCAGTTCCTCGTCGCGGTTTGCGATTGAGCCGGCTTCAAGCAGGGCAGCGGGCATTTGCGTCTTCTTCAACACGAACAGCGTGTCGTATCGGTAGACGCCGGCGTCGGCGTCCAGGAGCGTACGTTGCCACCGGCCCATGAAACGCTCGGTGTAATGCGGCGTGTATTGCATGCCCCGCGTTTTCAACTGCTGGCCGAGCATGCTGCCGAATAGAAGGCTGTCCTTGGGGTCGAGATTATCGTCGGAGACAAAGATCGAATGGCCTTTGAATCGGTCGCTGAATAATTCATGCTTGCCCTCGAATTCCCACTTTTCCAGAAAACGATCGGGCACCGAGTCGTGATGGATGGATAGCAACAGATTTGCCGCCATCTCATTGGCGCGTGCAACGCGCGCATACAGACTCTGGTTTGCCCGCCCCTCCGTTACCATGAGAATCGTTTTGGCAAAGCCGGCCTCGATGAGGGCTTGATCGATTTGCTTGGCGAGCCGGAGATTGAAATAAAATTCATCGACACCGCGTGCGCTTTTGGCGCCGGGTGATTTGGCGGTGTGGCCGACGTCGAGTACGACGCGAAAATCCGCACGAGCGCAGCTCGCTGTGTCTGCTTTCGCAGCGCTGACGGGTGGCTCGGCATGGCCGATGCCGCTTGGCAGCGCGGGCAAGGCTGTTGCGAGGGATACAACGATGATGCGCGAACAGCGATTCATGAGACATTCTTCGACATTTTCTACTGGCAGACAAGCGGCAAGCAATGTCGCTCATTTCCGCTCTATTCGAAGGCCTAAAACAAGGCTTGATGACGGGACCGATCCGCTTCCGTCATACCCACTTCGGGAGAAAACCGGCATCACGTCGGTTTGCGGCCGTGCCGCGCTGATGACCCCAGGCGGGTAACCACCCCCGAGGGCTATTCGCTTCCCCTCCGGTGTTCTAGTTTGAGCCGGCACGATGGCGCTGTGCGCGCCCCGGGGGAAGTAATGAGGCGGCGCGACTTCGTCACACTTCTTGCAGGCGCAGCGGCACCGTGGCCCATCGGGGCACGGGCGCAACAGCCTGAGCGCACGCGACGCATTGCCGTACTCATGAACACGGCCCTGAATGACCAAGAGGGTCAGGCCGGGATTGTTGCGTTTCGGGAAGGCCTGCAACAACTAGGATGGGCGGATGGCAATAATGTACGCGTCGACATCCGCTGGGGCGAGAATAATGGCGACCTCGATCGAAGATACGCAACGGAATTGGTTGCTCTCGCGCCGGACGTCATCTTAGCGAGCGGCAGCCCGAGCGTGGCGGCGTTGCAACATGTAACCCGCACCTTGCCGATTGTATTCGTGCGTGTTTCCGATCCGGTTGGCGGCGGCTTTGTCGATGATCTGGCCCGGCCGGGCCGTAACGCTACCGGCTTCATGCTGTTTGAGTACACCTTCAGCGGGAAATGGCTAGAACTTCTCAAACAGGTCGTCCCTCGAATGGTGCGAGCCGCAGTCCTTCGGGATGCCGCCAATCGTGCCGGCATTGGCGAATTCGCCGCCATCCAGGCGGTGGCATCATCCCTCGGCGTGGAGGTGCGCCCGGTCGACACACGAGATGCCAAAGAAATCGAACGCGCTCTCGCGGCCTTCGCCGATTCTCCGAATAGAGGGTTGATTGTAACGCCCAGCGCTTCGGTATCGATTTATCGTGACGCAATTATCAATCTTGCGACCCGCTACAAGTTACCTGCGATCTATGGTTTTCGTTCGAACGTCATTGACGGCGGTCTGATTTCTTACGGGCCGGATCGGGTTGAACAGTTCCGGCGTGCCGCAAGTTACGTCGATCGTATTCTCAAAGGCGCGAATGCAGCCGACCTTCCGGTACAGGCGCCAACGAAGTACCAACTGATCATCAATCTCAAGGCCGCTAAAGCAATCGAGCTTACAATCCCGCCGGCAGTTCTTGCCCGCGCGGACGAGGTGATCGAGTAGATGGTGCGATGTTCGCCATTGGCACAAAGCGGACATCCACTACTGGCAAACCACAAAGGGTATGGTGGAATGGGTCGCTACTACCCCCGATCGGAGGCTGGGTCTTGAGACGCCGCGAGTTCGTCGTAATTTTCGCCAGTGCAGTCGCGTGGCCCGTTCCACTTCGCGCACAACCAAAGCAGGTGCGTCGGATCGGTATCCTTTCCCAGGATCTACAGCCGGGCCTGCTCGAAACATTCCGCGGCCAGCTTCGCAAACTGGGCTATGTCGAAGGAAATGACATCAGCATAGAGTTGCGAAACGCGGCCGGACACAATGAGCGACTACCCGGCCTTGCAGAAGAGCTTCTGCGGCTCAATGTCGAGGTAATCGTCGCTGTCAATACGCCTGCTGCGCAAGTGGCTAAAAAAGCCACCAAGACCATCCCGATCGTCATAATGCGTGTGGCCGATCCCGTCAGATCGGGACTTGTCGCATCGCTCGCCCGCCCAGGCGCAAACGTTACAGGCTTGAGTTTTATGCCGGACGCGCTGGGGCCAAAGGGCGTCGAACTGCTTCATGAGATAATCCCAAAAACCACGCGCATGGCCGCGCTTTACCAGGGAAATAATCCGGGAGCAGTCCTCATCGTGGACGACGTCGAGCGAAAAGGTTCGCAAATGGGGCTTAAATTTGTGCGCCTCCCGGTTCACGATGAGAGCGATTTTGCAAATGCTTTCGAGATCGCCTCCCGTGCTGGGTGTGAGGCGCTCTTTGTAATGGATGATGGCGCCATCACGGAACGCCGCCGCCAAATCCTTGAGCTTGCGGCAAAGCATGGTCTCCCGGTGGTATCGATCTATAGGGACTTCGCAGCGGCCGGGGCATTGATCGCCTATGGACCGAATTTAAATGTAGTGTATCGGCGCGCCGCCGATTATGTGCACAAACTCTTAAAGGGTGAGCCTGCGCACTCTCTTCCAGTTGAACAGCCGGTGGATTTCGATCTCGTAATTAAT
The DNA here is from genome assembly GCA_963831475.1 of uncultured Alphaproteobacteria bacterium. Classification (GTDB taxonomy): domain Bacteria; phylum Pseudomonadota; class Alphaproteobacteria; order Rhizobiales; family Xanthobacteraceae; genus Pseudolabrys. Next base: position 47,405 of record CAWHQF010000005.1, read on the forward strand.
ATGAAGACCGCGAAGCGGCTCGGGCTGACGATTCCGCAATCAGTGTTGATACGAGCGAACGAAATTATCGAGTGATAAGGCTGGGTCACAACATGAGAATGCGCGATTTCATCACGATCAATACTGGCCCGGCAGTTGCATTTTCGCTCACGGTGCGAGCGCAGCAACCGGTGATGCGAGTGAAAGAAGCCAAGGCGCCGATCGTCGCATTACGGATCTCGCCATTCGGTCGCGCCAGCGAGGTTACCGAATGAGACGGCGCGAGTTCATCACGCTTCTCGGCGGTACGGCTCTCACTTTGGCACCTGCGTCACGGGCTAAATCCGCGCCAGACATTCCAGTTGTCGGGGTCATGTCACCATTTCCATCTTCTACCGCCGCACCGTGGCACAAGGCGTTCACCGACGGCCTCCGGGAGCTTGGATGGAATGACGGCCAGAATATTCGGATCGAGTTTCGATATGCCGAGGGCGGAGCGACGCGCCTGCCCGAGATTGCCGCTGATCTTGTTCGGCAACGGGTCAACGTCATCGTAACCTCGGTCAATACCGACACGTTGGTCATGAAAAACGCCACCCGAACAATTCCAATCGTCATGGCGTCTGCAGGCGATCCCGTCGGTGGAGGCCTTGTAAAAAGCCTTGCGCGGCCCGGTGGCAATATCACCGGATTATCGCAGATAGCTCCCGACCTGGCGGGAAAGCGCCTGCAGGTTCTGAAGGAACTTGTCCCGAGCCTTTCAACTGTTGCGGTTATTTGGAATCCAAAAGGGACAACCTCGCCAATTGCCTGGAGGGAAATTCAACTTCCAGCCCAGCAGCTTTCAATCAAGCTTCAGTCACTTCCGGTAACCGGATCGAACGGGTTCGAAAATGCTTTCCATGAGGCAAAAGCGTCGCACGCCGACGCGCTCATCATTATGCCAGATCCCCTGTTCGCCGGAAGTTTGAAGCGGCTTGCGGAATTTGCCATCAAGTACCGCCTGCCATCTACGTTTCATTTAAAGGAATACGCGGACCATGGCGGGCTCGTAGCATATGGCGTCGATCGAACGGACCAGTTTCATCGCGCCGCCAGTTTCGTGGACAAAATCTTGAAAGGCGCGAAGCCAGCTGACTTGCCCGTAGAGCAGCCGACAAAATTCGAATTGGTCATTAATCTCAAGACCGCCAAGGCACTCGGGATCCCGGTTCCTCCGTCGCTGCTTGCCCGTGCTGACGACGTGATTGAATAAGGGTCTAGTCACCGACTAGGCAAAATCGAGGAAACGTCCCCCGCGGCCGCCCTTTCAAGAGACGAGGGCGCGGATGTTGAATGCCTGAACAGGACGGTGCAAGCCTTTGAGCTTCAGTTCACCTGTCGGTTCGACAATTGCGGCGCCTTCAATTGCAGTTTTAACTTTCCCGTCAATGAGGATTTGTCCGTCGCGGGCCTCGGCACAAAGTCGTGCCGCTAAATTCACGACCGTGCCGATGGCGGAATAATCGAAACGTCCCTCGTACCCGATTTGCCCAAGTGTCGCATACCCATAGGAAGCGCCCATGCCGAAGCCCAACTCATGACCGTGCTTACGCCAACGGCTGAGAAGAATTGCGACTTGCTCGCGCATTTCGACGGCCATTTGCGCGGCCCGTAACGATGGTTCGTCGCAGCGCAGCGGATCATTAAACAGGATCAACAGGCCATCGCCTGTAAACCGCTCGAGGGTCCCCTGATGCTTGTGGATCAGTGCGCCAAGGCAAGAATGATATTCGCCGAGAAATGACATAACCTCTTCAGGCTCGGCCGTCTCGGAAAACGCCGTGAAACCCCGAACGTCGCAGAATACCGCCGTAATGTCCCGTCTGTGGCTATCGAGGATGCTCTCTCCGCCCGAGGCCAATACCGCTTCAGCAATTTGAGGCGATAGAAAACGTTTGAGACGCTGCATGCGTTCAAGCTCGGCAAGCTGTTCGGCAACGCGCTGCTCGAGCGTCTTGTTCCAGTTCGCCAGATCCGCGGCTTGAGCAGCGACCCTGTCGTGCAGCTCTTTGATGCGAAGAACCGACTTCACCCGAGCGACGAGTGCGAGTTGATCAACTGGTTTGGTGAGGTACTCGTCGGCACCGGCGTCAAGGCCGGCGATGACGTCTTTGCCGTCAGCTTTCGCCGTCACCAGAATAATGGGGGTGAACTGCAAACTTTCGTCATTTTTAAGCTGGCGGCAAACCTCAATGCCATCGATCTTCGGCATCATTACATCCAGCAACACGAGATCGGGACGGTTTTCACGTGTCGAGGCGAGGGCCTCTGCACCGTCGGCAGCTTGGATGAGCTCGTAACCGTGCAAGGCGAGGCGGGTTACAAGAATATCGCGATTGGTTTCGTTGTCATCGACAATCAAAATTCTGGGCGGGCTGTGCATTATGATTAAGGTCTATGATAGGAATTCTTTGATTTTCGCAAGCAACAAACGTGGACTGTAGGGCTTGGTAACATACGCGTCGCAGCCCGCCTCACGCGCCTTTCCTTCGTCTCCGCTCAGGGCATATGAGGTAACAACGATGATGGGAATCTTCTCGAATTCGGGGTCGGCTTTAAGGCGGCGCGTTGCTTCATAGCCATCCATAATCGGCAGCTGAATATCCATAAGAACAAGATCCGGACGATACTTGGAGACGGCGGCGAGGGCTTCTTCACCGTTTTCCGCCTCGATGAGATCGTATCCGGCGCTGCCGAGCAGGTCGCGCAGTATCTGCCGGTTGTCTTCCTGGTCTTCGACGACAAGAATACGTTTCGTCATCCGTGCCCCACTTGGTTTTCAACTTTCACCGGCACCATGAATGAAAAGGTCGCGCCCTGTCCGAGCTGCGATTCAACCCATAGTCGGCCACCATGCATTTCGACGATTCGCTTGGCGATCGCGAGACCGAGGCCCGTTCCGCCCTTTTCTTTGGTTGTTGACGAATCGGCCTGCTGAAATTCTTCGAAAATCTTCTCCTGGTCGGCCGCCGAAATTCCGGGGCCGGTGTCATGCACGGCGACTGTCACCGATCCGTTGCTGCTGGACGCCTTGATTGCAACTTCGCCATCGTCGGTGAACTTGATCGCATTGCCGACGAGATTGAACAATACCTGCGTGAGTCTTCGTTCGTCTCCATGCGCTTGCGGGAGCTCCGGCGCAATATCGACCTTCAGCGAAATTTTTTTGTTGTTGGCCAGCGATTCGACCGCACTATAAACATTGTAGACGATATCTTTGACCGAGTAATCGGTCAGCGTCAGGTTGATCTGACCTGCTTCAATCTTCGACAGGTCGAGCACATCATTGATAAGGCCCAGCAGGTGCTTGCCATTTGCCTGCACGCGCTCAAGTGTCGTAAGGGCTTTTGGCGGGATTTCACCGTAGATCTTGTCGACAATCAATTCGGTATAGCCGAGAATCGCATTTAAAGGCGTCCGCAATTCGTGGCTCATATTGGCAAGAAACTGCGATTTGTGTCTGCTCGCGAGCTGTAATTCGACGCTCTTCTTCTCAAGCTCATGAAACAGGTTGGCGTTCTCGATCGCGAGAACCGACTGTGCAGCAAATGTCTGTAGAAGCTCGATCGTACTCTTGGGAAATTCGCCAGGGACTCTGCGCCGGACGACCAGAGCGCCGACGGCACCTTGGGCACCGACGAGCGGAACGATAAGCCGTGCACGGAAACCCGCCTTCAGCATAATGTCGGTGGTCGCCGTGTGTGGTTCGTCGTTCAGGTCGGCGACCTGGACCGGCGCCCGAATTTCCACCATCCGGCCAACGGCGTCGGAAAAGTCGGAGTGCTGCTGACCAATCGCTGCAATGAGATCATCGGTCATCCCCGATGTGGCCCGAAGCCCAAACTCGCGTTTGGTCGAATCGAGAACGTAGATCGCGCCCGCTTCGGTACCCGACAGTTGCACGGCCGTCGCGACGATGGTGTCCAACACCGTTTGCAGGTCGAGCGTCGAGTTTACCGCTTGGCTGACTTCGCCTAACGCGCGCAGCTCTTTGTTGGACTGCTCGAGTTCGCGCGTCCGAATTTCAACCTTTTTCTCCAGATCGGCGTAGGAATCCGAAAGCCGCCCCGCCATATCGTTAAATTGCTCGGCGAGGGCTTCGAGCTCGTCACCGGTTTTAATGGAAATACGTTGCGACAGATCGCCATGTCCAATACGCGCCGCGCCTTGGCGCAGCGTACGGATTGGGACGACCATTCGGCGCGCCAGAAAAAGTCCGGCCAACAGCGCAAGGATCAGGCCACCCGCGAGCAACAGGCCGGTACGTCCAAGCGAGCGGTAAAGCGGCGCATAAGCCTCCCTGACAGGCAAGTCGACAAAAATGAGCCAACCGAGCGGCGAAACGGGTGAATAGGCTGTCAGTACGCGCCGGCCCTGGAAGTCATTTGCCTCGGTAACCTGCTCTCCCGATCTCGCACTATCGGCCAGGCGTGCGGCCTTAAACTGTTCGAGGCCTGACAAATCGCTGTTGCGTAGAACCAGGCTAATATCGGGATGGGCGATCAATCTTCCGCGCGAGTCGACCACATAGGCCCTGCCACGCTCACCTACCTTGATTTGGGAGACGACGTCCCAAATGAATTTGAGGTTGACTTCGGTGACGCTGACACCGGCATCGCGCCGTGTTCCGGCCAATGACAGTGACATGTAGGGTTCGGACTCGCGCCGAAAATAGACCGGGCCGTAATAAACTTTGTGGGCCATCGCTTCGGTGAATTTCGGGTCTTTGGAATAGTCGGTCTGGCTTCCCACAACGTCCATGGCCAGCCTGGAGACATGCAATTGTTCGTGTCCGGTCGAATCGAGCTGAGCAAGCTCGGTGATAGCCGGCACTTGCCGCAACAGCCGCAAGCCGTCAAAGCGACGCTGTTCGAGTGTGCTTGCCGACCACGGCAGCTGCGTGGTCCAGCCGACCTGGTTCTCGATCTCTTTGATGAATTGGGTGATCTTGGCGGCAGCGGACTCCGCCTGCTCACGCTGGATGCGCACGAGGGAAGCTTTGTATTCCGTATAGGAAAACCAGATCTCAAAAATACCGCTCGAGACGAGGGCAACTGAGACGACAGCCATAAACAACACGACGTATTTAATAAACAGCTGGCCACGAAATGCGCTCCAGCCTTTACGACGCGTCGGCCGCTCTATTGAATTGCCGTTTGTGGTCTCGGGACCGTTCATAGATCGGCGATCTTTCGCCCTTTATAGTTCGCCAGCTTCGGTCGCTCTGGCACGGTACGCAGAGCAACGGAGGACTATAATGTAAATTACCAGAAGCTGTACCGCTAAATCTGCCGGAAAGTGATTGATTGGCAAGCTGATCGGGTAGGCGAACGAGGGAAGTGGTGGGCGCTATAGGGATTGAACCTATGACCTCTCCCGTGTGAAGGGAACGCTCTCCCGCTGAGCTAAGCGCCCGGCCATTGCGGACGCGCGATATAATGAATGCCACGAAGAGGTGTCAAGCGAAGGCAGCGTCAGTTGCGCGTCTTATCGTCCGTCGCCTGCGCCAGACGCGAGGCGTGCGTCTGCAATGCACGGATGCGATCGGCGAGGTCGCCGTTATTCGACGGCGGTGCGATTTCGACGTTGGCGCCGGTGGCCGGAGCGTTGACCATGCGTTCCCGCGACGTTTCTGCCGCCAGAAGCGTTTCAATCGGTGAGTTCGGGCCCTCAAGCGCGGAGGCAAGCCGGGCTACTTCGGCAGCCACATCGTTGATGCGTTCGCGCAGAAGCGCATTTTCGACGCGCTCGGACGCCCAGGCCTCTTCGGTCTCGCGTTTCATTGTGCCGAGTTCGCGAGCGAAGCGATCGCGCTCGTCCTTGATATGGGTAATTGAAGCCTGCAACTGGGTGTTCTCGGTCTTGAGATTCTGGGCCGACGAATTCGACCGGCCTTCGACCTCGATAATGGCGGTCCGCAAGTCGGCTTCGACCTTGCGCGCGGCTTCCAGTTCCTGCCGCAGGTGCTTGAGTTCGAATTCGCTCTGGTTGAGCAATCGTGACTGTTCGCCAAGACGCGCCTCGAGATCCTGCGCGCGGCGTCCGAGGATTTCGGCTTCTTTGGTTTGCGCAACCAGATGCTGCTCGAGCTCGGCCACCCGTCGCCCGAGATTTTCGACTTTACCACGCTCCTCAAGCAACTCCTGTGCTGCGGCTTTGAGCTCGACGCGTTCGGAATCGCGGCGATCTTCCACGACACGTAGCTCGCTGCCCGCCGCATCGAGCCGTTCCTTGAGCGCATCGACCTGGGTCCGGAGCGCAACGATTTCTACTTTCTGGGAATCAGCAAGCGTGGACCGTTCATCGAGCTCGCTCATGAGCTTTGCCAATTCGGCCTGCTTGTCCGAAAGCGCCCGCTGCGCCTCGTGCATGGTGGTCGTCTTGATGGCGAACTCTTCTTCCGTGGCGCGCAACTGATCGCGCAGCGTCTTGTCACGCGCTTCCAGTGCAAAAATTGCCGCCGTTTTTTCGCCAAGCTCCATTTTCAGGCGGTTGATTGCGTCGCCCTTCTTGCCGAGTTCGGCGAGTTGGCTGGTACTTCTGGTCTTGAGCTGTTCGACGCTCATCTCAAGGCGCCGTGTCGACATTGCGAATTCGGCGCGCAATTGGTCTTTGTCGGCCTGGATCTCGGCCATCGACAAAGGCGTCGCTGCTTCGAGCCTGCGCATTGTCAGGCGAACGGCGCGACCATGGACAAGAGGAACAACAACGAGGCCGATGAGAGCTGCGACAAGAAACCCGATCCCGAAATACATGATCGGTTCAATCATGGAACATACGCCTCCAACTTACGCGCACTCTTCGGCACTGATGCCAACTGGCCCATCATTGGCTGAGACTAGCCTAAAGCAATCGCCGCGTCGCGGGTTTAGACGACCGCTGCATCGAAAGTAGTAAATGGGGCGGCGATCAGAAGGGATTCCACGTCGCTCGCGGCGTAAATTTGAGATAACCGATATTGGCACCCAACCGCAGGCCTACGCCTGAGCGGATCGGTACAACGATGATGTTCCCTGATGCGAGTGCCGTCATGCCAAAGCCGCCAATGAAATACGCGGAGCCGTCGATACCGGCGAAACGTTGGTAGACGGCTTCGGTTGCCGGCAGATTGTAGACAAGCATCATCGTGCGGGCTCCTTCGCCGCCGTAGTCGAAACCGACTGACGGACCTTCCCAGAATACGCGGCGGTCTCCGGCATTCTTGGTATAGAGCTTTCCGTCGCCGTAACGCAGACCAACGACGAAGGCACCGCTTCCTTCCTGCCCGAGTATGTAGCCATTGGGCTGGCCCCAACGGCTGACCGCCGCTTCCACGATTTGTGCCAACCCGCGCGAGACCGTGCCGAAGAAATGATGGCCCTCACGGACCAATTCGCCCGGGGTGAATGTTCCGCCCTTCTGCTGCGCCGGCGGTGGAGGGGGTGGTGGCGCAGCCTGATACTGAGCTGCGGCAATTCCCGGAGCGAGGATCAAAAGGCAAAGCGCCAAAGCGGCAGGGCGCAATATCGCGCGCATTAATAGCTCCATGGATGACGAGGCCCCAGGGCCTGTTTAACCGGTTACTCACGCCGTCGGCGCTAATGTGATGACGAAAGCTTCGTCCCGAATCACCTAACCGTCGCCGAGAACTATGACTGCAGCACGGCAGCAACGGAAGCCGTCACCCTTAATTCGGCTGTTATTAGGGATCGTCCTGTCTGGCGGTATTCTTAGTCCTTTGGGCTCGAGGGCGGCGACCGACTATCAATTGGCGGTTAATCCCGAAACCGGACTTGCCATAAGTGGTTTTGACCCCGTCGCCTATTTCACCGACGGCAAGGCCATGTTCGGCCGGCCAGATATTGAGTTTAAATTGGATGGCTCCGTCTGGCGCTTTTCTAATGAAGGTAATCGTGGCGCTTTTGCACGGCATCCGGAGGTCTATGCGCCGCGCTTTGGCGGTTATGATCCGGTCGCCATCGGCCGCGACAGGTCGGTTCCCGGCCACCCCTTGTTTTGGGCCGTCGTCGGCCAGCGGCTGTATCTTTTTTACAGCGAGAAGTCGCGCGCGGCTTTTCTCGCCGATCCGGGCCGAATTATAGACACGGCCGAGCGCAAGTGGCCCGACGTCGCGCCCAAACTGGGTCAATAGCGGCCGTTAGGATCTGAACTCCGGCAGCCTTGTGGGCGTCGCCCCAAGCGATGAATGCCGGCACACGAAAATTCTCCTGGGCACGCCCATACGCCAATGCCGTTCCTTGCGGCCCAGTCACAACGCCACCGGCAGCGGCAACGAGTGCGTGGCCGGCCGCCACATCCCATTCGCAGGTCGTGGCAAGACGAGGGTAAATGTCGACGGTACCCTCGGCGACCTGGCAAAATTTGATTGCCGATCCGCTCGGGACGCGGGTGATCGATCCGAGCGCCGCCAAGAATGAATCGGTGGAGGCGTCCATGTGCGATCGGCTCACGGCGGCGAACGCTTTGCCGTCGGGCCAGCGACGGGTTTGAAATCGTTTGGGCGCGGTCACCGCCGTCCGCCGTCAAATAGAGCCGCTCGGCTTTTAGCCCGACAACGCCGCGCCAAATCCGACCACGCTTGGGTGCCGCTATGATACCCGCAATCGGAACGCCATGCGTGACGATCGCAAGATTGACCGTAAATTCGTCGGTGCCAGCAAGGAACTCACGGGTACCGTCGAGCGGGTCGACAATCACGAAGCTGTCACGTGGGTCGAAATCTTTTTCGGCTTTGGGCGATTCTTCTGAAACAACCGGAACTCCACGCAGAACGCGCGTCAAGCCATGGAGGATGGCCGCTTCGGACGCCTCGTCCGCATTGGTGACCGGCGATTGGTCTGGTTTTTCCCGTCTAACGACGGCTTCCCGCGAAATTGCGCTGATCCGTGCGCATGCGCGCGCCACGACTGCGGTGAGATCATCCAGCCGTTGCGCCGCCTGAGCCGCCAGAATTTCGGAACCCGGCATTGCCTACACGTCCTCTTGCGGTCCTTGGCTGCCGCGCAGGTGCGGTGTATCACCCCAGCGCCTCGGCACGACGACCGATTCGTTGATCGTGAGAGGGTGCATGCCCAGCGGAGACGAGTCTATGTCGGAATCCTCAATCGATGCGCTCGACCTAGCGGCATTGCTTTGCTCGCGGGTCTGTCATGACCTAATCAGCCCGGTGGGTGCCATCGTCAACGGGCTCGAGGTCCTCGAAGAGGAAAAGGACGAGGCGACCAAGCAGTTCGCGCTCGATCTCATAAAAAGCAGCGCCGGCAAGGCATCTGCCAAATTGCAGTTTTGCCGTATTGCGTTTGGGGCGGCCGGATCAGCCGGCGCCCAGATTGATCTTGGCGATGCGGAGACCATTGCTCGGGGGTTTCTCGAGGATGAAAAGACCAAGCTTGGCTGGAATCTGCCCCGCGCACTTCTGGCAAAAAACCGAGTCAAATTGCTGCTCAATATCCTGGTCATTGCCGGCCAGGCTATTCCGCGCGGCGGGGCACTGACTGTCGATCCTATCGGGTCGGGCGACAGCATGGGGTTCAAGGTTAGTGCCGCCGGAACCAATGCCAAGGTTCCGCCGGCAGTGCCCTCTCTGCTCGGAGGCGAAACCGGGGAGGGGCTCGATGCCCATCGCATCCAGCCTTTTTATGCGGGACTTCTGGCACGCGCCTGTGGTGTGAAAGCGGCGGTGACGATGGAGGGTGAAACGGTCGTCATCAGCGCACAATAGGGTCATGCCGCAAAGACCCGGCAGTTAACGTCCCGTTAATGACGGGAACCGCGTCGCCGATCTGCAACCAAAATTAAACGCTTCAACGACACACTGGCCGCGCTTCCGACGGAAAGCGGCGGACGGGCCAAAGCCTGTCGACGAAGGCGTTTTTATGGACGACCTGCTGCGGGAATTTGTCACCGAGACGAACGAGAGTCTCGACGTGGTCGACGTCGAGCTCGTGCGTTTTGAGCAGGACCCCAACAACGCCAAGATCCTCGATAATATTTTCCGCCTCGTCCATACAATCAAAGGCACCTGTGGGTTTCTCGGTTTGCCGCGCCTTGAAGCGCTGGCCCACGCCGCCGAGACACTCATGGGCAAATTTCGCGACGGCGTCCCGGCGTCAAGCGAAGCAGTCTCGCTCATCCTCGCGACCATCGATCGCATCAAGACGATTTTGGAATTGCTTGAGACGGAACAGCGCGAACCCGACGGTGCGGATGCCGATCTTATCTTAAATCTTGAACGCATGGTCGAGCGAGTGGGGCCCACCGGTGTACGTGGAGAAACCCAAAGTGCGGTGGGCACCCTTGTTCCCCAGGTCCTAGAACGTCCCCTGCGGCCAGACGAAGATACTCTCGATGATCTTGAGCGCGCATTTCGCGCCACGGCAGTCGAAGCACCGCCGGCCAGGGCCGCCAAGTCATTACCTGCCGATGCATCCAATAAAGAAGACGACTCCGCCAAGGGAGCCAACCAATCGATCCGTGTGACGGTCGATACGCTCGAGCAGTTGATGACAATGGTGTCCGAGTTGGTGTTGACCCGCAATCAACTGCTTGAAATCGTGCGCCGTCACGAAGAATCCGAGTTCAAGACACCGCTGCAGCGTCTTTCTAACGTCACCGCCGAACTGCAGGAAGGCGTGATGAAGACGCGCATGCAGCCGATCGGCAATGCTTGGCAGAAGTTGCCGCGTATCGTGCGAGACCTTTCCAACGAGCTCGGCAAGAAGATCGAGCTTGAAATGCAGGGGGCCGAAACCGAGCTCGACCGCCAGGTGCTGGACCTGATCAAGGATCCGCTGACGCATATGGTGCGCAACTCGGCAGATCACGGGCTCGAAACGGCTGAACAGCGACGCTCAGCCGGAAAACCCGAACAGGGGCTGATCCGCCTGTCCGCCTACCACGAGGGCGGCTACATCATTATCCGAATTGCCGATGATGGCCGCGGCCTTGATACCGAGCGGATCAAGGCAAAGGCGATAGCGCAGGGGCTGGTCGCGGAAGCCGATGCCGACAAGCTTTCGGAAGCGCAGATTCACAAGTTTATTTTCGCGCCTGGATTTTCGACCGCCGCCAAAGTCACAAGCGTATCTGGTCGCGGTGTCGGCATGGATGTCGTGCGAAACAATATCGACCAGATCGGCGGCACCATCGACGTCAAGTCGGTAGCCGGGGCTGGTTTGAGTTTCACAATCAAGATACCGCTCACGCTTGCGATCGTCGCCGCATTGATCGTAGAGGCTCAAGGTCATCGGTTCGCGATTCCACAACTTTCGGTCATTGAGCTGGTGCGCGCACGTAGCGGTAGCGAGCATCGAATTGAGCGCATCAAGGACACTAGGGTTCTGCGACTCCGCGACAAGCTGCTGCCGCTCGTGAGCCTCAGTCGCCTGCTTGAGCTTGATGGTGACAAAGAAGACATCAACGGCGGGTTCATCGTTGTAACTCAGGTCGGCAGTCAGACCTTTGGTGTTGTCGTTGACGGCGTTTTTCATACCGAGGAAATTGTCGTCAAGCCGATGTCGAGCAAGCTGCGTCACATTCCGATGTTTTCAGGAAACACAATTCTCGGCGATGGATCGGTGATCATGATCATTGATCCGAACGGCGTTGCGCAAGCTTTTGGAACGACTGTCGCGTCACAGCTGGCGGCTGCCGAAGCCGCGCAGAGCAAGCATACGGTTGCGGCGGAAGCCGGCACTTCGCTGCTGGTCTTCCGGGCCGGTTCGGCTCAGCCCAAAGCCGTCCCCCTGTCGCTTATCACGCGGCTTGAGGAAATCGATGCGCAGAAGATCGAGCTGTCAAATGGCCGCCACATGATTCAGTACCGTGGACATTTGATGCCCTTGATAAGCATGAACGAGAACGTGCGTGTGAAAGGCGAGGGCGCGCAGTCATTGCTTGTGTTCTCCGATGGCAGCCGCTCGATGGCGCTGGTAGTCGACGAGATCATCGATATCGTTGATGACAATCTGGATATTCAGATTGCAAGCGACAATCCCGGTGTTCTCGGGTCCGCCATTGTGCGTGGACAAGCCACCGAAATCGTCGATGTCGGTCATTTTCTGCCGCTCGCGTTTGAAGACTGGTTCCGGCGCAAAGAGCAGGCCGTGCAACAGCGCCAGCGTACCGTACTGCTCATCGATGACTTTCCATTCTTCCTCAACATGCTGACCCCGGTGCTGCAGGCGGCCGGCTATGCGGTTACTGCCGTCAGCTCCGCCCAGGATGGTCTGATATTGCTGGGCGAAGGGCGTGCTTTCGATGTGGCCATCACCGACATCGAGATGCCGGACATGAATGGATTCCAGTTTGCCGAAGCGGTGCGCGGCGACGGGCGCATCAGCGAACTGCCGATCATTGCGCTCTCGTCTGTGGTGTCTCCGGAGGCGATCGAGCGTGGGCGTCGCGCCGGCTTTCATGACTATGTCGCAAAATTCGATCGGCAAGGCTTGATCGCTGCGCTCAAGGAACAGACCGATATCGGTCGTGCGGCATAACGGGTAAACGGATGAACCAAGCCGCCGACAACAGTCTCAGCGAATATGTAACTGCCATGATAGGCGGCCAACTGTTTGGGCTGCCGATCCTACGCGTGCAGGATGTTTTTGTGCCGGAACGATTGACGCGCGTTCCACTCGCTCCGACCGAGATCGCTGGCGTGCTCAATCTTCGCGGTCGCATTGTCACATTGATTGACATGCGATGCCGGCTTGGGTTGGGGCGTCGCGACGACGGACAGGCCGCGATGGCCGTCGGGGTAGAGTTGCGTGGAGAATCATATGGACTGTTGATCGATGGTGTCGGTGAAGTTCTCAAGCTCGACAACATCGCTTGGGAGCCGAATCCGACCAATCTTGATCCGCGGCTGGCAAGGGTATCTACCGGAATTTACAGACTTGATGGCCAACTGCTGATGGTACTCGATGTCGATCGTGTGCTCGACATCGCAGTTAAGGCGGCCGCAGCGTGACGCGGCAAGAACGTTGAATGAATGTGAACCAGGGGCGAACACGAAGAGGCTGCAAGATGAAAACCTGTTTAGTTGTCGACGACTCAAGCGTCATTCGTAAGGTGGCACGACGAATTCTGGAGGGACTCGATTTCCAGATCGTGGAGGCCGAGGACGGAGAGCAGGCGCTTGAAGCCTGTCGGCGCCAGTTGCCGGAGGCGATCCTGCTCGACTGGAACATGCCCAAAATGGACGGTTACGAGTTCCTGCGGTCGCTGCGGCGGCTTCCTGGGGGCGACGGCCCTAAAGTGGTGTTCTGCACCACCGAAAACGATGTTGCGCATATCGCGCGCGCCCTTCATGCCGGGGCCAACGAGTACATCATGAAGCCGTTTGACAAGGAGATTGTCGAGGCAAAGTTCCAGGAAGTCGGGCTCATCTGACCGCCGTCCCCGTCGTACCTGTCTGTGGTGATCAGTAAAGTTAGAAGAGTCCAATGAACTTGGTAGTCAATCCTTCTGCTGCTGCCGCCGTCAGCCGCCGTATCCGCGTTATGCTCGTTGACGATGCCGTCGTCGTCCGTGGATTGTTCGCGCGCTGGGTCGAGTTAGAGCCCGATCTGGAAGTCGTCGCAACTTTGCGCACTGGCCGTGAGGCCGTAAACCAGCTCGAGCGTACTGATCCTGATGTCGTCGTACTCGACGTCGATATGCCGGATCTCGACGGCATCGCCGCCCTCCCATTGTTGCTTGAGAAAAAGCGCGATCTCGTAGTGATCATGGCTTCCACGCTTACGCGCCGGAATGCCGAGATCAGCTTGCGGGCGCTGTCGCTTGGTGCGGCCGACTATATCCCGAAGCCCGGTAGCAATCGCGAAGTGAGCGCTTCCACGGCCTTCCGCCGCGATCTGATTGAAAAGATTCGCCAGCTCGGTCTCCGTGCAAAGCGGGTGAGGCATACAGGTGCGCCCTCGCGGCCTCCGCTGGATACCAAAATCGCCCCATCGATTGTACCGCACCCCGTCGAAGATATTGACACACCGATCAGTCTGAGACCGATGCCACTGACCCCGCCTCGGGTTCTGCTCATTGGTTCGTCGACCGGAGGTCCTCAGGCGCTCAACAGCCTCGTCGCGGAGATCGATGGTGTATTGCGGCGTGTCCCGGTACTGATCACTCAGCACATGCCGCCGACCTTTACGTCAGTGCTCGCAGAACATCTTTCACGAATTGCCAAGCGCCCGGTGCGAGAGGCAATCGACGGCGAAGAAATCAATGCTGGAGTGATCTATCTTGCGCCCGGCGGTAAGCACATGAAGGTTGCCCGGCACAACGGATCCGCCGTCATTGAGATAGACGACGGACCGATGGTGAATTTCTGCAAACCAGCTGTAGATCCTCTGTTCGAATTTGCAGCCGAAGTTTGGGGAAACAAGGCCCTTGCGCTGGTACTCACGGGCATGGGCTCGGATGGTCTTGCGGGTGCAAGGAAGATCGTCGCCGCGGGGGGCCATGTATTGGCGCAAGACGAGGCGACGAGCGTCGTCTGGGGCATGCCTGGCCAGGTGACAAATGCCGGGCTCTGTTCAGCGGTTCTGCCGTTGCACGAGATATCCGGCAAATTGAGCCGGCTCTTCGGCGGGGAACGCATGTGACCCCGCAGGACTTTGATTATTTACGCAAGCTCCTGCGTGAACGGTCGGGCCTGGTTTTGGCAGCCGAGAAGCAGTACCTCGCCGAAAGCCGGCTACTCCCGGTTGCGCGCCGCAATGGAATGAGCACTTTAGGTGAGTTGATAGACGGGTTGAGAAGCAAGGCGCCGGTCCCGCTTACCGTGCAGGTGGTTGAAGCCATGACCACCAACGAGACCTTCTTCTTTCGCGACAAGCTGCCATTCGACCATTTTCGGGACACCATCATGCCCGCACTGATTGCAGCGCGCGCACGTGAGAAACGTATCCGGATTTGGTGTACTGCTGCTTCTACGGGCCAAGAACCTTATTCACTCGCGATGTTGCTCAAAGGGATGGGCGCTGCGATCGCAGGATATCGGATCGACATCGTTGCCACCGACCTATCGTGCGAGGTTTTAGAAAAGGCCAAGGCCGGCATCTACACGCAGTTCGAAGTTCAACGCGGCCTGCCGGTTCAGCTCCTCGTCAAATTCTTCGACCAGCGCGGCGAAACCTGGGAACTGGCGCCCGAATTGCGCGGGATGGTGCAGTTTCGGCCGCTTAACCTTTTGAATGATTTCTCCGCACTCGGTACGTTCGATATCGTGTTCTGCCGCAACGTGCTCATTTATTTCGATCAGAGCAACAAGACGGCGATCCTCGATCGTCTCGCGCGGCAAATATCCGAGGATGGCTATCTTGTGCTCGGCGCCGCCGAGACCGTCATCGGCCTTACAACTGCATTTAAACCCCTTGCGGACAAACGTGGTTTGTATGTTCCGAATGGTGGTGCAAAACAGTCCGTCCAGGCAGGCGGCAACGTCATTCGCCTAACAGCGATGAAGGCCTGACCCTCGAGGCTGCCGGAATATTCCGCGCATAAAAAAAATTTATGTCGTGTTCGAGCTCTTTCCTATTGTCCTCGCATCCGAACGAATCATATAGATTGAGATTGTCGGGCTAGCGTGCTGACAAAGAAGCACGTGTGGGGGCTTGCCGTCCTCAATTCGGCAAGCATAGCTCGAAGGGGGAAATCCTACCTTGGTCGACAGCGTCGATCCGGTATTGGTTGTTGACGACCTCAACACGATGACCCGCATCGTGGATGGCATGCTGCGTAAATGCGGCTTTACCAACATCGAGCAATGTCACGACGGACAGACCGCGCTGCAAAAGCTTCGTGAGAAGCCCTTTCTTTTTATGATGACGGATCGTGAAATGCCGGGCATGAACGGCCTCGAGCTGGTGCGCGAAATTCGTGCCGACGTGAAAATTCGCAGTGTTCCGATCGTCATTATGTCCGCGAGTTCCGAAGCCCAGCACGCCGAGGCGGCAATCGCGGCGGGAGCCAATTTCTTCATGACCAAGCCGTTCAATCTGACCACATTGAAAGACGTGATCACCCAATTGATGCGGCCGCCCCAGGGTTAACCAACCCGGCTGGCTTTTGATTTCGGGCTTTCAGCGCTCATTCAAAATGCTAGGTTCGAACACGCCAGTAGCGCGTCTTCGGGGGCTCGACATGCAGCGACGTAATTCCACGGCACATCCATTCCGGGGGGCACTCATGCGGCCTCAGATTCTCCGGGGCGGGCTGGTTGTTCTAGTTCTTATCGCCGTGTCCTTAGGTTTGACGTCGGTCGCGACCGCGCTTGAGCTGCCTAAGCCCGAACCGGTACAAAAATATCTTGGTGCGGCGGCAACCGGCTCTAACTACAAGGTCAAGCCCGTTGTGCGCAGTGACGGGGTGATGCGCATCTTCGACGTCGATACGTCGTACGGGAATTTCGCATTCGATGGCGTCGAATTCACTAAATTGCGTCTGCATGAACTCGATGCCGCTGCTGCGATCGAGAAAATGTCTCAGTCCGACGCATTCGGGCAGGCGTTCGGACGCGCGGCGCTGGGGCCAATAAAATTTGGTGCCGACCTTATTACCAAGCCCGCCGATACGGTCGAGCGCTCGCTGAGCGGGATCGGCAACATGTTGGATCGTGTGGGGGCAGGGCTTTCAAACAATCGCGCCGATCGCGACAATCTGATGGAGAGCTTGCTCGGTGTAAGCGACACGCAACGTGAGCTCGCCGTGGAACTGGATGTCGATCCTTACACCGACTTTCCGCCACTGGCGCAGAGAACTCAAACAAATGGCCAGCGCGATGGCTGGCGGCGGTCTGCCGGTCAGAGCAGGACTCGCGGTAGTGCCCGGCGGTGTCGGAATCGCGGTCTCGTCGGTCGCGACAGTAAGCGATGCGAAAGATACATTGCGCAGCAAGACGGCGGCGCAAGTCATTGCCGAAACCCGTGCGATTCTGCTGTCGCTTAATATACCGCCCGAAACCATCGACCACCTCGTGGAGAATCGGAATTTCACGCCGGCAGATCTGCTGATCATGGCGCGCGCCTTGAAGCAGCTCGGTGCCGAGAATACGGCGGCATTCGTCGAGCACGCCGCCGGAGCCGGCTCACGCAATGTAGCGTTCTATCATCGTCGGCGCGCCCAGATTTTGGCGGCGCGCAGCGCGGATCTCGGCGGAATTACTTCATTCGTCACAGTCGGTGGGCAGCCGATCAATATCACTCGAAACGGCAGCGTCGTTGCGGCTTTTACATTCGATGATATCGCCTGGACCGAGATCCAGCAGCGAACATTCAGCGCAGCGACTGCTGAGATTCACCGTCTCAGGCCGGGCGCGTCGCCAATTCTTGCGGCCACGGGTAACGTGACGCCAATGGCTGCTGCCGAGATCAAAAAGCTCGGTTGGAAAGTCGTTCAGCTCAGACCGTAGCGTCGCGGTCGCTCAACTACCCCGCGTCAGCAAAAAACCCCGGCCTCTCGGCCGGGGTCGTGTTTGGAGGGCCCGAAGGCCCAAACCAAGCAGGCACAACGCGGGGGAAAAATCTGCGTTACGCTGGAATTCGTTCGTCGGCTTCGGTCGGCTCGCGCAGCACATAGCCGCGACCCCACACCGTCTCGATATAATTCTTGCCGGATGAGGCGTTGGCGAGCTTTTTGCGCAGCTTGCAGATGAAGACGTCGATAATCTTGAGTTCCGGTTCATCCATGCCGCCATAGAGATGGTTGAGGAACATCTCCTTGGTGAGCGTGGTTCCTTTGCGGAGCGAGAGCAGTTCGAGCATCTGGTATTCTTTGCCCGTGAGGTGCACACGCTGTCCGCCAACCTCTACAGTCTTGGTATCAAGATTGACGACGAGATCGCCCGTGTTGATGACCGACTGGGCGTGGCCCTTGGATCGGCGAACGATTGCGTGAATACGGGCGATCAGTTCATCTTTGTGGAACGGCTTGGTCATGTAGTCGTCGGCGCCGAAGCCGAGACCCCTTACCTTGTCCTCAATGCCGGCAAGGCCGGACAAAATCAGGATTGGCGTCTTGACCTTCGACACGCGTAGCGACCGCAATACCTCGAAGCCCGACATGTCGGGCAAGTTGAGATCGAGGAGAATGATGTCGTAGTCGTAGAGTTTGCCGAGGTCGACACCCTCTTCGCCGAGATCCGTCGTGTAGACGTTGAAACTCTCGGATTTGAGCATCAGCTCGATGGATTGTGCGGTCGCGCTGTCGTCTTCAATGAGTAAAACGCGCATTTAAGTCCCCTTCTCGCCGCAACCGGGCCCTTGGGTCACGCCGCAGATTCGCGGCGAGTCTGAAAAAAACGCGGTGGGACAAACCGAATCGACACTATCCGGGCATGGTTAACAAAACCTGATTCTCCGGTGCAAGCACGCCGTAGGCACGGAGGCCCGAATCGGCGTAAGATGTTGCCAGAGAGTGATTTTTTGGCCACGTCCTGTCTAATGCCCTAGGTTAAGAATCGGGTCTAACCGACTCTGATGACTCGCCCCTTCCGTCCTGGCTGGGCAATTCTCAAGCCTGAAGTCCCGTGGACGAATGACCCAATGATTAACGACGCGGGTAAACACCAAGTTAATGGAACCGTCAGACCAGTAAGCCTAAGGGCCGGTTTATGGCGGAGGTCCTCTCCTGGGTCTGTTCGGGTTGAGTGCATCGTCTTTGTCCCCTGAATGGTCCTCCGAGTGACCGAGGCAACAATGAAAGCCCTTGCCGAACAGATCATCGACATTGATGGGGTCGAGATTTTCGGCCGCGTGGTAGCGGTGCGCGGGCTCATGGTCGAAGTCGCGGGGCCGATCCACTCCATGTCGGTCGGCGCGCGATTGACCATTGAAACGGGAGGCAGGGCGATACCATGCGAGGTCGTTGGTTTCTCGGGCGGCCACGCGCTCGCCATGCCATTTGCGGCTCTCGACGGCGTGCGGCGAGGCTGCAGGGCGGTGGTCTCCAGCGCCGCCGGGACCATTCGCCCTTCGGAGCGCTGGCTGGGCCGCGTCGTGAATGCGCGGGCTGAGCCGATCGACGGGCAGGGACCGCTGCCGCCCGGGCCGGCACCTTATCCCTACCGTGCCTCGCCGCCGCCAGCACACGCTCGGCGACGTGTTGGTGAACCCCTCGATCTCGGCGTGCGAGCGCTCAACACATTCATCACGGTCTGCCGCGGCCAGCGCATGGGCATCTTTTCAGGTTCGGGCGTCGGCAAATCAGTGCTTCTATCCATGCTCGCTCGAAACGTATCGGCGGATATTTCGGTTATCGGCCTCGTTGGCGAGCGCGGTCGTGAAGTACAAGAATTTCTTCAGGACGACCTCGGTGCGGCGGGCCTTGCACGTTCGGTCGTTGTGGTCTCCACATCGGACGAGCCGGCCTTGATGCGCCGGCAGGCGGCTTACCTGACCCTCGCCATTGCGGAGTACTTCCGTGACCTCGGCAAGGACGTCCTGGTACTCATGGATTCGGTGACTCGTTTTGCCATGGCACAACGCGAAATCGGCCTCTCTGCGGGCGAGCCACCGACCGCCAAAGGATATACTCCGACTGTTTTCGTGGAACTGCCGCGGCTCCTGGAACGGGCCGGCCCCGGCACGGAGCAAGGTACCATTACGGGCATATTCAGTGTGTTGGTCGACGGCGACGACCATAATGAACCGGTGGCGGATGCTGTCCGCGGTATTCTGGATGGCCATATCGTGATGGAACGCGCGATCGCCGAGCGCGGCCGCTACCCGGCCATCAACGTTCTCAAATCGATCTCGCGCACGATGCCAAGGGCGGCCGACCCAGCCTACCTGCCCGCCATCAACCGCGCACGGCAGGTCATGGCGACCTATGCAGACATGGAGGAGCTGATTCGGCTCGGCGCCTACCGCGCCGGATCGAGTACTGAGGTGGACGAGGCGATCGCCTTGCACAAGCCGCTGGAAGACTTCCTGGCCCAGCTTAAGGAAGAATCAACGACTATGGCAGAGGGCTATCAGTGGTTAGAGCGGATTCTCCGGGGCGAAGAAACACAAAACTAACGTTATTGCGGCACAGTTGGCGGGATTGGTCCAGAACGCGCGCGCGGCTCTGGCGGTGACGCCCAGCCGCGGCTGCGTATTCGGGGGCTTCGGGGAGTACCTAGTCGATGAAGTCACGCGAAACACTTATTCGTTTGAAGAAGTTTCAGGTCGACGAGAAACGGCGCAAGGTCGCCCAAATCGAGGCGATGATCGCCGAATTCGACCGTATCGCCGGCGAGCTCGAACGCGAAATCAAGATGGAGCAAGATCGCGCGGGCATCCATGATCCCGCACATTTTGCGTATCCAACCTACGCGAAGGCGGCGACCACGCGACGCGAAAACCTCAAGCATTCAACCGACGAACTGCGCGTGCAACTCGATGACGCAAAAGCGGCTCTCGGCGAAGCCTTTGAGGAACTCAAAAAGGTGGAAATGCTGGACGAGCGCGACCAGCAGAGAGAGAAAGCCGAGGAAAACGCGCGCGAGCAGGCTGACCTCGACCGTATCGCTGCGCTGCGCTTCAACGCCGGCGCGGCCTAGCCTTAAATCGCGCAATTGATTGCGGCGCCGGTGACGGCGCCGCTTTGCGTTGTGGCGCCGAAGAAGTCGCGACCCAAATTCCGGCGAAAACCGCTACTAGTCCGCCAACCAAGTTGAGTGTTATCGGCTCGCCGACCAACTGGGTTGCCAGCAGTCCGGCGGCGATCGGATTGACGGTCATGGTGTTTGCGACCAGCGTGGGCGTCGTGCGCTGCAATGCCAGCACCCACAGGATGAATGCCAAGGCGCCGCCAGCCACGCCGAGGTAAATCGCAGCCGTCCACTGCGGTGCCCTGAAATCTGCAAGGATGGTTATACCACCGCTCACGACATCAATCGCAACGAGTACGATCGCTCCGGCGCCCATGCCTACGCACAAATATCCGAGCGCACTTGCACGCTGGATAAACCGCCGCGACCAGACGTTGTAAAATGCCATGCACAAGACCGCGCCGGCCATAATCAGTTCGCCGCGCCACGCACCCTCAGGCGCCGTTCCAAGGCCAGATGCCAGAGCGGCAAATACGCCGAGCATGGCAATTGCAACTCCGATCGTCTTACGCACGGTCAACTGTTCGACGTGGAGGAGGGCTGCAACCACCATGGTCTGCAATGGCAACGTCGACAATGCGAGGCTCGCGCGGGCCGCCGTCGTGTACGACACAGCCAAATTGTAGAAGACAAAAAACAGCCCGAAAAAGCAGATTCCAAGGATGGAGACCGCAAGCCAATCCTCTCGCGGCGGCAACTTCGACCGCAGCAGAAGCGTAACCGGCAACAGGACAATGAACCCGATGCACCAACGCAGAAGCGCCAGGGTCAACGGGTCCGCGTTTCCGACCAAATAGCGGGTGACCGCGGCTGCTGACCCGCCTAGACAGCTTGATGCAAGCGCAATCAACACGCCGCTTGCGTGAGTCTTCAGAATCCGCCCCATCGATAGGTCTCAGTTGTCCAGGCTCGCGCGGCGAAGTTTCAGATACCCTGCCCGGTATTGATCGCGCAGAAAAGCTTTGCTTGCTGCGAACCGCGGCGTTCTGGCCGGCCGGGGTATGTTAGCTTTCATCTAACAAAACAGCGGCATCGCTTTAATGACAAGCCGCCTTCCGTGCGATGTACTTTGCCCTGGCGCAACTTCTCCTTGTTTCGCTGTTTGCGGTCCGGGCAATTCACATCCAACCCCACGTTGCGGCAAATCCAGATGATGGCAAAAAAATCCCCGAACCCGACTGACAAGTATGTCGGGTCCCGTGTGCGTATGCGCCGCCTCATGATGAGCATGAGTCAGGAAAAGCTTGGCGAGAAACTCGGCCTGACATTCCAGCAAGTCCAAAAATACGAGAAGGGCACGAACCGGATTGGCGCGAGCCGGCTCCAACACATCTCGCAAATTCTGAAAGTGCCGGTGTCGTTCTTTTTCGAGGGCGTGTCCCCTGGCTCCCGACAGGCTGATGATGCCGCTGCCAAAGGACCTGTTACCGACTACGTCTCCGATTTCTTGTCGAGTTCCGACGGCCTGGCGCTGACCAAGGCGTTCACGAACATCAAAGACTCGAAATTGCGGCGCCGTGTTGTCGACCTGGTCGAGGAAATCGCCGGCGACCAGCGACAATAACGCGGCCCGGCAGGAACTGAACCTGCGTCAGTTCTAGAAGGCAGCCGCGAGTTCGCGTGCACCTTGTGCCTGCGTTCCGCGCTGCATCTTGTTTTCCATATCGGCGATGAGATTAGCGACCACACCCGTGCGTCGCGCTACAGGATTGCGCTCATAGCCTTGCTGCTGGAAGAAATTCGCGGTTGGCACGCGAGTCCGCAGATCCTGCGGCATTGATACTATGTCAAAGCCATTACCATCGCCCGTCAAATTCATGATTTCCAATTCGGCGGCGGTCAGTGGCGTTGATAAACCCTTGCTACGGGCAAATTGCACTAATTCGGTAAGCTTCTGGACCTGCAACAGTGGACCAATGTCGATATCAAGCACGGCTGCATGGATACCAAAACCGCCGGCGGTTGTTTTCGCCAGGCGATCATGTTCACTCCAACGGTCGGGTACCGAACGGGAAAAAGCAATCATACGCTTGAGTGCATCGATTTTGCGCTCCATGACAAGCTTTGGAGCGCCGCTGAGGCTATTTGCCTTTAGCCGCAAGGCGGCAGCGATCCGTCCACCATGCTCGGCAAGCAGCGAGACCGAATTGGTGCTCAGCAGTTGATTGTATCCGATCGCCGGTGAGATCGCGCGCGCACCGGGCCTATAGGGGACCAGTCCAGCCTGCGAATCATAAGTACCGTTGCCTCCGGTCTCAAAAACGTAGACGCCGACAATCTGATCTCGCGTGAAGTCCTGCTGCCAATGCGGCTTTTGCATAGGCTTGTTTGAAATCGAGATCGCTTGCGGGCCTCTGTGGCACGAAGCCGAACTGTTCAACGGCGTTTTGGAGAAAATCGGCGACCACTGGGATCTCCGGACGTTCCGGTGCCGGTGGGGCAGGGGCGCGCGGGTCGATTGGACGTGGCGGACCTGTGTAGCTCGGTGGTTGGCTTAGGACGTAGTCATCGAGTCCGATCGGCTGATGATTACGGCGTTTGGCATTGCGCCCGCGGCGCTTTGCAGCGACTGCGTCCCAGTAAGACGCCGCTTGGGTGTCGTAACTGTTACGCGCGGCCTGATATTGGGCGAGCCTCGCCTGATAGTCGGAGATGCCAATGTCCGGACGGGCGCTTTGAGCTTGCGCATGCGCTGCCAAAGGCAGAAAGGCAACTGCCAGGAGAGCGAAAAGCGAGACCGGAGGCACCTTCATCCCCGTGTTGTCGGACAATTTCGTTGATTCGACCACTTCACAACAAAACGCGCCGCAAATGCGGCGCGTCCATGCAGGGAGCCGAAATTGCGAAAGGGCTAGCGAACCGTCGGCGCGTTGCGATTGGTGAATACGACCGGGCCGCCAGCCTTGATGACGGTTGGATTCTGCGCGGCCATGATGTCGGTACCGAGATTCAGTTCGCGCGCCGATATGCCGATCACGGCAATCAACAGGGCCGCAGCCAACCCCACCACCACGATCTTGAGGTGGGTATTGCGGTCAGCGGTGTACATGGACCAGTTCATGACATCCTCCGGGGATCCCGTTCCTTTGTCACCCAGTCCCGACAAAAGGTTCACCCCCGCTTCGAGCCACTAACGTAGGTAGGGAGCCACGGTTCCCAAGGATGCATCACGGATCGTTAAATCGGCGTGATCTGGGGGTCAGTTTCAGGATTGGCGCCGATTTGGCGCAAATTCGCCCAAGTTCGCGCCTGGGGAACGGCAATTACGCCGGAACCCGCTAAATGCTGGCGACGGTCTTAAGACGCGCGCGCGGGTGGATCTCGCCCTGCGAAAGAACAGGGGTCTGGGCGCGGAAGCGCTCGACAATGCCACGCACGAATGGCCGGATGTTCGACGAAGTGACCAGCACAGGAGCTTCACCTTCGCGTGCCGCCTCCTCGAAGCGTTCGCGGACAATTGTAATGAATTCTGAGAGGCGCGAGGGTTGCATCGCCAGTTGCCGGTCATCGCCTTGACCAACCATCAACTCTGCAAACGCCTGTTCCCATTTGGCCGATAATGCGATGAGCGGCAAGTAACCGCCGGGGCTCGTATGTTGCGCACAGAGCTGGCGTGACAACCTCGCTCGGACATGTTCGGCGAGCGTCGCCGGATTCCGCGACCCGGCGATACCGTCAGCGATTCCCTCCAGAATTGTGGCGAGATCGCGGACCGAGACGCGTTCGGCGAGCAAGATTTGCAACACGCGTTGAATCCCGGAGACGGTAATCAGGTTCGGCACGAGATCCTTGACCAGATCGGCCTGGTCCTTCGGCAGTTCCTTGAGGAGCTTTTGTACCTCGCCGTAGGAAAGGAGTTCGGCCATGTTACTCTTGAGCAGCTCGGTTAAGTGCGTGGAGAGTACGGTCGCGGCGTCGACTACCGTGTAGCCCTTCATTGACGCGTCTTCTTTGTGAGATGCGTCGATCCACGTCGCCGGTAATCCGAAAGTCGGCTCCGTGGTGTGGGTTCCGGGCAGTTTTACCTGACCGCCGGCCGGATCCATGACCATGTATTGACCTGCCCAGACCTTGCCGCTGCCTGCCTCGACTTCTTTGATCTTTATGACGTACGCGTTCGCGTCGAGCTGGACGTTATCGAGAATGCGCACCGCCGGCATCACGAAGCCCATTTCGACCGCCAGCGAGCGCCGGAGTGCCTTGATCTGTTCGGTGAGGCGATCGGTGCCGTCGGGTCCATTGACCAGCGGCAGCAACGCATAGCCGAGTTCAACCTTCAGGTCGTCGATCTTAAGTGAAGCTGCGATGGGTTCATCCGCTGTATCGGTCTTTGCGGCGGTCGCACTTTTGGTTCCCTCGGCAGCCTCAGTGAGCTTGGCGCGTTTGTCGACAATGAAGGCAAGGGCTGTCGCACCGCTGCCCAACGCGAGGAACGGAATCATCGGTATGCCAGGCAGCAAAGCCATTACCAGCATCACCGCTCCCGACATGCCGAGAGCTTTGGGATAGCCGGAAAGCTGTTTGAGCAGTGCTTTGTCCGCCGCTCCGGAGATGCCTGCTTTCGACACGAGCAAGCCTGCAGCGGTGGAAACGATCAGCGCCGGCACTTGCGTCACCAAACCGTCACCGACGGTAAGGATCGTATAAGAATGCGCGGCATCGGTGAATGTCAGTCCCTGCTGGACGATGCCAATAATCATGCCGCCAATGACGTTGATAAATACAACCAGGAGTCCCGCGATGGCATCGCCACGGACGAATTTGGAGGCGCCGTCCATGGCGCCGAAAAAGCCGCCCTCGTCTTCCAACTTCTGGCGACGCCGTCTCGCCTCTTTCTCGTCGATGAGGCCAGCCGACAGGTCGGCGTCGATTGCCATTTGCTTGCCGGGCATGGCGTCCAAATGAAAGCGGGCGGCAACTTCGGCGATTCGACCGGAGCCTTTGGTGATAACCACGAAATTCACGATGACTAGAATCGTGAATACGATGATTCCGATCACGAAGTTTCCGCTCATGACAAAGTTACCGAAAGCCTCGATCACGTGACCGGCGGCATCAGTACCTTCGTGGCCGTGCGCAAGAATGAGACGCGTCGAGGCAAGGTTGAGAGCGAGCCTCAACATTGTCGCGATCAGCAGCACGGTTGGAAATGCTGAGAATTCCAGCGGCGCGTGAATGAACAGCGCCGTCATCAGGATCAGGATTGAGAAAATAATCGAAATTGCAAGGGAGAAATCGAGCAGCAGCGGCGGGAGCGGCAGTATCAGCACCACCAGGATAGTCAGCACGCCAATCGCAAGTGCGATGTCGCCGCGTTTGAAGAATGCGCCGATGTCACCGATGCTGGGTAGTTTGATGCCGCTGACGGCGGTTGCCGGGGCGGCTGTGATGTCGCTCATGCCTGACGCTTCGCTCGGCGCATGGTCTGATCCGAAAACCGGCTCCCTGTCATCGGGACATGCGCTACCGTCAATCCCGGGCGGCGCGGACGCGGACAATCACTAAGTCATCAAACTAGAACCCCGCACCATTTGAGGTGCCGGAGTAGAGAGAGTCGTGGTGGGCCAGTACCCTTTCCCCCGGCAATATTTGCCCATTTTATGGTTAGCGCGGGGTTAACGGGTTACCTCTCCGGCCAAAACGACCGGGGCCTTCTCAGGGAGAGGGTGGTTGAAGTGGTGGAAAATCGTGACCGCCATCGGGGCGGAGGGGCAGTGGTTCGGTCCGGGCGACGGCGATTAGGTCAAGACTTCCGTAGAGGTGAGGAAATAGTACGCCACCGCGCGAAGGCTCCCATTTCAGGCGGTTTCCGAGCTTGGAGGTATCGATGCTGACGAGGACGAGGTCGCTTTGGCCGGCAAAGTGCTTGGCCGCAGTTTCACTGACTTGTTCGGCCGTCGAGAAATGAATGAAGCCGTCGCGCCGGTCTGCCTCCGAGCCTTGGAATTCTCCGATGCGCTCGGCCTCAAGCCAGAGCGGAGCGGGACAAATTTTATAGACCAAACGCGTCATGGGGCATGTCTATGTAGTTGGGCGCCCAACGATTATCAGGTTGACGCCCTACCTGCATAGCTCCATTCCGAAAACAACCTTGAATTGCTGTAATTTACTATGCATATCCCCGGCAAATGCTTCACGGAGATATCATGCGGAAGACTGCAGAATACCTGATTGAGACGGCGGACCAATGCAGCGGGTTGGCGAGGGAAGGCCGGGCACTGATCGAGCGGCTGGAATCCCTTCGCAACGACCTTATCGCCAAAGCGGTCGAGCTCGATACAAATAGGCAAAAAGCCGAAAACCAAACCGGCAGTGCGGGCCAGGATCAAGCGTCATAGGCGAGCAAATAGTCAATTCTGGAAAGCCCGGCGCACCCGCCGGGCTTTTTTTTACTAAGCCGCGCCCTTGAGTATTTCGCCGCCATGAGGCGGTGGAATCGGCGCGCCATCCGCAGCATATTCGTTGAGTTTGTTGCGCAGTGTCCGGATCGAGATACCGAGAATATTGGCCGCGTGTGTGCGGTTGCCCAGGCAGTGCTTGAGCGTTTCAAGGATCAGGTCGCGTTCCACTTCGGCCACCGTGCGGCCGACCAGGTTGCGGGTGACCTGCTCCGCCGCCACTGCAGCGTGAGCGGCGACATCGGTGCCACGAGCCTGATCGAGCCGAGCGCCATCCGGCGAGAGAATTCCGTCAACACCGATTTCAATACCGCTCGAGAGCAGTACAGCACGATGCAGCGTATTTTCCAGCTCTCGCACGTTTCCCGGCCATCGGTTGGTATTGAGCGCGCGGCGTGCATCGGCCGAGAGGGGACGCGAGGGTAATCCATTAACCTGCGAGTATTTTCTGATGAAATGCTGTGCCAACTCGCCGATATCGGCCGGTCGTTCGCGCAAGGGCGGAATCTTGAGGTTCACCACGTTGAGGCGGAACAGCAAATCTTCGCGGAATTTTCCTTCACGAACTGTGTCGGTGAGGTTGCGATTAGAAGTTGCGATGATCCTAATATCGACCGGAACTGGCCGATTGCCGCCCAAACGGTCGATGACACGTTCCTGAATGGCGCGGAGTAATTTTGCCTGCAGGCGCACATCCATTTCGGAAATTTCGTCGAGCAGGAGCGTGCCGCCGTTTGCTTCCTCGAATTTGCCGATACGTCGGCCAAGGGCGCCGGTGAATGCGCCTTTCTCGTGCCCGAACAATTCCAATTCGAGCAGATTCTCCGGGATCGCTGCGCAATTGACCGTGATAAAAGGCTTCTTGGATCGGTTGCTCCGGCCGTGCACGTAACGCGCGAGCACTTCTTTGCCAGTGCCGCTCTCGCCGGTAATCAGCACGGAGGCATCTGAGCCTGCGATCTGCTGGGCGAGTTTGACGACCTTTGCCATGGAGTCGTCGCGATAGATCATTTCGCGCGTGTCATCGGCAACTGCCGCGAGCACTGCCGCAATCAGATCGGGGTCGGGTGGCAGCGGGATGTATTCCTTTGCGCCGGCATGAATGGCGTTCACGGCCGCGCGCGCGTCATTCACGACGCCACAGGCGACAATCGGAACATGAATGCGTTCGGCGTCGAGCCGCGTGTTGAGGTCGCGGATATCGAGGCTAACGTCCACCATAAGTAAATCGGCGCCACGTCCGGAACGCAGCACGGCAAGGGCTTGGTCGTTGCTTTCGGCATGAGTGACGCTCGCGCCCTTTTCCATTGCAAGTTTGGTCGCGGTGGTGAGCTGTCCGCCGAGCGTGCCGACAATGAGGAGTCGCATGGCTTAGCTCCCTATCATTCGAGAGAAAAGGCGGATGAGCGAGCGCATCAGTTGTGATCCGCCTTGATTATTTCGGTCATGGTTACGCCGAGTTTGTCTTCGACGAGCACAACTTCGCCGCGCGCGACAAGCCGGTTATTGACATAGATGTCGATCGCTTCACCCACCTTGCGATCGAGTTCCAGGACAGCGCCCGGGCCCAGCTTCAGCAAGTTGCCTACTTCCATGTGGGCCCGGCCGAGCACGGCTGATACCTGAACCGGGACGTCGAATACGGCTTCAAGATCGGCAGCACCACGGTTGACGGTTTCGCTGTCCGAAGGCGCGAGTGTGCCTGCGTCCGCCACGACCTGCACATCGCTGCTGTTTTCCAGGTCGGGGAGCGGTACTTTTGTGTCGTCGTCACTCATTGCTGCGGTCTCCGGAATTTCTATGAAGTGGGCGCATTGCGCGCCGCTATGTAGCGGGCAACCATTTCATCGATCGCCGCCATCGTCGCTGCCTGATCGCGCACCATGCCGCCGTTGGCCCATTCGATCCGGCAGTCACCCGGTAAAAGCGTCTTGTCGGATATGACCTCCAGCCGGCCTTCAAAGCCGCGCGCGCGCGCGATCTCGGCGATCTTCTCCTTCGCCGGTTCGTATATATTCTCGGCGATTCGGACGGCGACGTGCGGTGTCGACACCAGTTGGTGAAAGCATTCGGTCGCAAGCGCGGAAATTTCGGCAAACGGCTCGCGTGCGACCAACTCTGGCGCGAGCTTGGCTCCGACCGCGACCGCGACCTCCACGGCTTCGGTCTCGTGGCGCGCTTCGATGGCGGTGAGACCACTGTCAAGCCGGCCAAGAGCATCGGCAATCACGGATAGCGCGCCTGCCACGCGTTGGGCGGTTTCCTGCTGCGCCTGTTCCTGCCCGGCGGTATATCCGTTCCGATAGGCCTGAGACTCGGCGTCCGCACGCCGCCGCTCGTGCTCGACCATGGTAATGGTCGGCTTTTCGCCGCTGGCGAAGTCCTCGTCGAAAAGATATTTGGCGGTCGCCTTCATCGTGTTCCTGGTGGATCAATAAATCAGTTCGTCTTCGCCGCGGCTCTTCGAGATAAGGATTTCACCTTTAGCCGCGAGATCCTTGGCGACATTGACTAGAAGCGCCTGCGCTTCGTCGACGTCGCGCAGCCGGACCGGGCCCATCGCCTGCATGTCTTCGACAAGGAGCTTGGCCGCACGGCTCGACATGTTCGTAAAGAAGAATTGGCGGACCGTTTCGTTGGCGCCCTTGAGCGCCACCGCCAGCTTGTCTTTGTCTATATTGCGCATCAGCGTTTGTGCCGAGCCTGTGTCGAGTTTCACCAGATCATCGAAGGTGAACATCAGTGCCTTGATACGCTCCGCGGCATCACGATTTTCCTCCTCGAGGGCGGTGAGGAAGCGGGTTTCCGTCTGCCGATCGAAGTTATTGAAAATCTCGGCCATCACCTCGTGCGCGTCGCGTCTGCGCGTTTGCGACAGGTTCGACATGAATTCGGTACGCAGCGTTTGTTCGACGCGCTCGATCACTTCTTTCTGCACCGCTTCCATTTTCAGCATACGATTGACGCAGTCGAGCGAGAGATCCTCAGGCAGGATCGACAGAACGCGCGCGGCATGCTCCGGGCGCAATTTCGAGAGGACGACAGCGACGGTCTGCGGATACTCGTTCTTGAGATAGTTCGCCAAAACCTCTTCTTGAACGTTGGCTAGCTTTTCCCACATGTTGCGGCCGGCCGGACCGCGAATTTCGTCCATAATGCCGCCGACGCGCTCGGGCGGGAGATATTGTTTGAGCAGCCGCTCAGTCGCGTCGTAGTTGCCGAGTAGCGCGCCTGATGCGGACATGCGCCCTACGAATTCCAGCAGCAACTGCTCGACGGACTCGGCTTCGATCGTGCCTAGTGAGGACATTACGATGGAGATTTCGCGCAGTTCGTCGTCGTCGAGCAAGCTGAAGATTTTGGCGCCATATTGTTCGCCGAGAGAAAGCATCAGAACGGCGGCGCGTTCCGGTCCCGTCAGCTTGCGCGTGCGCTCGTGCGGTTGCGGGCGTCGCGAAAGCTCAGCCATGAGTCCGCCAATATCGTCGCGGCCCGTCTTTTCCTTGTCTCTTTTGCTTTCGGCATAGGCTGACGGCATGGCTTATGCAGCGTCCTCGTGGAGCCAATTGCGGATGATGGAGACCGCTTCATGCGGATTTTTCTCGGCGAGCTCGCCGACCTTCTGGACCGATTGGGCGTGAACTTGCCCCTGTACCTTTGCGATATCGATCATCGCGGAGGTACGGTTCGAAATCGCGACGGCCTCGTCACCGCCGACAATTGAAACATTGGGACCGCCCGTGGATGTTATGCTGCCGTGCACACCGGGCAACATTACGCCGCCCGATGCCGCTGCTTCGGCAGTGGCAGGCGGAACAGCAATGGCCGCCGTGGCAAAGGGCGTCTGCGCGCCTTCAGGTGTGATGACTCGGCGGACTAGCGGCCGGACCACCATGAACAGCACCACAAGGCCGAGCAGCACCATCACGCCTTTCTCAGCGGCGCCCATAATGTCGTCCTTGGTGAACTGAAGATAGCTCATCCACCCGGTCGGCTCGTTGATCGGCGATGGCGTGGCTTCGGCGAATCGGAGATTGACCACTTCAACCTGGTCGCCGCGTTTGGCGTCGAAGCCGATTGCTGAACGTACCAGTGCAGTGATGCGGTCGATTTCTTCTTTCGGACGCGGTTGATATGCGACCTCGCCTTTGTCGTTCTTGCTGTAAATCCCGTCGACAAGGACTGCCGCTGAGATTCTGGTTGACGCGCCCTGCCTCGATTACTTCGGTTTTGGTTGTGCGCGAGATTTCGTAGTTGACGATTTCCTCGGTTTTTCGGGTTTGATCGCCTCGATTGCCGCCTTCGGCGGGTTGTTTGTTGCCGCCAGGCAATTCGGTGCCGACCGATACAGAGCCGTCTTTGTTGTCCGTGGTGGCAGACTGCTCCTCGCGCGTCTGGCTTGACCGCAATACGCGGCCGTCCGGGTCGAACTTATCCGAGGTCTGGGTGATGCGATTGACATCGAAGTCGGCGTTGATCTGCACGCGCGCGTGGCCCGGACCTACAACCGACGAGACAATGGTCTCGACCTCACTACGCAGGCGATTCTCGTAGGCGAGTTTACGCTCGTCGGAGCTCACACCGTTGAGGGGATTGTCCAGGGTGGCGCCGTCGGCAAGTAATTTTCCGGTTTCATCAATTACGGAGACGCGCTCGGGCTTAAGACCGTTGACGGCAGTTGCGACCAAATGCCGAATGGCCCGAACCTGCTGTGGCTCCAGTGTTCCACGGACCTTAAGTACAATCGACGCGGAGGCATCCACTTTGTCGCGCGAGAACAGCGGCCGTTCCGGAAGGACGAGATGGACGCGTGCCGCTTCGACCCGGTCGATGCTGCGAATGGTACGGGCAAGCTCACCTTCGAGCGCGCGCAGATGATTGATGTTCTGAATGAAACTGGTGGTTCCGAGCGCGTCGGTCTTGTCGAATATTTCGTAGCCGACGCCGCCGCCTTTTGGCAGGCCGGATTCAGCGAGCTTCATCCGCAGCCGGGCGACCTTGTCTTTGGGGACCATTATGATAGTGCCGTCGCTCTTGAGCTGGTAAGGCACGGCCTGGCGTTCCAGGTCCTTGATGATCGACGCGCTGTCGTCGACCGAAAGGTCGGTGAATAACGGCACCATCTGTGGTGTCGTCATCTGAATCATGAGGAATGAAAAGAAGCCGATCAGGGCGAGCGTCACTGCGGCCATCGCCGCCAATCGCGCAGCACCCAGCGACTTCACAAAATCGAAGAAGCCTTGCACCGATCTTGTCCTACCCGCAGAAGCGCCACTCGCGCTTCACCCGGCAAGATTTGCCCAGTTTAAGGTTAGCGTCCGGTTAATGCCTTTTTTGCCGATACGAAAGAAATCAGTACGCCCACTCGCGCGAATGGAGCGACCGGCGCTTGGCGCCGGTGTTCGGTACCCAACCGAGCCTTTTCGAGTTATTGGCGGTACTGCTGAATGCGCGTCGTGCGCAGGCCGGCGAGGCCGTGCTGGTCGATTGAATACTGCCAGGAAAGAAATTCCTCGACAGTGAGCGTGTATCGCGCGCAGGCCTCTTCAAGCGACAGCAAGCCGCCCCGGACCGCGGCGACCACCTCTGCCTTTCGGCGGATGACCCAGCGCTTGGTTGTTGGCGGCGGCAGATCCGCAATGGTCAGCGGACTGCCATCTGGCCCGATCACATATTTGACCCTCGGGCGATGGGGTTCGGTCATTGGTACACTCACAAAACGAGACTCGACTGACAGTTACGGCAGAAAAGCTACAGGTCCCGGCTTAAAATTTGCCTAAGCATGGCAAATGCATCGGGCAATGTTTGCCGAGTTCCCGCTAACCTTTTGGTTACGGATGGCGCCGGCCCGTTTGGCGCCGGTCAGGCAGCTACAAACGCGGGCAATTGCAGGGTTGTCTGCGGCGGTAATTTCGCGATCGCCAGGGGCTACAAAATGCATCGATTTTGGCCTCTTTTCAGTGCGGTCCGGCAAAGGAGGCCAGCGCACTCGATCGCGAAAATATTGGGTCTAGCCGTAACGCGCGCATCTCGGCTGACGAAACCAGAGACCTCGGAGCAAGCTAATTAGTCGGCCGCACGATTCGCTTGATCTTGTCGAGGGTGTAGTTTTGCCCGTTGATCGAAAGCTGCGGCGGATCCTGGGTGAGATCAACCGAATTCCACGACCGCCTGCACCTCGGTCGAGATTGCGACCGACTGTTGATTGGTATCTACGGCGGTGGCGGTGAGCGTGTAGTTTCCAGCCGGCCAGACTCGCCCGTCATTGCCGCGTCCGTCCCAAGTGAAATTCTGCGTACCCGGATTGACTGCAAAGTTGCCGGTGTATGCCGTCTGGCCCGTGGAATCCTTGATCGTGATGGTCGCGGTGGAGGGCTTGGTGACGTTGAAGCTCCAGTTGGCTTGACCGTTGGCCAATTGTGCCGTCGCACCGTCGACGACAACTGTGGCGCCGACATAGGCGAGGGCGGTGGTCTGCTGCGCGCTCTTCTCCAACGAAACGAGGCTTGAGAGCTGGTCGTTGGATTTCATTTGCTGCTCGACTTGCGCGAATTCCACCAGTTGTTGGGTGAACTGATTGGTGTCGAGCGGGCTTAGGGGATCTTGATTTTTCAGTTGCGTGGTCAGCAACTGCAGGAAGGTGGTGAAATTGCTGGCGATCTCCGTGTTGTCGATCGCATTTGACACTGTGCTGCCGCTCGTCGCGGACGGCGTGGTCGGAGGTGTGGATGTAATTGTTGTCATGTGAACCTCAGACGCGGATGTCCAGACCGCTGCCTTGTCCGGCGAGACGGCCATAGGTTTGCGGAATTAGGTCGATTGTCGGCAGCCCTTCATCTTTCACTACAAGCTGTGCCGTGTCGGCGTTGCCGCTTGCCTGCTGCTGACCCATGGATTGATCGCGCAGAGAAAATTGCAGGCCATTGTCCGTGGTTTTGAGCCCCGCGTCCTGTAATGCGCGTTCGAGGCCCGAGGCATCGCGTTGCAAAAGGCTAAGCGTGTCGGCGCGGTCGACGGTCAAGCGCGAGGTCACGTTGCCGTCACGGTCGACGTCAAGGCGCACTTCAATGCGGCCGAGTTCGGGTGGATCGAGGCGGATCTCAAAGCGATTCTTACCCGCTAGGGCCTTGCCAGCGATCTCAACGGCTATGTCTGACAGCGGGATAGCGACCGCCTGTGGTCCAGGTTGCGCTATGAGACTGGCCGGCGCTGTGGCGGCGTCAGCTGTGTGCGACGATGCAGTGACTGCCGTTTGCTGTGTCAGCGTGTCGCCCGTTATCTGAGGGACCAGAGCATTGGCCTCTACGTAGGACGCCGCCTTTCCGTCGGTATCGGGGTGATGGCCGCCGGCTGGAGTCTCGCCTCGTGCCTGGGCGACAAGTTGTTTATCCGCATCGCCCGCCGTGTGTTGGCCCTTATCCTCGGCCTGGGCGGGCGTTGTTCCCTTGGCTGAGAACTGTGGATCGCCGGCCAACGCCTCAATGGTTTGACCGTCGTCGGCACCGTTTTTATCGGAAGCTGCCGGCTTGCCATCATCCGCGATTTTGCCGGCTGTGATTTTCGGCTGGTCGGGGTTGAGTTGTTTCAGTTGTACCGCGACATCGACGGTGAGCGATGATTGTTGAGCGGGCTGATCCGGCTGATTGGTGGCGGCTGGCGCAGTTACGGGCGGCGCGACCGGCACTGGAGTGGCGGCAATCGTCTGTGAGGTTGTGAGCGCCGAGACGGTGTCATTTTGCGGGACTGCGCTTGAATTGTCCGTTTTCTGGTCGATTCCCTTTTTATGGTCGTCGTCTGGCTTGGTACTATCGGCGACGTCGGATGAAGCCGCAGCGGTTGCGGCGGCCTTGCCGCCGTCTGCAACCTTAACGCTGTCGTTCGACTTTTGATCGGTATCGGACGCCTTATCCGTTTTCGTCGGCGTTGCATCGTCCGTTGGGGCCGCGGTCTTGGTTCCGTCGGTCTTGGTGGGCGCCTGAGAATTTTCGGGAGCCGGGGCTTTATTATCGGATGAGGTCTGGACCGGCGTGTCGTCGGGTGGTGCGCTATCGTCAAGCAGGCTCTCGAATGGCGAAGGGGCGCGGTCGAGCTGCTGCGGTGGGCGGGCGGGAAGCGGCAATTGGCGGCTGGCAGCCTGAATTGTGGAATCTGACGCAACTTGCGGCACTGAAGGACCTCCGGATTTCCATCCGTTGGTCTGCAATCGCCAGGCCAGCCCGCAAAACAGAAGATTTGTCTTTAAATTCAATAGCTTGAGTAGTGACAAGGTGGTCGATGACGCGCTTTGACCGGGAGAAATCCGGGAAAAAACGGCAAAAATTGCCGGTTCCCCGCCTCACATTGCGGGTCCGCCGTCGCCACCTATGGTAAGAGCCAGCATGCGCAATAGCCTCGATCTCGACCGTCGGCCTGAGGATACCCGTGTCGTCGTCGCCATGTCCGGCGGCGTCGATTCATCGGTGACGGCTGCGCTGCTCAAGGCTGAAGGCTACGACGTCATCGGCGTGACCCTGCAACTTTATGATCATGGCGCGGCAATGCACCGCAAGGGTGCCTGCTGTGCCGGGCAGGACATTTATGACGCGCGGAGCGTCGCCGAGCGTGTTGGCATTCCGCACTATGTGCTCGACTACGAAAGCCGCTTCAAGCAGGCCGTCATCGACCGCTTTGCCGAAAGCTATATTCAGGGCGAGACGCCGGTCCCATGTGTCGACTGCAACATGTCGATCAAATTTCATGACCTGTTGATCACCGCGCGCGAACTCGGCGCCCAGGTGCTGGCTACCGGTCACTACGTCGCTTCACGTCCATTGCCGGGCGGAGGCCGGGCACTCTATCGCGCGCGCGATGAAGAGCGTGACCAGAGTTATTTTCTGTTCGGGACGACCGGCGAGCAGCTCGATATGTTGCGTTTTCCTCTTGGCGAGCGAAGCAAGTCTGAGACACGGGAGCTTGCGCGCCATTTCGGTCTTGCAGTTGCCGACAAGCATGACAGCCAGGACATTTGCTTCGTACCAGCCGGTCATTATGCGGATGTTATCGAACGTCTGAAGCCGGGCGCGGCGGAAGCTGGTGATATTGTTGATCTTGATGGCAAAACGCTGGGCAAGCACTCCGGGATTATTCACTTCACCGTAGGCCAGCGCCGCGGCCTGGGCGTTGCGACGGGGGCGCCACTTTATGTGGTGCGACTGGACGCAGAGCATCGGCGCGTTGTGGTTGGTCCGCGCGATGCACTGCGCATGAGTCGCATCATGCTCCGCGACGTCAATTGGATAGGCGATGGCTCGCTTGATGGGGCACTTGCCGATGACCGCCGCGAGGTCTTTGTGAAAGTACGCTCAACGCGCCCGCCGCAAGCCGCCTGGCTGCGCCACGGTCCGCATGGTTGTGAAGTTGAATTGGTTGAGGGCGAACATGGAGTATCGCCAGGCCAAGCGTGTGTGTTCTATGACGCGGGCGTGGGTCAGGCGAGGGTACTTGGCGGCGGTTTCATAAAGAGCGCCATCGCGGCTGCAGACGATCGTCGCGCCACGGATGAGCGAGTAGCCGTGCCCGCCATGCGCGGCTAAACTCGGCTACATGGGGGCAGATATCGACAAATCGAGCGTCGAACGCGCCTACGCGCGGTGGGCGCCGGTTTATGACCTGGTGTTTGGGGCCGTGTTTGATGCGGGCCGGCGTGCAGCGATCGCGGCGGCTGAACTGGCGTGCGGGACGGACGGTGGGCGCATTCTCGAAGTTGGAGTCGGCACCGGTCTATCGTTGCCCGACTATTCGCAGAAAAATCGAGTTGTCGGCATTGATCTGTCAGAGCCGATGTTACGCAAGGCGCACGAGCGCGTCGCCGAGCATGATTTGGGAA
Organism: uncultured Alphaproteobacteria bacterium; assembly: GCA_963831475.1. Classification (GTDB taxonomy): domain Bacteria; phylum Pseudomonadota; class Alphaproteobacteria; order Rhizobiales; family Xanthobacteraceae; genus Pseudolabrys. Next base: position 84,279 of record CAWHQF010000005.1, read on the forward strand.
ACGTCGAGGCCTTGGCCGTAATGGACGCCGAGCGAATGGCGCTTCCGGACCACTCGTTTGATGTCGTTGTTGCGCAATTCGTGATCACGGCAGTGCCCAATCCGGAGGCCACCCTTGACGAATTCGTGCGCGTAACGCGCGCTGGCGGTGAGATCGTGCTGGTAAACCATATCGGTGCGGAAATCGGTCCGCGCCGGGTGTTCGAAGTCTGCTTCTCACCGATTGCACGCAGGCTGGGCTGGCGGCCCGAATTTCGCTTTGGCCGCCTCACCGATTGGGCGCAGCGCAATGGGCGGGCGCGTGTCGTAGAACACCGCCCAATGCCACCGTTAGGGCACTTTTCATTGATCCGCTTCGAGCGGCTCGCCGACCCTGCATTGTGAATGGAACTCCTGCTCAGGTAAGGCGGTTATAAACGCGACATCGTAACTACGCGCGCCGAAAAAGGAGCGTGCGATGAATCGCGAAATTCGTATCAGCGTGGCGGTATCGTTGCTGTTGTTGCCGATCGGGGCAATTGCGCAAGCGCCACCGCAATCGAAGCCGCCGGTCGCGCCGAAGGCCGAGCAGCTTGAGCCCGATGCTTGCGCCCACCCCGACACGCAAGCGACGGTCGGGAAGGGCAACGAGGTCGATGTTCGCGACGAGGGCGGCAAGCGAAGCCTGAGCGACAAACTTGCGCGTTCAGGTGGCGTCATTTGCCCGCCGGAGCATGTCGACCCCGAAATCAAGCAACCAACCCCACCGACGGGGCCCATGCCCGTTATCCCTCCGCCCGGCAGCCCCGGCGGCGATCAATCAATCCAGCCAAAGTAATCGCCCGAGGTGGTCCCGGTGCATGGTTGCTTGACAGTGTTTGCCGCGGCTCCCTATATCGCGCTCGTTCCGGCATGTTGTTTCGGAATGGCGGGGTAGCTCAGCTGGTTAGAGCAGCGGAATCATAATCCGGAGGTCGGGGGTTCGAGTCCCTCCCCCGCTACCAAGTCCGATCTCCGGCGATCGGCGACTATTTGTACAAAGCGGTGCGATCGCTACCAGGCTCTAACGCAAATGTTGGCGGCATTTTAAATGTAATTTGGACGCGCCGACGCCATATATTGCTGCCTCATTTGATATCAAAAGCGCGTCAGAACGCGTTTGGATCAGGAATGAAGGTTGCTCCAACTTGCTCGCAATGGAACAATCGCATCCCCAGATAGTATTTGTACGTAAATCGACTGCCGAAGCCCTTAAATTGGTTACGGAGACTTTCCATGGCGCGCAGCGCAATGTCGCCGGCTCCACGACACGGAGCGGCGCCCGGGATAAGAGGGCCCGTGGATGAAGCGCGCGCGGACTGGGTAAGGGATTTTCGCCGCGTACGTGCCGAGACCGAAGCACGCGCTGCTCATTTGTCGGTTGAGGATCAGATAGTCCAGTCGATGGCGGATGCGAGTCCGACCAAATGGCATCGTGCGCACGTAACATGGTTCTTTGAGCAGTTCCTGCTGGTACCGCATGACCCCTCATACCGCGTCTTCGATCAGCGATTTCCGTTTCTGTTCAATTCCTACTATGTGGCCGCTGGGCCGCGCCATGCACGGCCACAACGTGGGTTGATCACGCGGCCGAATGGGGAGGAGGTCAGCGCCTATCGCGAGCACGTTGATGCCGCAGTGGTACGGCTGATCGAACAAGTGCCGGCGCAGGTGGCTGATCGAATATTTGAAATCGTGGAAATCGGGATTCACCACGAACAGCAGCATCAGGAATTGTTGCTAACGGATATACTGCACGCTTTCGCCCAGAATCCTACCGATCCGATATACAACACGAACTGGCGGCCACCGCGCGCAGCGCAGGGGCCTCGCGGTTTTGTTGAAGCGCCGGCGGGCATTCAATCGATTGGCTCCAGTGGTGAGGGATTTTGCTTTGATAACGAGACGCCACTTCACGACGAGCTCATTCCGCATGTCCGCATCTCCCGGCACCTTGTCACAAACGCGGAGTGGATCGACTTCATAAAGGCCGAAGGTTACGCGACCGCGTCGCTTTGGCTCTCCGATGGATGGTCAATGGTACAGGCGGAAAACTGGCAGGCTCCAGGCTATTGGCGGCAAAGAGATGGTGCCTGGTACGCGATGACGCTTGCAGGGCTCAAACCGGTCGATCCCAACGCTCCAGTTCAGCACGTCAGCTATTATGAAGCCGAGGCGTTTGCTCGATTTGTGGGGAAACACCTCCCGAGCGAGGCCGAGTGGGAGGTTGCCGCGCGCACAAACCTCGTCGCAGACGCCTTCGGCATCGCTTGGCAATGGACGCGTAGCGCATATCTACCATATCCCGGCTACCGGCCGGCCGAAGGCGCACTTGGAGAATACAATGGCAAGTTCATGGTCAGCCAAATGGTGCTTAGGGGCTCGTCGCTTGCGACACCGGAGGGCCATGAACGGGTGAGCTATCGCAATTTCTTTTATCCCTCCGCCCGTTGGCAGTTCAGCGGAGTTAGATTGGCAGAATTTGTTTGAGAGGCGAGTATGGTCGCAGCAGTCGCGCGTAGGCGCATCGCACTACAGAATCTCGAAGTAACGGAATTTGAGGCGGACGTGCTCGATGGATTACGCGCGACGCCGAAGCATATCCCGGCAAAGTATTTTTACGATGCCGCAGGATCGATGTTGTTCGAGCGCATTACAGAACTTCCCGAGTACTACCCGACTCGTTGCGAAATGCGAATCCTGCGGCGCCAGTCCGCCGAAATTGCGAAGCTGATCCCCGACGCTGCCGCACTCGTGGAGTTCGGAAGTGGCTCCAGTAAAAAGGCGCGCATCCTGCTTCGGGCGGCGGCCTCCAAGCTTTCGGCCTATGTCCCGGTCGACATCTGCGGCGAAATGATAGAGCGCGAGGCAGCCGAACTGCGCCCAGACTTTCCACAGCTGAAAGTGCTGCCTTTGAGCGCCGACATTTGTAAGCCGTTTCGATTGCCTGACGAAGCCAGGGTTGCGCCGGTACGAGTGGGATTTTTTCCAGGGTCGACAATCGGAAATTTCGAACCGCATGAGGTTTCCTCGTTTTTGCGGAATGCGGCGGATATTTTGGGGCGTGGCGCGACGATCATCATCGGTGTCGACCTCATCAAGTCGGCCGAAATACTTAATGCCGCATACAATGACTCGGAGGGTGTCACGGCTCAGTTCAATCTCAACCTGCTGACAAGGGTCAACCGCGAGCTGGGTGGTACATTCAAGCTCAATACGTTCGAACATCATGCGTTTTTCAATCGGGAGCGTCATCGCGTCGAAATGCATCTTGCCAGCCTGAAACGGCAAAAAGTTCGTGTCGCGGGCGAGACAATCGAATTTCGTGCGGGTGAAACAATCCACACCGAAAACAGCTATAAATACAGCACGGAATCGCTGGGGGCACTCGCCCGAGGGGTGGGCTGGTTGCCGGTTGGAGCCTGGACCGATTCCCGCAAGTATTTTTTGATCCAGGCCTTCAGGCTCATCGGGTGACTTGCTCGAATTCACCTGCCTGCGCTAAGCCTCGCCGGCTGTTATTGGCCGGATACATTTGAACAGGACAGGGCAGGGCTCATGAAGGTCGTCGGATTTGAAGCGAACAATGGTACGCGGCTGGGCATCGTTGATGGTGAAAGCGTCATTGATATCCAGGGCGTGGACCCCAATGTACCGATTGACCTCGCCGAAATACTCCGCCGAAACGACGGAGGGCTTGCTGCCATCGCCGATCTTGCCAAGAAGGCCCCAGCATCCGCGCGCAGGCCGCTTAACGGATTGAAATATTCACTGCCCGTTGCGCGTCCCGGCAAAATCATCTGCCTTGGATTAAACTATCTCGATCACGTCAAGGAAGGGCCGCAGCGGGACAATATTCCGAAATTTCCGTCAATCTTTTTCCGCGTGCTCACGTCCATGGTGCCGCATATGCAGCCAATCATGCGGCCGCGGGAATCGAACCAACTCGATTATGAAGCCGAATTGGTCGCCATTGTCGGGAAACGCGCCAAGCACCTCACCATCGCCAATGCGGTCGATTGCATCGCCGGGTATTCCTGCGCCAACGAAGGCTCAATTCGCGAATTTCAGCGCCATACGACTCAATGGGGCATGGGCAAAAACTTCGATCGTACCGGCGGATTTGGACCGTGGATGGTAACCGCAGACGAACTTCCGCCCGGCGGAAAAGGATTGAAGATCGCGAGCCGACTCAACGGCAAGACCATGCAGTCGGACAACACCGACAACATGATGTTTCCGCTTGCCGAGACTCTGGTCTACCTCACGAAAGGCATGACGCTGGAGCCGGGCGACGTCATCCTCACCGGCACGCCGTCCGGCGTCGGCCATGCCCGTAAACCAGATCCGGTGTGGATGAAAGCCGGTGATATCTGTGAGATCGACATTGAGGGCGTCGGCCTGCTACGCAATCCGATAGAGGACGAGAAAGGCTGATGCGCTTGCCAAAACGCGGGCGCGGCGGGTTCGTTTACGATTAAAAATAAAAGAAACGTGCGCCGGAAAGGTATCTAAGGGGAGGATAAAAAAATGAAACGCGTTGCAATCGCAGCGATCATATTTGCCGCGCTTATTGCCGCCGGGCCCGCTGGAGCGGAATGGCCCAACGACAAGCCAATTCGTGTGCTCGTCGGCTTCGGGCCTGGAGGCGGCACCGATATCGTCACGCGGATTATCGCGCAGCCGCTGTCGGAGTTGTTGCACCAGACTGTCGTGGTCGAAAACAAGCCAGGTGCCGGCGGGTCAATTGCCTCTGGCGAAGTCGCAAACGCGGGCAAAGACGGGTACACGGCGTCGGTCATCAGCACCGGCCATACCGTTTCAGCGGTGATGCTCAAGTCGATCAAATATGACGCCGTCAAGGATTTTGCGCCCGTTGCACTCGTCGCTGACAGTGCGTTTGTTGTTGTCGCGCGTAAGGATTTTCCAGCAAACGATATCAAAGGTCTGGTCGCGCTTGCCAAGGCCTCACCCGGAAAGCTCAACTTTGCCAGCGTCGGAGTGGGGTCGACGCAGCATTTTGCGGGAGAGTTGCTGAAGCAATCGACCGGAATCGACGTCAAGCATATTCCCTATCGTGGGACGCCGGGTGTGGTCGCTGCGCTGCTTGCTCAACAGGTGGACTACGCCGTTGAGCTTGCGCATGCGGTGCGAGGCCAAGTGGAGGCCGGCCAATTGAAACTGCTCGCGGTTGGGACGCCGGGCCGCTGGCCGACAATTCCGAACGTACCGACGGTCGCGGAATCGGGTGTGCCCGGTTATTCGGTGACCGGCTGGTACGGGTGGGTCTACCCGGCCGGCACGCCCAAGGCGATTGTCGACAAGACCAGCGCCGCGCTGATGCAAATTCTCGCACGCCCGGAAATCAAGGAACAGATGGTAAAGGTGGGCGCTGCCGTACACGAGATGGGTCCGGCGGAATTTGGCAAGTTCATGGCCGACGAAGTCGCCAAATGGAAAGCAGTGCGTGACAAAGCCGGCCTTGAACCGCAATAAACGGCGGGCGTTGTAAACGGAGCGCCATGAGGGAAATTATGACCGATCATTACAATATACTCGTCATCTGCGGATCGCTCCGCAAAGGTTCATACAACGCCGCGCTTACGCGTGCATTGCCCGACCTGGCGCCCCCCGAATTGAAAATGGTGACGGCCCCGCCGTTTGGAACGCTGCCACTGTATAATGCCGATATTCAGGAAGCGTCAGGCTTTCCCGGCCCCGCGGAAAATCTCGCGGCGGCAATCCGCGCCGCCGACGGCGTTTTATTCGTGACGCCCGAATACAACTGGTCGATGCCGGGCGCACTGAAGAACGCGATTGACTGGGTGTCGCGAATGAAAGAACAGCCGTTCAAGGAAAAGCCGGTCGCCATTCAGTCCTGCTCGCAGGGGCCGCTCGGCGGCGCGCGCATGCAGTATCACTGGCGTATGTCGATGACATTTCTCAATGCATTCATCTTCGGCACGCCGGAGATTTTCGTCGGCAATGCTGCGACAAAGTTCGACAAGGATACGCTGGAACTGAAAGATCAGCCGACAAAGGACATCGTTAAGACACAGCTCGTTGCTTTCGCGAAATTCATCAAACGGATGAAGGCGGGAGCTTAACCGGCCGCCTGTGCCCGTTTCGGGAATAGCTGCGGCCGCAATTTCGGATGACCTGCCATCGTCTTCGGCGCATAGGGTGTCTCGGCGCCCAGCTCTTCCGCTGCATGCCAGGCCCAACGCGGATCCCAAATTGCAGCACGCGCGAGGCAAATAAGATCCGCCTTGCCTGATGCTACGATGTCCTCGGCTTGCTGGTACCCTGCGATCAAGCCAACCGTCATCGTGGTGATTCCACTTTCCTTTTTTACTTTCTCGGCGAACGGTACCTGATATCCCGGCGACAGCGGAATTTTCTGCCGTGAATCGAGCCCGCCGGTGGATACGTCCATATAGTCCATACCGCGTTTTTTGAGTTCTTTAGCCAGAACGACGGTTTCCTCTGGCGTCCACCCTCCGTCGACCCAATCGGTGGCCGAAACGCGCATTCCGATCGGCTTTGAGTCCGGCCATACCGCACGCACGGCTTCGTACATCTCGATCGCAAAACGCATGCGGTTTTCCAGCGAGCCACCGTATTCGTCGATGCGCTGGTTCGAGAGCGGAGACAGGAACTGATGCGCAAGATAGCCGTGCGCACCATGCAATTCGATGACGTCATAACCGATACGATCGACACGTTTGGCCGCCGCAGCAAATTCGGCGATGCACCGTTTAATGTCGTCTTTTGTCATGGCGTGCGGCACCGGCCAGCCGGTGTCGTAGGGGATGGCGGAGGGCGCCTCAGGGGTCCACGCGTCGGGCCCTTCGAGGATCGGCTTTCCGCCGGCCGCGGGTGGCGTAGTGGGGCCTTTGCGGCCCGCATGGGCGAGCTGAACACCGAGTTTTGCCACACCGTATTGCCGACAGAAGTCATGGACCCGTTTGAGTGCGGCCTCGTTTTCGTCCGACCACATGCCGGCGCATTTTGGTGAAATGCGGCCCTGCGGGTTAACGTTCGTCATCTCGCACATCACCAGGCCCGCCGCACCGAGCGACATATTGCCAAGGTGCATCAGATGCCAGTCGTTGGCTGAACCGTTGTTCGAGTTGTACTGGCACATTGGCGAGACCACGACCCTGTTCGGTAGGGTCAGTCCGCGCATTGTGATCGGAGAAAATAGAACGCTAGCCATTGGGAAGATTTCCTTTCACTCGTGAACTCAGATGCCGGCGTGATAGGCATGCATTGCAACGACCAGGCAACTGATTGCCCAAAACACACAATATTCGACACCTCCGATCACCCAGATCCAGCTCCTGGTGACCTTGTAAGTAGCGGCGCCGGCGACCAGGAGGTGGATGAAGGCGACAAACGCGACATATTGCAGATAAATACCAAAAAACAATCCCAGGCAGAGGACCGTTTCGATCGTCCCCGAGATGTACATCCATGTCGCCGGCGGCTCGAACCCTGCTTTGACGAAGAACTCGAGCGTGGCAGGGACTGTAATCTTGCCGATAATGTGGGGAATGAAAAACACCGCGCAGATAATGCGCAATATATTGAACTCATTGAGCAGATTGAATTTGTCGGCAAGCGACATTGTAACAGTTCCCCCCGGCCAGCGTTATTGGCGCGTCCGCCCCGCACTCAAAATTGCATTTCTTGATGTGCGAGCCAACCCCCGATAGGGCGCTATAGCTTGCGCCCTTTGAGCCAGCTGGCACCCTTCGCATAAAGCGCTTCGAGCGGTGCTCCGTCGAGGCCTGGCAATTCATCCTTGATTTTGTAGCCGATCTTGCTCTGAAGGTAAGCAAGGTGGCGATATCCTTCGGGAAATTGCGCGAGCAGCGTCTTGTCGAGGACAACAGGTGCACCGGGCTCGACCGGATCGATGCGGTCCTGCTCGTAAGCGAGGCGTCGAAGCACGATACCCCAGCGGCCTTTGCGTTTTTCCAGGAAGTCGTAAAAGCGTCCGCTGCAAACGACGTCGCACAAGGTACCTTCGACCTTCGCCCGCTGCGAAATAGTCATCTTTGTCTGTGCGATGGCCCGCTTGCCCTTGATGTCGATCGTCATTCCACCGAGCATGTGCATGATACGAACGCCGCGATCGTAGCCTTCCTGACTTACCCGAATGAACTCCTCATAGGAGCCTTGAAACCAGGTCGCCCACATCTGTCCGTCCTTGTGCCAGACGGTACGGAAGCGATCCCACATTCGGGCATCGCGCCAGAGCACCCAATTTTCGATCAATGCCCGGATTACAAGTCGATCGGCGGTGTCCCGCGCCATGGATATTTCTCCGTTGAGGCGTCTTGCCCGCGCTTGTCGCGGGCATCCGCCTCTTGCATGATTGAAACAATAGAGCCGAGAATGAAACGCGCAACTGCATCCTGCCGGAGTTGCGTGGTCTCTCAAAATGTAGCCTCGAGTTGAGCGAACTCGACTTGCACGCGTCAAGCCTCGTCATGACGGAGGAAAGATGACAAGACTCGCCGGGAAAGCCGCAATCGTCACCGGCGGCGCGAAGGGTATCGGACGGCACTATTCGCAAGCGCTTGCCGCCGAAGGAGCGCGCGTGATGATTGCCGATATCGCCGACGGCCAGGAGCTTGCCGAAGAGATTACCGGCCGGCATGGCGCCAAGTCGGCCGCAAGCATCAAGTTCGACGTCAGCGACGAGAAGGCGGTCAAGAACCTGGTGGCTCAGACCATCGAGCGTTTTGGACAGATCGATATTCTCGTGAACAATGCGGCGCTCTATTCGGCGTTAAAGCCCAGAAGCTTCAACGAATGGGATACAGAACTATGGGACCGCGTCATGGCCATCAACATACGTGGACCGTATCTCATGGTGCGTCACGTTGCGCCGCACATGATGGCGCGGCGCAGCGGCAAAATAATCAACATTGCCTCGGGCGCTGCCTATAAAGGCGTTCCCCGCATGCTGCCATACGTTACGTCGAAAGGCGCAATGCTAGCCTTCACGCGTTCATTGTCCCGAGAGCTCGGCGAATATGGTATCGCGGTCAATTCGCTTTCGCCGGGCTATATATTGAGCGATACAGGCCTTGAAAATTCCGCCCACGTCGAAGACGAACGCGTGCCTGTCCGCAACAGCCGCGCCTTCCGGAGAGACGCCTATCCGGAGGATCTGCTAGGCGCGCTTGTCTTCCTGGCCTCAAGCGATAGCGATTTCGTAACCGGCCAGTCGCTTGTGGTGGACGGCGGCTCGGTTAATAACTAGGTGATGATGAGAAGGCAGCCGGACCCGTCGGGTTCCGACGCGCGACGAAATCGGCTATAGAAGCCTCAAATTCGGCATTCCGTTGGAAGGAGCTTTTCCATGACGCTTGCGATCGATTCACCCGGTTCCAAGCACAACATTACGGGCGCCCGACAGGCCTATTACGACAAAATTTCGAAGTACCATCTGGCTCCGCTCTGGGAAGTGCTCAAGGGGCTCGTCACGCCGGAGCCGACAACGCAAATGTTGCCGGCGCTGTGGAAGTTTCCGGAAGTCGAGAAGCTGATGCTCGAAGCGGGTGAGGTTATCACTGCAGAGGAAGCCGAACGCCGTGTGCTTGTGCTGGAAAACCCCGGCGAGCCCGGCAAGTCGCGGATAACAAACTCGTTATTCGCCGGCATTCAGTTGATCCTTCCCGGTGAAATCGCCGACGCACACCAGCACGTCGCATCTGCGATCCGTTTTGTGCTCAAGGGGAAGGGCGCCTACACGGCGGTTGAGGGCGAAAAGGCGCAGATGGAGCATGGCGACTTCATCATTACAGCGAACTGGGCGCCGCACGATCACGGCAACCCGGGCAAAGAGCCGGTGATGTGGCTCGACGTGCTCGACATGCCGACGGTCAACCATTTCCAGGCATCGTTTGCTTCACACTTCGACGAGAAGATGCAGAACGTCAATCATCAGAACGGTGATTCGTTCGAGCGTTTCGCTACCGGCGTTCTTCCCGATGGCGCGCCTGTCCATCTCAACCGTTCGCCGGTAATCAACTATCCCTATGCCAAGATGCGGCCGATCCTCGAGCGGCTAAAGTCAACCGGCGACATCGACAAGCGGCATGGTGCGCGCGTGCGCTACGCAAACCCCATCAATGGCGGGCCGGTGCTGCCGACGATGGGCGCAAATCTTGCGCTGCTGCCGAAGGGTTTCAAAGGTGAGCCCTACCGCTCCACAGATGGCGCGGTGTTTGCAGTCGCCGAAGGGCAGGGCACCACGGTCATCGATGGCAAGCCGTTCAACTGGGCCGTCAACGACGTGTTCGTTGTGCCGCCGTGGAAGCGTTACTCACACAACGTGACCGGCGGTGATGCCGTGCTGTTCTCGATTTCCGATCGTCCGGCGCAAGAAGCGCTTGGCATCTGGCGGGAAGGAAACTGACAGGCGGTCTAGTAGGGCGTTGCCACGATTTCGGCCGTCCTGCCCTGCTTGCGGCGCAGCCAATCCACCATCAGCAGCGCCGTCGCGGCTGTTACTCCCGCCGCGTTGATCCAGATCGCACCGTTGAACGCTTCGGGTGGCAGCACCACCGCGAGCGAAACCAGGGCGTACAGCAGGCGGCCACTGCGGCTCAACGGTGTCAGCGCGAAACCGACTGCGGCCATTGTGCCGAGCCAGATTCCGAAGAGGACGCGGCTGAAATTGAGCACGATCTCAACCCAGGTCCCGTCCATCAGCAGGCTCGGAGTCAGCACGAAAAGGAAAGGCAGAATGAAAGTGCTCCACCCGACCACGCACGCGATCCATCCCGTGGTCCAGCCGTCGGTACGCGCTATATTTGCGGCCGCGTAAGCCGCAAAAGCGACCGGCGGCGTGATCATTGAGAGGATGCCGTTGTACATCACGAACATATGCGCAGCCATCGGCGTCACGCCAAGCTTGACGAGTGCCGGTGCAAGCAATGTCGCTGTGAGAATGTAGACGCTCACCGTTGGCAGACCGATCCCGAGCACGAAAGCGAGCACCGCAATCAGCAGCAACAACAGGAAAACATTGCCTCCGGCCAGCGCGAGCAATTGAATGGTCATGCTGAACGCCAGACCTGAAATGCTCATGATTCCGACCATGATGCCGGCCGCAGCCCCAATCAGGATGATGTCGAGCGAGACTCTGCCCGTGTCCATGATCGCCTTGAGCATGTCGAGAATGCCAAGGCGCTTGCCGCGATAGCCGAAGATCATCGCTAACACGATCAATATCGCTGTCGCGACAATCGCGGCCTTTTCTGGGGTGAGCATCGTAATATCGGGGTACATCAGCGCAAAAACCAGGAACACGATTGGTACGAGGAAGTGCCAACCGGATTTGAGTACCTCGGAAACCCGCGGCGCATCTGCAATCTGTGCGGCGCCGATCTTGTGCTTGGCGGCTTCCAAATCGACGTGGAAGAACAGGCAGGCGTAGTACAAAATGGCAGGGATGGCGGCGGCGATGCACACTGCGCCATAAGGTACCTGCAGGAATTCCGCCATGATGAACGCGGCAGCGCCCATCACCGGCGGCATCAATTGCCCGCCTGTCGAGCCGACCGACTCGATCGCGGCGGCGCGATACGCCGTGAATCCAGAACGTACCATCGTCGGAATAGTGACAATGCCGACGGCAAGCACATTACTTACGGCACTGCCGGAAATCATGCCGAACAATGCCGAGCCGACGACCGCGATTTTGGCCGCGCCGCCGCGAAATCTGCCCATCGCCGACATCGAAATATCGGCGAAAAAGTCCGCGCCGCCCGTACGCGCCAGCACCTGGCCGAGTATCGTAAACGGGATGACCACCATGACCGCGACTTGCAGGATCGAGCCGATGGCGCCGTTGATGTCGAGTCCAAGATAGACCGTCATGCGTTCTGGCGACACGTAACGCGTTTGGAAGTCACCCGACAGGTGCGGACTGATGTAAACATAGATTGCCATGGCCGCGATCATGCTGAAAAAGCCCCAGCCATTTGTGCGCCGGCTCGCTTCCATGATCAGCGCGATCAGAAAACCGCTGACGATCAGCCCGTTGAGCGGTATGAGCGCGGCTTCATCGGTGAGGGTGGCATAGCGTATTGCGATGTAGCCGCAGAGCCCAATCGACAGGATAACTGCGACCCAGTCGCTCCAGTGCCGCCTACGCGTCGTGTCGGCGATGAAGGCCAGGGCGAGTGTTAGCCCAAGGCAAACGGTGAGCATCTGCTCTGTATAGAACGAGACGTTGAAGACCTGCCGCGGAACGTCCAGTACCCACAGCACAACCACCGCCACCAGCAATGACTGGAAGACGTTGGTCCACAGCACGGTCGTCCGCGATGCGGCAGAAGCAAATTCCGCCGCATCGGGAATGATGCGTTCTTCGCTCAATTGATGGCCTTGGCTTCGATATTGTGGTCTTTGAAATACTTCAAGGCGCCGGGGTGATAGGGGATGTCATATTTCTTGTAGAGGTTCGCCGCCGAGAACTCTCGGAGTGCCGGCTGGATGGCGACAAGATCGGCCTTGTTTTTTTCCATTGTTTCAATCGCCTTGTAGATGACCTCGTCCGGCACCTTCGCATTCGTGAAGATCATGTTGTCCCAAGTGTAAACGCCCATTGGATGATCAACGCCGATGAAAAACCCATTGGGTACAGCTTGCGTCAGATAGCCCTCCGGCAACATTTTCTTTGCGGCCGCCATGCCGCTTTGGGGGATTTCCAGCGCGCGGATGCCGCCGACGGTGGCATCGACCTCGCGCACCTTGGGAGCACCGAAAGCAAAGAAGAACATATCGGCGGCACCTGACGTAAAGTCGTCAGCACCGCGGATCACGTTCGGGATCAGCACCGGCGTCACATCCTTTTCCGTTAGCCCACCCGTTGCCAGGATCGCCTTGATCATCGGATCTATGGTGCGCATCGCGGAATAGCCCATGCCCACACGCTTGCCTTTAAGATCGGCCATCGTCTTCATGCTTGTGTCCTTGCGGACCCAGAATGCGCCCCGCAGCGAATGTAACGATCCGATCAGCCGCATATTGGCGTTGGTCTTTTTCGCCGCTTCGACTTCGAAGATATTCGCTATTCCGAACTCGGCTTCGCCCCGGCTGACGAGCGGAATGAGAACAGATTCACCGGCGGTCGGCTGCACGACGACGTTCATGCCGCCTTTTTCTTTCAGCACTTTTGCCACCGCCGTTGCGGATGTGTGGCTGAGTGTGCCTGGCTGCATGGTGGCAAACCCGTAGGTTTGCGCTGCCCCACCGCCAGTAGCGAATAGGAGCATAGCGAGGCCTCCTATAGCCGCGGCGGCAGGTCGGGAGCCCCGTTTTCGAATATGAATCATGTTTAATCCTCCCCGGTTATTCTTTCTGGTTATAACAGCGGCCGTCAACGCGGCGGCGCCAGTCCAGCATTGCCCCCAATTTTGCACAGGATGGAAAGCAATGCGAGCTTCCGCGTTATACTTTCCGTCGTCCGGGGGACCGTGCCCATCACATCTTTTTTCCCGGAAATTGGGAATAAGCTAACTTAGGAGGATTCGATGCAAATGCAGCAATTGAGCGCGGGACGCGGTGCTCTTACGGCCGTGCGCACGGGCGAGGGGCACGACATGGTTATCCTCCATTCGCTGCTTGCCGACCGGCATGCATTTGACCCTGTGCTCGGGGCACTCGCTGAAAAATATCGTGTGACGCTGTTTAATCTTCCAGGATTTCACGGCTCCCAGCCGGCCATGCTTGCACTGATGGACGCTTATCTCGCCATCATTGAGGATGGCTTCGAGGAATTCGGCATCGGCAATGACTCCATACTCCTGGGCAATGGCTTTGGCGGTACTGTTGCGCTTGCTTTTGCGCTTGCTCATCCGGAACGTATTTCCCGCCTTGTGCTCAGCGATGCAGCAGCCGGCTTTCCGGCGGAGGGGCGTCAGGCGTTCGCCGCGATGGCGGAAAAGGTTGCCGATGGAGGGCTCGGAAGCATAGCCGAGATCGCAGCCAAACGAGTATTTTCGCCCGCCTATCTCGCCGCGCATCCGGAAAAGATCGAGGAGCGTAAGCAGGTTCTATTGGAAATCGACCCAAAAGCGTTCCAGGCAGCATGCAGAATCCTGCAGGAGACCGATCTGGTACCGCTGCTCCACCACCTAAAGGTGCCAACGCTTGTTGTGTGCGGTGAACTCGATCAGGCGACTCCGCCGGCGCTCAACAAGCAGATTGTCGAGAAAGTTGCCGGTGCGAAGTACATTGAGTTGCCTGGCTGCGGTCATTGTCCGCCGCTCGAGCAACCGGAACAATTCCTATCTGCGATCAAGGAATTCGTCGGGCTTTAGTCCGATCGCCCCAGACAGTGTTAGCGCAATGCGTTGAGAACCGCTCTGGCGATGGAATTCGTCCCATCGTTGCCGCCGTACTCCATGGGCTTAATTCCGTCCGAATAGGCCTTGTCGACGGCGCGCTCGATACGCAGCGCAGCTTCGGCCGCCGGTGAATGCTCGTGCCGATCGGCGAGCCAATCCAGCATCATGGCTGCCGACAAGATCATCGCCGTCGGGTTGGCCTTGCCTTGGCCCATAATGTCGGGTGCGGTGCCGTGACAAGGTTGAAATACCGCATGCTTGTCGCCGATGTCAGCTGATGGTGCGATTCCGAGACCGCCGATCAGGCCGGCAGCGAGATCTGAGAGGATGTCACCGAAAATATTTTCCATTACCATGACGTCGAAATCCCAAGGCCTTCGGACCATCAGTGCCGCGCAGGCATCGACATACACGTGGTTGGTCTTCACATTTGGAAAATTCTTTGCACGTTCATCGAAGATCTGCCGAAAAAAGGCGTAGGCCTTGAAGGCATTCGCCTTGTCGACGCAGGTAAGAAGGCCGGGCTTTCCGCGTTTCTTGCGCCGTTCGGCAAGCTGCAACGAAAAGTCGAACAGGCGCTGCGACGTCTTGCGCGTGATGACCAGGGTTTCTCGTGCATCGTCCTTCGTGACTACCCCCTTGCCCATGGACGCGAACAAACCTTCGGTCGACTCGCGTATCAGGATGAAATCGATGCCGTGCCGATGTGCATCCACGATCGGGCTTGGCACGCCGGGAATGAGTCGCGCCGGCCGCACGCCCGCATAAAGGTCAAATATGAAGCGCAGTTCGACCTGCGGCATGATTTCGGTATTATCCGGATAGCGGACGCTTGGCAGACCGCAAGCCCCGAGTAAAATTGCATCCGCCTCCTCGCACAGCCTGATAGTTGATTCCGGCATCGACTTGCCGGTCGCGGCGTAGTGGCCGGCACCTGCTTCGGCTTCGGTGAAACGAAACCTCAAGCTCGGCGCAGCCGCCTCGATGTGACGCAAAATTTCAATCGTCGGGGCCATCACCTCTGGCCCAATGCCGTCACCCGGCAGAACTGCGATATGAAAAGCGGAATTGACGGACATAATATTTCCAGATGGAGTTGTGTTGGTCGCAGCGCTAATGAATACGCCCGCGCGGTCACGCGCAAGGGATCAAAATGGGGAGGTCCAATGCCGCGCTTTGCCGCTAATCTCGGATACCTGTTCACAGAGCGGCCGCTCCTTGAAAGGGTCGCTGCCGCGGCTGCCGCCGGATTTAAGGCTGTCGAGTTGCAATTTCCCTATGATGTTCCACCCGCGGCGATGAAGGCGGCGATCGAGAAGAACAACCTGACAATTCTCGGGCTCAACACGCCGCCAGGGGATCGTGAGGGCGAGTTCGGTCTTGCCGCGGTACCCGGTCGTGAGAAGGACTGGCAGGTACTCTTTGCCCGCGCGTTCGACTATGCCGCGGCGATCGGCGCGAGCGCCATTCATTGTCTTGCTGGAAAGGTTGCCCCTGATCTACGGCCAGCCGCTGACCGCGTATATATTGCCAACCTGGCGCAAGCGGCCGATCTCGCGGCGCAGAAGGACGTCATGTTGCTGATTGAGCCGATCAATGGCCGCGATCGGCCAAATTATTTTCTCAATCACGTCGAGCACGCTGCCGACGTCATTGCAAAGGCTGGAAGGCCAAACATTCGAATGCAGTTCGATTTCTACCATGTGCAGATCGTGGGCGGCGATCTCATCTATCGCCTGGAAAAATATCTGCCGGTCATTGGCCATCTACAATGCGCCGCGGTGCCGGTGCGCCATGAACCGGACGGAGGCGAGATCAACTTTCCTGCCGTGTTTGAGGCCGTTGACAGGCTCGGCTACGGCGGCTGGATAGGCGCGGAATATCGACCGCGTGGCCGCACGGAAGACGGTTTGGGCTGGGCCAGGAACTATGGCGTCGTCCCGGTCCGTTAGAAGATGATCAACCATCAAACTTCTTGAAAACTCACACCTTTACGCTTTGCGAGTTCATTCCTCGTTGGTAGATTGGTCCTATGTGGGGACGCAAAAAAGTCGACGTGAAAACTGTTGAAGCGCCGCAGCCGCTCAAGGATGCGGTGCGCGAAGCGCGGATCGAAGCGGCCGAGCGCTCGGGCGTTGTGGTCGACCTGCGCGACGCCGATGTGGCGCGGCTCGAATTGCTCAACGACGCCCTCAATCCGCTGTTCAAGGAGATTCCGGAAAACACCGAGTTGTTTGATCGCGGCGTGAGCAAAGGGGACGTGCCGCGCCTTTGGGTCGACGTGGTTGCACATGTCGAGATGGGCCACGACAAGCGGCAATATCGTTTTGTTCAGGATACTCGATACGGGCGCGCGGTGCTGGCAGAATCCTATGAGGTGGCCGCGATTGTTAAGTCGGTCACCCGTTACGTTGCGCGTCGTCTCGTCGAGCGCGAGCGTGCCATGGCTGACGATGCCGGGCGCGGAGTTGCGCAGGCTGTTTTACGTCTCGATCGCCGCCGTCGCCGTTGGCGTGCCATACGCACTTTCGTCCTGGGACTTGTGGTTGGCATCGTGGCGCTATTCGTGTTGGCCATGCTCACGGGACCCTAACCGAGCAATCTGAATTGCCTCTGCGTGGTCTCGCCCGAGGGGCCAAGCCCTCGCGAGGTGACGTCGCATCGCCATGCACCGCGCGTACCTTGGATTCGATACAGATTATAGCCGGCGGCTTCCCTGTCCCCGGCCAGCGAACTCGATGCCGACGGGACTCCGACGGCCGGAACACGGGTGCCGTCAGGTCCTTCCAGCCAATTCACCATGTGGCGGTGGTCGTGCCCGTGCAGCAGCAGATCGGCACCGTGGGCCGCGATCACGCGCATGAGCGCCGCCGCATCGAGCAGACGCTTGTGGCGGCGCGCCGCACTGACCGGCGGATGATGGATCAAAATCACGCGGAACAGGTCTTCTCTCTTGAGTTTGTCGAGTACGGCCGCTAATTCCGCGAGCTGTTTTGTGCCGAGCCAGCCGGTAGCGAGAAGTGGTGCGGTCGGTACGCCGCTTGAAAGTCCAATCAGCGCAATTGGGCCGCGGCGCCGGACGAAGGGAAATCCGCCCGCTTCTTTGTCGCCGCACATGTACGCGCCCCACTGCCGCCCCGCGAGGGCCGCGGCTTCGCGTACATAAATATCGTGGTTACCGGGGACGAAGGTTACATCGTGCGCTTGTCCGAGGCTTTCCAGCCAGTCGCGTCCCCGAATGAATTCCGCCGGCAAGGCAATGTTGGCGATGTCGCCGGTAACCGCGATGTGGTCAGGCGATTGCGCTCTGAGATCCGCGACGGCCGACGCAAGTGCAGCTGCCAGATGGATGAATTGCCGTTTCCGTCGCCAGTTAATATAGCCTGTGACACGCTTGCCGATCAGTTCGTCCCAATGCGGCGTGGGCAGCGGTGCAAGGTGAGGATCTGAAAGATGCGCGAGGGTGAACATAATGTCCCGTCATGCCTCACCGCGACTGCTCCGCCGTCATGAACTGCCGATCAATATTCCGGCGGCGAACACCAGTACGCCGCCAACCACGACCTGAAATGCCGCTTGCAGGAATGGTGTGTCCATGTAGCGCATTCGGATCCAGGAAATGGCAGCGAGTTCAATCGCCACTACGACGAACGAAAAAATCGTGGCGGTGATAAAGTGCGGGATGAGGTAGGGCAGTGTATGGCCCAGGCCCCCGATCGCCGTCATGCCGCCTGTCACGAGGCCACGGATGACGGGCGAGCCGCGCCCGGTGAGAGAGCCGTCATCAGAGAGCGCCTCCGCAAATGCCATTGAAATGCCGGCGCCGACCGAGGCAGCAATCCCGACCAGGAATGTTTGCCATGTATTGTGGGTTGCGAAGGCCGCCGCGAACAACGGCGCCAGGGTTGAAACCGAACCATCCATCAGCCCGGCGAGCCCCGGCTGCACGTATTGCAGCATAAACATGCGCTTGGAGGTTGCGTCTTCTTTCTCGCGCGCACCTACGGTGAGAATTTGTTCGGACAGCTTGTGGGCAAGCGATTCGTGGCCCGCTTCGGCTTCGGCAAGCTCAATTAGCAGCTTGCGTACCGAGACATCGCGTGCGGTTTCGGCTGCCTTGCGGTAGTAGCGTTCGGCCTCGAACTCCATGTTTTCAGCGAATTTGCGGACTTCATCGAGGCCGAGCGGCCGGGTCAGCCACAATGGCTGCTTTGGGTTGAGGAACCCCTTTACATCCTGGCGGCGGATGAGCGGAAGATATTCGCCAAATTTTTCACGATAGAGTTCGAAGAGCTGGGTACGGTGATGGACTTCCTCTTCGGCCATTTCGTCGAAAACTTTGGCAGAGGAAGGAAATTGCTCGCGCAAGCCTTCCGCGAAGCCACGATAGATACGGCTGTCTTCTTCTTCGTTGGTGATGGCAAGCGCCAAAACTTCCTGTTCGGTCAGGTCGGAAAATCGTTTCACGGGCAGTCCTCTCCGTCGTCGGCTTGCCGGTTTATGTCATATATAAGAATCATTCTAGACGGTGGGCCGGGGTTTGACAGCGCCCCTTGGCCGGTTTGGAACACATTGCGGGGGCGGCTGGCGTAAAAAAGGGAGAAGGCGTTTGCAACGCTTGCGCCGTGCGCTCGAACCGGTCACCCGGCGGGTCTTGCATTTTTACTGGCGATTTTCACGTGGGGCGACGCTCGGAGCCCGCGCCATGGTGATCGACGGCGCGGGACGCATATTCCTGGTCAAGCATTCCTATGTGGCAGGCTGGCATCTGCCCGGGGGTGGCGTTGAAACCGGGGAGACGCTCCTGGAGGCACTCGCACGGGAACTGGCTGAAGAAGGCAACATCCGGCTCGGTACGACACCTCAGCTTTACGGAATATATTTCAACAGGCGGATGTCGCGGCGCGATCACGTCGCATTGTTCATCGTTCGCGACTTCAGGCAGGACGGAAACCCCAAGCCAAATCGTGAAATCGTCGAACATGGATTTTTTGCACCGGACGCACTGCCTGAAGACGCCGCGCGCGGCACACGCGCGCGTGTAGCGGAAGTGTTTGGCGGCGCCGCAATCAGCGAGTTGTGGTGATCGCGCTCAGCGAAATCGTCCCCGGTCATGAGGCGCAGCAAAATCCAACTGCGGCCCGACTGGGACGATGCCCGACGGGTTCACGTGCCGCTGGCTGTGATAGTAGTGCTGCTTGATTTGCTCGATACTTACGGTCTCGGCGATGCCGGGCACTTGATAGAGATCGCGCAGATAATTCGACAAGTTCGGATATTCGTAGATATGTCGCCAGTTACACTTGAAGTGGGAATAGTACACGGCGTCGAAGCGGATCAGCGTGCAGAACAGCCGCCAGTCCGCTTCAGTTAACGAGTTTCCGGCAAGATAGCGATGTTGTGAAAGGATCTGGTCGAGTTCATCGAGTGTATCGAAGACATTGCCAAATGCCTGTTCGTAGGCCGTCTGAGACGTCGCAAATCCGGCGCGATAAACGCCGTTGTTGATGTTCGGATAGATCAGGTCGTTGAGCTTGTCGATTTTGGGTCGCAAGGATTCCGGATAGTAATCGGTGTGCACATTCGTGAAGGCATCGAACGCCGAATTCAACATCCGGATTATTTCGGACAACTCGTTATTGACGATCGTCTTTTGTTTTTTGTCCCAGAGTACAGGCACGCTCACGCGCCCGGTGTAGCGCGGGTGCGCAAGTAGGTAGATTTCAGAAAGTTTGGATTTGCCGTTGGCGGTATCGCCGCTTGATCCTTCACTTACGTTGAAGGTCCATCCGTCCTTGAGCATGTTTGGCGAAACGGCCGACAGGGAAATGACATTCTCGAGCGCCTTGAGCTTGCGGAAGATGAGGGTGCGGTGTGCCCAGGGGCACGCAAGCGAGACGTAAAGGTGGTAACGTCCGGATTCTGCCGCGAAGCCGCCCTTGCCGGACGGTCCCGGACTGCCGTCAGGCGTAATCCAATTGCGGAATTGCGTGGCCGGGCGGATGAATTGGCCATCCTTAGTTCGCGAAGCATCTTCTTGCCAGACGCCGTCAACCAGAAGTCCCATGCGCTGCTCCTTAACCTTCACCGCTCTTCATTTAGGCTGTTGCGGCGCATTCCGCCACGGGTAATGGACCAGAATCGGCGCAGATGCTAAGCGGCTGCGCATGACATGGATATTTGAAGTTTATGAGCGAACTCGCGCTGACCATCCTGCCTGAGACCGAGGCTGACGCGCCGGCAATTGACCGCCTGCACGAGCGCACTTTCGGACCGGGACGTTTTGCACGCACCGCGTTTCGTATCCGCGAGGGCAGGGGCCATCTCCTGGATTTGTCGTTCACTGCGCGGATCGGGAGCCTCATGGTGGGCTCCGTACGATTGACGCCGATCTGCATCGGAAACACACCGGCACTGCTGCTGGGGCCGCTCACGGTCGAACCCCCATTCCGATCGCATGGCGTCGGCACGGCGCTGGTCAAGCGTGCGCTCAAGGATGCTCTAGCCGGCGGACACAAGCTTGTTGTGCTGGTCGGCGACGAGCCGATCTACGCGAAATCGGGTTTCAAGCGCATCCCGAAGGGCCAGGTAAAGATGCCCGGCCCCGTCGATCCCGGACGCCTCCTTGTGGCTGAGCTGGTAGCCGGTGTCTTTGAAGGCGTATCCGGCTTGATCCGGCCGGACTGGGAAACATAAACGGAAACTGCCTGCCGAATTCCGGGCACGCGAACTATGCGCCGCCCAGAATAATTGACTGAATCAGCGTCCTTCCCTGGCCCAGGTCGCCGCCAACGAACCGATCAGCAGCAGCAATCCTATCAGGCCAGCAAAGATCGGCAGCACGCCGATGCCGCGCACGACGCTGACATCGCGCATCTTAAGACCGATCCAATCGTCACCCTTGAAGGTCGTGCTGGTACGTACCGGCACGACACGCGGGACGTTGACACCGCTGCCGTCCTCAATCCGCCGTGCGTCGCCGCCGGTGGCGCTGGTCAGCGCCTGCAACACGTCTGGGGTTGATGTCACTTCCGCAAATTCGCGCGGATTGGCGGGGCCGACATTGGCAAGAGCGGTGAGTTTTCCGTCAGTGGCGCGCCAGAGACCAAGTTCGCCGGCGGCAACATTGGCGCGCCAAAGCCCCGGCTCGACCGGCTGAAGATCGAGCGTGCGGCTGCTGCCGGTTGGTGTTGTGAGTGTAACCTGATTGACCGTGTCAGCCATGGTCTGACGCTGCACGGTGATGTCGCGCCCGTGGACGATCAACCGAAGTGCCTCTTCTTCGAGGTCGGGTTGTTTCATGAGCCAGTGCGACAGCCGTCGAAGCAAATCGAGGTGCGGTCCGCCACCTTCATAACCGCGCGCCCATAGCCAGATATGGTCGGACAATAAAAGCGCCACGCGGCCTTCGCCTTCACGACCTAGCACCAGAAGCGGCTTGCCGTCGGGCCCCTGCATCACGCTGGTTCCCGTGTTGCGCTTGATGTCGACAAGCCTGAACCAGTGACTCCAGTGTGGAGGATCAGTCTGCGATCCCTCGAGGTCGCGCGTGACCGGATGACGGTGGCCGGCTTCCGTAAGCTGCGCCTGGAATCGTCGCTCGGTCACTTCCCCGGTCGGCTCGGCCGGCAGAATGCCGTCGAGCGGCGTGCGCCAGATACTCGTCGGACTGGCATAGTCGGGGCCGGCAGCGATCAATACCGCTCCGCCGTCACGCACGTATTTTGCAATGTTCTCGAAATAGATGAGAGGCAGCACGCCTTGCCGGGCGTAGCGGTCGAAAATGATGAGTTGGAATTCGCCGATCTTTTGCTGAAACAATTCGCGCGTGGGGAATGCGATCAGCGACAACTCGTTGATCGGCGTGCCGTCCTGCTTTTCCGGCGGCCGCAGGATGGTGAAGTGCACCAGGTCGACGGATGCATCCGACTTGAGAAGATTGCGCCAGGTCCGTTCGCCCGCGTGCGGTTCGCCTGATACCAGCAGCACCCGCAGCTTGTCGCGGACGCCGTCGATCGAAACCACGGCCCGATTGTTGACTTGTGTCAGTTCACCATCGAGCGGGGAGGCTTCGATCTCGACGATATTCGGGCCAGCATGAGGGATGGGTATGTTGATTTTGACATCGGTATGCGCCGTGACGGCGCGTTTTTCCAGCACATCGCCGTCGCGCCGGACCGTAACTTCAGCGGTGCCGACTTGGGTGCCTTGATCCTCGATGCGGAAGCCAACAATTTGTGACTGACCTACGATTCCGAAGCGCGGCGTCTGTGTCAGCACGACCCGGCGATCGATCTCGTTCTTGTGGCCCGTGATCAGAGCGTGCAATGGCGCCGCAAATCCAAGTGTGGAGGCGTCGGCGGGTACGTCGTGCACGCGGCCGTCAGTGATCAGAACGGCTCCGGCGACCCGGTCGGGCGGCACGTCGGCGAGTGTGGAGGAAAGCGCTGAAAACAGCTTGGTGCCATCTGTCTCGCCGTCGGCGGCGCCGGCTTCAGCCACGCGGACCTCCAGGCCGGGAATGCGCTTGAGCCGTTCGACAAGGGCCGCCCGTACGGCTTCGGTTTGTCCGGCACGGTCACCGAAATTCTGACTTGGGCTCTTGTCGACGATGACCGCGGCAACTGAAGGGATGGGATCGCGGTCCTCGCGTGTGAGCGAGGGATTGGCGAGTGCAAGCACCATAAGGGCAAGTGCCAACGCGCGCAGTGGCGCCCCGCGACTGCGCGCGATCAGCAATAAAATTGAAATGAGTGCAGCGACGGCAAAGGCCGTCCATACGACATAGGACGGCACGAGCGGAGCAAATGAGATGCCGAGATTTACGTCTGCGCTCCTACTGCCCCAATCGCTCGAGCAATGCCGGGATGTGTACTTGATCGGCCTTGTAGTTGCCGGTTAGCGCATACATCACGATGTTGACGCCGGCGCGGAAGGCAAATTCCCGCTGTCGCGGCTCACCGGGCACCAATGGAAGCATGGGCTGGCCGTCGGGGCGTAAAGCCCACGCGCCGGCAAGATCGTTTGAGGTGATAAGGATTGATGACACGCCGTCGCCGGCACGCGCCGGGCGGTTTGGCTCTTCATCCTCGTTGTCTGCAGGCAGAGCCTCGACCCAGAGTTGACCGGTGGTGAAACGACCCGGAAAATCCCGAAGCAGAAAGAATGTTTTCGTGAGCACATGATCGTGCGGCACCGGTTCGAGTTCCGGAATGTCGAGCGAGGAAAGAATTGAGCGGAGCGCGACCATTCCCGGTCCGCGCATTTCGCCGCCGGGGCCGGGTGGCGCATCAACAGCATCGCGTGTGTCAAAGAGTACGGTGCCGCCGCGCTTCATGTAAGTATCGATTTTATCGAGTGCAGCCTGCGACGGCTTCGGTGCATTCGGTGATACCGGCCAGTAAATCAGCGGAAAGAATGCAAGTTCGTCCCGGGCAAGGTCGAGTCCGATCGGATCTCCGGCCTCGAGCGCCGTGCGCTGCGCCAGGAACAAGGTGAGACCCTGCAGCCCGCTCTTGCTCACGTCGTCGACTCCGGTATCGCCGGTGATGACGTATGCGAGGTGGGTCTGCAGCGTCGCTTTCAGGGCAAAATCTTCCTGCTGCGCCGTCAGCGGTGGCGTGGACGGCTGCGGAGGCGCGGGTTGAGCGTGTACCGGCTCATGAAATGCGGCCGCGCCAATGATGACCGCAGCGACCAATGCGGCCGTGGCGCGCCGTCGCGGCCACAGCGCAGAGACTCCGCCCGATAGCGATATGACCACCAAAGCGTCGAGCATCAGCAATAAAAGTGCGGCGACAAATAACGGTCCGCGCAAGTCGAGAGGCTCTCCCTGGCGATAGGTGTCGATCCGCGCGTTGAGCGGTGAAACGTCGAGTTCGGCCGGCCGGTCTGCGGGCGCGAGCGTATTGACCGCGACGAGGCCTTCCGGCGGTCCATAGAAGCCAGGTGGGTGGTCGAGATTGCCGCGCTCCGCGTAGTTGCTGGGAATTGGGCGCGCAGTCGGCGGCGGTGTCGAGAATGCTCCGAACCCGTCGAGGACGCGTGTAGGAGGCACCACCTGGGCCGAGCGATTGGTGGCATCCTTCGGCGCAGTATTGTCACCTTCGGCGGTCGCGCTTGCACCGGCGAGGGCCACCAGGCGCCGGAGCATGTCGACGAAAGCTCCGGACAGTGGCAGGTCGGACCAGCGCGTATCGGCGGTCACATGAAATAGCACGATCAAGCCCTTGCCACGCCGCTCTGCCGTCACGAGTGGTGTGCCGTCGGCAAGCGTCGCCCAGGTGCGGTCGGTCAGCTGTGCGTCCGGTTCGGCCAGCACCTGGCGTGTGACCGTGACGTCGGTCGGAACGGCCATGCCGTTGAACGGACCGTCGCGCGAGAAGCCGGCAAGCTGCTGCGGCTTGTCCCAACTCAGGCTGCCGCCAAGGATGCGCCCGCCGCGGCGTAGTTTGACCGGCACAAGATTGTCATCGGCGCCGGCGAGATGTGGCCCGGCGAAGCGCACCAACACCCCGCCATTGTCAATCCACTTGTTGAGGCGATCGAGAGCCTCGGCAACATTGCCGACGTCGGCGAGGATCAACATAGGCAGATGCCGGTCGAGGAAGCGCGACACAGCTTCGGCCGGAGCAACGCCCTCGGCGAGACTGACGTCGGCAAACGGATTGAGGGCGCGCGACAGATAATAGCTTGCACCAATCAATGGCTGCGAGCGGTCCGCGGCCGAACCGGAAACGACTCCGACGGTGCGCCTCCGCCAACGTTTGTCGAGCAGCTGGACGGCGCCTGCAGAATGTTCGCCGACGATTTCAAGTCGTGCGACGTCATTGCGAATTTCAACCGGCAGGTCGATCACGGCGTCAGTTTCACGTTCACCGGCCTTAAAATCATACGGTGCTTCGCCCAAGGGCAGGCCTTTGAGGTCGATCGCATTCACCATGCCGCTATCGATGGGCGCGGTTTTCGCGCGCAGGACTTTCACTGTCAGCGCTCCCGCAGCGTTGTCAGCCGCCGCGAGCGCATGCGGGATCGGTAAACCGTCCGAAAGAATGGTGAGCGGATGATCGCCGATGACCCGTTTCAAGCCGGCGACGAAATTGGATCCCTTGCCGAGATCAACTCCGTCGGAGAGCCAGGCCAATTCGACATCCGGCACTGCCGCAAGAAAACGCTCAATCAGCGGCAATGCTTCGATGCGATCGATGCCATATGGTTTAGGCTTGATCTGTTTGATTTGCACCCTGGCGGCGCCGGCGAGCCGCAATGAAATATCGCGATCCGTTTCCGAGATCGGCAAAATGGCGACACTACGATTGTCGGCCTCTGCGCGTGCGATGATTTCGTCTGCCGTTCTAATTCGTCTGTCCCACGCGGCAGCCGCAGGCCAGCCGTCATCGATCAGAATTAACAACGGTGCCGCACGCTTTGCCGCTGCGAGCGGCGGATTCCACAGCGGACCGGCCGCGGCGATGATGAGAAGCGCGGCAAGGGTGAGGCGCAGGAGTGTAAGCCACCAGGGCGTGCGCGCCGGGGTCTCATCTTTCGGCGCGATTTCGAACAGCAAGCGGGTGGGCGGGAAGTCGATACGGCGCGGTCGCGGCGGGACAAGCCGCAAGAGCCACCATAATACGGGCAAGCTGAGCATCCCGAACAAGACCAACGGCTGGGCGAAGCCGAGCGGTAATGACCCGATCATGCGGCGCTCGCGGGGTTCGCCGGCGCGTGCCGGTTGCCGATGGCATAGGGCTGCGGGTTGTCGCCCATGCGTGCATGGAGAACGAGCAGGAGTTCACTTGCCGGCCTGTCAGTGCGATGGACCACGAAACTCCACCCCCTGAGATCGGCCTCGGCGCGGATCGCTGCGCGGTGACGCGCAACGATGGTCTGGTAATCGTTGCGCCATGCCTCGGCGCGTCCAGCCGTTACCGAACCCGCACCTTCGGGTTCAATGAATTCGATACGGCCCGAATAGGGAAAACTCTCTTCTGCTGGATCGACAATCTGCACCAAATGGCCATGCGCTCCTGTTGCGGAGAGCTGGGCAACGGTGGCGCGGACTTCACCGATCGGGGACCACAAATCCGACAGCATTACGACTTCCGACAATGGCGAAGGCACGAACGACGGCGGCAGGCTCGCGCGTTCGGTTGGATCGTGGAGAATGGCCTCTGCCATTTTTTCGATAACATTTCGGCTCGCCGTTGGACGCAGGAGGCCAGGCACACCGACGCGTTCGCCTCCCTGGACCAGGACTTCGGCCAGGGCGAAGGCGATAACCAGCGCCCGCTCGAGTTTGCTGTCGTCTGACAATTCGGACGTGAAGGCCATTGACGGCGAACGGTCCGGCCAAATCCACACCGTGTGTGAGGCTTCCCATTCGCGTTCGCGGACATAGAGGTGATCGTCTCGCGCCGAGCGTCGCCAATCGACATTCTGCGCGGCCTCGCCTGATACAAAGCGGCGGTATTGCCAGAAATTCTCTCCCGGCCCGGCCCGGCGGCGGCCGTGCAGCCCATGGATGACGGTCGTGGCAATGCGGCGTGCCTCGAGGATAAGACGCGGCATGGCGTCGGCGAGTTTGCGGGCCCCGACCGTGGCCTGCTTTATCTCGCCCGCCCCTATGTCGTTTGGCTTTGACTCCGCCATCGCGACTATCCGATGCGCGCTTTCAATCGCCGGATCACGTTGGGAATTGTTTCGCCTTCTGCGCGCGCGGCGAAGGTCAATGCCATGCGGTGCTTGAGCACTGGTTCTGCCAGTTCGAGGACATCATCGATGGATGGCGCGAAACGGCCGTCCAAAAGCGCACGCGCACGCACCGCCAGCATTAGAGCCTGGCTGGCGCGGGGGCCGGGCCCCCATGAGATAAGCTTGCCGATATCGCCGGCGTCCGGTCCGGGTCGCGCCGATCGCACCAGTGCAAGGATTGTCTCAACGACTGACTCACCAACGGGCAAGCGCCGAACGAGACGTTGCGCTGACAGCAGGTCTTCGGACGTCATTGCCACTTTGGCATGGGACTCTTCTGCGCCTGTCGTATCGAACAGGATTTTGCGCTCGGCTTCCTGGTCGGGATAGTCGACGTCGACTTCCATCAGAAAGCGGTCGAGCTGCGCTTCGGGCAGTGGATATGTGCCTTCCTGTTCGAGCGGGTTTTGTGTTGCGAGCACGTGGAACGGCTTCGGCAGATCGTGGCGAACGCCGGCGACCGTCACATGTTGTTCCTGCATGGCTTGCAAAAGGGCGGATTGCGTACGCGGTGACGCACGATTGATTTCATCGGCCATGAGCAGTTGGGCAAACACAGGGCCGGCGATGAAGCGGAAGCTGCGCTTGCCGCCTGGGCTTTCCTCGAGCACTTCCGTTCCGAGAATGTCGGACGGCATCAGATCGGGCGTGAACTGGATGCGCCGTGCATCGAGGCCCAGCGCCGTCCCCATCGTCTCGACCAGTTTGGTCTTGGCAAGACCGGGGACACCGACGAGGAGCGCGTGACCACCTGACAGCACGGTGACAAGGGCGCGTTCCACCACAACATCCTGTCCGAAGATAACGGCACCGATCGCGGCCTTTGCGGCACGTATATGAGCCGCGGTAGATTCCGCCGCGCGAACAATCATGTCTTCAAGTTTTTCAATACTTTCGCCGCTGGCCTTCGCCATGATGCCGGTTCCTTTCGTCGCCCGTCTGGAGCCCTGGCTGGTGCTGTGCAACAAACTCACCAACGCCGATTCCCGTGCGATATTTGGGCCGAATTTGCCTCTATCTATCAGCGAGCTTACGCTATCTTCCACCGCCGATCCGGTTCATCACGAAGATGCGAACAGGTCTGCAGCGGGCTGATTATCGAAGGAAAACAATGGCGAAGGCAGGGCAGAGCGGGCTGGAAGCGCTGACGGCATCACTGCCGCGCGAAAACAAGGGGCTGCCGCCCGTGGATCGGTGGAATCCGCCGGTTTGCGGCGATATCGACATGAGGATTGGGAGCGACGGCACCTGGTTTTATCAGAAGACGCCGATCGGGCGAGCGGCATTGGTCAAATTGTTTGCATCCGTCCTTAAGCGCGAAGGCGACAAGCATTTCCTGGTCACCCCGGTCGAGAAGGTCGGAATCACGGTCGACGATGCACCGTTTCTCGCCGTCGAAATGAAGGTGTTGTCCGGCGACGCCGGCACGGCTCTTGAATTCCGGACAAATGTCGACGATTGGGTCATAGCCGGGCCGGGTCATGCGCTACGCTTCGAGCAGCAGCCGGCAAATGGAGGCCTCAAGCCGTATCTCCATGTGCGCCGTGACCTGTGGGCGAAGGTCTCGCGAGCGCTTTTCTATGATCTCGTCGCACTTGGCGAGGAACGCGATGTCGGCGGCATCCAAATGTTTGGTGTTGTGTCGCAGGGCGAGTTCTTCGCCATGGCAGAGGCCAGCGTGTTGCGGGAGTTCGCCTGATGCAGGAGGTCGCGACGACCAGTCTGACAGCGGCGGAATTTTTCACGCGCGTGCGTGCGCGGCTGACGCTGGAGGCGCCGGCGGGTCTCACCGATCCAAGCATTACTCCAAATCGCGGCGATCACGATGCCGATCCGGTCATGCGCAAGATCGCCGAGGTACGGCCCATCCGGCCCGCCGCCGTCCTGGTGCCGATCGTGGATCACGCCGAGCCGACCGTATTGCTCACACAACGTGCCCAGCACCTGCCGGATCACCCCGGTCAGGTTTCGTTTCCTGGGGGCAAGATAGACAAGACGGATACTGATCCACGCGCGTCGGCGCTGCGCGAGGCGGAGGAGGAGATCGGACTTGATCGCGCTCATGTCGAGCCGCTCGGCTATCTCGATCTCTACATGACAACGCTTGGTTATCGAATTGTGCCGGTGATCGCGCGCGTGAAGCCGGGCTTTGCGCTCAGTCTCAATGCGAGCGAGGTCGACGCGACGTTCGAAGTGCCGCTTGCCTACTTGATGGATCAAAACAACGTGCAGCGTCATTCGCGAGACTGGCAGGGCATGACGCGGCACTACTACGCATTCACCTTCGGCGAGCACTACATCTGGGGCGTGACGGCTGGTATCCTGCGCAATCTTTATGATCGGATTTGCCGATGATCCGTCCGGTATTCACAGAGATCGTCCTGTTTCTGACGCCTTTCGTGCTCTACGGCGTGTTCTTGTGGGCGACCAAGGCAGGTGTGATGGATCTCAAATCCTGGCCGTTGGCGCGTGTGGCGACACTGGCCATCCTCGCGCTGGCGCTGGTGGTGGGGAGCTTCATCTTTTTTGCACATTTTTCCGGCGCTCCGCCGGGTTCGACTTACGTGCCGGCACATATGGAAAACGGCAGATTTGTTCCGGGGGCGACTAAGTGATGTCATCGCAAGAAGGCCGCACGGATCGCAAGCTCGGCGATGCCGGCTGGCTGACTACCGGTGCGCTGCCGCGCCTACTTGGCCTGCTCGATCGCGACGGCGAAGAGGCGCGTGTGGTCGGCGGGGCCGTGCGTAATGCGTTGCTCGGCGTTCCAATCGCGGAGATCGACATCGCCACGACTGCGGTGCCCGAAGAGGTGGTCAAACGCGCCGCCGCGGCTGGCTTCAAGTCTGTCCCGACCGGAATAGAGCACGGCACGGTTACGGTCATCATCGACAAGCATCCATTTGAAATCACCACCCTGCGCCGGGACGTGGAAACCTACGGCCGTCACGCCAAGGTCGAGTTCGGCCGCGACTGGGCGGGTGACGCGCATCGGCGGGATTTCACGATCAACGCCTTGTCGGCTACACGCGACGGCGCGGTCTACGATTACACCGGCGGCCTCGAGGATCTTGAGCAACGCCGCGTCCGGTTTATCGGCGATCCGGCCCAACGGATTGCCGAGGATTATCTGCGTATCCTCCGCTTCTTTCGGTTCCACGCCTCCTACGGCAGTGGGCGGCTCGATGCGTCGGGTTTAGCCGCCTGCATTGCAGCACGCGAGGGGCTCGACCAGCTCTCGCGCGAGCGAGTCCGCATGGAGTTGATGAAATTGCTGGTCACGCCGCGGGCCGCGCCGACCTTTGCCGTCATGGGGCACGCAGGTTTGCTGCTGCGCGTGCTCGGCGGAGTACCTTATCTCGCACCGTTCGAGAACTTGGCCAAGGTGGAAGCCAAAATTTCGGCCGCGCCAGATGCAGTTCGCCGCCTCGGTGCGCTCGGTGTCGCGGTTGTTGAAGATGCTGAACGTCTTTGGCAGAAGTTGCGGCTCACCAATGACGAGCATGCGCGGCTCTCGTCCATGGGCGACGGTTGGTGGCGTGTTGCGCCGGCAAACGGCGAGAAGGCAGCGAAAACCCTCCTGTATCGGTTAAAGCCACAGCAATTCACCGATCAGGTATTGCTTGCCTGGGCGCGATCGGATGCAACATCGCATGATGCAGGTTGGCGCGAACTGGTGAACTTGCCGCAGCACTGGGCCGCGCCGGTGTTTCCGCTCAAGGCGGCCGACTTCATGAAGCGCGGTTTGCCGCAGGGCCCCGCGCTCGGAGCAGCCTTACGCGCGGCCGAAGAGGCATGGATTGTCGCGGGCTTTCCGGGCGATCAGGCGGCGCTTGACAGCATCGCAACCGACGCCTTGCGCGCGTCCGCGGCGGCGAAATAAAAGCCTCGCATGGCGTAGACAATGGAAATTTTCTCCGGCTTCGCCAACATATCCTCTTGGCAGTTGATCCCGGTCGCGGCGGTCGCGCTATTTGCATCGATCATCGGCGGCGTTTCCGGCTATGGCACCGGGGCATTGATGCCGCTAGTGCTGGTGCCGTTGGTGGGTGCCGAACCTGTCGTGCCGATCATCGCGATTTCAGCGATGTTCACCAATTCGAGCCGCATCTTTGCATTCCTGAAATATGCCGATTGGCGGCGAATCGTGATCGTCCTTGCCGCAGCTGTGCCGACCTGCGTGGTGGGGGCGTGGGGCTATACCCGCCTGTCCGGCGCAGGCGCGGCGCTCGTGATAGGCGGCATGCTGATCCTGAGCGTGCCGTTGCGCCGGCTGCTGCGCTATCATGGCGTCAAGATCGGCGACGGCGGGCTCGCATTGGGATCACTCGGCTATGGCATCTTCGTCGGTGGTACGGCGGGCTCGGGCGTGATCCTGCTTTCGCTACTGATGGCGGCGGGTGTCGAAGGCGCCGGAGTCATCGCGACTGACGCGGGTATCTCAATCGTGATCGGAATTGTGAAGATTTCCGTATTTGGGCTCGCAGGCGTAATCACCGTGCAGGTCATCGCCTTCGCCTTGTTAATCGGCTTCGTCGCGCTGCCCGGAGCATTTCTCGCCAAGGCCTTCGTTGAACGAATGCCGATTCATTTTCACACTGCAATCCTGGACATCGTCGTTTTATTTGGCGGAGTATTCCTGGTGTACGGAGCGCTACGCTGAGCCGGATGGGCCCGGCCGCAGCGGCACATTCAACTCGCCGAACTTGAGGATCAATTCAGGGACGCTCTTGCAGCCTGTTTTTTCGCGTATTCGCTTGAGGTGCGAATACACTGTATTGAGGCTAACCCGACGCTCCCTGGCGTAGTCCGCGGTCGTCGTACCCGTGCACAATGCCTGCGCCAGGTGAGCTTCGGCCTCCGTTAGGCTGAACAACTGCCGAAGTATTTGGGTGGTCGCGATATTGCGCGAGAGCGGATCGCGGAAGAACACCATGATTTCGGCGTTGGCATTTTGCGTTACACGAGCTTTCCAGCGCACAAGCGGGCGTACCGAAACGACGTATGCCGGCATTCCGTTACCGCGCGGCACCGGAAAATCGGCGGGGCATTCGGCCGAGGAAGCATCACCAATCCGCTTGGCGGCGCCGAGCGCAGCGTCGAATCGGCGGCGCGCGTCCGGTGCCACAAATTCGATTTCGCAATCGGAAATACGGAATCCATCGCTGCGTTGCGCGAAATGGCGCAGCGTATCGCTGGCGTAGACGATTTGGCCGTTGGCGCGCAGCAGTGCGACGCCGTCTGCAAGCCAGTCGAGCGTGTTCTCCAGCACGCCGTTGCGATCGGCCACTGTTCTCAAGCGAGCCGCTAGGTCGTACGCGCGCTGATAATGCGGATAGAGGCGCCCCATGAGTGCGATCTGCCGCTTGTCGGGGTGACCTTGCTTCTTTGTCCGTTGGACTGATACCGCGGCCCACTTGGCAGGTGTCTGTTCGACTACGGCCCCGAGGCAGTAGCGCAGCCCCAGAGACCTCAGGAACTCGCCGTAGAACGGGTTATGCGTCATCTCATCTTCGTTTAGTACCTGATAGTCCCAGATGACCTTGCCTTGAGGCTGACGAAACGCGTACGGCATTCGCGGATTGACTGCGGCGAATTGCTCGATGTGGGGGACGCGGGTCAGATCCGGCAAACCGACAGAACAGAAAGCTTTATGTCGTAGTTCTCGCTTATCAACGATTTCGAGCATTGCGCCGGCTCCGCCGAGCAATTGACTTAATGCTGTCAGCGCCTCGGGCAAGCGGTCGTCTTCGACCCCGCTTGCATAGGCAGCCTCGATCGTCTTCAGGAACAAGTCGTCGCCCGGCATCGCCTTTTGCCGATCGCTGTTTCAATAGAGGAGGTTTAATGCGACGAGCTTTTGCCACCCGCGCGCACGGCGGCGCAAGAAACTTGTTTTGGACTACAGTGCAATGACTTGGTCAGCAGCGAAATAAACGCGACAATTGAAGGTATTCAGCACCGTCTGGCATAAATTCGTCTTGCCCTCACGGCCATCTGACCAACGGCGGCATCGACGACAGGATGGATTCGACATTGCCGCCCGTCTTAAGCCCGAAAATAGTTCCTCGGTCATAAAGTAAGTTGAACTCGACGTAGCGGCCGCGACGGATCAACTGCTCCTCGCGTTCGGGGTCGGTCCACGGCGTCGTGAAATTCTTTCGCACCAGTCCGGGATAAACGCGCAGGAATGCGCGGCCGACACCTTGCGTGAATGCGAATGTCTCATCCCAATCAGTTTCAAGATAATCATAAAAAATGCCGCCTATTCCGCGCGGTTCGTTGCGGTGCTTGAGGAAGAAATATTCGTCGCACCATTTTTTGTATTTGTCGTAAGGCGCAATTTCGGCATGCATGTCGCAGGCAGTCTTCATAGCTGCGTGAAACGCGATGCTGTCAGGGTCCGATTGCGTTCGGCGGCGGTCGAGCACCGGTGTGAGATCAGCACCGCCCCCGAACCAGGCTTTGGTGGTGACGACAAATCGCGTATTGAGGTGAACCGCGGGCACATTTGGGTTGTGAAGATGCGCAATCAGCGAAATGCCCGATGCCCAAAATCGCGGGTCTTTGTCAGCGCCGGGAATCTCCTTACGGAATTCCGGCGCGAATTCACCGTGCACGGTTGAGCAGTGCACGCCGACTTTCTCGAACACGCGGCCATGCATCAGCGCCATGACGCCACCACCACCGGGGGCGCCGTTATGATCGGTGCGTTGCCATGGCGTACGAATGAAGCGGCCGGCCGCTCGGTCGGCGAGAGGGGCCTTGGCCGGGAGGGAATCTTCCAGCGTCTCGAAGGCCGCGCATATGTCGTCCCGCAGCGATTCAAACCACGAGCGCGCTTTGTTCCTGTGATCCTCGAGCAGACTTTGGTTCATAGCGTTCCCGCTTGGCGCCGTATGGTCAATGATATCATTGCCCAAATCCGCCCGTCTGCCGGAGTGCTTCGCCGGTGATCAGAGCGACGGTCATGGCCACATTGAGTGATCGCAAGCCCGGCTTCATTGGCACGCGAAGCCGGGCATCGGCCGCCTTATGAACCGCTCCGGGGACGCCGGCGCTTTCCCGGCCGAACAGCAGCACTTCGTTCCTGTTGAATGCGTGGTCTAGATAGGATCGCTCCGCACCGGTGCTCAAGAGCACAAGTGAAAGGCGCTCGCCCGCCCGCCATTCCTCGAAAGCCGCAAAGGAGGCATGCCGGGTGAGGGCAACGTGATCGATGTAGTCCATCCCCGCACGGCGGAAGGCACGGTCGGTCACCGGAAAACCGGCCGGTTCTATGATGTGCGCTTCCACCCCCAGGCATGCACAAAAGCGCAGAATCGTGCCGGTGTTCTGGGGGATATCGGGAGCAAACAGGGCGATCCGCATGGTGGGTCCGAGCACTCCACGGCTTCCGGGGGAAAACCGCTCCTGGCAGCGATTTATGCGACAAAACTTCGCGGGCGCGAGTGAACAATAAAGTCACGTCCGGCGCCGTCGATCGCCCGGATTGCGTACATAATGTAACATTTAAAACGCGTCCTGATACAAAACCGGTGTTCAGTTCGTTCGACGGCGCTTTTGCGGGCTTGCGCTATTACGGCAAGGGTGCCAATAGAACCACGCCGACGCGCTGTCCTGCCTATAACAGGGCTGCCGCAAACGGTCCGCCCCGCCGCCCTCCGGACTCCGGTCCCGGGCTCCAGCCGCGGGCGGATGAGCTAGCCAGCCGGAGGAGAGGGCTTCAGACGTGACGACCGTGTCTTCGGCGGAGCACACGCGCCGCGATTTTCTTTATATTGCCACTGGTGCTGTCGGTGCGGTGGGCGCCGCGGCAGTCCTCGTGCCGCTGATTGCGCAGATGAATCCGGACGCCTCCACGATAGCGGCCGGCGCCCCGATCGAGGTGGATCTCGGGCCCATCGCGGATGGGCAGATCATCAAGGTGTTCTGGCGGTCGAAGCCGATCTTCATCTTCCATCGTACCAAGAAGGATATCGAGGAAGCGCAGAAGGTGAATGTGGCGAGCCTGCCGGATCCGCAACCGGACTCAGCCCGCGTCAAGCAGGGCCACGACCAATGGCTGGTGCTGATCGGAATCTGCACGCATCTCGGCTGTATCCCGCTGGCCCACCAGGGGGAATATGACGGCTGGTTTTGCCCGTGCCATGGCTCGCAGTACGACACGTCGGGCCGCATTCGCAAAGGACCGGCGCCGAAAAACCTGGCATTGCCACCCTACAAATTTGTCTCCGACACCAAAATCCAGATCGGTTAAGCGAAACGTCGCATTCAAGGTTCAATCATGAGCGGACACTCGACCTACCAGCCGCAGAACAAATTTCTGCAATGGTTCGAGAAGCGGTTGCCGATCGGTAGCCTGATTCATTCATCTTTCGTCGTTTATCCGACGCCACGGAATCTCAACTACCTGTGGACCTTCGGCGGCATCCTGGCATTCATGCTCGGCGTGCAAATCATCACCGGCATCGTGCTGGCGATGCACTACACGCCGCAAGCCGATCTCGCTTTCAAGTCTGTTGAAACGATCATGCGCGACGTCAATTTTGGCTGGCTGTTGCGCTACCTGCACGCGAACGGCGCGTCGATGTTCTTCTTTGCCGTCTATATCCATATGTTCCGCGGCATCTATTACGGCTCATACAAAGAGCCGCGCGAGGTGTTGTGGATTCTCGGCGTGATCATCTACCTCCTGATGATGGCGACCGGCTTCATGGGTTATGTGCTGGTCTGGGGCCAAATGAGTTTCTGGGCAGCGACCGTGATCACCAATTTGTTTTCTGCGATTCCGGGCGTCGGTGACACGATCGTCACGTGGCTGTGGGGCGGTTATGCGGTCGGCAACCCCACCCTCAATCGTTTCTATTCGCTGCACTATCTGTTGCCGTTCGTGATCGCGGGTGTGGTCGTGCTCCACATCTGGGCGCTGCATGTTGCCGGGCAGAATAATCCGACAGGTGTCGAACCTAAATCGGAAAAGGATACGGTGCCATTCTCGCCGCACGCGACGATCAAGGACAGTTTCTACATGGCGGTGTTCTGCATCGTCTTTGCCTGGTTCGTGTTCTACATCCCGAACTTTCTCGGCCATGCGGACAATTACATTCCGGCAAATCCCGCGGTGACTCCGGCCGAAATTGTGCCCGAATGGTACTACCTGCCGTTCTACGCAATTCTCAGGTCGATCCCTGACAAGCTTGCCGGCGTGATCGCACTGTTTTCTTCAATCCTGATTCTGGCGTTCATACCCTGGCTCGATACGTCGCGGGTGCGTTCGGCGCGATATCGTCCGTTGTTCAAGCAGTTCTTCTGGCTGTGGGTGATCGCCTGCGTCGGGCTGGGCTGGTTGGGCTCGAAGCAGCCAGAGGGCATCTACGTCATCCTGTCGCGTGTGTTCACTGTTTATTATTTCGCGTTCTTCCTGATTATCATGCCGCTGCTCGGCATATTCGAAAAAACCAGGCCGTTGCCGAACTCGATTTCGGATTCGGTTCTGGGTGCAAAAGCTTGAGCGGGGGCAGGGTCATGACAATCTTGAAGCGCACGGTCTTAGCTTTCACGCTTGCCACCGCCGCTGCGGTGCTCGCAATGCCGGCGACGGCTGAGGAGCAAGTTACGCCGCCGCGGCTGAAATGGTCCTTTGCAGGCCCGTTCGGCAAATATGATGAGGGGCAACTCCAGCGCGGCTTCAAGGTCTACAAGGAAGTATGTTCGGTCTGCCATTCGATGGATATGGTGTCCTTCCGAAGTCTCGCCCAGCCCGGCGGCCCCGGCTTCAGCGAGGCACAGGCGGCAACGGTGGCGGCGGAAGCCAAGATCAACGACATCGACGACAAGGGTCAGCCGACCGAACGTGCTGGTCGCCCAGCCGATTATTTTCCATCGCCATTCCCGAACGAACTCGCAGCGAAGGCGGTGCACGGTGTTGCGCC
The DNA here is from genome assembly GCA_963831475.1 of uncultured Alphaproteobacteria bacterium. Classification (GTDB taxonomy): domain Bacteria; phylum Pseudomonadota; class Alphaproteobacteria; order Rhizobiales; family Xanthobacteraceae; genus Pseudolabrys. Next base: position 121,356 of record CAWHQF010000005.1, read on the forward strand.
GCCGGATATGTCCACGCTCGCCAAGGCGCGTACCTATCAGCGCGGATTTCCCTGGTTCATCTTCGATATCTTCACGCAGTATCAGGAGCAGGGACCCGACTATATCGCAGCCTATCTCAAGGGCTATGAGACCCCACCGAAGGACTTCGTGCTGCCGGAAAACGGCCACTACAATAAATATTTCCCGGGCCACAACACGGCGATGCCGCAACCGATGCAGGATGGGCAAGTTACCTATGACGATGGCTCGCCTCAGACGCTCGAGCAGTATTCCAGGGACGTCGCTGCGTTCCTGATGTGGGCGGCCGAGCCGCACCTCGTGCAGCGCAAGCGTGTCGGCTTCCAGGTGATGATATTCCTGATTGTGCTCACCGGTCTTCTCTATTTCACCAAGAAGAAGGTGTGGTCGGCGGTGCACTGAGTGCACATTGTTTCGGCCGATCTGCGTCGTCATGCCCGGCCATGTGTCGGGCATCCCGTTTATGGAACCATTGTGCCATCCTGATCGGGTTGGCAGGGGGCAAGCCCGGCCATAACGGAGATCAACCGTGACAAAGTCGGTCCTCGGTATCATCGGCGGTTCCGGCATTTATGACTTGCCCGGTCTGACGAATGTGCGCTCGCAGCGCGTCGCGAGCCCGTGGGGCGAGGCGTCGGGTCCGCTGCACAGCGGCGAAATGGCGGGACTATCAGTCGTATTCCTGTCCCGCCACGACCAGGGCCACCGCCTCTCACCGTCAGACATAAACTATCGAGCCAATATCGATGTCTTGAAACGCGCTGGCGTGACCGATCTTGTTTCTCTTTCGGCGTGCGGGTCGTTTCGAGAGGAATTGACGCCCGGCACATTTGTTCTGGCCGATCAATTCGTCGACCGTACTTACAGGCGCGAAAGTTCGTTCTTCGGCAAGGGAATGGTCGCGCATGTGTCGATGGCTCATCCCGTTTCGCCGCTGCTCCGCGGCCATTTACGCGATGCGGCGATCGCCGAAGGCATCGCGCCTCACTGGGGTGGCACCTATGTGTGCATCGAGGGCCCGCAGTTTTCTACCTATGCGGAAAGCGCGACCTACAGGCAGCTTGGCTATTCTGTGATCGGCATGACCAACATGCCGGAAGCCAAACTCGCACGCGAAGCGGAGATTTGCTACGCGACCGTCGCGATGGTGACCGATTTTGACTGCTGGCATCCGGATCATGACGCGGTGACCGTGCAGGACATCATCAAGGTGCTGATGACGAATGCCGAGACGGCAAAGCGTCTCGTCGCGCGGCTGGCGCGCGATTTTCCACGCGAGCATGAACCGTGCCCGATTGGCTCGGACCGCGCGCTCGATACCGCGCTGATCACGGCGCCCGCGGCGCGCGACCCCGAGTTGCTCAAGAAACTCGATGCAGTGGCAGGCCGGGTGCTGAAAGGGTAAAAGCAGCGGAGCGCGGAGGGGCTGATGCGTATCGTAGACTTGGAGCAACAGCAGCGCGAGGAATGGCGCGCGGGCGTCACAACGCGCATGAAGGCATCGGCGGCAAATGGCGCGACGCAGTTCTGCATGTTCGAACAATGGTGCGATCCGGGGCAGGGTGCGCCGACGCATTTGCATGCAGTCGAGGAAGTATTGTGCGTTCGCGGCGGGCAGGCCGATGTCTGGATCGACGACAGGCACGTCACGCTGACCAGCGGACAGCTGATTGTCGTACCGGCCGGCCGCAAGCATGGCTTTTCCAACAACGGCACGACGACATTGCATATTGAATCGACGCTGGCTGCGCCGGTGTTCGAGGCGGCTTACGACGACAAGCGCGAGGCGCCACGGCGCTGGCTGCCGGTGACGTAATGTTGGCGGATACGCGGCACCAAGGCCGGGCATGACTGCGGATGGAATGAGGTTTCCATGACTTCTCCCTCTCTTGAAAACGACCTGCGCGCAGCTATCCGGACCATTCCGGATTATCCGAAACCCGGAATCATGTTTCGCGACATCACGACGCTCCTCGGTGATGCGAGGGCCTTCCGGCGCGCGGTGGACGAACTGGTGCAGCCCTGGGCCGGCATGAAAATCGACAAGGTCGCGGGTGTAGAAGCGCGCGGCTTTATACTCGGCGGCGCGGTGGCGCATCAGGTATCGGCAGGCTTCATCCCCATCCGCAAGAAGGGGAAGCTACCACACAAGAGAGTGAGCATTGCGTATTCGCTCGAGTATGGCCTCGATGAGATGGAAGTTCACGAGGACGCTGTAGAAAAGGGAGAGCGAGTGATCCTGGTAGACGATCTCATCGCCACCGGCGGCACTGCGGAAGGAGCGGTCAAGCTCCTTCGCCAGCTTGGCGCCGATGTACTGGCTGCATGCTTCGTCATCGACCTGCCCGATCTCGGCGGCGCCGAGAAATTACGCAAGCTGAATGTGCCGGTACGTACGCTGATTGCATTTGAGGGACACTAGTCTGCCGTAGGGACTTTCGCGGCCGTGACATCATTCATTCGAATGATGAGTTTGCGTTGCCGAAATGCAACGCGTGGAAATCAAATATGTCGCTGCGCATTAAAAGCTGCGAATTGTCGCTTCAGACAAACCGTTCGGCGCACTCGCCCAAGCGCACTTAACCGCAATCCTTAATTCTCGTTCAGGTCGCGACTCCACACTCGCTTCAGAAATGAGGCGCGCGCCGGACATCGCGGTCAGGGGATCGAGTCCATTGGTGCGATCGCACACGCGGATGCTTGCCCTCGCAGCAAACAATGTTTGGAGGTTTCAAAATGAAAATGGGGAAGAGCCTATTGCTTGGCTCCGCAGCGGGTCTCGTTGCGATCTCTGCGGTGCAGGCGGCTGATCTGCCGCTCAAGGCGCAGCCGGTGCAATACGTCAAGATCTGCAGTCTCTACGGCGTCGGCTTCTATTACATCCCGGGCACCGACATGTGCCTCAAGGTCGGCGGCTGGGTGCGCGCCGAATATGCTTACGGTGACAACGGCAACGTCACCTGGGGCTGGGCGAACGGCAACGTCAACAACCGCACCACCAGCAACAGCACCTGGCGCTCGCGCGGCTACGTCACGGCCGATGCGCGCAACCAGACCGAATACGGAACCGTGCGCGGCTATCTGGCCGTGGGCTTGAGCACCAGCAATACCGGCGTCGACGGCGCGGGCAATACATTCAGTGCCAACCGCGCCTTCATCCAGTGGGCGGGCTTCACGTTTGGTCTGGCGCAATCGTTCTTCGACTTCTACAGCACCCCGGCGACGTCATATTGGGGCTCGTTCCCGTCGTCCGACACCGGTGACGGCGGCTGGATGGTCGCGGGCTACACCGCGCAGTTCGGCAATGGCTTGTCGGCGACGCTGGCTGCGGAAATGCGACGCATGACGCAGATCATCGACGTAACGCCGGGCGGTGGCGGTGGCAGCGTAGCCCCCGGAGCAAGCAGCCCAGGAGCTTACGGCGGCTTCCAAGCCCCCGACATCGTCGGAAATCTCCGCGTCGACCAGGCTTGGGGTTCCGCTCAGGTCATGGGCGCCTTGCATCAGGTCAATGCTCTCTACTACGCGAACACGCCAGGCTCGGGCCATGCCGACGATAGGCTTGGCTGGGTCCTCGGCGCTGGCATCAAGCTGAATGCGCCGATGATTGGCCAAGGCGACTACGTGCAGGCTCAGGTCAACTATACTGAAGGTGCTCTGCGCTACATCTTCCAGACGCCCAACACGAACTGGGGAAAAGTGCAGGGCATGACAGAAGGGTTCGGGGTCCTTTCTGACGCGGTCTATGGCGGTACACTCGGGGGCGTCGGCGCGACGGCGGCGACGGACCTGGAGCTGACCACCGCCTGGAACGTGAACGCGGCCTACGAGCACTTCTGGAATCCGCGCTGGCGGACGTCGCTGTACGGCGGTTATGCCGCGGTCAACTACAATGACAGCGCAAATAGCCTGATCAACAACACGAACCTGAACCCGACGACCGCCGATGCAGACTGGAGCACGTGGTGGCTCGGTTCACGCACCCAGTGGAATGTCACAAAGGATTTCTACCTCGGCCTCGATGTCATGTACGCGAAGTTGCACAGTGCATCGACGGTTGATGGCACGACGCGGGCCTTTGCGATCGGCAGTGCGACAACCGTGTCCGACGTCGACAACTGGCAGTTCCGCTTCCGGGTGCACCGCGACTTCTATCCCTGATTGCGCCACAAGGATCCAGAGGGCGACGGGCCCCGGCGGGAAACCGCCGGGGTTTTTTTGCGGCCGTGGGTGCGCCCGGTCTCACCGTCATCATCGAAGCTTGTCCCGGTGATCCCAGCGGAGGAAGGGAATCGAATCCGTAGGGTAGGCTAAGCGGCGCCGACGCGGGTCAAGTGCGGCGGCGCGTGCCCACCATCGGCGGTGCCACCGCTGCACATGACATAGAAGCGCGAAGCGAACGCCGTTCTGCGAATGGCTATGTCCGGCGATGACGGATGAGCGGTCGTGACGCGTACGCCACCTACCTCGGTTTAGGCCCCCAAGGCCCCGTAGGGGCGCCTGGCTCCGGCCCCCATGGCCCGCTGCCGACAGGCGGGGCGTCCGGCAGGAACGGCTTTTCGCGGTCCTCGTCCTGAGTGCCGCCGCCCCAAGGTCCGCCGGCTGGCGGTGCATTGGAGGCATCATCGTTTTGCACGGGCCCCGCAATTGCGAGCGGACCTGGATCATGCCCGCCCGCAAATTTCACCAGTGCCTCGACACGCGCTTCGACCGAGGGGTGTGTATCGAAAATATTGGAAAAACCCTCGCGCGGGTTGTCGATGCACATTTCCATCACGGCGGAATTGGCGCCGGGGATTTCACTGCGCCCTTCGATCTTGCGAAGCGCGGAGATCATGGCATCAGGATCTTTTGTGAGCTCCACCGAGCCGGCATCGGCAAGGAATTCGCGCTGACGCGACAGCGCGAAGCGGATGACGACGGATAAAATCCAGACCACGGCGATGATGGCAATGGCGATAATGACGGCGAGGCTGGCGCCGCTCTTGCGCTCATCGCTGCTTGACCGCCGTCCGCCGCCCCACATGACGTTCTGGAAGAAAATCCGGAACACCAGTTCGCCGAAGAATGAAATTGCGCCGGCAATCACCACCGCGATGACCAGCATGCGCACATCGCCGTTGCGGATGTGGGTAAGCTCGTGACCGAGGACCGCCTCGATTTCCTTGTCATCGAGCGCGTTGATAAGCCCGCGCGTCACCGTAATCGAATATTGCTTTTCGTTGAGGCCGGTGGCGAAGGCATTGAGCGCGTCATCATCGGCAATACGCAACGTGGGCGTGGTAATGCCGCGCGAGATACACAGGTTTTCGAGCAGATTATAAAGTCGCGGCTCATCTCGGCGGGCGACCGGCTGTGCGCCGGTGACGGCATCGATCAACGACTGGTGAAATTTGTAGGCGATCGCGATCCAGACAAGCGTGCCGATGGTGGCATAGGGGAAAGCCTTGACGAAATCGAACACGGCTGCCTGGACGAGATAATCGAGCGGCGGTGCGTTGTACGAGGAATACGTGCTGAGCGCCTCGGCGAGCAGCGCCCCGGCGAACACCATCACGTAGACCAGAATGAATAGACCGATCAGCAGCGCAATCGAACGGCGCTTGTTCGACTGGATGTGCGTGTAGAGCCCGTAAGCGGCCATGGTGTCGCTTCGTCGTTGACAGCGTCATGCCCAACACAAGGCCGCGCATGACGGAGATTTGGTCGCCGCCGCGAGTTAAAACTTTACGCTCGGTGCCTGTTCCAGCTGGGTACGCGTCTCGCCAAGATCGAAGAAAGTCCGCTGCGAGAAACCGAAAATTCCCGCGAAAAGCGAGGCCGGGAACTGCTGGATGCCGGTGTTGTATTCCTGCACAGCGTTGTTGAAGAAGCGTCGCGAAGCCGCGAGCTTATTCTCGATGTCGGAAAGATCGCTCTGCAGTTGTTGGAAGTTCGCATTGGCTTTCAGGTTCGGATAGTTCTCCGAGAGCGCGAACAATTGCCGCAGTGCGCCGCTGAGCACGTTTTCCGCCGCGACCTTCTGCTCGACGCCCGGCGCGGCCACCGCGGCGTTGCGCGCCTGAATGACTGCTTCGAGCGTGCCGCGTTCATGCGCGGCGTATCCTTTGACCGTCTCGACAAGATTGGGGATGAGATCGTGGCGCTGCTTGAGCTGCACGTCGATGTCGGCAAAGGCCTGATTGGTTCTCTGCCGCATGGCAACAAGGCTGTTGTAGACGCTGATCGCCCAAATCACGATGACGACTGCAATTCCAAGAACAACCCAGCCGGTGGTGGACATGAAACGGCTCCAGATCGGGGGAAGCGGGGTGGTCGAGCGAACCAAGTCTATCCTAGATGGGATAGTTTGCGGACAACGGCAACCGGGTAGGGGCGCCGACGGCATCCCAGTAGTCGACCAGAAGCCAGCTCAGGTATTTGGGCACTGCCAATAAAAAAGACCCCGAGCCGAAACTCGGGGCCTTTCGCCAGACGGCTATTCGGGGGGTAAGGGGGGAGCCGCCCAGCTGAAATACACGCCGCATTAACGTCGTGCGGGGGGATTGGTTCCGGGCGGTACAGGGATCATCTAAAGTTTATCCACAGGCCGTGAACCGGTCTTGAGACCGTCACGATCCGTGAGTTCCATCACAGCCGGGCAAGGTGGGAACAAATTCGGAGGGCATCACCCATGAGCATGGTGATGATCAATTGTCCCGTGACAGGTCGAGCCGTTTCGACCGCAATCGAGACCGAGCCGGCGAGTTTCCGGAGGCTGCCGACAGTCATCGCCCACATGCGGTGTCCGGCCTGCCTGCAAGATCACGAGTGGACGATCGGCTCGGCTTGGCTTTCGGGCGAACCGCGCCTGGTGGCACAAGTTCGGCCGAAGAAAACAGCGGCGGCGTAACGGCTAGCTGGCTTCGCGGAAACGTACCGCGGCTTCGAGGTCGACGGACACGAGCTGCGAGACGCCGCGTTCGGCCATTGTGACGCCGTAGAGACGGTTCATCCGCGCCATCGTAATCGGGTTATGCGTGATGATCACGAAGCGAGTATCGGTCGACTTCGTCATCTCGTCGAGCAGATCGCAAAAGCGCTCGACATTGTGGTCGTCGAGCGGGGCATCCACTTCATCCAGCACGCAGATCGGTGCCGGGTTTGTGAGGAACACGGCGAAGATCAATGCCAGTGCGGTCAATGCTTGTTCGCCGCCTGAGAGGAGCGACAGCGTCGCCGGCTTTTTGCCCGGCGGTTTAGCGAGAATTTCGAGGCCTGCCTCCAGCGGATCCTCGCTCTCAATCAGCTGAAGCTCTGCGGTGCCGCCGCCGAACAATTGCGTGAACAGGTGCTGGAAGTGTTTGTTGACCTGCTCGAAGGAGGTCAGCAGCCGCTCGCGTGCTTCGCGATTGAGGCTCTGGATGCCAAGACGCAACTTCTTGATGGCTTCGACCAGGTCGTCGCGTTCGGTGGTCAGCGAGGTGTGCTGGGCTTCAACCTCGCGCAATTCTTCCTCGGCGCGAAGGTTAACCGCGCCCAGACGTTCGCGTTCGCGTCGCAACCGTTCGAGCGTGGCTTCGATGTCGGCGAGATCGGGCAGCGGATCGGTCGGCTTGATTTCGGCAAGTTCGGCGACCGCCGACGGCTGAATTTCCAGCATGTCATGGATTTCGCGGCCGACATCCGTGAGCCGGCGCTTTGCGCCTTCGTATCGTTCCTCCGCGCGGGCAAGTTCCTCGCGCGCGGCGCTTGCGGCTTCGAGGGCGGCCCTCGCATCGCGGTCGGCTTCGGCGAGCGCATTCTCCGCCTCTTGAAGACGATCGGCGCAGGCGCGTCGTGCGGCTTCTGCCGTCCGCACCTCCGTGATCAGCGCAGTTCGTTTCTGAGCGAAGACCTGCGGGGCATTTTCAAGTTCCGTACGATCACGCTTGGCCTCGGTGATGCGCTGATCGAGCGTTGAAATCTGATTTCGCGCGCCGTCCTGGCGTTCAAGCCAGCCAGATTTGTCGGCGCCAAGCTGTGACAGTCGACGATCGGCGAGTTCCGCCTCGCGTACTATGGCCTGTTGTTCGGCTTGTACTTCGGCAAGCCGGGCCCGCTTGCCTGCAATATCGTCGCGTACATGGGCAAGCTTGGCTTCGAGATCCGGGGCCGGCGCGAGCGCGCGGAGCGCCGCTTCGGCCTCTGCCTTGGCAGAAGATGCTTCATCGCGACTCATGTTCAGCCGCGCGCGAGCTTCGGCCAGGGCCGAAAGTCGTGCGGCCTGGCGATTGAGGTCGCGCTCTCGCGTGCGCGTTTCGGTTTCCGCGCTGCTTGCGGCGTTGAAGGTCGCTTGTGCCGCTTCCAGCGCATGGCGATTTGCATCGACTTCACTGCGCGCACTCACGAGCTCGCCGTCGATCTCGGCAAAACGGCTGCGCTGGGCCAGCCGCCGGGCGGCGCCGGTTGGCGCGTGCGCAGCGGCAACAAACCCGTCCCAGCGCCAAAGATCGCCGTCACGGGAAACAAGTCGCTGCCCGGTCCTGAGAGCCCCGGCAAGACGGGTGCCGACATCGCGTTCGACGATGCCAACTTGCGCGAGCCGCCGCGCGAGTTGCGCGGGCGCCTTTACGTAGTTCGCCAGGGGCTCGACGCCATCGGGCAGCGGCGGATCGCCGGCCTCGGCCGCTACCTCGGACCAGTGCATGGGCGAGGATGGATCGACCGGCGCATCGAGATCGTCGCCGAGCGCCGCACCCAGCGCCTTTTCGTAGCCTTTCTCCACCGAGATGTGGTCAATCACCGGCGGCCACAGGCTGCGGGTCTCGAGCGAGAGCATCTTGGATAGCGTTTTTGCCTCGGTTTCGAGCCGCTGCACGCGCTTTTCCAATTCAGCGACAGCTGCGCGGGCCGTTTCCAGCTCGGCGCGCGCGACATTATGCGCAGCTTCCGCAGCGACGGCCGCAGCTTCTGCTTCGGTCAGCGCTGCCTGTGTTCCTTCGACCGCTGCGGCGAGCGGGGGACTCTCCCCACCATGTAAAGTCGCCAGTTCGCGCTCGATCGCTCCAATCTCGGAGGTAATTTTTTCGATGCGCTCGCCGTGTTCGCGCGCGGCGTTCTCGAAGCGGTTGCGCTGCGCCGACAGATCGGCGAGCGCGGTCGTGACATCGGAAAAAATCTTCTCCGCGGCGGCAAGCGCCGTGTCGGCTTCCGAGACCTTGGCGTCAATGCCACTGCGCCGGCCCGCACTTTCGCGCGCTTCGGCCCGAATGCTCTCTTCTTCGGCCGCGAGGCGGGCAATCGCCTGTTCGGCGTCGGCTGCCAGCCGTTGCTCGCGTTCGGTATCGGCGGCGAATTGAATGAGCCGGAGGTCAAGTTCCGCGATCCGGTCCTTGGCACGTGCCTCTTCGCGATCGAGTTCCTGCAGCGCCACGTTGAGACGGTGCAATGCCGCGCCCGCGCGTGCTTCCGCTTCACGCAGTTCCGGCAGCGCGGCGGCCGAAAGTGCCTGACGTTTGGAGGCCTCGGCTTCTGCCTCGACGCGCCCGGCGACTGTGCGCACGCAGAGATCTTTTGCGTGCTCGGCCTCTGTCACCTCACTGTTCGCGGCGGTCCAGCGTAAATGGTAAAGAGTCGCCTCGGCCTTGCGCACCTGCGAGGATACGGTGCGATAACGGATTGCTTGACGTGCCTGTTTCTTGAGGCCGTCGATCTGGGCGCTGAGCTGGCCAACGACATCCTCAACCCGTAGCAGGTTTGTCTCGGCCGCCTTCAGCCGCAGTTCGGCTTCATGACGCCGGGCATGCAGGCCGGCGACACCGGCGGCTTCTTCAAGGACACGACGGCGCTGTTCTGGCTTGGCTTGAATGATCTCGCCAATGCGCCCCTGATGCACGAGCGCCGGCGAGCGGGCACCGGTCGAGGCGTCGGCAAACAGGATTTGGACGTCGCGCGCGCGCACTTCGCGCCCATTGATGCGATAACTGGACCCGGAGTCGCGTTCGATACGGCGGGCAATGTCCAGCAAATCCTGGTCGTTAAAGGCTGCGGGCGCCGAGCGAGTCGAATTATCGATTGCGATCGCCACCTCGGCATTGTTGCGGGGCGGACGACTGTTCGAGCCGGAAAAGATCACGTCGTCCATGGATGAGGCGCGCATCGACTTGTACGAGGATTCGCCCATGACCCAGCGTAGCGCCTCGACGAGATTCGACTTGCCGCAGCCGTTGGGGCCGACCACGCCGGTCAGTCCCGGCTCGATCAGAAAATCGGTCGGCTCGACGAAGGATTTGAAGCCGAGCAGCCGCAGTCTGGTGAGCTTCATTGCGTTAAGGCCTCATGCATTCTTCTTGTTGGCGCAAGATTCTCTCCGCCACTCCTTTGCCCGCGGAGCGGAACTCGCGAAGGCGGGAATCGTGATCATGCGCAATGCGGGACGAACACCCGTCCTTCCATCAGCTCTTGCCTTGGACGATTCGGCAAGTCTTCCCGGGGCTTGGCCCCGAATCCGGCTGTCCACCTGCCGCGTCGGCCGGAGAATGAATCGCCGCGCCGGTAAGGGCAACTGCCGTGCGGACTAAAGCGGTGGTTTTCCAGACATTTCCGGCCACGCAGGGAGAGAATAGCAACCTATGCGGCCCGGTCTCGCCGCAGCCCAGGACAAAAAACCCTTGTCAGCCCTTGAGATAGGGGTCGATCAGCTTCGACATGTCTTCAATCGACATGGCGCCGGGGTATGAAGTTCCGTTGATGAAAAAGGTGGGTGTCGACTGGACCTTGAATTGCTTGATCGCGCGCTGACGCACGCTTTCGATGCCGTCGAGCGTCTTCTGATTCGCGAGACAGGCGTTGAAAGTCTGCTCGGTGAAGCCGGCCTGCTTGGCGATGGCCATGAGCGGCGGGATGGGCTTCTCGACCGCCCACTGCCGTTGCTGCCGAAATAAGGTATCGATCAGGGCGAAGTACTTGCCTTTGTCATCCACGCTGGCACAGCGCGCCAGCATGAAGGCCGCCGCAGCAAGATTGTCGAGTGGGAATTCCCGGAAAATATAGCGCACCTTGCCGGTGTCAATGTAGCGCTTCTTGAGTTCGGGAAACGTCGTTTCCTGAAAATGCGCGCAGTGCGGGCATGTCATCGACGCATATTCGATAATGGTCACCGGCGCCTTGTCGTTGCCCATCGACATTTCAGGCAACGCTTCGGGCTTCATCAGTTCGTCGGTCGGCACGGTTTCGGCCTTGGCGGCGTCTAGGAACGGCGAAAGTGATGAGAAGCCGATCAGGCCCGTAACAAGCGCCAGGTTGGCCGTGGTTTGGCAAAATTTGCGGCGGGTGATCTGCAAAGGGGGCTCCTGGGCTTAAACGCCGGTTTGACGGTCTACTGGCTAGCTGGACAGGATAATTGTGGCAATGCCGGGCCTTCCTGCCAAGGCATTCGCAATGCTCAATTTCGCTTGATCGCGGCGCCGAGGCGGGCAATCGCCTGCCGTAAATCGTCGTCTTTGACCTCAGCCAAGCCTTCAGCGATGCGCGCCTCCTCTGCAAGGTCGGGCCCGCGCGGAAGCGTCTGAACTTGCCGGCGAAGCGGGGCCTGGCGTATCGCAATACGGCCGACGGCCTGCCAGCCGAAAAAGCGGTTTACCCGCTCAAGGATGATGCCTGACAGATGCTGGATTTCGAGCGCGGCGGGGCCCTCGACCCGTAAAACGAGCGTTGCGGGTTGGGGGTCCTCCGTGCCGGCCGCGCGCGGCCAGGTGATCTTGAGCGGTTCGCTGTGTGCCGCGATTTCAGGTCCGGCAATATCAGCCCAGCGGGAGATGATTTCGGTCGACGCAAAACCCTGTGCCTTGAGAATGTCGCTCAAGGTCGAGCCAAGCAGCTCGGAAAGCGGCCGGGGAAAACTGCGGGAGGGCTTGGTCATGGGGATAGGCCCTATGCCATCGTCGGCGCCATGACCGTAGCAGTCCGATTGCCTTCGCGGAAGAAAGCTGCGCCGCCGCAAGCGGCCGATCTTCTCGCCTGGTACGATCGCCATGCGCGCGTGCTGCCGTGGCGTGTGCGGCATGGTGAGCGGGCCGATCCATACTGTGTCTGGCTATCGGAGGTCATGCTGCAGCAGACCACGGTCAAGACGGTCGCGCCGTATTACGCGCGATTTCTGTCGCAGTGGCCAACCGTGAACGCGTTGGCGAAGGCAGAACTCGACGATGTTCTTCGCGCCTGGGCAGGTCTCGGCTACTACGCACGCGCGCGCAATCTGCATGCCTGTGCGAAAGCAGTCATCGCGAGGCATTCCGGACGATTTCCCGATGATTTGGACGCGCTGCGTGCGTTGCCGGGCATTGGTGACTATACGGCCGCGGCGATCGCGGCCATCGCCTATGATGGCCCGGCCGTTCCGGTCGACGGCAATATCGAACGGGTCATCTCGCGGGTCTTCGCAATCAAGGAAGAACTCCCGGCGGCAAAGCCGGCCATTAAACGGTCTGCTGCTTCGCTGCTGCCGCCGCGCCGAACGGGCGACTTCGCGCAGGCCATGATGGATCTCGGCGCCACCATCTGCTCGCCCAAGCGCCCGGCGTGTGCGTTGTGCCCCTGGAACGATTCATGTGTGGCTTACAGGCGCGGTGATCAGGAAGCATTTCCCCGCAAGGCTCCCAAACGCGAAGGCCGATTGCGCCGCGGGGCTGCCTTTGTCGCAATACGTGACGGCGCGGCCGTGCTGTTGCGGCGCCGTCCGCCCAAAGGTCTGCTCGCCTCGATGATGGAGGTTCCTGGCACTGACTGGTCGCATGATTTTAATGTGACACACGCGCTGCGTTTCGCTCCGCGGCTTTCGCGCGCGCGATGGCGGCGCGTGCCCGGCACCGTGCGTCACGTGTTCACGCATTTCCCGCTGGAGGTTGCAGTTTTCGCTGCCAGGGTGCCGCGCATCACCCCGGCGCCCAAGGGCGCGCACTGGGTAAAAATCGACAATCTCTCGGGCGAGGCGCTGCCGAATGTCATGCGCAAGGTGTTGGCGCACGCCCTTGGCTGACGCTAGACCGCGGGAATGCCTGCCGCTGCAACCAACATGGAATTCTCCGCGCGCTCGGCCAGGTCCGGACGCTTGCGCTGCCGCGCCGCGGCCTTGCGATTGATCTTACGCCTGGCAATGGCGCCGAGCTTCTTGTCGGTTGCCTTCTCTTCCTTCAGATTCATGTTCAAGACCTTGGCGACATCATTGCGCCCGAGCAATTTTGCCCAAGCGACCAAGGTGCCATAGCGCGTGATTTCGTAGTGCTCGACCGCCTGGGCCGCCGCAATGAGCGCGGCGTTGAGCACCATTTTGTCGTCGATCTCGCCGGCGATTTCCTTGGCTTCGTCGATGATGCCGTCGATGGCGGGGCACTTGGTTCCTTCAGGAGTGACCTTCAGTTTCCTGAAGGCCTGGTCGAGCCGCTTGATTTGACCTTTGGTCTGTTTGAGATGCGTGCGAAAGCCCTTCTTGAGTTCCGCATCGGACGCCTTGTCGGCCATGTCCGGGAGCGCTTTCTCGATCTGATGTTCGGCGTAGTAGATGTCCTGCATACTGTGCAGGAACAGATCCTGCATCGTCTGCATATCGGGAGAAAACCAACCCATGATGCGCGCCTCCTTGATGGAAGTTTCGTGCGTTAAGTCGCGTGGGCGGCGCTGGTTCCCAAAGCGGTCAATCATCGCTATCAAGCGAGACCGCGTAAATAAATTCGATGGGGAAAGATAAAGACATGAGTGTCGAACGTCACGATGTAGGGCCGCGCATGAGCAAGGCCGTAGTGCATGGCAATACCGTTTATCTCGCCGGTATCGTCGCTGATAGCCCGAAGGGCAAAGGTGTCGGCGATCAAACCAGGGACATCCTCAGGCAAATCGACGGCTTTCTTGCGAAGGCCGGAACCGACAAGAGCAAGCTGCTTTCAGCCAATATCTGGATCACCGATATGGCCAATTTCGCCGAAATGAACGCGGCGTGGGACGCCTGGGTGTCACCCGGCAATACGCCCGCGCGCGCTACCGTCGAAGCGAAGCTTGCCGCGCCCGATTATAAGGTCGAGATCATGGTGGTGGCGGCGAAATAGCGATGGCTGAGCCTTCCCCCGGTATATTGGCAATCTGGAACGACTGTCGCGAGGGCCGTGAGGCTGAATTCGAGGCCTGGTTCCAGGGCGAGCATCTTCTTGAACGCCTCGCCGTCCCCGGCTTCTTGTTCGGCCGCCGGCACCAGGCGATTTCGGGCGCGGCCGGCTATTTCAATTTCTACCTTGTCGAATCATCCGCTGTTTTGACTTCGAAGCCGTATCTCGAACGGCTCGACAATCCGACGCTGATGACCAAGCGGATCATGTCGGAAGTGTTTCTCAACATGAATCGTACCGTATGCCGCCGGACGCTCCGGCGCGGCGGATTCCGGGGTGCCTACACCGTCACCGTGCGTTTCAATGCGCAGCCCGATGAAACGGATCTTAAAAGGCGGCTCGATATGGCTTTGCAGGACGCGGCCGTTGCGGGCGGCGAAATTTGGATCGCGCTCGATCCCGCCGGAATGCCGGTCTCAATGGAAGAGAAGTTACGCGGCGGTGACAGGAAAATCAAAGGCGCGCTGATGGTCGATACGCTGCGTCAGCGCGATGCTGAATTGCTCGGAGAAAAACTCGCAAGGGAATTTCCGGCGGCAGATGTCGACGTATTCCGCGTACTCTGCCAGCTCGGCAACGGCGATCTCTAGCGATTACTCGGCGGCTTCCGCCATTTCGGAGCGCACGATCGCGCGGAACGCGTCGATTGGGGTAAGACCTTTGGCCGTTTCGACATGCCAGAAGGTCCATCCGTTACATGCTTCGAGCCCTTGCGCCAGGGCGCCGATGCGGTGGATTGAACCGACCGTCCCGTCGAGCGACACGGCGCCGTCGGCGCGCACCAGGGCTTTGTGGCGTTTCTTGGCGTCGACCAGGCGGGCACCGGGGCTCACCAATCCGCGTTCAATAAGCGCCGTGAAGGGAACGCGCGGCGCCTCGCGCGCCGTCACGAAGGGAGCAATGGACGGAGCTTCCAGCGGCGTGACCTTCGACATCCGATTTTCGGCGGCTTTGGCGTATTTCGTTTCCTGTTCGCAGCCGATGAATCGGCGGCCTAGACGCTTTGCGACCGCGCCGGTCGTGCCGGTGCCGCAGAATGGATCGAGCACCAGGTCATCGGGGCGCGAACTCGAGAGGATCACACGCGCGAGAAGTGCTTCAGGCTTCTGCGTCGGATGGAGCTTCTTGCCGTCGCGCCCCTTCAGGCGCTCTTCACCGGTGCAAAGTGGTAAAGTCCAGTCGGAGCGCACTTGAATGTCCTCGTTACCGGCCTTGAGCAATTCGTAGTTGAATGTGTAGCCGCGGGCTTGCGGGTCGCGTGTCGCCCAGATCATCGTCTCATGAGCGTTCGTGAAACGGCGTCCACGGAAATTCGGCATCGGATTCGATTTGCGCCAGATGACATCGTTGAGGATCCAGAACCCGAGATCCTGCATGATAGAACCGACGCGGAAAATGTTGTGATAGGAGCCGATGACCCAGATGGTGCCGGCCGGTTTCATGACGCGGCGGCAGGCGGTGAGCCAGGCCTCGGTGAATTTGTCGTATGCGGCGAAGCTTGCGAACTTGTCCCAATCGTCATTGACGGCATCGACGCGTGAATCGTCGGGACGCTTGAGATCGTTCGCGAGCTGGAGATTATATGGCGGATCGGCGAAGACCAGATCGACGGAGGCCGCCGGCAGCCGCGCCATTCCGGCGACACAGTCGCCGACAAGAACGCGGTGCGGTTGCGGGCTTTCTGATACTCCACGGGGCGCCCTTTGGGGCGCCCCGCGACGCGACACAACCATGACTCAGAGATTCTGACTCAGGTGACGCGGTCGGCGACGCGGGACCTACAACCGACAGAACTGCATCTTGAGCGTCCAAGGTAAAAAAGCGGTTTATGATCGCGTCTCGCAACTGGGCAAATTCTGCCTATTTAGTGCGGGGTTATGAACTGTAACGACCATGTCAAATGCGCGCTTGAGTTGGACCTGAGCGTCAACATCGGCGATGATCGCGCGGTGCGACCCGGAGGAACCTGCGATGCGTTGGGATGATTTCCGCCGCAGCGACAACGTTGAAGACGATCGTGGCGGCGGCGGATTCGGCGGCGGAGGCGTCGGAATCCCGGTCGGTGGCGGCGGCCTCGGTATCGGAACTGTGATCGTGCTTGGCCTGATCGGTTGGGCGCTTGGTATCGATCCGAGCGTGCTGATCGGAGGTGCCGAACTCGTCAACAGCGGAAGGCATTACCAGCAACCCTATCAGCCCAATGCGCCCCGCACGCGGCGCGCCGAAAGATCAGATGGGTGACTTCGTCGCGGCGGTACTCGGCAATAGCGAAGATACCTGGACTGAAATTTTCAAGAATGGCGGACAGCAATACAGCGTGCCGAGACTACGATTGTTTTCCGGCTCGGAGCAGGGCGGCTGCGGCTTTGCCCAGGCGGCGATGGGGCCGTTCTATTGCCCCAACGATCGCCGCATTTACCTCGATACCTCTTTTTTCCGCGACATGCGCGACGCGCTTCCGCGGTTGCAGCGGCAAGGCGTGCGAATTCGCCGAAGCCTACGTGATCACGCATGAGGTCGGCCATCACGTCGCAGAACCTGCTTGGGATTTTGCCGAAAGCCCAGTCGGCTCAGCGCGCGGCTGGAAGCAAAGCCGAGGCAAACCGTATCCAGGTGCGGGTCGAGTTGCAGGCCGATTGTCTTGCCGGTGTGTGGGCCCATCATTCCAACCAGCGCTGGAATACGATCGAGCCCGGCGACGTGGAAGCGGCCCTCCAGACCGCCGCAGCAATCGGCGATGATCGCCTGCAGCAGCAATCGCGCGGCTATGTCGTGCCGGATGCTTTTACCCACGGCACATCGGCGCAGCGCCAGCACTGGTTCACGACCGGGTTGAAGGAGGGCACAGTGTCATCCTGCAATACCTTCGCGGCGGCTTCGCTCTAGGAAACCTGCTATGCCCGGTATCGATGAGAACCGACAATTCGTACCGCTGAAGATTGCTGTGCTAACGGTGTCCGATACGCGCGAGGTCGGCGACGACAAGTCGGGTGCGATGCTGATCGAACGAATTCGCGCCGCGGGCCACGTAGTGGCCGAGCGCTCGATCGCAAAAGACGAGGTGAAAGCGATCCGCCAGCGCGTAAAGGCCTGGATCGCCGACAAGTTCATCGATGTCGTCATCACGACCGGCGGCACCGGATTTACCGGACGCGATGTGACGCCGGAGGCTGTTGAGCCGTTGTTCGAGAAAAAGATGGACGGCTTTGCGACGATGTTTCTGCTGGTGAGCGAAAAGAAGATCGGGACTTCGGCAATCCAGACACGCGCCACGGCCGGTGTCGCCAACGCGACTTATATCTTCTGCCTGCCCGGCTCGCCCGGCGCCTGCAAGGATGCCTGGGACGAAATCCTAGTGCATCAACTCGACTACCGTTATCGGCCCTGCAATTTCGTGGAGATCTTGCCGCGGCTCGACGAGCACCTGCGGCGGCCGAAATCAAAAGGCGCAACGGCATAGCCGGCAGGATGCAAGATGGGGTGCCGGGCCTCTATAACTCGAGGTCCCAGAATTCGGCGACCACGTCTTTTCCCCAGGTGTGCCGCGGCTCGCTCGACGTGAGTTGAAATCCGGCGCTTTCGTAAACGTGCCGCGCGGCGGACAGCACGCTGTGCGTCCACAGCGTGATCCTCGTATAACCGGCAGCGCGTGAAAAACGGACGCACTCATCGACCAGCTTTGCGCCAAGACCCAGGCCGCGTGCTTTCGGGTCGACCAGCAACAGCCGCAGACGGGCGACGTCCGGTTGCTCGTCTTTCACAATCATGACGCAGCCGGCATTCGCCCCGTCAACTTCCGCGATCCAGCAGCGTTCTTTCCTGGAATCGAAATTATTGACGAAATCGGCAACGATTTGCGCGCACAAACCTTCGAACGGCTCGCCCCATCCGTATTCCTGCGAATAAAGCTCGGCGTGGCGGGATACGATCCAGCCAAAATCGCCGGGACGCGGATCACGCAATCGGTAGGACCCTGCATCGGTCTTGATTGCGGCTGCGCCGGAGAGCAGCAGTTCAATTGAGGCCATGGCCGCGACGACTTGGGCTTGCTGTGCGCCGTCGAGCTTTTCCAGCATTGCCGCAGCATGTCTTTGGGAACGTTCTTCCATTGGAGCGAATAATTTGCGGCCGCGGGCAGTCAGGCTCAGGTGGCTCTGCCTCGCGTCGCGGGCCGAGGTTTTGCGGCTGATGAGACCGCGCTTTTCGAAATTGCGCAGAAGGCGGCTCAGGTAGCCCGCATCGAGGTCGAGGATGCGGGCGATATCACTGGCGGTAAGCGCGTCTGCGTGCGCGAGTTCATAGAGCACCCGCATTTCGCCCAGCGAGTAGGGGCTGTCGAGATAGGTCTTGCGCAGAACGCCGATCTGCCGCGTGTAGAAACGATTGAAGCGGCGGACAGCTGTTACGGTCGCGGGTCTGGCCATGTCCGGTGCAAGGTCGGGAATATAGTTGACAAAGTCAAGTATATTTTAGGCCACTCGGCTGATGGCGACCGGAAGCATGACCAGCCGCCTGCGGCCGAGCCGCCGCAGCAGGGTGCTCTCGGCATCGGCGTCGGCGGAATGGCCGCCAACCGCCTGGTACAGACTTCGCGCGATCAACAGTCCCTGTTCGGGGTCCGGAGCGCCGCCGAAGGCGGAGCGAACGAGGGCGGCGATTTCAGCAAGGCCGGGGCGGAGGCCATCAGAAGCCATCGCGGGACGGAACACCGCCGCCCGAGCGGCGTCTTCAAGCGGGCCGCTTGTCCGGATGAAGTGATCGGCTGCAGCGATCCAGCCGGGCTGGGGTACGATGCCGGCCCGGAGGAACAGCAGCCACGGACTCCGGGTCTTCACGGTGGCCGCCTTGAGGCGCGTACCTAGTGGTTCGGTCGAGCTCAAATAGTGGCAGCCGGCGATATCAGCCACTTCTGCTGTCGCGTCCACCGAGCAAGCGTCGGCTACAACGACTTCCGCCAGCAAGCCGCTCGCGGCGGCTGAAACCAGTGCCGAAAGGGTCGGTACAAGGGTCCGCTCCGAACTCTCTAGTGGCAATGATCGCACTCAGCATGGAACTCCGGCCGCTCAATACCGTTGCCACTATATCATGTGGCGTCCTGCGTTCGCCCCACGAGATCGGGGCACCCGCACTCGGATTGTAAGCAGCCTAATCGGAACAGCATCTCTCGCAAACTGAACAGCGGGCAATTCTGTTCTTGTTATGTTCGCATCAGCCAGCTAAGGTGAACCCATGGCTCGATCAAACGCAGCCGAAAGGCGCCCGCCGGTAAAGGAGCTGCCCTCCGCACCGGCGGGCCCCTATGACAACGTCGGCGAACTGCTTGGGGTTGTCGTGGATCACGAGCGCCGCAGGGGGCGCGGGGCGCAAAGCAATGCGTCCGGTCGTTACGAGCCGCTCGCGAGGGTCGCTTTCGACGATGGGTGGCGGACTCTCGACGAGCTGCCGCCCTTTAAAACCACAGTCACGGTCGACTCCACGCGCAAAATTATTACACGGAACGAATCGCCGGATATCGGCTTCGACCGCTCCATCAATCCGTATCGTGGCTGCGAACACGGCTGCATTTATTGTTTTGCGAGGCCGACCCACGCGTACCTTGGCATGTCGCCCGGCCTCGACTTCGAATCCAGGCTTTTGGTGAAGCCCGAAGCCGCTAACCTACTGGAAAAAGAACTTTCGGCATCCGGTTACGAGCCGAAGGTCATCGCAATCGGAACCAATACCGATCCCTATCAGCCGATCGAGCGCCGCTACAAGGTGATGCGCCGCATCCTCGAAGTCCTCGACAGTGCCGGTCACCCAGTCGGGATCGTTACGAAGTCCGCGCTGGTATTGCGCGACCTCGATATTCTCGCACGCATGGCGGAGCGAAATCTGGTGAAGGTCGCGTTATCGGTGACCACCTTGGATGCGACCCTCGCCCGCAAGATGGAGCCCCGCGCGGCGACTCCGATGCGCCGGCTGGAAACTTTGCGGCGCTTGAGCCAGGCGGGGGTGCCGGCGACTGTCATGGTCGCACCGGTGATACCGGCGCTCAATGATACGGAGATCGAGCGCATTCTGGAGGCAGCGCGTACCGCTGGCGTGAAGGAAGCCGGTTATGTGCTCCTGCGTCTGCCGCTTGAGGTGCGCGACCTCTTCAGCGAATGGCTGATGGCGAACTATCCCGACCGGCATCAACACGTCTTCAAGCTCATCCGCGACATGCGGGGCGGCAAGGATTACGACGCAGCTTGGGGCACAAGGATGAAGGGCACCGGCCCTTATGCGTGGATGATTGGCCGCCGCTTCGAAATGGCTTGCGAAAAGCTTGGGATCAACCTCTCGCGTACGCAGCTCACAACCGAGCATTTCCGTAAGCCAAATTCAGGCGCGCAGCAGTTGGGCTTGTTCGACGCATGAGTGAACCGGACGCACTCCTGAGCCTGGTGACCTTGGGCGTTGCGAACCTCAAGCGCAGCATCGTTTTCTACGAGGCTCTGGGATTTCGGCGGAAAGGCGAAGCCTTCGACGGCATCGGTTTTTTCCAAGCGGGAGCCTGCGCCATTGCCGTATGGCCGTCCGACGAGCTTGCCCGGGATGCGAACGTTGCATTCGAGAATATGGCCGAGACGTTCCGAGGCTTCGCGCTCGCCTGGAATTGTCGTTCTAAATCGGATGTGGATATTGTCATCAAGAAAGCACACCAGGCCGGCGCAGCCATCCGTAAACCGGCGCAGGATGTGTTCTGGGGCGGCTACAGCGGCTATTTCTCCGATCCCGACGGGCATCTTTGGGAAGTGGCCCATAACCCGCACTTCCCGCTCAGCGACGACGGCCGTCTTCAACTACCCGACTAGCGAAGCCATTCCGGCCCATTCCACAGGCCCGATTGATCGCGGTTGACTTGAGCGGCTTGCCGCGCACTCATCGCGGCGATGGCCAGAAAGCCGAAGCCTACTCAGCGCCTGCCTTTCGTCGAACCGGTATTGCGCCCGACTTTCCGGCGCGAGCGACGCGCGCTCAACAAGGGTATTTTCCCGGTCGCCGGTTGCGACGAGGCGGGTCGCGGGCCGCTGGCCGGCCCGGTCGTAGCAGCGGCGGTTGTGCTTGACCCGCAGAAAATCCCGCGCGGGCTCAATGATTCCAAGAAACTCGATGCCGACGAGCGCGAGAAACTTTACGAAAAAATCTGCGCAACCGCGCAGGTGGCGGTCGCTTTCGGAGCGGTCGAGCGCATTGATCGCGACAATATCCTGCGCGCTTCGCTTTGGGCGCTGGCGCGGGCAGTCAAAGCGCTTCCGGTTCGGCCAAAATTGGTTTTTGTCGACGGAAACCAGAAGATTGATTGCGGTTGCGACTGCGAGGCTGTCGTCTCCGGCGATGCGCTGGTACTCTCGGTTGCAGCTGCGTCGATCGTTGCCAAGGTGACGCGCGATCGGCTGATGACAAGGCTCGGATTGGCTCATCCGGGTTACGGATTTGAGCGTCACATGGGATACAGCGTCCCGGAGCATTTCGCGGCGCTTGCGCGGCTGGGCCCAACGATCCACCATCGCAAGTCGTTTGCCCCGGTCGCCGCGAGGCTCGCAGCCTTGGGCGTAGCCTCCGATGAGCTCATCTCCGCCATGTTGCCTCTTTAGCCGGGCTTCTCTATTCCTGCCCGGCTGCACCTGTCTTCACCCCGCCGGGGCCAATGCATTACGTTTCCCTGCTCATTGAATTCCTGCGCGGGCGTCCGCGAGTGGTGTTCTGGACCGTCGCGCTTGCGCAAGCTGCGCTTTGGACATTCGTTCCGGCGCTGTTCTACAGCGCGCCGCCCGGCGAGGTGCCGCTGCTGCTCGCCATCGGCCACGAATTTGTACTCGGCAGCTATCTCGGACCGCCGCTGGCTTTTTGGCTCGGTGAATTGGCTTTCCGGCTCGCGGGTGTATTTGGTTTTTACGCGCTCGCGCAAGTCTGCATCGTCGGCACTTACTGGGCCGTCTTTACCCTTGGGCAGGCGATCGTCGGGATCAGGCACGCGGTGCTGGCCGTGCTGCTCATGGTCGGCATTGCAGCCTTCACCGTGCCCAGCCCTGATTTCGGCCCTGCCGTACTTGCCGCGCCACTGTGGGCGCTCGCGTTGCTCTGCTACTGGCGCGCGGTTGGAGAGAGACGGCGCGGCTACTGGTTCCTGCTTGCCCTCGATCTCGGCCTGTTGATGCTCGCGAGCTACACGGGATTGATCCTGCTTGCGCTCATCATTGTGTTCACTCCATTGACCGTGCGGGGGCGAGCCGCGACCTGGCACCCTGAGCCGTGGATCGCGCTGCTGCTCTTATGCATCGTGGTGTTTCCGCACGCCCTCTGGCTCAGCGGCAACCGCGCTCTGGTAATGGAAGGCATCGACGAAAGCATTGCGGCAGCCGGGCGGTTGTCGCCGGGAGTGTGGCTCTGCTTCGTGTTGGTGCTCACGCATCTCGGTCTTGCGCTGCTGGCCATGCTGGCAAGCGGCTGGCCGCGCCAGCCGCGAGAGCGTGCCCCCGAGATCGAGCGTAATCCGGTCGAGCCCTTTGCTCGGATTTTCATCTATGCCTTTGCGGTGACGCCGGCATTAGTCGCCATCGCCATCGCCTTTGCCAGCCGACGGCTCGGACCGCTGGATCGTATCGCGCCGCTCGTTGTGCTCTCGGGGCTGGCGGTGGTGGTCGCCGCGGGCGACAAGATTATGCTCTACCGCGAACGGCTGGTCTCGTCGGCCTGGGCCGGCCTGTTGCTTGCGCCACCGGCGCTGGTCGCGCTTGCCACACTAGTGTTGCCGTGGGTTGTCGGCATTGACCTGAGCATTACGCAGCCCGCCAGCGCGGAAGGCCAATTTTACGCCGATATCTTTCAGCGCCGCACCGGCAAGTCTCTCACCTATGTAACGGGGGATCCGAGGCTCGCGCCGCTGGTAGCGCTCGCCGCCCCAACCCGTCCGCACGTCTATTTTGCCTGGGCGCCGCAACGAAGCCCATGGACGAGTCCGGCGGACTTCCGCGCGCGCGGGGGCATCCTGGTATGGCCGGCCGCCGACAACACGGGCACGCCACCCGCAACGCTCAAGACCCAGTTTCCTGATCTGGTAGCGGAAGTGCCGCGATCGTTTCCCCGCAGTGTGCAAGGCGTTCTTCCGCTGATCCGGCTCGGCTGGTCGATGGTGCGTCCGCCCGCACCTTGATAGCGATCGTCAGTGATAGCTCTCGCCCTCGCGCACTTTTCCGCGGAACAGCCAGTAGATAAATCCGATGTAACCGAAAATGATCGGCAACAGCAGCAGCGTGCCGAGCAGCATGAATATCTGACTGGCGGGCGCTGCGGCAGTATCCCAGACGGTGAGTGACGGCGGCACCAGATACGGAAAATTTGAAATCACCAAACCGAGAAATCCGAGCAGGAAAAGCACGATCGTGGCGAGGAAGGGCGGCACCTCACTCCCTGCGTTAAGCCACCGCCAGGTAAAGTAGGCGGTGACAGCGGTGATTCCGGGGATCGGCCACAAGTAGTAGAAGTTCGGCAACGAGAACCAGCGTGCGCCGACACGTGGCTCCGCGAACGGCGTCCACAGGCTTACGGCGGTCATGAAGACGAGCACGGCGATGAGTAAAATCTTTGCGTGGTCGCGTGCCCGCACGGCAACCGGTCCTTCGGTTTTCATTGCAAGCCAAGTTGCGCCGAGCAGTCCGTAACCCGCGATCAGCGAAAGTCCGCAAAGAAACGCGAATGGCGTTGCCCAGTCGAAAGAGCCGCCGCTAAAGGCGCCATCGCGCACCTGGATTCCCTGAATCAGCCCGCCCAGGATGACGCCTTGCGCGAACGCGGCAAACGCTGACCCGATCGTGAACGCTACATTGAGCCATTTCTTGCTGCGCGAGACGGTACGGAATTCAAAAGCCACGCCGCGGAAAACGAGCGCCAGCAGCATGACGATCACAGGGAGATAAAGCGCCGGCATGACGATCGCATAGGCTTTCGGGAATGCGACAAACATGCCGCCACCGCCCAATACCAGCCAGGTTTCGTTGCCGTCCCAGAATGGCGCGATCGAGCGCATCATCTGGTCGCGCTCGCTCTCGCTGCGTGAAAATGGAAACAGAATTCCGACGCCAAGGTCGAAGCCGTCGAGGATCACATACAGGACAACGGCGGTGCCGAGCAGGGCGGCCCAAATCACCGGCAAGTACCATTCCATGGTCGCCTCCCTGCAGCTTGCAGGACCTCTACGTGTGTCCCACCGCTGAGCGTCCCGCTTCATGCGCGGCGGAAATTGGGCTCGCCGAAAAATGTCCGGTTTCCGCTGCCGCCGGTCCCAGTGGACCCTGGGCAATCAGCCGGTTGATGTAATAGATGCCGAACGAGAACACGACGCCGTAAGCAATGACGAACAGCGCGAGCGTACCCGCGATCGTTGCAGCGGGCACCGGCGAGGTCGCGTTGGCCGTGCGCAGCATGCCTTGGACGATCCATGGCTGCCGACCGGTTTCGGTCACGATCCAGCCGGCGATCACAGCCACGAATCCGACCCACCAGCATTGCGCCATGGCGCGCAAATACCAGTGTGTATCGAACAGCGTCCCGCGCCACCACAAGAACGCACCGAAGAGTGCCGCGCCGATCATAAAGAAGCCGATGGCGAGCATGATGCGGAACGCGAAGAACACAACTGCGACTGGAGGGCGCTCGTTCGCGGGGACGCTGTTCAGGCCAGGAAACAGTCCGTTCATTCGATGTGTAAGAACGAGCGAGGCGGCCTTGGGAATTGAAATTTCAAAATAGTTTCGCCCCGCCTTTTCATCCGGCCACGCGAAAATGTGAAAGTCGCCCGGCTTGCTGCCGTCCCAGTGCGCTTCCATTGCGGCGACCTTGATTGGCTGGTGGTCGAGCGTGTTAAGCCCGTGCTGGTCTCCGAGAATCAGCTGCAATGGCGCAAGGATCGCTGTGAGCCCGATCGCCATGCGCAGCATGACGCGGCCTTCTTCGACGTGGCGGCCCGCGACAAGGTAGCGCGCTCCCACCGCCAGTACGACAAATCCCGTGGTGAGGTATGCCGCATTGAGCATATGCGCGAGACGATATGGGAAGCTCGGATTGAAAATGACGGCGAGCCAGTCGACGGGGTAGGCGGCGCCGTCGTGAATCTCATAGCCGCTCGGTGTCTGCATCCAGCTGTTGGCGGACAAGATCCAGAATGCCGAAATGGCGGTGCCAACGGCGACGATGGCCGCCGAGAGGACGTAGAGCCAGGGCGGCACGCGATTGAATCCGAAGAGCAGGACGCCGAGAAAAGTCGCTTCCAGGAAAAACGCGCTTAGAACTTCGTAGCCGATCAACGGGCCGATCACGTTACCGGCGAAGACCGAAAAGCGGCTCCAATTCGTGCCGAACTGATACGAGAGCACGATCCCCGAGACGACACCCATGGCAAAAGAAACCGCGAAAATCTTCGTCCAGAAGCGCATGAGCTGGTGGTAGCGATCATTGCCGCTGCGCAGCCAGATCGCGCCGAGCGTGGCGATATAGGCGGAAAGCCCGATCGTGAAGCTCGGGAAAATAATGTGGAAAATGATCGTGAACGCGAATTGCAGACGAGCCAGCAGGACAGGATCAAGATCCATGACAAGCTCCGAGCGGACGCCCCCCGGCGATTATATTCGGGGGTTATAAATCGCGGCGAGCCTAATGCGTTCCGGTGCTGCGATATATCGAAGCGGCACCTCCTGGGCCGAAGTATCCACAAGCCCCACAAACGCATCTGACGAACGGGATGCCGCCGCGTTAGGCTTTCAGCCGGGCATGCGCGGGGGTCGAAATGGTCAAGCGGGTAAGGGGGGCATCGGCGACAAAAGCAACCGGGCCATATATTGCGACGGTGCTGGAGCGATTTTTCGGACTATCGCAGCAAGGCACTGATATCCGCACCGAATTTGTCGCCGGCGTAACGACCTTTCTGACGATGGTCTATATCGTATTCGTCAACCCGATCATTCTCGGCAAGGCCGGGATGGACCCGGGGGCGGTCTTCGTCGCGACCTGCGTCGCTGCCGCAGTGAGCACGATGGTGATGGCGCTCTACGCCAACTATCCGATCGCGCTCGCACCAGGCATGGGCATCAATGCCTTTTTCGCTTTCACGGTGGTACTGACCCTCAAATACGCCTGGCAACAGGCGCTCGCCGCCGTATTTTGTTCAGGGGTGCTCTTCTTCCTGATTTCCGTATTCAGGATTCGGCAGTACGTCATCGAGTCCATTCCCCAGAACCTCAAGCTTGCCGTGTCAGCGGGAGTCGGTCTGTTTTTGGGAATCATCGCGCTTGAGGAGGCCAAAGTCGTCGTCGCTCACCCGGCGACCCTGGTCACACTCGGCGATCTGACGAACCCGCAGGCGGTTCTGATGCTGCTCGGATTTGTGGTCATCGCGGGCCTCAACTACCGGCGCATTCTGGGCAGCACATTGATCGGAATACTTGTCGTCACGGCGATCGGCTTGCCGTTCGGGCTGTCCCAATTCAACGGTATTGTTTCGGTCCCGCCGTCGCTCGCGCCGACATTTTTCCAGCTCGATTTTTCGCGGCTCGGCGAGATCACCTTTCTCATCGTCGTGTTCTCGATTCTGTTCATCGACGTATTTGACAATGCCGGGACGTTGATCGGGGTGACCCACCGAACCGGACTGATGAAGAACGGCAAACTGGCACGTATGAAAGAGGCGCTCATCTCCGACAGTTTTGCAGCCATGTTCGGCGCGGTGATCGGGACATCGACGACCACAAGTTATATCGAGAGTGCGGCCGGTGTTTCCGCCGGAGGGCGCACAGGGCTGACCGCCGCCTTTGTCAGTGTGTTCTTCCTGCTGACGCTGTTCTTTGCGCCACTTGCGGGAATGATTCCCGCTTACGCTTCAGCGGCGGCATTGCTCTACGTCGCCTGCGTGATGGCACGCGGTCTCGCCGAGATCGATTGGGATGACATCACTGAGTATGCGCCGGCTGTGGTGACGGCGATTACCATGCCGCTCACATATTCGATCGCTACGGGTATCGGGCTCGGCTTCATCACATACACTCTCGCCAAACTGATTTCGGGAAAGGCGCGCGAGGCCTCGCCGGCGGTGATCGTGCTTGCGGTGCTGTTTGCCATCAAGTTCGCGGTGGCAGGATGAATTCAGCCTCGTTGTGGCAGGTCCGGGTCATCGCGGCCGGTGCGATCCAGATCGCCTACTGCTGATCGAGGGCTTTCCTGATCGCAAGAAAATCGCGCCAGGCGAAGCGCTTCTGCAGTGGGCTGCGCAACAAGAAGGCCGGATGAAATGTCGGCATGGCGCGTATCTCGCGCTTGCCGGTCTGGAATTTGAACCAGCGTCCGCGCGTTTTGGTGATCCCTTCTTTTATTCCAAGCAATGCCTGCGCAGATGGCCCGCCAAGACAAACGAGGACGTCCGGGTCAACAAGTTCGATCTGGCGAAGGATGAACGGCAAGCATATTTGCGATTCCTGTGGCGTTGGGGTGCGATTGCCGGGTGGCCGCCAGGGAACGATGTTGGCGATGTAGACCTTCGAGCGGTCTAGCCCGATTGCCGCCAGCATGCGGTCGAGCAGCTTGCCGGAGCGGCCGACGAAAGGCAGACCTTCGATGTCTTCATCTCGGCCCGGAGCCTCGCCGACAAACATCAGGTGGGCTCCAGGATTTCCATCCGCAAACACGAGTTGCGTGGCGGTGGCCTTGAGGGCGCAGCCTTCGAATTTGTCGAGGATTGCGCGCAACTCGTCGAGCGATTTTGCGCTCTTGGCCGCTTCGCGCGCAGCCATCGAGGCTTCGTCGGGAGCGGGTGGAGTCGGTGCGGCCGGACCGCTTCTCTGCTCCAGCGCCGGTGGTGTTCGCGCAGGAGCTGCACGAACGATCATCTGCGGCTCATCGCCCGCAAACCGGTTGATCGGTTCCTCGCCGACAAGCGCGTCGACACCCGTTTCAATGTAGAAATCGAGCAGGTCGCGCGCCGCCTTTTCGCGAATGGGCACCATTTATGCACACTAGCATGGCGGCGCACGAGATGCTCGCGATTGCCGCCCCGTGTGCAAAAGTGGACAATGCGCATAGGAGAGATTCATGGCCGAACTACCTGTTCGCGAGACGATGGAATTCGATGTCGTGATTGTCGGCGCCGGGCCGGCCGGTCTCGCCAGCGCGATCCGGCTTAAGCAGGTCAGTGCTGACATCTCTGTCGTGGTAGTCGAGAAAGGCTCCGAAGTCGGCGCGCATATCCTTTCCGGCGCGGTGATCGACCCGGTTGGCCTCGACCAGCTCCTGCCGGAGTGGCGCTCCGATGACACTCCGATGAAGACCGTCGTCACCGACGACCGGTTTTATTATCTCACGGCGGGCGGGGCACTGCGGCTTCCGAATTTTTTGATGCCCCCGCTGATGAACAACCACGGCAATTTCATCGTCTCGCTGGGGACAGTGTGCCGCTGGCTCGCCACCAAAGCTGAAGCGCTCGGCGTTGAAATCTATCCCGGTTTTGCGGCAACCGAAGTCCTGTACGACTCGAATGGCGCGGTTTGCGGCATTGCGACCGGCGATATGGGTGTTGGTAAGGATGGCCAGCCGAAAGACAGTTTCACGCGCGGCATGGAACTGCGCGCAAAATACACGCTGTTCGCCGAAGGTGCGCGCGGCAATCTCGGCAAACAGTTGATCGCGAAGTTCGGTCTTGCCCAGGATCGCGAGCCGCAGAAATTCGGCCTCGGCTTGAAAGAGCTCTGGCAGGTCAGCCCGGAAAAGCACCGCAAGGGGCTGGTGCAGCACAGCTTCGGCTGGCCGCTCGACAATTCGACCGGAGGCGGCTCATTCCTTTATCATGACGACGACAATCTCGTGTCGGTCGGTTTCGTGTTGCATCTCAATTACACAAATCCCTACCTTTCCCCGTTCGAAGAATTTCAGCGCTTCAAGACTCATCCGCTGGTCCGCGATACGTTTTCCGGCGGTAAGCGTCTCGCCTACGGCGCCCGTGCGTTGACCGAGGGTGGCTATCAGTCGGTGCCGAAACTGTCATTTCCGGGCGGGGTTCTGGTTGGCTGCGATGCGGGGTTCATGAACGTGCCCCGCATCAAGGGAAGCCATAACGCGATACTGTCGGGGATTATGGCGGCCGAAGCCGCGGCCGCTGCTCTTTCCGCCGGCCGCAGCAACGACGAGCTTGTGGAATACGATTCCGGCTGGCGCGCCTCCGCCATCGGCAAGGATTTGTGGAAAGTCCGCAATGCCAAGCCGCTCTGGTCGAAGTTCGGCACGCTGGCGGGGATCGCGCTTGGCGGGCTCGACATGTGGACGAATACGCTTGGCTTCTCCGTCCTTGGCTCTCTAAAGCACGGCAAGCCGGACTATGCGACGCTAAAGCCCGCGTCCGAATGCGCACCAATCACCTATCCCAAACCTGACGGAAAGTTGACCTTTGACCGGCTTTCGTCGGTATTTCTGTCGAATACCAATCATGAAGAGAATCAGCCGGTTCATCTGCACGTCGCCGATCTCGGGCTGCAAAAAAAGTCCGAGCACGACGTGTACGCAGGCCCCTCCGCGCGCTACTGCCCGGCTGGCGTCTATGAATGGGTGGAAGAAGGCGGCGTCCCGAAATTCGTGATCAACGCGCAGAACTGCGTCCACTGCAAAACCTGCGACATCAAGGATCCGAACCAAAACATCACCTGGGTTCCCCCGGAGGGTGGCGGCGGGCCGAATTACCCCAATATGTGATGGGGAGGACCAGGGCCGTCACGATACCGCCACATCGTGGCTTTCATGCTGATTTTCGACCACGCCGTTCCGCACGTTCTTGCAGGGGTGGCGCAAAAAGGCCATTCTCGGTACAACATCGCGGCCCGCGTGCAATCCGCTGTCAGCCGCCTTATTGGAGCAATCGCCCGTGACGTTTTCGAGACTCGCCTGCCGCTTTGCCGGCAGCGCGCTTGCCGCCGTTCTTATCGGCGCGCCAATCACACTGGCCGCGCAGCCATCGAATGTCGTACCGCTCGGCGCCACGAGTGCGTCGGGCAGCTACCTTGCCGCCCGTCACGCCGGCCAGCAGCGCGATGCGGCCGCGGCCGCGGCCTACTACCGTGCGGCACTCAAGCGCGACCCCAACAACAGCGAATTGCTTGATCGCGCATTTTTATCCTTCCTCGTCGACGGCGACGTCGATGAGGCGGCAAAATTCGGCGAACGCGTCGTTCAGGTCGACAAGAATGACCGCGTTGCTCGCCTCGTGCTCGGCGTAAGCGAACTCAAGCACAAGCAATATCCCGCCGCCCGCCGCGATCTCGCGCAATCGATCCGTGGACCAATCACCGATCTGACTGCGACGCTGCTTTCGGCCTGGAGCCTCTACGGTGCCAATGACACCAAGGGAGCCATCGCCGGCATCGATCGGCTCGCGGGCCCCGAGTGGTACGCGATCTTCAAGGATCTGCACGCGGGTATGATTTACGACCTCGCGGGCAACGAGAAGGAAGCCGGCAAGCGCCTCGAGCACGCCTACAAGCTCGACTCCACGGCATTGCGAGTTGTCGAGGCCTACGGGAGCTGGCTTTCGCGCAACCGCTCGCCGAAGGAAGCGCTTGCCATTTTCGAGACGTTCGACAAGGCATTGCCGCGCCATCCGCTTGTCGTCGAGGCGATGGACAAGCTCAAAGCCGGCGAGAAACTCCAGCCGCTCGTTTCGACCGCGCAACTCGGCGGGGCTGAAGCGCTCTATGGGCTTGGTGCCTCGCTCGGTCGCCGCGGCGGCGAAGATCTTGGCCTGGTTTATCTCCAGCTGTCGCTGTTTCTTGCCCCCAACCATCCGCTCTCATTGCTGTCGCTGGCCGATCTTTATGAGTCTCTGAAGAAGCCCGAACTGGCGATCAAAGCCTATGAGCGCATCCCCACGAATTCGC
Source organism: uncultured Alphaproteobacteria bacterium (assembly GCA_963831475.1). Taxonomy (GTDB): domain Bacteria; phylum Pseudomonadota; class Alphaproteobacteria; order Rhizobiales; family Xanthobacteraceae; genus Pseudolabrys. Next base: position 152,423 of record CAWHQF010000005.1, read on the forward strand.
CGCTACATCGCAATGCCGCCATTCAGATGGCCGCCAACCTGGACGCGCTCGACCGGCCGGATGAGGCCCAGAAGCATCTTGAAGCGCTGATCAAGCAGCACCCCGATGATCTCGAAGCGATCATGGCGCTGGGGAATGTCTTACGCGGCCACAAGAAATTTGCTGAATGCGCCAACGTCTATTCCAAGGGCGTCGCAACGATCGCAAAGCCTGAAAAGGCGAACTGGGTCATCTATTATTTCCGGGGCATCTGCTACGAACGCTCGAAGCAGTGGCCGAAAGCCGAAGCCGACCTCAAAAAGGCGCTCGAGCTGTTTCCCGATCAACCGCACGCACTCAATTATCTCGGCTATTCCTGGATCGACCAAGGGATTAACCTCGACCAGGGAATGGAGATGATCAAGAAAGCCGTCCAGCAGCGTCCCGATGATGGCTACATCGTCGAACTCGCTCGGCTGGGCCTATTTCCGCATCGGCAATTACGACGAAGCGACAAAGCAGCTTGAGCGCGCGATCGAACTCAAGCCGGAAGACCCCACCATCAACGATCATTTGGGTGATGCCTATTGGCGTGTTGGGCGTGTGCTGGAAGCAAGATTTCAGTGGGCGCACGCGCGCGATCTCAAACCGGATCCGGAGGAGCTTCCCAAGATCGAGGAAAAGCTCAAATCCGGCTTGCCTGATGAGACCTCCTCGCAAGCCAAGGCCGGCAAAAAGAGCGGCGACGGCGGCTAATCAGTAAGCAGGCTTTTGCGTGAACGCGCCCCTGCTCGAAAAGGCACCCGCCAAGATCAATCTCTCGCTGCGGGTGCTCGGTCGCCGCGCCGACGGATATCATGAGATTGAGAGTCTCGTGGCTTTCGCCGACATCGCGGATATCTTGCGCTTGCAGGTCGACGACGCGGATCGTCTTGAGATCACCGGACCATTTGCATCAAAGAGCGGACTTGCCGCGGATAATCTGGTGGTCAAGGCGCTCGGTGCATTGCGCGGCCGGATTGACGGCCTCAAAGCCGGGCGCTTTCTGCTTGAGAAGAACCTCCCGGTTGCGGCCGGCATCGGCGGCGGTTCGGCTGACGCTGCCGCGGCGTTCCGTCTGCTGGCGCGCTCCAACAATATCGCCCTGACTGATCCGCGGCTGATGACAGCGGCGCGGTCTGTGGGCGCCGATGTGCCAGTGTGCCTCGATCCACATTCGCGCATCATGCGCGGCATCGGAGAGGTGCTGTCCGAACCGCTCGACTTGCCGCGGCTCCCCGCCGTGCTGGTCAACCCTGGGGTGGCCCTTGCGACGCGCGATGTGTTCGGCAATTTTGCCACCCAGAAAGGCGGCCGCGGTCTCGTTGATGTGCCGGCGAGGTTTGACTCCTTGATCGAATTTCTTGGCCAGCACAAGAATGACCTGACGGATGCGGCAGTCGCCTGTGTGCCCGCCATCGGTGAAGTGCTTGATAGGCTGCGCGCCTCGCCAGGCAACAGGCTTGTGCGTATGTCCGGTTCGGGGCCGACTTGTTTTGCATTGTTCAGCTCGTCCGATGAAGCAGCGGCCGCCGCTAAACGACTCCACTCCGAGCACGAGAACTGGTGGGTCTGCGCCACGACGATCGGCGGTGCGCCCGGCCAATCTTGAATTTGCCGGCTTTAGAGGAAACGGTTGGCTTGCGCGGGCCTTGCTATAGGCAGCGCTCGGAGGTGACACATGAAGTTCAGTTTGGCGCTAATACCGATTTTGGTTCTCGGCGTTATCACCGCGGACCCGGCGTTGGCGCGGGTGAAAGCGAAGGCGCGGGCGCACTGTGCCGACCAGCCGTACAGTTTTTCCTGGAGCTTTCTGCTCCCTGGTCACCCCGGGCCGCAGCCCAACGGTTGTGCGCCGCCGGTCTATGCTTACGGGAAATATATAGGCCAGGATCCCGACCCTAATATCCGTTTCCAGCTTCTGCGTGATCCGGCGACCGGATATTCGGCCCATCAAAACTAGCGTGCAATGCGCGGCTTAGTGGGCGCGTCCGATACAGAACGCGACGGCCTCTTCCAGTGCGGATTTGATTTCTGAAGGCGGCACCAATGCGAGGGCGTCGGTGGCGATCGCGCCGTAATGACGTGCGCGTCCGACCGTATCCTCGATGGCATGATGTTTTGCCATCAAGGCGAGGGCGCGATCGAGATCGCCCTCCAGGATATCGCCGTCGGCCAAGGTCCGATTCCAGAAGGATCGCTCATTTTCAGTGCCGCGGCGGAAAGACAGGACGACCGGCAGCGTAATTTTGCCTTCGCGAAAGTCGTCTCCTGTGTTCTTACCGAGCTTTGCGGATTTGCCGCCGTAGTCCAGCGCGTCATCGATGAGCTGGAAGGCGATCCCGAGATTCATTCCGAATGAACGGCAGGCGGCGAGTTCGGCCTTTTCTTTCGACGCAAGCGCTGGACCAACCTCACAGGCGGCGGCGAACAATTCGGCGGTTTTAGCCCTGATCACCGCCAGATATTCGTCCTCATTGGTGGCGGTGTTCTTGGCGGTGCCGAGCTGCATCACTTCGCCCTCCGCGATCACGGCAGCAGCGGAAGAGAGAATGTCGAGCGAGTGCAAATTTCCGACTTCGACCATCATCTTGAAGGCTTGGCCCAGCAGGAAGTCGCCCACCAGGACGCTCGCCTCGTTGCCCCAGAGCATACGTGCCGCCACCTTGCCACGCCGCATGTCGCTTTCATCGACGACGTCGTCGTGCAGGAGGGTCGCCGTATGCATGAACTCGACCGCGGCGGCGAGCTTGATGTGGCCATCGCCCGAATACCCGGCCAGGCGAGCCATTGCCAAGGTCAGCATCGGACGTAACCTCTTTCCTCCTGACGAAATAAGGTGATTGGCGACCTCAGGGATCATGGAGACTTCGGAGCCGGTCCGCGACAGGATTGTCGAGTTGACGCGCTCCATGTCCAGTGCCACGAGTTCGGCGAGACGGTTGAGCGAGGCCGGGTTCGGGCTTTCAAAGGGAAGGACAACGGCCAAATGCATCTCCCGACTGTTGGCAAAACGAGAGCATAGAAACGCTATGCCAATGCGGCAAGTGCGTTAAATTGAGGTACCCTTCAAATTAGCGCGACAAAAGCAAGTGGGCGAATGGGGCGCAAGTGCAACAAGTAAGTGCGACAAGCAGGCGCAGCAAGAACGTCACCTGCCCATATCCGCCATCCAGACAATTGAGCAGGACATAATGCGCGAGCTCATTCGTACAAACGATGCGGTGCTGGTTTCCGCGGTCGTCGCGCTCCTTGAAGGCGCCGGCATACGCCCTCTGATCTTGGATCAGAATATGAGTGTTCTGGAAGGCTCGCTCGGTGTTTTACCGCGTCGTGTGCTGGTGGCGGAAGGCCATGAGTTGCGCGCCCGACAGCTTTTGGAAGACGCCGGACTGGGGCATGAGTTGCGTCCCGATGGGAGCTGAAGACGAGATCAGCGAAGACGCCATCCTCGGCGGCAGACTTCGGATACGCCAGCCGCTGCGCGGCCATCGCGTCGGCCACGACGCTATTCTTCTGGCTGCGGCCGCTCGTGCACACGCCGGCCAACAGGCCGCCGATCTCGGCGCGGGTGTCGGCGCCGCAGGACTCGCACTTGCAGCGCGAACCGCTGGATTGAAGGTCACGCTGATTGAGATTGATGCAGAATTATGTGCACTGGCAGCCGACAACGCGCGGCTCAACGGGCTCGATGACCGAGCAACCGTTGTCGGTGCCGATGCAGAGAGTGTCGAAGCGTTGCAGGCCGCCGGAGTGGTGCCGGCAAGTTTTGATTGCGTGTTGATGAACCCCCCCTTTTTCGACGCGAGCCGCCACAACGTGTCGCCGGATCCACGCCGCCGATCCGCGCATGTCGGCAGCCCCGGCCTGCTCGGGCGATGGGTCGGTACGTCCGCCTGGCTTACGAAGCCGGCCGGTGTGTTGACACTGATTTGGCGGGCCGACGCGCTCAACGACGTGGTTGCCGCGTTGCACCCCGCATTCGGGAATATTTCGGTGCTGCCGGTGGTTCCCCGGGCGGGAGCGCCGGCTATTCGCGTGCTGGTATCGGCAGTGAGAGGCGGCGGTGCCTCGCAGGCGACTTACCGCCCGTTAGTTCTCAACGATGACGAGGGCCGACCCACCCCTGCCGCGGAGGCCGTCCTGCGCTCGGCAGCGCCGTTGGAATTTACGGAAACATTCTGAGCGCTCAGCAACTGCTTAGCCTCTCGGCCGCCGCGGGATGATTTCGCGCCAGCGTAATTCGCTCAAATGACGCCGGGCACGACCCAACTTTTCCTCGTTGAGGTGCGAAAGGCCAATAACACTGGCGATGAGCAGGAACAGGAGGGTGATTTTCGGGTCCATCGAACTGCCTCTAGAAAAGCGCCGGCTGCTACCGCGTTGCAAAAAGCATTCCAGCGTTAAAAATTAGGCAACTTCACCCGCTTTCAGGGGATCTCGCGAGAATTTGATGCGTTGCGATATAGGGATACCGGTGCCATGGTTGGCGACCGCCCTGTTCAGGCTGCGGGCTTTGACTCAAAGGGTAGCGGCTGCCTAACTAACTCCGATGGCAAATTCCGCGAGTAACTCTCCGCCAAGTCTCAGCCGTCGTGTCATCGATCAGTTCGCCCGGTTGGTGCCGCGACGGTTTCGCACCGATGTGCCGGTCGTACCGGTGGTTCGCATGATCGGTGCCATCGGGGTCGTCACCCCTCTAAGGCCTGGCCTGTTGCTGTCGACCATCGCCCGATCTTTGGAACGCGCGTTCGAGACGCCGCGTGCGCGGGCCGTCGCGCTTGTCATCAATTCGCCGGGCGGTTCCCCCTCGCAGTCGCACCTGATATTCAGGCGTATCCGGCAACTCGCGGACGAAAAGCGAATTCCAGTCCTGGCATTTGTGGAGGATGTCGGGGCCTCGGGCGGTTACATGCTGGCCTGCGCGGCTGACGAGATTATCTGCGACCAGTTCTCGATCGTCGGTTCGGTCGGTGTTGTTGGTGGCGCCTTCGGGTTTCCCAAGTTGATGGAAAAACTTGGGATTGAACGCAGGCTTTATACCGCGGGTGACCGCAAGGTGATGCTCGACCCGTTCCTGCCCGAGAAGCCCGAGGATGTGAAACGCATCAAGGCAATCCAGCAGGACATCCACCAGCATTTCATCGAACTGGTGAAATCGCGGCGTGGCACGAAGCTGCAGGGCTCCGACAAGACACTGTTCTCCGGTGAATTCTGGACGGCACAAAAGGCAATCGAGTTAGGGCTGGTGGACCACGTCGGCGATCTGCGATCGATATTGCGCGAACGTTATGGCGAGAAGGTGCACACGCCGCTCATTTCCGCCGAACGTTCGCTGTTAGGCAGGCGTCTGCCCGGTGTCGATCTCGCCAATGCAATGGCGAGCCATCCCGGACTTGCCGACGAGTTGATATCTGCGCTCGAAACACGCGCGCTTTGGGGCCGGTATGGCCTGTAGTTTTTCGGGCGTTTGAACGCGCTTATTGCACCGGTTTGTTGCCGAATAATTTTGCGACCGCCGCGACCTGTTCCCGCTGCTGGGCTATCGATGCGGCGAATTCCGCTGCATTGCCGGGGCTGACGATTTGTCCTGTCAGCGTCAGTTTCTTGACGATTTCAGGATCGGAAGCAACCGCGCGAATGTCATCGGCAATTTTCGCACGCACACCATCGGCGATTCCGGGGGGACCGAAGAGCCCGACCAATCCGTCGAATTCGAGCGACGGATAGCCGGATTCGATCGCAGTCGGAATGTCGGGAATTGCGGGCGCGCGTTCGTGGTTTGTGACAGCAAGCAGCTTCACTTTTCCGGCCTCGACCTGCGGGCGCACGATCGCGTAGGCCGGCATGTAAACCTGGATGACACCGGCCGCCAGATCCGTGACCGCTCCGGCGGGGTTCTTGTAAGGCACTTTCGCCATCTTGAGTCCGACGGTGTGGAGAAATCCGGCAAAGACAAAGTCGGTGAATCCCGTCGCGGTCGTCCAGTTCAACTGACCCGGCTTGGCGCGCGCCAGAGCTTCGAGCTCTTTCAGCGAATTGACGTTCAACGATGTCGGAACGCTCACAGCAACCACGGTTTTCGAAATACGCGCAATCGGAATGAGATCCTTCTGATCATAGGGAAGCTTGTCGTGGAAATAGGGATGTGCAGTGAAAGAACTTACCGGCGAAACCAGCAGCGTGTGATCATCATGTGCGCTGAGAAAAGTGGTGATCGCGAGGATGCCATCGCCGCCGGGACGATTTTCCACAACGACAGGCTGGCCCCATTTCGCGGCCAGCTTATCGGCGAAGAGCCTTGCGCCGATGTCGACGCCGCTTCCCGGTCCAAGCGTCACGATGAACCGTACCGGCCGATTGGGCCAGACTTCCGCTGCGGTGGAAGGGCCGCAAAGCCAGGGCGTCAGTGCGACGACGGCAACGAATAAGCTCAAAATTGCCCGGCCGGGCCTGAATGGGCTGCTCATAACTCCTCCACGGGCGGCCGGCCATTCGATGGGATGGCCGTTGCGGCATTATTGTGTAACCCCCCGTAGAGCCTAGCTCATCCGTGTCGCGTTCCACTAGCGGATGCTGCCCAACCATGCCGACACCCTGCGTCACTTAGGTCTTCGCCCTTGCTCCACGGCGAATCTGCCCCGAAAATGCCGCCTTCGCGCCCGACTTTGCGCCAGTCGATGCCAAGTCGACAAAGTATTGGAGTTGCCTATGCCGCCAGTTTTTCTGTCGCCTCTACTGAAGTGGTCACTCGCCGCATTAGGCGGCGCGATGATCGTCCATTGGGCGGTTAAGGAAGCGCGCCGGATTAACGAAGAGCTTGATCAGGCCAGGCGCGTGAAAGCCAAGATCACGGATGCGGAAAATCGTCCGACCCTTCGCCGTGATCCGGCGACGGGAGAATATCGGCTTTAGGAATTGCCGCTTCGTGACGGCTTAGTCGCTGTGACGGTCGGCGACGCTGCGATGGCCGCCAACCATTGCGCCGAAAAAGAGCGCGATCAGCACCCATCCGAAAAGCTGAAACTCGAACACGACGGTTACCCCGCTAAACTGGCGCTTGGGCGCGTGGATAGCAGTCGTGGTTCAAAATTTAAGTAAATTGTCCCCGGCTTGACCCCCCTGGGAGCGGCAACTAGGGTCGAATCTATTCCCGTGCTTAAGAATCAGTATCTATCCGATGGCTGAAGCCAAACTTCTCGCCAGCGATGGCGCACATCAAGGCAACCTGGACCCCACCCGGTCTTTCCAGGGCCTCATCCTTGCGCTGCAGCAATATTGGGCGAATTGGGGCTGCGTGATCCTGCAGCCCTACGACATGGAAGTTGGAGCCGGCACATTCCATCCGGCGACAACCCTGCGCGCGCTTGGACCCAAACCATGGAATGCCGCCTACGTGCAGCCTTCGCGCCGGCCGAAGGATGGCCGCTACGGCAAAAACCCAAATCGCCTGCAACACTATTACCAGTTCCAGACGATCCTGAAGCCGTCACCTCCGGACATCCAGGATCTCTATCTCAACTCGCTCAAGGCCATCGGCATTGATCCGAAAATTCACGACATCCGGTTTGTCGAAGACGACTGGGAAAGCCCGACGCTCGGCGCGTGGGGACTCGGCTGGGAGTGCTGGTGCGACGGGATGGAAGTCTCGCAGTTCACGTACTTTCAGCAGGTCGCCGGCTTTGAATGCGCGCCTGTTGCGGGAGAGCTGACCTACGGACTCGAGCGGCTCGCGATGTATGTGCAAGGCGTCGACAATGTCTACGCGCTCAATTTCAACGGCAGAGACGATAACAAGAAAGTCACCTACGGCGACGTGTTCCTTCAGGCCGAGGAAGAATATTCGCGTCACAACTTCGAATTCGCGGATACCGCCATGCTGTTTGAGCAATTCAAGATGGCGGAAACGGCCTGCCGGAAATATCTCGCGGCCGGCTGGGCGGACGGCAAAAAGGAACGTCATCTCATGGCGCTGCCGGCGTACGATCAATGCATCAAGGCGAGCCATGTGTTCAATCTTCTCGATGCGCGCGGCGTGATCTCGGTTACGGAACGGCAAAGCTATATTCTGCGCGTGCGGGATTTGGCAAAAGCCTGCGGAGAGGCCTGGCTTGCGACTGAAGGTGGCGGAGCCGCCTGATTTTTCGGTGGGTGACACCGCGCCGGCGCTCTGCGCAGGCAAGCATAACGCGATATAATTCGAATCATCCGGCGTGGGGGCGCCTTAGACCATGCTGCTCTGGGCCATATTGATCGTCGCTGCGGCGATCCTCCTGTCCGCAGTCATTGTCTTCAACCGGCTGGTGCGCACGCGCCAGATGGCGAATGAGGCCTGGAGCGGGATCGATGTGCAGCTCAAGCGGCGCTCCGATCTCGTTCCCAACCTTGTCGAAGCCGTCAAGGGCTATGCCGCGCATGAACGCTCGGTTCTGGATGAGGTGACGCGTCTGCGCGCGGCGGCGCGCGCGCTCCCGGCCGACGACATTGCAAGCCGCGCGCAGGCTGAAGGCGCACTGTCGCTCGCGCTTGGCAAGCTGGTTGCGCTGGCGGAGAATTATCCCGACCTCAAGGCGAGCGCGAATTTTCTGGACCTGCAGCAGCAGCTGAGCCAGCTCGAAACGGAGCTGCAGATGGCGCGCCGCTACTACAATGGCGCGGTACGCAACCAGAATGTGCTCGTGCAGTCGTTTCCCGGCAATCTGGTCGCGGGCCTGTACGGGTTCACCCAGCGCGACTATTTCGAATTGTCGAGCGAAGGCGAGCGCGCGGTGCCGCAGGTCGGATTTGCATCCGGCC
>CAWHQF010000006.1:0-6942 GCA_963831475.1 uncultured Alphaproteobacteria bacterium
GCATGCTGCGTGCTCCAGTTGCGGCGTTATCTCGATGCCGAGAAAGCGATTCCACAGGCTTCGCGACGCGCACCTGCGCGAGCACGCGCCATCAATCGGCGGTGGTCTGACGCACATTGTCGTACGGTGCACTGGCAGTCGTCACCGCGGGCTTGACGAGATGGTCCGCCGCCAGTGACGTCGAACATGCCGACGATATTGTTGCCTTCGACGATCGGCTCCCAGCCGAGCAACTCACGCATGCCATCGAGCAGCGCGCGGATGCTCCGCTTTCCGGCATAGGGCACGGGCCGATGGTCGGTGACTGTAAAAGCGAACTTCTCGTGCTCGGTCCCGACTCGAAACTGCGTCTTTGCCTTGCAGCCAGCTTCGAGCCAGGCGACGAGTTCGTCGCGCGTCTCGATCGGCGTCATGTCGACCTGGTCACGAGCCATGCGTAGTTCCGGAATAAAAGGGCCGCGACGTTAAGCATGCTGCACCGCAAAGGGCAATGCACGGTGCACGGCGCTGCAGTCTGCCCACTGGTCCAGACGCTATTTTACCGGCGCACTCCGTTTCCACGAACGACAAGTCACAGCGGCTTCGCCATCCTAGGAATATTGTCCGTGAAGGGGCGCGAGTTTGCGTTCTATTTTTGTTCTTTTCCCTGACTGCTGCATGCTCTATTGCTATCCGCCATGCCGCTGTTCACCCCCCATCAGAACAATGCTCTCAAGTCCGTCGCTGACTGGCTTAGGGCCAAGCCCGGCTCTAACGGCACGCCACAGGTATTCCGCCTGTTCGGTTTTGCCGGTACCGGCAAAACCACCCTCGCCTGCCACATCGCCGACGAGGCCGACGGCGACGTGAAATTCGCAGCATTCACCGGCAAGGCGGCTTCCGTCATGCGCGGCAAGGGCTGTCATGGCGCCTCAACCATCCACAGCCTGATCTATCGCGCGCGTGAGAGTGGCGAGGAAATCCCGAATTTCGATCTTTGGGACGAAGCGCCCGCATCCAAGGCAGAACTCATAATCATCGACGAATGCTCGATGGTGGATGCCGAGCTTGGCCGCGACCTGCTCTCCTTCGGTGTGCCGGTACTGGTGCTCGGCGACCCGGCGCAGCTGCCACCCATTCAAGGCGGAGGCTACTTCACCGAGGCAGAGCCCGACGCGATGCTCACAGAGGTGCATCGGCAGGCACAGGATGATCCGATCGTACGTCTGTCGATGGAAATCCGCGCCGGTGAATATCTCGAACCGGGGCGCTACGGTGAGACCGAGGTGATCCGCAAGGCCGACCTCGATCCGCAGCGCGTGCTCGACTCCGATCAGGTGCTGGTCGGGCGCAATGTTACGCGGCGGTCCTACAACGCGCGCATGCGCGAACGGCGCGGCTTCGATGGTGAGATGCCGTCGGCCGGCGACAAGCTGGTGTGCCTGCGCAACAATCGCAAGAAGGGCCTGTTCAACGGCGGGCTGTGGACCGTGAAGGATCGCGGCGGGCGCAAGAGTGGCGCCAAGGCCGGAATCATGACGATGCGGCTTTTGCCCGACGACGACACCGCAATGCGCGGCGTAAAGGTATCCGTTCGGCCGGAATGTTTTTCGGGCGGCATCGAACAGGTCGATTGGCAGCGCCGCAAGCCCTATGACGAGTTCGACTACGGCTACGTGCTCACCGTACACAAGGCGCAGGGCTCGCAATGGGACGATGTCGTGCTGTTCGACGAGTCATTCGCGTTTCCTGACAGCCGCGAGCGCTGGCTTTACACCGGTGTGACCCGGGCGGCGAAGAAGCTGACGGTCGTGGTATAGGGGCCACTTAAAGTGTGAGTCAGGTGACTGTCCTCGCACCTCGCCGCCGGTGTGTGAAAGGCAACACGATCAGCGCTATCGCCGTTATCAACGCGCCGGCGAGAAATGTGCCGCGCGGCCCGACGAAGTCCCACAGCGCACCCGCAATTATGCTTGCGGCCAGCAGCGCAACACCACTCACCAGGTTGAACATTCCAAAGCCGGTGCCGCGCAGAGCCGGCGGCGCCGTATCGGCAACCAGTGCTGCCAGTAGCCCCTGAGTGAGACCCATATGCAGGCCCCACAGGGTAACGCCGATCATCACGGTCCATACGCTGTCGCCAAGCGCCAGCACGAGATCGGCGACCATCAACAGAGCGAAGCCAACGACAAGAACGCCGTAGCGGCCGTTTCTATCCGACAGCGCGCCCGCGGGCCAGGCCGAGATCGTATAAGCGATGTTCATCACGACCATCACGGCCGGCACGATGGCGACGTCTAGCCCGACCGACTGCGCGCGGAGCAGAAGGAATGCCTCACTGAAGCGTGCAAGAGTAAAAATAGCCGACACACCCACGACCATCCAATAGGCGGCATCAAGTCTCGCGAGTTCCGAACGCGAAAACGGCGATCGTACGAGGCGTCCGCCCAGCATTCGATCCGGCTCTCGCACGGCGACGACGATTATCGCCAGCGAAATGAATGCCGGCACAACTGCGATCCAGAATACGGTGGTGAAATTATCTGCAAATATCGCCATGAAGATAATTGCCGCGAGCGGACCGAGCACAGCGCCGACAGTGTCGAGGGACTGCCGAAGGCCGAACGCCGTGCCACGCAGGTCGGCTGGCGTAAGATCGGCAACAAGTGCATCGCGCGGCGCGCCGCGGATGCCCTTGCCGATCCGATCCACGAAGCGCGCTACGGTGAGCCAGGCAATGCTTGAGGCCAGCGGGAACACGGGTTTCGTCACGGCTGCAAGGCCGTAGCCGAGCGCGGCCAGAAGCTTGCGCTTACCGAGATAGTCGCTCAGGGCGCCGGAAAAGATCTTGGTGATCGAAGCGGTCGCTTCCGCAATGCCCTCGATGAAACCGACCGTGAGCGTGGATGCCCCGAGCACGCTCACCAGATAAAGCGGCAGGAGCGCATGGATCATCTCGGACGAGAGATCCATGAACAGCGACACCAATCCCAGCGCCCAGACACTGCCGGGAATTCTCGCGCCAACGGAAGAGTGAGCGGGTTTCAGCGGACATTGAGCACTCAACGCCTATGGCGAAATGGTGTTCAGAGTTTCCAATTGTCGGCGCCGGGCCTGACCCGGCAGGCCCGGCCATGACTGGCCTAAGTCTGTCTTACGCTGCTTCTTTCCGTTTCACGGGCGCGAAGCGCTGGTAGAAGCCCTCATCGTGATCGGCGAGCTCGATCAGCAGCTTGTTTGGCGTAAAGCGCGTGCCAAATTTTTTCTCAAGCTTACGGCACAGGGCGACAAAGCGTTTCGTGCCCATCATGTCGATCCACGACAATGTCCCGCCGGAAAACGGCGCAAAGCCAAAACCGAGAATCGACCCCACGTCGGCTTCACGCACATCGGTAAGGACTTTTTCCTCGAAGCAGCGGGCGGTTTCCAACGCCTGAATGCCGAGGAGACGGAGCTTCAATTCCCCGATGTCGACTTCTTCGGGCGCGAGCGGGGTTGGCTGAAAATCGGCGAGGCCGGACCAAAGCCGCTTGGGTCCGTTCGCCGGATAATCATAGAAGCCCTTGCCGTTCTTGCGCCCGAACCGGCCCCGCTTCTCGACCATTTCCCGCAGCAACACTTTCTGTCGCGGATCGATTGCTTTGGCGCCGAGATCGGCTTCCGTCGCCAGGAGAATTTTCCAGGCGAGATCGACCGCCACCTCGTCGTTGAGCGACAGCGGGCCGACCGGCATGCCTGCCATGCGGCCGACATTCTCGATCATCGCGGGCGGCACTCCCTCGGTCAGCATCAAATGGCCTTCGCGAATGTATGTGCCAACAACGCGTGACGTGTAAAAGCCGCGCGAGTTGTTGACGACGATTGGTGTCTTGCGGATGGCGCGCACGTAGTCGAGCGCGACCGCAAGGGCCTTATTGCCTGTCTGCTTGCCGAGAATGATCTCGACCAGCATCATTCGATCGACAGGCGAGAAGAAATGAATTCCGATAAAGCGTGCAGGATCCTTGAACTCGGACGCAAGCGAAGCGATCGGCAGCGTTGAGGTGTTGGAGGCAAAGATTGCCTTTTCGCCTATGACCGCCTGGATTTTCGCAATCACGTCGGATTTTATCTTTCGGTCCTCATACACGGCCTCGATGACAAGATCGCAATCCTTCAGCACCCCGTAATCTGCTCCGGGTGTAATTCGCGCGAGCAATTCGTCACGCTCGGCACCCTTCATGCGCCCTCTCATGACGCGATCGCTGAGCGCCTTGTGCAGGGCCGCCTTGCCCTTGTCCGCGGTCGCCTGGTCGCGATCGATGAGCTCTACCTGCAAGCCCGCGCCCGCGCTTACCTGTGCGATCCCTGCCCCCATGAAACCAGCCCCAACGATGCCGATCTTCTTAAAGCTCGTGGGCGGTTCATTGGCCGGACGGCGCGCACCCTTGTTGAGATCCTGCATCGACACGAAAAGCGATCGGATCATTGCTGCAGCTTCTGGCGAACGCAGAATTTTCGCGAACCAGCGCGATTCCACGCGCAACGCCGTATCGAACGGCAATTGCAGGCCTTCGTAGACGACCTGGAGAATGGCGCGCGCCGCCGGGTAGTTGTCATAGGTTTCGCGCCGGTAGATTGCATTCGCAGCCGGGAATGTCATCATCCCCGCCTTGGAATAGACCGGTCCGCCCGGCAGACGGAAACCCTCCACGTCCCACGGCGCCTTGGCCTTGCCGCCGGCCTTGATCCAGTCCTTTGCAGTCTTGATCAGGTCACCGGGCGCGACGACGGCGTCGATCAGCTTCAGGGCTTTGGCGCGATCGACCTTCAGCTGGTCTCCTTTGAGCAGGAACTGCAGCGCATCCGCGGGCGGAAGCATACGCGCGACCCGCTGCGTGCCGCCGGCGCCCGGAAAGAGTCCGATCTTGATCTCGGGCAGGCCCAACCGCGTCTTGGCTTCATCGGCCGCGACGCGATGATGGCAGGCAAGCGCCAGTTCGAAACCCCCGCCCATCGCCGTCCCGTTGAGAGCACACACCCAAGGCTTTCCGCCGTTTTCGATGCGTCGATAGAGCTGCGAAAGCTTGCGGCTTTCTTCGAACAGCATGCTCGCGGCCGCCTGTTCGCCCTGGTTCTTGGCCATCGTCGCAAAAATTTCGGCAAGGCGATCCAGCATGGTGAGATCGGCACCACCGCAAAAGCCCGGCTTGCCCGATGTGATCACTGCTCCCTTGATGGCGGAATCATTGGTGACTTTGTCGACTACGGCCCCGAGTTCCTCGATGACATCCATCGTGATCACGTTCATCGAACGATCAGCCATGTCCCACGTGATGAGCGCAATTCCGTCACTGTCGATGTCGAGCTTGAAGCTGCTCATGCTCTGGCCTTTCCTCTTTCTCACCGGCGCAGCGCACGTACGCTAGTACGGTTCGCCGTTCTTTTTCGTGTAGCGCGCGCCGTTTTCGTCGCGCACCACCATCATGTCGATATCGGAATAATGTGCACGCTCGGCACCGGCGCGGGTGCCAACTTCAATGAAGACTGCGTCGCGTTTGGAACGGTTGATCAGGCAATGGCCGTTTGGAACGCCGGCCCGCCAAGCGGCGGCATCGCCCGGCCCTAACACGGTCTCACCGTCGTCCTCGCACAGCACCACTTCGCCCTCGAGCACGTACACAAGCTCGTCCTCTTTCTCATGCCAATGGCGTTGCGAGGATGCCGACCCCGGTTTGAGCGTGCAGATATTGACACCGAAATGAGCAAGACCGGCGGCGCGGCCGAGGCGCCTACGCGAGCGGCCTGTGACCGCTTTGTTGAAAGGCGGCGGATATCCGGTCGAAGTGTCAACCGTAATGTTGTCGATGTCTATTTTCGGCATTCTCTCAGGCACCCTATTAGACGCGTTCAATGATGGTCGCAGTGCCCATCCCGACGCCGATGCAGAGCGTGACCAGGGCAGTCTCCTTGTCGCGACGTTCCAGCTCGTCGAGCACGGTGCCGAGAATCATCGCCCCTGTCGCGCCGAGCGGGTGGCCCATGGCGATGGCGCCGCCGTTTACGTTGATCTTGTCATGAGGAATATTGAGCGCCTGCATGTAGCGCAGCACGACCGAGGCGAACGCCTCGTTGAGTTCCCAGAGATCGATATCCTTCTTGGTCATCCCGGCCTTTTTCAGCACCTTCTCGGAGACAGGAATTGGCCCAGTGAGCATGATCGCAGGCTCGGAGCCGATATTCGGAAATTGGCGGATGCGGGCGCGTGGCTTTAAGCCCGCTGCCTTGCCTGCCGCCTTGCTGCCGATCAACACCGCGGCAGCGCCGTCAACGATGCCCGAGGAATTGCCGGGCGTGTGGACGTGATTGACCGCTTCGATTTCCGGATAGCGCTGCACGGCGACCGCATCGAAACCGGCCATGTCACCCATTTGTGCAAAGGCCGGCTGCAAAGCCGCGAGCGTCTGCATCGTTGTATTTGGCCGCATGTGCTCGTCCTTGGCCAGGATGGTGAGACCGTTGACGTCCTTCACGGTCATGACCGAATTTTTGAATCGCCCCTCTTCCCAGGCCTTTGCCGCGCGCTTCTGGCTTTCGACGGCATAGGCATCGACGTCATCGCGCGTAAACCCGTATTTTGTGGCGATCAGATCCGCTGAAATGCCCTGCGGCAAAAAGTAGGTCGTGACCGCAATCGAGGGATCGATTGGCCAGGCGCCGCCGGAGGCGCCAATGCCAATCCGGCTCATCGACTCGGCTCCGCCGCCTATCGTCATTTCGTGCTGTCCGGACATCACTTCGGCGGCAGCGAAATTAATGGCGTCGAGCCCGGAGGCGCAAAAGCGATTGATCTGCACACCCGGTACACCGTCGCCAAATCCGGCAACAAGCGCAGCTGCCCGTGCAATATCGCCACCCGCCTCCCCTACCGGATCGACACAGCCGAGAACCACGTCGTCTATCATTGCCGGATCGAGCTTGTTG
>CAWHQF010000007.1:0-65646 GCA_963831475.1 uncultured Alphaproteobacteria bacterium
TTTCGTGCCGCGCAAACCACACCAATACCGGCACCGCCAGCCAGGCGTCAGGCATGAGCGAGCAGGATCAACGATGACGTGCCATAGATCAGGATGAACCAGACGGCCGTGAGCGGACACCAAGCTTTCCCGGATCGCGGGGCCGGTCTGCATCACGCGCGTGGCAATACGGCCCGCGAAGTCGTTCCTGGAAAAACGCCCAAGATTGACGCACAACATGCGGTGGATCCCCAGCGGATGCGGTTCGCCACATTGGCTGCAATTGCCTGGTTCATCAGAAGATGCTGCACGGCAAAGACGGCCGGGCGCAGCACGATCAGGACCACCGCCATGCCGGCGAGCAAAGGCCAGGAATTCCCAGAAGATCTTCTGGCTTGGTGGTGGTGACCAGCGTTACGACCTTGCCGATCGCGGATTGTGATGTCGAGCAGTGCGACGGCAAAGCCGGCCGCGAACATGGCTGGCAAAATGCCAATAGAAAGCGACGAGCCCGGATGGGGGCTCGGTGCTTTGCGGCGCCGCAGTCGGAGTTGAGTGACCTCTCGAAAAAGTGAAACATCGGTCTCTCAATGCGGGAACGCGCGACGCTGAGGCACGCACATCCGAATTCGTGCCTGTATGATTCTCGTAGACCTAGAATTGCATCGTGTCGAGAGAATGGCGCGATGCGGCACCCCGAGGGGTCTTCAGGCCCGGGCATACTTCCCGCGACTAAAAAAGCGGGTCCTTCTGATCGTCGCTGGCCTTGTCGCGGACCGACTTGAGTGTCGCTACCTTGGCAAGCGCGTGTTTGACCGCATCGCGTGCAGCGATTTTGTCCGCCCAGATTTCACGGTCGGATAGTTAGCCGGGTCGACGGCAAGCAGCTCGAAGAGATTGCGGACCAAGGCCACGTCGCGATATGGGCGATCGTCCGCGGCCGGCCACATAGGGATGAGCCCCCAACCGCTGCTCGTAAAGATGAACAGTTTGAGAACCTGCGTGCGATAACGCCTGGCACTGTAATCGTTACCCGCGCCGGCGAATTTGCTGAAAATGCACATGTTGGGGCCGCTCATCGGCCCGACATTCGCGACCTGCACGATGAGCCATTGCAGCGTGTCATAGCGTGCAACGGGCTCATGGGGGATGAACTTCCCGGTCTTTCGGCGGAATCCGAGGATCGCTCCGAACTCGATCACAGTGTGGGCTTCCGTCGGCCGTCGCTGTCGACGATTGCGGGATTTTCTGCAGCGGGTTGATCTTGGCAAATTCAGGCGTGAACTGCTCGGCCTGCCCATACATCCACGGCCTTGATGTTGTAAGGCAGCCCGCATTCCTCGAGCATGATGAATATTTTCTGCACGTTTGGGCTGGTCAGCGCGTAAAAATCGATCATGATTATTGTCTCTTCCCGTGCGGCCGCGGACTGCGGCGGCTTTCTATAGACGAATGATGCCGCGCCTGTCTCGCGTGCTCAGCGGTCTTGCCCGGCCTCGCGCGGGCTATCCCGACGCGGAGCCCGCAGTCCTGCGCAGGCAGGCTGGGCACAGGCAGTGATCGAGCGGTCGCTTGTCACACTACTCGGGCAAATGCATCATATGGCAGAGGCATGGGATTCAGCAGGGTGATAAAGACCTATTTTGGCACCGATACTGACAATGAAATTGCGATACGGTTGAGTTCACCGCTGACCACACCTTAAATCGCCGTCCTGACTGGCGCAATCCTGCGACTTCGGAAAAAGGCCGTATGCATGCAGCCATGAGCGGACGCATCGTCCGGAAGCCGAGGCGGCGTGGCCATGATCTTTCGCCAGCTTTTTGATCAGGTCTCCAGCACCTATTCCTATCTGCTCGCGAGCCGCGCGGGCGGCGAGGCCTTGATCATCGATCCGGTGCTGGAAAAGGTCGACCGCTATCTTCATCTGGTCAAGGAACTCGACCTGGAAACTTGTGAAGGCCGTGGACACCCACTTGCACGCCGACCACATCACAGGGCTCGGCGCGTTGCGTGACCACACTCATTGCATCACGGTGATGGGCGAGCAGACGAAGGCCGACGTCGTCTCGATGCGTTTGGCCGATGGCGACAAACTGATCGGATGTTGATGTACACGCCGGGACACACCGACAATTCCCTACAGCTTCATCTTGCCGGATCGTGTTTTCACTGGCGACACGCTTCTTGATCCGTGGCACCGGGCGCAGTTGACTTCCAGAATGGCGACCGCATGCAATACGAAAATCGATTTTCAACCGCCTCTTGAAATTACCGGACGTGACGCTTGTCTATCCTGCGCATGACTATAAAGGCGACACCGTTTCCACGATTGGCGAAGAGAAGGCGTACAATCCGCGGCTGCAGGTGAGATGCATACAATATCAAGCTGATGAACAGCCTCAAGCTCAGCAACCCGAAGATGATGGATGTTGCGAGTCGGCGAATCTGGAAGCGCCTGGCGGAGCAACCGCCAAGCGCGGCTGGTGGTCCGCCCAGGTGCTCGCTCTTCTCGGAAAGCCCGATGTCGCACTCATCGACCTGCGCGAACGGTCTGAGCGCGAGCGGCATGGGATGATCCCCGGATCGCTGCACGTGCCCTATGTGGCGTTAGAGAAGTATCGGGTCCGAGCAGTGCTCAGCGAGCTTCGAAGTCGACCGGCAAGCGCCTGTTGTTCTATTGTGCTTTCGGCGAGCGCTGGGCCATGGCCGTGCAAGCGGCTGGTCCGGTCTTGCTTCGTCTTGCCGAGGCCGCATCGAATCCTGGAAAAGAACCGGCAGCCGGCTCGACCACTAGAAGCAGCGTTTCCTGGCTGTGGCTGGGGGCACGTGATCACTTGCCGCCATGAAAGTTCCAGCCGCTAAACTGGTCTGGAATTTCGACCTGCCTAAGCGGGAGCATAATTTTTACGGAGTGACGCCTCATTTTAATGGTACGGCTATTTCGATCTTCGTATTCGCGATGGCGGTGCGCCCCCGCCAAACGTCTATCAGCCGGAACAGTAGGCTCCGGGGGATCTCTTGGACGAAAAGCGGGTCGCGCCACGTAAGCGTTTGCTGAAAGGTGCTTTCGTCGTGCTGAGCGAGAAAGCTCCAAACTTCGAATGCACGGTAAAGAATTTGTCTGATACCGGAGCGTGCTTCAGGTGTCGACGACGTTTTGCATCCCCACTATTTTGATCTCATTCTGGAAGCCCACCGGCATCACTGTCATGTGGTGTGGAGGACCGACACGAAGATCGGCGTCAGGTTCGAATAGCACTTACCGGGCGGCGTTCTGGGCCGCAGATGTCCTTTTGCCACTGGGAGCACGACGAGTGCGGCCAGCGTGATCAACGCGACCAGCGCCCAGGCGTCGTTCACTGCCTGGACAAAAGCAACTTTTTCGACAAGGGGAGCCAACGCGGCCTGTTTTTCTGCGTCGAGCAGGGCGGGATGCCAGGGTTTTGGCCGGAATGCCGACCAATTTTGCGGTATCCAGATCGCCTGCGGCAAGATGATCGATGAGGTTTCGCGTGTGTTCCGGCGCGCGGGTGTAGATAACAGTATCGATCAGCGCGATACCGATTGCGCCACCGAGATCGCGCAGTACATTTTACATGCCGCTGGCATCGCCGATCACGTTTGTTTCGAGCCGCCCGAGGGCAAGTTGCGTGGGCGGAGGATGTAAAACATGAGAACCTTACCACGAACAGCTGGGGCCATAACATTTCATCGAAATCGGTGGCTTTGGTCTGAAACGCGCTTAGACCCAGGCCTATTCCAAAAGCAGAAAGCCGAGTGCCGTTAATGTGTTCGTCAACGCGGCGCACCAGAATGACCGCAACCGGCGCGACGATCAGCTGCGCCACGCCGGTCACCAACATGATCTGACCGATTTCGAGCGCGTTGTGGGCTCTCACATAGGCCAAAAAAACCGGCATCAGATAGACCGACCCAAACAGTCCGATCCCGAGGGCGAAACTGAGGACGCAACCGACCGAGAAATCTCGATCGGAAAAGGTCCGCAAATCGACCAACGGATGCCGCGACCGCAACGTACGAACGACGAATCCGGGCCGCGGCGAGCAGGCACGCACCAAGCAGCCCGGCAACAAGGTCTGAGGTTGAGCCGCGTTCCAGGAGCTTCCTTGATTGCTATTTCCAGCGCTGCGAGAGCGACCGCTCCGAGTACCAAGGATACGAAATCCAGGTAGCGCAGCTGGCCGAAAGGCCGCTCGCGCTCTGGGCAGCGTCACCGACGCAACTGAGGCGGCAACGACGCCGGGCAAGACATTGATCAGGAACAGCCACGGCCAGGAATAGGTTTCGATGCATCCAGCCGCCCACAATCGTCTGGTCACTGTCGGGGCGGGAATGGCGAGGGAGCCCCACCTCAATGATCGTCAAGGGCGTCAATGCCAGCAGCACAAACATACCCACCGAACATCCCGCCGACGTACCAGCGACACGCTCACTGGAAAGCCCGTCCAGACGCAAGCTGATGCAGGTTAAAGTTTTTGCTGGCAGGAAGCGTCGCCACGTAAGGTGACGAATATTATCGGCAACACCGGAACAAGCGCATTCCATCGTCAGCAGCCCGCCAGAGAAAGCCGGTAAGGGGAATAGAAATTATTTTCAGCGATCAAATATGCGGTTTGGATCCAGCTCATTTGATCCTGAGCGATGTTCAGCGCCCGCTGGATGGTCGGCAGCGAGGTAGCAATCTGGCACATCAAGGATCGCCATAAACATGCCGAGGCACATCGTTGCGAAACCGATCCAGACGGCAGTTGTGACGGTTTGCGGGGCGCCGTTTTCGCTCGCAGCGGTCATCGCAATTCCTGCGCAGGCAGTATTCCAGCTGAGAAATTGGCGCGTCCTGGTGTCAGACAATACGCGTCCGTTGCATGTCCGCCAAGGCGGTTGCGCCGGCGCAGGTCAACGTTCCGGCCAGGACGGCCATTAAAACGAGCAAAAAATATGTTGCAAGGGTTCCGCCGGGACTGATGCGCCGGCATGGAGCGGCCAGCACTATTGTGAATTGCCTCCGCCGATATAACCGCCGATCTTCCAGCCTGCGGTATCTTTGACGTAAACAGATCTGGTCATTGCCCAACGGCGCGACCGAGTTCCGGCCCAGACAAATCCTATTTTTCCGGCGGGCGTGAGGATGCGCAGGAACGTTGGAATATTCGATCCACTCTCGGGGACAATCCGTATAAAGACGAAACCGAGCTTCTCGATCACCGGGGCGGTGGTCTGCGGCGCGGCATGAACTTCAACATTGCCGGAAACCGGGTAGCCCCATTCGCCGGCGTCCGTCTTGGTGGCATCGAGCAGAGCATTAAATGAATTGCCGTCAAACGACGGATCGGCCGGCGCGCAGATCGCACCCTTGCGATCGGGCGACGGCGAGCCGGTAGGATCATCGGCGAAGCTTGCGAGCATGTCCCAGCCGGGACCATCTTTGTTATTGAGGCCAAGCGCGGCCGCGAGATTGTCGACGCCAGATTTGCGCCTGTCCGCCCGATCGCCATTTTCGCCCAGCCAGAAGAAACCCTGCGCCGCGACGAGCTTTGCGAGCGCGGTGCGATCCTTGCGCTGCGCCGTCTCGCCGAGTTGCTTGCGCAATGCTTCCAAGGCCGGGTCGTTCATCGTCTGCGGCGGCGTCACTGAGACTGCTTATAGGGGCCGGTTTTTGGGCCCGGTGCCGGCCGGCGGTTGCGGTGCCCGCGGCGCGTTCTGCGCAATTGCCAACGAGGTGCCGACGAGCAGGATAACCGCGCCAGCCGCCGTCAGCCACCTTGGTTCATCGTGTCGCTCCCCGCTCTGCAACGAGCGCGGGCCGTGCCCGCATGGCTAAACACGAAGTTTAGCACAGCTCGATACTGCCGTCGGCGTCCGGCGCCTGGGGCCTCTGTTTAAAAATTGCGGCCCAGGACGGCAGGGGAAGCCGGCAGGGCCGCAGGGGGAACGCACCACGCAACAACAGACGGGGGCATTGCGTTGCTAGCGGAAGTCCATGACGGGCTGGTGACGTGGCCGTCCATCGATGGAGACTCCTGTCAGAATCAAGCCCGATACAAGTCGGGCGGCGACGTAACACGACCCGCAGGAAGCCCGATGCCGGTTTTTTCACCTTATCTCACCCCGATCCTGCTGCTGATCGGCTCTAACGTATTCATGACCACAGCCTGGTACTGGCATCTGCGCTACAAGGAAGTGCCGTTGTCCTATGTCATTCTCATCAGCTGGGGTCTTGCCTTTGTCGAATATTGTCTGGCGGTTCCGGCTAATCGCTACGGCAGCGCCGTGTACAATCCCGCGCAGCTCAAAACGATACAGGAAGTGATCACCTTTGCGGTGTTCGCCGTGTTCTCTTTTGTCTATTTGCGCGAGCCGATCACGCTCAGCCAGGGCTTCGGCTTTGCGCTGATCACGGCCGGCGCATTTTTCGTATTCCACAAGTGGTGAGGATATTTCCGCCGTACGGCGTCATTTCGCCGGCACGATGCGGAGGATGCGTCCCGATGAATTGTCGGTGAGCAGGTACACTGCGCCATCAGGGCCTTGCCGCACGTCGCGGATGCGCTCATGGAGGCCTTGCAGCAGCTGCTCCTCTTTGACGACCTTGTCGCCATTGAGTTCGAGACGCGACAGCAGCTCGAATTTGAGCGCACCGTTGAGCAGGTTGCCCTTCCACCCCGGAATCAGTTCGCCGGTATAAAACGCCATGCCGGAGGGTGCGATTGATGGCGTCCAGTGCCAGAGCGGATCGGTGACACCCGGCATCGTGGCCTTGCCGGTGCCGACCGGCGAGCCGTCGTAGTTCAGGCCGTAGCTCACGAGCGGCCATCCATAGTTGCGGCCCTTCTGCATAATATTGATCTCGTCGCCCCCCATTGGGCCGTGCTCCTGCTCCCACAATTTTCCGTCGGCGGGATTAAAGGCGAGTCCTTCCGCATTGCGCAGGCCATAGGCCCAGATTTCCGGCAGCGCGCCCTGTTTTCCCGCAAAAGGATTATCCTGCGGGGCGCTACCCTCTGGGGTGATACGCACGATTTTGCCAATGTGATTGTCGAGTTTCTGTGCGAGTTCCTTCGGCGCAAAATGGTCGCCGAGTGTCACGAACAGATTGCCATCAGGTGCCTGCACCATGCGGCAACCGATATTCAGCCCGCGCGACGATGGCCCATTTTGCCGGAATATCGTCTTCGCGCCATCGAGTCGTGGTGTTTCATCGTCTACCAGTTGCGCGCGCATGACCGCGATGCGGCCGCCGCCGTCGGCGGGTTCGGCGTAGCAGACATAAATCGTCCGCGTGCGATTGAAGTCGTTTGCGAGCAACACGTCCATCAATCCGGCCTGGGATTGTGCGTAGACTTTCGGTACCCCACCGAGCGGCGGCGAAAGCTGGCCGTTGCGTGTCACGATACGTATGCGCCCAGGTCGCTCCGTCACCAGCATGCGACCGTCCGGAAGAAAAGCGAGAGACCATGGATGCACCAGGCCGTTGGCAACCGTCTGGACAGCGAGATTGCCCGCCGCGGAGCTTCGGAATGTGAGATCGGCGGCCTTCGCCGCGGGGGCCACCATCAGCAGCACGCCGAGCAACGCGATCAATCGCATGCAGGTCTCCCTCGATGCCGCGCCAATTGTGCGTCATCGGGTGGAGTTCCGATAGACACGATCTAGCTATGGGTCTTTTTGTGCTTGTGATGCGGCAAGCTCAGGATGGTCACACTGCCCATGCCAATGAACAAGAGGCCCAGCAAAAGCGCTACGGCAAACAGGCCGCCCTCATTGTCGATGACGTTTGTCGCAACGTCCGCGCGTGCGATGCCAATTGAGACGACAGTTGCAACCACAAGCGTCGAGATCGCCAATGCAGCCGTGGCCAACAATTCGGCAAATGCCGCTATTCGTCGCTCGCTGCCGAGAGCCCGGCTCTTGGGTGGGGTGAAGCCGGCAGCATCACAATGCTTGGCTAAATGTCCGCTCATGTGCTCGCCTATGCGAAAAATTTGGTTCGGTAATGGTGCCAGGATAACGCCGGAACCCGGCGACGGTTCGGCCCGATTTGGGCAAGGGCGGTGACGAACCGGGGCGTTTTCGTGGCAGCCGGCTAAAAAGCCGCGGAATTGCGCCTCACTGGGCGGGAGCGAGCTCCGGCTGCCAATCCATGGTGATGTAACCAGGCTCGTCGGCAACACGATCAAGCCAGCTTCGGATCGCCGGAAAGCGGCTGAGGTCGAAATCGCACTGGTTTGCCACATGGGCGTAGGCATAAAGCGCGATGTCGGAAATCGTGAAGTGATCGGCGACAAAAAAGCGATGACCGGAGAGATGGGTTTCCATCACGCCGAGCGCGCGGTAACCGTTCTCCATCCAATCCTCAAGCGCGTGACTTTGCAGTTCGCGACCACCCTTAATCAGTGCAAGCCAGAAATAGGCGGCGCCGATATTGGGCTCCAAGCTGTGCTGCTCGAAGAACATCCACTGCAATGCCTCGGCGCGTCCGATGCGATCTTCCGGTGCCAAAGTGGAGCCGCCCGCGACATACCAGAGAATTGCATTTGATTCGGCCAGGTGGCGATCAGGGGCGACTTCAAGCAGCGGCACCTGACCGTTGGGATTCTTGGCCAGAAATTCAGGTGTGCGGCTTTCGCCTTTAAGAATGTCAACTTCGACGAGCTTGTACGGAATACCGAGCCGCGCCAGCGCAAGGCGGACCTTGTAGCTGTTGCCAGAACGTTGCATCGAATAAAGCGTGTACATCCAATGCCTGATCCGTTTGCGCCTGATCGTCCGAAACTGAATCTGGTTCGAGGTAGCCGCTACGCTCGGAACCTCGTCCATTAGGACGAAGAAAGTCCGGCAATTACAAGGCCACCGCACGCAGCGTCGTAACGAAAATGTTAAATTATGTTCGCTGCACTGCAGCGAGCGAATGCGCCATCTTTGATGACGCTTTCGCGAAGAATTCTATTCCGCCGCCACTCGATGGGCGCGCGCATATTCGGCAAGCGCGTCATCATCGGCTGGTTTAATGGGGGTAAAGTCGCGATGCGCGATCCAGTCGGGCCGGGTGAATTTGGTGATGTGGTTCGAGACTGCGCAGAGTGTCAGGTAGACGATTTTGCGCGGGTAGGGCGTGATATTGGGCGGCGAGGCGTGCACGAGATTGCCGTGAAACATCAATACCGAGCCGGCTTTGCCTGTCGGCGCGACGATCCCTACGCCACCGGGTTCTGCGGCCTCGCTTGCAAGCCGCGTTACCGTGTCCTTGTCGAGCGTCCACAGCGGATATGACGTCGTCTGCTTGTCATGACCGGCTGCAAAAATGCCCTGCTTATGACTTTTTGGGATCAGCAGAAGCGGTCCGTTGATCGGCATCACCTCGTCGAGGAACACCGCGATATTCATTGCGCGCGCTTCGGGCATGCCGTCGTCGCGCGCCCAGGTGCCGTAATCCTGGTGCCACTGCCAGACGTCGCCTTCGAAGGCGGCTTTCGCATTGAGCTTGAACTGATGGACGTAGACCTCCTCGCCAAAGAGCTGGCGTAAGGGCTCAACCAAGCGTGGGTGCCGCGCCAGGAGGCCAAACACGTCGCTGAATGTATGTGCGGCAAACGCGGTGCGCGGTGCGCCGGTTTTTTCGCGCCACACTTCCTGCCGATCAAGTTTAAGGATGTTGTCAGCCTCGATGCGCAAAAGCGCGATCTCTTCCTCGGAAAAGCAATTGGGAAAGAAGACGTAGCCCTGTTCGTCAAAGGCCCTGAGCTGCTCGGCGGACAGTTTCATGAGGCACTCCCTTAAAAAATCGGCCGTTCTCCGGCTCTTGCCCCCCCATTCTATCGGCTGCCGCGGCGGACGCCAACGCCCATCAGGCCGGCGGTTCCGCGGTGCGGGACCGACCGCGAAACGCCGTACGGATTTCCTAGGCTTGCGCGAGGCTGGGATTTCCACGCGGTACCGCGATGTCGCGGCGGGCACGTTCGAGGGTCATTATAAACAAGGCCAACTGCGCGATCAGACCGAGCGGGATGCCGGTCATATCGGCGGCGGGGCGCGCCAGCAGCGGCGTCGCCCAGGCGAAGGCCAAAAGAGATATTTCGAAGTCGCGAAATCCTCGCGCGAAAGCGTGACGCGCGTAGAAAGCGATCGCCACCGCAAGCATCATCAGATCGTAATCGAGGACGTAGGGTGTGGCGATTAAAACAGCCACGGCAAGTCCCGCTGCCTTGAGATCGGCGGCGGCTTCGCTGCGCCAGAGCCAGACCAACCCAGCCGCCACAGCGATCGCGAGACCGGCCTGCACCGAATAAGCCATATCCACGCTGCCGCCCCACATGCGCACGGCCGAGAACGCGCTCTGGATTTTCTCCCAGCCGGTGTCGCCGGCCTCGAGCACGATACGGCGGGTCAATGTGGTGGAAGCTGCAAAAGCAACCCACACTTTGCTGCCCAATAGCGCAAGCGTCGCCGCGCACACAGCGAGAACTGTTCCGCATGCAGCCAATATGACAGTCCAGCGACCTGTCACCAGCAGGACGAGTGGAATGAGTATGCCGAACTGAGGTTTGTAAGCGAGCATGCCAATTAATATGCCGGCGGCGATCGGCCTCGTGTCGAGCAGCAACAGCGCGCCACCCAGAAGTGCAGCGCTCATAAATCCGTTCTGCCCATGACCCAGATTGACGAAGACGGCCGGGTAGGCGAGCGAAACGAGCACCGTCATCGGCCGCGGGACAATGGCCCGCATGGCTACGACATAGGCCGGGAGCGTGGCGGCCATCCATACTGCAAGCGCCCAACCATACGGCATGAGCGCGAGACCCGCGGCGACGAGCAGGAACAACGGCGGATAGTGCCAGCCGTAGAAGGGCAGGTCGCGCACGCCGAACAGGCCCTTCTCGACCGCGTACTCGGCTGCCCAGTCGTAAGCGGCATCAGGCTTATTTCCGAGGGTCAGCGTGCCAGCGGCATAGACGTTGGAAAAATCGGTTCCGAGCGGCTTGTTGTTGCGATCGATCATTCCATGTGAGAGGGCGATCCAGGTCACGGCGCCGATGACATAAGCCGCCAGGAAAATGGCAGTGTAACCACGCAGGCGCGCCGGGGTTAGCCACGCTCCGGTCCTCAGTTGGCACCAGATGAAGTTCATGTCCGCCCGCGGTTGAACGAAGATGTGGGGTGGACTCTAAGGCCCGCCGCTTTAACACTTGGTTAGCCTCTGCGGGGCACGGCCCTTACGGTCCAATGGGGCAATTGATCGTTCCCGCCGATTGGACCGATCGATTTTCTTCACCAAATGGCCCCTTGCTGGACTCGGACGTCCGCACTACGAAAGGTGGCGCCGACAATGCAGCGGCACGAATTGGAGAGTTTCGATGGCCTTTCTTGCGGACCAGCTTAAGCGCATCAAACCGTCGGCGACCATCGCCGTTACGGACAAGGCGCGCGCGTTAAAACTGGCGGGCCGCAACGTTATCGGTCTGGGTGCCGGCGAACCGGATTTTGACACGCCCGACAATATCAAGCAGGCCGCGATCAAGGCGATCGAGAGCGGAAAGGCATCGAAATACACGAACGTCGACGGGATCGCCGAGCTCAAGGACGCGATTGCAAAGAAGTTCAAGCGTGAGAACGGCCTTGACTACAAGGCGAGCCAGATCACCGTCGGCACCGGTGGCAAGCAGGTATTGTACAATGCGTTTGTCGCCACACTGAATCCGGGCGATGAGGTCATTATTCCTGCGCCGTATTGGGTGAGTTATCCGGACATGGTGCTGCTGGCGGGTGGCGAGCCTGTGGAGGTCGTCACCAGCATGTCAGCCGGCTTCAAGATGACGGCGCAGCAACTTGAGCGCGCGATCACGCCGAAGACGAAATGGGTGCTGTTGAACTCGCCGTCGAATCCGACCGGCGCGGCGTATACGCGCGCTGAACTCAAGGCTCTCACCGATGTGCTCGTGAAGCATCCGCATGTGCACGTGATGACGGACGATATGTATGAGCACCTTGTCTACGACGATTTCAATTTCACGACGCCCGCACAGGTCGAGCCGTCGCTTTATCCGCGTACCTTGACGATCAACGGATGCTCGAAAGCATACTGCATGACGGGGTGGCGCATCGGCTACGCCGGCGGGCCCGAGCCTCTGATCAAGGCCATGGCAATGATCCAGTCGCAATCGACGTCCAACCCGGCGGCGGTCTCGCAATGGGCGGCGGTCGAGGCGTTGAATGGTCCGCAGGATTTTATCGCCCAGCACAACAAGATCTTCAAGGAACGCCGCGACCTGGTCGTTTCGATGCTCAATCAGGCGAACGGCATCAAATGCCCGACGCCGGAAGGCGCGTTCTATGTTTACCCGTCATGTGCCGGCACCATGGGCAGGACGACACCGAGCGGAAAGAAGCTTGCGACCGACGAAGATTTCGTGACCGAGCTTCTGGAAGCCGAGGGCGTGGCGGTCGTGCAGGGCACGGCGTTCGGGCTCGGGCCGGCATTCCGCATTTCCTATGCGACCAAAACCGAAGACCTGGAGGAGGCTTGCCGCCGCATCCAGCGCTTCTGCGGCAATCTCAAATAGTGTCTTGCCGGTCTGGCCCGCTTCGGACACCCCGGAATGACTGGTTGCAGACAAACCGTGCACGCCTCCGTTAACCTGCGCGGATGATTCGCCTCGCGGTTGCGATATCTATTTTATGTGCCAGCCTCACCGGAGCCGCCGTCGCTCAGGAGCGCGTCGTCATCGGCACGCAGCGGCTGACCGAGAACGGTGCCCTGTTTCTTGCCGCTGCGCAGGGCTACTTCAAGGTTGAAGGCATCGACCTAGCGATGACGGCCTATGATTCCGACCAAACGGTCGCGGAATCGCTCGCCGCCGGCGTGACCGACTTCGGTCTCGCGCATTTTACGCCTGCGGCGTTCAATTTCGCCGGCACGGGATTGCTCAAGGCGGTCGCGGCCCAGGCACGCGAGAAGCGTGATTTTGAAGGTGCGGAGTTCGTTGCTTCCACCGCCGGCTTCATAAGCGGCCTGCATAAATTCGATAACCTCGCCGGCAAGTCGGTCGCCATCGATGCACTTGGGTCGAGTTCGCACTACCAACTCGCGCAAATTGCGCGCATCAAGCACATCGATCCCGACCGCATCACGATCAAGCCGCTGCAAACTCTCGATGCCATTGCCCGCGCGGTGGGAACGGGTCAGGTCGACGCCGCGATCATGCCCGCGCCATATGCGCGCGAGCTTTTGGTGGCAAACCAGGCAAAATTCATCGGCTGGTATTCCGAACTTGATGAACAGCAGCTTGGCGCGCTGTTTGTCTCCAGCAAGATGATTGCGCGAAGGCGCCCGGTAGTGGAAAAATTCGTGCGCGCATATCGGCGAGGCGTCGCAGACTATGCGGCGGCCCTGTTGCGCAAGGACATTCACTTGAAGCGAACGTCAGACCCAAAATCGCGCGAAGCGGCGGCAGTGATCGCGCGCTATGTTTATCCTGATCGGGGTGACGAAGGCACCGCGGCCGTCGAGGCCGGTGCCTATTACATCGACCCGCAGGCCCGTCTCGACGTTGCCGACATCGAACGCCAGATCGCATGGTACAAGGCACAAGGGTCGGTCAACAAGAATGTCGACGCGCGCGATGTCGTCGACCCAAGTTTCGTCAAGTAGTGAATTTTGCTGACCGGTGAAATTGCGTACTTGCCAGCTTCGTCGCGGCCTGAGACGATAATGTCATAGGGCCGGGAAACCAGGTCCGACCTCCCGGCCGGCGAGGGAGGCAATTATGGGACAAAACGGCACAGGTCCCAACGGCACAAGGAATTGGGGTCCCCGGTGCATTGCGCTGGTGGGCCCGTTCCAAAGCGGAAAAACGACTTTATTGGAAGCGATACTCGCACGTACCGGCGCGATTCAGCGTCAGGGAACGGTGGATGCCGGTACTTCCGTAGGCGATGCCAGCAAGGAGGCGCGCCACCACAAGATGAGTGTTGAGGCGACTTTTGCCACCGCGACTTTCATGGGCGATGGCTACACTTTCGTCGATTGCCCGGGTTCCATCGAATTCATTCAGGATATGCGCAGTGTGCTGCCGGCGGTCGATGCCGCCATTGTCGTCTGCGAAGCAGACGAGAAGAAGGTGCCGCAGCTTCAATTGATCCTGCGCGAACTGGAAGATCAGAATATTCCGCGTTTCCTGTACCTGAACAAGATCGACAAGGCGGACAAGCGGGTACGCGAGACCATCAAGCTATTGCAGCCGGCGTCGCGCGCACCGCTTCTGTTGCGGCAAATTCCGATCTGGAACGGGGATATCATTTCTGGCTTCGTCGATCTCGCGCTCGAGCGAGCTTATGTTTACAAAGAACACGCGCCGTCAGAAATCGTTGAGCTCAAAGGCGAAAACCTCGACCGCAAAAAAGAAGCGCGCTTCACCATGCTCGAGACATTGGCCGATCATGACGATCAGCTGATGGAGCAGCTGCTGGAAGACATCGAGCCGCCGCGCGACAAAGTGTTTGACGACCTCGCCAAGGAGCTGCGCGATCGTATCGTATGCCCCGTGTTCCTCGGCGTCGCGACGCGTAGCAATGGCGTGCTCCGTCTCTTGAAAGCGCTCCGTCACGAAGCGCCGAGCGCCGACGAAACGGCGCAGCGGCTCGGCGTCAAAGCCGGCAGCGACGCGGTGGCGCTGGTGCTCAAAACCTTCCACACGACCCATGGCGGCAAGATGTCGATCGCTCGTCTGCTTGCCGGGCAGGCCGGCGACGGCACCACGCTGGCCACGCCGGCCGGCGATGCCGGACGCGTTTCCGGCGTGTTCAAGCTGATGGGTCAGCATTTTGAGAAACGCGGGCAGGCGGCGAGCGGCGAGACCATCGCTCTCGGGAAGCTCGATAACGCCAAAACCGGCGACACGCTGTCCTCCGGCAAGCAGCCGCATGCCGCGCTTGCCGAGGTCAAACCCTACGCGCCGGTGCTTGCGATTGCCGTACAGGCCAAGGAGCGTAAGGACGACGTAAAACTCGGGCCAGCCTTCACAAAACTGACGGAGGAAGATCCCTCGCTCACGGTCGTGCATAACGCGGAGAGCCATGAGGTCGTCATCTGGGGCCAAGGCGAGATGCATTTGCGTGTTGCCGCGGAGCGGCTTGCCGACCGTTTCGCGGTTCCGGTGTCAACGCACCCGCCGTCCGTCGGCTATCGCGAAACCATTCGCAAGCCCGTCACGCAACGCGGGCGACACAAGAAGCAATCGGGAGGTCACGGTCAATTCGGCGACGTTGTACTTGAAATCAAACCGCTGCCGCGAGGTGCCGGATTTAAATTTGAGGACCGCATCACCGGTGGCGTGGTGCCCCGCAATTACATTCCCGCCGTGGAGGAGGGAGTCATCGACGCGCTCCGGCATGGGCCACTGGGCTTTCCCGTGGTTGACCTTTCGGTAGCGTTGATCGACGGCTCTTACCATACGGTCGACTCCTCGGACCAGGCGTTTCGCACCGCCGGCAGGATTGGAATCGTCGAAGGCCTTCCACAGTGCCAGCCGGTATTGCTTGAACCGATTCATCTGGTCGAAATCGTGTGCCCAAGCGAGGCGACGGCGAAAATGAATGCTATCCTGTCGGGTCGCCGCGGCCAGATTCTGGGTTTTGATACCCGCGACGGCTGGAACGGTTGGGACACCGTGCGCGCGCAGATGGCTGAGGCGGAAATCGGTGACCTGATCATTGAAGTGCGCTCCGCAACAGCAGGCGTGGGTTCGTTCATCTTCAAGTTCGACCACATGGCAGAGCTGACCGGGCGGACCGCCGATCAGATCGTCGCGGCGCGACGTGCCGCGGAGTAGGCCGTGCAATAGATACGGAATATTTATGCGCGCAAACTGATTGCGTGGAAATTCGGGTAATTGCGCCTGCGACCGCTCTAATTTTCTGTATTCCGGTAAGGCGACACAAAGCAGCTTCAGCGGCAATTCGTCGCCGTTAACCGCGCAGCCGCAGCCATCTTGGAAAATTCGACCTGCACGCACCAGGTAACGCGGCATGCTGGAAGGTTTCCGCAATCTGTTCTGGTCAGGGCCGGTCCCCTATGCCGACCCGAAATCGACGATTCCACTCGGGACAATACTCCGTCACGACTGGTTGGAGCTCTGGTACCAGCCGAAGATCGAACTCAGGACGACGCATCTTGTCGGCGCCGAAGCGCTCGTCCGCGCGCGGCATCCCACGCGCGGCATTATCCCTCCCGTCCTGTTCCTGCCGGATGCCAGCGAAGATGCCATGCACGAGCTGACCGAGCGCGTTATCCTGACTGCGCTCGGTGACTGGGAAGATTTCGCCGAATATGGCGCGCCGATAAAGCTGGCGGTCAATGCGCCCGTTTCGGCGCTGGTCAAGCTTCCCATTGCGCGGATGCTGCGCGAAGCGCGCCCGCGCGCGGCCAACTGGCCGGGACTGATCCTGGAAGTGACCGAAGACCAGATCATCAATGACCTCGACCTGGCCAATGATGTAGCTGACGCACTGCGTGAGCTTAAATGCGAATTAGCGATCGATGATTTTGGTGCCGGCTATTCCTCATTGGTTCGCCTGAAGCAATTGCCGTTCAGTGAACTCAAAATCGACCGCAGCTACGTCGCGAATTGCCACCAAGATCACTTCAATGCCGGGCTGTGCGAAACGATCGTGGAACTTGGCCGCCGGTTCGGGCTCAGGACCGTTGCCGAGGGCATCGAAACCACGCATGAAAGTCACAAGCTTCAGGCCATAGGGTGCCAGGTCGGGCAGGGCTACCTTTTCGCAAAGCCGATGCCGAAATCCGATCTTGTCCGCCGCCTGCGTACGCGTGTCCGGGGCGCCCATTTACCGCGCGCCATGGATGGACGGCTCGCGAGCTAACGCGGGCGGCGCCGCCACCGGCAACGGTGCTGATTTCGCCGGTTAATCCTGGAATCGCAAATTTGACCGGCTCGATATGATCGGGAGCGTGACTCTGTCCTGCGGCGCGTTGTAGCGTTTTGCCGCAATGAGGGGTTTCTCCCTTAACCGTAACTTGCCAGTGAGGCGCGCGCCTTTTACTTCTGAGTGACGATTTGGGGGAGATGCGCTTTATGAATGTCATTCGCCGCCGCGGCTGGGAAATTTCCGGCAGTAACGCTACGCCCGAGCATTTGGTGTTCAACCGGCGCAATTTTCTGGCCGGCGGAGCCAGTGCGCTCGTTTTGGCGTCGTATCCGGCAAGCGGCCAGCGCGTCTCGGACCTGACGAATTTGCCTGATCCGACCAGCAATCTTTATCCGGCCAGGCGCAATGAAAAGTATGCGCTCGACCGGCCGATCACTGACGAGAACATCAACGCGCACTACAATAATTTCTATGAGTTCAATTCTTCAAAGGAAGTCGCCGCACAATCCCAGTTACTGCCAATCCGGCCATGGACGATCAAGATTGACGGCATGGTCGAGAAACCGATCGAGATTGGGATCGACGAACTCATCCGGAAAATGACGCTGGAGGAGCGGACATATCGTCACCGCTGCGTCGAAGCTTGGGCCATGGCGATCGCATGGACAGGCTTTCCCCTAGCAAAGCTGGTGGATTTTGCACGGCCGCTCGGCTCCGCCAAATTCATCCGGATGGAAACCTTCAGCGATCCGAAGGTCGCGCCCGGAATGCGGCAACCATGGTTTCCGTGGCCCTATATCGAAGCTCTCACCATGGCAGAAGCCACCAACGAACTCACATTTCTCGCCGCCGGCGCCTACGGACATCCGATAGCAAAGCAGCATGGTGCCCCGCTGCGTCTCGCTGTGCCGTGGAAATACGGTTTCAAATCGATCAAATCCATTGTTCGTTTCAGCTTCACCGACAAGCGTCCGACCGGAATGTGGGAGGCATTACAGCCTGCAGAATATGGGTTCTGGGCCAATGTAAACCCGGCCGTGCCGCATCCGCGCTGGAGCCAGGCGACCGAAGAAGTAATCGGCACCGGCGAGCGGCGCCCGACGCTTATTTTTAACGGCTATGGCGAATATGTCGCGGATCTCTACAAGGGATTGGAAGGCGAACGTCTCTGGGCTTGACCGGCGCGGTGCCTGTACCGCGATCCGGGTCCGGAGTATATGTGCGTGGGGAACGAGTGGAGGCTTGCATGTCCTTGCAGCAACGAGACCTAGGCGGTGTTCAGCGCGCGGTCGCCGGTGCGCTTCGTGAGCACTGGGTGCTGTTTCTCGTTGAAGGCATCGTGCTGCTGGTCCTGGGCGTGCTTGCCGTGCTTGTCCCCGTCGTTGCCACACTGGCGGTCACCATCCTGTTCGGCTGGCTGTTCCTTGTGAGCGGCGTCGTCGGGCTGGTGACGACCTTCTGGATGCGTCATGCACCGGGTTTCTGGTGGTCGCTGCTGTCGGCGGCGCTGGGCATTATCGTGGGTCTCGTACTTTTGGCATCGCCGCTCGGCGGCGCGTTTTCGCTTACGCTCGTGTTAATCGCATTCTTCATCATCGAGGGGGCGGCCTCGATCATGTTTGCATTCGATCACAGGCGCGAATTGTCGGGTCGCTGGGGCTGGATGCTCGTGAGCGGCATCATCGATCTGGCGCTTGCCATGATGATCTTCGCTGGCCTGCCAAGCACGGCGGCCTGGGCCGTCGGTCTGCTTGTCGGCATCAATATGATGTTCGGCGGGGTGGCATTGACCGCCATGGCGCTGCACGCACGAAATGCGACCTAACGCCGTTACGACTCGACCTCTCCAGCCTCAACTTCCGCGAGTTTGGTGCGCCAGTCGGCACGCTTGAGGATGAAGGCGTATGCCGCCAGTACGAGCAGAGAAAAGCTGACCACCATAAGGCCGAGCGAAATTGGCCGGCTGAAGAAAATGAAATAGTTGCCGTTCGACATGATCAAGGATTGCCGCAGGCTCTGTTCGAGGATCGGCGAAATCACGAGACCCAGGACGAGTGGAGCGGGGTCGAAATCGAACTTGCGCAGCGCATAACCCAGCACGCCCATGATCAGCATGATCCATACATCGACGACGGAGTTGTTCACTTCGTAGACACCGATGATGCAGAACATGATGATCAGAGGATAGAGATAGGCGTAGGGAATCCGCAGCACGGTCACAAACACGCTGACGAGCGGCAGGTTGAGCAGCAGCAGCATGATATTGCCGACATACATCGACGCCACGAAGCCCCAAAACACGTCCGGGTGCTCGTTGACGAGGGTCGGTCCAACTGAAACGCCGTGAATCATCAGGGCGCCGATCAGCACTGCCGTGATCGGACTGGTCGGTATCCCCAGGGCCAGCAGAGGAACAAAGGCTCCCGTGGAGGCTGCATTATTGGCGGTCTCCGGGCCGGCAACCCCCGCCACGGCGCCCTTGCCGAATTCCTCGGGATGCTTCGATACCCGGCGTTCGACCGCATAGGAGAGAAAGCTCGAAATGACGTGCGCCGAGCCGGGAATGATCCCGATGATGAAGCCTAACAGCGTGCCGCGGGTGATGGGCATGGCGGAATTGCGCCATTCCTTGGCCGTGGGCAGCAAATCGCGCAAGCGCGGGCTGATGATATCTTTCACCGCATCGGCACTCGGCGTTGAGAGAATTTCGCCCAGGCCGAACAGGCCGACGGCAACGGGTACGATCCCTATGCCATCCCCCAGTTCGGCGAGATCGAAGCTGTAGCGGAAATGTCCGGTCATGTTGTCGATGCCGATCATCCCGAGCAGCAGGCCGAGCCCAGCCATCAGCAGCGTCCGGATCAGTGAGGACGATGACATATACGCGAGAAAAATAAGACCAAGCACGAGAAGTGCGGTGTATTCCGGCGGTCCGAAGCGCACGGCGATCGTCGCGAGCGGAGGCGCGACGACGGTCAGCACGAGAACCCCGAACGTGCCGCCGATCCACGAGCCGACTGCCGCAATGCAGAGCGCGGCTCCGGCGCGACCCTTCTTCGCCATCGCATAGCCGTCGATACAGGTCATGACCGACGAAGCCTCGCCCGGAATACGCATCAGAATAGAGGTGGTCGAGCCGCCATACTGCGAGCCGTAATAGATGCCGGCGAGCATGATAATCGCCTGCGTGGCGTTGAGACCGAACGTCACCGGCAAGAGGATCGAGATGCCTGCAAGCGGGCCGATTCCCGGCAATACGCCGACGAGGGTGCCGACCACGCAGCCGAGAAACGCATACCACGCGTTGGCCGGAAGCAGCGCGACAGAGAAACCGAGATAAAGACTGTGAAGAGTTGTTTCCAAGAGACCGCCTAAAATCCGAATGGCCCAGTGACCAGCGGCGTTTTCAGTGCATACACGAACAGTACGTAGGTGACCGTTACGACTCCGACGCTGTATATCGCCGCCGGCACGAAACGTCGCCGCTCGATGACCAGCAGCAGCGCGGCGATCAACAACACATTTGTTATTACAAAGCCGAGCCATTCGAATACGGCGACGGAGGCGGCCGTGATGGCCACCACCATGCCGGCATGTTTGGCATCGCTCCATGCCAAGGTGGCGAATTCCCTGCTTTCGTTCGCGCGCAACATCAGCACCAGGCCAAAGAAGACCGTCAGGCCGGCAACAATCTTTGGCATAAAGCCGGAGCCTGGCAGCGATAACGTGCCGGTCGGCAGGTCGCCACTCAGCGCGATGATTAAGACGCCGACACAGATGAAAAATGCGCCCGCAACGTGGTCGGCGCGTAACGTCATGAACATATCCCCGCTTTGGTGAAAATCGGGGGCTTCGCTTGCGCGAGGCCGCGATAATCGTGAGAGGTCATCCTTGCACGCGCCCGATGGCGTTGATTGCGTCTTCCTGGCGCTTGGCGTCGACGGCCCAGAACTGCGTAAACTCGGGTTGGTCCATGTATGCCAGTTCCTGGCCAAGGTTCTCGAGCGTGTCGAGGAACTGCTTACTATGAGCCGCCTTGTCGAAGCCGTCGCGCAACGTATTGATGATCGGCGTGGGCGTGCCCTTCGGAGCGAACATGCCAACCCAGAAGTAATATTCGAGATCGTAGCCAAGCTCTTTAAACGTCGGGACGTCGGCCAGTGCCTTGACACGTTTGCCGCTCGATACCGCCAGTGCCTGCACTTTGCCCGCGCGAATATGCGACAGGGCAATTGACGTCGGTGACATGAAAAAACTCACGTTGCCGCCCAGCACTGCTGTCACGGCGGGACCGCCGCCATTTGTAGGCAGATGCCGCATTTGAAGATTTCCCGCCGATTTCGCGAAAATCACCGTTGGAATATGTGAGGCTCCGTAGAGGCCCGACGAGCTGTAGATCACCTTGTCGGGATTGGCCTTGGCATCCGCGACGAGATCCTTCAGCGTCCGGTACGGCAGATCCTTGTTGGCGATCATCACGATCGGATCGGCGACGACGCGGCAAATCGGGATGAAGTCGGCATTGGTGAACTTCGGTTGACGGCCGAACAGCTTGTCGACTGCGGCAAAGCCCGAAATCGACACGATATGGCTGAGCAGGGTGTATCCGTCGGGCTTGGCGGCAGCGACATATTGCGCACCGACAGCCCCGGCAGCGCCGGTTTTGTTCTCGAGTACGACCGGCTGCTTGAACACGGCCTCGAGCGCAGCGTCGAGCGGACGCGTGATGGTGTCGCTTACGCCTCCGGGCGGAAAAGGACTGATCATCGTGATGGCATGCGCGGGATATTTCTCTTGCGCACGCACGGGGCCTGCCGCCAGCGTTGCGGCGGAGGCGGCGGTACCTATCACGAAGTTGCGGCGATCCATGTTGCTCCCCCCTTGTTTCTGGCGCCGGTAGATCCCGGCTTATTGATTGCTTGAAGACTTGTTATCCCTGGACACGCCCGATCGCTTTTACGGCCTCGTCGACGCGCTTGCCGTCGATGTCCCAGAATTTCTGGAAGTCCGGACCGTCGAGATAGGCGAGTTCCTGACCAAGATTGGTGATGGCGGTGGTGAATAGAGGCGAGTGCGCGGCCTTGTCGATTGTCGAGCGCAGCACCTTTGTCACATTCGCAGGTGTCCCCTTAGGAGCGAAGATGCCGACCCACAGATAATATTCGACGTTGTAGCCGAGTTCTTTCAGTGTCGGCACATCGGGCAGCACCTTCGAGCGTTTGGCGCCGAACGATACCAGCGGGCGAAGCTTCCCGGCCTTGATATGCGTGAGTGACGCCGATACCGACTGCGCCGTCGCCTGTGCGTTGTTGCCGAGAATTGCCGTGATCGCCGGTCCGCCGCCATTGGTCGGTAAGTGGCGCAATTTGAGGCCGCCGACGGCTTTTTCCAGCATTGCCATCGGAAGGTGGGTTGCACCGTAGAGTCCGCCGGAACTGTAGACGATTGTATCCGGGCGCTTTTTGGCATCCTCAACGAAGTCCTTCAGCGTCTTGTAGGGCTGCTGATCGTTGACCAGCAGGACGCACGGATCGGCGATCAGGCGCGCGAGCGGAATGAAATCGGCCCGGCTGGTTTTCACAGGACGGCCGAACAGCTTGTCGACCTCCGCATAGCCGGAAATGCCTGTGTTGTGCGAGAGGAGGGTGTAGCCATCCGGCTTGGCGCTTGCCGCGACCTGCGCGCCAACTTGCCCCGCTGCGCCCGCTTTGGTCTCGATGACGACCGGTTGTTTAAGGATCGGCTCCATTGCGCCCGCCAGTGGGCGTGTGACGATGTCGTTGGCTCCGCCCGGCGGAAAGGCATTGATGATTGTGATCGCGTGCGAGGGGAAGGGTTCCTGTGCCAGGCCGGGCCCGGCCGCGACGAGTGCGGCGGTGCCGGCAAGGAAGCTGCGGCGATCCATTATTTCCTCCGGATTTTCAAGCAGTCACTGCCGGTAGCGCGTTAGCCTTGGACCCGGCCGATAGCATGAACTGCTGCCTCGACCCGCTTGGCGTCTTCATCCCAGAATTTTGCAAATGCGTCCTGGTCGAGATAGGCAACCTCATCGCCGATGTTGCTGATTGCCGTTTTGAATTGATCGCTCGAGGCCGCCGTCTTGATGGCCTCGCCCATCGTCTTGACAATGGGAGCCGGCGTGCCCTTCGGCGCGAACACGCCGACCCAGAGCGAGAACTCGACGTCGTAGCCCAGTTCTTTGAGGGTTGGCACATTCGGCAGCGAGGCCGCCCTCTGCGGACTGAAGCAGGCGAGCGCACGCAGTTTGCCCGCTTTGATCTGGCCGCTCGCTGCGGCCACCGACGACACAAGCACCTGAGAATTATTGCCGAGGATCGCTGTCAACGCCGGACCGCCACCATTGGTCGGCAGATGCCTCATCTGGATGCCGGTTGCCTTCATGAACAGCGCAGTCGGCAGGTGCAGTGCACCGTAAAGGCCGGAGGAACTGAATGTGAGTTTGTCAGGATTCTTTTTTGCATCCTCAACAAGCTCTTTGACACTTTTGTAGGGCTGCTGGTCGTTGACCAGCAAAACCATCGGGCCCGATGTCAGCCGGGCAATCGGAATGAAGTCGGCCCGCGTGAATTTCGGCTGGCGGCCAAATAACTTGTCGACTTCGGCAAAACCTGAAATCGACACGATATGGATAAGCAATGTGTAGCCGTCGGGTTTAGCCGTCGCGGCAACCTGTCCGCCGACCTGACCGGCGGCACCGGCCTTGGTCTCGATGATGCAAGGTTGCTTCAGGATTGGCTCAAGCATGGCGGCGAGCGGGCGGCCGACCACGTCGGCTGCACCGCCGGGCGGGAAGGGATTGATGAAAGTAATGGCGTGTGAAGGGTAGGCGTTCTCGCCAAAAGCTGGCCGCATCGTGAGTGCCGCGGCCGTGGCGGCACTACCGGCGACAAAACGGCGTCTGTCCACGTGTGAGTCCTCCCTGGGAATGCTTGTTTTGCCGGGGTTTGGGCCGGCATTGTTGTTGGGATGGATGCTATCGCCCAGCGCGGTGGGCAATCAAGCTTCAATGATCGCGACCGCCCTGGTCCATCCGGCCGAGCCACCCCGCACTTTGACGGGAAAACAGCTGACCGTGAAGCCGGTCGACGGCAACGCCTCCAGATTGTGCAGTTTTTCGATATGGCAATATCCGATCTCGCGGCCGGCGCGATGCCCCTCCCATATGAGCGAGGCATCGCGAGTCTCGGCATATTTTTTCATCGTGTGTATGAACGGCGCATCCCAGCTCCAACCGTCGGTGCCGGTGACTCGCACTCCGCGTTCGAGCAAATAAAGTGTCGCTTCACGGCCCATGCCGCATCCTTTGGCAACATAATCCGGCCGGCTGTAAGCGGTGCCCGCGCTTGTATTCACCACGACGATCTCAAGAGGAGAGAGATTGTGCCCGATCCGTTTGAGCTCGGCTTCAACATCCTTTGCCGTCGCGACATAACCATCGGGGAATTGACGGAAGTCGAGTTTGACTCCCGGCTGAAAGCACCAATCGAGCGGGACCTCGTCGATCGTGAGCGCGCGTTTGCCGTGATCCATCGTTGAGGCAAAATGCCAGGGCGCGTCGAGATGGGTGGTGCAATGAGTGGACAGGCGCACCCATTCGAAGCCCCAACCTTCGCCGTCAGGCAGGTCTTCTTTTTTCAGGCCGGGAAAAAACCTGAGAATGTCGGGAGCAGTCGCCTGATGATCGAGATACTCGATTTTTGGACCGTAGCCCGGCGGATCAGCGGCCACATCGTTTTCCAGGGGCACCGAAATGTCGACGACTTTGCGCGCCATGAACGCTTCTCCTTTGACATGGCCGGGCTTGTACCGGCCATCAACGTCTTTGATAGTCTCCACCATTAGAGACGCAGATGCCCCGCACAAGTTTTAATGCTCGGGCCGGCCAGATGCCGAACCTTGGGCCGGACCGGGGATGCCGGGGCATGATGCCGTATCAGGGAGCCGATAAATGCCTGCTTATTGGGTAGCTCGTTCCAAGGTCAACGATCCGGTTGAGTACAAAAAATACACCGACCTGGTCCCGGGAATTATCGCCAAGTTTGGCGGCAAGGTCCTGGCTCGCGGCGGCCGTTTTCAGATCATGGAAGGACCGGACAAATTCCATCGCTTTATCGTCATCGAATTTCCGTCCTTGGAGCAGGGCGTCGCCTGTTTCACATCGCCGGAGTACGACAAGGCCGCGGCTTTCCGGCGCACCGGCGCCGGCGAGGTCGAAACAATCATGGTGGACGGGATTTAGCCCACTTTGTGGGCGACCTGCCCTCTAGCTTAGTCCGTTCAAATGCGCATAAGATGACGAAAAACAACGGGTAATCGGGAGGACGTTTATGCTTCGATATCTCAAGACGAAAACATT
Source organism: uncultured Alphaproteobacteria bacterium (assembly GCA_963831475.1). Lineage (GTDB taxonomy): Bacteria > Pseudomonadota > Alphaproteobacteria > Rhizobiales > Xanthobacteraceae > Pseudolabrys. The sequence continues at coordinate 25,262 of CAWHQF010000007.1, forward strand.
TGCCTGGATTGCGGGAGTGTGTGTCACCCTCGCCGCGGGCGGAATGTTCATTGTTTCCGGCGCTCAGGCGCAGAATAAGGAGCCGATCAAGATCGGCTTCAGCATGGCGCAGACCGGTCCGCTCGGACCAAACGGGCAGCAAGCGCTGCTGGGCATGAAGATCTGGGAAGAAGAAACTAACGCCAAGGGCGGGCTGCTCGGGCGTCCGGTCAAGCTGGTCTATTACGATGACCAGTCCAACCCCTCGACCGTGCCAGGCATCTACACCAAGCTGCTCGACGTCGACAAAGTCGATCTGGTGGTCGGCGGATATGCGACCAACATGGTCGCGCCCGCGATGCCTGTCGTCATTCAGAAGAAGAAGACCTTCATCAGCCTGTTCGCGCTCGACGTGAACTCCCAGTTCAAATATCCGAAATATTTTTCGGTGCTGCCGACAGGACCGAAGACCAAGTCTTCGTTCACCGAAGGCTTCTTCCAGGTCGCGATGCAGCAGAATCCAAAGCCTAAGACGGTCGCATTGACCTTCGAGGACGCGGAATTCTCGCAGAATGCCTGCGAGGGCGCGCGTGAGAACGCCAAGACCTTCGGCGTCAAGATCGTCTACGACAAGAGCTTCCCGTTTAACTCGCCGGATCTATCGCCGATCGTGCGCGCGCTGCAGGCATCGAACGCCGATCTTGTCATTGTGTGCTCCTATCCGCTCAGTTCGGTCAACATGGTCCAGGCGATAAAAGAAGCAAACTACAAGCCGAAAATGATCGGTGGCGCGATGGTCGGCCTGCAGGCCACTGTGTTCAAGAACAAGCTCGGGCCGAAGCTCAATGGTTTCGTGAACTATGAGACCTGGGTGCCGACCGAAAAATCGATGGCGCCGGCCGCGGACTTCTTCAAGAAGTATCAGGCGCAGGCTCCCGCCGCTAAGGTGGATCCGCTTGGCTACTATCTCGGCGGCTGGGGTTACGCCTACATCAATATGCTGGGCGAAGCGATTGCTGCGACCAAAAGCGTCGATGACGACAAGATTGCCGAATGGCTGCGCAAGACTCCCCACAAGACCATTATGGGGAACTGGAGCTATGGGGCCAACGGCGAGTGGACCAAGTCCGGCATGATGCAGGTGCAGTACCACGACATCAAGGAAGGCGCCGGGCTCGAGACGTGGAAGGGCATGTCCTATCAGACGGTACTCACGCCGGCGGATTTGTCGACCGGCAAGGTCGTGTATCCGTTCGAGAAAGTGAAGTGAGCTAACGCTCATTGTAGCCAATAAAAGGCGGCGCGGGACGAAATCCCGCGCCGTCTGCTTTTCGGACGTCGTTACATTCCGAGATAGAACTGTCGGATCAGGTCGTTGTTGTTGAGTTCCTCGGCCGACCGGCCTTCGAAAGCGATCTTGCCGTGTACGATCACATAGCCACGGTCGGCGATACGAATGGCTTGCGTAAAGTTCTGTTCAGCCATCAGCACCGTGAGTTGATAGTGCTCCTTGAGCTGCTTGATGGCATCGATGGTGCGAGCAACGAGGAGGGGCGCAAGGCCAACTGACGGCTCGTCGACCAGAAGGATCCGCGGCGCGAGCATTAGCGCGCGCGCGAGCGCCAGCATCTGCTGCTCGCCACCGCTCATGCTGCCGGCAAGCTGGTTTCGCCGCTCGGCCAGTCGTGGAAATGCTTCAAAGGAGAACTCGAGGTTGCTCTTGATCTGCGCGCGCGCCTTGGGGCGGAATGCGCCGAGCAGCAAGTTCTCTTCCACCGTCAATTTTGGGAACAGCCGGCGGCCTTCCGGCACCAGTGCGATTCCGAGATCGACGATTTCTTCGGTGGCACGGCCGACAAGGTCGAATTTCTCGCCGTCGATTTCGGCGAAGATGCGGCCGGCGGTGGGCCGCACAATACCCATAACGCATTTCATCAATGTGCTTTTGCCGTTGCCGTTGGTGCCGAGCAGAGCGACGGTCTCGCCGGCTTTGACGTTGACCGAGACGTCCTCGATCACCCGCACCGCGCCATAGGAGGCGTTCACATTTTCGATTGTGATGCTACTGGCCAAGATATGCCCTCACCACTTCGGGGTCGCGCACGACGTCTTCTGGCTTGCCGTCGGCGATTTTCTTGCCCGAAACCAGTACCGCCAGGCGTTGTGAGAAGCTCATCACCGCGCTCATGATGTGCTCGATCAGAATGATTGTAATACCGCGTTCGTTGAGCCGAACAAGCAGCGCCAGAATGTCCTCGATTTCAGAATGCGACAGGCCAGCCATGGACTCGTCAGCGATCAGCAGTTTCGGTTCCGCCGCCACCGCGCGTGCCAGCTCCAGTTTTCGCATCTCGACTTGAGTCAGGTCTCGCGGCATTTGCGCGGCCTTCGCGCCAAGCCCTACCATGTCGAGCAGTTCGCGGCAGCGCCCTTCGAGGTCGCTGTGTGCATGCAGCATGCCTTCCCGCGCGCGCACGGTATAGAGCAACGGAATACGCAAATTGTTGGCCAGTGTCATGCTGTGGAACGGGCGCGGCAATTGGAAACTACGCGCGACGCCACGATGGGTGCGCTGATGGGCGGCTAGCCCGTCGATGACGTGGCCGTCGAAATAAACGCTGCCGGACTCATTCTGCAAGGTGCCGCAGATGCAATTGACCAGTGTGCTCTTTCCCGAACCGTTGGGGCCGATCAGCCCGAGCCGTTCGCCTGGCTGCACCTCAAGATCGATTCCATCGAGGGCCACGAAGCCGCCGAACCGCTTGGATATATTGTCGACATGCAGCAGTGCGCTCATGGCTTCCTCCATGAACGCGGCCAGCCCTGCAACAGCCCAACCAGACCATTGGGCGCGATAATGACGAACGCCACCAGCATCAGGCCCACGATCAATAAGTTGACCGACGAGGAGATGGTAACAATGGCGGCTTGCTGCGCCGAGCCGAGCAAAATCGCGCCGATCAGCGGCCCGATCCAGCTTGCGGTGCCGCCGATCATCGGCATAGCGATGGAGTTGACGGCGTATTCAAGTCCGAAAGCCGACGATGGCTGCAGATAGCCGATGTAATAAGGGAACGGCGCGCCGGCCATGCCCATGAAAGCGCCGGACAGAGTGGTTGCAATCAGCTTGATACGTAGCGTCGGTACACCGGAGGCTTCGGCGGCGAGCTCGTCGTCGCGGATGGTGGCAAAGCCGAGGCCCAGCTGGGAGCGCTCGATGGTGCGCGCGGTAATCAGCGCGATCATCGCCAGCATCAACATCACGCCGAACAGATACTCAATGTAGTTGATCGTGATGCCGGCGAACTCGATTTCCTCGGGCCGGATAATATAAGCGCCGCGCGAGCCGCCCACGTAGTCCCAGTTGACAACAAGCGTCTGCAGCACGACCGCCAGCGCAAGCGTGGCGATGGCGAAGAACGAGCCACGCAGGCGCAGTGTCAGATAGCCCATGCCGAAGCCGGCAATGCCGGACACGATCGCGCCAACCACGATCAGCAAAGGCACCGGCAGCGGATAGAATTTGTGCATGAATACGGACGCGTAGGCGCCCATCGCGAAGAAAGCGGCCGAACCGAAATTCACATAGCCGCAATAGCCGCCGAGAATGTTCCAAGCAGTGGCCAGCACGATGAATTGCACAATCGTGTAGCTGGCGAAAAATAGGTAGTCGACATGGACCCAATGCGCGAAGGCCATAACGACGGCGCCGGCTGCAATCACGATCATTGAGAATTTTGTGGTGCTCACGGCTTACCGTCCCAACAATCCGGCCGGCCGGAAAGCCAGCGTCAGCAGGAGAAAGCCGAACGAAACGGCGGGCGCCCAGGACGGGCCATAGAAGGTGGCGGTCAGGCTTTCGACGACGCCGAGCAGCATCGCGGCGATCAGCGTGCCCGGCATGCTGCCGAGACCGCCAAGCACGCAGATGGCGAATACGCGTCCGATATATTCGCGGCCGACCGATGGTTCGACCGGTTGGATGATGATGAGCAGCGCGCCGGCGACCGCGGCGGTGGCGATCGAAAGGCCGAAAGCAATGCGCTTGATGCGGATTGGATCGACGCTCATCAATTGCAGCGCCTGTTGATCCTGCGATACCGCCATGATAGCGCGACCGGTGAAGGTGCGCGTGATGACGAACTGGATGGCAACGAACAGCGCCAGGGCCGCGACGCAGGGCACTAGCATGCGCAGCGGCAGATCGATAATTCCGACATGGATGCTGGGCCCGATATAGGCGGCCTCGACGTAGCGATAGTCGACGCCGAACACCAGGATTAGCGACACTTCGGTGACGAACAGTAGGCCAAAAAAGAACGCCAATCCGCGCAGAGATTCCTGGCCGCGCTTCTCGAACGACATGTAGTAAACTTGGTAGACTGCCGCGCCCAGCGCGAAGAACGGCGGCAGCATGAGAATGCTGACCAGAATCGGGTCAATGCCCAAATTGATGTTGAGAAAATAGGCGAGATACGAACCAAGAATGACGAAGGCCGGATGCGCGATATTGACGATGTCGAGCATGCCGAACGAGATCGAAACGCCCGCGGTGACGGCAGCGTAGAAACCGCCGAGCAAGAGCCCGGCGGCAACCGCGTTCAGCAACAAATCCCAGGAAATATCCATGCCCCTCTCAGCCGGCGCAGACGCCCATGTGCCGATCTAATATCCCCTTTTTAACCCAGTTTCTTCTCGACCAAATGCTTATTGAGTTTCGGACGTTGCGCCGCAGTTTGCAGGAAGGCTGCAGGCTTGGCTAGCCCGCCGGCGATCCGGTGATTGGCGGCCGCCTGCCGCAAAATAAAACGCCCGCCGTGGGCTGGATCCTACCGGCGGGCGTATCGAATTTGGGCGGTCTTAGGCGGCGGCGGATTGCGGCCTGACGCCTGCCGGCAGCTGCATCGGCATGTTGGCGCTGTCTTTGAATTCGACCGTCATGAAGACCATTTCGCGATCTCCGAGATTCTCAAGGTCGTGCACCTTGAACTCGCCCTTGCCGTACGTTTCGTGGCGAAGTCTCGCCAGGTTGATAGGTGTACTCGACAGTGGTGCCGTCATGCACGTGCTGACGACCTCGGCCGCCAGACACAGCGGTCCAGAAATAGTCGAGCACGTGACGATGAAAACCAATACGCTCGCCAGGCGAAAGGCGGATAATCCAAACGCGTGTACGTTCGTTTTCCGACAATAGGGTAGAGCCGACACAAGGGTTTGGATTTTTGCTTTCACGCTCGAACTCGGCGGCAATATCTGCCGGCCACTTCGACTTTTCCTTTTTCTCTGCAGGCTTGTCGAACATCGTCAGAGCCATGGGAATTCCTCCAAAACCGTTGGCTGTCATATATAGGATAATCGGGTAAACGGAAAGATCGAGGTTGATCACTTGTCCGGGGCTCGTTTCCGACGCGCAATCATCATCGGCGGCTCAATGAGCGGCCTTTTGAGCGGACTTTTGCTCCGGCGAGCCGGTTGGGCAGTCGATATTTATGAACGCGTGGACAGTGAACTCTCCGGCCGGGGCGCCGGTATCGTGGCTCAGCAGGAATTGATCGAACGGCTACGCGGGCTCGGTCTCGCCACGGATGACCTTGGTGTTCACATCACAACGCGCAAAATCCTCGATGCGAGCGGCCATCTCACCCATGAAATTACGTGCCCGCAGGTCCTGACCGCCTGGGAAAGGGTCTATCGTTTGCTGCGCGATGCCTTTCCGCCCGATCGCTATCATCGCGCGCGCGCAATGACAAAATTCACTCAAAGTGCTGATAGCGTGCGAGTGCATTTTTCCGATGGCGAAATCATCGAAGCGGACCTGCTCGTCGGGGCCGACGGCATTCGTTCCACCGTCCGCCAACAATGCCTGCCAGACGTGATGCCGCGCTACGCAGGATATTCCGCGTGGCGCGCACTGATAGCCGAACGTGCATTCCCGCCTGCCGTACACAGCGAGCTTTTCGGTTTCATGACGTTCGGCCTGCCGCCAGGCGAGCAATTCCTCGGCTATCCCGTTGCCGGCCCCGATAATGACCTGCGACGGGGCCATCGCCGGTACAACGTGGTGTGGTATCGGCCGGCTGACGAAGCCACCAAGCTGCAATGGCTGCTTACCGACGAGCGCGGCGTTACACACGCAATTTCAATTCCGCCGCCCCTGATCCGGCGCGAAGCAATTGCCGAGATGCGTGCCGATGCCGAGCGGCTGATTGCCCCGCAATTTCGGCAAATCGTGCGTCTGATCGAGGAGCCGATTCTGCAGCCAATTTATGATCTGGAATCGCCCTGTATGGCGTTCGGCCGCGTGGCGATAACCGGTGACGCGGCATTTGTCGCGCGCCCGCATGTGGCGGCCGGCGTTTCCAAGGCGGCGGACGATGCGGCCGCCCTTGCAGGATCGCTCGAAAAAGAAACGGGTGTGGAAAGCGCGCTCAAGCGCTATCAGGCGGCCCGCCTCTCCGAAAATCACCGCATCATCGAGCGCGCACGTCACCTCGGCGCCTATTTGCAGGCCACCCGCACTCAGGAGGAGCAGGCGCGCGCCGGCCGTCACAGCACCGATGCCGCCGTGATTGCGGAGACGGCAGTTCTCGATTTCCTTTACGCCTGAACCGTTAGATCCCCAGCAGCCTCTTGGCGTTGCCGCCCGCCAGCGCGGCGCGGGTGCTGTCGTCGAAGCTTGCGACCGAATTGATGTGCCCGATCGGATCATATTCCAGCATATCGAACGGGTAATCGGTACCCATAACGATGCGGTCGGCGCCGAAGGTGTTCACCAGCGCCTCGAGCTGATGCGGTGTAAAAACGACCGTGTCGAAATAGACATTCCGCCGCAGATAGGTCGTCGGCGGCTTCGGCAAGCTGCCGTGTGCATCCGACCGCGCGCCCCATGCATGATCGATGCGGCCCGAATAGGCGCCAAGGAAGCCGCCGCCGTGCACGGCCAGAACGCGAAGCTTCGGATGCCGTTCGAAGACGCCATCAAAGAGCAGGTAGTGCAACGCGACCGTGGTGTCGAGCGGATTACCGATCACGTTGTTGAAGTAAAAACGCGCAAAACGCTGCGGCTGGGTAAAACCGGTCGGGTGGATAAGCACCAGCGCGTCGAGTTCCTCGGCTTTCGTCCAGAACGGCGCGAAAGCAGGATCGGATAGTTCCTTGCCGTTGACGTTAGTGAGAATCTCGACGCCTCTGAACTTGAGCTGCTTCATGCAACGCTCGAGCTCTTTTGCCGCCTCATTGCCGTCCTGCATCGGCAAGCCTCCGAGCGCGACCAGCCGATCGCTATGCTTGCTGACATATTCGGCAATGCCGTCGTTGAGGGCACGGGCGGCCTGCACGCCGACATCGACGGACAGGTAGTAATAGATCTGCGGCGGTGCCGGGCAGATGAGCTGCATGTCGACGCCCATCTCGTCCATCACGCTAAAGCGCTCGTCCGTCGTGCTCATGCGTGTGCGGATATCGGCTGCCTGCTTTGCCATCAGAGCCTGGGTCTCGGGGGTTGAGTCCTGAACCAGCGGATCGGTAGATTGCTTGAGATGCGGTGCGACGATCTCGGCGACGCGCGGCACCGCGACATGGGCGTGCATATCGACGGTGAGGCTTTTCGGCCGCGCGTCGCGTCCTGGTTTGCCGTGTTTGCGCGCGGCGGTGTCTGCATATTTGTTCCAAATATCAGCCATTTCCAACCTTTCGTTCTGTCATTCGTATCCAGTGAACCCTGCGCCTGAAGCCTCCAACACGAGAACTCAAAACACCCCAAGGTGCTGGCGCAAATCGACGCCGTCCTTTTCGATTTTTGTAGGGGTCGAAACCACCGCCACACGGCCCGTGTTGAGAATGACAATGTCGTCCGCGACGTCAAAGACAAGCTTTGGGTTCTGCTCGACCAAAACAATCGATAATCCGCTTTCTTTGAGCTTGCGGATTGTGGCCATCACTTCCGCGACAATCTGCGGCGCAAGACCTTCCGACGGCTCGTCCATCAATAGAACCCGCGGATTGCCCATAAGGGCCCGACCGATCGCCAGCATCTGCTGCTCGCCGCCGGAGAGATGTGCCGCGATCTGATTGCGCCGTTCATTGAGGCGCGGAAACATTCCGAAGACTGTGTCGATCGTCCATGGCGCATGTTTGCTGCCGGGATCGGGCTTGCGTGCCGCGACAATGAGGTTTTCACGCACCGTCAGGCTCTTGAAGATGCGGCGGCCCTGCGGCACGAGCGCTACGCCGCGTGCGGCGATCATCTCCGGCGGCATGCCGCTTACCAGTTCGCCGAATACCACGACTTCACCGCCGCGCGGGGGCAGCAGGCCCATGGTAACGTTCATGCAGGTCGATTTACCGGCGCCATTGCGGCCGAGCAGCCCCAGCATGCGTGCTTCGCCAAGTTCGAATGACACATCGCCGAGGACGTGACTGTCACCGTAGAACGCGTCGATGTGGCGGAGGCTGAGCGCGTTAATGGCCAAGATAGACCTCCCGCGTGCGCGGATCGGCGACGACTTCAGTGCGGTTTCCTTCGACAATAACCTCGCCGAAATGCAGAAGCGTAATTCGTTGAGCAAATTCCAGTGCCACGTCCATATTGTGCTCAATCATGACGATCGTGACGTCACGCGGAATGGCGAGCAGAAGTTGTTGGACGTCGCGCCTCTCATCTATCGACAGGCCGGCGAACGGCTCATCGAGCAGCAGAACTTTCGGATTTTGAATCAGCGCCATTGCAATTTCGACGCGCCGGCGCTCGCCATAGGATGTCTGCGCAAGCGGCCGGTCCGCGATATGTCCGAGCCCGACCCGATCGAGTGCGGCCTGCGCATGTTCAACGAAGTGGCCTTGCCGCTTGAGATCGATGAGCGGGTTCCACCGGGAAGGGGACAGGCCAAGAAGTGCCAAAGTTACATTGTGCAAGATGGTGTCGCGCCCGAATAAAGTGATGATCTGGTACGTGCGCGCCATACCGAGATGTGCACGCCGGCGGCTTGGTACATGGGTGATGTCCTGGCCGAACAGCTGAATCGTACCTGAATCGGGTGAAAGTTCGCCGGTGATCAAGTTGAACAGTGTGGTCTTACCAGCCCCATTCGGTCCGATGATCAGCCGGCGCTCGCCCGGTTCGACGTTGAGGTTGACGTCGGTCGTGACGTGAAGGCCACCGAACGACTTGCAGAGCTTTGAAACGGTAAGGGCGCTCATGGATTCGCCCCCGCACCGCCGGGGACGGCGGCTGTGCGGCGTGCGCGTTTACGCCATGCCAGCCGCCAAAGGCGCACGCTGCCTGGCACCAAGCCTTCCGGCATCAGGATCACGATGGCGACAAAGATGGCACCGAGCAGAAAATTCCACCGTTCGATAAATCCGCTCACGACTGTCTTGACCACAACGACCAAGGTGGCGCCCACGATCGGCCCCAGAAGCGTGCCGGCCCCGCCGGATATCACCATCAGCAGCACTTCAGCCGAGGAGGTCAGCGCAAGCGTTTGCGGGCTGATAAACTGCGTGTAGTACACGAACAGAATCGCCGACACCGAGGTCAGCAGACCGGAAAACAGGCAGGCGTAAAAGCGGATGGCCCAGACGTGATATCCGAGGGCGTTCATGCGGCGCGGTTGATCGCGCGTGCCCATCAGGGCGGCGCCGAGCGGCGAGCGGACGAATATCGTCATGGCGGCGAGGGACAACAAGAAAACAACAAGCGTCGCGTAATAAAAAGTGTTTGCGTCCGATAGTGAAAACCCAAACGGCTCGGGACGGGTCTTCACGCTCAGGCCGTTGTCGCCCCCGGTCAGGCTGATCCAGCGGTAGGCAAGTCCCCACAGGATTTCGCCCAGGGCGAGCGTAATCATAATGAATCCGATGCCGGTCGAGCGCAGAGAAAGCGCCGCGTAGATCGCCATTGCTACGAGGCCGACCAGCATCGCAATAAGGATCGCGGCGGTATGGCCAAAGCCGAGTTGCAACATGTAGCCCGTTGCATAGGCTGTGACGCCGAAAAGGCCGGCATGGCCGAGCGAAACGAGACCGCCATAGCCCGCCAGCACATTCAGCCCGAGCGCAAAGACCGCATAGAAGAGGATCTGGCTCGCAACGTTGACGTAATAAATTCCATCCATCCATTGCGGCAGGGTGACGAGCACCACGAACGCCACGATCAATGCGAGGATGCGCCCGCTCATGGCACGTACCTGCCGAACAGGCCCTGTGGCCGCAGGATCAACACAAGAAGCATAGGAAGGAACAGTACAAAGTAGGCAAGTTCCGGCAGAAGTGCCTGGCCGAAATTATAGATAAATCCCACGATGATGCTGCCTACAAAGGAACCAAGCAGGCTGCCCGATCCGCCGAGAATGACGACGACCAGCGCCAGCGGCAGCATGTCCTGATCGAGGCCTGGATAGACCGACAGGATCGGTCCCCCAATGATTCCGGCGAACGCGGCTAGGCCCGCGCCGAGCGCGAACACGATGGTGAATAACTGCGAGACGCGAATGCCGACCACCCGCGCCATGTCCGGGTCATCCACGCCGGCTCGGATCATGGCGCCGAGGCGCGTGCGTTCAAGCAGGAGCCAGAGACCAATCGCGACAATGATTGCAATGACGATGATCGCCAACCGGTAGTTCGGAAAGACGAGAATGCCCAGCCTGGCAAAACCGGTGAGCGCCGCGGGTGTTTCCACCGAAAGCGGGTCGCCACCCCAAACCATCAGGCAGAAATCGGCGGCCATGAAGGAGAGGCCAAGTGTCACAAGCACTTGCGCCAGCTGCTCGCCCGGAAGGCGGCGCAGCAAAAGCCGTTCGGCGAGCGCTCCAAGCAGCGCCACCGCAAGCGTTGCCAGCAACGCTGCCAGCCAGAAATTGAGCTTCACGCCGAGAATGCCGATAACGAAGCTTGCGCCAATATAGGCGCCAAGCATGAACAGCGAGCCGTGCGTCAAATTTGGGATACGCATCAGCCCGAAGATCAAGGAGAAACCCGCTGACAGGAGAAACAGCAGCCCACCAAAGGTGACGCTGTTCACAGTCAGCACTAGCCAAAAGGTCATAGCCGCAGATATCCCGCGCTCGAATCGTCAAATAATCCGCGGGCGCCTGATGTGGCGCCCGCGGGGTTGTTCGCCATTATGATTTGAGCGGCGGATAGTCGCGCGAGTAGACGGGTTGCTGGAGAAACTTCTTCTCGTCGTAGGTCCAGAACTGACTCACGTTGTGGTACGTCTTGACCGTCTTGTTAATCAGCTTGCCGTTCGCCTTTTCGAGATGGCGCACATAGAAGTCGCCGATCACGTTGCCAAGATGGTCGAACTTGATCGGGCCGCGCGGCGTGTCGGCGAGTGATACCGATTTCATCGCGGCCATGAGCGCGGCTTTGTCATCCGACTTTCCGCCGGTCTTCTGCAATCCGGCCTCGATCACCATGCCGTTGACGTAGAGTCCCGCACAATAGAATCCCGGGTCGACGCCATAGTCCTTGTTCATGGCCGCGACAAAGCGCTTGTTGCTCGCGGAGTTGAGGTCAAGTGTATAAGGGCAGCAGCTATAGAGCCCAAGCGCGTCGTCGCCGAACGAACGCAGAAGCGCGTCATCGCCACCTGTTTCGCCGGTGACAACCGGATATTTCAGGCCAGCCGCGGCGTATTGCTTGAGAAAACGCAGGGGGTTCGAGCCGGCGAACCCCTGGCACACGCCATCGCAATCCGAAATCTGCGCGAGGTAGGGCGTGTAGTCCGGTGTGACGATCGGTGGCCACAACTTCTTGAGGATCTTGCCGCCGTTGTCCTCGAATGTCTGCTGGAAGCCGCCCATCTGTTCATAGCCGAAAGCGAAATCTTCCGAGATTGTTATCATGCGCTTGAGTTTCAGTTCCTTGGCGGCAAAGTCGGCCATCGGATGCATCGCCTGCGACGATGTTGCCGACGCGCGCAGGAAGTAAGGGTTCGGGCGACGCTGCGTCATATCCTCGGCGGCGGCGAGGCTAAGGCACGGTGTCTTGTGATCGCGGATGTAATCGGTGATCGCCAGCAATTCGAACGCGGCGAGGGGCCCGACGATTGTATCGACGTTGTCGCGCTCGATCAGCTCTTGGGCCTTGGTCTTGGTGCCTGCTGGAGTGCCACCGCAGTCCGCCGAAATGAATTCGACCTTGCGGCCGGCAAAGGTATAATTCTTCTCCTTCAGGAACGTAACGATACCCTGTTCCATCTGGATGCCGCCTTGTGCCAGCGGGCCGGTCTTGATGGTGAGCAGGCCGAGCTTGAACGGCTTTGCTTGCGCGATTGCCGGCGCCGGGAATTTGAAAGTGGCGGCGGCCGCGCCGGCAGCGGTGCCGGTCACGACCTGGCGGCGGGTGAGCTTGCGAGACATTGTATTCCTCCCTTTGTCGCCCCTGCTGGGGCTCAGTTTTGATTGGCCGCGCCTGCTTTCAGCGGGCAATCTGGCCTCGTTCGATGCGGCGCGAAGCCGTTTCTGAGCCGCCATGCCCCACCATGCGGCTCTAACCATGCCCATCATCGGCTAAGGCATTCCACGATGTAAAGCCCGGTCAGGGCGCCACCGGCGGCTGCGCGCATCTGATGCGACGGGCAAGCAGGCCGGTTGTTCATTCAGCTTGCGAAGAAATGCCCTAGATGCCCAGATAGCTGGACTTGATTTCATCATTGGTGCGCAGTTCTTCGGGCTTGGCCGAATAAACCACCTGGCCCTTGCTCATGACGTGCACATAGTCGACCAGCTTGAGCGCGAGGTTGGCGTTCTGCTCGACCAGCAGGATCGACAGCCCTTCTTTCTTCAGCGTGCTGATCGCTTCCCACAGGCCCTGGATAATGATGGGGGCGAGACCTTCCGAAGGTTCGTCCATGATCAGGCAGTCCGGATTGGTCATCAGCGCGCGCCCGATCGCCAGCATCTGTTGCTCGCCGCCCGACAGTGTCTTGGCGCGTTGATTGCGGCGCTCGCGCAGACGCGGGAAAAGCATGTAGACGCGCTCGAGTCCCCAGCCGTGCCGTTCAGCATTGCGCAACGCGACCAGCAGGTTTTCCTCCACGCTTAACGTCGGGAACACACGGCGGCCCTGCGGCACCAAGCCCATGCCCGTGCGCACCGTCTCGAACGAGGCCTTGTCGGTGATCGGCTCGCCCTTGAACACGATCTGGCCGCGGCGCGGCGGGTTGAAGCCGACGATCGAATTCACCAGCGTGGTCTTGCCGACGCCGTTACGGCCGAGCAAGCCGAGGATCTGGCCCTGCTCGAGTTTGAGCGATAACCCCTGCAGGACGTACGCGTCCCCGTAGTAGGTGTGGATGTCCTGCACTTCGAGGATCGCCATGGCTCAGCCGGTCCCCAAATAGATTTCCTGCACGCGCGTGCTGTCGTGGATCTGTTTTGGCGTACCGGTTTCCACGATCTCGCCGAAATGCAGCACCGAGATCTGCGCGGCCACGTCGAACACCACGTCCATGTCGTGCTCGATCAACAGGATCGCGAGACCGGGATCGAGCTTCATGAGAAACTTGGCCATCTCGGTCGACTCGCCCGACGACAGTCCGGCGGCCGGCTCGTCGAGCAATAGAATCTTGGGGTCGCTCGCCAGTCCCAGCACGATCTCGAGCTGGCGCTGTTCGCCGTGCGAGAGGTTGCGCACCTCGATATCTTTGCGGTCGAGGAAGCCGACACTGTCGAGCAGGCCATAAGCCTTCTCGTAGGCGTCGTTGTAGGACGACATGAAGCGCCACATCACGAATTTCGACGGCTGCAACCCTTTGATCGCCAGCAGCACGTTGTCGAGCACGGTCAGTTTCGGAAACAGGCTGGTCACCTGAAACGTACGCGCCATGCCGAGCGCGGTGCGGCGGTGGCTCGGCCAGGCGGTGACGTCTTGGCCGAACAGCGATATCTGGCCTGAACTCACAGGGAAGATGCCTGTGATCAGATTGAACAGGGTCGTCTTGCCCGCGCCGTTCGGCCCGATGATTGCCTTGCGGTCGCCCGGCATGATGCTCAAGGTGACGTCACGTGTCGCCTGCAAACCGCCGAAGCTCTTGCACAAGCCCTTGAGCTCAAGCGCTGCAACGCCGTTGGTCTGCGATTGGCTCAAGCGCGCGTTCCTCTGTCGTGTAATAAAGGTGCCGGGGCCCGACGCGCGAGCCCCGGCCGGTCGTCTGACTTATTCGCAGTACTTACACGGCGGAAAGTCCTTGCTGTAGACGGGCTGCTGCAGGAACTTTTCTTTCCCGTAGGTCCAGTACTGGCTGACGTTGGGATAGGTCTTGATGACCGTGTTCCAAAGCTCATCCTTGTCGTAGCCGAACATCTTCTTCTTCTCGACCTTCTTGATGTAGATGTTCTGCACCGGGTTGCGGTCTTCGAAGGTCACTGGCCCACGCACGGCGTCGACTTTGAGGCCGGACATGATCTCGATGAACTTCTCGGCGCCGGGATATTTGCCACCGGCCTTTTTCATCGCCTCGTCGATGATCTCGGCGGTCGTGTAGTTTGCCTCCGAGTAGTAAGACGGCACCTTGCCGTACTTGGCGCGATAGGCCTTCACGAAGTCTTCGTTTTTCTTGGTCGTGATCGCCGCGCTGTACATCAGCGACGATACGTCGCCGATGACCTCGTCGCCCATGAACGGCAGCACGAATTCGTCATAGCTGGTGCCGCCGCCGATGATTGGCATCTTGTTGCCGGACGCACGCAACTGCTTTGGGAATTGCAGCGACATCGGGCCGACCATCAGCGAGAAGATAGCGTCGGCGTTCTTGATCGTCGGGATATAGGGCCCGAAGTCCTTGGTGCCGAGCGGCGGCCAGATTTTCTGAATGACCTTGCCGCCGCAATCCTCGAACGCTTTCTGGAAACCACCCTGCTGTTCGTAGCCGAAGGCATAATCGGCCGCGATGCTGACGACCCTCTTGTAACCCTGGTCGCAGGCCCATTGGCCGATCGCGTGCGTCGGCTGCGAGCTCGTCCAGGTGGTGCGGAAGAAATACGGGTATTTGGTGAGTTGACGCTGGGTCAGATCGTCGGCCGCCGGGACGGACGAGATGTAGAGCGTCTTTTCGCTATTGCTGACCGGGGCCAGCGCATAACCCGTCGAGGCCAGAAGGCCGCCGATGAACATCTGCGCCTTGTCTTGCAGGACCAGTTTCTTGGCCTTGGTGACGGCGGTGTCGGACTTGCCTTGCTCGTCCTCGACGATGAATTTGACGTCGGCGCCGCCGAGCTTGTTGCCGTGCTCGGCAAGGTACAGCTCGAAGCCGTTCACCATGTCCTTGCCGATCTGGGCAAAAATGCCCGTCATCGGCGCAAGAAAGCCGATGCGCAGTTCCTCCGCCTTGGCCGGTGCGCTCATGCTCAGTCCGAGCGCGAGACCGCCCAATAAAATCGACGTTCCTCTTTGTCGCAAGCTCGTTGTCATTGCTCGTTCTCCCAGTTTTATGCCTTCCATCGCGGGATCAGGAAGGCGTCGTTGCCAGTTTCTCGCTCGCCGCCGGCCTTGCCTTTTTATTGGATAGGGCGCGGGCTTGGCGAAGTCGCGCCGGAATGCCCATGAGGCCGGTGGGTAGATAAAGGATCGTCAGAACGTAGACGCCGCCCAGCACATACTGCCACCACGGCACAAGCGTGCTGAGGAATTCCCGCAATCCGAAAACGATGACCGAACCGATGACACCGCCGACCAGCGTGCCGGCGCCGCCGAGCACGACCATCAGCAGCGCGTCGACCGAAGTCGTCAGCACCACGGTTTCCGGGCTGACCAGTCCATTGGTGTGGGCCCACAACACGCCCGAGAGTCCGCCGAAGGCGCCGGCGATGATGAAGGCGATATATTTGTGCAGCCATGTGTTGTAGCCGAGGATTTGCATGCGCAGCTCGCGCTCGCGGATGCCGGCAAGGCTGCGCCCGAAGGGCGACTGCACCAGCACATAAAGCACGATCAGCGACACGATGAAAAAGCCATAGACCAGGAAGAAGAAAGTTCGCTCGTTGGTCAGATCGAGCCCGAAGTCCGGCCGGCTGGTCACGTTGATTCCGTTGTCGCCCCCGGTCAGCGAACTCCATCGATAGGCGAGACCCCAGACGCATTGGCCGAGTGCCAGCGTGATCATCAGGAAATAGACACCGGTCGCGCGGATGGCGAACAGTCCGAAAAACGCAGCCAAGGCCGCGCCCAGGGCCATGCCCATGATGACCGCAAGCCAGAAATCCGCTCCCAATCCGAAGTGAAAGCGGGAGGCGAGGATGGCGGTTAAATAAGCACCGACACCGAAATAAGCGGCTTGGCCGAGCGAGGCGAGGCCGGTGAAGCCGAGCAGGATGTCGAGGCTCATGGCGAGGATCGCAAACACCAGCGCGCGCGTTGCCAGCAACACGACGTAGGAGCTTGAATTCGGAATGATATAGGCCATAGCTATCGCGACAACGGCGACGATCAGAATCTTGATTTTCTGACTTTTCATCGCCGGCCGCTCACTCCCGTCCGAACAGGCCGGTCGGCTTGATCGCGAGGATCAGCACCATCGGCGCATAGAGGGTGAAATACGAAACCTCGGGGAATAGCGCCTTACCGAAATTGTCGGCGAGGCCGACGGCAAGCGCGCCGATGGCCGCGCCGCCAAGGCTACCCATGCCGCCGATAATGACAACCGCGAAGGCAAGCGGCAGCATTTCGAAGTCGAGGCCTGGATAGATGCCGAGGAACGCGCCACCAATCACGCCGCCAAGAGCGGCGAGGAACGCGCCGAGGGCGAAGATGAACATCGAGATGCGGTTGGTATCGATGCCAACGCCCCGCGCCATCTGCGCATCATCGACGGTCGCACGCACGGCAGCGCCCATGCGCGTCTTTTCCATGATGAGCCAGAGCGCGATGCCGATTGCCACCGCCGTGGCGATCATGAACAGGCGATAGGCGGGAAAATAAACGCCGCCAATGACGATACTGGTATTGAGCGCGGGGGCGGGATGTATGTCCATATTGTCGCCGCCCCAGATGTCGAGCGCGGCTTGTTGGAATAGGAAAGCGAAACCGACAGTCAGCAGCACCTGCCGCAGCACGTCGGTTTCGATGGGGACAATGGGAATGCGGCTCAGGACGAAGTACCAGGCTACGCTCGCCAGCACGATGACCGCGGCGGCCACCGGCCAGCCACCACCGGAAACGCCGAAGCGTGCGATTGCAAGCCGTGTCAGGATGCCGAGGCCGAGTGCAATCGTTGCGTTGCGCACGGCCTCGAAACCTTCCGAACGCAGGAAGAGACGCTCCATCAGAAGCCCGATGATCGCGACTGCGAGCGCGGCAAGCGGCAGCGACAGCGCCCAAGAGCCGGTGAAGGCGATCACCGAGAGTGCGATGTAGCCGCCCCACAGGAAATAGGCGCCGTGGGAAAGGTTGACGATCCGCATGACGCCGAAGATCAGGGAGAGGCCGCTGCCCACAAGAAAGAGCAGCGCTCCGTAGGAAACGCCATTGAACGCCTGAACCACCCAGAACTGCACGTTTCGTTCCCCTGACCCTTCTTTTTGCTCTTAAGAATGAAGGTTGCCGTTAGCTTACCCTAGGGTGGCGGCAAAGGAACACCCTAAATGATGCAGCCAGCGGTGTAGTTTGCTGGACGATGCGTCCTATTTCCGTTTTTTCGGCGGGATAATCGGCAGCAATAGGTACGGGGCGCGTCCGCGGCCGAAATGCAGGCTGGTTGTGCCATTGAATATCGCCGGGGGCCGGTCGCGTGGATCATCGTGCAGAAAGGGGCCGCAACCTTTCAGCTCATTCTTGAAGTTCGACAACTTGCCGCCGCTCGCGCCACCATACTCATAATCCTTACCGCGGATTGAAATCGCGACCCGATAACCGGCGGGTACCACGATTGAGGTCGGCCAGATCTCAATGTCGAGTTCCACCGGCTGATTTTTCTTCAATAGCTGTATCTCATCGTGCGTGTGGTACGGGCGGTAGGGTTTCGACAGTTTTTTATCGAGTTTACGATGCGACGCGCGCAACCATCCTTGTGCGATCGGAGTATGCGGGTCGATCGCTCCTTGAAATACGATCTCCTTGAGATCGCCTGTGAACGCACGCAGGACGACAAAGAGGTCGGCATCGGACGTTGACGATGAGACAAATAGTTTCAGCGCCGAGGGCCCGGTGATTTCCGTTTCCTTGGCGAGCGGCGGCGTCAGAAATACGAGGCCATCGCCCATGGCGGCGAACTTGAGTTGCGTCGACCCGCTCGGCTTTTTGGTTGTCAGAGCCATGTCAGCAGGGTTGAGATAGAATTTAGTCCAGCGCGTCCGCTTGAGTGGCCATTCATTCTCGGCGCGCGGGACGAACTTGTCGACATGACGCACTTGCAGCATGACCTTCGGTTGCTTCGCCCATCCTTCTTTTTTCCCATGGAGGAAATAGTCGAAGAAGCGCAGCTGCTGCTCGCGACCGTAATCGGTATAAAAGTGCGTCCAGTGCTCGATACCATGCGCCTCCAGCCACTTATGTTTGGAAGCGGCACGGACGAATCCTTCAAAATTGCCGCGCGGATGCAGGCCTTGCCCGCCCCAGTTCGCCGCCGAAAAAAGCGGTGTGACGATCTTGTCCCATTTCGCCGAGCGCGCCTTGTGATAGGCATCATCCATCGGATGGGAGACAATATCGGCGCCAAAATTTGCTCGGTTCGTCGCGAGTTCCGCGTCCGACAGCGTATCCGGGCCGCACACCAACTCGCCGTGCACGCGGCTGCGCTTTCCTCGCTCGCCGGCACCGTATTGCACGGTCTTTACCTGCATATCGTACCAGTTCTCCCAGAACGTCGAGAGGATGCCGCCGTGATGTGTCATATCGCGGTACCAATCGGCGGCTCCTTCCCAGATGCACATAGCGGTCAGGTGCGGCGGTTGCAGCGAAGCCACGAGCCATTGATTTATGCCGTAGTAGGAAATGCCGTTTAGGCCGACCTTGCCGTTCGACCACGGCTGCACGCCGGCCCATTCAATGCAGCCGTAGAAATCTTTCGTCTCACGCGGGGAAAAATGATCGATGAATCCGGCCGAGCAGCCAGCACCCCGTGAATCGACCCGCACGCACGCGTAGTCGTGCGGAACCCACTTTTCCGGATCGACGACTTCCCAGCTTTGATAAAGATTGCTTGACCCGGAGGTGACGTCCGGATGCTTTTCCGCCATGCGTTGCCAAGCGCTCGGATAGCCGTCCTGGAAAGCGAGATTCTTCGCGTAAGGACCGTAGCTGAGGATGACGGGATATTTGCCGTCATTAATCGGACGAAAAACATCGGCGCGCAGGACGAGGCCGTCATCCATGGTGATCGGCACATCCCAGTCGATCCGCATGCCGTCGCGGATCTCGGTCCGCTGGCGCAGCGATGTCATCGCGTCCTCCCGCAATTTTTAGCGGTGGCCTGTCACGTCCCCGCCATCTGCGCAATTTGGTTTGGGAGGCTACAAAGACGACGATACCCGGCACAAGGGCCGAGCCGGGCGGGCAGGGGTGCAGCCGCAGGCCAATTCGGCAAAAAATGCTAGCGAGCGGAGCGTCGGTGCCGCTTGACCTTTGCCATCTTCTCCAGAACTGCGCAGACGGCCGCCGTGTCGCGGCCACCAAGTCCGCTTTTCATCGCCTTACGGTAGATGCCTTTGGTGGCGTTAAAAATTGGCGTCGGTACGCGGATCCTACGTGCGTAATCGCCGATGACTTGCATGTCTTTGTCCCATACCGAAATCTTCATGGTGACATCGTTATAACGGCCCTTAGCCATCATCGGTGCGCGCAGCTCGAAGACGCGGGAGTTCCCGGCTCCGGCCGTAATCAGATCGACGATCATTTTCGGATCGAGTCCCGCTTTCATGCCGAGCACCATGGCTTCAGCGGCGGCAACGTTATTGATAGCGACCAGAAGGTTGGCGACATATTTCATGCGGCTGCCGTTGCCGAACGCACCAACATTGAAAACGTTGCGGCCGAACGCCGTCAACAGCGGGCGGAGGCGTGAGATGTGCTTAGCGTCGCCGCTGGCATAGAAAACCAGGTCGCGCTTTTTTGCCTGCCCGCCGGTACCGCTGACCGGACAGTCAACCATCTGGTGGCCCGCCTTGCGCAGGGCGCGCGCGGCTTTTTCCTTATCTGAAATTGCAAAGGTGCTCATCTCGACCAGCAGCTTGCTCTTGAGCTTTGCCGCCGCAATCTTTGACACCGTCTCTGCTAGGGCTTGCGGTTTCGGCAAACTGGTGAGGATGATCGGCGCCGCGGCTGCGACTCCAGCCGCATTTTCAGCGATTTCGACGCCGGCGCGCTTCGCCTCCCGGCGCCTTGCCGGGTTCGTGTCAAAACCGACGACATGCCAGCCGGCGGTCACCAAATTCTTCGCAAATGCGCCACCCATGATGCCGAGGCCGATCACGCCGACCGTGCCTTTGCGCCCTCTCGCCACCATCAATTATCTCCCCGACGCTGAATCGCATCAATCGCAGCCCCCTCTTATGCGCTGGGTGTGGGACTGTCGAGTCGTCGAATGGTTTTAGGCGGCTTTCAAGGAAAGCCGTGATCGCCTATCGTCAGCGACAAGAGCAGTGATGGGAGGATGCATGCGAATTGGTGTTGCAGGTCTCGGGGTCATGGGCGCGGCAGTCGCCGCGCGACTCATGGAAGTCGGCCACGAGGTAACGGTATGGAACCGTTCAGCAGATAAGACCAAACCATTGGCGGTAGCCGGCGCGAAGGTTGCGTCGACGCCGGCGCAGCTCGCCAGCGCTGTTGAGGTTGCGATCACCTTACTCACTGATGCCGCGGCAATCGACGCGGTCTACAATGGATCGAACGGTCTGTTAACGGGCGACATTAACGGCAAGCTTTTCATTGAAATGAGTACGGTGCCGCCGAAGGTGCAGATCGCGCTTGCGCCGAAGGTTCGGGCCAAGAGTGCGGTGCTGGTCGAATGCCCGGTGGGCGGATCGACGGCGCCTGCGCGTCAGGGAAAACTGCTTGGTCTCATGGGAGGGGAACCTGCCGACGCCGAACGTGCCAAGCCGATCCTCAATCAGCTCTGCCGGCGGCTGGAATATTGCGGGCCGATCGGCACAGGTGCGTCGATGAAGCTAGCGATCAACCTACCCTTGATGGTGGCATGGCAGGCGTACGGCGAAGCATTTGCGATCGCGCGCGCGGCGGGTTGGGAGCCGAAGCGCCTTCTCGATCTGTTTGTTGATACCAACGGAGCCAATCCGGCGCTGAAAAATCGCGCCGAGATGATTGTGACGATGTTTGAAGGCCGCGATCCGGGCCCCACCACCTTCAGTATCGCCAACGGCGTAAAGGATCTGCGGACGATGGTCGAAACAGGCGAGGCAGGGGGCGCCGACATGCCTGCCACCAAGGCGGCCCTGGCGGGATTTGAAGACGCCACAAAGAACGGATTCGGTGGCGGTGACGGATCGCGCATGACGGTCTATTGGGCCACCCGCAAAAAATCCTGAAAACTGGAGAACGATCTATGTCAGTGACGCTCGCTCAGGCCTCGAGCATTATCGATGCAACGCTCAAGAAGGCGCGCGAACTAAAGCAAATGCCGCAAACCGTGGTCGTTCTCGATAGCGGCGGTCACGTCGTCTGTGCGAAGCGTGAAGATGGGTCAGGAATTATCCGGTTTGAGATTGCCGTCGGCAAAGCTTACGGCGCGCTGGGAATGGGCTGGGGATCGCGAACCATGATGGAGCGTGCCGCTCAAAATCCGAATTTCATGACCGCGATTGTGGCCGCAAGCGAAGGGCGTATTGTCCCGAATCCGGGCGGCGTGCTGGTTCGGGACGCGAGCAATCGGGTTCTCGGCGCAGTGGGGATCTCCGGCGATACCGGTGACAACGACGAAATCATTGCTGTCGCAGGCATCGAAGCAGCGGGATTGAAAGCCGATCCCGGCGGTTCAAAAAAGTGAGGAGGCATTTGTGAAAGTTTTTTCGTTCTGGCGCTCGCTCGCGACCTATCGCGTGCGTATCGCGCTCAATCTCAAGGGGATCAACGCCGAAGTAATTGAAGTCGATTTGATGAAGGGCCATCAGCGCGAAGATGCGTACCGCAAGGTCAATCCGATGATGGCCATTCCGGCATTGATCGATGGCGATGGACCGCCGTTATTCGAGTCGCTGGCGATTATCGAATATCTCGACGAAACGCATCCCAATCCGCCGTTGATGCCCAAGGAGCCAAAAGCGCGCGCGCGCGTGCGCGGGCTTTCGCAGATTGTCGCCTGCGATTCGCATCCGCTCATCGTACCGCGCGTGCGAGAATATCTCGCACACGAATTCAAGGTCGACGAAGCCGGCGTGACGAAGTGGGCACAACACTGGCACCGTGCCGCCTTGAAAGCCCTTGAAGAGCATCTCGCGGGCGAAAAGGAAACCGGTACTTATTGCCAAGGCGAGCAGATCACGATCGCGGACGTCTGCATGGCCAGTCAGGTCGCAGGTGCGAACTTCTTCAAAGTAGATCTCGCGCCATTTCCTACAGTTGCGCGCATCGCGGCCACCTGCCTCAAGAACGACGCTTTTGCGCGCGCCCACCCGCTCAAGCAACCAGGCGCGCCGGCTGCAGCGTAAGCGATCTTTATGATCAACACCGCGATCGTCGGCCTCGGCTGGTGGGGAAAAATACTGGTGAAGGCGGCGCGCGACTTTGGCGCGCCGCTGCGGTTTGCGCGTGGCGTGACGCTGGAGCCCGAAACAGCGAAGGACTTTGCCTCAGAACATAAGATTTCGCTTGGTACCTCACTCGATGAAGTGTTGGCCGATAAGTCGATCGAAGCTGTTTTGCTGGCTACGCCGCATACCAAGCATCGCGCACAGGTGGAAGCGATCGCGGCGGCTGGCAAGCATCTTTATTGCGAGAAGCCGTTCGCTCTAACGAAGGTCGATGCCGAGGCCGCTCTCAATGCCTGCGCGCGCGCCGGTATTGTCATTGCGGTTGGCCATCATTTCCGCCTGATGCCGTCAATTCGTGTCCTCACTGAGCTCAAGGATCTCCGGTGCTTTCGGAACAATCATGCAAGTCGAAGGCAACTACAGCCACGACTGGCTGGCAAATTATCCCGCCGACAGCTGGCGTATGGCTGCCGAAGAGAGCCGCGCCGGAGGCATGACCGGTATGGGGATCCACGTGCTCGACTGCTTTCGCGATCTGGTCGGGCCGTTGAGCCGCGTCAGTGCAATATCGAAAGCTCGCGCTCTCAAGTTACCCACCGGCGATACGACAGCCGCGTTGATCGAATTCGAAAACGGGGCGACCGGCACGCTCGGGACCACCATCAAGACGCCTTTTCGCTGGCGTGTCGCAATCTTCGGCGAGAAATGTTGGGCCGAAAGCGTGAGCGAAACGCGCGCAATCGTGCGTTATGCCGGCCGCGACGAACCGGAAGTGATAGATCGCCCGGCCGATAATCATCTTGGCCGCAATCTCGATTATTTTGCGAAGGCCGTGCGCGGTGAGATGAGCTTTCCGATTTCGCCGGCCGGAATTTTGCAAACCGCCGCCGCGCTTGAAGCCGTGTTCAAGTCGGTCGATGCAAACGGCGCCTGGATGAAAGTCTGATCAGGCACGCAGCCTGTGATTCGGCGTCGCGGTCGCGCGATCCCATATCTCATGAATATTCGCGACTTCTGCCTCGAAGCGCTGCAGAAATATTCGCGCCTGCGTGGACAGCTGACGCCGCGTCGGCTGGATCACAACAAATTCGGCATGCATTGAAGGATCGGCAATCGGGTTGACGATCAACTCGCCGCGGCCAATATCATTGACAGATATGACGCTGGGCAAAATCGTCACCCAGTCAGAGCGAGCGACAAATTCAAGTGTGGCGATCATTGCATCCATTTCGAGCATTGCGGCTATTTCGACGCCGTGCGCCTGAAAATAGGTTTCAAGATTGCGGCGACGAATATTGTCAGGACTCGGCGCGACGATCTTCAGAGGCGGGCATTCGGCGAGGCGTACCGGTGCGAGCGGCGCGAAACCCGCGCGCGGGCCAGAGATCAGCATTTCTCTATCGCGCACCAGCATGCGTGATTTCAAACCGATGGTGCCCTCGAATGCCGGCACGACCGCGAAGTCGAGGGCATCTTCGAGTACCATCTCAGTCAACAACGCGCTGTAGCCCTCGAGGATGTGCAGCCGTACCTCGGGGCATCGCGGCACAAAATCGTCGAGTACGGGCGCCAAAACCGCACGCGTGAACGTCGGCATCAATCCGATACGCAATTCGCCGGTGACTTTCCCGCTCATCGAGCGCGCCTCTTCTGCGGCGTGCTCAAGTGTGCCGACGGCTTCGACGCAGCGCTTGTAGTAGCGAAGGCCTGCAGGGGTAGGCGTGACGCCGCCTGCCGCGCGTTCGAACAGTTTCACTTTCAATGAACGTTCGAGAGCCGCGACATGTTGGGAAATGCCCGATTGGGTGGCATTTTCCCGCTGCGCGGCGCGGGTGAAGGAACCTTCCTCACAAACCGCGATGACAGCGCGAATCTGTCGCAGCGGAATATTGGCCATATTTACCTCGAAAACGGTGATATTAGAAAACCTAATGCCGGAAGGCAGAATATATTATTTCTTCTTTGGGTGCCAACCGGCATAGGATTTCGGCAATCAGCAACGGGCGCGCCGACGCGCCGGTCGGGAGGGACAGCTATGGGCGCAAATTTCGGCATTGCCGGGATGGATTGGCAGCAGCGGGTCAACTGGGAGCGGCTGCGCGAATACAGAATCGAGCGTGCGCGCGCGATGATGAAAAAGCACGGGCTCGGCGCCATGCTGTGCATGTATGACGAAAATGTCCGTTACATCACCGGCACGCTTACCCCGGGCTGGAACCGGCTCAAGCCGGGCCTGCGCTACGCAATGCTGTGTGGAGATGGCCGACCGGTTTTGTTCGAGCAGGGTGACATCGGCTTCCAGATCGAACGGCACTCGCCGTGGATACCAAAGGAAAATGTGCGTCACTCCTTTGCATGGATTAAGGGCGCGGCGGGGCCCGCCTCGACTCAGCAGGTCAAGAAATTCGTGAAGGCGGTCATCCAGGCGATGAAGGACAACGGCGTCGCCGGGCAAAAGCTTGGCGTCGACTTTATCGACATCAACATGATCAACGTCTTCAAGGAGAACAACATCAATTGGACCGACGGCATGACGCCGATGATGGAGGCGCGCGCCGTCAAAAGCGTTGACGAGCAGGAATGCTTCCGCATCGTCGGGGCGATCGGTGACGCGACGCATTGGGAATGCATGAAATTCCTGCGTCCCGGCATCACCGAAAATCAGGTCACTGCGCACTTGATGGAATATCTGTACCGCATCCCCGGTATGGAAGACGTCGAAGACGTTATCGTGTCGTCGGGTCCAAACACATGGCCGAACTGGCGCAATTTCTCCGATCGCATCATTCAGCCCGGCGATATCGTATTCATGGATTTGGCTGCGCTCACCTGGAATGGTTACAAGTCCTGCTATTACCGCACGTACTGTGTCGGCAAGGAGCCCTCGAAAGAGCAAAAGGATACATACGCGACCGCACTCGAGTGGCTCTATGACTCGATCGGTGCTGTGAAGGTCGGTGCGACAACAAAAGACATTGCGTCGAAATGGCCGTCAGCCATGGAAACGTGGGGTTATGAAGACGAGGACCAGGCTGCCGCGAATTTGTGGGGCCACGGTCTCGGTCTTGCCCAATATGATCCACCGGTGATTTCGCGAATTCTGGTCGCTCGATCATCCGATCGAGATCCAGGAAGGGATGACCTTCGCCCTCGAGACCCAGCACGGCAAGCGCTTCCGCTACGGCGTGCGCATCGAGGAAATGCTGATCGTCAAGACGAACGACATCGAGATTGTGTCGAACTTCCCCGTGAAGCAGATCACGGTTGTGGATCCGCTTCCCGGTTACGGGGATCACGTTAAATAACGCTTGTGCCTATGCTGTTTTCCTCTCCACGTAGTGGGGAGGACATGCGCCGAGGCTTTGTGGCTGCCGAGACGTAGAACAGGTATGACTGCATTTATTCTTCATCTCGATGACCCTTTTGCGGTTGACCCTGAACGGGTCGGCCCGAAGGCGGCTAATCTTGCGGGACTGACGCAAGCCGGCTTGCCGACGCCTGGCGGATTTGCGCTCACTGCTGATGCCTATCGCCATCAATTGCGGCATCTTGGGATCGACGATCTGGCGCAGGACTATAATAAAGCTGACCTGCTGTCTTCGCGCCGCATCTCAATCCAGATCAGGCTGGCGCTCTACGAAAAATCGATCGCGCCCGAGATTCTCGACCCGCTACTCAAGGCGTGGCGGGCACAACGCGAGAAGTCGCGGCTCGGTGTCGTGCGCTCATCAGCGCTTGTTGAGGACCGAAAGGGTGCAAACTTTGCCGGCCAGTTCGAAAGCTTCCTCGGCCTGACCGACGAAACAGAATTCCTGACGGCGATACGCGCTTGCTGGGCGGCGTTGTGGACGTCGCATGCCCGCCGCTACATGGACAACAATGGACTCTCGCCCGCCGACACTGCGATGGGCGTTTTGATCCAGCCCCTCGTTTCGGCCCGTGCATCTGGCGGCGGCTTGAGTGAGACCGCTGAAGGCCAGATGCTGATTTCGGCGACTTGGGGTCTTGGCTCTGCCATTGCCCAGGGCGAGGTTGTTCCTGATCGCATCGTGCTTGCGAAAAACGGCTTCCTGCGCTCGGTCGAGGCGGGCCGCAAAAGCCATCGTGAAAGCTGCGCGCACGGAGTCTCCGCCCCCGAACTGGTGCCGAAAGACCTCGTGAGCGAGCCGTGCCTCACACCCGGTGAATCCGTTACTCTCGGTCGTCTCATGCGCCAAGCAGAGCGCCTTGCGAATGGTCCGGTGGAAATCGAATGGGCGATCGACGAAAGCGGATTCAAGATTTTGCAATCGCGGCCGCTCCATATGGAGCCGGCGATTGTCCCAGACGAGATTTGGCTGCAGCATCCGGGCCTGAACGGCCATCCAGCCGGTATTGGTTGGGGTTCAGGCCGTGCGGTGGTCGTAAACTGCGAGTGCGAACTATCCCGTGTTGCGCCCGGAGACGTGTTGGTAACACGAGTCGCAGGACCGGCATTGAGTCAGATTTTGCCGCGCGTGTCTGGCGTTGTCGCGGAGCTCGGGGGATCCACCTCGCATCTGGCATCGCTAGCACGTGAGCGAGGAATCCCGATGGTGCTTGGCGTACTGGACGCTACCCGGAAGATTCCCGACGGCGTCCAGTGTGCCGTTGACGGAGTTGCCGGCATCGTGCGGTGGCAGCGGTGACAGGCCAGCCGCGCGTCTTTGTTACACAACCGATCGCAGACAGCGCGCTCAAACGGCTGCGCGACATTGCGAACGTCACGATCAACAAGGACGCCAGCAAGATCATCGCAAGGAGCAAGCTGCTCGCAGCGGTTAAGAAGTGTGACGTTCTTTTTTCACTGCTGCACGACAAAGTTGATCGGGCTGTGCTCAGCGCCAATCCAAAGTTGCGCGCGGTCTGCTCGATGGCGATCACGCCGGACAACATCGACGTCGCAGAGGCTACACGCCGCGGGATTCCCGTAACCGTGGTGCCGCCAATTGTTGCTGAAGCCACTGCTGACATACATTTCGGACTGATGATTGCGGTCGCCCGACGGATGATGGAAGGCGAGCGTATGGTTCGAGCCGGCAAATTTCCGGGCTCGCAATCAAATCATCTCGCCGGCGTTTACGTGCATGGCAAGACCGTCGGGATCGTCGGAGCTGGGCGAATTGGTCAGGCAACCGCGCGGCGCGCGCGCGGGTTCGGGATGAAGATTCTCTATTGGGGGCCGCGGCGTAAGCTCGACGCCGAGCGTGAGCTTGGGCTCGAACATGTGACACTCGACCGTCTGTTGACGGAATCCGACTTCGTTTCGCTGCATCCGCCACTCAATGCCGAAACTCGCCACATGATTTCGGACAAACAGTTTGCGTTGATGAAACCGACTGCGTTTATTATTAACACTGCGCGCGGCGCCATTATCGATGAGAAAGCTCTTATGCGCGCGCTCAAAAAGAAACTGATCGCTGGCGCTGGGCTTGATGTGTTTGAGCATGAGCCCAAGCTGCCACCGGCTCTGAAGGCGATGAAGAACGTTGTACTGACGCCGCACCTCGGCAGTGCGGTCATGGAAGTGCGCGACCAGATGGCCAACTTCGTCGTCGACAACCTTCAGGCGATCATGAGTGGTGGGACGCCACCCAATTGCGTCAATCCGCAGGTGCTCAATAAATAAGCTTCCTGGTAGGGCTTGCCCCAATCGTCATGTTTAGAGACGCTGTGCTGCTCCGCGAGACTGCTGGACCGCCACGCTTGCATGCCGGCCCGGTAATGACGGTAAACTAGCAAATTGCGTACGGGGAGAACCGTGATGAGTGCGCTACCCAAGCTGGACGTGGTGATCGGCAATAATTTTGGCCATTTGCCGATGTTTATCGGTGCGGAAAAGGGCTACTTCGCAAATCACGGGGTCGACGCCAAGATGCTGGTCGTCGACACCGGCACCGACATGGTCAATGCGATGCATGACGGCCGCGCCCAGATCGGCGATATGAGCACGACCACTTACCTAAAAGCGGTGCACGCAGGAGAGCCGTTCAAGGTGATCGGACTCATTATGAACGACGCCACCCGCGACAACGCGGACGAACCGCTGGCAATTGTCACCAAGAAAGGTCGGGGGATTGAACCCGGCAAGATTGCGGATCTCAAGGGAAAGAAAATCGGGCTCGCGCGCGGTCAGACTTCCGACGAATATTTCAAGATGGTCCTGCGCCGCGCCAAGATGAAATACGAGGAACTCACAATTGAGAATATCTGGTCGCAATTCGGGCTTGCACCGGCGTTGGCCGAAGGGAAGGTCGATGCAGTGGTGTCGTGGGAGCCATACGTCACCCAGGTGCTCACTCAGGTGCCGGACTCCTATCCAGTGATCCGCGGCGGTCAGCATATGTCGTATGTGATGGTGGCGACTGCGCACGGCCCGACAGTCGAGAGCAAGCCTGAATTAGTGAAGGGGATCGCCGCCGGCCTCGCTCAGTCTTCGCATTTCACTCGCAACAACCGCGATGAGGCCGTGGAAATTTTCGCCAAATGGGTGCCCGGTACCGATCTTGCGATCGGTAAGAAGGCGGTGCGGCATATCTCCTACGATCCGCGATTGTCGCCCAATGTGCTGCGCGCCTTCGAGAACGCCGAGGACGAAGTGCTCATGAATACGCTCAAGGGCGCACCGCGTCTGGATGTGCCCAGCTTGTTTCGTCCTCAGTTCATGGCAGACGTCCAGAAGGAACATCCGGAATATTTCGCGGATTTGCCGGCGTTGAAATAACTATTCCGCGGTCCAGCCGCCGTCGACGACAAGCGAAGTCCCCGTTACCAGTGCGGCTGCGTCGCTCGCGAGGAATACGATTGCGCCGGTAAGGTCTTCGAGTTGGCCGAGACGCCCGAGCTTGATCCGTCGCAGTGTGTCTTCGCGGAACACCTTGTTCTCGAAAAATGGCCGGGTCATCGGCGTTTCTATAAAGGTCGGCGCCAGCGTGTTCACCCGGATCTTGTGAGGCGCAAGTTCGATCGCCATTGCCTTGGTGAACCCCTCCATGGCGTGTTTGGTCGCGCAGTAAACCGTGCGTGTCGGACCTCCCACATGTCCCATTTGCGAAGACATGTTGATGATCGAGCCAGGTTTCCCGGATTCGATCAATTTGCGCGCAACGGCCTGCGCGACGAAATAGGCAGCCCGCACATTGAGCGAGAACACGAAATCGAAATCCTCGACCATCACATCCACGAACGGTGCCGGCCTGTTGGTGCCGGCATTGTTGACCAGAATATCGAACGGTTCGCATGCCGCGATTGCCTTCATCGTGGCACCGACATCGCGAACATCCAGCGTCAGCGTCTCAGCCTTTTGTCCACGCGCGCGGACCGCGTCGGCCGCCTCTTCAATCTCTCTGGATGTGCGGGCGGCGAGAGTGACATGAGCGCCCGCATCCGCCGCCGCCGATACTGCGGCTAGCCCGATACCGCGCCCGGCGCCGGTGACCAGAGCACGCTTGCCGTCGAGGCGAAATGAAGGGGTACGGGTGAGTTCGGCCATGACGGAAGGTCATTCCACCGCTTGGGCGTAGGGTACGTTGCGGCCGCCATAGCGGCGCACACGTATATTGGCCTGTTCGGCATGGGCGAGGAAACCTTCCAGTACGCAGAGGCGGGAGCACACTTCGCCGATCTTGGCGCTGGCCTCGTCGGTCAGCACCTTCTGATAGGTGCATGTCTTGATGAACTTGCCGACCCACAGTCCGCCGGTAAAGCGCGCGTTCTTTTTCGTCGGCAGGGTGTGATTGGTGCCGATGACCTTGTCGCCATAGGCGACGTTGGTCCGCGGTCCAAGAAACAGCGATCCGTAATTTTTCATCCCATTGAGGAAGACGTCCGGATCCCGCGTCATCACCTGTACATGCTCTGACGCCACGCGGTCGGCCTCGGCGATCATCTCGGGCTCGCTGTCGCAGACGATGACTTCGCCGTAGTCCTTCCATGCCTGGCCGGCAAGGTCAGCGCTCGGCAGGATTGTCAAAAGTCGCTCCACCTCCTTCATGGTGTCGCGCGCAAGTTTCTCGGAATTGGTAATAAGGACCGCCGGCGAGGTGGGCCCGTGTTCGGCCTGGCCGAGGAGGTCAGTGGCACAGATTTCGCCGTCAACAGTGTCGTCCGCGATAATCAGCGTTTCGGTCGGCCCGGCAAGCAAATCGATGCCCACACGGCCGAACAGTTGACGCTTGGCTTCGGCGACATAGGCATTGCCGGGTCCTACGATCATGTCTACGGGCTCGATTGTTTCGGTCCCGAGCGCCATCGCGGCAACCGCCTGCACCCCACCCAGCACATAGATGTCGTCCGCACCGCCGAAATGCATCGCTGCGACAATTGCGGGATGCGGGCCGCCCTTGAACGGCGGCGCACAGGCGATAATGCGTTTTACGCCGGCGACCTTGGCGGTGACGATAGACATATGCGCGCTTGCGACCATCGGATAGCGGCCGCCCGGCACATAGCAACCGATCGAGCTTACCGGGATATGGCGGTGGCCGAGCACGACCCCAGGCAGTGTCTCAACTTCGAGGTCATGCATGGTATCGCGCTGTTTCTGCGCGAAATTTCGGACCTGTGCTTGCGCGAACTTGATATCCTCAAGATCGCGCTTGGGGACCTGCGCAATCGCGTGTTGGACCTCGGTCGGCGTCAGTCTGAAATCCTGCGGCGACCATTTGTCGAATTTCTCCGACAGTTCGCGAATTGCGACATCCTTGCGTTCATCGACCTGCGCCAGGATGGCCTCCACGGTTTCACGGACTTTTGCGTCAGCGGCCTTGATGGAGCCCGCGTCCATTCCGCGTTTGAGCCAACGGGGCATGCGTACCCTCCTGAACTGACTTTTTCTTCCTGATAAACCAGCCGATGCGCGCGAAGCCTGCGTTTCTTAGGCGCTGCCGATCGGCTCGACGACCACGGCTGTTCCGTAGCACAGAACTTCCGCGGCGCCGACCATCGGCCCCGTATCATAGCGTACACCGACAACGGCGTTGCCGCCCATGTCCCGCGCATGGGCGAGCATGAGTTGAAAGGCTTCTTCGCGTGCCGATTCGCAAAGGGTCGCGAATATCCCGGCGCGCCCGCCGAACAATGTGCGCAAGCCTCCGATGATTGTCAGCGGCAGTGACCGCGTTCGCACGGTGATACCGCGGACAACGCCGAGACATTCGGTGGTCCGAAATCCGGGCAGCTCAAATGCAGTTGTCGACTGCATCTACCTCTCCGACTCAACATTCACCTGGAAGCCAACTCAATCGGGTTTCTATTTTATCGCCTGCGGGTTGATCGGTGAACCTGTTCCCCCGGTAATGATCAGGGGCGGACCGCAGAAGAAGAACTCATAGATGCCGTCTTGCTCGCAGTCTTCTGCGAGTTCCTTGAGATAAAAGATTTCGCCCATGCACAGGCCCATGGCGGGGATCACGACCCAGTGCCACGGCTGGTTTGCTTCCGTGGTTTCGTTGGGGCGCACTTCCACACCCCAGGTGTCGGTGCAAATGGCCGCAACCTGTTTTTCCTGACACCAGTAGCAGTTCTCGAACTTGACGCCCGGCGCATCGCCGCCGGCGTAACCGCCCCAATTCTTTTCGGCGAGGCAGCGCTCCATCTGTCCAGTGCGGACTATGACAAAGTCGCCGCGGCCGATCGAAACATTCTGATCCTTGGCGCATTTGTCGAGTTCTTCGTTGGAAATGCTTTCGCCGTCCTGCATCCACTGCACGCCGCGGAATCGTGCGATGTCGAGCAGCACACCGCGGCCGACCATCTTGTTCTTGGAGTGTTCGATACCGAGTACGTTGAGGCCGCGCGCATCGACCATCTTGGCCTCGTGGCCATTGTAGCCTTTGTCCTCGTAGAAGATGTGGCCGAGCGCGTCCCAGTGCGTGGCGCCTTGCACGCACAACATGAGAGTGTCGTCGGCATAGCAAATCTTGTTCCAGTCCTGTCGCCCGGCGATGGCGTCGGTACCCGTGGCCAGCATCTGGTGGATCGGATTGAAGCGGCCGCCGAACAGGCCGGTTTGTGGACCCTCGCGGTCGAGCGGGATACCAAGCGCAAACACCTTGCCAGAGCGGATCAGGCTCGCCGCCTTCACGATGTCCTCGGGCGTGACATGATTGAGCGTGCCGATCTGGTCTTCCTTGCCCCAGCGGCCCCAGTTGCTGAGCTTCTTGCTGGCCTCGGCGATCGCCTGTTTGCCGACCTTGATATTCATGAAGCGTTTCCTTCCGGTCTTTTCATTAGTTCGCGGCGCTTCACCGTCGAATGCCGCCCGCTATCGTTGCAATATTGCGCTGGCTGGCGGTGTTTCATCAAGCGGAGAAGTGCCATCGCCGCTTCGGCAGAACACGCAATGCTTGCGCTTGATTTGCACCACAACACCCGCCTAAAAAGCAGTCATTCAGGGAGGATATTCATGAAACGCAATCTGTTCGCGATCGCCGCCACCGTGGCCGCACTGACGCTGCCCGCCCAGGCCAACAATATCGTGGACGAGTGGGCAGGCATAAAGGCTCCGCCGGCGCCGACCCTCAAGCCGGTGACCGTGGATGCAAAGACAACCGCGCTGCTAATGCTCGATTTCTTGAACCAGAGTTGCGGAAAGCGCCCGCGCTGCGTCGCCTCTATTCCGGCGGTCAAGAAGTTGCTGACAGAAGCACGCGATCACAAGGTTGCGGTCATCTACTCAATCGTCCCGAACAGCACGCTGGCGGATGTCATCAAGGACATCGCCCCGCAGGCGGACGAACCGCATGTGCTGGCAGGCGTCGACAAGTTTCTGAACACCGACCTCGACAAAATGCTCAAGGACAAAGGAATCAAGACGGTCATTGCGGTCGGAACCGCATCTAACGGCGCGGTGCTTTATACGGCGAGCGGCGCGGCTTCGCGCGGCATGAGCGTGATCGTACCGGTTGACGGCATGTCGGCGGTTGATCCTTACGCGGAATACTCCACGGTCTTCACTTTCATGAATGCCCCCGTGGTGTCCGCGAAAACGACGCTGACCAAGATCGACATGATCAAGTTCTGATCACTTTCGTCATCTCGGGTTCGCGGCTCTCGGCCGTGCCGCGGAATGGCGAGCACTCAGACCTTTCCCAACGCACGTAAGATTTTATCCGGCGTGAACGGCATGTCGGTGAGCGGCTGCGCGCCGAGCGGGCGTAGCGCGTCGTTGATTGCATTCATCACGCAACCTGGTGCGCCGGCCGTGCCCGCTTCGCCCGCTCCCTTTGCGCCGAGTTCGCTGTCGGCGGTTGGTGAAACGACATGGCCGCATTCGATGTCCGGCATTTCCGCCGCCATCGGAACGAGATAATCCGCCATGTTGCCATTGAGTAGCTGACCGCGCTCATCATAAAGGCAATGCTCGAACAGGGCCGCGCCGATGCCTTGCACCACGCCACCGCGGATCTGCTCATCGACGAGCTGCGGATTGATGATGGTGCCGCAGTCTTCAACGCACCAGTGCTTGAGAAGCTTGACGAAGCCGGTTTCGACATCGACTTCGAGATAGCTCGCCTGGATGCCGTTTGTGAAGGCGAACGGCCACGCGCGTGGCACGTAGTGACGCGTCGCCATCAGCTCGGCCTGAAATCCAGGCGGCAGCGTGTCGGGACGAAAATAGGCGACACGCGCCAGTTCGTCGAGCGGCAGACGCTCGGTGCCCTTTTCCTTGTCGATGACGATGCCGTTGCGAATGTCGAGTTCCTCTGGCTTCGCTTGCAGCATCGCGCCGGCCACCGCCAGTACGTTCGCACGCAACGCCTTGCCGGCTTGCCAAGCAGCTTCGCCGCCGATGCCTGCTGCGCGTGAAGCCCAGGTGCCGCCGCCGTAAGGGGTATTGTCGGTATCGCCGGTGATGACGCGAACCATTTCGATCGGCACGCCGAATGCTGACGCGACGCATTGCGCCACGACCGCTTCGGCGCCTTGGCCCTGTTCTGTCACGCCGGTCTGCACGATGATCGCGCCTTGGGCATCCAGCTTCACGGTGGCGCCGTCCATCGACGTGATGCGGGCGCCACCGACGCCATAGAAGGCTGCTGAGGGATTTGTGACCTCGATAAAACTCGCAAAACCGATCCCGCGGTAAATGCCCTTGTCGCGTAGCCTCTTTTGTTCGGCGCGCAACCCGGCGTAATTCATCATCGCGTCGAGATGGGCGATCGAACTCGTGATGCGAGAGCTTTTCGAATTTCAGTCCGGCCGCCGACTGTGCGGGGTAAGCATCGTCCGAAATCATGTTGCGGCGCCGGAACTCAAGCGGGTCCATGCCGATCCTGGCGGCGGCCAGTTCGACGAGGCCCTCGGTCACCGCAGTGGCAATTGGATGGCCAACGGCTCGGTACTGACACATGACATTTTTATTCTGAAAAACAACGCGCGCCTGCGCACGATAGTTAGGGCAGGCATATGGGCCACCGACAAGATTGACGATCTGGTTGGCTTCGATGCCGCTCGTGCGTGGGTAGACCGAATAGGGCCCAATTCCGGTCAAATCGTCGATCTCGAAGGCGGTGATTGTGCCGTCCTTGCTGACTCCGATTTTTGCCTTGATACGATGGTCGCGCGCGTGAATGTCGGTGACAAAACTTTCAATGCGATCGGCGACGAACTTCACCGGGCGCTTGAGCAGCTTTGACAATGCGACCGTCGCCATTTCATCGGCGTAGGTGTGCACCTTGATTCCGAAGGACCCGCCGACGTCCTTTGTGAGGACGCGCACCTGGTGTTCCGCAATTCCAAGATGCTTGGCGAACAGGTTCTGCATCATGTGCGGAGCCTGAGTGCCCTGGTAAACGGTCATTCGCTGATCGCCTTCGTTCCAGTCGGCTACGATCGAGCGCGGCTCGTTGGTGACGCCGGTATGGCGGCCGAAGCGGAATGTGGTTTCAACAACGGTGTCGGATTCCGCGAATGCCTTGTCCACCGCGCCGACATCGAGCTTGCGCTCGAAGCAAAGATTGTCACCCAGCGACGCATGAATCACTGGTGTCCTGGCGTCCAGGGCGGTTTCCGGATCGGTTATCGGGGCCAATTGTTCGTAGCTGACATCAATGAGTTCACAGGCATCCTCGGCCTCGGCGCGCGTGCGCGCGACGACGGCGCAGACAGCTTCGCCCTGCCAGCATGCCCGCTCGACGGCAATGGGCGCCTGCGGCGCCGATTTCAACCCCTTGAGATGCGTGAGCACACCGACCCATGGGGTCATCACCTTCGCGATCTCTGCCCCGGTCACGACGGCGATAACACCAGCCGCGTTCTTTGCGGTTTCTGCGACGATTTTCACGATGCGTGCATGTGCATGCGGCGAACGCACAAAAGCGACGTGCGCCATGCGCGGGAGCACGACATCGCTGACATATTGTCCACGGCCCTGTGTCAGGCGTTGCAGGTTGGGTCGCGGGACCGAGCGGCCAATATAGGAATTGGGCCGGTCAAGCGCGGAGAGGATTGGCGGGGAGTCGTCGGTGATTTTCATTTCCTGCCTCCCGCGCGCGCCTGCGCGACCGCTTCAACTGCGTCCACAATCGCGTGATAGCCGGTGCAGCGGCAATAGTTGCCCGAAAGATGTTCGCGAATTTCGTCCCGACTCGGGACGGTTCTGGACTGTTTGAGCAATTCCTGCGCAGCGGTGAGCATGCCTGGCGTGCAAAATCCGCACTGAAGGGCGTTCCTCTGCTCGAACGCAGCCTGCAGATCGGCAACTTCGCCGGAATCGGACAGGCCTTCGATCGTCTCGACCTTGGCGCCATCGCACTGCACAGCCAGCATCAGACAACCACGCACGATTTCACCATTCACTCGCACAGTGCAGGCGCCGCAGACCCCGTGCTCGCAACCGACATGGCTTCCCGTGAGTGCGAGGTCGTCACGTAGAAAATCGACTAAAGTCTTGCGCGCGTCGATGCGCTCCTGCACCCGCTCGCCGTTGACGGACATATTGATATCGAGGGACCGGCTGCTCATGGCCGAGTCTCCGTCATCTGCATTGCCACACGGCGAAGCAGCACACCGGCAAGGTGCTTCTTCACCTTCGCGGTTGCCTGCACATCATCATGCGGGTCGAGATCGAGGGCCTCGACAGCCGCATCGATGGATCCATCGGCTAGAGCTGCCTCAGCCTTTTTCGCGCGTATGGGTATGTCGCCGACGCCAAAATAAGCCAGCCTCACGTCGGCAAGCCTCTTGCCGTCGGCGCGTGCGCTCGCGGCCAACCCGACCATCGCATAATCGCCGTGGCGGCGTGCCAGTTCGGCAAAGCCGGTGCGGGTATCCTTGGTTGCCGCCGGCAAGCGAACGCCAGTCAGCACTTCCTGCGGCGCCAACGCCGTTTCGAACAGGCCCTTGAAGAAATCCTGCGCTTTGACGCTGCGCTTTCCCGTGGGGCCGGTCGCCTCGATTTCGCCGTCAAGCGCCAGCAGGCATGCGGGCAGTTCGGCCGCAGGGTCGGCAAATGCGATCGAGCCGCCGATCGTGCCACGATTCCGGATTGCGGGATGGCCGATATGCGGCATCGCTCGCGCAATCAGCGGTGCCTGCTTTGCAATGGTTTCCGAGCGCTCGACATGAACGTGGCGCGCGAGTGCGCCAATTTCCACACTGCCGCGCTTGAGCGCAATGGCATCAAGCCCGCCAATCCCATTGATATCGATCAGCAAGGCTGGCGACGATAGCCGCATATTGAGCGTTGCGATCAGGCTCTGCCCACCTGCCAATAGTTTTGCATCTTTTTCGGCAAGCAGCGCAATCGCTTCCTCGAGCGAACGCGCCTTTTGGTACGCAAATGGCGCCGGCTTCACAGGTCCTCCCGCTGTTGCCGCGCGATTTGCCCAAAACCCGGGTCCCGTTTTTCGGGATCGCGCGCTCCCTTTGTTCTCATTGTGACCGGTAATGCCGTCAGGTCAACCAATGGCGGTATGCCAGGCACTACTGAGCAGAGATATTCTTTACGATATCAATTGCCCGTCTCAGCAGCGTCATCGACGCCTCCAGGGTGCGGAACGCTGCGTGCGAACTCAGAGTGACGTTCGAAAGCTTCGCCAGCGGATGATCGGCTTTCATGGGCTCGGCGTGAAAGACATCGAGACCCGCGTGACCAATGGTGCCGTTATTCAGCGCCTCCATGAGCGCGGCCTCGTCTACCAGCGCGCCGCGCGCAGTGTTGACGAGAATCGCACCCGGTTTCATGCGTGCGATGCGCTGCTTGCTGAGAAATCCTCGTGTTTCGTCGTTGAGGACAAGGTTGAGCGATACAATGTCCGATTTTTCCAAAAGCGAATCGATGTCGACCAGTTCAACTCCGGCTATCGGGCGCGGTGTCCTGTTGTAGGCGATCACCTGCATTCCCATTCCTTTGGCAATTCGTGCGACTTCGGCTCCAATTCCGCCGAGGCCGATAATACCGAGCGTCTTCCCGAAGAGTTGCACGCCTTCCTGCGGCGTCCAGATGCCATCACGAACATCGCGATCCATGCGCGCAATGTTGCGTGCCGCCGCGAACATCAACGCGATCGTGTGCTCGGCGACCGCGGTGTCGCCGTAACCTTTGATGGTATGCACTTTGATGCCACAGCCATTGAGTTCGCCGATGTCCATGTAGCTTGCGGCACCGGTACCGAGAAAGACAATGTGCTTGAGCTGAGGAGACTTTGCCACGAGCTCGGTCGGCATGTAGGAGTGATCGTCGAGCGCGATATCATAACCGTTCAGCACTCGCGGTAACTCATCGCGTCTGAAGGCTTCCCGATTGACGTCAATCGGGGGATCGTCTGGTCGTAAGACTCGCCGCCAGACCGGGGCCAATTGCTCGTTGCAGTCGATAAAAATGGCCTTCATGAGCGTTCCGGATCCGGTAGCTGTTTGCGCGTCCTCACGGCGGAGGACGATAATGCCGACATTGCCACCGCAAGACGGCGTGCGGCAATGTTGACGGCGCGCAATACCCGGAATACATGCACCGGGCGGCGCACACGGCACAACGTCTGATCGCTGCCCCCTCCATGCTCCGCTGACGCAGGCGCTTTGAATGTCCGGGAAAACCAATGAAACTTGCAAGCTACAAAGTACGCGGACGCGAAAGCTTCGGCGCAATGGTGGGCGATGAAGTCGTCGACCTGAAAACCCGGTTGACTCCGAAATTCGCGAGCCTGCTGGATTTGCTGCGGGGCGACGGTCTTCTTGCGGCACGTGATGCTGCGCAGGGTGTTCGCGCTGATTATCCGTCAAGCGAACTCGAATTCCAGCAACCGGTCGGTCAGCCGGAGAAAATTCTCTGCATCGGCATTAATTATGCCAATCGCAATGCCGATTTCGGCGATCAGGAGGTTCCGAAATACCCCAGCATGTTCTTTCGCGTGCCTGGATCATTGGTGGCGCACGAACAACCGATCGTGCGGCCCTACGAGTTCGAGCAGCTCGATTTCGAGGCGGAGATCGCGTTGGTGATAGGCCGTGGTGGGCGACGCATAAGCCAGGAGAAGGCGCTCGACCATGTGGCCGGTGTTACCTTGTGCAATGAGGGCACCATCCGCGATTGGTTGCGCCACGGCAAATTCAATGTCACGCAAGGCAAGAATTGGGATTCGACAGGCAGCATCGGGCCCTGGATTGTGACCACAGACGAGATTGATCTAACGAAGCCATTGCACATCGTCGCGAAAGTGAACGGCGCCGTGAAGCAGGATGATACGACTGCCAGCATGATCAAATCGTTTGCGGAACTTATCGCCTATGCGAGCACTTTCATGACACTCAAGCCGGGAGACGTGGTCGCAACTGGAACACCGATCAAGGTCGACCGCGGTGAAATTCAGGTCTGGCTCAAACCGGGTGACATCATAGAGATTGCAGTGCCGGAGATAGGTGTCCTGCGTAACAGGGTAGTGGCCGAGGTATGACCAAAGAACAAAAAAAAGCGGTTTGTGTCATCGCCTGGCCAGCCGGCCATTCGCGCTCACCGCTGATTTACAATTACTGGATTGAGCAGCATAAACTCGATGCCGAATATCGTCGCGAGGCCGTGCCGCCTGAGAAGTTCACCGAATTTATCGCGAACCTGCGCAACAATGGTTATATCGGCGCCAATATCACTGTGCCGCATAAGGAAGCTGCGCTCAGGCTGTCCGAGCCGGATGACCGCGCGCGTGCCGTCGGTGCGGCCAACACGCTGTGGTATGATGACAGCCGATTGCGTTCCACCAACACCGACGTTGAAGGATTTCTTGCCAATCTTGAACTCGGCGACACCGGGCTGGGACCGCGGCCTGTCGACCGCGGTCGTTCTGGGTGCCGGAGGCGGTGCGCGCGCCGTGATCTTTGCCCTTCTCGCCCGTGAGGTTGGCCGCATTTATGTGATCAATCGGACTGTCGCGCGAGCGAATGCCCTGCGTAAGCAGTTCGGCGCGCGGGTTCAGGTCGCCGGTTGGGAAGAGACCACAGGGCTGCTGGGCGGTGCCGGTTTGCTGGTCAATACCACCACGCTTGGGATGGTTGGCCAGCCGCCCCTTGAATTCAATTTGCGTTGTCCGGCATCGTTGGTTGTCGCCGATCTCGTCTATGATCCGCTGGTAACGCGCCTGCTTGCTTCGGCCCGTGCGCGTGGGCTTCGAACGGCCGATGGGCTCGGCATGCTGCTCCATCAGGCGGTTCGAGGCTTTCAACTATGGTTCGGCGTCCGGCCCGAGGTTACGCCGGAATTGCGCAGTTTGGTCGAGGCGGATCTTCTCAAAAAGAAGTGAGCGCTGCATT
>CAWHQF010000008.1:0-118399 GCA_963831475.1 uncultured Alphaproteobacteria bacterium
CCAACAAGATAGTTTCTTGGGCGGTCTCTTCGACGGCGCTCAACATAAACAGAATCCAGTCTGCCCATTCGCCCGTGTCCCGCACATACTGTAATAAACGATAATATTCGCTTTTTTGCCGGATGATGGAGCGGCTCAAATAGAGAATGGGTGTATTCAACAAGCCCTGCAAAACGAGATAGAGCAGATTCAGAATACGTCCCGTGCGTCCATTCCCATCATAAAACGGATGAATTGTTTCGAACTGATGATGGATGACTGCCATTTTGACCAAGGGGTCTATCGAATGCAGTTAGTGGAACGATTGATGTATTCGACCAAATTTACAATCAAACTCGGAGTGACGCCGATGGTTTTGACGACCAACGTGAAACTATGGTGGTGGTTGAACCAATAGGGGAACGAATTAGCATCAGCTTCAACGCTGGTTGTAGAATGTGATTCAGGGTGAGGACCTCGTTTTGACTCGCTCAAAGCCGTATTTGAGCGCCTCGACGTAGCGACTAACTTCCTTTGCGGCGGGGGTATCGAGCAAGTCTGCAGAAACAACTGCGCCTTGAACAGTTCATCATGGGTCGTAATGATATTCTCAATGGCGGAACTGTCTTTGGCTTCTTGGAGCGCCAAGGTGTTGATCAAAATCGCCTGATTTGGGATGGTTGCGGCAACGCCTTTGAGCTCTGCCAGAAAGCGATGTGCCGATGCGAGTTTTCTCAACACGAGTTTCGATTCATCCAGATTTTCAGGCGGCAAATGCTTTACATGAAACGCCATAGCCAAATCCTTTTAAAGTCCCGCGTCTTGTCTTGATTCGTCAGATTCGCTGCGGGTACGCGTCGACGCCGTGTTCAACCGCGATTATGCCGTCGTGCAGGGTGTCGTGCTGGTGACGGCCACGATCACATCACGCTGCAACCTGGTCGCCGACATCGCCTACATCCTGGTCAACCCGCGGCTGAGGGGATGATCCGAAAAAGTGGACACCGGCTTTTCCTCGCGACAAACGCGGAACGCGTCTGAGAGATCATGCTCAAGTCAGGAAAATCGCAAGACATGACAGACGCCGTTCTCACCGCCCTTCCGCGACGCGGCGCAGGACCAGCTCGAGAGCCCGTCACGCCGCGCGCTGCGGCGGCTGCTCAAGCGCAAGGGCGCTGTGATCGGCCTCGTCGTGCTCTCGACCTTCATCCTGCTCGCGGTGCTTGCGCCGCTGGTCGCGCCCTATGACCCGATCGCGACGAGCTGGACATTGGTGCGCAAGCCGCCGTCGCCGCGCACTGGTTCGGCACCGACGATATCGGCCGCGATGTGCTGGCGCGCGTCATCTTTGGCGCGCGGGCCTCGCTGCTTGCAGGCGCGATCTCGGTCGGCATTGCGCTGACCGTCGGCGTGCCGCTCGGCCTGATCGCCGGTTATCGCGGCGGCTTGGTCGACGCGCTGATCAGCCGCATCACCGACGCCATGCTGGCCTGCCCGTTCCTGATCCTCGCGATCGCGCTCGCGGCGTTTCTCGGCCCGAGCCTGAGCAACGCCATGATCGCGATCGGCGTCTCGGCGACGCCGATCTTCATCCGCCTGACCCGCGGCCAGGTGCTGAGCGTCAAGGTCGAGGATTATGTCGAGGCGGCGCGCGCCATGGGCAATCCGCGCTGGCGGATCGCGCTGTTCCACATCCTGCCGAACATCCTGCCGGCGCTGCTGGTGCAGGCGACGCTGTCGATCGCGGCCGCGATCATCGCCGAGGCCGCGCTGTCGTTCCTCGGCCTCGGCCAGCAGCCGCCCTCGCCGTCCTGGGGCAGCATGCTCAACGCCGCGCAGCGCTTCCTCACCAGCGCGCCCTGGATGGCGATCTGGCCGGGACTGGCGATCTTCCTCGTGGTGCTGTCGCTCAACCTGGTCGGCGACGGCCTGCGCGACGCGCTCGATCCGAGGGAGCGGTAGGGTCTCGACTCGTCATTGCGAGCCAGCGAGTCCCGCGAAGCGCGCCCGGTGACAGGCTCCGCGACTTGTCCGCCGTAGCTCAATGAGCGAAGGCGGAAGCAATCCATCTCTCCGAAGACGGATTGCTTCGTCGCTTCGCTCCTCGCAATGACGAAAAACGCAATTGCGCGAGTTCAAATCACCATCTCCCGCAGCACCCTTCGGCAATCCATCTCGTATTCGAGATCGATCACCGGCGGCCGGGCGAAGTGCCAGATGAGGCCCGCGCGCGCCGCACCGCGGCGGACAATCGCGTCGGCGAGGACCAGGTGGATATCGTGCACGGTGTAAGTCTGCGTCGCCGTCGCGTCCTTCCAGCCATGTCCGAACTCGGCCATGCGCTTTTCCATCACGCCGACGACATAGCGGACCTTCTCCGCGATCCCGTCGGGACTGAGGTCGCGGTAGCGCACCGTCCGCTCCGCGTAGGTGCCACCGCCTTCCTGCGACTCGCCGCTGCCTGCGATCACGAAGGTCGGCGTCGTGCTCGAACTCGGCCGCGTGAAGGAAAATGCATAAAACGATGGCTCGGACGGCGGATCGATCTCGGGACAGACATTGC
The DNA here is from genome assembly GCA_963831475.1 of uncultured Alphaproteobacteria bacterium. Lineage (GTDB taxonomy): Bacteria > Pseudomonadota > Alphaproteobacteria > Rhizobiales > Xanthobacteraceae > Pseudolabrys. The sequence continues at coordinate 2,543 of CAWHQF010000008.1, forward strand.
TGCGCGCGACCGGATTGGTGGTGCCGTCATAGATGCCCCACTCCGCAAGCGTCTTGACATAATGCTCGTTGAACTTGCGAAAGCCGTCGTCGGTGAACGCGGCGGGCGAGCGCAGCTCGCAGGCACAGAACGACGTCAGCGGACGCCCCGCTTCCTGAATGTATTTGGCGATCGCCGCAAAGCCTTCGGCCAGCGGCAGCCATTTATCGAAGCGCACGCGCTCGATCTCGTAGCCGGGCAAGGCCGCCGAGCCCGCCGGAATACTGGAACACGGCTGGAATGAACCGGTAATTGCCGGCCTGGAAGTCACGCGTCATGCTCGGGATTCCCGTTGACTATTCGAGCTGCATGCGGACGCCCTTGGCGCCGTTGAGCAATCGCTTGAGGTGGAAGCCGGCGAGCGCATCGTCGGCGTGCGACCCGACCAGGGCGGCGAAGGCCGGCATCGCGGCGGCGTCGCCGGCTTCGAGCTTGGCGAAGGCTTCCCTGTATTGCGCAGGTAGCAGGCGCCGCGAACGCCTCCTCCTCGAGCGGCTCATAGGTCCGCAGCGGCTCGCTCCGTCCGCGCAGGACGATGTCGCCGACCGGCCGGCCCTTGAAATTCACCGCGGCCTTCGCGATCGTCTCGCTGACGCAGATACGCGTGCCGAGATGCTTGTTGGCGGCTTCCAGCCGCGACGCGGTGTTGATGGTGTCGCCGTGGGCGGTGTAGTCGAAGAAGTGGCTACCGCCGAAATTGCCGACCAGCGCCGGGCCCGGCATGCACGCCGATCCGGGTGATGCCGAAGTTCACGCCTTCTGTCTTCCAGCGCTGCCTGAACTCCTGCGCCCAGGAATCGAGGTCGATGCGCGCAGGCGACCGCCCGCGTCGCATAGTCGGGCTGCTCGCCCGGCGCATTGAACAGCACATGGATTGCGTCGCCGATGATCTTGGCGACCGTGCCTTCATGCGCGAACACGACGTCGGTCATGCCCTCCGACATATTCGTTGAGGAGCGCGCCCAGCACCTCCGGCGCCGCGCTTTCGACCAGCGTGGTGAAGCCCCTGATATCGGTGAAGATCGTCCCGACGTCGCGCCACTGCACCTCCATGCTGTCGCTATCGGCGTTGGCGGCGAGCCTCTGGGCGACCTGCGGCGAGAAATAGCGGGAGAGCGAGGCGTGGGCCCGCTCGGCCTCGGCCTGCCGCAAGCGCGCCTCGCGCATCATCACGACGTGGCGAATGGTCTTCTCGATGGTGGTTTCGAGATCGCCGAAATCGATCGGCTTGGTCAGGAAGTCGAACGCGCCGCGGTTCATCGCGGTGCGGATGTTGCTCATGTCGCCATAGGCCGAGACGATGATGGTGGACTTCTTGTCCTCGGCCTCCTGCAGCTTCGCGAGCAGCGAAAGGCCGTCCATCCGCGGCATGTTGATGTCGGACACCACCATGTCGACGTTCGGATTCTGCTCGAGCGTCGCAGCGCCTCGAGGCCGTCATGCGCGAACATCACCTCGACGGCGCCCTCGCGGATCTGCCTGCGGAATTTCTGCAGGACCAGCGCCTCGAGGTCGGGCTCGTCGTCGACGAACAGGATCGTCGCTGTCATGCGGCCTGCCCGAGCCTGGTATCGATCTCCTGGCGCAACAGCGCAAAGTCGATCGGCTTGGTCAGCAGTCCTTCCGCGCCGCGCTCGATGCGCCTTCCTGCGGGTCTCGGTCATCGCCATAGGCGGTGATCATGATGACGGGAACATCGGGACGCTTGGCCCGCACTTCCGGCAGCATTTCGAGCCCGCTCATGCCGGGCATGTTGATGTCGGACAGGATCAGGACCAGCGATGGATCGCGAAGATCGACGGCGCGTTCCAGCGCGACCGGACGCCGATGGGGCGAATTCCATGTGAAAACGTCCCGCGCGCAAATCGCGGCGGAATTGCTGACGGAACAGCGCCTCCACATCGGGCTCGTCATCGACGACGAGGATGTAAACGCTCAATGCGCGCCTCCAGTATTTCGCATACCATTACCTGACCGCCAGCTTGCGCGGCAGCGTGATGATGAATTCGGTAAAAACGCCCGGCTCGGTGGTCACGTCGATCTTGCCGCCGTGCTGTTTCACGACGATGTCGTGGCTCATCGACAGGCCAAGCCCGGTGCCCTCGCCGGCCGGCTTGGTGGTGAAGAAGGGATTGAACATCTTCTCCTTCACGCTCTGCGGGGATGCCGGTGCCGTTGTCGCGGATCCGGATTTCGACCTTGTTGCCGAGGCTTTTGTGCTCGCGCTCAGGGTCGGCTCGAAATCGCCGTTCGCCGTCTCCTTGCGCTTGGTGGCGGCATAGAAGCCGTTTGAAATCAGGTTGAGCAAGACGCGGGTGATTTCCTGCGGATAGAGGTCGATCATGCCGGCGGTCGGATCGAAGTCGCGCTTGAGCGTGATGTTGAAGCCGGTCTTCTCGGCGCGCGCGCCGTGATAGGCGAGATTGAGGCTTTCCTCGACGATCGCATTGATGTCGGCCGGCCGATGCTCGCCGCGAGCCCTCGCGCGAATGCAGCAGCATGTTCTTGACGATCGAATCGGCGCGCTTGCCGTGCTGCACCACCTTCTCGAGATTGCCCTTGCAGCATGTGCGTGAGCTCGTCGATCTCCTCGCGCGTCTTGTCGTCCATCGCCGTCGTCTGCAGCACATCATTGAGTTCGTCGATCAGCTCGCCCGACAGCGACGAGAAATTGTTGACGAAGTTCAGCGGATTCTTGATCTCGTGCGCGATGCCCGCCGTGAGCTGGCCGAGCGAGGCCAGCTTCTCGGTCTGCACCAGGCGGTCCTGCGCGGTGCGCAGATCGTCGAGCGACCGGGACAGTTCGTTGGTGCGCTCCCGCAATTCGTTCAGCAGTCGCGCATTCTCGATCGCGATCACGGCCTGCTTGGCGAAGTTCTCCACCAACGCGATCTGCTTGTCGGTGAACTGGCGCACTTCCTGGCGAATAATCGTGATCGCGCCGATCAGCTCGTCTTCCTTCAGCATGGGCACGACGAGGATGGTCCGGGCGCCGGCGATATCGGCCAGCCCGACAACATTGCTGAACACCGGCCATATAGCCTGGGCTGTCCCTCAGGTCGTCGGACCTGAACCGCCCGATGCGTTTCAGCAATGATCGCGAGCGACGTCCCCGGCTGCGGAACGATGGGCGCGTCGATGCCGGTAGGCCGAGAACTCGCGGCGGAATGTTATGATCGGCAACGATGTTGTATTTTTCTCCGTCCCACAAATTCATCGTGCCGAAATTCGCACCGCAAACGCGTGTGGCATTCTCGAGCATGGTCTGGAAGACCGGCTTCAAGTCGCCCTGCGACGACGAGATGACCTGCAGCACTTCCGACGTCGCGGTCTGCTGCTCCAGCGATTCGCTCAGATCGTCGGTGCGCTGGCGCAATTCCTTGAGCAGCCGCGCGTTCTCGATGGCGATCACGGCCTGGTTGGCGAAGTTCGCCACGAGCTCGATCTGCTTGTCGGTGAACGGCAGCACCTCCTGGCGGATAGATGGCCGATGCGCGCCGACCAGCTGGTTCTCCTTGAGCATCGGAACGACCAGGAGCGTCCGCGCGCCGCGCAAGGTCGACGACGGCGCACAGACGTGCGGAAAGCCCTCGAGATACGGCGGCTCCGTGCGTGATGTCGGCGACGTGGGCAACGGCCTCGTCGCGGCGACGCGGCCAAGCGGCACTTTCGGGATCGGCAGGATAAGCATGACTGCTCGTGAGCTGAGATCGGACCACGCGGGCGGAGCGTTCTAGCGTCGCGACCGTACGGAACGCGTCTCGTCTCCTCGTACAGCATCAGGTTCCGAATTTGGCGTCGCAGATGCGCGTCGCGTTCTCAAGCATCGTCTGGAAAACCGGCTCCAGGTCGCCCGGCGAGCGAGCGAGATGACCTCGAGCACCTCCGACGTCGCGGTCTGCTGCTCCAGCAATTCCGTCAGTTCCGCCGTGCGCTGCTCGACCTTGTTCTCGAGGTCGGCATAGGATTCCTGCAAGCGCGCGCCCATGTCGTTGAACTGGTTGGCGAGGCCTTCCAGCTCGTCGCCCGGTCTTGATCGAGATGCGCTGGGCGAAATCGCCGCCGCCGATGCGCTCGGCGCCGGCGCGCAGCGCCTGGATCGGCCCGACCATGCGGCGCGCGAGGAAGATTCCGGCGAGCACCGCGAAGATCGAGGCCGCCAGCAGCACGATCGCAAGCCGCTGCAGCGCCGCGTAGAGCGAGGCGTAGGCTTCCTGCTCCGGCAGCTCGACGAACATGATCCAGCGCAGCGGCATGATCGGCGCGTAAGCCGTCAGCACCTCCTGCCCCTGGATGTTGAGCGCGCCCTGCAGGAAGTCCATGTCGGGATTCATGTTCCGCAGTGGCGGTCGGCGGTGGCGGCGCCGCCGGCCGCCCCGCCGGACGCGGTCTGTGCCGCCTGCGCCGCCGCGCGCGGCGGCCTGCTCCGCCTGCTCTGCGAGCGCCGCCTGCTCGTCCAGCGCCGCCTTCACCTGCACGAGCTTCGACATGTCGGTGTTGCGCAACACCAGGCTGATGTCGGGATGCGCGATCAGCCGCCCCTGCGAGCCGACCACATAGGCATGGCCGTGCTCGCCGACCTTGATCTGGGAGACGACGTCCCAGATCAGCTTCAGATTGACCTCGGCGATGCTGACGCCGGCGTCCTTGCGGGTGCCGGCGATCGCCAGCGTCATGTAGGGCTCGGACTCGCGCCGGAAATAGACCGGCCCGTAATAGACCTTGTGCGCGACGGCTTCGGTGAATTTCGGGTCCTTGGAGAGATCGAGCCCGCTGTCGACGAACGTCCATCGCAAGCCGCGACACCCGCAGCCGCTCATGACCGGTCGAAGTCGATCTGGGCGAGCTCGGTGATGGCCGGCACCTGCCGCAGCAACCGGAGCGCGTCGAAGCGCCGGTTATCCAGCGAAGCCGCCGACCAGGGAAGCTGCGTGGTCCAGCCGAGCTGGCTCTCGATTTCCTTGACGAACTGGCTGATCTTGGCGGCCGCCGCCTCGGCCTGCTCGTGCTGGATCCGGATCAGCGCGGCCTTGTGCTCGCGATAATAGAAAAAGACCTCGAAAATGCCGTTGGACAGCAGCGCGACGGCGACCACCGCCACGAACAGCGCGACATATTTGGTGAAGAGACGGCTGCGGACCCGCGTCCGCGACGGGTTTGACGCCGCCTCTGCGCCCGATACGGGCGGCCCGCGAGCGTACGGCCTTGAGGCGTGTCGGGGTGGGCGGACAGGGTCATCGCGCGCTTTGTTTAGCAAGAAGGCGCGGACTTGTCTCTTGCCGCAGTGCGGCAGAACCTGCGGAGGGTAAATCACGCAGGTCAATAACGACAACGGCGGCGAGAAAACCCCGCCGCCGTGGAAAAAGCCCTTAAATCCAGCCTCAGGTCGGCTTGCAGCTGCTGCCGGCCGAGATCGTATTCGGCGATCTGTTTAGTCCTTTCGGAGGAGGCCGTCGCCTGATGGTCGGTCGCCAGCGTCACATAGACGGCGGGCAGCACGAACAGCGTGAACAGCGTGCCGATCGACATGCCCGCCACCACGACGAGACCGATCGAGAAGCGGCTGGCCGCGCCGGCGCCGCTCGCCGTCAGCAGCGGGATCAGGCCGGTCACCATCGCGGCCGTCGTCATCAGGATCGGACGAAGGCGGATGCGGGCGGCCATCTCGATGGCCGAGCGCTTGTCGAGCCCCTCGTTGAGCTGCAGCTCGTTGGCGAACTCCACCATCAGGATGCCGTGCTTGGTGATCAGGCCGACCAGGGTCAGCAGGCCTACCTGGGTGTAGATGTTCATGGTCGCGACGCCGAAGAACAGCGGGATCAGCGCGCCCACGATCGCCATCGGCACGGAGACCATGATCACCAGCGGGTCCCGCAGGCTCTCGAACTGCGCCGCCAGCACCAGGAAGATGATGATGATCGCGAAGCCGAGGGTGATCACGAGCTGGTTGCCTTCCTGCACATATTGCCTGCTATCGGCGAGATAGTCGTGGCTGAAGCCCGCCGGCATCTTCTTGGCTTCGCCTTCGAGGAAGTCGACGGCCTGGCCGACGGTCACGCCGGGCATCGGCACCGCCTGGAAGGTCGCGGAGTTGAGCTGGTTGTAGTGCGTCGAGCGAGTTGGGATCGGTGCCGGTCTCGATCGACACCACGGTCGACAGCGGCACCTGCTGGCCGGTATTGGTCGGCACATAGTAGCCGCCGAGCGATTCCGGCGACAGGCGGATGCCGCGCGGCACCTGCGGGATCACCTGGTAGGAACGCCCTTCCAGATTGAAGCGGTTGACGTAGTTGCCGCCGAGCAGGGTCGCGAGCGTATTGCCGATGTTGGCCATGTTGATGCCGAGATCGCTCGCCTTGCGAACGGTCGACCTTGACCCGCACCACCGGCTGGTTGAACGCGAGGTCGCTGTCGGAGACGATGAACAGGCCGCTCTTGCGCGCGGCGTCCTTCAGCTTCTCCATCTGCTCATAGACGGCCTGGAAGCCCGAGGTCGAGTTGATCACCATCTGCACCGGCAGACCGCCCGGCCCGCCGGGCAGCGGCGGCAGGTTGAAGGCAAACGCCTGCACGCCCTCGATCTTCGAGATCTCGGCCTGGACCAGCGGCTTCAGCTGGATCGATGAGCGCTTGCGCTCGTCCCACGGCTTGAGCAGCATGCCGGCGATGCCGTTCTGCGGGCCGTTGATGCCGTTGAGCGCAAAGCGCAGGTCGGTCTCGGGGAATTTCTGGAACGCCTTGTCGAGCTTCTCGCCGTAGAAATCGAGATAGTCGATGTTGGCGTATTTCGGTCCCTTGATCACCGCAGAACACGATGCCCTGATCCTCTTCGGGCGCGAGCTCCTTGGAGGTGTGCATCCACAGGAAGCCGACGAGGCCCAGGATCGTCACCGCGAACAGCAGCGTGACCGGACGATAGTCGAGCGAGCGGTCGAGCTTGCGGCCGTACCAGCGGGTCATCGCGCCGAACACGCGGTTGACGAGCCTGGCGAAGCGCCCCTCTTCCGTGTTCTTCAGGAATACCGAGCACATCATCGGCGACAGCGTCAGCGCGATCACGCCGGACACGATCACCGAGCCCGCGAGCGTGAAGGCGAATTCGCGGAACAGCGAACCGGTCAGGCCGCCGAGGAAGCCGATCGGCGCGTACACGGCCGCGAGCGTGATGGTCATCGAGATGACGGGGCCGACGATCTCGCGCGCGCCTTTCAGCGACGCCTGCACCGGCGGCATGCCCTCTTCGAGATGGCGGTGGATGTTCTCCACCACCACGATGGCGTCGTCGACCACGAGCCCGATCGCCAGCACCATCGCGAGCAGCGTCAGCAGGTTGAAGGTGAAGCCCGCGATCAGCATCAGCGAGCAGACGCCGATCAGCGACAGCGGAATGGTGACGACGGGAATAATGACCGAGCGGAACGAGGCCAGGAACAGGAAGATCACGACCACGACGATCAGCACCGCCTCGCCCAGCGTCTTCTCGACCTCGTCGATCGAGGACTGGATGAACTTGGTGGAGTCGTAGGCCACCTTCATCTTCATCGACGGCGGCAGGTTGCGTTCGAGCTCCGGCAACAGCGCGCGCACGCCCTTGACCAGCGTCAGCGGGTTGCCCTGCGGGGTCGCCTGCACGCCGATGAAGATCGCGTGCTCGCCGTTGAAGGCGACGCTCGCATCCGAGCTTTGCGCGGCAAGCTCGACGGTCGCGATGTCCTCCATGCGCACGAAGCCGCCGTCCTTGGACTTGACGATCATGCGCTTGAACTGCTCGACGTTCTGCAGGTCGGTATTGGTCGAGACGTTGGAGACGATGAAGAATCCCTTGGCCTGGCCCGCCGCCGCCTGGAAGTTGTTGGCCTGGATCGCCGCCTGCACGTCGCCCGGCGAGATGCTGCGCCCGGCCATCTTCACGGGATCGAGCCAGAGCCGCATCGCAAAGGTCTGGCCGCCGAGGATGTCGGCCGACGCCACGCCGTCGACCGTCGACAGCACCGGCTGCACCACGCGCGTCAGGTAGTCCGAGATCGCGCTGCCGGACAGCTCCTCGCTGGAGAAGCCGAGATACATCACCGCGGTGGTCTGGCCGGTCGTCTTGGTGACGATCGGGTCGTTGCGACTCCTTCGGGATCAGATATTTGACCGAGTTGACCTTGGCGAGCACCTCGGTCAGCGCCTGGTTCGGGTCGAAATTCAGCTTGATGTAGACCTGGATCGTCGAGGTGCCGAGCACCGAGGACGAGGTGATGTAGTCGACGCCCTCGGCGGAGGCGACCGCCTGCTCGATCGGGGTGGTGATGAAGCCCTGGATCAGGGCGGCGGACGCGCCGGGATAGACGGTCGTGACGTTGACGACCGTGTTCGACAGTTTCGGATACTGCCGGATCGGCAGCACGGCAGCCGCGCGCAGGCCGATCAGCAGGATCAGCAGGCTGACGACGACCGACAGCACCGGGCGCTTGATGAAAATATCGGTGAAGGCCATCGCGGCGCTCTCTTCGATCTGTCGATTTTCAGGGGAGCATGACCTCCCGCGGTCAGGCTCTCGATCGAGTTTCAGTAGCGCGGCGGCTGCGCCGGGATCGGCGGCGTCGGGATCGGTCGAGATCGCGACCGCCGCGCCCGATTGCAGCTTGAGCTGGCCGACCGCGACGACGCGGTCGCCGGGCTTCAGGCCCTTGACGATTTCGGCGCGACCGTCGACCCGGTTGCCGGTCTGCACGAAGGTGCGGACCGCGGTCAGCGCTGGTCTTGCCGTCGTCGTCCTTCTTCTCGGTGATCAGGAACACCGAGTCGCCATACAGCGTGTAGTCCACCGCCGTCTCGGGAACGGTGATGACGGCCGGCTTCTCCGGCAGCATCACGGTCGTGGTTGCGAACATGCCGGGCTTCAGGATGTGATCCGGATTGGCGATCGTCGCCTGCACGCGGATGTTGCGCGTGTCGGACACGATCTGCGGCTCGATGGTCGTGATCTTGCCCTCGAAGGTCTTGCCCGGATAGGCGTCGACCGCGATGCGCACGATCTGCCCGACCTTGAGCTGGCCCGAATCCTTTTCGGTGACGGTGAAGTTGGCATAGAGCACCGACAGATCGGTCAGCGAGACGATGGTCGTGCCGGCCGTCAGGAACTGGCCGACCTCGACCATGCGGACGCCGAGCTCGCCCTCGAACGGCGCGCGCACCAGCTTCTGCGAGATGATGGCCTCGGTCTTGGCGATACCGGCCAAGGCCTGGTCATAGGTCGCCTGCGCCTGGTCGGCGGTCGCCTGCGGTCCGAACTGGCGCGACGCGAGCTGCTTGGCGCGGTCGAGCGAAAGCTGCGCCACCGTCGCCTGCGCCTTGAAGCTCGCGAGGTCGCCCTGCTCGGGGGCGTCGAACAACTGCACCAGCGGTGCGCCGGACGTCACATGCGAGCCGGGCGTGAACATGATGTCGGTGACGCGGCCGGAGACATCGGAGGTGACGTTGACCTGATGCACGGCGGCGAGCCCGCCGACCGCGGTCAACAGGTTCGGCACCACCTCGGACTTCGCTTCGGCCACGCTGACGGACATCGGCGGCGGCTTGTTGTTGGCGAAGAACTGCGCGATCATCTGGCTGCGGAAATGGTTGAACCAGACGAGCCCGCCGACCAGCCACCGCAAGCAGCGATCCGACGATCAGGAACCAGCGCAGCCTGCGCACGGGGCGCGAGCGGCCCTTCTCGTCGAGCGGTTTTCCCGAGAGTTTGGGTTCAGTCGCAATATTCATTGTCATGCACTTTCTGCGGCAGCCGGCAGCGGCGCGACCGGCGTCGATTGGCGGGTGAGATGCGCAGCAATTGCGGCTTCGTTAAGTCCGATTCCCCTGAGGAGAAACTCGCAAAGCTGCCGTTCGAGATCGGCGGCGTCGCCATACACGAGACACGGCACCGCGGGCAGCCGCGTCAGCGCGGCGGTCAGCACGGTGTGGTGGGCAAACCAGAACAGATTGAGCGGCTCGCCGCCGAGGCGGGCGGCATCGCCGGCAGCAATCGCGGCCTCGAGCGAGGCGGTGAACATCGCGCCGATCAGCTTCTCGACCTTGGCATAGAGCAGGCGGGCGAACTCGCCGTCCTCGAGATGGCTGGTCGCCATCAGCCGCAGCCGCTGCGCTTCCTCCTCGTGATCCGGCCCGTCGGAAAGATGGACGAAATGCCGGACCATGCCCTGGACCAGTTCCACCAGCGTGGCGGTCGACGGCTCCTGTCCGAGCAGGTGCGCGAGTACCGGATCGGCCTCGCATTCCTCCGTCAGTATCTCGGCATAAAGCGCGGCCTTGGAGGGGAAGTGCTTGAACAGCAGCGCTTCCGAAATGGCGGCAGCGGCCGCCACGCTCTTGGTCGTGGTGCCGGCAAAACCATTGCGGGCGAAGCATCGCTTGGCGGCGCCAAGGATCAGTTGCCGCCGGAGGTCACTGGTCATGCGCAAGGTGGTCATCTTGTGAGTAAGCACTCACCCACGCCAAAAGTCAAGAATTCTTGTTGCAGCGCACTGTCCGCAGGGAACCGGATCGCTCCGTTTGGGAACAGACCACTCCCACGAATCCTCACCCGGCGAGACTATTCCCGCTGCGCTAAATCGGCGCGTGTCCCAGCGCACCGCGCAGCCGCGTCATGATGAACATGCCGTCGCGGTTGGAGAGCACGCGCTCGAGATTGGCGCCGTCGATCTTGACGTTGGCAAAGCGCGGCCCGCTGGTGACGTCCTGCATCTCCTTCGCAAAGACCTCGATCTCACCGAGCGTCGAGATCGCCTTGCTGTCCGGAATGCCGCAGGCGCGCGCGACCCCGACCAGATCAGCCGAGGCCGAAGTATGGCTCACCTGCCCGCCGGTCTCGCCATAGGCCTCGTTGTCGAGCACGAGGATCGTGAGGTTCTGCCGGCTTCTGCAGGCCGACGGTGGCGAGGCTTCCCATCCCCATCAGCATTTCGCCGTCGCCGGTGACGACCACGACCGGCAGTTTCGGCTGCGCCAGCGCGAGTCCGAGGCCGATCATGACGGCACCGCCCATCGCGCCCCAGAGATAGAGATTGCGCGAATGGTCGCCGGCGGCGGCGAGATCGTAGGTGGCGGCGCCGAGGCCTGCCGACGACCAGCGCATCCTTGCGGTCGTCCAGGAGCGTGGAGACGACCTGGCGGCGGTCGAGAAGATTGGCTTTGCTCATTTCACGAAAACCTTGGTGCCGATCAGGCGCTGCGACAGCAACAATGCGGTGGGCGTGCAGGCGTTGTAGGCCTGGCTTGCGGCGGCCTCCATCACGTCCTTGACCTCGGCGGGCTCGGTGGCGCGCAGCACGCGGATGCCCGACAATTCGAAGACGCCCTGCGTGCTCGATCCCATCGGCACCTGCCAGGGATTGAACTCGCCCCATTCGCCGCGCATGGTCACGAGCGTGAGGAACGGAAAGCGGAAGATCTGGGTCAGCGACAGCATGTTGATGCAATTGCCGACGCCGCTTGACTGCATCAGGAGCACGCCGCGCTGGCCGCCGGCCCAGGCGCCGGCGAGCAGCGCCACCCCCTCCTCTTCCGTGGTGAGCGGAATGCCGCGCATATTGGAGGAGCCCAGCACGCGCTGGATCAGTTGCGAATGGCCGGCGTCCGGCACGTAAGGAACCTGGCGCACGTCGTAGCGCTGCAGGATCGCAAAGATTTCCTCGGGCCAGGCGGCCGCTTGTTCTTGCAGGTTTTCTTGGGAGGCTTCGGCACGAGCGTGCATTTTGTTTCCATTTGGGTTCGGGCCGGAACCTTAGACGCATGCGCCCATGGCATCAAAGCGCAAAAACCGCATATCGCCCTGCGATAAGGTCCTTCCGGCGCCCAGAATCTCCACCGGCAACGGCTTCCGCTAGAAATTCTATTGCCTGGCCCTCCCGCCCCGGCCTACGATAGTTGCAAATGAGACTAATTGGCAGGCCAGTCGGGACGGGACGGGATGAACGCAAGCGCACGAGAACTGGCGAAGGATTTCGATCTCGAGAAACTGACGCCGGAATTCTACGTCAACCCCTATCCGACCTATCGTGCACTGCGGGAAAACGAGCCGATCAAGCGCCTGCCGAACGGCGCCCTGTTCCTGACGCGCTATGACGACCTCGTCACCGCCTACAAGAATACGAAAGCCTTCTCCTCCGACAAGAAGAAGGAGTTTGCCCCGAAATACGGCGCCTCCCTGCTCTACGAGCACCACACCACGAGCCTCGTCTTCAACGACCCGCCGATCCACACCCGCGTGCGGCGGCTGATCATGGGCGCGCTGTCGCCGCGCGCGATTGCCGAGATGGAAGGCGATCTGGTCCGGCTGGTGGACCGCCTGCTCGATGCGATCGCCGCGAAAGGCTCCTTCGACCTGATCGGCGACTTCGCCGCCGCCATTCCCATCGAGGTCATCGGCAATCTGCTCGACGTGCCGCATGACGAGCGCGAACCCCTGCGCGACTGGTCGCTCGCGATTTTGGGCGCGCTGGAGCCCGTCATCACTGAGGCAGCGTTTGCGCGCGGCAACAAGGCCGTGCAGGACTTTCTTGCTTACCTCGAAGTTCTGGTGGAGCGCCGCCGCGCCAAACCCGGCAATCCCGAGCGCGACGTGCTGACGCGGCTGATTTTGGGCGAAGCCGATGGCGAGCGGCTGACCGCGAAGGAGCTCTTGCACAATTGCATCTTCCTGCTCAATGCCGGGCACGAGACCACGACCAACCTGATCGGCAACGGACTCGTGGCGCTGTCCGAACATGGGAGCGAGAAGGCGCGCTTGATCGCGCAGCCCGAGACGATCAAGACGGCGGTCGAGGAGATGCTGCGCTATGAAAGCTCGAACCAGCTCGGCAACCGCATGACCGTGGAACAGATAGCGCTCGGCGGGCTGACGTTGCCGGCGGGCACGCCGGTCACGCTCTGCATTGGCGCCGCCAACCGCGATCCCGCGCAATTTCCCGACCCTGAGCGTTTCGACATCGGCCGCACGCCGAACCGGCATCTCGCCTTCGCCACCGGCGCGCATCAATGCGCCGGCATGGCGCTGGCGCGGCTGGAGGGCGCGATCGCGATCTCGCACTTTCTTGCGCGGTTTCCGCGACTATGCGCTCGACGGCGTCCCCGTGCGCGGCGGTCGTGTGCGCTTCGGGGATTTCTCAGCGTGCCGTGCGTGACGAATGCTTGACCCTCATGGTGAGGAGGCGCTTGCGCCGTCTCGAACCATGAGGCCCGCACGGTGACCTCATCCTTCGAGACGCGGCGAAGACGCCGCTCCTCGGGATGAGGATCACCATCACACCACCGTCTTGTGCCGTTCGACGCAGGTCTTCAACACCTCATCCATCGGCTTCGCCCACCAGTCGTTGGAGAATATCTCGATCTCGGAATAGCCGGCATAGCCCTGCGCTTCGACGGCGGCGCGCAGGCCGATTTGATGTCGATCACGCCGTCGCCCATCATGCCGCGGTCGTTGAGGATGTCCTTGGTCGGCACCAGCCAGTCGCAGACATGGAACGCAAGCAGGCGATCCCGGCCGGCGCGCGCGATCTGGCCCATGACGTCCGGATCCCACCAGATGTGATAGACGTCGAGCGCGACGCCGAGCATGCCGCTGCGGCCGGGATCGAGCCGGTCGCAGAGATCGAGCGCCTGTTTCGTCGGTGTTGACGCAGCAGCGGTCGGCGGCATAGGCCGGATGCAGCGGCTCGATCGCGAGCGGCACCTTGGCCTCTTTCGCATAGTCGAGCATCTCGGCGAGCGCCTCCTCGACCTGCGCCGCGAACAGCGGCGATGTCCTTCGACGGGTGGCTTCCCGGCCGCGCATATTGCGGCAGGCCGCCGGCCACCAGCACGATGCAGGACGCGCCGAGCGCCTTCGCCTCGTCGATGCAGCGGCGGTTGTCGTCGCGCACCTCGGCGCGGCGCGATGCGTCGGACGGAAACAATCCGCCGCGGCAATAGCCGGAGAGATCAAGCCCGGCATCCCGGATCGCGCGCGCGGCGCGATCAAGACCCATGCTGGCGACCTGCTCGCGCCAGGGATCGATGGCGCGGATGCCGTGACGCGCGCAGGCGTCGATGATTTGCGCGAAGTCGCCCTGCTTGCGCAGCGTCGCCGTGTTCAGCGACAGCCAGCGATGGTCGTTCGAGAAATCCCGCATCAGCGCATGATCCGGAAAAGTGTGCAGCGGTTTTCCGAAAAGATCATGCGCAAACAAAAAGCTGAAGCGCGATGATGGTTCATCCTGAAAATCATCGCGCTTTAGTTGGCGACGAGACGAAAGCCGCCCAAGGCTGCCATCGCACTGGCGCATCTTAGGGTTCGTATGGGAACGCAACGCATCTGCTCGAGATCGAGCCTGTCACCTGCACGCAGACCTGCTTGAAAAGCGGGGGAAATCCGTTTGTTCACGGAACGGCCACTGGACATCGGTGATGATGCCATCGTTATTGGCATAGAAACCGAATGAACCTAAAGGCTGATAAAGACGATAGAAATCGGGGACGACCATAGCCAGCGCCCACAATGTGAGCGTCACAAGTAAAGTGCGGCCTGCAATGTGCCAATAACTGAGCATCCTGCGTTTATTTTCCACGATCTGATCCAGGAAGCCAACGGGCAGGTGGGGATTGCCGATGATCGCTTGCCGGAAAAATAAACATGGAGGTTGTGCGGCACATGTCCGCTCCCGGCCCATAGCGGACATGGGCACGTTCATTGATAGAGCCGATATCTTCTGCATCGCAAGGTGTCGAAGTGTCTCGAAATTCAGGCTGGATACAAAGGGGGCTGTCGTCAATGACGCCCTCCTTTGAGCCTTGGATGCTTTTCACCCGGACTTGATCGCGCGTGATTCGAATTGCGTTGAATATAAAAGCGGAATGTCGCAAACCGTAGCGGTCAGAAAGGCTCAGGGTGAGCAATGCCAAGCCTCAGCTTTCGTAGCGTCTTGCAGGATCGGCTACCGGCCGGCGGGCTTGCCCGACCGGCAATTGAGAAATTTGCGGGCGCTTGGCTCGCCTGCTTTCTCGTGATGGCGCGTGGCGACTTCGCAAATGCTCTAAGCTTGGAGCACGCGCGGCTTGCGTCGATATGTGGCATCGTGGGTGCGGCGGTCAGCGTCGCGTTGCTCGCGCAAATGGACCGGAAATTGAACTCTGCGATTCGACAGGCAACGATTAGCGCGTTCGCGACCTTCATCGGCGATATCTTTGCACATCCGTCGCACTTTCCCCCGCAATGGGCCGAGCCGCTGGTCACCGCCATGGTCTCGGCGGCGATTGCGGTTGCGGTTTGGCACGCCCAGACTTGGGCAAGAAGATTTTGGTAAGAGGTACCTGCGACTGGACCCAGTAGTACGGCTATCAATTACACAAGATCTTGCCCCGAACGACGTCACACTCGCTCTCTTGCGTGGCGCGCAAATTTAAATCAGCAGGTCCACTTTTTGTTGCTGTACAACGACCGGACTGAAAGGGCTGGCGCCAAGTGGGCCCGGCGTGCTGGCGAGGTCTTTTAGCGCGCCATCGAGCACGGTCGCCGCCCGGCTAATCAGGCTTGAGGTTTTTCTATCTGGCGCACCTGAAATCGATCCGGGAGGTGCGGCCGGGTCTTTGCCCTGTTTGGCCGCTGCCGCATCGCACGAACTGAAGCAGACATAGCCATTGACGACGGAAACCATGGCGAAACTTTAGGCCGCGCGGGGTAAACGCAAGATGAATCGGATCATCACGGCCGTGTGACCTGCCGAAGCCGCTACTCCATTCGCGCTTTCGGTGCTTTTAATGAGCGCCACCAGAGAAATCCTGAACCACGCTACTCTTTGCGACCTTCACCTTTCTGATGCCTTCAGGCGTGTTTCGGCTGCGCCCGACGAAACGCGGCACGCCGTCGGTGACGACGGCGCTCACAGCGACGACATCGCCATTGCCCAAGGCGGCCAGCGCGTCGTCCTTCGATCCTCCGGAGCACGCATCAATGACAACGAGATCGGCATCATGGCCGGGCGTAACGAACCCTGAATTCAGACCATAGGTTTTGGCATTATTGCCGGTCGCAGCCGCGATCCCCCATTCAACTGGTAGGTCAGCTAAACTTGCGAGATGCGTGATCGTGTACATCATCCCGAGAGGCATAATGCCACTGCCGGTGGGCGTGTCGGTCGCAATCAGAAACCGGTCAAACTGGTCCTGCTCACGCACCAGCTTGCTCAGCCACAGCGTCGTGCGGAGATTGCCCGCGGTGCAGACCTGAAGAGCTACCCGCGACTCGCTTACGAGTTTCGGGAAACCTTCGTCCGGCATTGCAACCGGGCCACCGTTAACATGGAACGAGACGTTCGGATCCAGGGCCAGGATGTGCTCCGCCCAAATCCCGGAGGATCCCGGAATTGACGAGCCGCCGGTGTGCACCGTTGTGATCATGCCGCGTGCGCGGGCCCATTGAATCATTGGCTTGTATTCGTAAGGGGTAGCGAAAGCGCCAAAGCCGGCTTTCGCGAGCCAGACGCCCTGTGACTTGAGATCGTCGAAATCGGCTTCCGTCAGACCTGGTTCGAGAATCACCGAGCCCGCATGAACTCGCATTCCGCCAGGACGCCAATTTTGGAAACTTTTCAAGGCAGCGACCGCGAGCGCCTTCACCCCGGCAGGATCTTTCGGCCGGCCGGGTACATGGACCTCCGAGGCAGTAATTGCTGTTGTCACCCCGCCGTGGACATAGCTTTCCAGAAACCCGACGGTCTTCTGCCGCGGCGTGTAGTCACCGAACGTGATGTGAACATGCGAAATCGATCAGGCCAGGAATCGCGACCGCGCCGGCAGCATCGATAACGACGTCGCACGCTTCCACTCGCGCGGTATGGGCCGTTCCAACTTGAACGATTGTCCCCGCATCGCAGATGATGGTGTCGCCGTTCGCGACGGGATTGCGCCAATCGCCGGTGATGATTTTGCCGAGATTGACGATGGCGGTCTTCATCGCAGCTTGTCCTCTGCCTTTTTCCTCGCCTCCGCGTAGCTCATGCCGCCTACTCTGGCGTTCAAGCGCCCCCGGTTGGCCAGACAGAAAATGATCGCCACTTCGTCGGCCAATGGAGCATCAGGCAGGACCAAGCTCATCCCATCGTAGTGCGATCGAACATAGATGTCATCGACGCAGTTCATCGGGATATCGATGAGCGTTCCCGGCGCGGCGACCTTCGTCATCGACGAAATCCACGCGTCGCCCCGACCCAGCGCGTCCCGGACCGGATTTGCGAACGTGGTGGTCAAGAGAGCATTGGCATGCTCCTGCTCGCCGGCGATGCCCACAATGCCGCCCTTTCCATAGCTTTGCGCTGTGAAAGGCGCCAGTGCGGCGATGAGCTGTTTCGCCATCAGGGCGCCGAGATTGCGGCTGGCATCGATCATCGGGGCGAGATCCTCGACATATCTTCCAACAAATGGATTCTCGACCACGCTGACCGCGGCAACCTTGCGCAAAGGCGTATCGGCCCTTTGGCCCGCCTCAATCTGACGCTCCTCGACTATCGTGAAGGTCCGGCGAATTTTTAGCTCCATGCATTTCGTCTCCCGTTCGCGGGTGGCTCTTCGATCGGCCGGCGGTGCAATCAAGTAAGCGGGCATTGAACACCCCCCATTCGCTCATAAACATTCAATTCTACCAACTGCGCGTGTTCGCGCCAGCGAACTCGAGCGCCTCCTCAATGCTTTGTTGCTTCCGGTTATCGGGTGGCCTTCTCGAACGAACATGCCGTAATCCATCCTTTGCGACACAAAGGAGGCCCAATCGCATGTTTCCGACGGCCTCAAAGGAGCATGCCTTGTCTTCGAAAAGCTCTCTCGCGTGGGACCTCGAACAGGCGATGACCGCTTTTCAGGTCAATCCGAATTGGTACGACGAGTATTGGTTGCGTGACACAAACGATTCGACCGGTCGGCAAATCCAACGTCGGCCCGACGGTTCAATCGACATCGACTTCTATTGCAGGTGCGCCGCGCGGGAGCGGAGTCTGGTTATAAAGCATGCCTTCTTCGCTTTACTTGCAATGCCTATGCGACTTTTCCGGCTTGCAAAAGCGGACGTCGGCAATACAAACAGAAAGGTCGCCCCACAGCGGGTCTCCCCAAAAAATCATTATCGAACATAGAAGGAAGCCGGCGGCGCGTCCTCCACCTTGACCAAACTCGCTGAGGGGATCCGCACAGTAACCCGACATCCGGGATTTGCATTCTCATACCGCACGGTCGCGCCCAACTGGTCCACCATCACGCTAACCAGGCGTGTACCTACCCCTGGTTTAACATCGCGGTCACGTCCTATGCCGTTATCGCCAACACTCAGGATTACATCTCCGTCCCTCTTCAAAGCCACCAGTACGATGCCATTCCGGCTATCGGGAAAAGCATATTTCAAGCTGTTGGTCACAAGTTCATTGACAATGAATGCCAAAGGCAGCGCTTGTTTTTCAGGAAGAATGGTTTCATCGGTTTGCGACTTAATAACAACGCCAGACCTCGCTCGCATTTCTTCAATATTTTTGCAGAGTTCCTCGAGATATTGTTTCATGTTTACCGATCGATCGGGCGAAGATGGCGCCAGATGGTCGTGCACGTTTGCCATGACCTGTATACGACTAGCCGAGCTGCGCAGCGCTTCCTTGGTTTCGAAATTGGAAGCCGCTCTTGCTTGTAGGCGGAGCACTGACGCCATGCTCATCATGTTGTTCTTGGCGCGGTGATCGAGTTCCCGTAGCAATACGTCCTTCGTACGCTCAGCCTTGATCAAGCTCTCCATTAAATTCCGCAGTGCTTCACTCACGAATGCGGTCGCAAAACCTATGATGGCAAAAAGGAATAGTGGAACAACTTCCTGCGGGGCCTGAGCCAAGGACGGCGTCACGTATAGAGCGAAAACCAGCCCGATGATGGTGGCAAGAAAAGCCGAACCGCGGTCAAAGATCAGCCCGCAGGCGAATATGCCGGGAAGGAGCAGAAATAACCCGGTAAACCCGGTAAGATGGAATATACCGACTTGTACTAACGCGCTCAGACCCATAATGAGCAGTGTGAAGCTAATCCGCACCAGGAGCGGCTGGGGTCGATCTGGCAAGCTGGCAAGAAATTTTTCCATTGCCGGCTAACTCCAGCGCAGCTTTATGAGTTCCTCAGCACACGAGCCCGGAAATTCCCGGCGGCGGCGGGAGCTCCCTCCTAATCGGATTAAATAGTGTTCGACATTGTGGATGCCATAATAGAACGCTATGAAACCCGCGCTTCGATTTCCTTGAGGAGAATAAATGAGCAACTTCAGAAGCCCCGACCTTCAAGAGCGTCGGAAGAATGCCGCCAATGTTAAAAAAGAGATGCTGGAGAAGTTTCGCGCCGCTCGCCAAGAGCCGGCTTTCGAACAGCGGCGCCTTAAAAGGGTGGCCGTAAATGAAGCTCGCACCGCTCGCACTGCCAAGCGCGAAGCCGCAAACAAGATCCGTGAGGCCGAACTGGCCGCGCAAGCGGTGCACGCTGCGGAACTCGCCGCCCGGGCGCAACGCGAGGCCGAGAAAGCCGAAGCGCTCGCCAAGGCTGAAGCAGCGCAACGCGATGCGGCGCTGGCCGCTGAGCAAAAGGCCGCGCGCGATGCCCGCTACGCAGCACGTAAGGCTGCAAAAAAGGTTCGGCGGCGCGGGTATTAATGGCTCAGGCTGCCGCAAAGTTGCATGAAGCAAAGACAATTAAAAAAATTGGCTCTGACCACTCCAGGACTGCTTGCCGTTGCAGTGTTGTTGTCTGCGCAAATGCCCGACATTGGCCGACGTGAGTATGTCAATAGTTGCGCAGTTTGCCACGGTGAGGGCGGCAGGGGGGATGGGCCAGTCTCGGCCTATCTCAAAGTTGCCCCGGTCGATTTGACCACTCTTCAGAAAAACAACGGAGGGGTTTTTCCCTTCGGCAGAGTTTATGAAATTATCGACGGCCGCAATGCCATCGCAGCGCACGGACCGCGCGACATGCCTGTGTGGGGAGACAGATTCAAGAAATATAATGCGGAGCAGTCGGAGTTAGCGTTAAGGTTTAAGACGCCAGTTGACCCTGAAGCGTTTGCGCGTGACAGAATACTTGCGCTTATTCGGCATATATCAAGTATTCAAGTAAAATGACCGAAGCGAGCTAGTCGCACGCTACCTATTCTTATTGCCGTATGCTGATAGCATTCGTGCGGCGTGCCGCTCCTGGCTCTTAGCATGAGCTTGTGCACCGCACATTTCTGCCCCTGATCCGTCGGTTCCAACAATTATTCGTCGCATGACGATTACCGTGTTTCGAGTTTAATCAATGACAGCTTTCTTAAAATTGGTCGCCAGCTCGGAAAGAAGCTTTGCATCTGGGCAGAGTTACGCTTGCGGATATCCGACGGTCTGAGCGAAGGTAACGAACTGTTCGGGATCAAGATGCAGCGCGGCCTCGAGTTTCTTGTAGGGCACAGCGCCACGAAAAACAGTTGCCAGCCCTTCAGATGCACAGAACAGATACACATTCTGCCCGATGAAGCCGGTGTCAACGGAAGCGAAAAGCTTGCGGTCCTCCGGCGACACGTCACGCATGCGTTCGCCGTTTGCGATATAAATGAGATTGAGGGGCGCGGTACCGACGAAGTCTTGGAGTCCAGTCAGAGGACGGATGTCGACAGCGGAATGGCCGTGCAAAGCGTGATCCTTCGGATCGTAGAGCCAGACGCCGTTCGCCATTGCAGCGTATACGTCGATTACCATGATATGCCGCCAATAGGGGGCAGTGCGATCGCCTGACGTTCGATTGACGCCAAATGCCGCCCAGAGAAGGTCGGAGAGGACCTGAATCGGCAGCATACGGCCCGAATATTCGCGGATTGATCGGCGCAATGCGAGTGCTTCCAATAGAGGCCTGCCACCCTTCTTGCGGGGCGGTGGGAGTTCGGTAACGACCGTACCCTTGCTTGCTTCCTTTGCCGTTGCGTGGGCAAGAACGGCGGAGGAAATCAGCCCTGCGGCCGCTTGTCGCCTTGTCACCATGGTTCAATCTCCTGCGCGGCTAGCTGGTGCCCGCGGCGACCACCGCTCGGCGCACCAAAGTTTCAAAAACCGCGAGCTTGTAGCCATTCTTGCTCAAGGGTACTGCGCCTTGAGTTGCGGCGCGCGCCGCTGCATGCGCCAATTCTTCCGTCACGAGCTGGAGGCCGTGCCGAGCACAATTCTGGCGCGATTGCAAATCGACTTCGGGTAGCAAAAAACACTCGTCCAGCTGGTGATATCGATATCTGATCGCGTCGCCGCCTGAATCGGATTTTTGCATCGTTAGCTCCAAAACCTTTGCTGAGTTACTGTGTAATGATGCTGCTGTCTTAAGTGACGGCACCTAGAGCTTTGATCGGGTGTCGTGCCAGCAGCTCAGTGACTTCCGTATCTGACACCTGCCGGAAATCGGAATAGAAAAGGCCAATGGCGCCGAAATTTTCATAATCCTCCAGGCAGATTATCTCATCGGCTTCGCTCCTTAATTTCTGCAAGGTATCCGTGGGTGCGACCGGAACCGCTAAAATGAGCTTGCTTGGATTGCGCATGCGTACGGCTTGCAATGCAGCGCGGGTGGTGGCCCCTGTGGCGATGCCGTCATCAACAACTATGACCGTGCGCGCGGTAAGCTCGGGATGCGGGCGACTGCCAAGATAGGTTTTTCGCCGCCGTTCGATTTCCGCGAGCTCCTGGTCGCGTATTGCGGAAAAGTCTCGTTCGCTCACGCCTGACAGCGTGATGACATCCTCGTTTCGCACGGTCAGTGGCGCTGGACCGTCGACCACGGCTCCCATAGCGAGCTCCGGCTGAAATGGTACGCCGATTTTACGCACGAGCAGGAGGTCGAGCGGCGCGTTGAGTGCCTCAGCAACTTTCGTAGCAACGGGAACGCCACCGCGTGGCAGGGCCAGCACTACGGGCTTCTGGCGTTTGTAAGATGCGAGCGCCTTTGCGAGTTGTCGGCCGGCGTCGTTACGATCAACGAATGGCATTTGTAGCTCCGAAACTATCGCGGGTGACGTTCCGGAGGCGCCACGTGGTAAGTCTTGAACCAGCGCGTTGCCAGTGCGATGACCGCTTCCATCGCGCCCGGTTCCGGAAAGAGGTGTGTCGCGCCGGGAACAATTTCGAGGGATTTCGCGCAACGGAGGCGTGCGTAAGCCTGCTCATTGAGCTCGATCACGCCGGCGTCCCTTCCGCCAACAATGAGCAATGTGGGCGATATGACCTCGTCCAATGCCGTATTGGCGAGGTCGGGCCGCCCACCTCGCGACACGACAGCGCTGATGCGTGCGCCGAGCTTTGCCGCTGCGACCAGAGCCGCAGCTGCGCCGGTGCTGGCTCCAAAAAGCCCTAACGACAGGCCCGCAAGTTTTGGCTGACTATCGATCCAGCCGACGACATCAATCAACCGATTGGCAAGAAGCGGAATATCGAAAACGTTGGTTCGGTCCAGTTCCTCGTCGGACGTTAGCAGGTCAAACAGTAGCGTCGCTATGCCTTGTTCATTTAACGCCTCGGCAACCGCCCTGTTGCGCGGGCTCAAGCGGCTCGAGCCGCTGCCATGGGCGAACACAACAAATGAACTGGCGGCCGCAGGCAGCCAGAGATCGCCGGCCAGGTGAAGCGGTTGAATAACCACCTCACGCCGGATTTTTTTCTGGTCATGGCGGCCGGCGACTACGGAGGACATGCCTATCTCCCGTAAGAACAGAAAATAGTATGTCCGTAACGAAGGACCGCCGATTTGACCGGAATCAATTGCAAGTGACCGAAATGCATTAAATTTCAATCGCCAGCAGGAGCGGCCTGTGCACGGACTTGCATTTCAGGGCGTCGAGCCGGCGCTTGCAGCAAAGGTCGACTTTCTCAGTCGGCCGGACGCTTACGATCCCAGGCCCCCCAACGTCGTGTGTCGGGAAACCCATATGTCTTGGGTTTTTCTCGCCGGTGCCCATGTCTACAAGCTCAAGAAGCCGGTTCATTTTCCCTACCTCGACTTTTCTACGCTGGAACGCCGGGAGGCTGCCTGTCGCGCGGAACTGCGGCTCAATCGTCGGCTGGCGCCGGACATTTATCTCGGGGTCGTACCGCTGACCGAGCACGGCGGGGCGCTGTCGATCGACGCCGAGGGCGTGCCGATTGACTGGTTGGTGAGAATGAGGCGGCTCGACGACCGCTTCATGCTCGATCACATGATTGAAAACCGGAGTGTGGGATTTACCCAGCTCGACCGGTTGGTCGAGACACTGGCACATTTTTATCGATCTGCAACGCCGGTTTTTCTTTCGCCTGCGATTCATCTTGCCGATTGGGCCAAAAGTCTGGCGTACAACAGGCGCGTCCTGCTCGATCCACGCTTCCGAATTCCCGGCGGTGTTGTGCATCGTGTTGATTTGGCGCAACGACTATTTCTGAAGCGACGCGGCAATTGCATCATTGCACGCCTGCGTCATCGCCGAATAGTGGATGGGCATGGCGACTTGCGGCCGGAGCACATCTGGCTCGACGACAAGGTCAGGATAATCGATTGCCTCGAATTCAATGCGCGGCTTCGCATCGTCGATCCATTTGACGAGATTGCTTTTCTCAACCTCGAGTGCGAGCGGCTCGGAGCTGCATGGGCTGGAGATTATTTGCAGCGCCGGATGAAACATGTGTTGCGTGACGGGCCGGCCGACGAGCTTTTCACGTTCTATCGCTGTCACCGCGCCACGTTACGCGCCAGGCTTGCTATCGCTCATCTGCTCGAAGAGCACCCACGCACGCCGGAGAAATGGCCGCGGCTCTGCGCAACCTACCTAAATTTTGCTGAAAAAAGTGCATGCGAGCTCGAGGCGCATCTTAGAACACCATAAGATCGGTCAGGCTGCGCTTTTCATGAAGGCACCGAATTGTCTCGGCGAGCAGGGGGGCTGCGGGCAAAATCACCAACTTGTTGTTCTGCGCGGGATGATCGAGCCTAAAGGGCGGCATCGCGTCGCTGATGATGATTTGATCGAGTGCGGGGTCGGCGAGAACCTCGGCGGAGCCGGCCATGAATAGTCCATGGGTAACGAGCGCAATCACGCGCGTGGCGCCGGCAGCGCGTGCTGAACGGGCCGTGCGCAACAAGGTGCCTCCAGTGCTGATCAGATCGTCAATGATCAGCGCGGTGACGCCCGCCACCTCGCCTGCGAACAGGTCGCCGGAAACGACCCCTGCGCTGCGATGTTTTTCTGCGAGGCCTTTGCCAACCGGATGGCCGAGCGCGGCTTCCAGCGCTTCGCGCAACAGTTCCGCCCGCTTCATGCCGCCGGCGTCCGGAGAGATCACTGCCAGTTTGGCGTCCCTCAAATTGTTCTTGGCATAGCCAACGAACAGCGGCGTGCCGGTGAGGGCAACCGTCCGGCAGCGAAAAGCATTTTCGAACGCCGCGGGATTGTGAACTTCGAGCGTGACCACGCAATCCGTTCCGATGCTCTCGAACATGCTGGCAATGTAGCGCGTGGTGACCGGATCATTTGGTTTGGTGCGGCGATCCTTGCGCGCGTAGCAGAGATAGGGAGCAATCGCGGTGACGCGGCTGGCGCCGGCATCCTTGAGTGCTCCGATGAAGAACAACAAGCGGCAGAGCTTATCATTGGCGCTTTGTTGAGGCCCGCTGTGCAAACTCTGTACGACATAGATATCGGCGCCGCTGACTGTATCAAGCGGACGAACCTTGTGTTCGCCGTCTTCGAATTCGCGCTCTTCATGTGCCGCAAGTGGCTCGCCCAGGGCTGTGGCAATTGCGGTGCCCAAGTCCTTGCTGGCGTTCAATGCAAAGATCCGCAGGACAGCGCTTTCCATGGCGATCCTTAAGCCGCAAATGCGCAGCTAGCCTTTCTTTTGCGTAAAACTATTTAAGGCCGAAACCGGCTTCATTGATTGCGATCAATATCGTTTAGAGCAGCAGCTATGATTATTGGCTTCCCGCCAGTTCGCTGGTCGGGCTATGTAAGCTGTTGAGATGGCAGGCTTTGCAGGCGGCTTGAGCCATTCTACTTGGTTAGCTGTCCGGGGCTGAAGCTGTTGTTGCGACCCAGATGCCAACCGCGACTGCAATAAGACCCGCGATTAAATTGGGGCCGATAGCCTCATGAATTGCAAGCGCGCCGACGATCGAGGCAAACACCGGATTGACGGCGATTGTGACAGCCACCTTGGTGGGGCTGGTGCGCGAAAGCGCGAACACCCAGAGAATAAACGCACCGGCACTGCCAACGACCCCAAGATAAGCGACCGCAAGCCATTGCGGCATGTCGAAATGTGTGACGGCGTCAAAGCCGTGGATCAACGTCGCCCACACCAGCAGGCATAGTGCCGCGGCACCCATGCCGGCGGTGAGAAAGGCCAGAGGATCGGAACGGGAAATAAACGGTCGCGACCACACATTGTAGAGCGACATGCAGAACGTAGCTGCGAGCATGATCAGTTCACCGCGCCAAGCGCCGGCTGGCGCGGCCGACAGCCCAAGCATTAGCGCCAGAAATACACCGGCCATAGCTATCAGCACGCCGAATGTTTTGCGCGCGCTGATCCGCTCGATGCCCAGCGCGGCACCGACGACGAGTGTCATCAGCGGCATGGTGGAAAGGGTAAGTGCTCCGCGCGCCGCGGTGGTGTAGTCGTAGGCGAGATTAAAAAGCACCGAAAAAGCGAAGAAGAACAAGATACCGAGGAGCGCCACGGCGATCCAGTCGCGGCCCTTGGGCCAGCTGCATTTCATGAGCAGCGCAATAGGAAGCAGAATGACAAAGCCGGTACCGAAGCGCAAAACGCCGAGCGTCACCGGGTCGGTTGCATGAATAACAAAACGCGTAGCTCCGCCAGCCACGCCACCGACAGCGCTAGATGCCAGCGCTGCAAGAATGCCAATGTGATCGCGGCTCATGTGGCCATGGTTGCGATGCGTCCACGCGCTTCCTCAATCATCGCTTTTTATCCTTTATGCGTAATTGCACCATTCTGCCGACCGCTGACGGTCACGGCGGCAGCAAAGCGGAGACTTTACAGTAGCCACCGATACGCCGGGCAATCTTTGAGATATCCTTGATTTTTCCTCGGGGGGAGCCTGATTTTTCATTGAGAGCACAGCGGCAGCCGGTCTGGCACGGCCAGCTTATTGGTATGTCCGCTTTGCCCGCTGACCGGTCTCAGCGACAAGGTAAATTGTTTGCTTATGTGCGATTAACAGGAAAAAAATATTCCTGAGGTATGTTACGCGCCAACTAGCAGGCATGACGAGAGGCAATTGCTTCGTCCTTAAAGCCGCAGTTGATCGTTTTCTTCAAACCGTTCCGTTTGCAATTTTGACCTGGGACTAAGAAGTCTTCGGAAATAAATCGTCAGTGGCAAGGGCCACTTGAAATGGAGGAGAATGACGATGCGCTGCGCAAACTGCGGCAAGGGAATATTTTCAGCCGCGACCGTCTGTCCATTCTGCCGCGAGTCATTAACCGCCGTTCGCCCTATGGCGAACAGCGCACCCGCGCCTGCGAGATCCATTGTGCCCCAGATGAATATGAAGATAGCGCGGTGGCAAATAATGCTCGCGGGTGCCATTGGTATCGCTGGGTTCGCAGCATTTTTTGTTTTTTGGGCAACTGCTGGACTGGTCGAGCCTATTCAGCGCCAACTGGATGCTTTCAGGCACGATGACCTTCGGGCAGCTTACGCTGAAACGTCGACCAGCTTCCAGCAAGACCTTTCGTTTGAGAAATTTTCGGAGTTCATGAAAAGCATTCCTTCATTGTCGCACAATGCATCTCATAGCTTCACGTCACGCTCCTCGTCGACAAATGCCGACGGGACTGGAACGGGCGATGTAATGGGTAGCATCACCGACGATCAGGGCGGGGTGTTGCCGGTACACTATGAATTGGTCAAGGAAAACGGTGCCTGGAAGATCAAGGGCATGCATTTCAGGCGCAAAGTTGCTGGTTGATGCATGATCACGAGACATATCTGACTATTCTCGCACGCGTTGGGTTCGTGCTAGTGGTCATTGGTGTTATCGACATCGCGGTCATGATTTATTGTATTGTGAATGGCATTCGGTACTCGTCTAGCTTCAACATTTTTGCTGTGGTACTTGGCATCATGCTCGTGAGAGGCAGTCTCAGGGCTGCCTCGGTCGTTCGCTTCTTTGGTGCCTTCTTCTTCGCAAGCGGAATCGCCCTGATTGCGTTTCTTCCATTTGTACAGCCGATTAGTTTGGCTTTGGCCGAGGTTCGCAATGCATCTCCCCTCGGACTTTTGCTTCCTCTAATTCTTCTGGTTTTGTGTTATTGGGCCACTCGCGAACTTAACGGGGCGCCTGTTCTTGTCGCCTTCCGGTCTTCCGGCAGGAGTGTAGGTCCCTTAATTTTTCCCGTCGCGTTAGGCTTTGGATTGGTTGCCGCGGTAAGCGGCGTCATCATTTTCACCTAGAGCGTCCGCTATTGGCCCTAAGCGGACATGCGCGAGTGCACCGCAAGCTTCCGCTTTCGGGAGCAAAGCGGACATTCTGCGATCGCACTTATGTCGTTTTTGAGAGTAGTGCGGCGCAGCCTGTCGAACGAGGCCGTGGCGGAGGGAGTGCTACTGCAAACAAAACTCTCTACTCGTGGTGCACAGTAGTCCGGCGTAGATCGGCGAACGCAAACCGACCCGCCTGCCCTGCCCGACCATTTGTCCGCTTTTGGGGGTAAAGCAGACATGGCCTAATACACTCGTGGGCGGCGGCACTAGCAGACATCCGGTGTTAGCGCGCTCATGCCCTCCCTTTTTGCTCTGCGGCCATCGCCTCCTGGCGTTTGCCGAGCCACAGGCTGTTGAACAGCCACAGAGCCGAAAGCACGACGGAGACGACGCCCGCTTCCTTAATGCCCCAGCCCACCAAGCCGATCACGGCATAGGACCAAGCACCGACTTGGTCGCCGGCGCGGTAAATGGCCGTATCGATGAAATTTTTAGCTTTATATCGATCCTCGCGCGACACAACCGTATAGAGAACCTGACGGGCCGGTTGGGTCAGCGCAAAATTCCCAGCCCGCCTTGCCACCTGAAACACGGCCACTGCTGCAAGTGTCGGCATCAGATAGATAGCACCGAAACCGAAAATGCTGACGACGGGCAATAACGACAGCACTACTGCAATTCCGAGCCAACCCACCAAACGCCCCGTCAGGAAGACTTGAATGAACAGCGTGATGGTGTTCACGGTCAGATCGATCGTTGCAAAAAAGGCTGTCTGCGTACCGCGGTTAGTGAAGTTCTCAGACACCACGCTGGCCTGGCTGAAATAGAGGAAAGTGGACGTCATCGCGTAAAGCAGGAGAAAGATCGCTGTGTTTAACAGATACGGCGAGCGAATAGCGTCGATCAATCCAGACATCACGCCGCCCCCGATCGGTTCCTCCTCCCGCTCGCGGTCAGGGCGATCGCTCATCGTCGCGGATAGCCGCGATAGACGCCGTACGCACCACGTTGACACTTCAAGCAGCATCGCCGCGCCAACCATCAGAACTGCGGGCTGCACAGTTCGGGCGAGAGATGCCGTGAGGCTCGATCCAACGATCGCGCCCAGTGTCGCGCCGGCGGCTATGAAACCGAAAAGCCGTTTCCCCTGTTCTGGGCTAAAAATATCAACGACCATCGACCAGAAAATCGAAACCACGAATAAATTAAAGACAGAAATCCAGATGAAAAAGAATCGGCCGACCCAAACTGCCTGATCGGCCGTTGCCACATGCAGCGCCGCCCCGAACGCCAAGATCGACACGGCGAAGAAGCGATAAGACAACGAGATGAACTGCTTTCGCGGGAGCAGCTTGACCAGCGCCGAAAACGGCACGTTCAGGATCAGCATCACGAGCAATGTGCCGGTGAACAGCCAAGGCAAATTGTTGACACCACCGGCCACGCCCATCTGATCGCGAATGGGACGGAGGATGTAGTACGACGCCAGCAGCGAAAAGATGTAGAGCCAGCACCAACCGAGCGCGGGCAGCTCGGCCGCAGTGACATCGATCAAACGGCGCAACAGGCGGAGAAACGGACCATCGGAGTCCGATCGAGCGGTCGCCAAACTGGATTCGGTCATTTCGACAGGCCAAACCGGGCGCGTAGTTCCTTGGCTGTCAATTGCTGTCCATAAATCGGCCCGCCCTGGGCAAACTCTTGCGCACGCTGGAGCGGCACGACGACCGGGTCAAATCCGGCATCGCGAACCAGCTGCGAAGCTACCTCGACTGCACGTGGATCGTCGCCGGCCATCGGGATGGCCATCAGATCGCCCGACCGATGGGCTTCCCTAGCAAAGTTGGTGGAGCTCATCGAGTTGAAGGCGCGTACCACATGCGCGCCCTTAAGATAAGATTCTGTGGTCACGCCGATACCCTTTTCCTTGGTCTCGGCCAAAAGCTCCTCACCATCACGGCGCGCCACGGCATTGGCAGGATCGATCACAATCTTGTTGGCAAACTTAGGCCCGTATTCTTTTGCCAGATCGGGGATCGCTTTGTAAGGCACGGCAATCAGGATGACATCGCTGAAGTCGAGAGCCTCGCCGACCGACCCGGCTTTGGCGAGCGGGCCCATTGCTTCGACCAGAGATTTCAGCTCGTCAGGGTGCCGCGATGAGAACAAAACCGGATGACCGGCTTTGACCCACAGGCCGCCGATCGTGCTGCCGATATGTCCGGCGCCGATGACGCCGATTTTGGTCTTGACCGTGGCACCTTGCGCATCTGCGAAGCGCGAAAATGTGCCGGCCGCCAAAACGGCGGCACCTGTGACGAAAAGTTTGCGCCGACTCAGGTGGAAGAAACTGTTGGCCATCCTCGAACCTCCAATAGACTGGTCGATGAAAGTGGCTACCATAGTTGCAAGAGGGGACGCCACAAAGGTCCTACCGCGAGGCCGTCCATCACTTCGATGTGAGAATAGTCTGCGGAAATAAAGACGCTACCAACTTGCTATGACCGAAGCACAGCAATCATTTTTTGGCGCTCTTGTTCGTCCGGCATTCGGCCGCGGCCTGCGTTCAAATTATCCATCATGTGTCCGGCATTGCCGGTACCGGGAATCACTGCTGTGACATGAGGATTGCCGAGCAGAAACTTGAGGAAGAATTGGGGCCAGGTCCGAGCATCAAAGTCCTTGGCCCAATCCGGCAAGGTCTTTCCCTTCACGGCACGAAGCAATGATGTTCGTCCGAGCGGTAATGCCGTCAGCACTGCGGCGCCTGCAACAGCCGCGGCCGGGATGATCCGTTTCTCGGCGTCTCGGTTGTCCATGGAATAGTCGACCTGGACGAAGTCAGGTTTTTCGCGCCGGATGATAGCTTCCATGGCGCCGTAATCCTGAGGATAAGTGCTCGTAACCCCGATGTAGCGGCAGCGGCCGGCGGCCTTCCAGTCGCGAAGTTGCGCGAGACTTTGGCTTGACCGCGACACGTTATGGAGTTGCAGCAGATCGAGCTTGTCGGTCCGCAGCCTTGTCAGAGACCGTTGGAATTCATCAGCGGATGGCCCGGCAGGCTGCACCTCGAGTTTGGTCGCAAGGAATAGACGTTCGCGAATCGGTTTTTTCTGGAGGAAATTTCCGATCACCGCTTCGGCATTGCCGTAGGTCGAGGCAGTATCGACTAACTTTCCTCCGCCAGTGACCAGCGCATTGATCACTTCGTTGAGCTTCTCTTGCTGCTCCAAGTCTGCGGAAGGGAAGCTTACGGCCGTGCCAAGTCCAACAACGGGCAGGGATTCATTTGTGTGGGGAATCGTCCGAGTAAGGACGGGACCTTCTGCACCGCCGAAACCACTTCGGGACACGGCAGCCGCAGCAGACAGTGCCAAAGCACCCTTCAAAACCTGCCGGCGGCTCTTTTGCATTCGCGCTCCATTAGTGCATGCAGCCCGCCGCGCCAAGCTTTTGGCGCGCTGGGAGCCGAGCGGTCTCATCGCCGTGCTCCTTCGAATTCGATATTATAAGCAAAGGAACTCAATTCTATGGAATGTTTTTATTTGTCCGCTTCTGGCCCTTAGCGGACAACCGCAGTTGCACCGCACACGTCCGCTTTCGGGGTTAAAGTCGATATGGTGTTTTGCGCTGCACTTGTCCGCTAATGACCCAAAGCAGACATCGGCAGAGACTCCATCAAACCTCGCATGCTCTACGCGACTGCGGCGCGACTCCTGATTGCATCTTCCAACGGTCGCCCCAAATTCTTGATCTATTGACAATATTGGCGAACCGAAAATTCCACGATAAGATTATTTTCGGGCCAGAACCCATAGCCGCGCGGGCGACGGCACTTGGTTCGCACAGGAAGGGTCAATGCCGGATTCCACTGAAGTCTCGGAATACGCGAAGTTGTTTGTTGATGCACTTTTCGACGCCGGTGTTTTTTTGGTTGCTGCCGTCCCCGATTCCCAGCTGTTGGGTATTCATCGACTTCTTCGGGAGCAAAATAAAATTCGTTATGTGCTGGCTGGAAATGAAGCAGACCTTCCAGGAATTTGTGCCGGCGCATACTTCGGCGGCAAAAAGGCCATGATGATCATGGAAAACTCTGGACTGCGGCAAGCCTGCGAGCCGATTTCCAGATTTTCTTTCACTCACCACGTTCCGATGGTCATCGTGATGAGTTATTGCGGCGACTTCGGCGAGCGTAATTGGTGGGCTATCAATCACGGGCAGACCATGGAGCCGCTTCTGAACGCTCTGCATATCCCGTTTCAGATCATCAGCGATCCTGCTGCCATCAAGCCGAATGTCGGCCGGGCGTTCATCCATGCGGACGCGAGCCAATGGCCGGTTGCACTTGTGCTTACTGGTGCCTGTCTTGAAGTGCCAGCTTACCTGGGGAAGGCCGCCAGAAATGCAAAGAATTGATGCCGTTCGAGTATTAAGTTCGTTCTTCACCGTAAACGATCTTTGCATAAGTTCTCTGGGTGCACTGCGTCAGGACTGGTGGAATCTGACTCCGCAAGAAGGCAACACGTTTTATCAAGCCATATTGGGATCGGTGACGACGATGGCCCTGGGTTTGGCACTTGCCTTGCCGCACCGGCGGATTTTGGCCCTCGAGACCGACGGCTCGGTTTTGATGAACACCGGCGCCCTTTGCACACTGGGCAGTCAGCGACCGGGCAACATGACCGTGGTCGTGCTGGATAACGAACTTTATGAAAGTATCGGAGGCGCGCCGTCGCTCACCTCATACAATACCGACCTGGCAAAGATGGCGTCCGGTGCAGGCTGTATAAACGCCACTACCGTTCGGGATCCGGAAAAACTCAAAAATGAATTTCAAAAAATGTGGTTGGACGCGGAAATGGGGTATCTCGTCGCCAAAATCGACGCCGGGAAACATCCCTGGCCGGTGGAGAAGCTCAAGAGTACGGATGGCGTCGAGGATAAATATAGGTTCATGAGGTACATCGAGAAGCTTGAGAACATTGTAATTCACCCCGGATCGCAAAGGTAAGCGCTTGAGAGGTTTCACCGCACAAGCCTTGAAAGGATGATACCGGTGCGTCCAGATGACCGTGAGACGAAGCCGTGAAAAAACGTGAGGCGGATGTAGCCTTATTCAATATCTTGTCGCGGCGCCGCATGTTGCAAATGGGTTTGATTGCCGGCACGCTTGCCGGACCGATCGCCGCCGCACGAGGGCAAAAGCCTTACCCTTCGCGTCCCGTCCATGTGATGTTTGGTTTTGCGGCTGGCGGATCGTCCGATGTGTTCGGCCGCCTCATGTGCCAATGGCTCTACGCGAAGCTCGGCGAGCCGTTTTTATTCGAGAACCGGCCCGGCGCCAACGGCAACATCGCCACCGAAGCGGTCCTTCGCGCGCCGCCGGACGGCCATACACTTTTATGGTGCAACTCAGCGAACACAATCAACGCGACGCTCTATCACAATTTCGATTTTGCCCCCGTCGCCGGCGTGTTCCGCGTGCCGCACGTCTTGGAAGTCCATCCCTCCGTGCCGGTCAAGACGGTTCCCGAGTTCATCGCGTACTGCAAGGCCAACCCGGGCAAGCTCGACTTTGCGTCCGGAGGTATCGGGTCCACACAACATCTCGCCGCCGAAATGTTCAAGCGCATGACCGGCATAGACATACGGCATGTGCCGTATCGAGGTTCGGCACCGGCGCTGGTCGACCTCGTCAGCGGTCAGGTACAGGTCATGTTTGATCTTTTGCCGGCTTCGGTTGGCTACATCCGAGCCGGACAATTGAATGCGCTCGCGGTCACCGGCTCGACACGCTCCGAGGCGTTGCCTCACCTGTCAACGATCAGTGAATTTTTGCCGGGTTATGAAGTGAGTACCTGGAATGGAGTGGTTGCTCCCAGGAACACTCCAGTGGAAGCCATCGACAGGCTCAACGAGGTGATCACCGCTGGCCTGGCCAATTCGACGATGGTGGCCCGGCTCAGGGATTTTGATGCAAAGCCCCTGCCGATGTCGCCCACAGAATTCGGCAAATTTATCGTTGATGAAACAGCAAAATGGGCTGAGGTGATCAAGTTTGCCGACATCCACGTCCGCTAAGTGCGCGGGTCGCTTGACATTTAAATGGTCCATTCAAGTGAAATGCCGGCTGCGAGCTGCTCGAGGTCCACAATTTTTTGGCCCGATTCAATTGACAACGCGATCGACGAAAAAGGGCGTCAGCTATCGGCCCTAGCGGGCGTATAATGGAAGCAGCGAAATGCCAGCATTGCCTTGCGAAAGCCGTTTCGGAGGCTCGCGATGAAAACAATCGTACCCATTGTTACGGCCTTTGTGCTCGCACTCGCGCTAACGTCGGTCAGTGCGAAAACCAGTCACCACAAGCGTCACGCAGGGGCTGTTACTACTTCTCAGCCAGAGATCGCTTGCACCGTCGTCGGCTGCATGCCCGTTCCGCGCGGTTGCCACCGCGAGATGGGCTATACGCCGGGCGGAACACCGACTGGTTTTGATGTCGCGGTATGCCCGAATTACACGCTTTACGGAAATCACCGCTAATCGAGCCACGCTTGCGAGGGATTGTTGCCGCGGGCAGCAAATGTAAGCGTACCGGTCGGATATACTGAGCCCCACGGAGTTTGGCGCATGGAATTCGTGCGTGTTGCGCGGTGTTCTTATCAAAAGGTGAGCCGGAGCATAGAATAACAGGTGTCACATGATGGCGGGCAGTTTGAAGATTCTTTCAGTGGCAATTGCCGCGGTGGCTCTGATGGCCGGGGCAGCCCAGGCTGAAAAAGTCAGCAAAAAAAAGACGCCGAGGCCGAAAGCAGAGACTGTGCAAGTTCGACCGCCCGTCATTTACGGGTGGGCAGGCCAATACCGAGGCACTGACCCCGATCCGAATATTCGTTTTCAGCTGATGCGGGATCAAAACCTGCGTTGAGAGCAGGCCACTAATTGACAGTTCGTCTGTGACGTTTGACAATAATTAGAAAGTAAAAAGTCATCAGGCCAACGCGGCACTGATCCTCAGTGAAAATCGGGGGGCACAATGGCCACAAATTTCACGGTGAACGGGAAGAAAATTTCGAGCAGCGCACCGACGTCAACACCGTTGCTTTGGGTTATCCGCGAGGAACTGAAGCTAACCGGGACGAAATTCGGCTGCGGTGCTGGGCTCTGCGGTGCCTGCACTGTGCACATCGATGGCAAGCGCGCATTTTCGTGTCAAACGCAGATGTCGGAAATGCAAGGGCGTAGCGTCACGACCATTGAGGGCATTTCAACGGACAGTTCGCATCCGGTGCAGAAGGCGTGGCTCGCCGAGCGAGTGCCACAATGCGGCTACTGTCAATCAGGACAGATCATGGCGGCCGTCGACTTGCTTAAAAGCAACCCAAAGCCGACGCGCGGGCAGATCGTCGAGCACATGAGCACGAATATCTGCCGCTGCGGCACGTACCCCCGAATCATACGCGCGATTGAACGCGCGTCTGCGGAGGGTTGAGTCATGGATGAGAACGTCTCGCTCGACAGATTGAATGTTAGCGTTTCACGCCGTCAGATCATGATTGGCGCAGCAGGTTTAAGCTTTGCGGTCGCGTTAAACAGCTACTCGGATTCCGCACTAGCCGCATCCAAAATGGCCGCCAAAGTAATGAACCCATGGTTGTCGATCGCGCCCGACGGCACCATCACCATCATGTCGGCGGCGACCGAGATGGGGCAAGGATCGATGACGTCACTGCCGCTCGTATTGGCCGAAGAACTGGATGCCGACTGGTCCAAGGTCCGTATCGTGCCGGCGCCGGTCATCGACAAGATCTACGGTAATCCCGCCTATTTTCACATGATGTACACAGCCGGCAGCAATGCTGTGCACGTGTATTTCGCGCCCATGCGCATGTTCGGTGCGCAGGCGCGGCGTGTCCTGCTTAACAACGCCGCAAAGAAATGGAATGTGCCGGTCGAAGAACTAGCCACTGAGCCAAGTGTTGTTGTGCATTCAAAATCGGGTCGACGTCTCAGCTACGGTGACATTGTCGCCTTTGCTGAGGTTCCGGAGCAGGCGCCCGATGTGCCGAAAGAGCAGCTCAAGAAGCCAAGTGAGTTCCGCCTCATCGGAAGGGACGTGATGCGCGTCGAATTGCCCACAAAGGTCAACGGCAGCGCGCAATATTCAATCGACGTGCAATTGCCAGGGATGCTCTATGGCGCAGTTGTGCGTGCGCCCGTCGAAGGGTCGGCGCCTGCGGATTTCAATAAGGCCAAAATCGCCGCTATCGGGGGCGTGGTGAGCACGGTGAACTTGCCTTACGGCATAGGCGTAGTTGCCGAAACGCCATGGGCAGCCTTCATGGCCCGTGACATCATCGCCGATACCGCATCGTGGACGAAGAGTGGCAAAGCCTGGGGGTTCGACAGCGACAAGGGCCATGAGACGTTCGCCGCCACGGCACGCGATCTCAGCAAACAAGGCACGGACTGGTTCAAGAAAGGTGATGTGCACGGCGAACTCGCCAAGGCCGCCGAAACGGTCGAGGCTTTATACCTTTGCGATTACGCCTATCACGCTCAAATAGAGCCCCTGAATGCCGTAGCTTCTGTCTCTGCGTCGGGCGACGCGGCTGAGGTTTGGACCGGGACGCAAAGTCCCACCACGGCCTCGGAGGCGACGGCGAAGGCGCTCGGAATTTCGCGCGACAAAGTCAAAGTTAATTACATGCTTATGGGCGGCGGATTTGGGCGGCGCGGCCCGCGCGACTCCGACTTCACGGTCGATGCGGTGCTTTTGGCCAAAGCGGTCGGCAAGCCTGTGAAAATGATGTGGACTCGCGAAGACGACGTACACAATGGACGCCTGCGTCCACTCTCGGCGCATTTCCTGCGTGCAGGCTTCGATAAATCCGGCGCGCTTACCGCCTGGCATCATCGCCACGTCGGCGACCGCGTCACCCCATTTTTCGACCCGATACGTTACGAGCTGAACAAGCGCCGCGATGGCATTCTGATGGCCGGCGCGGATTTGGCCGGCTATGACCTCGCCAATCAATTGGTCGAAGAACTATACGAAGATACCGGGATCAGAACCGCACCGCTGCGCGGCATCGGCTTCCTTGCCAACAAATTCGCGACTGAGACCTTTATGGACGAGGTTGCCGCCAAACGTGGGATTGATCCGCTTAAATTCCGTCTCGCCCTTCTGACGAAAAATCCTCGCGGCACAAAGCTGCTTGAGCGCGTCGCGCAGAAAGCGGAATGGGATCGTGCGCGCAAAGGGCGTGCCCTTGGTGTGGGTTTCATCAACTACTCGGGCACGCAACTTGCCGCGATTGCCGAAGTATCAGTCGATCGAGCGACCGGCCAGGTCAAGGTCCATGAATTTTGGTGCACGATTGATTGCGGCCTGGCGCTGCAGCCTGACAATGTGGTGGCGCA
Source organism: uncultured Alphaproteobacteria bacterium (assembly GCA_963831475.1). Taxonomy (GTDB): domain Bacteria; phylum Pseudomonadota; class Alphaproteobacteria; order Rhizobiales; family Xanthobacteraceae; genus Pseudolabrys. The sequence goes on from CAWHQF010000008.1 coordinate 39,529, forward strand.
GACTGAGAGCAGCATTGTTTACGGACTCGGTCTCGCGCTCAGCGAAAGCATCACCATCAAAGACGGTGCTGTACAGCAATCCAATTTCAACGACTACCAGGTGCTGCGGATGAGCGACGTCCCTAACATTCACGTTGAGGTGGTCGGAACCAATAATCCACCAACTGGTGTCGGCCAGATGGGCGCGCCACTAGGCGCGCCTGTAGTTGGTAATGCCATTGCTCGGTTGACGGGTGTAAGGCTTCGGCATCCGCCGTTTACCGCGGATCGGGTCAAAAAAAGCATAGGCTGACATCCCAATCTAACGTCGATATAGGGCCGATCTAACGTCTGCTTTTGGCCCATAGCCGACATGAGCTTGTGCACGGCACACGTCCGCTTTCGGATGTAAAGCGGGCATGACTTAATGCGGCGCAAATGTCTGCTAATGACCCATAGCGGACATCGGCGACAACGTTCTGCCGCTTCGCACAAGATCAGTGCGCTTGATCGACAATGTGATAGATTGTTGCCCGTCTTTTGAGGGCTGGCTTGTGAGACGACGGGAATTCATTACCGGTATTGGCAGTGTGATGGCGTGGCCGGCCGCGGCACGCGCACAACAAGCTGCCGGCGTGAAGCACGTCGGCGTGTTGCTGGCATTCGAGGAAAGTGATCGCCGACCGCAGAGATGGTTGACCAGCTTTACCAAAGGCCTCGCCGAGTTGGGTTGGAATCCCGGACGAAATCTACAGATCGACATTCGCTGGACCGGCAACGATGTAGACCTGATGCGGAAATTCGCGAAAGAGCTGGTCGCGCTTAAGCCGAACGTGATCCTGGCTTTCGGAACCCCTGTTACGGCGGCATTGCAAAGGGAGACACGGACGATCCCTATCGTATTCGCGATTGTGTCTGATCCGGTGGGCGAGGGCTTCGTCGCGAGCCTCGCGCATCCAGGGGGCAACATCACCGGTTTTCACAACTCGGAGGCCTCAATCGGAGGAAAGTGGTTCGAGCTTCTCGGACAGGTCGCACCCCGACTTAAGCGTGTCGCCATGATCTACAACCCTGACACGGCTCCCGGTCACGGTAAGTATTACATGCCAGATTTCGATGCTGCCGCACGCGCCGCACAAGTAATTCCGGTCCCGGCGGCCGTTCATACCGTTGCCGATCTTGAAGCCGCCATCGTCGACCTCGGGAAGCAACCGGGCGGAGGCTTCATCGCGATGGCAGATTTTTTCTTGCTAAACAATCGTGGGCCAATGATTGCCGCAGCGATCGAAAATCGCGTGCCAGCGATCTATCCCTGGCGCGAAGTTACCGCCGCAGGCGGACTGTTGTCATACGGACCCGATCTTGAAGATATCGTGCGGCGCGCTGCACCTTACGTCCATCGAATTCTGCACGGCGAAAATCCCGCCGATCTGCCGGTTCAGGTTCCGACCAAATTCCAGCTCGTTGTCAACCTCAAGACAGCTAAAGGTCTTGGCCTGACGATATCTCCCAACTTTCTGCTGGTTGCGGACGAGGTGATTGAATAACGACGCTATTTGCTGCGACGCGTGAGTCCGTGCGCTAGTTTGAGTTGATATGCGGCCGTGTATTGATCTTCGGAGTCTCGCATGAAACGACGCGAGTTTCTTGGTCTCGTGAGCGCTGCTGTGGTTGCAAGACCGCTTACAGTGCAGGCGCAACAGCCAAAACCGATGCGACGTGTGGGCGTGTTTGTCTATTTTAAGGAAGACGATCTCCTGCTGAAATCCTACGTTGCGGCATTTCAAAAACAATTGGTGGCATTGGGTTGGTCGACGGGAAATAACGTGCAGATCGACTACAGGTGGACCGGTGGCAATCCCGATCTTATTCGGAAATTTGCGGCAGAGTTGATTGCGCTCAAACCGGACGTAATCTTGGTTGCGGGCGGATCACATGTCGGCCCCTTGCAACAAGTCACACGCACCGTGCCGATCGTATTTGTGGAAGTGGCCGATGCGGTCGGCGGCGGCTTCGTCGAGAGCCTGGCGCACCCCGGTGGAAACGCGACCGGCTTCACGAACTACGAATACGACATCAGCGGCAAATGGCTGGAATTGCTTAAGGAGATCGCGCCGCGAATGAAGCGCATCGCATTTCTTCGGGATGCAACCAATCCAAGCGGATCCGCCCAATTCGGTGTCATTCAGGGCTTGGCCCGATCCCTTGGGATTGAGGTAAGTCCGGTTGGTTCGCGAGACACCGCCGAGGTGGAACGTGGTATCCGCGAATTTGCCAGCAAGCCAAATGGCGGGCTCATCGTCGCGCCGAACGCGTTTGCGCTAACACACCGCGAATTCGTTATTGCTTTGGCTGACCGGTACAGGCTCCCTGCAATCTACCCGTTTGTTTATTTTGTCAGCGGCGGCGGACTAATCGCACTCGGGCCCGCTACCGTCGATCAATACCGGCGCGCCGCCGGGTATGTAGACCGTATACTCAAAGGCGAAAATCCCGCTGACTTGCCGGTCGAGCTGTCCACAAAAGTCAGTTTGGCTGTCAATTTGAAGACCGCTCGCGCACTTGGTCTTGCGGTTTCGCCGGCACTGCTCGCGCGCGCCGACGAAGTGATCGACTGAGGGGGACAATGTCCGCTATTGGCCCAAAGCGGACATTCCGGAACCCCAGCGAGAAACCGGCCGGAACCGCACGATGCACCAAGACGTTGTGATACCGTGCATCGGTATCATTTGCATATTGTTGACGGGCTCGAAGTTTTCGACAGTTTAGAAGCGGTACTTGCCCACAATGAAGCAGCTCGCAGGCGAGCCACATCGGCGTAGCCGATTGACAAGAAATTACTCCGCGAGCGGACAGGCGAGCGCCATGGTCAAAACGTTCAAAGTCGGCGATCACGTGAGCTGGAATTCAGAAGCCGGACGCGTGCATGGAAAAATCGTGAAAGTGCATCGACGCAACGTCAACTACAAAGGCTACGTTCACCACGCCAGCGCGGATGAACCGCAGTACGAAATAAAAAGCGACAAGACGGAGCATGTTGCCTTACACAAAGCCGCAGCGCTGAAACACGTCGAGTAGGGCTGAATGCTCATTTGATAGTAAAGTGGTGGCAAGAGTGGGTCTTCCGTTCTTCACCGTAGGCCATTCGACCCGCTCCATCGGCGAATTCATCGAATTGATTGCCGCCTCGGAAATTGGCCTCATCGTAGATGTGCGCTCCGTGCCGCGTTCGCGCACAAATCCTCAATACAATATAGAAACGCTGCCAAAATCATTGTCGGAATTTCAGATCGCCTACGAACATATGGCCGAACTCGGAGGCCTTCGGCCGCGAGCGCATGACATTGCGCCCGGTGTCAACGGCTTCTGGAAACACCAGAGCTTTCACAATTATGCGGATTACGCGATGGGCCTCGGCTTTCGGTCTGGCCTGGCCAAGTTGCGCGAGCTCGGCGGCGTCCAGCGCTGCGCAGTAATGTGTGCAGAGGCGGTATGGTGGCGGTGTCATCGTCGGATCATTGCCGACTACCTGCTCTGTGGCGGCGAGCAGGTCTTTCACATACTTGGGCCGGACAAGATCGTACCCGCAAGTTTGACGAAAGTTGCTAGGTCACATCCAGACGGAGCGTTGACCTACCCAGCTGAAGCGCCGGAACTAGGCAACATTGGCGACTCGATGTCGGCGTCTTAGCAATTTAAACGCCTGGCCATCGGCGTACCTAGCCGTCTCTGCTTTCGGGACTAAAGCGGACATGCGTCGGATCGCTTGAAATGTCCGCTAATGACCCAAAGCGGACTACTTTAATCAAGTGGGAAGGCGATCGTGCTCAGCAAGGCCAGCGCCTCCTGACGAGTATCGAGCCGCGTATGCTGCACGATGATCGGTGCATCCGCTGCAATGACACTGGAGAAATCTGTGCCCTTGGGCACGGGCATCGGATCCTGAAAATCATTGAAACGTAGGTGTAGTGTGCGCCGCGCCCCGCAGACGAACCGATAAGGCCCGGCGGGCTCCCGGTCGGCGAAATAAACCGTAATGTCGACGTTGGCATTCACATCGCCGACATTGAGAATGCAGATTGTCTCATGGCTGGTGAGCTCCCGGCTGCTGCCGGTCGACTCCGGCGGGATGTAACCTTCCGCGATCGCCCAAGTGGTACGCCCGATGTTCCTGCTCACGACGCGCCTTTGCCCACGAAGCCCCCGACGCGACCGCTGTGACGTTCGTGCGCAATGCCGGCATCGCGACCGAACGGATGGCCGCCGAAACCGTGTCTCATCATGGCGATCGCGCGCGCGGCATCATGCTCGCCGTCGCGCGATGCGAGCAGTTGCATGACGGATTGCGTGATCACAGGGATCGGCACTTCCATATGGAGGGCATCGTCAACCAACCAGTTTACCTCGCCGGTATCCTCAACATACGGTGGAACGCTCTGGAGCCCGCCCTTTTCCCGGTACATTGTGTCCATCAGCTCGACGAGCCAGGACCGGATGACTGAGCCGTGACGCCAGCACGTCAGAATGTCAGCGATAGGAAGCTTCTCGCGGTAATGGGCGAGCAGATCCAGCCCCTCGCCAATCGCTTCCAGCATGGCAAACTCGATTCCGTTGTGCACCAGCTTGACGAAGTGGCCGGCGCCCGGCCCACCGGCGCGGACATACCCGCCCGGAACCGCCAGCTTGCGTAATAAAGGTTCAACCCGGGCAAGGGGCGCTTCCTCGCCGCCAACCATGAAACAGGCTCCGTCAAGCGCCCCGCCGGGCCCGCCCGACGTGCCCGCGTCGATAAAATGGATGTCCTGCTTCTTGAGGCGCTCGTGGCGGCGAATGGAATCCCCCCAATAGGAATTGCCGCCATCGGCAATGATGTCTCCTGGCTCCAAATGTTCAGCAAGCTCCTGCAGCACCGAGTCGACCGGTGGCCCCGCCGGAATGTAGAGCATGACAAGGCGCGGTGCAGGCAACAGCGCCGCCAAATTCGCGATATTGTTTGCTGGCCGCAGCCCTTTGGCAATCAACTCTTCCGGTACGGCGTGCGTGTCCAGGCCGGTGACTTGAAATCCGTGTGCAAGCGCATTGAGGGCGAGGTCCGCGCCCATTTTGCCGAGTCCAATAATGCTAAAGCTGCGGATGGGCTCGGACACGAGGGCAATCCCTGCTAGATATTTTGCCCCTGCGAGAACAACGCAACCACCGCTTCAAAGGTTGCATGCAACGAAAGTGCAGGCGTGTCCGACGTATTGTCATGTCCGCTTCTGGCCCATAGCGGACATCGGCCGCGGAGCGCGGACGCCCGACCAACTTGTTCCCGCCCTTAGGGCTTCTGAGCTTCGGACATTCCAACCTTTTCAGCTTGTTGTTTTAGCGCCTTATTCATGGCTTTAAAGCCTGCACTCGTCGCAGTTAGCGTTCCGCTCAAGAGACCGACCAGAAGGCCGGAGAATTTTTCGCCTTGCGTTAGTCGTGTCCGATTCTTCTCGTTGATGGGTTCAAGCAGAAAGTAGTGCTCGCCATCAAAAATGCCTGGCAGAGCAGATGGCCCAACCAACGCAATTCACGCTCGGGCCGAACTGAAAGAACGGTTGGCTTAAAATGCATTCCGGACGTGCCGGGCGGGGCGACGTGGATAGCGAGCCGAGCACCTTGCACCAGATTGCCCGAAATGGATTTGATAAATGGATTCCAAGATGGCATCCGCGCAAAATCAGTCAGAATCGCCCATACCTGTGAAGCGGGGGCATTGATCTCGATATCTGTCTCGATGTGGCGCTTAGCCATAATGCCTCTTGCCTCCGGATGTTCGGGCTCAGCAACTAAATCAATGCCCCATACATCGCCTCCCCCGATACCTGCCTGCCGGACGAGTCAAATTTCATTGCCTCACAGGCTCGGCTGCAAACCCCATTGAGATTCGCCTCATAGAAAATTATCAGATCGTTGGAATCGGAATCCCAGACAATGTGGTCGAGTTTGAACTCGATCTTTTCGATCTTCTGTGCAGCAAGATGCCAGTATTCCGATAACGCCTTCTTTCCCTCTATCACTGGATTGCCCACAAAGGTTGCCGCTTTGGGACTAGTAAATTTTGCGTCCTCAACGTAGTGCTCCAGTACTGCATCGACGTCCTTTTTATTCCAGGCCCTGATCCAGTTCGCCGCGAATTCGTTCGCCTCATTTCGATTCATGCAAGCTCCAATGGGTATAACCGGCGCCGCTGATACCGGAGGTTGGCGCCCCAATTGCAATCAGTCTCGAAGCTCAGGCAAATGAAATTATTTATGAAAATCGATAAATGTTCTTGATGGACACAATCGAGGTTCTCTGTGATCCCGGAATTCTACTCGGGCTGAACCAACCACCGCTAGTCCGCTCGCATTCGATGTCCGCTTTTGGCCCATAGCGGACATGGGGTTGTGCGGCGCACATGTCCGCTTTCGGGGGTAAAGCAGACAACATCAAAGGGGGTGCGAGCACTTCTTTTAGTTCGCTCTGCCCAATTTTTGTTTCAAGAGTTTGATCACCCCGGGCGGGAATTTTCGCCTTCCAGCGCCTGTGCGGCGACAGGCTTCTGGCCACATTTCAAGCAAGGAACTATCTCGGCGGAATAACTCGCTCTGCGAAACCTCGTGAGTCTCCGAATGCGGCCATCGCTCGGCTTCCATTTTCAAAAGTTCTATCAGCGTCGCGACATCTTTTTTTTCGGTGTTCATGACAATCCCCTTCAACATGGGGAATTACAGGCTGTGCAACGAAATCTTGCTGTGTCAGCCATCACAGAAAACGCCTTTGATGAAGGTTTTACACCAGTGGGCTTGAAAGATTTTTGGGAGGTATAGCGCTACTTCGGCACACGTTAGAATTGGCTGTATATAGATAGTGGGCTACGGGGGGCCGCGGGGGGCCCGATGAAATCCTCGGTTATTAAACGTTCCATCGTGATTGATGGGCGCAAGACCAGTATCAGCCTTGAAGATCCCTTCTGGAATAATTTGAAAGACATCGCGAAGGCGAAGCGACTGACGTTGTCAGAATTGGTCGGCCAGATCGAAGAGGCGCGCAAACAGAGCAATTTATCGTCGGCGATCCGCCTGTTTGTGCTTGAGCACTTCCAAAATGTCGACCTAACGGACGCTCGCGGCGCCTCGGCGAGTGCTGAAGAAACACAAGCAACCCAGCCTTAGCTCGCGCTTCTGCTGATGGTGGGAGTGGCTTTTTCTATATCGACATCAGTGCGAACAATCCGCAAAGCACCGTGCCACTGAGCAGGAACAGCCAATCTGAAGGCTTGAGCGCAAATAATCGACCATCATTAATTACAAACGATCGCATGACAGTTCTCACTACCCAAAACGCGCCACAAAGTGGTCTTTAGCGCGAATTGGCCGGCTCTGCTGTAGCGCGGGAGCCACGCACGAAATGATTCTGCGGTTCGCCCTTACGTCTTCCCTGGTCGCGCTCGCAAGTCCGCTTTTGGCCAAAGCGGACATGGCATTGTGCAGCATCGGCCCTCTTGGAACCTTTTGATTTGGCTCAATGCCGAAGTTCACAAACGGCGTCCGGATGGATAGGCGGTTTAGGGGACGAAAATGACTGAGCTTCTCGTTGCGTTGGGTCTAATCGCCGGAGTTGTTGCCGCTCACGAGATTGGTTTTTGGCTAGGTGCACTGACCCGCTCGACCGATGAGCCTTTCGACCGACAAGTAGCGCTAGTTCGGACATCAACGGCCGCTCTGGTTGCGTTCTTGATCGGATTTGCATTTTCAGGGGCGGCATCGCGCTTTATCGATCGGCTAGATATCATTGTGAAGGAGGCGAACGCACTCGGTACCGCCTACTTGAGAGCCGATACCATCGCCGAACCGCAACGGGGCGAACTGAAGGCCGCGCTAAAAGAGTACACTGCCGACCGGGTTACATTGCTGAGTCGCGAAGGCCGCGATCAGATTGGTCCTTTGCTCGCCAAGGTAAGCGGCTTGCACGAACGAATGTGGAGCTCAGCGATCAACGCCACTCAGAACAACGCTCCTTTAATGGCGGTAGTCCTGCCGCCAATCAACGAGGTCATCGATCTGCATTCGACGCACCTTGCTATGGCGAGAAGACATCTGCCTATTCCAATTATGGCGGTGCTTTTGGGTACGGCGGCAGTCGGCGTTGGTATGATGGGCTTCGGTAATGGTCGTCTTGGTCGCCGATTTTCTGTACTCGACTCCGTTTACGGAGCCGTTCTTGCGGTCGCTCTGTGGATGACTATAGACTTGGACTATCCGGGCATGGGCCTCATTAGGTTGAGCAATCTCCCTGTCGTGGAAACCTTGGCAGCAATGAATTGAGATCGCTAGCGCGGCGTGGGCGCTAACCAAAATACGAAGTTTCGATCAAACCTTGAGGTGAATGCCTTGTTGGCCCGATCTCACTTATGTCGCTTTCGAGAGTAGTTCAGCGCAGCCCGTCGAACGTGGCCGTGGCGGAGGGAGCGCTACTGCAATCAAAATTCTCTACTCGTGGTCGAGAGTAACCCCGCGTAATTGGGCGCAGTCGGCGATGCAGCCCACCCAGCCTGCCTTACCCTACGGCGACCCAAAGCGGTCGGAGGGCCCATAGCATCGCTACCGCTTCCTCTTTGATTGTGAAGGGTAAAACCCGCACATAACGTAGCGTTGTATTTTTGCTACATCAAAAATAGAATTGAATTCAGTGGCGTTTATAACCCAGATGACAATTGATGCGTCTTGCTGCGGGTGCCACCATACATATGGTGGATACTAATGGGGGCGGACTGCGGTGCGTAAAAACCAAAAATTTTTAGTTGGGTTGGCGTCGTTGACGCTTTTGGACATTGCTTCCGCAGCGGCGGCAGACCTCCCGGTCAAAGCGCCGCAACCGGCACCCGCCCTCACTTACGATTGGTCCGGTTTCTACCTAGGCGCCCATGCAGGCTACCGCTGGGCTCACGCAGATTTTTCTGGTCCCGCCTATGATTTCGACCCTGGGATCGGCGGCGGCACCACTTCATTTCCGGCTCGTAGCGAAGGTTATCGCTTAAACGGCGGCATTGTTGGTGCTCAGGCCGGTTACAATTTTATGATCACACCGACAATCCTCGCCGGCATTGAAGGTGACTGGAGCTGGGGATCGAGCAAGGACAATGCGGCGGGTCAATTTATACTTTTCTCTTCGGACGGTCTCTTTTTTACCAGTGAAGCCAAACTCACCTGGCAGGCGACCATCCGGGGCCGCCTCGGGGTCACAAATGGACCATGGCTGTTCTACGGAACGGGTGGCGCAGCTTTTGCCCATGTCAAATGGACTGACAATTCGTCGTTCGTTTTTGCTGGAACAACAACGTCAAGTTCATCCACGGATGTTAACAAGACTCTAACCGGCTTCGCCCTCGGTGCCGGCGTCGAATATATGTGGACGCCGAATTGGATCGCGCGTCTCGAGTATCTTTATGAAAACTTTGGCGACGTCAGCGTGCCATTCGGCCTTGGTCCACAGACCGGAACGCTCGATCTCAAAGACGTGAACAAGGTACGCGTCGCTATCAGCTACAAGTTTGGCCGATAGGGGCCAATAGCCTCTTTAGCTTTCTTTTTGCCCTACCAGCGAAAGGTAGTCCTCGAATTTCCCTGACGGCGATCTTGATATTTCGTCGACGGCAACCGCCTGCACATTGAAGCTTGGATCAATAAGGTCGCGCAAACAGGTTTCGAGACCGTCCCGATCAACGCTTTCGTTCGGATTCAGCGGGATGAATCTGACCTCTATTGAAGTCAGGTCGGTTTGTACAATTTGAATCTGGGAAAACGACAAATAGTCCTGTAACCGCGAAACGGGTACGTATGGGTATATTGTTCGCCCATCGCGCAAGGTGAACGCATTCCGGTAACGGCCCATAACTTTTTCGAGCGCCGGAAGCTTGATCGAACATTTCAGCTGCTCTTGTCCGGCGATCGCAAAATCTCCGATCTCGTAGCGAATGAGCGGCATCGCATAGTTGTATAACGAGGTCACGATCACCCGGCCCGCTTCGCCGGGTGGGCTTGGCTTGTCATCGGAATCCAGGATTTCCATGAGCACGGTTTCAGCGTTGACATGAAGTTGGCCACACCATGGGCACTCGCATGCAAGCAGACCCGTTTCCTGAGCCCCGTACTGATCGATCGGCTCCACGCCAAACGCCTTTTTACAAATATTGCGAATGTCGTCCGTTAGTACTGTTCCGATCGAGATGATTCGCTCCAACCTTATGTGTAGCTGTCGTTTCAATGCGAGTTTCGCCACTTCATTCAAAACAAATGAATGAGCTGTGAGGTAGTCGGGGCGCCGTTTGCAGAGCCACTCAAGTTGAGTGCCTGTGTCGGCGGACAGGTCGAGCATGTGATGTGTTCCGGCGTGGCCCACACGCCAACCAGTTTCGATCTTGCCGTCCGGCGGCCGTGCATCATCGCCGTGTCGCGCAACGAAAGTCGCCATAGCCTTGTCACCGTTGAAATCCCACCACCGGAAAATGCGATCTGTCGCGCCCAGACTTGCAACGTTTGCGAGCTCGCTGACGAGATATCGGATCGGCCGGCCGCTCGATCCGGACGTTGCACCGTGATTGGTGGAGCCCAAGTAGGGAGGCACGGTGGAAGCGCTTAGAGCTTTCAAATTCCGCTGCAAATTCTCGCGGGTCAGGATCGGGATCGTCTGCCAGCGCTTCAGGTCCACGTCTGTTTGAGAGCACAACAAAGCCAGTCTATCCTTATAGAAGGGCACGTTGTGACGCGCATGAAGCAGAAGCGGCACCAATAGATTTTCCTGATAGGCTCGAAGCTTGTCCGGAGGCAGGCGTTCTGTTTCCGCAAGGACGTCGCGGAATTTAGATACCATGCGCTCGAGGGGGTTTTTCGCTAGCTTTGGCATTGGCCTTCAAAGATATCAAATGGCTCACGATCATCAAAAAATATATCATCGCGCCTGGTCGCAACTAGGGCCGCCATTGCGCCCGCCCGCCGACGTTGCTGTTGCGATTCATGAACAAATCAAGGACAGGCACGGCCGTACCCTGTTGCTGGGTGTTACGCCGGAACTGGCAGACGTTGCGCCCAACCTCGTGGCAATTGATCGCAATATGTCAATGGTTGCGCACGTGTGGCCGGGGAACACCGCGCATCGGCGTGCGATTGTTGGCGACTGGCGCAAGACGAATTTTGTGACCGGAGCGTTTTCAACCTGCATTGGTGACGGCAGCTTGTCATTTCTGACGTTTCCCGACGAAATGGTGCGGCTGTTTGATGAACTCATTCGAATTCTTGAAAAAGGCGGGCGCGCTGTTTTCCGGCTATACCTTTCGCCGGATGTGCCTGAAATGACATCCACGCTCCGCGATCAGGCACTATCCGGACAAATCAAAAATTTCCACGCCTTCAAGATACGTCTGGCCATGTCGCTTGCGGCACAAGGACCGGTGCCCCAGGTTTGCGTGGCAAACATCCTCGACATCTTCAACTCTCAATTCGCAAATCGCGACGAACTTGCTAGTGTAACAGGCTGGAGTCGCGAGCAGATTGACACGATCGACTTTTATAGAGAGTCGAGCGTGATTTTCAGCCTGCCCACGCAGGATCAGTTGCTGTCGATTAGTTGCACGAAATTTCCAGGTGTGCGTCTTGTTCCCAGCGGCACCTATGAACTGTCCGAGCGCTGTCCGCTATTGGTTGTCGACCTACGATAGAATTCTACGTGGTCGGCACAATAAAGTGGACGTTCTGCGATCTCACTTACGTCAGGGCGTGGCGGAGGGAGTGCTACTGCAAACAAAATTCTCTACTCATGGTCCAGAGTAGCCCTGCGTATTTGGGCGTATAGCGACGGAGGTAGCCCAACCCTCCTGCCCTACCGGCTAATGTCCGCTTTTGGGGGTAAACCGGACATTGGGCGAGCCTGACGAAATGTCCGCTTATGACCCAAAGCGGACATCGAAGATGTATTGCCACGTCCGCCCCGTTCGTGCCGCTGTCTGAACGCGCTAGCCGTGAATATAGTGTTCAAGTTCATCGATAAAGTATTGCTGTTTAGAAATTATAGCCCCGAGCAAATCGCCGATGGAGATAATGCCAATCACTTTTTTGCCCTCAAGCACCGGTAGATGACGCACGCGCTTCTCGGTCATCAGAGCCATGCATAGCTCGACCGATTGTTCTGGCCGGACATAGATTACTTTTCTCTCCATGATATCCTTGACCAGCGTGGTGGGAGACGTTTTGCCTTTGAGAATGACATTCCGCGAATAGTGTCTCTCGGTTATGATGCCGATCAATTCTTCGCCGTCCATCACGACCAAAGAACCGATATCTTTCTCAGCCATTTTTGCCAGTGCATCAAGGACCGTGGCATCCGGATCAATGGTCCAAAGGTTGCGGCCCTTCCGTTCAAGCAGGTGTTTTACGGTCATGTCGCGCCTCCCTTCTCCTTCTCCGAAATTGCGGCGCGGATTGTTAAGCCCCCGTTTTGGATACGGGATTTTGATTCAGACTAATTCCGTTTTTGATGCTTTCGGTGTTTAGACGGTTCGGACGCATACAATCCAAAGGCTGGATTCACATTGCAAAAGCCGCGATTGCCAGACAGTACGTTCCGAACACATTCCTCGATTGAGTTGTACTGGCAATCCCAAGCTACATTGTCATTGCCGGTATTCACCACTGCGCACCATGGGCCGTGCTCAAAGGCCCGGCTAACAGAAGCGTTGAGGCACAGTGCCGCTGCTGAAACGGCGACCGCAAGCATCACTCGCATGTTGGTTTTCATCGGGATCCCCCCGATCGTCGTTGCAGGTTATCGTTCGCGGCCTATTGCGCATTGACCAATATCAAAATGTTGAATCCCGCAGCTAAGCGAATGTCCGCTTCTGGCCCAAAGCGGACATTTGCAATGAGCAGGTGAATGTCTGCTATCGGGGTAAGAGCGGACATTTTCGGCACCAAAGCGACACTCAGGCGTCACAGGTCGCGAACTGCCATTTCATGTCCGCTATTGGGGATACAGCGGACATAGGCTCTTGCACTGCACAACTCTGCTTTTGACCCAAAGCGGACGATGTCTCTCCGCGCGTGATCCAACGGACATCTTTCAGCATCACCAATGAAGCTGTTACAGTCGGTCGCCAGCGGGGGAGTCAGCATGAAAAGAATATTCCTTGTAAGTGCAATGGTGTCGGCGCTGCTGATTGTTGTTGCGTCGGCATCGGCGCAGACCAAATCGACTGTCGACAGGCTTTATATCCTTAATTGCGGTGAAGGCGTCGCCGGCAATATCTCACGTTGGTCGCCGGGGATCGACGTGGGCAAGTCGATGGAGATGGCGGAAAACTGTTATCTGATCCACCACGCGCAGGACTGGCTGCTATGGGACACCGGCATCCCGGATTCAATTGCCTCAATGCCGAACGGCCTTGCTCCGCCCGATCCGCGGGCCATCCATTGGCACGTAACCAAAACACTTGGTTCGCAACTTGAAATGCTCGGCGTGAAACCCGCCGAAATTAAATTTGTCGGCATTTCACATAGCCATCCCGACCACATCGGCAACCTAGGCATGTTTCCGCAGTCGACGGTGCTGGTGCAAAAGGCCGAATACGACTTTGGCACGGCAGTCGGGGTGGCATACACATTCGGTGTTGCCGCAGGGTCGCTCGCACCAGCAATCCTTGGCTGGATAGCGACGTATTATTCAGTTGCCGCTGGTCTCCCACTGCTTGCCATCTCGTTCTTGGCACTGGCGCCGCTATTTTTCTTCGCAGCGCCGGACACAACGCGACAGGAGCTGACAGATTTCCTCGGCGACGGGGTGTCGTCTCTTTAGCTGAAAGAAAGTTCTGGTGCATAGGTGCTCGTCGCAGACGGCAGCGACGAACATGCTAACATTCGACACTTTCGCGAGCATTGATCGTGGCGAAGCCTATTTTTCGAGGAGAGCCCTGTAAACACCTGGGAAATGTGGCTCCTAAAAATCCGTACTCTTCGATCGGAGTACAGAGCCCCCACCGAGCCTCAAGCTCATTCCTGCAGGATCGGCCACGATACCAAGGACTCCGATTGACACGCTTCAAGTTACCTACCAGATGTATTTCGTGCACTTGCCGACTATCGTTCATTTCGTTCGGTTCACCAGATAACTCGCGATGCAACGCAGCTCTGAACAAGTCTTGACGACGCATACCGGCAGCCTGCCACGCCCAGCCGATCTGGTAACGCTGCTCAACGCTAAGGAGCTCAGCTCCAGCTACGACCACGTCGCCTATAAAGAGCGAATCCGCCGCGCGGTTTCCGAAATCGTGCGCAAGCAAGCTGAGACCGGTATCGATATCGTCGACGATGGCGAGCACAGCAAAGTAAACTGGATGGCTTATGCGCGGGCGCGCCTGAGCGGGCTGGAGGAAGTCGACAGGCCGCCGCGCTTTCGCGGACCGACACGCGACTCGCTCGCCTTCCCCGGCGCATATGAAGACATGCGCCTGATGCTCGCCGGCCGGTCCGGCGCGATCGTGCCCAAACGGCAAGTTCGGCCCAAGGCGCAAATCTGCAGCGGACCGATCGCCTACATCGGGCAAGACGAATTGCAGACCGACATCGACAATCTCAAGCTCGCACTGAAGGACATCGGAGCTGACGAGGGCTTCATGACGGCGATTTCGCCGTCGAATTTGGAGCTCTATTACGAGAACCACCACTACGCTTCGGACCAGGAATACCTCGCGGCGCTCGCCGATGCCATGCGCGTTGAATACAAGTCAATCACCGACGCTGGCCTCTTGTTGCAGATCGACGACCCGCGCATGGCGACGCATTTCAACCGCAGTGTCGATGCTTCAATTGAGGATTGCCGCAAGTTCATTGCGCTGCGCGTCGAGGCGGTCAATTACGCCCTGCGCGGCATCCCCGCGGATCGCGTCCGCTTCCACACTTGCTACAGCGTCAATATCGCACCGCGGGTACACGATTTCGAATTGAAGTATTTCGCCGACCTCATGCTGCAGGTGAACGCCTGCGCCTATCTCATCGAAGCGGCCAACCCGCGCCACGAACACGAATGGGCACTGTGGAAAGAGATCAAATTGCCGGACGACAAGATTCTCGTGCCCGGCGTGGTGTCGCACTGCGTGCAACTCGTCGAACATCCGGAGCTGGTAGCCCAGCGCATCGAACGCTTTGCCGGCGTGGTCGGGCGCGAGCGCGTCATTGCCGGGACGGACTGCGGTTTCGGCACGTCGGGCGCCGGTGACGAGGTTCACCCGGAAGTCGCATGGGCCAAGCTGAAGTCGCTGGTCGAGGGCGCACGTATCGCCAGCAAGAGGCTTTGGCGCTAGGCGTCACCGCCACAATTCGCTGCTCGCCTTTGCCGCACCGACGACCAGCGCGCCGAGCTTCAGATACGCGATCTCCGGATCGATCTTGCCGTAGCCAGCGGACGTTCCGAAACCGCAGTCGGTGCTGGCTATCACCCTCTCGCGGCCCGACGATGTCGGCAAAGCGCACAATACGCTGCGCCACCAGGTCCGGGTGCTCGACATAATTGGTGGATGTGTCGATCACGCCCGGCAGCAGCACCTTATCAGCGGGTAATTCGATGTCCTTCCACAACACCCATTCGTGCTCATGGCGTGGGTTGGCAGCCTCGAGCGACAACCCCATGGCGTTCACGCCGAGGACGATGCGCAGGATTTTAGCGAGATCGATGTCGAAATGGTGCGGACCTTCGTAATTACCCCAACAGACGTGAATGCGGAGCATGTCCGCAGGGATTTTGGCGACCGCGTGGTTGAGCGCCTCGACGTGGAATTGAGCGCGCTTGAGGAAGTCGGCCTCTGACATATCCTGGAACGTCGCGTGCCGGGACATCGCCAGATCCGGGCAATCGATCTGCAGCATGAAGCCGGCAGCAACGATCGTCGCGTATTCTTCGCGCATCGCGTCGGCGACCGAGGCGACATAGCTCTCGTGCGAGGGGTAGTATTGGTTCGGCAGGAAGCTCGCGACCACGCCGGGCGATGCGGCATTGAGGAAGGCACCGACGGGATGGGCGGCGTGTGTTGCCCGCCGCATGTTCGTCAGGTCTTGTTCGAGCGCACCTCTGCCGCAGTAACTTATCGGCCCGATGCAGGCGACGCGCTTGAAGCGTCTCTTTCCAGTGAGCAGGGCCATCTTGCGCTGCAGGTCTGGGAAACGGCTTGAGATCGAGGTGGGGCTTGGCCGCTTCAGTCGAACCCTCGTCCGAAAAGCCGGTCAGGCGATCCTTCACGTAGGTCGCGTAGCTGATCTTGCTGGTTTCGCCGTCGCTCACCACGTCGATACCGAGCTCCGCCTGCCGCCTGACAATATCAGCGACGGCATGGGCGATCGTCTCGTTGAATTTCGGAAGGTCCAGCGTGGCACCGTTTTCGCGCTGCTCTAGCAAAGCCACGACGTCCTCAGTCCTGGGCAGGCTCCCGACATGCGTCGTCAGAATCCGGTCTTGGCTCGTGCGCACGGGACCCCCCTAGCCCTCGTCGCGTCGCCAATCCGGCGACGGCGAGCGAATGGATTCGGCGCGCAGCTTGTCCCAGAGACGAGCAGTGATGACGCCGAAGTGCTGGTCTGAGACGATCCGGCTGTCGCGCGTGCGCGGCCATCCCGTCGTGACGGTATCGATGAAGCGTCCGGGCCTGGCCGACATGACCCCGACACGGTCGGACAGCATCGCAGCTTCGTCGAGCGCATGCGTGATGAGAACGACGGTCGCCCCGGTCTCCCGCCAGATGCGCAGCAACTCGTCGCCCATCAGCAGGCGCGTCTGCTGGTCGAGCGCGCCGAAAGGCTCGTCGAGCAGCAGCACTTCCGGCTCGAGCACCAATGTGCGCGCGATGCACACGCGCTGGCGCATGCCGCCCGACAGTTGCGCGGGATAGGCTCGGGCAAAGCCTGACAGACCCATGAAGGCGAGCGCCTTGTCGACGCGGCGCTCGACCTCCGCCCGCGACATCCCGCGCCGCCGCAGCCCGAAGGCAACGTTGTCCCAGACATTGAGCCAGAAGAAGCTTGCGTCCTGCTGAAACACCGCGCCGACGCCGCTCGGCACCGCGCCGGCCAGTGGCTTGCCGTCGAACATCGCGGTGCCCATGGTCGCTCTGGCCATGCCGGCGAGCACATCGAGCAGGGTCGATTTGCCGCAGCCGGATGGCCCGACCACCGTGAAAAATTCGCCGCGCGCGATATCGAGGTCGATCGGACCGAGCGCGTGCACGTCCGGGTGCCCCTCATGGCCGGGAAAGACCTTGGTGACGCCGCGAAGACTGATCTGGCCCGCCTCACCCACCATGCCGGACCCACCGCTCGACGAAATGAAGACTGGCGTTGAGTGAAGCGGCGAACACGAAGATCAGCAGCGTCAATGCCAGAATATCGGTGACCGCGTGGATTTCCATCGCGCGCACCAGCGCAAAGCCGATGCCTGAAGTCGAGGCAAAGAGCTCGCCGATCAGCGTCCCGAGAAGCGTCAAGGCGATACCGACGCGGATGCCGGCGAGGATTTCGGGCAATGCCGCCGGCGTCATGATGGTCGTGGCGCTCTGCACCGGCGACAACCGCATGATATGCGCGGTGCGGTGATAGACCGGAGCGACGTTGCGAACCGCATTCATTGTAAAAATCGCGACCGGGAAGATACCGTGAATGACACCGAACGCGATCTTGGCGGAGATGCCGAGTCCGAAGATCAGCAGGATCAATGGATAGAGTGTAATCTTCGGGATCGAATAGAGTGACCCCAGAATCGGGCTCGCCACGTCGCCGGCAAAGCGCCGCAGCCCAAGCCACAAGCCGATGACGATGCCGCCGGCAATCGAGATCGCACTGGCGACGCCGAAAGCCGATATCGTCGCTTTAGCGTGGACCCAAAAGGCCTCGGTTTGGACAAGCTCCAGCGCGCGCGAGATCGTGGCAAATGGCGAGGACAGAATGCCATCCCCGACCGCCCAATAGGCAAGCTGCCACAGCACCAGCAAACCGGCCGAGAACATGAGATAGTCGAAGCGCGAGGATTTCATCTCTGGCCAAACCGGCGGTGCAGCCGATTTTCCCAGTGCGTGAGCGCGCCGTTCACGATGATGACGCCGATCAGCAGCAACAGCAGCATGCCGTACATGTTTCGGTTGTCGAAATTGTCGTAGGCAAAGGCAATGCGCTTGCCCATGCCGGATGTCGCCAGAATGAACTCGCCGGCAACGATGCCGATGACGGAATAGGCGACCGCAAGGCGAACGCCGGTGACCAGATGGGGTGCCGCCGCCGGCAGCCGGATCAGAACGAGCTGACGGATCGCGCCCAGCCGAAGCATTGAGCCGGCCTTGTCTATGGCGGGCGGCACGTGGTCGAGGCCCAGCATCGTGTTCACGATCATCGCCACAATGCCAAACATCGCGCCCATGACAATCAACGCGACGCGCCCGACGCCAAACGTAACGATGAGCAGCGGATAAAAGACAAAGGTGGGGATCGCGTAATAGGCCGAGAGCAGAGGCTCACTGACCCGGCGCAACCGCGGGACAGCGTGCAGAGCCGCGCCGACGAAGAACCCGACCAGAATCGCAAGAACGATCGCCGCCGCAGTGTTGAAGAGCGTAAACGTAATATCCGCGTTAAACCGTCCGCTCCTGAGGATGTCCCATAGCGCACCGGCCATCTCGGTCGGCGGGATGATGGTGACGCGATCAAGCACGCCGACGCGGCACAGCAATTCCAGCACTGCCAGCGTCAGGACGATGAGAGCGGCTCGTGTGACGCCAACTTTCGATACCCACCATCCCCGTGGTACTGCGGCCCGTCCGGTCAAAGCGGCTTCTGCAGGTCTTTAGGCAGGAACTGTTGGTCGATCACGGCTTTCCAGTCGACGGGACCCTTGGACTCCCCGGTCAATTGAAGCCCATCGGACATCTTGCCGAGTGCTTCCTTGTCGAAACCGCCTTGCGACCACTCGCCCTTGTAGCCGAAATAATTCGGGAAATAGGTGGCGACCTCATCCGGCTTCTGCTGCCAGATCTTCGCGTAGATCTGAACCGCCTCGTCATGATGCGCATAAATGTAGTCGACGCCGCGGCGATGCACTTCGATCAGCTTGCGCACCATGTCTGGATGCTCCTGCGCGAACTTGCGCGTGGTGACGCCGACGAGCCAAGTCATGCGCGGTATCAGATCGGCAAAATGGAAGATCACGCGATATTTGTCTGGCTTCAGCGTCAGAATCGGATCGATCAACGGCGCAGCATCGATTCCGCCGCTGTCGAGCAAAGTCAGGCCACCACCAAAGCCGCCGGTCCCGACCATCTCCACTTTTCCAGTCATGCCGGCTTCCTTGAGCGCCAAGAGAAGCAAGAGTTCGCTGGTAGATTTGGGGTTGGTAAATCCGGCTTTCTTGCCCGCCAGATCCTGAACTTTGTGAATGCTGCTCTTTGGATTGGCGACCAGTGCAATTTCGCCGATGTGGTCGCTTGCGGTGTTGACGATGACGATATCAAGGCCGGAGCGAATAGCGGCGAGCGCCGCAGAAGTTGCGACTTCCCCGTAGGGCAAATCGCTTGCCAGCATGTTGCGCAGCGTGGTGCCGCCGCCCTCGCCGGAGATGATGTGATCGAGCTTGATGCCGGCGTCGATGAAGTAGCCCTTCTCGACCGCGACCGCCCAAGGCAGCGTCGCGGTAACGCGACCGTATTGGCTGACGGCCAGGTCCGACGCTTGCGATTGACATGAAAAGAATACGGTCAGCGCCACGAACAGGGACGCGTATCGGCCCAGGCTCATCGTTATCTCCCCATTTTTATTGGCGAGTATGTCACGCTCCACGTTTCGTCGAAACCCTCCGACAATCGTCCGGGTTAAAGCTCTTGCGGAGCGTGTCCCTTGCCCACCTTTACCGGCAATACTGTTGCGCGATCCGGTCACTCGGAGGACCTCATTAGGAAGGTGGCGGAGGGAGTGGTCACCCAAAAATGCCCTTTGACTTCAGACAGTTGCTGATCACGCTTGCTCATACCCTCAACACTACCCACAAATTATTCTCGAATTTAAGCGGCTAAGGGCGAGCAACCGGACGGCAACGGATCTCCTTTCGACGAGACAGAAGCAACTAGCTCGCCTGGTTGTCGATTCTGCGGTCAACATTCGAAATGCGCATGATGGATTGCCAAACGAGGATCAATTATGGCCGACATTTTGATTCAGAATGGGTACATCGCAACCATGGACGAGCGCCGATCCGTGTACCTAAACGGATACGTCGCGATAAACGGAAATAAGATCGCGGCCGTAGGTGATCAAAAGGACTGTCCGTCGAGCGACCGGTATTCTCAAACGATCGACGCTTCTGGAATGATTGTCATTCCTGGACTGATTAACGCGCATCAGCATTTTTACTATCACTTGTTCAAGGGCATCGCTAACGGACTGCTGCTTGAAGATTGGTTCCCCGCCGTGGTGTTTCCAGTCCTCAAGCATCTGACTGACAGTGATATGGAGCTAACTTCATATCTTTCTGCAATTGAAATGCTTTCGACAGGCACAACCTGCTGTCTTCATCATCTACGGACCACTACAACCGAAAAGACGCTTCAGCGGATTGCCCGCCCAACGATTGAAGTCGGTTTTCGGCAAGTGATCGGTAAGGAAGTCCAGGCCCGCCTCGCGGGCAATCCTAATCATCCTCGCAATCTGAACGAAGAAATTGCGTATGTGGATGAGCTGATACCGAGATGGCGCAACCGAGACGGTGGAATGCTTCGGCTATGTCTGGTTTCGGAATGTGCATCGGTTTTTGTCGAGCAAAAGATTACCTCCGAAGAATTGTTGATTGAAAGCAAGCACCTTGCGGACAAGCATAGCTTGAAACTCGCTGCACATATTTCTGGAGGCACCCTGGCTTTCGAGAAGAGCTATCTGCAGGTCCTCAGGAGCACCGGGCGAACCGATACACAGTTGCTCATGCAGCTTGGATTGCTCAATTTTCTTCCGATTCTCGTCCACGGCATTAACTGTACGGACACTGATCTTCGCCTCATGGCAGATGCGGGCGCGAGTCTTGTCTACACCCCTACAAGTGAAGCTACGCGAGGCGGCGGCATTGGTCCGATTGCGCCTGCGATCGCTCGGGGGGTGAATGTTGCCTTGGGCAGCGATGGCCCAATGGTGGATTACTCTGTCGACATGGTCGAGCAGATGAAGGCGTGCTCCTTTTTGCAAAACACAAAGCATCTCGATCCGACAGTCATGCCTCCAGAAAGGTGTTTGGAAATGGCAACGATCAACGCCGCAAGGGCATTGGGTCTTGATGATGAGATCGGCTCACTTCAACCAGGGAAGTTGGCCGATATTGCTGTTTTCGATTTAAACACCCCTCGAGCGGCTCCCGCCGTAAATCCAATCACAGAGTTCTCGTGTGTTCGGCGAAGGGTACAGACGTCCACGCGGTAATTGTGAACGGCGAAATCGTGTTGAGGGAAGGGAGACTGCTAAAGTTCGGACCTGTGCGCGAGCTACTAAATGCGGTAAAGGTGAGATCGCTGGAGATCATCGATAAAGCTGGGCTCAGAGTTAGGACAGAGCCTCATTGGCCCAGTATGGAAACGGTCACCAAGGGAGGAATGTCATGAAGGCAAAGACCTCACGGCGACGTTTTTTGAAACTCGTCGGCGCCGCATCGATTCCGTACATGGCTGTCGGCCGCACTCTCCGGGCTCAAGGACCTGAAGTCATCAATCTCGGCCTCTCGCCCTACATCAATCAGGCAACGATCTTTATCGCCCAAGAAACTGGTCTGTTCCAGAAATTGGGCCTCGAAATCCGGATGAAGATTTTCATGGACGGCGCCTTTATCGTGGCGCCGATGTTGTCTGGTGAGGTCAGTGTGGGAGTGATGACCTGCAGCGCGGGACTATTCAATTCCTTTTATCGGGGCGGCGCATACCGAGCCTTCTTGTGCAATGGACAAGGTCGGCCTGGCCGCGCTGTCACCTGCATCGTGGTTAGGAAAGATCATTACGATGCAGGGATTCAGAAAGTACCGGATCTTGCAAAAATCAAGGGCAAAACCGTTGCGGTAGGCGCGCTCGGCAGCATCAACCAGTATGGAATTGCGACTGCCCTGAAACAGGCCGGGCTCGATCCGGTAAAAGACGTTCAATGGCAGACGACGGTTCAGCAGCCGGACATTGTAAAGCAGCTTGGTCAGAAACAAGTCGATGCCGCCGAACTCACGTACCATCTCGCCTATTTGGCGCAGAAGAACGGATTCGCTCAAATCGTTGCGTCCAGGGATGAAGTCGCGCCCTATTCACAGACCGCAATCATGACAGCACGCGACGAAATGTTCGAGCACCGACGCGATGCTCTAGTCCGGTACGCGATGGCCTGCATCCACGCAGGTCGCCAGTTCAACGCGATTGCGGAAAACCCGAAGAAGCATCCTGAAATGCTGGATTTAATCGCAAAGGCAATCATACCACATGACAAGGAGCTTCTAACAGCGGTTGCTCCGCATTGGGAGTGGATTTCAGAAAATGGCGTACCAAACGTCGAGTCTATTATGGCGCAGCAGGATTTTTGGGCCGACATATTTCAGTTAGTGGCAAACAAAGTCTCGCGGGATCGAGTATTCGCCAGCGGCCTCGCAGAGGAAGCGAGCCAGCGGCTCCAAACAGAAAAGCCGTTTGGTTAGAGCGGGCAGGCTAAACTAGTTCGCTAATCGGTGCGTTGAGCGGCAGGTTTGTCTCGCGGCTTGTATCAATGGACATGGCCTTAAATCGATGCAAACGTTATGGGCTAAACGCGACAATTCGGGAATGACGTCAAGGCACTGAATCGCAAACGCACGGGAGGCGAATCCATGCGCGGAAAATTTGACGATAAGCGTGGCCTCATATCTCGGCGCAACTTTCTTCAGGCATCTGGCTCCGGCGCGTTCGCAATCGCTACATCTGGCTTTTCCCGAGCAAATGCTGCTACCGAAAACGTAACTTTTCAGCTCGATTGGATTCCGTTTGGACGGCACGCTCCTTATTATACGGCGTTGGATAAAGGGTTTTATTCCCGGAGAGGCCTCGACGTTAACATCTTGCAAGGCACTGGTTCTGTGCCGGGCCTGCGCGCCTTAGCAACGGGCAAGGCAGATTTCTTGTTCGGAGATATTGGTTCGATGATCGCAGTGCGCTCGCGCGACAATGTCCGCGCGAAAGCCCTTGCATGCATGTATCAGAAGACGCCCAACACGATATTTTTCATCAAGGGCTCCGGAATTTCGAAGCCCAAAGACCTCGAAGGACGCAAGCTCGCTTACTCTCCCGGCGACCGCGTGATGTTTCCAGCGTTCGCCCTAGCAAACGGGATCGACGAATCAAAGATCTCATGGTTGTCCGCTGATCCAAACTCAAAAAACACCCTGCTTCTGACGCACAACACCGACAGTATGATGACGTATTTGTTTACAAAACCCGTGCTGCAAAAAGCTGCCAAGAGCGGAGATGTTATTGATGGCTTCATCTTTTCTGATTGGGGCGTAGACTTCTACTCAAACGGACTACTCGCATTGGAAGACTATGTGCAACAGAAGCCAGACGTTACGCGTAATTTTGTGCAGGGAACTATGGAAGGCGTCGCGTATGCTTTGGCTCATCCCGAGGAGTCGGTCTCCATTCTGAAAAAGCATCAGCCGCAGCTCAACGAAGAAACGGCAATCAAGGAAATCGGAATTTTGCAAGAGCTCACTGCCACGAAGGCGGGTCAGCGGCCTGGGGAAATGACCCACCAAAAGATGCAGGAGACTATAAATTTAACAGTCAAATACCTTGATCTTAAAAATCCCGTTGCGGTGGATCAGGTGTTTACAGATGAATTTTTGGCCTAGCTATTCGGATGCACAGCGGCTTCTTGCGCTGGCGTGTAATTTCTTGGACGCTCCGGACCCAACCATCGCCGATATATTCTCGGGATTCGGTTTGCATTGTGGTGCGTTTGGGTGCGTAAATGATTCCTGACGTGAAATCTATTTTCGATAAAATCGATGCGGACGAACTTGTGAAGGTCACGCTCGATCTTGCGAACATTGACAGCCCGACAGGCAGCGAAGGTCCTGTCGCGGATTATGTCTATGATTGGCTCACGCGCCAAGGATTTGAGGCCCGCAAGGTCGGGCTTTATCCAGACCGTCCTAACATTATCGCGACCATCCCGGGAACGGGAAAAGGACGCAGTCTGTGCTTTAACAGTCACATGGACACCACCATTCACAAAGACGAAT
This sequence comes from uncultured Alphaproteobacteria bacterium, assembly GCA_963831475.1. Classification (GTDB taxonomy): domain Bacteria; phylum Pseudomonadota; class Alphaproteobacteria; order Rhizobiales; family Xanthobacteraceae; genus Pseudolabrys. The sequence goes on from CAWHQF010000008.1 coordinate 63,817, forward strand.
GGTGGACCACGCGTCACGCGGCCGATCCGATTTATCACACGGGCTGGCGTGAAGGGGACGTCCTCGTCGGAAATGGTGTGTGCAATTGCAAGGGGCCGATGGCGACGTGGCTCTTCGCCGCCAAAGCGATCAAGGATTCTGGCGTGAAGCTCAAGGGCGACCTAATGCTGATGGCTGTCGTCGGCGAGATTGGAATTGAACCGGTCGACGAGTTTCAACCGCCTGCCTATCTGGCAAAAGAAGCCGGCACCCGATACGCGATAACCCATGGCGGTGTTACCGATTACGCGTTGGTATCCGAGGGAACGGATTTTGGGATTGTCGGCGTTGAAGCGGGAAAGGCCTTTTTCAAGATCACCGTCTTTGGCAACGACATGAGCATTTACACGCCGTATATAGAACGCCCTACTCCGATTGAAAAAAGCCCGAATGCCATAGTTCGAATATCGAAACTCATCGAGCGGATCGAAACTTGGGCTTACGAATACGAACGGAAGAATAGGTACGAGTGCCCCGGCGGCACCGTAGTGCCGAAGGTCAATATCGGCGCAATCAGGGCAGGAGTCCCGTACAAGATCACAAGAACCGCTCAACAGTGTGCGATCTATGTCGACGTCCGCGTCACACCGAAACAGGAACCCCTGGATGTTCGGGAGGAGTTGCGGCATCTCATGAGCGCCGCGGGCCTTTCCGGTGACGTGGAGCTATATGCCTATCGTCCCGGGTTTGAAGTTGATGAAAGGAAGGGCGCTCCGCTGAGGCATGCGATCACCCGCGCCCATCGAGATGTTATCGGTGGGGAACCCAAGCCTGCTCCTCCCGCAACATCGAGCATGTGGCGCGATCTAAATTGTTTCAACGAGATGCGCATACCCTCATATACTTATGGACCGGGTTTAATCGTCGGAGGAGGAATATTTAGGATCCCCATACAGAACATGGTTTTGGGCACCCAGTTATACGTGCACACGGCGGTCAATCTATGCAGTCAGGACCGCGAAGTAAGTTCGTGAATGCATAACGACGCAAAGGCGTATCGACGGCAAATTCCATAAGCAGACGTTATGCAAATCCAGGTTCAATTCCCGCCAGCGGATTTTAACGCGCACTCCCCTTCCTGGCCTCCCCGGGTACGCTGGAGCGCCGTCAGTTAATAACAACATCTTCGCCACGCGCGAGATGCATCAAGATGCGGCCAATATCATATTGCCCAAGCTTAGAATCCGAATTCGCGATCTGGTCGTGACTGAACCACACGACGCCCTCCGCCCCAGTGACACCGAAGGCCACGGTGTCTTGGCCGTCGGAGGGGCGAGCCAACGACGAAGAGCTCGTCCTCATCTCCTGCAGAAAGGACGGCTGGCCTTCGGCGGCATCACCCACTATCAAATGTCTGACTTTAACGGAACCAAATTCCGCAAGCCGCGGCCCCTCCGCAATCAGGAGTTTGGCGCGGCTTAGGGCAGGGATTGCCTGAGCTGATGCCCCGACCGGCACAATGATCGACGTCGCTCCAATCTTCATGGCGCCAAGAACGCTAGCAACCAGAGACGGCGAGGCTGACACCGCGAGGACTATCTGCTCGCCGGCGCTGATGCCAAATCGCTTGAGCATATTCCCAGCTCGGTTCATCAATGCCGCAAGGTCATTATAGGAGTATCGTTTGTCTCGATAGCGAATGGCCAACTGATCGCCTTTGTTGTCTGAAATTGAACGGTCAATCGCAAGCGCTGTGTTCGCCAATTTTTCCGATACTGACATTGTTCACTCTCCTGATATTAGTTTTTTGGCGCAGTCCAGAACAACACGCGCCGCTCTGACCATTCCACCGCATAGAAAAGCAAGATGCCCATCACAGACAGCAGCCCGACGATCGCGAAGGTCTGCGCGACATCGAGCTGGTAGTCAGTCCGTTTGATTACGAGACCAAGCCCCGCTTCCGCTCCAACAAATTCTCCCACCACAGCGCCAACAACCGCAAAGACAATCGCAATCTTCATTCCTGCAAACACGGACGGCATTGCGTCCGGCAATTTGACTTTTCTGAAAGTCATCCAGGATGAAGCCGCAAGGGAGCGCATGAGCTTTAGTTTCTGCGGGTCGACGTTTGCCAAACCCGACACGACATTAATTAGAAGGGGAAAGAATGCGATTAAAGCCGCCATCACGACTTTTGAGCTGGTTCCAAAGCCGAACCAGACCACAATCAGCGGAGCCAGCGCGATCTTTGGCGCAGCATTAATGGCGACAAGATACGGCATCATGACCCGGCGCAGCAGCGGTATTTCCGCAATCAGCGTCCCGCCAATGAATGCGATAACGAATGCAAGGAAAAAGCCCGCGACCGATTCATAGAGAGTGACAAATGTGTCGTTGCGGAGAGGACCCCCATCAAGAATTTCCCGGCCGATACCGACGAATTCCCTCATCACCGCACTGGGGGCCGGCAGCACCAGGGCCGAGACGAGGCCAAAGCGACAGACCATCTCCCAGACAACAACACCAGCGGCGATAATGGCTAGCGCTACGGCGTGGTCGCTTGCGTTGCGACGAAAGCTAATTCGAGTGCTCATCCGAACAGCCCCCGAATGCGCGCGACTTGGCGGAAATATTGCGGGTCAACGAGGGTTGCTTTCGTCCGTGGCCTTGCAAGCTCAATATCCACGACCTGCAGCAATCGGCCAGGCCTCGCCGACATCACGCCGATCCGATCAGATAGCAGAACAGCTTCACCGATATTGTGAGTGACAAAGATGACCGTCTTGCGCCGCTCCTGCCATATCCGTAACAGCTCCATGTTGAGAAATTCTCGGCTCATTTCATCAAGGGCGGAGAATGGCTCGTCCAGCAGCAGCACATCAGGATCGCACAACAGCATCCGGCAAATGGCGACGCGCTGCTGCATGCCGCCGGACAGCTCATTCGGATAGCGTTCGCTGAATGGGCCAAGACTGACAAGGTCGAGAAGCAAGCGCGCGCGATCAATGTAGTCACGCTTGCTCAGTCCGAACACTTCGACGGGCAGCAACACGTTCTCGAGATTGGTTCGCCACGGCAGGAGGATGGGCGTCTGGAACATCATTCCAATTTGCCGGCTCGGCCCAACAATGTCCTTTGCAGCAAGTTTGGCTGTACCGGCGCTCTTCGGAATGAGTCCAGCAATGACATTGAGCAATGTGCTTTTGCCGCACCCACTTGGTCCAACGAGCGAAATGAATTCGCCAGGCGCCACACTCAGCGACACATCTTCGAGCGCAACAAGCGTTTCGTCACCGAGTTCGATATTCTTTACGCAAATTGGCGATTTCGATGATCGGCCCCGCACCAATCTGTGCGGGATCCTCTGTTCGCGAGACGATTCTCACGCGATTTCCCGACATCATTGCCGCAGAGAGCCTATTTTTGATTCTGTGCTTGCTCTTTCACTTTCGCCTGATCGAAATTGTTGATTTCATCGATATAGGCGTTGGTGAAGGCGTCTTTGACGCTTACTTTCTCTTTGAGTTGACCACCGTCGATGAGGAAGTCTTCCACGGCTTGCCAAGCGTCAGCGCTTTGCTTTCCCCACTTTCCGTTTGCCGAAGGTGGCAGCCGATGCAAGTCGAGCACCGCCTGTAATAACGGCTTGGTGAAGTTCGGCTTTTTTGCGGTGTCCGGGATTTCCTTGGCAATCAGCGTCCAGCAAGCCTCTGCATTGGTCATGCAGAAAACTGTCGCTTTCGCGATGGCGCGCCCGACAGCTACGGCGAGCTTGGGATTGGCGTCGAGGAAACTTTTTTGAGCAACAAGTGAATCGCTGAAGAAGGTTGCCGTCGGCCCTTCGCGGAAGAGACGGAGTTTTTCTCCGGATTGCTCAATCTGCATCATGTCGACAAATGAAGCAGAGTAAGCGGCAACCCGATTGTCCTTGAGCGCCACCGCCGCCGTTCCTCCCCGGCCGACTTCCACGATCTGAACATCTTTAGTCGAATCGAGACCAGCATCCTTCAGAGCGGCCCGCAAATAAGAAAACTGCCCACCCGCCACGGAGGAGATGCCAATCTTCTGGCCTTGAGATCGGCGATTTTCTTGTAAGGCGAACTCGCGGCTGTCGCGAACTGGTACACGTGGCCCTGATACGCGGTGTAAAAGGACACAATCTTTTCACCGAGCGCCTGACCGTTGAGCACCTGAGCGGGCTGCGTCATCGCCATGTCGGCTTGCTTGGTCGCCACGGCTTTGTAGGAAGCCGCCGAGCCATCCGTCGCCGTTAACTTGAAGCTGATACCCTCTTCCTTTGCATATCCCATTTCGTTGGCCACCGAGAAATACGGCCAAGCCACCCCATTGGGGAACGAAAGGACAATGCTGACTTCTCTCTCTGCTGCTTTAACTCCGCCCGCGAAAACGGACAGCATGGACGCTGCTAGAGCAAGCACCGATACTCGAATGCTAATTCGCATAGTTTCCCCCTCCGCTATTTTTGTGTTCCTGACTCGATTTCGGCGACCCCATAACGTTGAAGCCAGACGAGGCGCACCTTTTCCGGGTCCATGTTGTTATTGAATGTGTAGGCGGGAGATAAAACCGGAAATGCTTCCTCGACGGCTATTTTGACCACAGCATTCACCGGATACTGCCGCCCCTCCCGACTCCACAACTCCTCAGCGACGAAATCGAACTCAGGGCCTTTCTCCACGATTACCGCTCGTCCCTTAAATCGAAAGCCACGCCGATAAAAAGGATCGACCATATTCACTTCGATGTGTGGATTGGCGCGAAGGTTGCGGATCGTGATCGGAGAGGCGATGTCGGCAAATACCAGATGATTGTCGTCCCAAACCTTCATCGAACCCTTCGGAGAGAGGTTAGGCTTACCATCCGGCGTCACCGTCGCGACGTAACAGAGCTTGAGATGATCGACCATCTCCTTCATTTCGTCGGTCAAAATGCCGATCGTCGTTTTCTCTTTCGCGAGCATGACCGAAACTCCTAGACATCGAGCTTGAAACTTCCTGCGGTGTCATGATGCGGCACAAATTTTTTCGTCACTGCGCGAATGTTTTCAACGCCGCGTGGCTCTTCAAACATGAGGCTACGCTGCGCTGCCAGCAGTGGAAAATCTTGGACGGTAAGAATGATTGCCTGTTCGGTACCGTCGTTGACGTGCTGGTGATAGGTCCAAGGTGGGCAGAGGAATGTGTCGCCTTTTGACCACTCGATTTTTTGCGGCTCCTCGTCCTCGTTTTGCATCACATCGAAGCCGGTGCCTTGGAGGCAGTGATAGATCGCAAATGAGTTGTGACGATGTGCTTTCAATCCCTCGCCGGGATTGAGAATTGTCATGCCAATGAGCGCGCCCGGCGCCGTCCCATGCGCTTCTTCGGTATCATTGTGAACGAGTATGATGAAGCGACGATCTGCGCCTGGTATGGGATCGCTGGCGATTTCCTTGAGCTTCTCTAAACAGTCCTTCCAGTTCCAGCGGGCCGGCCGAATGGAGCGGCGAACGGCTTTTGGGTACCATTCGTCGTCGCCCATGAGCGAGGTGCAATCAAACTTCTCGTTGAGTTTGCGGACTTGAACGCGCTTACCTTCCAGAATTTTCTCGGCCTTTTCGAGTGCCATTGGTCTCTCCCTCCAAACAGCGATCAGCTGTGAGCTTGCAATTCTGCGCCCGTATGAGGGAATGCTATGAGCTGACATGGCCCCTTCAAAGTGCCAATATCTGCACAGTTTAAGGTACCAATTCTGAGGGCCGGCCATGGAGTTGAGCATTCTGATCGAGGGCCGGAACCGGCTGTCCGATCAGGTGTACCACGGCATCCGACGAGCAATTCTCGACGGTCGTCTTGTGGTCAACGAGCGTTTGCCTGCAAGCCGGGACCTTGGGCGTCAACTCAAAGTGTCGCGCAACACCGTGCTTGCAGCTTACGAGCGACTAACGAGTGAAGGCTATCTTCGATCACGCGTTGGCTCCGGGACATTCGTCGATCAACCCCTTTTTACGGATGGTGAGGCGAAGCGGAGCAGTCAACGCCTAGCCGCACCTCGCCTGAGCGGATTTGGTCGCCGACTGTTGCCGCCGCAAGCAATCGTCCCTCGGCGAGATTTGCCCTTTGACTTCAGACCGGGGATCCCCGACCTCAAACACTTTCCCATCAGCGCGTGGCGGCGCATTTCGGCGCGCCAGTCGCGACAATTGTCGCCTTCGAGCGCTTACTACGGCGATGCGGCCGGTGACGCATTATTGCGTGAAGCGATCGCTCATCATTTTAGCCAGTCGCGCGCTCTCCATTGCACCGGCGACGACATCATTATTGTCAATGGCTCGCAGCAAGCACTCGACATTATTGCTCGTCTCCTAATCGAACCAAACGATGTCGTGGTCGTCGAAAATCCAGCTTATCCTGCTGCATTAGCAACCTTTCGCGCCGCCGGCGCACGCATCGTTGCAATTCCCGTCGACAACGAAGGACTTTGTACCGACCGCCTCCCAAAAACCGCCAAGTTAATTTATGTCACGCCGTCGCATCAATTTCCGCTCGGCGTGCCGCTCGCCCTAAGTCGCCGACGCGCGCTGCTGCAATGGGCCGAACACAATCGAGTTGTCGTTGTGGAAGATGATTACGACAGCGAGTTCCGCTATGGCGGCCGCCCACTCGATGCTCTCCAGGGCCTGGATAACAGTGGCTGCGTCATCTACCTGGGGACTTTTTCCAAAGTGCTCTTTCCAAGCTTGCGGCTCGATTCGTCGTGCCGCCCAAAAATCTTTACCACCCTTTCCTTGCCGCGAAATGGATCACTGACCGTCATACAGAAACTGCAGAGCAACGTGTTATTTCGGAATTCATCAGAGAGGGCCATCTCGCCCGCTATGTTCGACGAATGCAGCACGTTTATTTCGATCGCCAGCAAGCGTTGATCGAATGTCTGCAGCATCATCTCCCCGCATTTACTGCGCTGCCTGCAGTCGCAGGCCTACATCTGGCCGGGTTTCTTCCTAACGGTTTTCCCGTCGATGAATTAATTGCGCGCTCTGCCGCAACAGGCGTCGGACTTTACTCGATCGCGCCATTTTACATAACGAGCGCGCGCGCCGGTCTTATGTTCGGCTTCGGGTCATGCAGTGCCCCTGATATTGCCGAAGGCCTTGCCCGCATGAGCAAGGTTTACGAGGCAATGGCCAGATCTAGCGCCAGCCCGATGAAGCCGCAGATCCAATAGATCTGCTCCAGATTACGGCGCCAGACGTAAACAGTGGGTGGTCTACGCCTCAACTTTCCATAATCGCAAATTCTGCAAATCCGCCCGCTTTAATTTAAATGCCGACGAACCCTTGGCGCCTCACTTCACCATGAGCACCAGCTTGCCCTTTAGATGGCGCGCTTCGCTGATTTCATGGGCGCGCGCCGCCTCCGCCAGCGGATAAAGCGCAAGCGGCGGCGGCTTGACGGCGCCTTGCGCAACCAGCGCCAGGATTCGCTCGAGGTGGGCGCGATCGCGCCCGACATTGGGCCGTAGCGTTTCCACATCGCTGCGGCTCGACTGAAAGCCTTCTGGCGCAGGCGCTATCCAAACGAGGCGGCCGCCGGGTTTGAGCACCGCGTAGCAGCCGGCGCGCACGCCGCCGCCGACGGTGTCGAACACCACATCGCAGATTGGACCGATTCTGCTGAAATCCTCTTGATTGTAATCGATCACCCGATCAGCGCCGAGGCTGCGCACGTAATCGTGGTTGTTGGCGCTCGCCGTGGTGATCACGTTTGCACCAAGATGCTTGGCGAGTTGCACCCCAAAGCCGGCAACGCCGCCGGCGCCGCCCTGGATGAGGACGGTCTCGCCGGCGCGCAATCGAGCGGTGTCTTCCAGCGCGGCCAGCGCCGTGAGACCGGTCAGCGCCAGGGCGGCAGCTTGCGGCGTGCGTCAGCTGCTGAGGCTTCCTCGCAACGAGCGCCGCCTTGATGGCGATTTTTTCGGCATAGGCGCCTTCGATGCCCTGCTCCGTCACGCCGAAGACGGCATTGCCAACGGCAAGGTCGGACACCCCCGCACCCAGCGCAGAGACCACGCCGGAAAAATCGCGGCCGAGGATGTGGGGAAAGTGGTTAAGCGCATAACGTCCGCCGCCCCTGCGAACTTTATAGTCGGCGGCGTTGACGCTGGCGGCAACGATATCGACCACCGCTTCGCCGGAACCCGCGGTCGGATCGGCTGCATCGGCATATTGCAGTTTGTCGGGGCCGCCATGGCCCGTGAGTAGCACCGCTTTCATGGTTATCCTCCCGCGTCCCGTCCGCTCTAGCAATTTTAGTCGCAGCCGTGAAATGGGATCTGACACAGCGCGCTTGCGCAGGCCGACAATATCCCGAACACTGCGAACATTCATTTTCCGCCGTCTCGGTCTGCCTCCATGAATGCTCCCCCAGGTCCAACATTGATCTCGCATGGCGTCGCCATTCCGGCGCTTGGGTTTGGGACCTCTCCGCTGGCGGGAAGTCTTTCCGCCGCGTCAGTCCTTGCCGCGCTTGCGGCCGGCTACCGGCACATCGATACCGCACGGAAATATGGCACCGAGCGTCCCGTGGGGGAGGCGATCCGGGCCTCCGCTATTCCGCGCGAGGAGATCTTTCTCACGACCAAGGTCTCGCATGAGCATCTTCGTGCCGACGACTTTGCGCGATCGGTCGACGAAAGCCTGGCAGCGCTCAAAGTCGATTACGTCGACCTCTTGCTCGTGCATTGGCCAAATCCGCAGATCGCCCTCAGCGAAACGATGCCGGCCCTCGCCAAGGCAAAAACAAGCGGGCTTGCCCGACATATCGGCGTGGCAAACTTCAATATCACGTTGCTCGACCAGGCGATCAGGCTCTGCCCGGAGCCACTGGTTGCTCTGCAGGCTGAGTATCATCCCTATCTCAACCAGACTAAGGTCTTGGCGGCAACGCGCGAGCGGGAACTGGTCTTTATCGCCTATTGCCCGCTGGGACGCGGGCGACTGTTTAATGATCCGATCCTCGGCGCAATCGCCAAAGCACGCGGGCGCAGCATCGCCCAGGTCGCCTTGCGCTGGCTGATCCAGCAAGATGTCGCCGTTATCCCGCGTTCGTCGAACCCGCAACGTATCGTGGAGAATTCGCGCGTGTTCGATTTCTCGCTGTCCGACGATGAAATGAGACGCATCTCTGCACTCAAACGTCCAAACGGTCGAATTGCTAATCCCGTCGAGCGGGTTTTAGGCGGCTGGGATTAGACGGTATTTCTCGGCTGAAAATCGCATTTTTTTCCGCTTGGAGAGCCTCGGTTGCCCCCTTGATGAGCACGTTGAAAATTAGCCGCATTCCTCGCCGTTCCCTTGTTGCGGCCAATCAAACAGCGTCCTTTCTGGCGGCAGACGCGACGAAATCTGGCTTCGGCTCGCCGGCGATCCTGCACGTCCCGCGACAATCCTGATCGGCGAGAGAACTGTCTCTCAGAGACGCTGGCGGAGGGAGTGGGATTCGAACCCACGTTACGGTTTCCCGTAAACACGCTTTCCAAGCGTGCGCCTTCAGCCACTCGGCCACCCCTCCAAACTTTTCAATCGCACATCCTTTTACATGAGATCGCGACGTGCGCGCGTCGCTCTTCCGCCGGACGCCGGCCTGGTCGCAGGGCGAAAAGACGGATGCGCTTGCGCAATCAAGGCACAAGTGACGCGCCTGCCCCGCTTCACCGATTGAAAATCGCCCGGCCGCAAAGCCGCGCGCGGCGCGCACTATAGCCACGGTCAAGTGACTGACAACTGATCTCCCACGGCCGATTTTCAATTTCCCGGCTGTCGTTTACCTGCATAATTATGTATTTTTTACGACCATTGACGCTTCCCGGAGTCAGTGCGCAGACTGGCACAGAAATACAACAGAAACATTCCATGCCTGACCCCAGGCCCCGAAAGGAGCCGACATCGCCATGACAGGTGACGGATCCGCGCTTCACCTGGTGCTGACCGGCGACCCCGGCCTGTTCGCGATCGTGCGCCTTTCACTGCTGGTCAGTCTCAGCGCCGTCTTAATCGCCGCGGTAATCGGGGTGCCGGCGGGCGCACTTTTGGCCCTTACGCACTTTCGCGGCCGTGAGGTCCTCGTCGTTGTTCTCAATGCGCTGATGGGCCTGCCGCCGGTGGTGGTGGGGCTTGCGGTGTTTCTCCTGCTGTCTCGCTCGGGTCCGCTGGGGGAATGGGGCCTGCTGTTCACTCCGCAGGCCATGGTGGTCGCCCAGGCGATCCTGGTGACGCCGATCATCGCCGCACTGACGCGGCAAACGGTCGAGGACCTGTGGGTCGAATATCAGGCCGAGCTGACGGCGATGAATGTCGGACCGCTGCGCCGCGTTGGCACGCTCATCTGGGACGCGCGCTTCAGCCTGGTCACCGCGCTGCTGGCGGGGTTCGGCCGGGCAGCGGCTGAGGTCGGCGCCATTATCATCGTCGGCGGCAATATCGACGGTTTCACGCGCACGATGACCACCGCCATCGCGCTTGAAACCTCCAAAGGGGATCTTCCGCTCGCGATCGGGCTCGGCATGGTGCTGATCGTGATTGTCATCGTGATCAATGCGCTGGCCTGGGCTGCACGCCGCGCCGGCGAACGCTTCGCGGGATGACCATGCGCCCTCCCGCCCTCGACCTGCCGATCATGTTCGTCGCGGCCCGCGTCGTTACGGGCGCGGTCACAATACTCGATGGCGTCACGCTCACGATCGCGCCGGGGCATTCGACGGTGCTGGTCGGCCCGAATGGCGCCGGCAAGACAACGCTTCTGCACGCGGCCATGGGATTGATCCCCATCAGCGGCGGCCTGATCACCTGGGGGGGGCGCGAGACCTCACATCCCCGCCAACGCGCGATCGTGTTTCAACGGCCGGTCATGCTCAGGCGCAGCGCGGTCGGCAATGTCCGTTATGCCTTGGCGTCCGCCGGCGTGCCCCGCGACAGCTGGCATCAACGCAGTGTGACACTTCTCGCGGAAGTCGGCCTCGCCGGCCTTGATCGCCGGCCGGCGCGACGGCTGTCCGGCGGCGAACAGCAGCGGCTGGCTCTCGCCCGCGCCCTGGCACGCGACCCCGCGGTCCTGTTTCTGGACGAGCCGACTGCCAGCCTTGATCCCGCGGCAACCAAAGCGATCGAAGACATCGTGCGCTCGGTGAGCGCACGCGGCGTCAAGGTCGTGATGTCGACACACGATCTTGGCCAGGCCCGGCGCCTTGCAGGCAACATCGTACTGCTGCATCGCGGCCAACTGGTCGAAGACAGGCCTGCGGCAGAGTTTTTCGCAGCACCGCGCACCAATGAGGCCCGCCGGTTCATTGCGGGCGAATTGCTCGTCTAGAAAAAAAACGTGAAGGAGGTTCACATGCTCAACCGTCGTCGTTTCATTGCTGCGATTGTTTCCGGTTGCGTCGTGCTCGGCACGCCCGCATTCGCGCAGGATAAATCCATTGTCGTTGCATCGACCACGTCGACACAGGATTCGGGCCTGTTCGAGTATCTGCTTCCCCTATTCACCAAAAAAACCGGCATTGCGGTAAAGGTGGTGGCGCAAGGCACCGGCCAGGCACTCGATACCGGGCGACGTGGCGATGCCGATGTGGTCTTCGTGCACGCCAAGGCTCAGGAAGAGAAATTTCTCGCCGAAGGCCAAGGGGTAAAGCGCTTTCCTGTGATGTATAATGACTTCGTGCTGATCGGACCGAAGAGCGACCCGGCCGGGATCAGAGGCGTGAAGGACGTCGCCAAGGCGTTTCAAACCATCAAGGACAAGCAGGCACCCTTCATTTCCCGCGGCGATCGGTCGGGCACGCACACGGCAGAACTCAAACTCTGGAAAGACGCGAGCATCGACATCGAAAAGGACAAAGGGCCCTGGTACAAATCAATCGGGCAGGGCATGGGCGCGGCGCTCAACACGGCGGGCGCGAGCAATGCCTATGTGCTTTCCGACCGAGGCACCTGGATCCATTTCAAGAACAAGGGCGATCTGCAGATCCTGGTCGAAGGCGACAAGCGCATGTTCAACCAGTATGGCGTCATGCTGGTGAATCCGCAGAAACATCCCAGCGTCAAGAAAGAGCTTGGCCAGACATTCATCGACTGGCTGATCTCCCCCGAAGGACAAAGGGCGATTGCCAACTACAAGATCAACGGCGAACAACTGTTTTACCCGAATGCCGGCGATCCGAGTGCGTGATGCCTAGGCGCGTCGGCCGGATTCAAACCGGGTCAAGATCCCGCTGCATCGGCGGAAGCCACGCGTTGCGCGCGCGACTGCTCCAGCGACTCCAGCGCTGCCGCGGCCTGTGCATGCAATGAATCGAAGTCGACCGAGGCCGCCGCTGCTTCTGTCGTAAATTCGACCGAAGCCGATGGGCGCGGCATCAGCAGATACAGCGACGCGCAGGCAATAACCGCGCCGGCGACGGCAAGATAGCGCAAACGCATGGTCAAGCCTCCTGGCTTGACCCCTCCCCCTGACCAGCAATCTAAACCGGCAGCGATTGAAACCGCGCGAAACCCGGCGCCCGGCTTGGACGCAACATGTTAGGCAGATTTTAACCCGCCTCCGCGCCGGATTCCCGTGAGTTGGCTTACTGGCGCAGGCCTATTTCGTCGGGACGACCAGCGAATAGCGGCTGTCGGCGGCAAGGCATTCCGCCTGCGGGAGGCCAAGCTCCTTGCGCACCATGTTGGCGCCCAACACCATCGACACGATCTTGTAATAGGCATGACGGCGGCTCATGCCCTCGCGGCCCATGCCGCAATCCGATGAAAGCACCAGCCGCTCGACCGGAATATGCTTGAGCGCGCGGCGGATATGTTCGGCGATCTCCTCCGGCCGCTCGACCTGCAGCGCGTGATGATCGATGACGCCGATGCAGATTTTCTTGTCGGTGATGATCTTGCCGAAGGCCTCGAGATCCATGCCGCCGGCGCTCGCCGATTCAAATGTAATGACGTCGGCGTCGACCTTATTGAGCATCTCGAGCGCATTCTTGTAGCTCTGCACGTCCTTGAACATGCGCTGCTGGGAAGGATTGCCCCAGCAGGTGTGGCACCAGACCTCTGTTTTCGCGCGCAAGCCTTTTACGGTGCGATTGAATATCTCAAGGCTGAATGCCGGATTGATGACGTCGTCCACGATGTTGCGCACCGCCAGCAGGTGGATTTGCGGCTCCTCGAACTGGATCACCGGGCAGCCGGCGTCGGCAAGATCGTGCAGCTCGGCATTCAGTGCATCGGTGATCGCAAGAATGCGATCCTTCAGCGATTTGTAATGCCTGTCCTGCACGGCAAATGCGACGAGCTCGGGCCCGATCGTGCCGAACTTGACCGGTTTTTTGGTCATGCGCTGTGCCACCTTGAACATTGCGGCGTATTGCAGGTCCCCGCGGGTGACCGGCCCCACAATTCCCGGCATGACGCGCGACTCGAGATAGTCATGCAGGATGTGGCCGGGAGGAAATCCCAGACCACCCTTGCCGGCAGGCGTCGGCTGCGGATTGTGATCGAAGCCACCCATGTGGCGCGGCGGGTAGTTGGTCCAGCTTTGGCCGCCGACGTCGGAATCGAAATGGGCGTCGCCGTCGGTGACAATGTCGAGCCCGGCTATTTCCTGTTCGTGCAAATAAACCGATACCGCATCGACGTACTGCTCGCGGAATTGATTATTCACCATTGCATCGAGGAAGCTGCGCGAGCCGAGATTTTGGGTGTACCAGCTTGGCCGCGGCAACGAGCCCGTGATCGTGGTCGGCAGCATGATGTCCTTGGTGGCGCGAAGCATGATCGGCATCTCCCCGAAATGGCGTTCTTGTTGATCGACAGTCTATGTCCGTAGCGTGCCGCTTGGAAACGGTCTTCGTCTTTTCAGGGCGACGGATATGGACAAAAGAGGCACCGCTGCCCACCTAAGTTGGGCAGTTTTCATGCTGTGCCAAAATGTCTGCTATAGTGGACCGATGAGCAAAGACGGCGGCAGTTACATCATCAGGCCCGACCCGCTCGACCCGCGGCTGACCGAGCGCGTGAGCGGTATTGACCAGACCGGAGCGCGCATCGATACGTCGGTGACCGTGGAGCGCGCCCTGACGATTTTCCTCAACGGCCAGGAAATCGTCACCGCCATGACCATCGGCGACTACCCCGAATATCTGGCCGTCGGATACCTGCTCAACCAGAACATGCTGATGCCGGACGATGTCGTGACGGGCGTCGATTATGACGAAGAACTCGCCGTCGTCGTCGTGCGGACGAAACGCAAGACCGACTACGAGAAAAAGCTGAAGAAGAAAGTGCAGACCTCCGGTTGCGCCCAGGGAACCGTATTCGGCGACCTGATGGAAGCCCTGGAGAATGTGTCATTGCCGAAAGCGGAGCTGCGCACCTCATGGCTCTATGCGCTGACGCATAAAATCAATACGACGCCTTCGCTTTACCTCGAGGCAGGCGCCATCCATGGCTGCGTGCTGGCGAAGCGCGACGAACCGCTGGTCTACATGGAAGATGTCGGCCGCCACAACGCGGTCGACAAGATCGCCGGCTGGATGTTCAAGGAAAAGGTTTCCGCCGCAGACAAGATCTTCTACACGACCGGGCGGCTCACATCGGAAATGGTGATCAAGACGGTGCGCATGGGCATCCCGATCCTGATTTCGCGTTCGGGTTTCACCGCCTGGGGCGTCGAACTGGCACGCAAGGCAAATCTGACGTTGATCGGCCGCGCACGCGGCAAGCGCTTTGTCGCGCTCGCCGGCGAGGACCGCATCGTCTTCGACCAGGACTTGTCTGCCGTCGAAGAAGAAAGCGCCAAGCACCGTCGCAAAGCCGCGGTACACGATGAGTAACGTCCGGATTTCGACCGCCACCTTCCCGAATTGCGGGCGTGAACCGCGAGCGTCGGAGAACGCCCGCGCGTGCGACATCCTGCGAGGGCCGGCGGGGCCGGCCACTCCACGATGATGGCGCCCGTTCCGCCGACCCTCGGTCTCGTCCTTGCCGGCGGACTGGCCCGCCGCATGGGCGGAGGCGACAAGGCGCGAATCGAGATCGGCGGTGTCACGATTCTCTGACCGGGTGCTGGCCACGTTATCGGGCCAATGCGCCGGCATGATCATCAATGCAAACGGCGATCCGAAACGTTTCGAGGATACCGGGCTTACCGTCGTGCCGGACACGGTGCCGGATTTTGCGGGGCCGCTCGCCGGGATTCTGGCCGGTCTCGACTGGCTGGCCATGCAGGACAGCGGAATCGAATGGATGGTGAGCGTGCCCGGCGATTGCCCGTTCCTGCCGGATGATCTTGTCGAACGCCTGCACCGGGCGCGCCGGCAGATGGGCACGGGCGTGCCGCTCGCCTGTGCGCGCTCGGGCCAATGGCGACATCCCGTGGTTGGGTTATGGCCGCTGGCGCTGCGCGAGGATCTGCGCGCGGCGCTGACCCAGGAGGATTTGCGCAAAATAGAAGTCTGGACGGCGCGTCATGGCGTCGCGCATGCCGACTGGCCGGACGAGCCTGTCGATCCATTTTTCAACGTCAATACGCCGGAGGATGCCGCCCGCGCCGAGCGCATTGCGTTGCAACATAGCTAGCTGGCCGTGCTCGCTCGATTTGTGCGCTCGATCGGTGTGCGCCATTTGAGCGCTTGATTCTTGAACGCGTTCGCAGGGCTTCCATATTTGCTATAGTCAGGGCCTGTTGCTCTTGGAGAGGGACGATCAATGAAAATTTTCATCATGGCCTGCGTGGCCGCTATCGTTATTGCCGTGATCGGGGGCGTTGCGCTCAACAGCGTGCAGGAACCTGTTGCCAAGGCCTTCAGCAGCTCGACAGGCGTGGACCTCGGCGCATAGAGCCTGCGTGTCGTTTTTCAATCCATGAGCGCCGCGTAGGAGAGAAAACCGACGCGGTCGCCTGCTTCGACCGCCGTCACGTCCTCGGGAAATTCCAGCAACCCGTCAGTCTGCGTCAACGACGTAAGGATACCTGCGCCATCCTGCGGGTGTTTGACCGCCTCGATCTCGCCATCGGCGGCACGCTTGAGCGCGACGCGGACATATTCCCGGCGGTCCTTCTTCTTCCGGTATGAAAAAGCGGTGCGCACCGGCAGCGGCACGAGTTTGTCAGGCCGGGCCCCCGAGAGCCGGCGGTAAAGCGGCTTGACCACGCGTACGAACGTAACGAAGACGGCAACCGGATTTCCCGGCAGGCCCAGAAACGCGGCGCCTTGCCCGTGTTGCGCCGGGATCACTCCGAGCGCGACCGGTCTTCCGGGTTTGATGCCGACGCGCCAGAAAACCAGTTTCCCGACGCTTTCAACCGCATTGCGGACGTAATCGGCTTCCCCGGTCGAAACCCCGCCCGAGGTCACGATGAGATCGTGTGCAACCGCGGCCTGGCGCAAATTGACCGACAGCCTTTCGGGATCGTCGGCGAGAATGCCGAGATCGGTGACGATTGCGCCGAGGCGTTCCAGCAGTTGCATGAGCAAAACACGGTTCGAGTCGTAGATCGCCGTGCCGCCGCGAGGCGCACCCGGCTCCACGATCTCGTCACCGGTCGAAAAAATAGCGACACGGAGGCGGCGTCTGACCGGAAGCTCGGTCAATCCCAGCGCGGCGGCGAGCGCCACGTGCTGCACTTCGAGGACGGTGCCGTCCGAAAGGACCAATGCGCCCACGGCGACATCTTCGCCTGCCAGACGCCTGTTCCCCCCAAGCTTCAGGCCCCTGGGCACAGTCACATGTTCGCCGTCGGCCGTCACATCCTCCTGCATGAAAACCGTGTCGGCGCCCCTGGGCATCGCGGCGCCGGTAAAGATACGGATTGCACTGCCCGCCCTGAGCATCAGGGCTTCGTGCGAGCCGGCGGTTAGCCGGCCTGCTATGACAAGCGTCGTGTCTGCATCCGGCTGCAGGTCGGCGTGCCGTACGGCATAGCCATCGACGGCGGAATTGTCGAACGGGGGGAGATTGACGGGTGCCTTTACGTCGCTTGCCAGAACGCGGCCGCGCGCACCATGCAACGGAACGCGCTCGACTTCGGCCACCGGCACAATCCGCTCCGCAATCATTCGCTCCATTTCGTCGAGCCGAAGGAGCGGGCCCGAAAATGCGAAACAATCATCGCTGAGCTGCGCCATCACCGACTCCTTGTCGAGGCGGTCGCTTCTGCCGCGCCGACGGGCACGGCGCGCTTGAGGAGCAGGTCGGCAATCGCCTCAATATCATCAAGGTCGACCACCGGAACTTTCGCCTCCGGCAGAACGACATCGGAAGCGATGGCGACGATGTACGGGTCATCAGGATGAATGAGCGGCTTACCATTCGCCGCACGATGAATTTCGAGCTTGGGAAACGCGTCACGCTTGAAGCCCTCGACCAGCACCAGATCGACAGGCGACATTTTTGCGACCAAAGCACGCAGGTCCCATTCCGGTTCTTCGCGCAGCTCGTGAAGAATTGCCCATCGTTTGGCGGACGAAATAATGACTTCAGTCGCACCGGCGGTACGGTGGAAGAAGGAATCCTTGCCGGGCTGGTCCAGATCGAAGCCGTGATGAGCGTGCTTGAGCGTCGATACCCTGATCCCGCGTGCAATCAACCGCGGTATCAGCCGCGTAATCAGCGTCGTCTTGCCCGACCCGCTCCAGCCGGCGAGGCCGATAATGCGCGTAGGGCCATTTGGAGGCGGGTTCATTGTCATTTTCCTCGCCCCCTTATAGCAAACGCCCGGCTCTAAAGCCGGGCGTCAGAACTCAGTGCTACCAGGGCGTTTATTCGGCCGGCTGGGCGCGCGCACCCTTCGGGTTACGTCCCATCTCATCTTCGAGCCAAAGACTGTGGTGTTCCTTGGCCCAGTTGATGTCAACCGTCCCCTCGCCCATGGCTTCGAAGGCGCCTTCCATGCCGATCGTCCCGATATAGATGTGGCCGAGCATCGCCGCAACGAACAGCATCGCGACTACAGCGTGGATCATCTGCGCGTATTGCATGGAGTCGATGCCGGTCCCATAGAACGGGAACATCAGCACATAGCCGGTGATGGCCACGCCGGCGCCGCCCAGCACCACGATCCAGTAGATCGCTTTCTGGCCGCCGTTGAACCGATACGCCGGCGGATGATCGTCGCCGACTATGCCACCGCCGCGCTTGAACCATTCGACATCGACAGAATTAGGAATGTTCCCGCCGATCCACATCAGGAAGATCAGCACCACGCCGATCGTGAAAGGAAAGCTTAGATAGTTGTGCGCGTATTTTGCCCATTCCGACCAGGTCGTGAACGCTTCCGAGCCTACCGTTGCAGCAAAGAGCGGCCGGCCGAATGTAATATTGAGACCGGATATGGCCAGGATGATGAAGCAGGTCGCTGTCATCCAATGGACAAACCGCTCGAATGCATTGAAGCGAACGATCTTGCGGCCCGAACGCCCGCTCTTGATCATCACCATGCCGCGCGACAGATAGAAGACCAGGAGAAGCGCCAGCATTCCGAGGATGGCAATTCCGCCGATCCAACGCAGCGTCACATTATGAAACTGCTGCCACTCACGGCCGGCAGGATGCTCGATCGTGTATGACTTCACGTCAGGAATTGTGCCGCGGCCTTGAATTGTTTTGAGCTGCTGTAAGAGTTGCTGCTCTTTCACGGCATCGGCGGTCGGATTGACCGAGCTCGGCTGCTGGGCAGAAACCGGCGCCGATATTGCGACCATGAATGCAAGTGCCAATGCGCCCGCGATCAAGCGCATATGCGCAACAAGTTTCGGCATGCTCATTCTCCCTGCATTCGAATGTACTTCAAAACCAACAGACTGCGCGAAAACTCCCGCACCGTCGCCTTGAGTTACGTCGCAATCGATTCTTTGTATGCGGTCTGCCAACCCCAGGCGCCCGACCCATATCCGCGCTTGGAAACGCGTTCCTTGTAAATCTGGGCGATGACATCGCTGTCGCCGGCCAACAGCGACTTTGTCGAGCACATCTCTGCACACAGCGGGAGCTTGCCTTCGGCCAGACGATTGGCTCCATATTTTTCGAACTCTTCCTTGCTGTTGTCGGCGTCAGGGCCACCAGCGCAGAACGTGCACTTGTCCATTTTTCCGCGTGAGCCGAAATTGCCTACTTTCGGATATTGCGGCGCGCCGAACGGGCAAGCATAGAAACAGTAGCCACAGCCGATGCAGAGATCTTTCGAGTGCAGGACCACCGCGTCGGCCGTGGTGTAAAAGCAATTCACTGGGCATACCGCCGCACAAGGCGCGTCGGTGCAATGCATGCAGGCCATCGAGACCGAGCGCTCGCCGGGCTTGCCGTCATTGAGCGTGACTACCCGCCGGCGATTGATGCCCCACGGTATCTCGTGTTCGTTTTTACAGGCCGTGACGCAGGCGTTGCATTCGATGCAGCGGTCGGCGTCGCAGAGAAATTTCATTCGCGCCATGGTCGTTGCTCCTTACGCCGCTCGAATTTGACAGAGGGTGACTTTGGGTTCCTGCATGCCGGTCGCAGGATCATAGCCATAGGTCGTAATCGTGTTCGCGCTTTCGCCGAGCACGATCGGATCGGTACCCTTCGGGTAATTTGCCCGAAGATCCTCGCCGCCAAACCAACCGCCGAAGTGGAACGGCATCCACGCGACGCCTTTGCCTACTCGCTCGGTTACCAGTGCTTTCACCTTGGCCTTCGAATTATTTTCAGCGCCGGTCACCCAGACCCAGCCGCCGTCCTTGATGCCGCGATCGGCAGCGTCGGCCGGGTTGATTTCGATGAACATGTCCTGCTGCAATTCGGCGAGCCACTTGTTCGACCGCGTTTCCTCGCCGCCGCCTTCGTATTCGACGAGCCGGCCCGAAGACAGGATGAGCGGGAATTGCTTGGCGATTCCCTTTTCGACAGCTGCTTTTTGGACCGAGAAACCGATATTCGGCAGCCGGAACTGTTTGGCGTCGGGCAATGTCGGATACTTTGTCACCAGATCAACGCGAGGCGTATAGATCGGCTCGCGATGCACCGGGATCGGATCCGGCAGGCCGAACGCGTTCATGCGGGCCTTGCCATTTCCATACGGGATGCAACCGTGTTTCAACGCCACGCGCTGAATTCCGCCCGATAGGTCGAGCGACCACGAAACGGCGTCCGGCGTGGTTGGATTGACCTTGTTGATGACGGCCATTTCGGCTTCGGTCAGGTCCTTGTCCCAGCCGAGCTTCTTGAGCACGCCGAGCGTGAACTCCGGATATCCGTCCTTGATTTCCGAGTCTTTGGAGGCGGAGCCGTCGGCGAGCAGGCTGACTTTCACGGTCGAGCCGTCCGGCCGTTTCTCCTCGCGTTCAATACCAAACCGCGCGCGGAACACGCCGCCGCCATCCATGGCGGAGAGGTTGGCATTGTACAGCAGCGGCGTACCGGGATGCCTGACTTCAGGCGAACCCCAGCACGGCCAAGGCAGGCCGTAATAGTCGCCTTTATTCGGGCCTGTGGTCGCCCGCTGGGTACGCATGTCGAAGTCGGCCTGATGCGCCATGTGCGACTTGATGCGCTCCGGCGACTGGCCGCAGTAGCCGGTCGACCAGCTGCCGCGATTGATTTCGCGCAGGATGTCCTCGGCGACCGGAACATTGTTCTCGACCTTGATGTTCTTGAACATCTGGTCGGCAAAGCCGCATTTCTTGGCAATGAGGTACATCACCTCAAGATCGTCCTTCGATTCAAAGATCGGCTTGACGATCTGCTCGCCCCACTGGAGCGCGCGGTTCGAGGCGACGCGCGAGCCCTTGCATTCGAACTGGGTCGCCACGGGCAGCAGATACATGTTCTCCTTGCGCCCGGCTTGCACAGCAAGCGAGGCCCAGGTCGTCGGATGCGGGTCGGCGACGACCAGCAGCTCGAGCGCCTTCAGGCCCTTCATCGACTCCGGGATGCGCGTGATGCTGTTGCTGGCATGGCCCTGCACGAACATCGCACGCACGTTATCTTTCTGCGCGACCTGATCCTTCGGCAAAATCGCGGCGTCGAACCAGCGCGTGAGCGGGATGCCGGGCGTTTCCATGATCTTCTTGTCATCGAAACGACCGACCAAATAGTTGTAGTCCACTTCCCAAACGCGCGACCAGTGCTTCCACGCACCTTCGGCCAAGCCGTAGTAGAACGGGAGCGTCACGATATCGAGACCGACGTCGGTTGCTCCCTGCACGTTGTCGTGGCCGCGGAAGATGTTGGCGCCGGTACCAGGCGCGCCGACATTTCCGGTAAGCAGCAGCAATATGCAGCTCGCCCGCACATTGGCCGTCCCAACCGTGTGCTGGGTCTGACCCATGCACCAGATCAAGGTTGACGGCTTTTGCGTTGCGAACATCTTGGCGACGCGCTCGAGCTGCGCGCCAGGAACGCCGCTCACCCGCTCCACTTCTTCGGGATTCCATTTCTCCATTTCCTTGCGCGTGTCTTCAAATCCATAAACGCGCTGCCGGATAAATTCCTTGTCTTCCCAGCCATTCTTGATGATGTGCCACATGATTCCGTACAGCACCGGAATATCGGTGCCGGGCCGGATGCGGACATATTCCGTGGCATGCGCGGCGGTACGAGTCAGGCGCGGGTCGATGACAACCACGTTAGCCTTGTTGAGCTCGGCGCCCTCGAGCAAATGCTGCAACGATACCGGATGTGCTTCGGCAGGATTGCCGCCCATAATGATTTGGGTCTTGGCGTTGCGTATATCAGTGTAGCTGTTGGTCATCGCGCCGTAGCCCCAGGTATTGGCCACGCCGGTGACGGTGGTCGAATGGCAGATACGAGCCTGATGGTCCGTATTATTCGAGCCCCAGAACGCGCCGAGCTTGCGGAACAAATAAGAGCCCTCGTTCGTCATCTTGGCTGAACCGAGCCAATAGACGGAATCCGCGCCGGATTTGTCGCGAATTGCTCCCAGCTTGTCGCCGATCTCGTTGATTGCAACGTCCCAGGACACGCGCGTCCATTGGCCGTTCGAGAGCTTCATCGGGTATTTGAGCCGGCGCTCGCCGGACACCAACTCGCGCACCGACGCGCCCTTCGCGCAGTGCGAACCGCGATTGATCGGTGAATCCCAGCTTGGCTCCTGACCGACCCAGACGCCATTCGACACTTCGGCGGTGACGGTGCAGCCGACCGAACAATGCGTGCAAACACTTTTGCGGATCGTAGCGCCGGCTACATTGGGGCCAGCGGCTTCGGCCCTTTGCACAGTTACCAGGGGCAACGCACCGATCGTGGCAAGACCTGTCGCGACCAGACCGGACCTGCGCAAGAAGCTGCGGCGATCGAGACCGCCCGCAACCTGATTGCCGATCGTCGCCGCGAGATTGCTGCGGCGTGCTTGACGTTCTGTTCTCTTGATCAGCACGGCGGAATCTCCCTCAGCTCGGATAACGGTTGACTTTGTAGTAGGTCTGCACGTCGGTCGAGTTTGCCTGATACCGGGCCTTCTTTTTCTCCGCGTCCGTTTCGGAGGCAGCAGCCCCGGTAGCAAGCGGCGCGGCCGCAGTCACAGCCAAACCAGCACCGGCGCCCATCGCTCGCAGGAAGTCGCGACGGCCTAACTTCGATCTGTCCTGTTGTTTCATCGCCGTTCCCTCCTTGAATTCTTCCTTGTGATCCTTTGTCTCGCCTTAGCCCGGCAATTCAAAGGCCTCGGCTTCGATATCAATAAAGACACGACCAAGCGCGCCCACGCGACGGTAAAAATCTGCAGCCTCCGCGTTTTCCAAATCGACGAAGAAGCGCCTGATCCAAGGCGCCATATGCTTGTCGAAAATGAGACGATCGGAATCGGGAGGAGACGGAAGCCGACGGCTCGCAAGACCGGACATGATCTCACAGAGAATGCCCGCATGATCTTCCGGTTCCACGACACCGTCGCGGCGAGCAATACCGAGGCGCGCCAGATCGTCGCGGAGCCGCGCCAGCGGACGCTCGTGCAGGAAGCCGGTGAGATAATAAGAGCCATACGGCATCAACTCGCCGCGACCGAGCCCAATAAACAGATCGAAGAATTCGCGCTTAATATGCTCTGCGCCCGTATTGGTGGCGGCTTCGGCAAGCGCGGCGTGCGCCAAACCGAGCGGCGAGGCGTCGGCTCGCAATTGGGAAATTCCGGAAAGGAGCTCTGCGTCCGGAGCGCGCAGAAGCAATGTGGCAAGCAACGCATATTCCTGCGCCCGTGCATCATCCACTTCGTCGAAATTGGCGACCATCTTTGTGCCCCCGTAGAGATCGGGGCGCAGGACTGCGCGATCCACTCCGGTCGCCGACTCAACCGAGATCACACGCTCGGCAGGCACTCGATTCCAATTCGAAACAGATGGCTGGGCAATGCCGATCTGACGCGCAAGTTCGCTAACACCACCGGCAGCGCGAATAGCTTCGGAGAGGCCCGGGTCTCGCATCCGACGCTCTTTTTTCGAATTATGATAGTGAAAGCCTACTGGCCCACCAGAGAAGGGGTCAATAGCCTGAGGCTATGGGATGCAATCAACCTTCGGCTATTTATTGCGGCATAGCGCCGCCGTGCCGCCGCACAAATTTTTGTGGTAACTGAGGCTCAGCCTCCCGCTGTTGCGGCGCAACATTTTCACCGCGGTGCGATATCTTGTCTTGCGGCTGATCTTGCGCCTGATCTTGCGCCTGATCTTGCGCCTGTGACGCCGGAAGCTTCGTTTGGCCGGATTGGCCAACCGACAATCCCGCTTGCGGAGTTTCGACGGAAGACGCCGAAGAAACGGGCTGCGCCCCTTGCGTCTTCGCGTCCGTGTCCTCACGCGGTCGCTCTCCGAAGAGTTCGGAGATCATTTGCTTGACGTCAAAATCCGGATCGAGGTCGCCAAATCCTGGAACGCCATCGGGACCGGCCGCGTCCCAATAATTTTCGGTGAGGCCCATAAATTCGCGGATCGCAGGATCAGCGGACCACGCGCGGCGAAGCGCCGCACGACGCAATTCGTCCGGCACCCCTGGTTGGAGGAATGACGAGATATCAGTTTCGGCGCCAATCGATTCGATGGGAGGTAACCGGCTGACATCGACTTCCGTCGCAGGCGGCGTCGAATTTTTATTGTCCGGCAGCGAATTTCTGTCGTCACCAGGCGGTTTACCGGGTTCCGTCTCCTCGCTTCGTTCCACGTGCCCACCGGCCTCGCTTTTGCGACGCGACCAACGGCTCAGAAAATTGTCGGGATCGTTCATTTGCGATCTTTATGTCCAGACGTTTGGCGACGTGCGAACGCATCGGGATTGGCACGATCGCGCTTGCGTTTGACGAATGCCCTTTCGACATGGTGCTCGGCCACAAAGGCCGCAACAGCGGTCTGCAACGGTTCCGGCATCGGCAAGGCCTCAACGATATTGGCGCCCGCCTCGGTCATTCCTTCGCCTTCGGCGGGGTCAGCTGTCACCGCAGCAAGCTCATAGGGAGGATCGGCATCTACAGGTCGCAGGATCACCCACACCAGCGGGGGATCCATCTGAAGATTATCGCGGTAGTGTGCCGTTTCCGTCCGATACAGTTCTACGGCGGCGGCACCGGCATAGAACGAAGTTCGGTCGTCGTTCTCACTGAGCTTCGTCCACGGTGGCGTATCCGGCACACCGGCAATCACGCTTACGGGTCGCCAGTGAAAATCGACCCAAGGACTTGCGCCCTTGCTGCGCTCGACCACGACGCCGACTGAAATGCTCGCAAGGGGGGCGGCGGCGCTCAACTGACCGCCTCCAAATGCCGCACTGGCAGCCCGGTGACCAGATTCTGGGGCTTCATACGAATCGTCTTGTCCGGCGTCATCATCAGTATCAGATACGCCGGCTCACCCCTCACCTTTTCCAACATCACCGACGAGTCGCGGAAGTCGAGCCGGAATATCCCGACTACCCGCGCCATGGTCGCTTCGTCGATTACCTGGCCTTGCCAAAGCATGTCGCCGAGCCTCGTCGCGTCCGCATCGAGGCCAACATACCAGGTAAGATTTACGTCACGCAGCTCCGCCAGCGCTTCGATGTCGACCTCTATGCCGAGCAGATGCACAATCCAGCGCTCCATTACCTTTGCCAGAGCCCCAAGCCCTTCACGGCCTGCCGTCAGGTCGAGCGCCATGTCGAATTGATCGCTACGCTCCCAGTATTCGTCCATATTGCTCGCATTGATGATATCGATCTCGGCTTCAGCCGGAATGCCCAGCATCGAAACAAGGGGCGTGACCGGCGTGGCGCTGAGCCCGCCAACCGTTTCTTCGTCCGCCGCGACCAGCGATCCGTCATGCACCGTGATCCGCTGGACGCGGAAGAAAAGCTCGGCCGCGCGCAGCATCTGTGCGTCACGCGTATCGTCGAGTGCATTGCGCAAAATCACGTGCACAAGCTGGTTGACGAAGAGCGGCGGAATTGACCCGAATCCATTACGGGCAAGCTCGATGAAAGCTGCTTCCAACGTCTTGTGACGCAGCAGCCGGTCGCGGAAGCTTATCAGCAGTTTCCAGTTTTCACGCGCGTCGGGGTCATTGATACTGTCGATTTCCGATGGCGCAACGGCCCGCCGCGGATTGGCCAGTAATGCGGCATGCAGGGCGCGCTCGGCGTCACAGGCATCCGCGGGAGGCAACAATTCGGGCCGCGCCAAATACAGCTTGAGGAATTCATCTGTGACGTGCAGCCCGCCATTTTCATCGCGATCAAGCAGATGGTGGCCGCTGGATATCCAGAAATCTTTCATTTGCGTTCCCGACCGGCCATTGTGATCAGATTGACGTGCTCGTCCGTCTGCTCATCTTCGCCTTCGACCTCCAGGAAGGAAAAAGCCCGGGCCGGTTTAGGACCGTTGCGCGGCCGCAACGTTCGAAATGACTCTCGCACCGCACCTTCTTCAAACGTCCGATGGACAGCGACGAGGGTATCGCGCGGCTGGGAGCATAGCGATTCTGCGAAAGTGATCTCTTCCGTCGCGGCCGCGACAGCATCGTCGATCGTGGGCGCGGCGAATTTTGAAACAAGGTGCCCTGCCAGCAGATTAATGACTGCGAGGCGTTCGTCCTCGGTCGCCTCCACAATTTGCACCAGCGTCGACCACCCAAGCGTTGATATGCCAAGAAAGCCACTGCGAAACGCCGTGCGTGTCTTGCCTTCCAACTTCGCAGGATCGCTGTTCCAGAATGCGAACGCGCCCGAGACAGCCCACTCCCCCGGATCGGCTGCCTTCTCGAATACAAATGTGTCCGAGGGATCGAGACGTATCGTGCGAAGGAGTTTCACGCCCGCGGCCCTCTCGTCGCCGGATCGAACCATGACGGCTGACCGAGCCGCGGCAAAAGTTCTTGCCTTACGACCTCAACCTTTCCGATGCGGCTGCTCAGCAGATCGCCGTTCTCGTCAATGTCGCGACGCAATCCATGCTCGCGCGGCAATCGTTCCAAATAGGTTTTCGCCACCGCACCGAATCCACTTTCCTGCCAGGCATCGAGCGCCAACATGAAATGACGTGCAAAGCTTTCCACTACATGCGTCGACATCACATCGGTGAAGCCTTCCTGCTCCAGCGCCGTAACGAGAGGATTCAAGCCTGGTTCGGTTCCTGTCATTGAAACGGTGCGGATCATTCCACTAAACACGAGCCAGGGTGGGATTTCGTCCTCGCGAGTTCCCCGCGGCCAGGCCAGCCTTCCGCCGCCAACCAGCCCGCCGTTAACGAGAAGGGTGTCGGGCCAGTCGATGAGGATCGACGTTTCGGGCTGCGCATGTGCAACCAAGGCATCGGCGAGCGCCGTCATGCCGGCAAAGAAAGCCCGCCGCGCGCTCGCCAGCGGCTCGTCGGGTTCCAGTACAACGGCAAATTCAGCCAGATCGAACCGTCCCACATAGACGAGCGTGCCGGCACCCTGCTCGGACGCAATCGATGTTGCATGCGCGAAAGCGTCCCCCACCTCACGCAAACGCACTGCCGAGAATGGCGGCGGCAATGCGAGCTCCAGCGCAAGGCGCATCTGGGGGTGGGCCGTCTCAAACGGCATTGTGTCTCGCTCTACCTTTCATATGTGAATACATATAATTATAGCCACGCTAGGCTCCGAGGCCAAACGCGCGGTGAAATTGCTGCGGCGGCGACGCCGAATGCGCGGTTTGCCCTGATAATGGCGGACTAAACGAAAAGGTTAATCAGCCGATGGCCGAACGGCCGCGTCATATCCTGATTTGCTCCTGCGAAGACACAATGTCGCTCGACGGCGAAACGGTGCGCCGCGCGTGCCGCGATTCTGTTGTAATTGAGGGCCGGCAATTTTGCCGCGCCGAGCTCGACCGCGTGCGCAGGGCGGCTGGCAGCGGTGAACAGATCATCGTGGCCTGCACCCAAGAGGCGCCGCTATTCGGCGAGGTAGCGGCTGAGGCCGGTCATGCCGGCGCGCTTACCTTCGTCAATATTCGCGAGACAGCGGGCTGGGCAAAAGAATCTGCGAAAGCCGCGGCCAAAATGGCTGCGCTGATCGCAGCAAGCGGTGAACCGGTGCCCGAAATACCGTTTGTGCCCTTGACGAGCGACGGCGTCGCGCTGCTTTACGGCAAGGATGAGCAGGTGATCGAAGCAGCAAAGCTGCTCAAAGAGCAGCTCGATATCACCGTGCTGATCAAACCTAATGCCGAACTTGTTCCGCTTCGAGTAACCGAATTCCCGGTCGTGCAGGGCAATATCCGTTCGGCTAAGGGATATCTGGGCGCGTTTGAGGTGACGGTCGATGACTACGCCGCCCCGGTGCCTTCCTCGCGCGGCGCGTTAAGATTCGCGGCTCCCCGTAATGGCGCAATTTCGCGTTGCGACATATTGATCGATCTCTCCGGCGGCCCGTCGCTGTTTCCCGCTTCGGATCTGCGTGACGGCTATCTGCACACTGATCCGGGCGATCCTGCTGCGGTACTACGCGCGGTGCTGAAGGCGCGCGATCTCACCGGCACATTCGACAAGCCCCGCTATATCAATTTTACCGCCGACCTCTGCGCGCATTCACGTTCCAGAATTGTTGGCTGCCGCCGTTGCCTCGACCTCTGTCCAACCGGCGCAATCACACCGGCCGGAGATCATGTTTCCATCAATGCCCAAATCTGTGCCGGTTGCGGGCAGTGCGCCGCGGCTTGCCCAACCGGCGCAGCCGGCTATGCCTTTCCTCCGTCGGACGCACTGCTTAGAAAATTGCGCACATTGCTCTCGGTATATCGGGATGCCGGCGGAACGCAGGCGGTTCTCATGTTTCATGATGGGGCCCATGGGGACCCCTTGATCGATGCGCTTGCTCGCCATGGTGATGGTTTGCCGGCGAACGTCTTGCCGGTGGAAGTCAACGAAATTACGCAAGTAGGGCTGGAAGCGATCGCTGCGGCAATTGCCTATGGCGCCACGGCAGTACGTTTCCTGACACGGGCCAAGCCCCACCATGACATCGCCGGACTTCACAACGTGATCGCACTGGCCGAACCGATTCTGAATGGCTTGGGATTTATCGGGCCGCGGGTTGCGACCATCGAGACCGACGACCCCGATGTGCTCGGTAGCGCATTGCGCGCAATTGCTTCACTCGACGCAACAACAAAACCGGCCAGCTTCTCGCCAACGGGCCGCAAGCGCGAAGTGATGTGTCTCGCTCTGCGCGAATTGCACGCAGCCGCACCCGCGCCGGTCGATACCATTCCGCTTCCGGCAGGAGCGCCGTTCGGCACGGTCGAAGTCAATGTCGAGGGCTGCACGCTTTGTCTCTCATGCGTGTCGGCGTGCCCGACCGGCGCGCTTTCGGACGATCCCGAACGGCCGATGCTGCGCTTCGCGGAAGACGCTTGCGTGCAGTGCGGACTCTGCAAAGCGACCTGTCCCGAAAAGGTAATCAGCCTGAGGCCGCAGATTGATTTCCGTGCGGCCACCGCAATGAGCCACATCATCAAGCAGGAGGAACCGGCCGAATGCATCCGCTGTGGCAAGCCGTTCGGAGTGAAAAGCACCGTCGAGCGGGTCGTTGCCAAGCTGGAAGGCAAGCACTGGATGTTTAAGGATTCCAAAAAACGGCTCGACGTCATTCGCATGTGCGAGGATTGCCGCGTCGTGGTGATGGCAGAAGAACAATTTGACCCGTTCGGCGCACCAGCGCGCGCGCGGGTGCGCACCACCGATGATTACCTGCGCGAACGTGATGAAAAGGGCGAAGGATAGCTATCTCTTCGTCGCCTTGGCCAAGAAATCCACCAGCGCCTTGCGATCCTCCGGCGATCCGATCGTCTGCTCCGGCATCTTTGTCCCCGGCGTGTAATGCGCCGGTCCGATTTCGAACAATTTCGAAACGGTTTCCGGTGTCCACACGATATCGAGCTTCTTGAGCGCCGGCGAAAAATTGTAACCCGGAAGCGTGGCGATCCGGCGCCCGAATATCCCGGCAAGCGTCGGGCCGGCTTTGTTGCCTTCCTCACGCGAAAGCGTGTGGCACGCCACACAGGCCCGGAATAAGTCCGCACCATGATCGCCCGCATAGGCCGCGAGCGGATCCTCTGGCGCGCCGACGACTACCGCACCAATCGGTTCGCCGCTCGATGCATCCCAACGACGAATCGTGCGGTCAGCCCCACCGGTCAATAGTGTCCGATTGTCGGGAAAGAATGCCACCGACCACACCGGCAAACCGGGCCCGACGAGCGTATGAGCAAGCGTGCGTGATTTGCGCTCGATTACTGCAACAGAGCCACGAATTCCCGCCGCAGCGACGAGACTACCGTCTGGCGAAATGGCGACGGCAATAATGGGCGTTGGTGAGGCCGCTACATCAGCGAGAATTTCACCTTGTGCGGACAGGAAATAGACCTTGCCGTCGGCACCAGCGGTGACGATTTCTCCGTCACGGGCAACCGCAATCGCATTGAGCGGCGCTGGCAGGCTGCGAATGGTTTCACTTCCGCCGGCGATCGGCCAGATGCGCACGGTCGCGTCGTATCCCGCGCTCACAACATTTTTGCCATTCGCCGAGAATGCAACACCATTCACGTTCTGGGCATTCCCTTCGAGCAGACGCGGAGCGCCGTCACTGCTCAAAGACCAGATGCGGACACTGTGATCCCACGATGCGGAGGCGAGCAACATGCCATCCTCAGAAACCGCCAGAGCCGCGACAGGGCCTGTATGACCATCTAAAACCTTGTCGGGCTGCTGCCGTCCCGCCGTCCAGATAGCTATGTGCGAATCGGCGCCGGCAGTTACGATGCGTCCGTCCTTCAGATAAGAGACCGCATTGACCGCGCCATCATGGAACCGAAGAACCTGCTCGGCGACATTGCGGGTCAGCGACCATCGGATCACCGACGTGTCGAAGCTTCCTGAAATCGCTTGCGACCCATCTGGAGAGACCGCCAGAGCACGGACCGGCCCACCATGACCGCGCAACTGCGCAAATGCCGCACTAAATGCAAGCGGCACCAGCAGCAAGCCTATGCTCAAACTCTTAACTGGGTGCGACATCGTGATGTCCGATACAACCGCGGGACGGCGGAATTTAGCCGGCGGGTTCCATTCCGAGCTCGCGGATACGAGTACGGACCTGCTCGTCGCCTAATGCAGCAAGGAACGCCTGCAGTGCCGGCCGTTCGCGCCGGCTCTCCACAATTAGAAAATCATAATGTTCCGGCGACACCGGCAAAAATCCGAGCCCGTAGAGCTTCGCAACCGGTTCGATGGCGAGGCCCCAGTCGGCACGTCCCTGCGCGACCGCAGCTGCAACCGCGTTGTGTGATTTCGGCTGATTGGCATAGCCTGCCGGACGCGCGCCTTCGAGCAAGCGATCGATCAGCACGCGCGTTCCCGCGCCGGCGTTGCGGTTGACCATAAGGGCAGAGCTATCGGAAAGAACGGTCTTCAATGCCTCCCGCGCGCTGCGATCTTCGAAACGCTCGTCGCCCCGCCGAAATATGATGCCCTGCATTCGCCGCCAACCGGGAACCAGGGAAATTCCAGGCCCTGCAAGGTGCTTATTATATTGTCCGCTCGCAGGGTCGATCAGATGAACCGGGGCGATGTCGCATTCGCCTCGGTTTATGGCGGCGACACCGCCGAGGCTGCCGACCGCCAGAGTCCGCGCCGAAAAGCCACGGTCAGCGAGTGATCCCACGATCACGTCGAGAACCACATCGTGGCTTCCCATGATAACCAGATCCAACGCGTGGGAGGTGCTGCCGACGAGCGTGACACTCGTTTCGCTGTTGGCGCTGAGCGCCGAGGAAAGCGCATCGATTTCGAGGAATCCGTCAGCCTGCGAAAAACTTGTGACAGCTCCCGACCCTTTCCCGGTCGGAAACGCAAACGTCGCCCCTTCGCCCTCGATCAGCGAAACAAGGACAAATTCCCTGCGGCCGAGTTCGGATGCAACGCGCACCGGAACACGTGCGGTGATTCTCTTTGCGAGATTCCTGCGGCTGACCGGCAATTGTGCGGATCACCGGAGCGACAAAAGTGTAAAATGTGAATATTGCCGAGGTCGGGAAGCCCGGCAGCACGACGACCGGTTTTTTGCCGATTACCGCCAAACACAGGGGTTTACCGGGCTTCAGCGCAACGCCGTGGACGAGTATGCCGGGCGGGCCGAGCCGCGACACGACACTGTGTGACAAATCACCGGCGCCCTTCGACGTACCACCGGAGAGCACTACCATGTCGCTCGCGGCGAGTGCCTCGCGCACCGCGTTCTCGAGCGCGACTGCGTCATCTGGAAAAGCACCGTACATCCGCGGCTCGCCGCCGGCTTCGGCGACCGCAGCCGCGATGATAGCGCCATTGCTGTCATAGACCCCCGCGGGTCTGAGTGGCTTGCCTGGCTCAACCAGTTCATCGCCGGTCGAGAGAACGGCAACTATTGGTCGGCGGACGACTTCGACGCGATCGAGACCACAGGCCGCCAGCATGCCGATTTCGCGAGCGCCAATACGCGTACCTCGCCGCAGCAAGGTTTCGCCGCGCGCGATGTCAGAGCCCGCAAACGAAATGAACTGCCCGGGCAATGCAGGGCGGCGTAGTTCGATCCTCGGCGGTCCGTTTTCGATGAGCTCGGTCTGTTCGATCATCACCACGGCGTCCGCACCGCGTGGCACCACGCCGCCGGTGGCGATCGCCGTGCACGTTCCGGCCATGACAGTGATCGCAGGCGCGTGACCACAGGCAATTACTTCTCCATTGAGTTTAAATATTTTGGGATTGTTGTCGCCGGCCCCTACTGTGTCGACCGCGCGCACAGCAAACCCATCGACGCTGGAACGATCGAAAGGCGGCGCATCAACCGCAGCTATCACATCGTGCGCGAGCACGCGCCCGCGCGTGTCACCCAAGGTCACGGTCTCCGCAGAAAGCGGCGCGAGATCGAGGTGCCGTTCGAATCGTGTGCGCGCCTCCTCGGTCGATACCACTTCGAGGAATTGCTCCTGGCGTGAAGCAGCGCGCACGCGCGCAATCAGGTCGTCCTCGACTCCCCGCTGCAGCTTTTTCGACTCGTTCACGGCGCAACACTCATGGCAATGGCCTTACCTGAACGGCCGTCCCGGCCGAATAACCCTCACTTTCGGCGGGAACGAAAATCCACCCGTCCGCGCGCGCCAATGAAGACAGCGGCAAATATTTAGTGGCAATCGGCTCCGCCTGGCCGGCGCTGCGTCGTACCGGCACGATTTCGGCCAAGCCTACGGTCGATGCAACTTTGCGCGCCAGAGGCAAGGTTTCCGCTATATCACCGTCGCTACTTTTGGCGGCCGCCAGCCGGTCAAGCAGACGCCGCCCGACTACAAGCCAGACCGCAAGCGCTGCATCAAGTCGACCAGGCAGAAGCAAGACCGGCCTCGCTCCGACGAAACCGATTGCCGTAGTCTCTCCCGGCGTAAGAGCCAGACCGTGCACCAAAAGACGTCCCTCGCGCACGAGCGTCTGCACACTGCTGTCATTCCGGCCACTACCGGTCCCCCCGATTGCGATAATCGCGTCAGAACTTTCTGCCGCCATCGCTACACCGAGACCGCGGCCACTGTCATCGAGTCGCGCCGCGCCTCCCCTGTATTCGATATCCGTTGTCACGAGTCGAGCGGCAGCGTTGATGATGCCGCTGCCGCGCAGCGGCAAGACGCGAATGCGTGGTTCACGGACGGTGACGCGTGCAATACCCGCGGCTGCAAAGACCGCGAGGTCCGTCGCACGCAGGCGCTCACCGGCTCGCCGCAACGGGATTGCCGGGTCGCTGTCGCCGCCCGCCGCAAGAACGCCTTCGCCCGGATTGACCGGCATCAATACTTCAGCGAGCCCGCCGACAACTTTCACCGCATCAATCGGTGCAACACTGTCGGTCCCGGCGGGCAGAACCTGCCCTATCTCAACACGTGAAGGCACGCGTGCGAGCGGAGCCGGTGCATAACCACCGGCGCCCATGGTTTCATTCGAACTCAACGCCCAACCGTCGCTGCAATGCCAGTGGCGAAGCCGGGCGTGCGGGCGCCATGGCATCGAGGGCGAGCGCGCGGCCTGTGGCCGCGGCCACATCGATTGTCCGCTGGATAACCGGCTTGACCTCGGCATCGATGGTTACAAAAACGTCGGCAAGCGGCGTCAACCGTGAAATCGTCTGTATTGCCTCGGACGCCGCCATTTTGCCTTGCTTGACCTTGTTGTTCTCCGAGCCTTCAGTTTAGCTCAACAACGGAACGGATACAGTGTGCCTTTCCATTGGTGAAATCGGGAGAATGACGCGTGTTTACGACCACAAAAGACAAGGCTCTTCTCACGACAACCACCGGAGCACTGCCCAGGCCCAATTGGTACACCGAGAACCTTCGCGGAATTCCTTTGTCTCAGGGATTTTCGCGGCATGGTTATCGCGAACAACATTTTGATTGTCTCGCCTGCCACGTAGCGGCCCAATACCGTGCGGGCATCGATATTTTCGTCGATGGCGACACGCGGCTTGATGACGATGTCGCCGGCCGCGCCTGGGTGAGCTACGCGACCGAGCGGATTGCGGGAATTGGCGCGCCACGCGTGGAGATGCCGCCTGCCGGCTTCATGGCCGATAAGGGGCCGGGCGACCTTATGTGGGAAGTGATCGAAACGCGGATGACGCCGCCTGTCGTCGGTAGAATCGGTGAGACAGCATTACAACTCGACCGTGCCTACAAGGCTGTCGCACCGATGACCGACCGACCCGTCAAGGTCGGGTCTATCTCGGCACAGATCCTCGCGCTGATGCTTACCAACGAGCACTACAAAAGCCGTTCCGATCTGCTCACGGATCTTTCAATCGCACTCAACAAGGAATATCACGCGCTCGCCGATGCCGGAGCACCACTTGTGCAGATCGAGGAGCCGGCGATCCATCAGGTGATTGCCGACCCACGGCAATCGATCAAGCCCGAGAAATGGGTGGAAGCGTTCAACACCGAGGTCAAGGGCCTCCGCAACAAATGCGAAGTGTGGTGCCATACATGCTGGGGCAGTCCGGCAGCGCAGCGGGTAGCGAGCAGGGACCAATCCTATAGGGCGGCACTTCCTTATCTCGATCAACTCGATATCGACGTGCTCACGATCGAAGGCGCGTTCAATCGCGGAATGGATTTCGAACACGTCGGTAAGCTGATTTCGAAAGACAAGAAGATAGCGGTTGGCGTGATCAGCCACCGCACATTACAGGTGGAGCGTCCCGAGGAAGTAGCTGAGCTCATCCGCAAGGCGCTTGAACATATCGAACCGGAGCGACTTATCCTGACGAGCGATTGCGGATTTGGTCGGCAGTCGATGAGTCGAATGCATGCATTTTACAAGATGGTGGCGCTCACCCGCGGCACGAATATTGTGCGCAAGGAGCTGGGAATCCAAGAGGCATACATTCCCGCAACGGACAGACAACTATCGATGGTACCGCTCGGCGAATGACTGAAACACTGATGAACCTACGCGGATTGAAATGCCCGTTGCCGGCGCTGCGCGTTCGCAAGAAATTGTCGGAGCTCAAAAGTGGGGATCTGATAGTGGCGGAATGCACTGATCCGCTCACGACGATCGACATTCCGAATTTGTTACGCCAGACCGGCGACACGCTGGAGGATAAATCACAGGCCGACGACGTGCTCGTGTTTCGAATCCGAAAAAAATAATTTCAGGTCAATCGAGGTGAAAATCCCTGGAACGAACGAAGCGTCCGAAATCGGCTCGCAGCGGGACGGCATATTGCCGGGCCTTGTCTTCCGACCAGCCGTAAACTTCGCTGCGACCGAAACGTTCGGGTTCCCGCTGATTGCGATACGGACGTGTCGCATTACGTCTTCGGTCGTAGGCATCGATCATTTCAGATAAGTCGCGTTCCGCAAAATGATCCTCATGGATCGTCACGTCGAGCGGCAGTCGTGGAGTGATGCCGCCCTCCTCGGCTGGCCAGCCGACGCACATTCCGGCTATCGGCACAACCTTTGGCGGCAACGCCAACAACTCGCTTACCTTGCCGGCGTGGTCGCGGATGACGCTGATGGGGCAGCAGCCAAGACCGACGGCCTCGGCAGCGCGCAGAAACGTCGCCATGACGATCGCGGCATCAACGGTCGCGTTAAAGAAGAGGTCGAGGTGGTCATTGGGAAACGGCTTGCCGCGAATTTGCGAAATCTGCGGCAAACGGCGGCCGTTGGCGAGAAACACCAGAAACGCAGGGGCCTCCCGCAGCCAGGGCATTTCGGGAAGAAGCCCGGCGATGGCATAACGCTTCGCATTTTCCCGAATAATGAGAATATCGCCTTGTTGCAGATCACTTTTCGACGGCGCAGATAGGGCGCATGCGCACAGCAGCCGCAACAAGTCGGGGGCTATTTCGCGCGGAAGATAACGCCGATGCACGCGGCGCGCAGCGATGCGGGCAAGCTCGTCCAGTCCCGGCAGGTGTCCGTCCACTTTCAAACGCTCGCCGAACCGCTGCGAAAGTGCGGCCTCGATAATGGGGGCGGAATCCGGCATCGAACATCTCCTTGACCGAATGCGTGCTTGCCGCGCTATCGTACCGTAGGCGATGATGCGCGAAACAGAACAAACGACAAGCAATTTGGGGAGGAACATCATGAGCCACGACCGCCGGCATCGACGCAACTGGGTATTGCTCGCTGTAGCAGGGACATTGTTGCTAGCGCACGGCGCAAATGCCGAGCCGCGCACCGTTCGCATCGCAACGCAGTACGGAATTTCCTATCTGCCCCTGACCATCATGGCAGAGAAAAACCTGCTCGAGGCGGAAGGCAAGAAGCGTGGACTCGACCTCAAGGCTGACTGGGTACGCTTTACCGGCGGCCCGCCCATGAACGAGGCCCTGATTTCAGGCAACCTTGATTTTGCATCCGGAGGCGTCGGACCCTTCACCACGATATGGGCGCGCACCAGAGGCAACCTGAAGGTGAAGGGCGTCACAGCACTTAACTCGATGCCGCTTTGGCTCAACAGCATCAATCCCAACGTGAAGACTATCAAGGACTTCACCGAAAAGGACCGGATTGCATTGCCGGCGGTCCGCGTATCGATGCAGGCGGTCATCCTGCAAATGGCCGCAGAGAAGGTCTTCGGCAAAGGCCAGGAGCACAAGCTCGATGCCTGGACCGTGTCGCTCAGCCATCCAGATGGCCTTGCTCAAATGATGAGCGGAAAATCCGAGATTACGGCTCACTTCACGTCGGCGCCGTTCATGTACCAGGAAATTGCCGACAGTCGCGTACACCGCGTGCTTAATAGCTACGATGTATTCGGCGGCCCGCACACATTCAATGTCGTATGGGCGACCGCCAAACTTTACGAAGGCGAACCCAAGGTTGTTCAGGCCTTCCTGGCGGCGCTGCGCACGGCAATGAAGGAGATCAACAGCGATCCCGCGGGCGCGGCCGCTTTGTGGGTGAAGGCCGACAAGTCAAAGCTCACGCCGGCCGAAGCCGAGAAGATCATTCGCGACAAGGATAATACCTGGACCATGACACCGCAGAAGGTCATGGTAGTTGCGGGCTATATGGGCCGTGTCGGAATGGTTCCGGTGACGCCGACGAACTGGAAAGATATGTTCATCGACGACATCCATGATCTTCCCGGAAGCTGACGGCGAATGCGGGGCATTCGATGACGTCCCCACTGCTCGAGGTGAGTGGAGTAACGCTCCAGTACAAGACGCCGCGCCACCTGGTGACGGCGACTTATCGCGTGGATTTTTCCGTACACCAAGGCGACCGCTATGTGATGCTCGGGCCTTCGGGCTGCGGCAAATCCACGCTGCTCAAAGCGGTCGGCGGGTTCATGTCGCCGGTCGAAGGGTCGATACGCATCCGCGGGCGCAATGTCGATTCGCCTGGTCCCGACCGCATGATGGTATTTCAGGAATTCGAGCAATTGATGCCGTGGAAGACCGTCTACCAGAACGTGATTTTCCCGATGAAGGTAACGCGGAAATTCGGTACAGCCGAAACTGCCGCGCGCGCCGACGCTGTAATCGAAAAGGTCGGTCTTACGAAATTCCGCGACATTTACCCGCACATGCTCTCCGGCGGCATGAAGATGCGTGTCGCGATCGCGCGAGCGATGGCGCTTGAACCGGACATTCTCCTGATGGATGAGCCCTTTGCCGCCCTTGATGCCCTCACGCGGCGTACGATGCAGCAGGAATTGCTATCGCTGTGGGACCAGTTGCGTTTCACGGTACTTTTCGTGACGCATTCGATCGAAGAGGCCATCGTCATCGGCTCGCGTATACTTGTTCTCTCACCGCATCCCGGCCGCGTGCGCGCCGAACTCGATGCCGGCGGGCTCGACCACAACAGCATTGGCAAAGCGGAATTCGGCACGCTTTCGAAACGCATTCATTCGCTGCTGTTTGATGAAGCGCCCCACCATCATGCGCGCGAGGGCATCCAGGCGTGAATGCACAACCACAGCACAAGCCGGCACCGGCATACCGGCCCGAATTCGAAACCGAGCTGGCCGACACGACCCTGATTGGTGACGTCGAACGGCCGCTGACTGTCGTCGAGCGCATTGTAAACAATGAGGCCGTGCAGCGGCTGACGATCCTTGTGGTATTGATCGTCATTTGGGAAATTTATGCGCGCTGGCTCAACAATTCCCTGTTGTTTCCGACCTTCACCGAGACAGTCGCGACATTCTCGAAAGATATCGCAAACGGAGTCCTGGTCGACCGAACTATCACGTCACTTCGCACACTCGCGATCGGCTACACTTTCGGTTTGGCGTTTGCGGCCGTGTTCACGACCCTTGCCGTGGCCAGTGGAGTTGGAACGCGGATTCTTTCTACGCTCACTGCGATGTTCAATCCTTTGCCGGCAATCGCGCTTTTGCCGCTGGCGTTGATCTGGTTCGGCCTGGGCACGCCCTCGCTTGTGTTTGTCATTATCCATTCCGTCCTATGGGCGGTTGCTCTCAATACTCTGGTCGGATTTCGCAGCGTGCCAGAAACCTTGCGCATGAGCGGGCGCAATGTCGGCCTTTCGGGCGCACGCTATGTCGGCCTCATCCTTATTCCTGCGGCGTTCCCGTCAATTCTCGCCGGCCTAAAGATCGGCTGGGCTTTCGCATGGCGGACACTGGTTGCCGCCGAACTTGTCTTTGGAGTATCCGCGCGTTCCGGAGGAATCGGTTGGTACATTTTCGAGGCGCGAAACGACCTCGATACCGCGACTGTTTTTGCGGGACTGCTCACCGTGATTCTGATCGGCCTCGCCGTTGAGTTGGTGATATTCCGCGCCATCGAAGCGCGTACGGTAAACCTGTGGGGCATGCAGCGATGACGAAGATGCTGAATGTCGAAATCTGGCGCGGGACCGAGAAAGGGCAGTTCCAGTCCTTCGCAATCCCACATCGCGCTCACCAGACCGTGCTCGACGTTGTCACCGAGGTTCAGCGCGAGCATGACGCTACGCTCTCCTATCGTTTCGCTTGCCGTGTCGGCATGTGCGGTTCATGCGCCATGGTCGTGAACGGCCGGCCGCGCTGGACTTGCCGCACGCGTGTCAACGCCGTTATCGGCGACGATAATCACTTGCGGCTCGAGCCACTGCGCAATCTCACGATCGTCAAAGACCTCACGGTGGAAATGACGCAATTCTTCGACAAGTGGAAGCAAGCGCATGGCTACTTCGAGCCCGGCCCGCAGAAGCAAAAAGATTTCGCGGTGGTGCCGCCTCAATCTCCGGAACGTCAGGCCGCCGACGCCGGCATCGAATGCATCGGTTGCGGCGTCTGCTATTCAGCCTGTGATGTCGTGGCGTGGAATAAAGATTATCTGGGGCCAGCGGCGCTCAATCGTGCATGGACACTCATGAATGATGTTCGTGACCGCGGCCAACCTGCCCGGCTCGAAGCGGTATCAGGCGACGACGGCTGTCAGGCGTGCCACACCCACATGAGTTGCACGACATTCTGCCCGAAGGCGATTGCACCGACCTACTCCATCGCCGGATTGAAGCGCGCGGCTGTACTAGGCGTACTGCGAGGCGCGCGATGAACGCAGGGTTCTTTGCCGCTCAAAGAATAACGGCTTTCGTGCTGGCGCTTGCGGTCGTCGTTCATCTCATGACAATCATCTATGCCGTGCGCGGCGGCCTCACGGCCGCTGATATTCTGGCACGCACGCACGGTAATCTTGGCTTTGCATTGTTCTATGGCGCGTTCGTGGTTGCGGTGGCTATCCATGCGCCGATCGGGCTTCGCAATGTGCTGCGCGAATGGAGCGCATGGCACGGCCGCACGCTCGATACGACCCTCGCATTCTTCGCGCTGCTCCTGTTGGTTCTCGGCCTTCGCGCCGTCCTCGCAGTATTCGGCTCGTGATGCGCGCTTCGCAAAGGCAGCGCGGCTTCATTGCGGCGGTGCTTCATCGCCTGTCGGGGATAGCGCTGGCGATCTTTTTACCGATACATTTTCTTGCTCTGGGTACCGCCCTTGAAGGCGCCAAAGCGCTCGAACTCGTTTCTTGCGCTCACGCGGCGACCACTCGCCGAATTTGCAGAAATCGGCATCGTGGTTGCGCTCGCTATCCATATGACTCTCGGCCTGCGGGTCCTGGCAATCGAGTTTCTCGGATTCCGTGAGAAGACACTCGCATTACTGTCAGTATGCACCGCAGCTGTTTTAGCTTTCGGCCTGTTCTTTGCGCTCAATCTGGGCTGGACGGGATGATTGCCGGACTGCCCCTCGACACCATTTCGATCCTCTGGCTTGGCGCCCTGCTCGGCGGAATTGCGGCCGGCGGCAGCGGCTTCGCTTTCGGGCTCGCCGCCTCCTCGATCTGGTTGCACCGCATTGACCCGCTGCATTCAACAGTTCTGGTCACCGGCTGCGGCGTACTGTTGCATCTGACGACCATATGGCCGCAGCGCCAGCATATCGAACCCGGCAAGCTCTGGCCCTTCGTCGTCGGTGGCCTTGCAGGCATTCCAATCGGCGTCCATCTGCTTGCACATACCGACGCCGGAGTATTGAAAGTGACGCTTGGCGTATTCCTGCTCGCCTTCGGAACCTACGCACTGCTGGCTCCGCGTCTGCACACCATCACTGCTGGTGGCCGCTTCGCCGATGCAGGCATCGGATTCATTGGCGGCATTCTTGGCGGAGTCGGGGGTTATTCCGGGGTATTGCCGACGATTTGGACGCAATTGCGCGGCTGGCCGAAGGAAATTGCGCGCGGCGTCTACCAGCCCTATGTCATCGTCATACAAGCCATCACGCTGGCCGGTATCGTCTGGGTGACTTTCGATCTTGCCGGGATGATACTGCTGATCGTAGTGCTGCCGCCACTACTTATGGGAACCTGGATCGGCTGGCAGCTTTACGGCAAACTCAATGACCTGCGCTTCCGTCAGGCGCTTGCCGTCTTGCTCATTGCGTCAGGCACGACACTGGTGATTTAGGAATTCGCCATGCAGCTCGATCTCCGGGAAGTCGAAGAACTCAGCAAGACCCTCTATATCCGTGCGCTCAAGCTCCTGCCCCGCGACATCAAGCAAGGTTTCGAACGGCTCATTCGGGAAGAGACTGATGCCACCGGCAAGACGATTCTCGGCACAATGGTCGCAAATATCGCCGTCGCCGAACGTACTCGCAACTTACTTTGCCAGGATACCGGTATTCCGATCTACAACGTCACCATCGGTAGCCACGTCGAGTTCGACGGCGTTGCCATGAAAGAAGCAATCAGGCGTGGTTGCGAGCGCGCGACTCGGGAGCATCCGTTGCGCTCCTCGGTCGTGCACCCGATCACGCGGAAAAACGAGCAGACATCCTGCGGCGTCGGCATTCCGATCATCAATGTCGATTTCGATGGTCGCGATGAAACTGTCGAAATCGAAATGATCCCGAAAGGCTCCGGGTCAGAAAACGGCTCGTTCCTGCAAATGCTGGTGCCGGCCGACGGGGTCGCCGCGGTCAAGCGTTTTGTCATCGACAAAGTAATTGAATGCGGCGGTCGCGTATGCCCGCCAACGATCGTCGGCGTCGGCATCGGCGGGACATCTGATCTGTGCATGCACTTGGCTAAGATAGCTGCAACGCGGCCGCTCGGTACTACGTGTGCCGACGACGAAGGCGCTAAGATCGAGGCGCAGCTCAGTGAGGCTGTCAACCAACTCGGTATCGGCCCTCAGGGGCTGGGTGGGCGCGCCACCTCATTTCGCGTGCATGTGGAAGTCGCCGCCACCCACATCACAATGAACCCTGTAGCCGTCAATATCCAATGTCATTCTGCGCGCCGCGCCAATGCCGTTATCACGCCCGGCGGTATTGCGTTCGAGTGAGGTTACCATGGCGCACTACAGTATTGAGATGCCGGCAACCGAAACGCAGCTGCGTACACTCAAAGTCGGCGACACCGTCACGCTTGAAAACACATTGTTTGGCATCCGCGATGCCACGTTGATCGCCATGTTCGATCACGGCCGCCGCACGAAGTTCAATCTCAAGGGACACGCAGTGGTGCACACCGCACCCAATGTGCGCAAAGTCGACCCGCGCCCCGGCAATACCTGCGGCTACGAGCCGCTTTGCATCGGCACCACAACCTCGATGCGAATGGAGCGCTACACGCGGCCGTTGATGGAACGCGAGGGCGTACGGCTCATCATCGGTAAGGGCGGCATGGGCCAAGGTACACTTGATGCACTCCATGATCTCGGCGGCGCGTATTTGGCCGTCGTCGGCGGCGCTGCGGCACTCGAAACCACTTGGATCGAGGCCATCGAAGACGTCGACCTCGACGATCTGCATCCGGAAAGTCTCTGGAAATTTCGCATCAAGGGATTTGGCCCGCTATTGGTGACGATGGATTCGCACGGCGGCTCGCTACACGCACAAGTCAATGCCGAGGCCGCGGCGCGGCGCGCGGCGGTGCTCGCCAGCATTGGCGGCGCGTGAACGTGCAGCGCCTGACAACCGACATATTGATACTCGGCGCCGGCGGCGCGGGGCTGTTCGCCGCGCTGCATGCAAAAAAGGCCAACCCCGACCTTGATGTAACAATAGCGGTCAAAGGCCTGCTCGGAAAATGCGGCTGCACCCGCATGGTGCAGGGTGGCTACAACGTCGCGCTGTCGCCGCAGGATTCGGTCGAGCGTCACTTCATGGACACGATCGAGGGTGGTGGCTGGCTCAACGACCAAGACCTCGCCTGGCTTCTGGTCGACACGGCGCCCAAACGCATTCGCGAGCTGGAGACAGAACTCGGCTGTTTCTTCGACCGCAATCCCGACGGCACCGTGCACCAGAAAGCTTTTGCCGGTCAGACATTTGATCGCACGGTGCACAAAGGTGACCTCACCGGCATCGAAATCATCAATCGGCTGGCCGAGCAGGTTTGGCGCCGGAACGTACGCCGCCTCGAGGATCATCGGGCGCTCGACTTCATACGAAGTACCGACGGTTCAGAGGTCGCCGCCACGATGATGCTTGATATGCGCACGGGCGAACCGCTTTTGGTCCGTGCGCGCGCCATGCTCCTGGCGACAGGCGGCGGGCCGACCATGTACCGCTATCACACGCCATCCGGCGACAAATCCTGCGATGGTCTGGCAATGGCATTACGCGCCGGCATATCGTTGAGAGACATCGAGATGGTGCAATTCCATCCAACCGGGCTGCTTGCCGGCGAAGGTACGC
Organism: uncultured Alphaproteobacteria bacterium; assembly: GCA_963831475.1. Taxonomy (GTDB): domain Bacteria; phylum Pseudomonadota; class Alphaproteobacteria; order Rhizobiales; family Xanthobacteraceae; genus Pseudolabrys. The sequence continues at coordinate 107,019 of CAWHQF010000008.1, forward strand.
GCATGACCGGCACGGTTCTGGAGGAAGGCTTGCGCGGATCCGGCGGCTACCTCACGGATGCGCAAGGAAAGCGATTCATGTTTGAGTACGATGCGCGGGGCGAACGTGCGACGCGCGATATCGTCAGCCGCTCCATCATGGACCAAATCCGGAAAGGGCACGCGAGCCCGCACGGCGGCGTCTATATTGAGATGGGCCACCTCGGCCCCGACCGCGTCCGCCGTGAATTCAAAGGCATGGTTGAGCGGTGTCAGGACTGTGGCTTCGACCTTGCGGCGGGCCGCGTCGAGGTGATCCCGACTGCACATTATATGATGGGAGGCGTGGTCTTTTCGGCGGACTGCACGACGGAACTGCCGCGTCTCTATGCGGCGGGCGAAGACACCGGCGGCGTGCACGGCGCCAACCGCCTCGGCGGCAACGGGGTGGCGAATTCGACTGTATTCGGTGGCATCGCAGGCGACGTCATGGGATTCCGCACCGCCCGAAGTGGCTCCTTGCCCGATCCGGACAAGACTGCGATTGAAGCAGCATATTCGCGTGCGTTCTCGCCGTTCAACCGTCCGCGCGGAGATCTATCGGCAATGCGTGAACGCCTCTATGACATTATGTGGAATGATGTCGGTATTCTGCGCGATGCCGACAGACTTGCGCGCGCCAGGGCCGCACTTGACGCGCTCGCCGGCGACATTGCCGAGTGCGGCGTTGGCGATAACAACCGCAGCTACAATCTCACCTGGATGGATCGTCTCAATCTAGAAAATCTTACATTGGTCAGCCGTGCGATCGCCGCTGCGGCCGACTATCGCCGTGACAGCCGCGGGGCGCATTTTCGTGAGGATTATCCGCACTCCTCAGAACTCGACGCATCTGCCTATACGACCGTCCGTCTCGTTGACGGTAAGCCGAGCGTCGCAGCGCAACCCGTGGCGTTTACCCGCGTTCGACCAGGCCAAAGCCTGCTACATCAGGCTGCAGAGTAGCGGCCACCTCACGTCCATTCGCACACGGCAGTCCGCGGACGTGAACGGACGGCGCAAGGTCGCCGAAGGCGCTGCAATTTCCATTTGCAGGTTCGTTCCTATATGTAGCCCCGATCTGGTTGGCTGGGATTTGAGGCATGAACGACAGCGACTTTGAGGCCGTGGTAATCGGCGGCGGTGCGGCAGGCATCGCAGCGGCACGGCGGCTCAAGCAGGCCGGAGTGAAATGCCTGATCGTCGAGGCGCGGCCCGACTCGGCGGCCGGGCGTGGACAATAAACGATCCTTCCGGATTCGCGATCGATCTTGGCTGCGGCTGGCTCCACTCCGCAGATCGAAATCCCTGGGTCCCAGTCGCGGAGGAGCAGGGGCGCACAATCGACAAAACACCGCCGCCGTGGCGCCGGCCGTCGCTGCCCCTGGGATTTCCCATTGATCGCCAGCGCGAATTTCTCAAGGCGCAGGAGGAGTTTTTTTCGCGGGTGAGCGAACGCGCCCAGCAACCGCCGGACGTCGCGGCAACGACTCTTCTCATGCCGGATTGTCGATGGAATAATTTGATCGGTGCGATCGGTACCTACATCAGCGGCGGCGAGCTCGACCGTGTTTCCGCGCGCGATTTTGACAATTTCGATGACACCGGCGTGAACTGGCGCATCGTGGAAGGTTACGGGGCAACGATAGCAGCGTGCGGTCACGCATTGCCGAACGTCCTCGATTGTCCTGTGATCCGAATTGATCACGGCGCGAAGCGCCTGAAGATCGAAACGGCACGCGGCATAATTGCTGCCGATCAGGCCATCGTCACGATTCCAACAAATGTTCTCGCACAGACGGAAAACCTGTTCGCGCCGTTACTGCCTGAAAAGATACAGGCTGCACAAAATCTGCCGCTTGGGCTCGCCGACAAATTATTTCTCTCGCTCGATCATGCCGATGAATTTGAAGCGGACAGCCGGCTGTTTGGTGCCACGGATAAAATCGGTACGGCGACGTATCACTTTCGTCCGTTCGGTCGGCCCCACATCGAGGCCTATTTCGGGGGTCGGCACGCGGCCAACTTAGAGAGCGGCGGCGATGGTGCTTTTTTCGACTTCGCGGTGTCCGAACTGACAACGCTCCTGGGCAGCGATTTTGCGCGACGCGTGAAGCCAATTCATATTCACCGCTGGGCCGCCGATCCGTTCGCACGCGGGTCATATTCTTATGCCTTGCCCGGCATGGCGGATTGCCGTGCCAGTTTGGCCGCGCCGATTGACGACCGCCTTTTCTTCGCTGGCGAGGCCTGTTCACATGGCGACTTTTCGACAGCACACGGCGGCTGGATCACAGGAGTTGCGGCGGCCGACCAGGTAATACGAGCGCGGCTTCGCAACTAGACCGCGAAAGAACTATTGCGCCCGAACGTCAGCACCGCGCGTCTGCTCGACATTTTCAATCATTCCAAATACAACCTGCGGTGTGGCTCTGGGCGGCAATGAATGTTGAAATCACCGATGCGGGTTCGGTTCTGGGGGGTCCGTGGAAGCATTGCTTGCCCGGGGTCTTCGACGATTCGGTACGGCGGCAATACGCCGTGTATCGAAGTGCGATGCGGCGAGCACGTCCTCATATTCGATGCCGGAACAGGATTGCGCCCGCTCGGTCTAGACCTCCTCAAAGACAAAAAACTTCGCAATATTGATATTTTCATTACGCACTGCCATCTCGATCACGTTGTTGGCCTGCCGTTCTTTGCTCCCTTGTTTCACGAGAACTATCGCGTGCGCGTCTGGGCAGGGAATCTCAAGCCGTCGAATAGTATCGAGCGCGTCATGCGAATGTTGATGAGCTCGCCACTCTTTCCCGTGCAAATCGAGATTTTCAAGGCTGCAATTGAATTTCACGACTTCAGTTCCGGAGATGTCTTACGTCCACACAGCGACGTAACGCTGCGAACCGGGCCGCTCGATCATCCGGACGGCGCCAACGGCTATCGCCTTGAGCATGGAGGACGAACATTCGCGCTCGTCAGTGACACCGAGGGATTTCCCGGGAAGTGCGATGGCGAGTTGACAACGCTTGCTCGACGCGCGGACCTGATGGTCTATGACGCCACGTTTACCGAAGATGAAATTGAATCCCGAATCGGCTGGGGTCATTCGACCTGGTCACGCGGCATTCGCCTCGCGGACAAGGCTGAAGTAAAACATCTTTGTCTTTTCCACCATGATCCGTCGCATGACGACGACTTCATGGACGCTCTTGCGGCCGATGCAAACGATGCACGACCCGGCACGATTACGGCACGCGAGGGTCAGATTATCGATCTGTAACGCGATCGGCCGCGCTCGCGAAGGTACGAATGCTCTGCTGATTCAGACTAAACAATGGCTGATATTGGCGGGCATCATCGGCGTTGAGGATCAACATATTCCGATTGTCGAGAATTAGCCAGTCTTGGCCATCGCGAACGGCGACAATTGCGTGGTCCGTCTGTCGTGCCGCGTCTCGTACAATGACGAAACGAAGATCGCTCGCGTCAAATCCCATATCGCGCAGAGCAACGTATTTTACGATTGCGTAGTCTTCGCAATCACCGGCTCCACTGCCCAGCGTTTGCAGCGGCGAGGCCCAGAAATCAGGATATCCGTATTGTTCCATATCGCTGACCGGCCGGATCACTCAGATTGACGGCACGATTGACCCAGCCCAATCGCGCGCGACCCTCGCGCTCGCGACCAATATCCACGATGGACAAAAACCTGCGGGCAGCTTGCGAACACGCACTTTCGTCGGAACGGCAAGCCGCGATGATTTTTTCATCAGCAAGTATGCGGGATTTGAAGTTCTTGCCATTTCGCCGTCAGGTCGGCCGGCAGTGCGGTGGACAAAGGCAACCCAAATGGCTCCGCCGGCTCCAATTTGTCTTGATCAAATTTGCCGAGATCAGGCTTGACCACGCCAAGCGCGGAAACAGCAACATCGCCGGTCTTATTTTCTGTTGCAAGATCGGCGTCGGGAATATTGGCCGCTGCTACGACGACCGAGACTCGGATACATATCGGCGTAGGCGACGCTGCAGCAAAGCGCTACCAACAGCAATACGCGCGCCAGCTGGGCGATGGCAGACATGTTTGAACGTCCCTGCACTCGGACTGTCGGTCGGAATTTTCCGATCCCAATCCGGAGATTTGCTGGGCGTTATCGCACTCAACCATTTGCGGCGGAGTTTACGCTTGGCTCTGCGGGAGACCTTATTGGGCGCTGGGGTGAATGGTTTCTGAAGGCTGGCAAGGGCTGACGGCCCGAATGCAAATTCGCACCAATTTCGGGCTCATCTACGGATGTCAGCCTTCCACGGGCCGCATTGCGTTACCAACCGTTAACTGAGCCGAAATGTCGCCCTCGGTGGCATTGGGCAACGGAAGCCCTTAAGGGCATCTGCGGTGGACTTAATATTTGACGCTAATGTCGCGGCGGCTTTCGCCAAATGATTTCAGTGCACGCCGTAATGCGTGAAATCATCGGCGATCGCTTTCTCAAGATTTTTCGCCGCAGCCACATCCGCATTTCCGGCGGTCGAGTTGCCCTTCTTGAGTCTGGGCAAGCCCACGTCCATACAGCGCGCTGGCCATCTTGGGTTCTATAGCGCAATGCTGAACTATAGTCCGCAATCGCCGAATCGAATTGGCCCATTTTCAGATAGATCAGGCCGCGCGAGTCCAGAGCGGTTGCGTCTTTGGGCTCAATCAAAAGCGCCTTGTTGCAATCTGCAAGCGCAGGCTGCAATTCGTCCAAAACGGCCCGTGCCCAACAGCGTCCGTTCCACACTGATTTAAGGTCAGGCTGCAGACGAATGGCGTCGTCGTAGTCGCGCGCTGCCTGCTGGTAGTCGCGTCGCTTCTGATTGGTTTCGGCGCGATTGGCGAATGCACGCGCATAATCGGGGCTCAGCCTGATTGCCTCGTCAAAATCCTTGAGAGCGCGTTCGTAGTCGCCTTTTTTCTGGAAAGCGACACCGCGGTTGTTGAACGGTTTTGAAAAATTTGGATTCAACTTGATCGCGGAATTGTAGTCTTTGATCGCAAGATCAAAATCGCCTTTCGTGGCGTAGGCATCACCTCGATTATTATGCGCAATCGCCAAAACCAGCGCCGTTTCATTTTCAGAATCGATGATCGCCGTACAGCCCTTGATCTGCGGCTCCGGCGAACTGCGATCGGATCCGTTACACAGCTCGATGCTTTTAAGCTTGCTTTCGAACTTCGAGGCGGGGGCTGACCATGACGTGGCCGCGGGCATGCCCAGTGTCATTAAAATAGACAAGCAAATTATGCGAAGGCCGCATCCGCCGTTCAGTGAAATTTGCCGCGTTGGCATCACTAGCACCAAATACAGCTCGCCCCAGGATGCAAAGTTCAGCACCCTCGACAGATGTCGAGCTTAGGCTTCGAGCGCTCTTCCGCGGGTGCCGCGCCTGGCGCGCCGGCGCCGTTTCGCTCCAGGACCTTATCCTTGCCTTCTTCAATGAGCGTCGAAAATTTCACGGTACCATCGTCCGATATTTCGACGCGCGGGGTCGTTCCTCGGATGCCCATCGTGGCGACCGGGGTGTCGATCTTCATGTCGCCACTCTTTGCAATCTTCCCGGCAACAAAGGTGAACGTTCCTTTGGTAAGGCTCAGCAATGTCGAATTCGCTTTGCTGTTCGGATCATAGATGAATTCGGTCATCACCATGCGGGCGTTGCTGGAAAGGTCAAACGCTGTGCCGTCGGCAAATGTGATGCCAACCTTGGCGTTGCCGCCTGTTGCAACGATGTCGCCAAGATAAATTGGATCGCCAACTTTGGTCTGAGCGGAAGGGTTTCCGAGCGCCGCCTGGACAACGACAGCGTTGACATGTTCGACCGTCACCGGACCAACCGCCGACACGACCTTGCCGATCGGTTTGATAGCGGCATCAGACGGAGTATTCTGGGCGCGCGCTGGCTCGATAAAAACGCTTCCAGCAAATAGAATGGCGCCCGTTGCGAAGACGGCTATTGTGTGCACGCGCATCGTCCGACCCTCTGGGCGGGTGTCCCCAAGTAAAACTAGCAGTAATACCAAAGCACATCAACAATATGCAGGTTGAAGAAGCTGGCGACCGCGTTTCGGGCGCTCAAGCCGGCCCTAAACACTGCATAAACGCCTCAAGATAAACCATTAATTTGAACCTATAAACAGCCTAGCCGTTGATTTAAATTGTAATCAAGGCGATAGTTTAAGTACAAACTCATCAAAAGCGCTGGCCGCAATTCGAACCAAGAATACTGCCGTAGCCCGGCGCATGTAATAGAGGGGCAGAGCCGTTGTCCGGTTATGGCCGTTTTTCGCCGGACGGTGGGGCGACTGGCTTCGTTTCAGAGCCAGTGGCGGCGTCTTCTTTTCTTGTTGGGCGAATCCAATCGGTTGTTGGCTCCTGCACGCTCACCGCACCGGGTGCACCTCCGCGTGAAATCAAACCTGGCGATGCGATTTGCCAAGGTGACATCATAGAGACTGCCGCCGGCGGCAAAGTCGGTATTCTTTTCATCGACGGCACTGCGTTCAATTTGTCCGACAACGCGCGCGCGGTCGTTAAAGAATTCGATCACGGCGGAGCGATCACCATCCGCACAGCTCGACGTGAGCCGAGGGACTTTCGCCTTCATCGCCGGTGAAATGGCCGAAGGCCGGACGCCTGGTCATTGAGACGCCCTTCGCCAGTGTTCGCGGGCGGATGCGTACTGGCGGCATCGGCATGCTGTCATTCGCTTCATTGTTCTTCGCAGCCATGGAGCAGGTTCAGGCCGCAGCCCCTGATCTCGCGTTCCTCGATGATGGCGTCATCAACTTCAAGGACACGCAAGACTACAAAGATGCAAAATTCGGCATCATCGAACTGACGGTCCATGCGACGCCGACAACGCCTGAGTACACCCGCTTTGTCGATGATCCGAGCGAAACGATCGTCCTGCGCAGGACGGGAAGCTCGATCAGCGAGAGCCACGTCACCAATACCGTTGCGCAAATGCTGCAATACCAGGGCGACCAGCAGGATGCCCTGCACATATTCTCACTCGGTCAGGGGCCGACGATCACCGGGCCCGGTGGATCAGGTACGCCGCCGCCGTCCGGCCCTCCGGTATTTTTCCAGAACATCAATTTCAATCCGCCGCCGGATCACGATCCGCCGCCGACTTTTCCGGGTGGCGGTCCCAACGGTGGTACAAATACTCAAAATTTTTTTATCCCGCCGCCTACTCCTCCGCCGCCGCCGCACGTGGCTGTACCACCGACGGTCTCCCTCAACGAGTTAGCCGGTAACGAAACGAACCCGCTACCAGTCCCTGGGATAAGTGTTGTCAATACCGTGAGCACGGACCTGACGGTCCTGCACGGCACCCTGCACGTTGACAGCAGCGGCCTGCCTCCTGGCGTCACAGTGACGGGCGACGACACTGGCCATCTGATTTGTCTGGCGATGCGGCAGCGGTGAACACATTGCTGGCCGGTCTTGCTTACACGCGGACTGGACCGGGAGATGAGGGCACTGATACCCTGACTGTGTCCGTAACGGGGACCGACGGCTCTGTTTCCGCAGCCTCGACCACTATTACTGTCAACCCGGTGGCGGAGCTACCGACTGTTACTGCACCGTCGCCGATCTCATTTAACGAAGACACCACTGTGCCCGTTCACGGCGTCAGCGTTGGACCGCTGGCGGAAGACAGCGACGACAGTGTAAGCGCGACCCTCACGGTCGGTCTTGGCACGCTGCACATTCCTCCTGGGGTGACGGTGACGGGCGACGACACCGGCAACTTAGTGGTGTCGGGCGATGCAGCGACGGTAAATGCGCTACTTGCGGGACTGACCTATACGCCAAGCACAGATGGCTCAGACACGTTGACCGTGTCAGTGACGTCAACCGATGGCGCTAGTACTTTTCCGACGCCGGCCGTGGCGTCGACCTCCATTACTATTGCCCCGGTGGCCGATGCGCCGAACCTCACGGTGGCCGCCGCCGCCGGCAACGAAGACACCCCGATCGCGCTCAACATCAGCGCATCGCTGGTCGAGGACACCACGGTCGATCCCGACGCCTCGCTGTCGATCACCATCACCGGGGTGCCGGGCGACGCCAGCCTCTCGGCCGGCCACAACAATGGCGGTGGCAGCTGGACGCTGACGCCGGCCCAACTCACCGGGCTGACCATCACGCCCGGATCGAGCACCGATGCCTTCACGCTCACCATCGACGCTAAGACCACCGACGGCACCGCCACCGCCGACACCATCAAGACGCTCGACGTCAGCGTCACCCCGGTGGCCGATGCGCCGAACCTCACGGTGGCCGCCGCCGCCGGCAACGAAGACACCCCGATCGCGCTCAACATCAGCGCATCGCTGGTCGAGGACACCACGGTCGATCCCGACGCCTCGCTGTCGATCACCATCACCGGGGTGCCGGGCGACGCCAGCCTCTCGGCCGGCCACAACAATGGCGGTGGCAGCTGGACGCTGACGCCGGCCCAACTCACCGGGCTGACCATCACGCCCGGATCGAGCACCGATGCCTTCACGCTGACCATCGACGCTAAGACCACCGACGGCACCGCCACCGCCGACACCATCAAGACGCTCGACGTCAGCGTCACCCCGGTGGCCGATGCGCCGAACCTCGACGGTGGCCGCCGCCGCCGGCAACGAAGACACCCCGATCGCGCTCAACATCAGCGCATCGCTGGTCGAGGACACCACGGTCGATCCCGACGCCTCGCTGTCGATCACCATCACCGGGGTGCCGGGCGACGCCAGCCTCTCGGCCGGCCACAACAATGGCGGTGGCAGCTGGACGCTGACGCCGGCCCAACTCACCGGGCTGACCATCACGCCCGGATCGAGCACCGATGCCTTCACGCTCACCATCGACGCTAAGACCACCGACGGCACCGCCACCGCCGACACCATCAAGACGCTCGACGTCAGCGTCACCCCGGTGGCCGATGCGCCGAACCTCACGGTGGCCGCCGCCGCCGGCAACGAAGACACCCCGATCGCGCTCAACATCAGCGCATCGCTGGTCGAGGACACCACGGTCGATCCCGACGCCTCGCTGTCGATCACCATCACCGGGGTGCCGGGCGACGCCAGCCTCTCGGCCGGCCACAACAATGGCGGTGGCAGCTGGACGCTGACGCCGGCCCAACTCACCGGGCTGACCATCGCGCCCGGATCGAGCACCGATGCCTTCACGCTCACCATCGACGCTAAGACCACCGACGGCACCGCCACCGCCGACACCATCAAGACGCTCGACGTCAGCGTCACCCCGGTGGCCGATGCGCCGAACCTCACGGTGGCCGCCGCCGCCGGCAACGAAGACACCCCGATCGCGCTCAACATCAGCGCATCGCTGGTCGAGGACACCACGGTCGATCCCGACGCCTCGCTGTCGATCACCATCACCGGGGTGCCGGGCGACGCCAGCCTCTCGGCCGGCCACAACAATGGCGGTGGCAGCTGGACGCTGACGCCGCCCAACTCCACCGGGCTGACCATCACGCCCGGATCGAGCACCGATGCCTTCACGCTCACCATCGACGCTAAGACCACCGACGGCACCGCCACCGCCGACACCATCAAGACGCTCGACGTCAGCGTCACCCCGGTGGCCGATGCGCCGAACCTCACGGTGGCCGCCGCCGCCGGCAACGAAGACACCCCGATCGCGCTCAACATCAGCGCATCGCTGGTCGAGGACACCACGGTCGATCCCGACGCCTCGCTGTCGATCACCATCACCGGGGTGCCGGGCGACGCCAGCCTCTCGGCCGGCCACAACAATGGCGGTGGCAGCTGGACGCTGACGCCGGCCCAACTCACCGGGCTGACCATCACGCCCGGATCGACACCGATGCCTTCACGCTCACCATCGACGCTAAGACCACCGACGGCACCGCCACCGCCGACACCATGCAAGACGCTCGACGTCAGCGTCACCCCGGTGGCCGATGCGCCGAACCTCACGGTGGCCGCCGCCGCCGGCAACGAAGACACCCCGATCGCGCTCAACATCAGCGCATCGCTGGTCGAGGACACCACGGTCGATCCCCGACGCCTCGCTGTCGATCACCATCACCGGGGTGCCGGGCGACGCCAGCCTCTCGGCCGGCCACAACAATGGCGGTGGCAGCTGGACGCTGACGCCGGCCCAACTCACCGGGCTGACCATCACGCCCGGATCGAGCACCGATGCCTTCACGCTCACCATCGACGCTAAGACCACCGACGGCACCGCCACCGCCGACACCATCAAGACGCTCGACGTCAGCGTCACCCCGGTGGCCGATGCGCTGCTCTTGCCTCGACCACCTCGCGGTGGCGATCAGCACCGGCGCGCCGCCGGCAACGAGGACACGCCCTATCGCGCTCGACATCAGCGCACGCTGGTCGAGGTCTCCGACGGTCGATCCCGATGCCTCGCTTCGTCACCATCACCGTCGTGCCCGCCGACGCCAGCCTCTCGGCCGGCCACAACAATGGCGGTGGCAGCTGGACGCTGACGCCCGCTCAGCTCACCGGGCTCACGCTGCCGCCCGGATGGCGAGGCGCCGAGCCTTCACGCTCACCGTCGACCGCCACCACCACCGATGGCAGCTCGCCGATACCGCCGTCACCTCCGGCACGCTCGACGTCACCGTCACGCCGGTGGCCGATGCGCCGAATCTTGATCTCCAGCGGCACGGCGGGCGATCAGCACCCGGCGCGCCGGCGACGCGGCAGACACCCCGATCGCGCTCAACATCAGCGCATCGCGGTCGCGGTCTCCGACGGTCGATCCCGATGCCTCACTTCGTCACCATCACCGGCGTGCCCGCCGACGCCAGCCTCTCGGCCGGCCACAACAATGGCGGTGGCAGCTGGACGCTGACGCCCGCTCAACTCACCGGGCTGACCATCACGCCCGGATCGAGCACCGATGCCTTCACGCTCACCATCGACGCTAAGACCACCGACGGCACCGCCACCGCCGACACCATCAAGACGCTCGACGTCAGCGTCACCCCGGTGGCCGATGCGCCGAACCTCACGGTGGCCGCCGCCGCCGGCAACGAAGACACCCCGATCGCGCTCAACATCAGCGCATCGCTGGTCGAGGACACCACGGTCGATCCCGACGCCTCGCTGTCGATCACCATCACCGGGGTGCCGGGCGACGCCAGCCTCTCGGCCGGCTAACAACAATGGCGGTGGCAGCTGGACGCTGACGCCGGCCCAACTCACCGGGCTGACCATCACGCCCGGATCGAGCACCGATGCCTTCACGCTCACCATCGACGCTAAGACCACCGACGGCACCGCCACCGCCGACACCATCAAGACGCTCG
>CAWHQF010000009.1:0-256262 GCA_963831475.1 uncultured Alphaproteobacteria bacterium
AAGGCGCGCGCCGTCGGCGGGCCGCCCGACGACCAGGTCGTCGGCGACGCCGCGGCGTCCGGCGGAGTTCCTGCGCTCGCTGCCGACCTCGAACGGCAAGGTCGGCGTCTGGGGGACGTGCTCGGGCGGACGCCACGCGTTCCTCGCCGCCTGCCGCTCGGACGCGTTCGACGCGGTGGTCGATCTGTGGGGCGGGGGCGTCGTCGCGGCGCCGGAGGAGAAGACCGAGAGCCGGCCGGTCGCGCCCGTCGAGTACACGGAGCACCTCTCGTGCCCGCTCCTCGGCCTGTTCGGCGAGGAAGACCGAGTCGCCGACCCCCGCGCAGGTCGCGACGCACGAGGAGGCGCTGAAGCGCCACGGCAAGGAGTACGAGTTCCACATGTACGCCGGGGCGGGACACGGCTTCTTCTACTACGACCGGCCGGCCGCCTACCGCGCCGAGCAGGCCATCGACGGCTGGCAGCACGTCTGGGCGTCTTCGGCGGCGAGCTGGGGCGGTGGCCGGTGACCGCGAACATCGTCGAGAAGCACCGTCGTCGCCGGCAGCGCGAAAGGCGCGCGCGCTTGCGGCGGTTCTTCCTCGCGCCGCAGGCGGTCGCGGAGCCGCGCGCGTGCTCGAACGTCACCAGCGGCTCGATGCCCGCGGCCTGCGCGGCGGTCAGGTAATCGGTCACGCGCTGCAGCTCGTCGTCGCCGCTCGTCATCACGTCGTAGGACACGACGACGCGCGTGTACTTGATGCCGAGCGAGGTGAACAGCGGGTCGGCGAACAGGTTCGGCTGGTTCTCGGCGATCCCGATCTTGAACGTGGCGGACGCGCTCGCGGGCGCGGCGAGCGGGACCAGCAGCAGCAGGACGCAGGCAGCGCCTCACGCGGCGCGCGCGATACCGCCGAGGAAGAGGTCGGTCGCGAAGCGCGTCGCGGCCTCCACACCGGGCCCGTCGGGGTCGGTCAGCCGCGGCCCGAGCTCGAGCGCCGACCGCCACCATCGCCGCGGCGCAGTAGCTCGACGTCGAGCGCCGGCACGCGCCCGCGCCGCGATCGCGGCCCGCAGGTCGTCCGCCAGCTCGTCGATGCCCGCCGGCGCCGCCGACGTCGTCGAACATGCGCGCGGATCGTCCCGGCGTTGCGGCGCAGCGAACGCGAAGCCCGCCCGGCGTCCTCGACGATGAAGGAGAAGTACGCGCGATAGCCGTCCTCGACGAAGCCTCAGGCGGACGCCGCCGCCGCGTCCGCGCGCGCGCACGCGCCGCCGCGCCTCCGCACCGACCTCGTCCACGAGCGCGCGGAAGATCGACTCCTTGTCGGGGAAGTAGTTGTAGAACGTGCCCGGCCGCGAGCTCGGTGCGGCGGACGATGTCGCGCACGCAGGCGGCGCCGTAGCCGAGCTCGGCGAAGACGTCGCGGGCCGGCGGCGAGGATCGCGGCGCGGTTGGCGGCCTTGGTCGCCTCGCGGCCGGCCGACGGGCCGCGCCGTCAGCGCCGAGGTCGACGGGCACTGCTCCTTGCCCGCCGCCGCGCACGGGCGGGACCGGCGGCGACCCGTCGCTGCGCGCCCGCTCGCCGCCGCGCCTGCGCTCCTTCGCGGTCGCGACGATGTAGTCGTCGTAGTCGACCTGCATCGTGTGCCGCTTCGAGGCGACGTAGCGCTTGAACATCCGCCGCCGCTCGTCGCTCGATGTCGGCCCGCAGCGCGCCGCTGCGGCGGCAGCGCGTAGCGCGCCCGCGAGGTAGTCGCCGACCCACTCGCGACTGCGCGCTCGGCGATCGGCATGATCGCCCCGAGCGGCTGCAGCAGCCCGATGAAGAACAGCGTCCGGGACGTCGGGTGGAAGATGCGCCGGAACAGCGGCAGGTCGTTGTCGGGCGCGGCGATGAAGCCCTCGTCGAAGAACGGGAACGTGACCTTGTAGCCGGTGCAGTAGACGACGAGGTCGGCCTGGACCTCGCGTGCCGTCGGCGAAGCGCACGCGTGTCGCCGCGTCGAGCGCGGCGATGTTCGGCTTCGGCGTGATCGTCGCCGTGGGCGATCCGCGAGAGGATGTCGTCGGAGATCGTCGGGTGGGCCTGGCCGAACTGTGGTCGGGCTTGGGCAGCCCGTAGCGCTCCATGTCGCCGACGCGAGACCTTCAGCAGCGCCCGGAAGAGCGCGCGCGCGGACCGCGAACGGGATCTTCGGCGAGCCGCCGATCTGGTCGATCGGCTTGCCGAACAGGTACTTGGGGATCACGTGCGCGCCGCGCCGCGCGGCGAGGTAGGTGTGCTCGGCGACGAAGCTCGAGGCGTCGACCGCGATGTCCATCGCCGAGTTGCCCATGCCGAGCACGACGACGTTCTTGTCGCGGAAGAAGTCCGGGTCGTCGCCCTTGTAGTCGTGCGAGTGCATCTGCACGCCCTCGAACGTCGTCGCCGCCGGGGAACGCCGGCTCGGGCCAGCGCGCGTCCCAGTGGTGGCCGTTGGCGACCATGAGCGCGTCGTAGCGTCGTCGGTCGTCGCCGTCGTCGAGCGCGATCTCCCAGACGCCGTCGGCGCGCCGTGCCGCGTGCTCGACGCCGGTCTCGAAGCGGATGCGGTCGCGGAAGCCGAAGTGGTCGACGTAGTCGTCGAAGTAGCGCGGCGATGTGCGTGTGGTGCGGGAAGTCGGGATAGGACTTCGGCATCGGGAAGTCGGAGTACTCCATGCGCTCGCGCGAGGTGTTGATGTGCAGCGAGCGGTAGGCCGACGACATCCCGTTGCGGTTGCCGAACACCCAGTTGCCGCCGACGCGGTCGGACTTCTCGTAGCAGTCGAACGTCGAAGCCGCGCTCGTGGAGCGTCTTGTCGGCGGCGATGCCGGACGAGCCGGCGCCGATGACGCAGACGGTGGGAAGGCGAGGCACGCACCGACGAAGATGACACCTGCGTCACGTTCGTGCGATGCAAGGATGCGCGCCGATGGACGGTCGATCCGGAAACGGCGGAGGTCAAGGCGGCGGGCGGCGTCGTCGTGGCGGCCGGCGAGAGCGGCACCGCGTCGCGATCGTGCATCGCCCGCGCTACGACGACTGGTCGCTGCCCAAGGGCAAGCTCGACCACGGCGAGAGCTGGGAGGACGCCGCGCTGCGCGAGGTCGAGGAGGAGACCGGGCTGCGCTGCCGGCTCGGCGACGAGCTCGACCCGACCTCCTACCACGACCGCAAGGGCCGCGCCAAGGTCGTCCGCTACTGGCTGATGGAGCCGAGATCGACGTCGCCTTCACGCCCAACGACGAGGTCGACGAGCTGCGCTGGCTCGCGCCCGCGGAGGCGGCGCGCGAGCTCAGCTACCCCCACGACGCCGAGCTCGTGCGCGACGCGGCCGAGCGCCTCGGATGAACCGCGAGCGCTTCCCCGGCCTCGCCAGGAGACGTGGGCGCGCCTCGACGGGCCGGCCGGCACGCAGATGGTCGACAGCGCGATCGAGGCGATGGACGCCTGGATGCGCTCGGGCCGCGGCGCCAACCACGGCGGCCAGTTCGCCGCCGCCCACGCCACCGACGAGCTGATCGAGACCGCGCGCGCGAGCGCCGGCGCGCTGCTCGGCGCCCCCGCGCAGGAGATCGTCTTCGGCTCCTCGCTTCACCACGCTGACGATGGCGCTTCGCCGGCGCGGTCGGGCGCACGCTGCGGCCG
This sequence comes from uncultured Alphaproteobacteria bacterium, assembly GCA_963831475.1. Classification (GTDB taxonomy): domain Bacteria; phylum Pseudomonadota; class Alphaproteobacteria; order Rhizobiales; family Xanthobacteraceae; genus Pseudolabrys. Next base: position 3,655 of record CAWHQF010000009.1, read on the forward strand.
GGCGACGAGATCGTCTGCACGCGCCTCGACCACGACGCCAACGTCCGCCCGTGGGTCATCCACGCCGAGCGCAACGGCGCCACCGTCCGCTTCGCCGACCCGGAGCCCGGCACGCTCGAGCTGCCCGCGAGCGCGGTCGAGGCGGTGCTCTCCGACCGCACGCGCTGGGTCGCCGTGACCCACGCCTCCAACGCCGTCGGCACGATCCCCGACCTGGCCGGCATCGTCGCCGCCGCCCACGCCGCCGGCGCCTGCGTCTACGTCGACGCGGTCCACGCCGCGCCGCACCGCCAGATCGACGTCGCCGCGCTCGGCTGCGACGCGCTCGCCTGCTCGGCCTACAAGTGGTTCGGGCCGCACGTCGGCGTCCAGTGGGCGCGGCGCGAGCTGCTCGAGGAGCTCACCGCCCGACAAGCTGCTCCCCTCCCCCGACACCGTGCCCGACCGGTGGGAGAACGGGACGCCGCCGTTCGAGTCGCTGGCCGGCGTGGCGGCCGCCGCCGACTACACGCGCACGCTCGGCTGGGACGCGGTGCGCGCGCACGAGGAGCACCTGCTGGCCGGCGCGCTCGAGGGCCTCGACGCGCTCCCGAAGGTCACGGTCCACGGCCGCGCCCGCGACCGCACGCCGACGCTGATGTTCACCGTCGACGGCCTGACCTCGACCGAGGCGGCGATCAGGCTCGCCGAGCGCGAGGTCGCGGTCTGGGACGGCAACTACTACGCCGTCGAGCTCGAGCGCTACCTCGGCCTCGCCCCGCACGGCGCGGTGCGCGCCGGCTTCGTCCACTACAACGACGAGCGCGACCTCGAGCGCCTGCTCGACGCGGTCGAGTCGCTCTAGCGGCGGTCGCGGGGGTCGCGCCCCGGGTCGGTCAGCCCGCCGCCGCGGCGACGGCGGATGAAGTAGAGGATCAGCACCGAGAAGACGAGCGAGGCGAGGAAGCCGCCGCCCGCGCGCCCGTCGGACAGCGCGTAGACGACCAGTCCGGCGATGAACGAGCCGGCGAGGCCGACCCCGATCGTCTGCGGGATGGTCAGCGGGTCGGGCCCCGGCAGCGCGAGCCGCGCGAACGCGCCGACGATCAGCCCCTCGAGGGCGAGGAGGATGACGTACACGATCACGCTCATGGCGGAGCGCTACCCCGGCCGGTAGGCGATGCAGTCGAACTCGGCGCGCGCGCCCAGCAGCAGGTCCGCGCAGCCGATCGCGATGCGGGCCGGCGTGTGCGCGCCGAAGACCTCGAGGTAGGCGGCGTTCATCGCCTCCCACTCGGCGAGGTCGGGCATGAAGACGCCGACCTTGACGATGTCGGCGAGCGTCGCGCCGCAGGCGACGAGGATGCGCTCGACGTGGCGGAACGCCTGCGTCGTCTCCGGCCCGATGCCGCCCTCGACCACGTCCTGGAAGTCGTCGGTCAGCCCGAGCATGCCCGAGACGTAGATCTGGTCGCCCGCGATCGCGGCGTGCGCGAACACCGGCAGCTCCGGTACGTCGGGGGCGTTGACGCGGGTCCAGGTCACCGCTCGTCCACCCTACCGGCCCAGCACGCGCAGGAGATCGACGGCCCGGTCGGGCAGTTGGCCGAGCTGCTCGCGCGCCGCCGCGAGACCGCTGCGGAGCTCGGCGTCCCCCACCTCGACCGGCATCATCGAGTCCTCGATCTCGGTCAGCAGGTAGTCGGCCTCGGCGAGCGCCTCGCGCGCGGTGTCGAGCAGGTCGTGCCCCGTCAGCGACGGCCGTCCGGCGGCCGCGGGCTCGAAGCGCCGCGGCGGCAGCCCGGTCCTCGCGGCGAAGCCGCTGTGGGTGCGCTGCGCGCGGGCGTAGATGAGCCCGACGGGGCGGAACAGCTGCTCCTCGAGCTGATCGCCGCTGCGCTCGTCGACCTGCTCGTAGGCCTCGCCGAGCGCGGCGAGCGCGACGCCGATCTCGTCGACGGCATTGGCGAGGTCGTCGAGCAGCTGCTGGCGTGCCTCGGCGGTCGAGTAGGGCATTACCGCCAGCGTACGCGGATCAGAGCAGCTCGGCGATGCGGGTGGCGGCGCGCGCGGCCCCGCCCGCCTCGACCGGCGCGGTAGTCGACCGGCGCGGCGAGCGCGCCGGCGATCGCCTCGGCGACGCCGTCCGGCGTCGCGTCCTCGACCTCGAGCGCGCGCGTGTGACCGTGCGCGGGCGAGCCGGTGGGCGACGTGGATGCGCTGCTCGAAGTGCCGCTTGAGAGGGAACGAGACGAACGGCGTGCGGCCCGCGATCAGCTCCATGCCGGTGGTGAGGCCGCCCTGGACGAGTGCGACGTCGGCCGACGCGAGCACGCGGTCGAGCTCGGGCACATAGCCGAGCACCTCGACGCCCTCGGGCGCGTCCAGCGACGCCGGGTCGACCCGCGGGCCGGCGACCGCGACCATCCGGAGCCCGGGCACGCGCTCGGCGGCCGGCGCGTACCCGGCCACGAGCCGCCGCAGCAGCCCGGCGCCGACGCCGGAGCCGCCGACCGCCGCCACGCACAGCCGGCCGTCGCCGTTGCGGTCGGCGGGGCGCGGAGGCCTCGCTCGTGATCTGGCCGACGAACTCGAAGTGCCGCTCGACCCAGTCGCGGATGACCGGCAGCCCCGGCCCGAACGTGCCGGCCACCACGTCGTCGGGCTCGCCGACGAACAGCGCGCGGTCGCGGACGGATGGGAAGCGCTCGACCTGCTCGAGCATCAGCGCGTTGAGGTCGGCGGTGAGGAACGCCTCGCGCTCGCCGCCCTCGGGCAGCGGCAGCCAGCCGACGAAGTCGGTGAGGAAGACGAACGGCGCGCGCTTGTCCTCCGGGTTCTCGTGCAGGAAGTGGTCGACGTCCCACGCCTCGTCGCCGATCCATGATATCCACGGTGATCTCAAAGTAGCATCGTAGAACCACCGAACCTTTGACCTCAAGAAGTGTTAGACGTCGACCGTGGACAAACGAGATGTTCTTTTGATTGGCAAAAAAAATTGAGCAGTACTGGCGCCTATGGCGATCCGTTCTGCCCCGCTCTGTCACAACTGCTACATTGATCGGGATCAAAGGCAGTGCTCGAGATGGGTTACCACCTGGCAGGCGGCGATCAGCTTGCGCGGTCGCTTCGCTCTGAAGCCCATTTGCTGCAGGGAGGTGTCGCCAGATGAGGTGGCCGTCGTCCCACCGCATCCTCAACCAACTATCTCCGATCTTGATCATATTATGCGTCGGCCAAGCTGTGGCAGCAACCGGCGGCGAGCGGCGGCGTATCTATTTCCTGGAGGCATTGTCGCCAGCGTTGCCGGCGAGCGTTCAGACAATGCAGGGCTTCAGGCAACGCTTGCACGAACGCACAAGCGAGGAGTTCGAGATCTTTGTCGATCACATGGAGTTAGGCCGGCTTCCAAGCAAGGCGCACCTTAAATCAACTGTAAAATACCTCTCACAGAAGTATGCAGAAGCGCCGCCAGACGTACTGATAACACTGGGACGTGCGGCACTTCCGGTTCTCGTCCAACACCCGAACATGGTCGGCCCCTCCGTGCCGATCCTTGTTGCAAACCTGCCATCAACGGCGGTTCTCAACACGAATGAACTGCAAAACGCCGTCTATATCGTCTCTCGGTACGACTTCTTAAACACTCTTAGACTGGCTGAACAGCTTCAGCCGAACGCGCAAAATCTGGTAATCGTTGGCGGCGCAGCAAGAATACGATCGCCAATGGCTGGACGATGCGCGTCGTCAACTTCAATCCAAGGCTGTATTCTACAAAACACGGTATGTCACTGACCTTAGCTACGAGGAGATGTTAAACGAGGTATCGCACCTACCGAAAGAGACGATTGTTATCCTTTCAATCTTCCTCACCGACGGCTCAGGCCAAGCCCGCGCCACCCCAGAGGTCGCGGCGGACCTTGCGAGGGCGTCATCAGCTCCCGTCTATTCGCCTGTTGCGGGCACTATCGGGAAGGGAGTTCTGGGTGGTTATGCGGACGACTGGGAGGCACAGGGCGCAAAGGTGGCGGACATCGCCTTCGACATACTTTCCGGCAAAGACCTTGCTACAATTCCTCACGTGAATGCCTCTCTACATATGAACAGAATCGATTCGAGAGAGCTCAGGCGCTGGCATATCAGTCAATCCAGGATACCTGCCGGCTCCGAAGTGAGCTTCAGGGAAGTTGATTTGTGGGAGCAATACTTCTGGCAGATAGCCGGAGTGTTTTCTCTCATTTTGTTTCAATCTCTGCTCATCACGGCCCTTATCTTCCAACGAGCGCGTCGCCAGGCAGCGGAAGTGGCACTTCGAGCGAGCTATGAAGAGGTTCGCCAACTGGCCGGGCGGCTCATCAATGCCCAGGAGGAGGAGCGGTCAAGGATTGCCCGCGAGCTCCACGACGACGTTGGACAGCGGGTCGCATCACTTTCAATCGGCCTGAGTAGTCTCGAGCGCCGCATCGCGGATCCCGACGAAACAGTGAAGAGCGAACTGTCCCGGCTTCAACTCCAAACGACGGGGTTGGCGAAAGACCTGCGGGATTTGTCTCACGAGTTGCACCAAGGCGCGCTTGAACATGTTGGACTGCCCGACGCTTTGCGCGAAAGGTGCGACCAAATAAGCCGCGAGTCGGACATCCAGATCAAGCTTGAAGTCGCCGACGGTTGGACCGAGGTGGCCGATGATATCAAACTTTGCCTTTACAGGGTGGCGCAAGAGGCGCTCCATAACATTGCAAAGCATGCGCATGCCAAGATGGGCTGCGTGGCGATTGCCCATCGGAATGACCAGGCCGTGATGAGGATCTCTGACAACGGACTTGGGTTCGCAACACATGGCCCGACCGGACAGCAAGGAATTGGGCTGTTGAGCATGCGTGAGCGTGTCAGAATGCTCGGCGGCAGCTTCGAGGTGAAGTCTGCACCTAATACGGGAACAATCGCCACCGTGACCATACCGACGGGGGTCAAACCTTGAGAGCGCGGGTGATTCTTGCGGACGACCATGCAATGGTCGCGGAAGGACTTGGCCGACTGATCAGTGAAGTGGCCGATCTAGTCGGGCAGGTTGCCGACGGTCGACAGCTTGTCGACAGCGCGAGACGACTCAAGCCTGATATCATTATCTCCGATGTCAGCATGCCCGTAATGAGCGGCCTGGATGCCCTGCGGCAGCTCAAGGCCGAGGGATCAGAAGCCCGCTTCATATTTCTGACGGTGCATACAGAGGCGCAACTCGCGGCAGAAGCCATGCGCGCGGGAGCGTCCGGCTATCTTCTCAAAGCTGCCGCGGGCGAGGAACTCTTTGAAGCCATTCGCGCAGCCATGGCCGGTCGAGTCTATCTGAGCCCGCATATTACTGGGGATGTTCTACGGACAATTGCCGCGTGGGCGAACCAAGGAGAGCGCCAACTCACAACCCGCCAGCGCGAGGTTCTGCAACTGATTGCGCAAGGAAAGCGCATGAAAGAGATCGCCGCCGACTTGAATATTTCTGTAAGAACTGTCGAGGGTCATAAGTCCCAGCTGCTGGTTGCTCTCGGCGTCAAAAGCACCGCAGATCTCGTGAAATTCGCCGTGAAGCACGGTCTCACCTCGGATTGATGGGATCTCCGGTATTTCCGGTCAGCAAACCCCGTGATTTCCACGTCTGACACATGGGACTTTCCCCGCTGTGCCAGCCTGGTCCGGGTAGTAAAGTAGCGGAGTTTCGTAACCGCTAGCCGACAAAGACAGTTTACGTGACGCTCATCCGTGTCGTCTTGGCTGAGGACCATCCGGAAATGGCCCTGCATCTTCGCGCGCTGCTTGCCTCGGAGTATGACATCCGTGTCGTGTCGGACGGACGAGCACTGATAGCTGCGGTGGATCTGCAAATGCCGGACATCATCATAAGCGATATCAAGATGCCGGGTCTCGACGGGCTGGCGGCGGCCCGGAACATCCGCGCCAGGCATTCAGAGGTGCCTTTCATTTTCGTTTCGGTTCAAGACGACCACACCATCATCAGAAAGGCCTTCGCGGAAGGGGCGCGTGGATATGTCATCAAATTCGACGCGGGTGATGAATTAGGGCGCGCCGTTGAGGCCGTTCTTGGTGGCGGACATTATTTATCATCTTCCGCACAAGGCGCTTTGGGGAGCGGGACCGTTTGAACTTTTTGGCCGCGTACTTCTGTCTTGAGAGTATCAGAAAATGGCCTGGAGTAGAGTTCTTAAATTCTCGGATCCGCTGTCTTGCCAGGCGGCCATCTATCCGCCGACGTTGAAATACTTCCCACGACCGGGGAGACCTTCGAGCTGAGATCACTCAGGTCGGCACGGATCGGCTTTGGACGCAGCAATTCCACGTTTGGTCGCCGCAAGTTTGCACAATAGCCTGCAAAGCGGGCCGGCAAGCAATCGACTTTCTTACCGAGACGAACTCATCACCGTTGCAACATTGTGGCGCTGAGGTCTTGTTCGGCGACATCATTGTTAACACGCTCGACGTCGCACATCGACGATCAGGCCCCAACCTCGATTATGGCTCGATTTCCCTTTCAATCGATGAGCTGCATGCTGCATTTGCGGCGATCATGGGCGCTGATTTCAGGCAAACGGCGGGCCAGCCAATCATTCATCCGCGTCCGGAGTTGATGTCGCGCCTGCTGAAGCTGCACAAAGTGGTCGGACAACTCGCTCACGAGACGCCCGACATCCTTCAGGTACCGGAAGTACTTCGCGCACTGGAGAGCGAGCTTGTCCACACGATGACCCGATGTCTCGCCGAACGCGGGGTCGTCGAGACCTCCACGGGCCACCGCCGGCATAATGCAATTATCGCGCGGTTCGAAGAATTTTTGGCGGCAAATTCGGACCAGCCACTCTATCTTACCGAAATCTGTGCAGCTATCGGTGTTGCGGAGCGAACGCTTCGCGGCGCATGCGAAGAGCATGTCGGTATGGGGCCGATCCGCTTTCTCACCCTCCGGCGGATGCATCTGGTACGCCGTGCGTTGCTCCAAGCAGATCCGTCAAAATCAACCGTCACCCGCATCGTCACGGCTCACGGCTTTTGGGAGCTTGGCCGCTTTTCGGTCAGCTATCGTGCGTTGTTCGGGGAGTCTCCTTCGGAGACATTGCGGAGTGGCGCCGGGGGGCCAGAGCATCACGCCGATGGTCCGTCCGCACTTCCTGCTCATGTGATTGCGGCAAGTCCCAAGCCAAATCACGCTGCCGATAAGCGGCGCAGCTTCTTCAACGGACGCGAAGGAAGCCTTGGGTGGACATCCTAGCGCGTTGTATCGTCGTCTCGGCGGCGGCGATGTGGTAAGCTTGATCGGTCAGGTTTATCCGTGTTTCATTCCATTGAGATGGTAGGGTAAACGATTGAAATATCAAGATTATCGCCTTCCGTGACACCCATGATGGATTGGACCGAGAGCTAAGTTTTCTCAATCACTTGGAAGACGACGTGTGCACCGAGAGCGCAAAGAAAATCTAGCAACAACCAACATGAGCAGGTTGAACTGAGGGCGCTGCAGTATCGACGTTTTTTGGAGGTTCATTTGACGAAATGAGCCGTTGTTTGAACGGCCGGTCCTGGCAGTTCGATGCGACGGTGACCGTGTCATCGTTGCGCCCTGTAAGATGCCGGCGCAAAGCGGGCCTTGGGTGTGATGCTGAAGCGGTGAGCCGTCGTCCGAAATGTTTAGCGCGGGGCCACTTCGCGACGGGAAAGTTCGAAATGAGGCGGGTTGTGCTCGTTTGCGCGGTACCGGTAACGATTTCGCCGACATACGTAGAAGCTGCGGAACGGATTTGGCGCATGGCCGTGCTCGCACTTGCTGATGACAGCGCTTTCCGCGCTGTCATACTCCCTACCAGGCGATTGCCAACGCGAATCCAGCGTCATATCGGCCGGCAACGATATCGGTTATCATGGGGGCCACCGAAACATCGACGATGACGTCCGGATACTGTGTGCTAGACTGCGAACTACTCAATAGGGCGCGCGGCGGCAAGAAAGGAAGCGGCGTATGCCTGTTTCAGTCGCCAACTCCCAAGTCATCTACGATGCCCTCAAAGCATGCGACGTGAAGATCATTTCCGCCCTGCCGGAGACCTGGCTGGTGCACCTCATCCGCATGGCCGACGACGACCCCGAGGTGACGCTGGTACGCCTCGCCAAGGAGGAGGAGGCGATCGGCATCTCCGCCGGGCGCGCACCTGGCCGGCGTCAAGTCGGCGCTGCTGATGCAGAACCACGGCTTCCTCGCCGCGATCAACGGCATCGTCTCGCTGGCGCTGCTCTACAAGATCCCGCTGCTGATGCTGATCAGCTATCGCGGCGACTTCGGCGAGCGCGACCCCTGGCAGACCGCAGGGCGGCATGGTGACCGAGCCGCTGCTGCGCGCGCTGGGCATTCCCGTCTGGCATCTCGACTCGACCCGGACGACGTCGCACGCCGCATCACGCGAGGCGCAGACGCTGGCGCACGCGTCGCTCTCGCCGGTCGCGCTGCTGCTTGACCCGCGAGCTGATGTGGGAGGAGTAGCGATGCTGCGCGCTGGATGCCTTGCAGGCGATCTATCCCGAGCTCGAGGACCGCGATCGTCGTCACGATCATGGGCGCGGTCGCGGCGGAGCTCTACACGCTCGGCCACCGCCCCAACTTCTTCTACCTGGAGCACGCGATGGGGCTGGCCTCGTCGATGGGACTGGGCATCGCGCTCGCGCATGCCGCGCCACAAGGTGGTCGTGATCGACGGCGACGGCTCGCTGCTGATGAACCTCGGCAGCGCTGACGCACGCTGGCGCGCTACCGGCCGCGCAACCTGGTGCACATCGTCTTCGACAACGAGAGCCTGCTCTCGGTCGGCGGCTTCCCGACCGCCACGTCGACCGGCACCGATCTGGCCGGCGTGGCGCGGGCTTGCGGCTATTCCACGAGGTCGAAGAGGCGCACACGCCCGAGCGGCTTAAACAGGCGCGTTGCGAGGCGCATTGGCAGGCGGGACGCTGACGACGATCGTCTCCAAGGTCGAGGCGATCGGCCCCAAAGTCGTTCCACATGGATTTGCCGCTGTTGGAGAATCGTTTCCAGTTCAAGCGTGCGCTGGAGGCGCTGCGGTAGTACGACCAAGACGTGACCTGCGCGTCGCGCAAAAGGAGGCAAGCATGGCAGATGGACAACCAAGCGGCGTATTAGCCCAACTGGTGGAAGAGCTCAACGCCAGGCGGATTCAGCGTCGTCGACCTCACCACGACACTCAGCCCCGAGACGCCGGTGATCGATCTGCCGCCGATCTTCGCGCCGTCGCCGGGGCTGACGCTCACCGAGATCTCGCGCTACGACTCCCGCGGGCCGGCGTGGTACTGGAACATCCTGACCCTCGGCGAGCACACGGGCACGCATTTCGACGCGCCGATCCACTGGATCACCGGCAAGGATCTGCCCGAGAACGCTACCGACACGATCGCCCCGCGCAAATTCGTCGGCCCGGCTTGCGTCATCGATGTAACGTCGGATGTGCGCGGCCAATCCGGATTTCCTGCTCACGCCCGAGCGTGTCCAGTCCTGGGAGACGGCGCATGGACGTATCCCCGCCGGGGCATGGGTGCTGCTGCGCACCGGCTGGAGCGCGCGCACGGCTCGCGAGGACTTCCTCAACGTGCGCGACGATGGCCCCCACTCGCCGGGATTTCGCCAAGGCATGCTCGGAGTTCCTGGTGCACGAACGCGATGTCCTGGGCGTCGGCGTCGAGACCATCGGGACGGACGCCGGGCAGGCCGGCACCTTCGATCCGCCGTTCCCCAACCACAGTACGATGCATGGCGCAGGCAAATTCGGCATTACCAGCCTGATCAATCTGGACCAATTGCCGCCGACCGGCGCAGTGGTCATCGCCGCGCCGCTCAAGATCGTCGATGGGTCAGGCAGCCCGCTGCGCGTCATTGCACTTGCGCCCGGGCTATTCCAAGCGACAACGTTAGCCGCCAGGTGCAGCTGTCCAGCTAGGTGCGACTGCCCACCTTTGGTACTACCGCGCCGAAGCCATCACTCTCGGTGGTGCGATGCTGCTGACCGGCAAGCTCTCCCGTGGCTTCCGTCAGCGCGTCTCGATCGCCCAGGCGCTGTTGGGAACTCCGCAAGTGCTGGTGCTGGACGAGCCGACCAGCGGGCTCGATCCGCACCAGGTCATTGCCGTCCGCGATCTCATTCAGTCGTTCGCGGGAAGCCACACCGTGCTGATCGCCTCGCACATCCTCCCCGAGATCGAAAAGATCGCCTCGCGAGTCATGATCCTGCTCGATGGCACCCTTCTGACCGCCGACGCGCTGAAGGAGAAAGGGGAGGGCACAATATTGCGGCTCGCGGCGGCTGCGCCGGAAGCGATTGTCCGAGGCGTCGTTTCCGCCATCGCCGGGGTCTGCAGCATCGCCGTCGAACCGGACGTCGGCTCGGGAACGATGCATTATCTGATCAGGGCCGAGCCGCGCGCCTCTCTCGCCGCCGACATCGTGGGAGCGCTTGTCGAGGGCGGCGTTGCCGTCTCGGAGCTGACCGAAGGTCGTCCAGATCTCGAGCGTGTGTTCCTCGACCTGACGCGGCGGTCGTCGAGGGTGGCCGCATGAGAAGTTTTGCGATCCTCTTGCGCAAAGAGGAGATGGCGCTGTTTTCTTCCCCGATCGCCTACGTCGTGATGACCGTTTTCCTGCTCATCATGGGCTACAGCTTCACGCTCACTCTGTTCATTAGCCATCAGCCTAGCATGGTGCACATCTTCTTCCAGATGTTCGTGCTGTTCATGCTGACCGCGCCGCTGATCACCATGCGGCTCCTGGCGGAGGAGCGGAAGCTGCGGACCATGGAAGTGTTGCTCACCTCGCCGGTCTCCGAGGTCGCGATCGTGCTGGCGAAGTATTTCGCCAGCATGAGCTTGATCGTGGTCATGCTGCTGCTCTCGGGCTGCTACGCGGCGGCGCTCGCCTGGTTCGGCGACCCCGATTTCGGACCGATCTATAGCGGCTATCTCGGCCTGCTGTTGTTTGGTTCGGCCCTGGTCGGGGCCGGACTGCTGGCATCGGCGCTCACGGCCAACCAGGTAATCGCGGCGCTGATCTCGCTCACCGTCTTCCTGCTCTTGTGGATCATCGACAATTTCGGCTGGCTGCTGCCGGCCCCGGCTGACACCTTGGTGGTCAACCTGTCGCTCGCGGTGCATTTCCGTCCCTTTGCGGTGGGCTCGATCTACCTCTCGGACGTCGGCTTCTTTCTCAGCGTCACGCTGCTGACGCTGCTGTTGACCGTGCGAGCGCTGGCGCGGCGGTAGGGAAGGGCGAATGTCGCGGTTTACCCGAACCGATCTGGTTGTGACGGCGCTCATCGCCGTCGCGATCCTGTTCGGCGCGCTCGGCTTCGTGGGATTTGGCGACAGGGCTTCAAACAGCCTGTTGTTCGTATCCTGGTCGCTTACGCTGCTGACACTGTTCGCGCTCGCGTGTCGCCTGCCATTGCGTAGCCGCGGATCGCAGTGGACGGCCTGGGCCACCAACGCACTGATCGTCTGCGGCGCGCTGGGCGTGGTGATTGCCGCCAATGTCGCTCTCTATCGCCACGACGTGCATTTCGACGCAACCCGAGAAGGACTGAACACCCCTCCGCACCAGCTCACGGACGTTGTCGATCAGCTACGGTCACCGCTTTCGCTGACCTATTTCTACAACGCCGGCGACCCCAAGGCGCTCGCTGTACGGGACATGATCGAGATCGCAGCACACAACCATCCGCTGTTGGGGTTCCGCGCCATCGATCTCGACAAGGAACCAGGGCTCGCGCGCGACATCGGCGTGCGCTCCTATAATACGGCGGTGCTGCAGGCCGGCGATCGCAAAGTGCTGGTAGAAAACGTCACCGATGCCGCGCGCCTTGGCTATGCCGCGCTGCGCGTCCTTAGACAGCGCGCCGAGACGATCTGCTTCGTGACCGGCCATGGTGAAACATTCCGCCCGATGCCGGGCCATTACCACTTCAGTCACGTCGAAACGCTGAGGGGCCATGATACGCCGGGCGCCGGCGACGTGCTGGTCGCCGAGCCTGAGCAACTCGATCGCCTTCAACTGGCGCTCAACGAGGTAGGCTTCGAGATGCGCTCCCTGGTCATGGCCACGGCAAGCGCCATTCCGTCCGATTGCACCGTGGTTGCCGAGATCGGTCCACGAACGGCGCTGGCGGCGGGCGAGGCGGATATGCTGGCTGACTATCTCAAGAATGGCGGACGGCTCGTTATGTTGATCGATCCCCAGTTTTCGCTAGGGGCCGACCTGCAAAGCCGTTTGCTCAGCCCGCTCGGCTTGTCGAGCGAGCCGGCCATCATCATCGATCCTCTGAATCATTTTCGCACGGATCCGGACAAGGTTGCGGTGCCCTATTATCCTCCGCATCCAATCACGGCGCGTCTTGCGCTCACGGTGTTTGCACAGGCCCGGCCGATCCGTCTTAGCCAACCGCCGGCATCCGTGAGGACCAATGTACTTGCCGCCAGCAGCCAGGACAGCTACTTGCGGCCGCCTTCAGCTGCCGGCGGCATCGCGGTAGCGACCGACGGACCTGTGTCCGCCAGGGTAGAGCATGGCGCCCACGCGCTTGCGGTGGCGCTTGAAGGCGCCTTTCCGGGAGCCTCACCCGACAAGCGCTTTCGGCTCGTGATATCGGGTACCAGCAAATTTGCGACTAACGAATATTTTTCCTACGTCTCCAATGGCGGGCTGTCGGTTGCCATCATGCGCTGGCTTGCCGAGGACGACGCGTCGCCGAACCTTGCGCCGCGGACCTACAACTTGCCTGAAATCGTACTGACGAGCACCCAGATGCGTGACACTTTTATCGCGCTTGAGATACTGCTGCCGCTCAGCACGGCGCTGTTTGGCGTCGCGATGTGGTGGAGGCGGCGTTGACCGGCGGGACGGCGATGCGCCCCGCTGCGCGATGGAGAACGCCGCTCGCCGTCATCGTGCTGCTGGTGCTCCTGCTTGCCCTGGTTATTTCCGGGCAATGGCCAGAGCTGCGCAGCAAGCTGTTATCCTCGCCCAAAGGCCTCCTCGCCATTGCGCCGAACGAGATTGAGCGCATCGGCATTCGCTCGGGCACCGACGGCGTCGCGTTGCGCCGTCAGCCTGGCGGATGGACGATCGATGGCATGGACGGCGCCGCGCCGGCTGAGCTTGTTTCGCACGTCGATACGGCCCTGAAGTTCCTCAAGGTCAGCGAGCCGTCGCGCGAGATTCCCGCAGGTGAACTCGCGGCCGAGAGCTTTGCAGCATTCGGGCTCGATCCGCCAACCGAGGTTGCCGTGCTTGAAACCCATTCCGCCGTCGCGGCGACGGTAAACTTTGGGACGACAAATCCAGCAGGCACCTCGCACTATGTCAGGCTGGGCGGCGCGGCGGCGGTCTATCTGATGCCGCGCCATGTGACGGAAGAGTGGCGGCTGGTGTTCGATATGGTGCGGCGGCTGCAAGGCAAGGCCAGCTTCGCGGTCGCGGGTCGCGGCGCGGACCTGCTGTTGCCGGTCTCGATGGCGCAGGTGTGGGCCATCGAGATCGTGGCGAGCGGCAAGCTCACCCGTTTCGAGCGCGATGCCGCAGGAACGTGGTTCAGACACATCGGTCAGCACGCGCACGCGGCCGGCGGCGATGTTCATGTCGCCGATCCCGTCCAGGCACCGATCATCGATGCCGCCTTCCGCGCCTTCGATGCGGCCGCGGCGGAAAAGCGCGTCGGGCCTGCCGATGCGTCGCGTCTCGCTCAGTACGGTCTCGCGTTGCCGACGCTGATCGTGCTGTTTTACGCTCGCGACAGCTCGACACCCCTGGCGCGGCTCGAATTCGGCGCGCCTGCCGACAGGCTCGATCGCTATGCCCGGCTGGCGCCGGATGGCGCGGTCGTCACCGTTGCGGAGTTCGAGCCCAGACGCCTGACCGAACTCCTGAAGGCCGTCGGAGCAGGTTCGTGAGGTTGGGGCGGGTGCTGCTTGCAGCCGCCATTGCGCTTGGCGCCGCGGTCGTGGCGCAGGCGCATCAGGTCAACCTCTCGACCGCGCGCGTGACATTGGGCGATGGTCGCAATGTCAGCGTCGAGGTCGGGCTCAAGGGCAGCGATGCCGACCGCCTTGCCGGCACCAGGATATTCGATGCGCAGCGCGACCAGGTCGATCCGGCGCTGGTTGCGGCGTCGGCCGCACGGATCATCGCCTACGTCACTGCGCACATCGCCGTGACCGGTGCCGACGGCAGGGCGTGTGTGCCCGACTCGGCCGCGCTCGTGCCTGACGGGGACGGCGTGATCTTTCGCAACCGCTTTTCGTGCCGGGATGTCGGCGGCGATATCGTCTACCGGTCGACGGTGCTGACCGACGCCGATCCCGCAGCGCGCCAGGTGGTGCTGATCGGCGAGGGTGACAATGCCCCGCAGGCGCTGCTCGACGCCGCCAACACCGCCGTCGCGCTCTCGGCGCCGGCGCCGTCGCTGCTCTCGACCTTGGAGCGATATCTGGTCACCGGCATCGAGCACATCTTCCTGGGCTACGATCACGTCGCATTTTTGGTCGCCGTCGTGTTGTGGGCACGGCGACTTGTGCCGGTGATCAAGATCGTGACCGCATTTACCATCGCCCATTCGATCACGCTCTCGCTTGCCACGCTCAACGTCGTTGTGATTCCCGGCACCATCGTTGAGCCCGCGATCGCGGCGTCGATCGTGTATGTCGCGATGGAGAACTTTTTCACACGCAATATCGACAGCCGCTGGCGGGTCACCTTTGCATTTGGCCTTGTTCACGGCTTCGGCTTCGCCGGCGCTCTCCGGGAAATCGGCCTGCCAACGAACGCGGTAGCCGCCGCGCTTGCGGCCTTCAACATCGGCGTCGAGATCGGGCAGGTGGCAATTGTCGCGATCGTCGTTCCGGCGCTGATTGCCCTGGACCGGCTCATGGCAGTCGACAGGACCAAGCCGGCGAGAGCAGCGACCCTGGTCTATGCGCTGTCGGCGCTCATCACCGCACTCGGTAGCTATTGGTTCCTCACGCGCATGCTCGATGCATAGCGCAGGCCGGTTGGCGCCGGTTCTGCTCGCCGCGGCGCTTCAGGAAGCCTCCTGCCGGGCGAACAGCCTCAGCGCGTTGGTGCGCTCGATCGCATGCAGCACATCGGCGGGCAGTCCGAGCTCGGCCAGGCCTTTCACGGTGGCCGTCATCGTCGTTTCCGGCGCGAAGGGGTAGTCGCTGCCGAACAATACCTGCTCGGGGGCGACCAACTTCAGGAGCGCGCTGAAAGCAAGTTCATTGGCCGAGAGCGCGGTGTCGAAGAACAGCCGCTTCAGTTCGAACATCACGCCGTCGGGGACGCTCGCCTTGAACTCGGGACGCACCTGCAGGCGGGCGATGCGCTCGGCAAGGAACGGCACCGTGCCGCCGGCGTGGGAGAAGATGAAGCGCACGTCACGGCACCGCGCAAAGGTGCCGGCGAACAGCATGCTGGTGATGGCTTTGGTCGTGTCGAACGGAAAATCGAGCGTGGCGGCGGGCACGCCGACGCCGTGCGCCGCGCAGCAGGGCGCTTCGGTCGGGTGGAAATAGACGACAGCCTTGCGCCGGTTCAACTCCTCAAAGACCGGCGCAAAGGCGGCATCGCCGGGATACTTGCCGTCGTAATTCGTGAGCAGCCCGATGCCGTCGGCCTTCAACTCGTCCAGCGCGTAAGAGATCTCGCGCAGGCTGCCCTCGACATCCGGGAGCGGCAGGCTTGCGAACAGCCCGAAGCGGCCGGGACGATCCTGCCGCATCTTCGCGGCATAGTCGTTGCATTCTCGCGTCAGGCGGCGGGTGCTTTCGGCATCGCCGAGCCAGAGGCCGGGCGCAGAGATCGAGGTGATCGATTTCTCGATGCCGTTGCGGTCCATTGCCTCGATCGAATGCTGCGGCGTCCAGATCGGCGTCTTGCCGGCGACCAGCAGCGGCCCGATGCGCTCGTCCCCGACAAGCCGCACGTAGTTCGGCGGCAGGATATGATGGTGGACGTCAATTCGGTGGGCATGCATGGGGAGAAATGGTCCGGGCCCGGAAAATCATGTTCGAAATGAAATCTTGCGATTTCAGCGCAGGCGCTGAGTAGGCCCGACGGAGCGGCAACTTGCGCATCAGCTTTTGGGGATGTCGCGGGTGTGGCCTTGCAACGAAGCCACCAGCTTGTTCGAGGCCTCGACGGCGCCCTTGCCGGCGTCGTTGCCCCAGATGAAGCGGGACAACTGTCCGCCCAGATACGGATGCATGCCGAGGTCGTAGAGCGTGCGGAAATCGCGATCCTCGATCGCTTTGCGCTCCACCGGCAGTAGCGTGGTAGCGGTCGAGCACGGCGCGCTCGTTCTGCTTGAACTCTTTTCGCAGTCTCGGGATTCCACTTCATGTCCTGGACAAGGTCATGGGCGGCGAGGTTCGGATTGAATTTTTCCCAAGCCATGGAATGTCCCTCAATGCTCCCGCGACATCCCAGAGCACGCCGCCGATCCCGCAGCGGAAGCTGGGCCATCCGGTGTACCCGAACGAGCGGCCGGGCCGTTCGCCGATTGCCGCCATCACCGGAAACCATGACAGCAGCTCTGCCGTTCCTCCGGTGCCGGCCGCTTCCATGCGCTCGGCCGTGATTTCCCGCAGCAGCGTCTTGTGGTCGCCCTTGACGCAGATGTCGAGGAATGCGCGATCGAATTCCTCGTCGATCTTGTAGTACTTCACGCCGCCCGGCTCATGGCTCAATCCCCCGGACCCGAACAAGGCGACCCGCATATCGGCCGGCAAATCGCGCTCGATGAAATCACGCAGGGCCTTGCCGACCTCGAAGCATCTTCTCGGGGCTGGGATAAGGCGGCACGGTGCAGTTCTGCAGCACCGGCACCAGGGTGATGTCGGTCTGGTCGAGTTCGGTCAGCACCACCGGTACGGAGATGTTATCGTCGAACTTGAGATTTTCGTGCCGCGACGACATGCGGATGCCGCGCCGCGTCATCCCCTGAAATAGCGCCTTGGCGACCTCCGGGTTACCCTTGGTCGAATAGTTGCGGCAGCCGATCCATTCCTGGAACCATTCATGCGGGCCGGTGTGCTCGGCCGCCGTGCCGATCAGGAAGTCGGGATAGAGTGTGATGCGGCTGTTGGCGAGATGATCGTTGGCAAACACGATCATCACGTCGGGCTTCGCCGCCTTCAGCGCCTTGGTGATGGCCTTGTAGGTGTCGGTAACGACCTGCTTGGCCTCGTCCGGAGCCTTGTCGAACAATCCGACGATGGCGGGCGCGTGAGGGGCCCCTGCGGCGAAAACGATCTGTGCCATGCAGTCTCCCCTGGGTATTCCAAGCTCGTTTTATATACATTGACCAAGATTATGCAATCGTCTTAATTGCATAAATTATTCGAAGATTCTGCAGCGCCGCGGCGAGGCTCCCTCAATGGTGTTGATCCAGACGCATCGAGCCGGTTGGCCAGACATTTTCGCGCGTGGTCCTGCGGTTTGGATTTATGGAAACTCCAAACGTTCCGAGGGCTCTCGCCATCGCACGCAAACTCGGCTGGCAATTTGATATCATGTCGACGTCATTCTTCTTGTCGCGGCGATCGCTGAAGCCGTCGTTGCATTCTGGGATGCCACGCTGGCAGGATAGATTGTTTATCGGCCTTACGCGTGTTGCCAACGATGCGACCGACTATTTTCAGATACCGACAGGGCGAGTCGTTGAGGTAGGCACTCAGGTCACAGTCTAGGCGGCTCAAATAAGTACTGGTCCGCGCGCTGGATTTCCGGCTAAAACTGCCAAAACGATCGATATGCGATGGAGTTCGGCAATGGCCGATGAAATGCCACGCGCGGACGAGGTTACGAACCTCACCCCTGACCAAGTTGCCGCCGGCCTGCGCGACGGACGGATCCTGCTGGTTGATGTCCGAGAGCCCAATGAGACCACAATCGAAAGTTATCCCGACGCCGTCATCGTTCCGCTCTCAGCCTTTGATCCTGCGGCAATCCCGGATCCGCAAGGCAAGCAAGTTGTATTTGCCTGCCGGTCCGGCCGGCGCTCCATCACAGCTTCGATAGCCGCGCAGGATTCCGGCTATCCGTATTCCGCTCATCTTGCAGGCGGCATGATTGCATGGAAGGCTGCGGGCCTTCCCACAAAGACCTGAACGAACGAAATCCATGGCTGCACCGCAGCGGATATTCGTAATTGCGGCTACGGCCCTGAGCCTTGGCATGTCAGGCCCGGCGTCAGCGCAAAATTCCCGTGTGGTCAATGTCTATAACTGGTCGGACTATATCGACCCGAAAGTGCTGGAAAATTTTACCACGGAAACGGGGATCAAGGTTCAATACGATACTTTTGACGCCAACGAGACGCTTGAGACAAAACTTCTTGCCGGCAAATCGGGATACGATGTCGTCGTCCCGACAGCGTACTTTTTGGAGCGTCAGATCCAGGCCCGCATCTTCCAGAAACTC
The DNA here is from genome assembly GCA_963831475.1 of uncultured Alphaproteobacteria bacterium. Lineage (GTDB taxonomy): Bacteria > Pseudomonadota > Alphaproteobacteria > Rhizobiales > Xanthobacteraceae > Pseudolabrys. Next base: position 22,166 of record CAWHQF010000009.1, read on the forward strand.
GATAAAAGCCGTCTGAAAAATCTCGGCAATGTCTGGCCCGAAGTCGCAAAGCGCCTGGCTGTCTACGATCCGGGCAATCAATACGCCGTCAATTACATGTGGGGTACGACCGGCATCGGCTATAACGTAAATGCAGTACGAAAGAGAATGGGGCCGGACGCGAAGATTGAAAGTTGGGACATCATATTCCGGCCTGAGAATCTTGCGAAATTTCGCGACTGTGGCGTTCAGATGCTCGATTCTGCCGATGACATCATCCCTGCCGCACTTCATTTCCTCGGACTAAATCCCAACTCGGCCAACCCCGCCGAGCTCGACAAAGCCGCCGCACTATTGAAAAAAATCCGGCCGTTGGTACGGAAATTCCATTCGTCGGAATATTTAAACGCGCTGGCAAGCGGAGAAATTTGCCTGGTTGTGGGCTGGTCGGGCGATATCAAGCAAGCCCAGAAGCGCGCCATCGAAGCGAAAAATGGCGTTATGATCGGCTATTCAATCCCGAAAGAGGGCGCGCAGATGTTTTTTGACAATCTCGCGATTCCCAATGACGCCGTGCATGTTGCAGAAGCGCACGCCTTCATTGACTATTTATTACGGCCCGACGTGGCTGCCAAAAACAGCAACCTTGTCGCGTATGCCAACGGCAATCTGGCGAGCCAGAAACTCATCGAAAAAAGCGTGCTCGAGGATAAGAGCATTTATCCCGATGTTGAGACGATGAGCCGGCTTTATACTGTCGGCGCACGCGATCAGAAGTCGCAGCGCCTCGTCAATCGACTCTGGACGAAAATCAAGACCGGCCGTTGACCGGCAGGTAATCCTCCGGACGCCATCGGCGGTGTAACCACAGCCATTGTTCTGGGTGTTCGCGAATCCACCCCTCGATAATCGACATAATGGCTTGGGTCGTTCCCGCGATGTCTATTTTTCCTTCGGCATCTCGTACCGGCTTGATCTCTTCGGTCAATTCCGCGCGAAAGCGATGGTTGGGCAGACGTACGACGCGTGTGCCGTGAATCGGGCAGTCAAAATGGCGCGCAAGTCGCGCCAGCAGCGGATTGGCCCTTGTGCGACGTCCGAAAAAAACAACGTCAACACCACGTCCGTAATATTGATCCACAAGCATTCCGACATGGACGCCGCGACCAAGCGCGTCGGCAAGTTTCACCGGTGCATCAAGCCCGGTCGGAATCAGCGTGCCCATCATCGCCGCGCGCGTATTGTGCAGCCATCTGTCGATAGCCGGTATATTCGGCCGTCTATAGAGGACCGCGCTGTCGATTTTACATGCGGCGGCGCAAACCGCGGGTAGCTCCCAATTGGCAAAATGTGCCGCGAAGATGAGGCCGGGCCTTCCGCCACGCAACAGCTGGAAGAAGCGTTCTATATCGGCCTGGCGCGCTTCGATGCGTGCGGGTCGTTCGGGGTGCCAAGGGTCGAAATCGGACAGCAGATCGAGATGAGCGAATTCGGCCGCCATGCGGCCAACATTGTCCCACACGCCGAGCAAGATTTTTTCGATCTCGGCAGGGGACTTTTGCGGGAAGGCGTCTCTGAGATTGGCGCGTCCAATCTTGTTTTCCGGCAACAGGGGACCAATGCGGCGCATGAACCACCCGGCGACATTCGCCATTGTGTCGGGGTTGGTGAGACGCAGCAGTTTGAGCAAAGCAACGGCCGTTGCACCTACCAAGGCATTGCCGACACGCTTGATACGACGGCCCAAGCGCCGGACGTTTTTCTCCATGTTGGCGCCTCAGAACGTCACGACGACTTTGCCGAACACCTTCCGGCTTTCCAACCGTTCCAGACCGCGTTCGAATTCTGCGAGTTCAACTTCGGTGTCGATGATCGGGGCCATGCCTGCCGCAATTTTTGACAGGCTGTCACGGATATTGCGCATCGAGGCACCGAAAGATCCCAAAATCTTGTATTGCTGCTGAAACAGCTGCATGAGGTTGATCGTCACGGTTGGCCCCGCAGTGGACCCGCAGGTCACCAGTCGCCCGCCACGCTTGAGACACAGTAACGATCCGTTAAATCCCTCGCCGCCGACATGCTCGAATACCACGTCGACGCCTTTTTTTCCGGTGAGCTTGCGGGTGACACCCTCAAAGCGGTCGGTCTTGTAATTAATCACGTGGTCCGCGCCCAGCGCCTTGGCTTTTTCCGCCTTGGCGTCGTCGCCGACAGTGGTGATTACGGTACAACCAAGAGCCTTGGCCATCTTGATAGCGACTGAGCCGATGCCCGAACCACCCGCGTGCACCAGAATGGTTTCGCCCGGTTTGAGTTTGGCGTTGTCGAACAACATGTGTTCGACGGTGCCAAAAGCAATCGGTGCACATGCGGCGTCACGCAGCAATACCCCCTCGGGCACCGGAATAACGAGCCGCGACGGCAAGTTAATCAGATCGCGTGCAAAACCGTCGATATGAAAGCCCATGATGCCGCCGACGTTTTCGCAGAGATTGTCGCGGCCCTCGCGGCAGGCCGTGCATCGGCCGCAGGTCATCGCGCCGTACATGACTACCTTGTCGCCGGGTACGAATTTCGCAGCGCCGTTGCCGGTGCTGACAATCTCGCCGGAGGCTTCGGCGCCGACCACCAGCGGCAGCTGCCGCTTGGCGAAAGCCATTCCGCGGAAGCCCCACAGATCCAAGTGGTTAAGTGCGACCGCTTTGATGCGGATTTGCACTTCACCTTCGCCGGGCGGCGAAGGAGGCGGCACATCAGCAAGCTCGAGCTTGCGATCGGCGATCAGTCTTAACGCACGCATGCTGGGTTGACTCGCCGGGACTTAGGCCGGCTCAAGCCCCATCACAAGCGAAACGTTCTGCCCGCCAAAGCCGAATGAGTTTGAAATGGCGTGCCGTAAGCTCGCGTCCCGCGCCTCGTTGGGCACGACATCCAGCGGGATTGCCGGATCGGGGATGGTGTAATTGATCGTCGGTGGAATGCGCTGATTCTGCAGTGTTAGAAGTGTGAAAACGGCTTCCACCGCACCGGCCGCCGATAGCGTGTGGCCGATCATGGATTTATTGGAGGAAATCGGAAGGCTCTTCACGCGGTCACCAAACACGGTGGCACAGCCGAGATATTCCATCTTGTCATTTTCCGGCGTGCTCGTGCCGTGCGCATTGACATAGTCGATATCATTCGGCGTTAGGCCGGCATCGGAAATGGCGTTGGCAATACAGCCGATGATCGGTTTGCCGTCCGGGCTGGATCGTGTGCGATGGAATGCATCGGTCATCTCGCCGCAGCCCTCCAGCACGCCAAGAATTTTAGCGCCGCGCGCTTCGGCGGCATCGTAGCTTTCGAGCACGAGCGCGCCGGCTCCTTCGGCCATGACGAATCCGTCGCGGTTCTTGGAAAATGGTTTGGCAGCGGTTTCCGGCAGGTCGTTGCTGGTGGAAAGCGCCGAAAGCAGTGAAAATCGGATAACGGCCTCAGGATTGATGGAGCCGTCAGTGCCAACGCAGAGGGCGGCATCAGTTTCCCTGCGGCGGATAGCTTCGACGCCAAGTTGAATCGCTGTCGCGCCGGAAGCGCATGCCGTGGACAGCGATATAGGCGAGCCCTGCGTGCCGAATTTTTCCGCAAGATTGTCGGCGACCGAGCCGAGCAGAAAGCGTCGATGAAAGTCAGGGAATTCCGAGCTCACGCGGAGCATATCCGCGTAGGTGACCTTGTCGTTGGCGCCGGATTTTATACCGATCTCGAAACGCTGCGGCCATTCCATCTCGATCGGCGGCACTGCCAAAAAGAGCGGACCGGGGAATTGCCCCGATGCTCCGAGCGCCGATTGGGCAATTGCTTCTGCGGCGGCGAGTTCGGCAAAAGATTCCGTTAGAGCCGCGGCACAAGGCTGTGGCGGCAGATAGTCGATCGTTCCCGCGATGCGTGTCTTCAGCCCGTCGGTCGGAAACCGAGTAATTGCCTTGATGCCGGATATCCCGGCTGTGAGCTTTGCCCAATTGTCGGCTTTGCCCGCCCCGAGCGAAGTGACCACTCCGAGGCCAGTCACGACCACAATCGGGCGCCCTAGCTTATCCGTTCTGGCTGCCATCTTTCGCACTCCCTCAGCGGACGATCTCAACCAGCGCAAGCCCTTCGCCGCGCCAATGTCCGACCCCGGTCACCACAACTTGCCTCAGCTCCCCGTCAATTTGCCGTTCCAAGCCTGTCGAGTCGCAAGGCGGAAAGAGACTACCATGGCCAAGCACAACCGTGGCCAGTGCGATATTGATGGCAAATTGCGGCTCCAGCCCATGTCCGAGATAAGAGCCAGTGGCGCGGACGGCAAGGTCTGAATGTGTTTCGAGAAAGTCGCGTTCCTCTGCGGTCGCCGGATTTGCGCCGGTTGCCCCGGACAGGATTGCTGCATGCTTGGGATCGACGCTGCCCTTGATGCGGTCCCACAGGCGCGACAGCGTCTGCGTGATTGTTCCCGCCTCGCGATTGGCTCGATCGGCAACAACGGACGTAAGGCGCGCCAATGGCCTCACGCCCCGTTTTTCGGCGTGCTCCCGCGCTTCCAGCACCAGGAAGGCGCCGAGCGAAGCCATCGCAAAACCGCCTTTGCCGCTTCGGCGTTCCCAGACCGGGACAAACTTGTCCTTCAGCGCCAGGCCCGCAAATTCATAGAGCATCAACAGATCAGGGCGTTCCCCATTGTAGGAGCCGCCGACTAAAGCGAGGTCGCTTTGGCCGGCACCTATGCGTGCGTGGGCAATTCGCACGGCGTCAATGCCGGCAGATTCCTCTCCCATGAAGGTACGCGAGGATCCGGTCACGCCGTGGACGATCGAGATATTCCCCGCGAGCAGGTTTGAAAGCTGTGCAAGGAACAAAGTCGGCCTCAAATCGCTCATAAGCCGTTCATTGAGAAAAGCTGCAGGGTTTGCAGCCCGCCTGATTCCGCTCAGGATGTTCGAGTCGACTGTGAGGTCCCGCTCGCCGCCTCCGGCGGCAACAATCATGTCCATCCGCGAAAGGACATCGGGATTGCCTTTGACACCCGCCGAGTCGAGTGCAAGTCCAGCCGCGTAGGTCCCAATCCGCTGCCAATTCTCCATTTGGCGCTGATCGCCCTTCTTCGGGATTTGCGTATCAAAATTGATTGGCGCGAGAGGATGCACCACGAACGGTGCCAAGGTTTTTTCGTCTGCGCTCGGCTGCGCCTGCATAAGCCGCTGCCAATGGGCGTCGCCGCCTTCACCGAGACAAGACACAATTCCGATGCCTGTAATCCAGACTTCCCGTGGACTATTAGCCATCGGCCGGCACCTCGGCCGGGAAACCGACAAGGGCCGCAGTTTCACGCATCCGGAGTTTCATTTCGTAATTCGGAAAATCAAGAACGCGAAGAGTCAGGGTCGCATCACAGATCGCCTTGCCGTCCAACTTTATGACGGCTTTGGTGATTGCGTAGCCTGAACCCTCGTGGACAAGTGTCGCGCCAACCCAAAGCTTTCGGCCCGGCGTGACGAACATGCGGAACTTGGCATCCTTGACGGCCGCAAGAAATGCCATCCGCTCGAAATGATTTACCGCAACGACTAGCCAGCCTGAAGTCTGGGCCATAGCCTCGATCAAGAGCACGCCGGGCATCAGCGGGAAGCCCGGGAAATGGCCCTCAAAGATCGTGTTAGTGTCTGGAACTGTCGCCTCGCTGCTGATTGTGCGGTCCGCGAGACTGAGGTCGGCAATCCGGTCAATCAGCTGGAAGTACTCAAGACGCATGTGATCCGCGCTTTAGGCTCCCTTAGCAGCGACAAGTTCGTCGATGCGGGCACTCAGGTTCTTAAGCACGAAGTACTGATCCGTGGTCGCCTTCCCGTCATTTACTTCTTGTGTCCATTGCTCGAGCGGAAGCTTGATACCGAAAGCCTTGTCGATGGCAAATGCGATATCGAGGAAATCGAGGCTGTCTATGCCCAGATCATTGATGGCATGGCTTTCCGGCTTGATAGAGTCGCGCGGAATATCGCAGGTCTCGGCGATGATATTGGCGATGGTGTCGAACGTCGAAGACATCGGTAACTCTCTGGTTGATCTGGAGTTCTGGCAAGCGGGCAGCCAACGCGCCCAAGCCCGCGCCACAGCCCCCGATCCTCACTTCTACGACAAAGCGATTGGGTGCCCGTATAGCGAAGCAGGGGGGAGAGTTCAATGGCGACGGCCACTTAGCTCCCCAAACTGACTCCGGCGCATTTTCGGCCCTGAAATCGGGATAATGCCGCTGCCCGGCCTTACCAGCGGTCTTTAGTCACCTCGACCGGCGTACAGCCATGACGGCCCGAGAGTACGCAATCCTGATTTTTACGCATCGCCGCCATGGTATCGGCCAGCCAAATGCCGGTTCCGATAAGGGCGGCCACAAAAACAAAAGCCAAAATGTTTACAACCATCCGATGCCGGTAATCATCCGGTGCCTCAGCTCGTTCGTATTTCGCCAAATCTTCAACGGGAGGGTGCGGCCCTTCGCGCGTTGGCAAGCCGCTTTGTCTGCGCCGGAAATTTATCACGCGCGGTCCGCTTTCGAACGAGGGCAGTTCGCCTTTGGGCATAGGACACCCTAGCATGCGGGCCACCGCTGTTCGAGCCGGCAAAGTTATCGTCAAAAGTCGCCTGTAGCCGCTTGCCAGCAGGTCCGAGTCGCTGCACAAGTGGAAACTCGGATTTTCCCGCAATTTCGACATTCTGTTGCGCCAAATGCGTTACAGGACGATTTGCTTTGAACGAACTTCTCTTGCGCTTTCAGGGTACGAGCATGGGTAGAGTTGGACTATTAATCGCTGCAATTTTCGTCCTGTCCGCGGTCACCTCGAGCCAGGCTGAGGACGTTGCCGTCGGAAATATAAAAATATCTGCGGCCTGGGTTCGTGCCACCCCCAAAGGGGCACCGGTGGGCGGCGGCTACATGACCATCACCAATATTGGAAGCGTGCCCGACCGCTTGGTGGGCGGTACGTCGTCAGTGTCTGGTCGTTTTGAGATACATGAAATGAGTATGGATAACGGCATTATGAAAATGCGTCCTGTCGCCGGCGGAGTTGAGATTAAACCGGGGCAGACGGTGAAGTTCGAACCCGCCGGCTACCATCTGATGTTTGTCGGTTTAAAGGAACCATTCGTGCGCGGTAAACCTGTCGAGGCAACATTGCAATTCGAAAAGGCCGGAAAAGTTGTCGTGGATTTCATGGTTGAAGGCATTGGCGCGCAAACGGGCGGCGCCTCGATGTCGCACGGGATGCAGCACAATTCTGATTAGCCGGGCTTCGATATTTTCGTAAAATCAGGACGTTGTTGTTCCACACTATTGGTTAAGGCAGTCGCGGCTATACCCTTTGGGTAGCCCTACGCTTGAGTAGCGATATGACTGCCTACGACCAGAGCGACAGCAGAGATCGGTTGCCTGATCCGGACGGGGTCGCAGCAACTCCTATTTCGATCGACGATGCGCTAGCGAACGGCTCGCTCGATATTTGGTATCAGCCAAAGATTGATCTCCGGCGTAAGTGTTTGGCTGGCGCCGAAGCATTCACGTACATGCGCCATCCACACGCCCGCCTTTTGTGGCCGGATGACGTCCGTGGTGCTCTCGACGAACAAAACATTACGAAGCTTACAGAGCACGCGTTGGTGACTGCGTTGCACCATTGGTCGGAGTTTTTCGACTCAGGCTTCAACATGCGTCTCTCGGTCAATGTGCCGGCAACGGTAATATCGAAGCTGTCGATCAATGCGTTGATCAGTACCCACCGCCCACAATCGGAAAATTGGCCAGGCCTCATTCTGGAAATGACTGAAGATCAGATCGTGCGTGACGTGAAGTTGACGCAGCAAATTGCTAACGAGCTAAAGCCCAGGAAAATCGCTCTCGCAATCGACGAGTTCGGTGCGGGCTACTCTTCATTTTCTAATCTCCGCGGTTTGCCATTTGCTGAACTCAAGTTGCACAAATCGTTTGTCAAGAATTGCGCTGTCGATGTGACGAATGCCGCCATCTGCCAAACAGCGATTGATCTCGCTCATCGATTTCGGAAGTGTGGCTGTGGCGGTTGGGATTGAGAGTACCGCAGATCTGCAATCATTGATGGTGATGGGCTGTGACTTTGGACAAGGCTTGTTGCTGGCTCCGCCACTGCCCAAGGATGAGTTTCTCGGTGCCTTAAGGCAGCATGCGGCCGCTCCGCGCTCGCCAGCGACGCCGGACATGACGAATTCGGAACGCGTCGCCTAATAACCATTGTAATAGGAAACGTGTTTGCCGCTTCGGCGTTCCTGATTCCGGGAGCTACAGAGGAGGGTGGTGGCCCAGGCATCATGGTTGGCAAACAAGCCATGCGAAATGCCGCACGGTACATGTGCGCACGCGCTTGTCGAACGGCAACGTGGTCGTAAAGACCAGGCACAGCTGTTGGGCAAATCGAATCTGGTCTTTCAAATTTTGGACAGGGTCCGGGCGCAAATATGCGCCTGGACCGGAGCGCATTGATGCGCGTTATTTCGCCTCCCGGAAGGCCAGTTTTTCCCCGTCCGGCGGCAGCATTTGAAAAACATTCAGGGTCATCGATATAAGCGCGTAATAGCCCAAAATTCCGACGAGCTCGACGGTTGCCGCATTTCCCAGCAGTGACTGGAGCCGCCTGTACATTCGATCACTCACCCGTCTGGTCTTGTAGAGTTCCTGGATGAACGCGTAGATCGCGCGCTCGTCGTTAGGCGCCGTCTTCGGCGCCCGACCGAGCCGCAAATTTTCGATCGTCTTTGGTTTGACACCTGCTTTCTCTGCCATAGGGGCGTGGGCAAACCATTCGTACTGCGCGCGCCAGAGCTGTGCCGTGCATAAAATCGCAAATTCGGACAGTCGCGGCGGCAAGGCCGTTTTGTATCGGCAATGGGCGCCGAGCCTCTGGGCAAGTTCGCCGAATTCGGGGGCGTGCATCCAAACGGCAAATGGGCCACGGGGGGTGATCGAGGCGCCACGCGGGCCGGCACGCAAACTATCAAGCAGCTTATGTTGCGCATCATTCATTTCGGCTTCATCGATCAAAGCCAGACGTGGCGCGAGGCGCTTCGGGGGCATGTGGTGACCTTTTTAATCAGGAAGGCGGGGAGCTGAAAGCGATCGGGCGAACTGGTGGAAATAGCACTATCAGCCGCTAATATAGCGGAAATTGCCCATCGCGTTGCTATGGCGGGCGTAACGGGAGATGGAGGACGCGCAATGCCCAAGGCTCTCAAAGTGCTCGCAGCGGTTGTTTGCCTGGCTGTCCTTCCCACGGTGGCCTCGGCCGACGCAATTGACGGGACCTGGTGCCACAATGATGGTCGGCGGCTGAGCATCCGGGGACCCGCCATCGTCACCCCCGGCGGAAAGGCAATGGAAGGGAATTACAGCCGGCATTGGTTTTCCTACGTTGTGCCCATGCCTGAGCCGGGCGCCGGCGAAACAATATCGATGACGCTTTTGAACGAAAATACGGTCCACCTCCGTCGCGGTGAGACCGCCCCGGAGAATGCGGAAGTGTGGCAGCGATGTTTGCCTTCGGTGAGCGGCCTGGACGTCCGGCGACTACTCTAGAGTCGAATATGCGGCCGCAGGCTGGATTTCGGCCGTGACCTTCATCAATCCTCGGCCGGTCATGCGCAGCGCTTTCGCTGCAGCCAATGACAGGTCGAGAACTCTGCCTTTCGTGAAGGGACCTCGATCGTTCACGACCACGACCACGCTGCGACGGGATTTGGGATCTGTCACGCGAAGGCGGGTACCAAACGGCAAGCTCCGGTGCGCCGCAGTGAACTTGTTCGGGTCGTAGCGATCACCGCGGGCCGTACGGCCGCTGTAATCCGCGCTGTAGAAGGCAGCAATGCCGGAAAATTGCTTCGGTCCCTGCGCAAAAGCACTGCCGGCACTTGAAATGCACAGCATCGCAATGGCCGTTATTTTAGTCAGGTTCGCGTGCATGTGCCCCGTTGGTCCTCCTGAGTCATCAACCAGCGTGTTGTGGCAAAGTTCTGTCCAAAAAGTGGTCGTCCACTCGTCCCATTCGATGCCGCCGGGAACAAAGTTCCCACTACGTCAGTCAGCATTTATGAAGCCTGGCGGGCAGGTGATCTTGCTCGCGACGCTGGCGCAGACTTGTGGTTTTTACCGGTGTGCGACTTGCGGCGGCTCTGTAGGTGTTGCGACGTCGTCTCCACGCGGGCACGACAATCATCGTGCAATCTCTCGAGCTCTTCGTCGGTAAGATCCTCGATCGCGGCAAACTTGTTTTCGGCGCCTTTCACCGCGAGCACCAATTCGGAAAGCTTGATCTGGATGGCGAGGGTGTCCCGGTTCTGGGTATTCTGGATCAGAAATACCATCAGGAACGTGACAATGGTGGTGCCTGTATTGATCACCAATTGCCAGGTATCGCTGTAATTGAAGACAGGGCCGAGCAGCGCCCAAACAAGTACCACGCCGACCGCGACGAGGAATGCGTAAGGATGGCCTGTCCACAATGACGTCGCGTGTGCGAACTGAGAGAATTGCTGTACCAGCCCTGGCGCAGGCTCACGGCAATTCCTTTTGCCCTTGTCCTTCTCTTTCTCCATGATCTTTGCCAACCTCCGGATGCGCGTTAGAACACGCTAGGGCGCCAACGCGCCGGCTTGTTTCCGTGTTCCATGCCGTAACTTTCCGGACCGCTATTTCTCGGCGGGCAGGGCCTGTTTGAGCCGCCCGATCGCGGCCCATGGGTCTTTGCGCAAGCGCGAGAGGCGGAGCGGAAGATTTCGCACCGTATATTGACTGGCAGATTTGAGGCTGCGGAGTTCGTCCCACTCGATTGGTACGGACACCGGGGCGCCGGGGCGCGCGCGTGTCGAATAAGGCGCGACGGCCGTCGCTTCCCGGCTATTGCGCAGATAGTCGACGAAAATGCGATTGGTGCGGTGGCTTTTGGTGGCCGTGGCGAGATAGCGCTCGGGGGAGTCGGCCGCCATCGCGGCGGCAATGGCGTGGCTAAAATCCTTGGCTACGGCCCATGGCGTCGGTCTGATGGGCAGAACCACGTGCAAACCTTTGCCGCCCGAAGTCTTCAGAAAACATTTGAGCTTTAGTGCCGAGAGACGGTCACGGACTTCACGCGCGGCAGCGGCGACGTCCTTCCAGTGGGTTCCCGGGCCAGGGTCGAGATCAAATACCAGTCGTTCCGCGCGTTCCCGGTCGTCGACAGTCGTGCCACGCGTGTGAATTTCGAGGACTCCGGCCTGGACCAGTGCGATCAGCCCATTGAGATCGTCGATGGAGATGATCTTGTCGCCCTTTTCCGGCACGAGATGGAGATGTTCGGTTGAGACGCCCATCGTGGCATGCTTCTGAAAAAAACATTCGCCAGATGCGCCTTCAGGACACCGCAGCAGTGCGATGGGGCGGCCGACAAGGTGCGGGCGCATCCATTTCCAAATTTTGGTGTAGAATTCCGCGAGATCGCGCTTGGTGATGTTGCTGTCGGGCCAGTAGACGCGGTCGGGATGAGTGAGAACAACATCGCCGACCGCGAATTTTGAATTTCTGGCGATCACCGGGCCGCTGCGCCGCTTTGCGGTTGCGTCCTTGTTGACAGCGGCAAGGCTTTTCGTGTGCTCGCGGACGACGTCTTTTGCCGCTTTATCCTCTCGCACGCCTTGGAACGATGCCTGCCGGATCCGGTCGCCGTGGGTCCAGCCCCGGAAATTGACTTCCACAACCACGTTCGGCCTGACCCAAATGGGCTTGCGCGCGCCGCGTTCTTCCGTGGGAACAGTCTGAAACGGACTTTGGTCCGTCCGTAGGGTCATGAGCTTGCGGAAAAGCGTGCGGGCCGTTTCGTGCGTAAATCCGGTTCCGGTACGGCCGGCGTAACGGAGTTTCCCTTTGTCGTAGAAGCCAAGCACCAGCGCACCAACCGCGCGGTGGTCGGCTGTCGATGGGGTGACGCCGGCAACGACCAGTTCCTGCCGATCCGAGCATTTGCTTTTGATCCATTCCCGCCCGCGGCCGGATCGATAGGGGGCATCGCCCTTTTTCGAAATAATGCCTTCCAGTCCCATCTTGCAGGCGTGGTGGAGCAACGTGGCCCCGGGCTCGGTGAGCGACTCGCTCAAGCGGATGGGGCTGCCTTCAGGCAGTCGTTCGATCAGGCGTGCCAGGGTGTCTTTACGTGTCGTCAGCGGCAGTGATCTGAGTTCCGCGCCGTCGAGATGGAGAAGGTCGAACACATAGAAGGCCATTCGATCGTGCCGGCCGGATTTAAGATCCTGCTGGAGCAGAGAGAAGCTGGAAATTCCATCGCTGCCTTCCGATACGATCTCTCCGTCGATGATAGCGCTGTCGACGCGTAGCTCGGAGATTGCCGATGCGATGCTCGGAAATCTGGCGGTCCAATCCAGGCCTTTGCGTGTGAGGAGTTTTACTCTCCCGTGGTCAATTCGGGCCTGCATGCGATAGCCGTCGAACTTGATCTCATGCACCCAACTGGCGTCGGCCGGCGGTTTGTCGGCTAGCGTAGCGAGGCTGGGAGCGACGAAGGCGGGGAGGGCGGCGCGCCGCGCCCCCGATGGAAGGTCGAATTTGGCCGTATCCGACTTGCGCAGGGGCCGAATTGCCGCCGCATGAGCACGCTTGCGCGGTGAAGGCTTCGGCACATTTATCGGTCGAGATTTATTACTCCGCCAAACTTTCTTCGGATCTTCGGCAATCTCTTCCATTGTACGGCCGGTCGCGGCGGAGGACGGCTGCTCCTCCAGTATGTCCTTGCCGCGGGCGGATCGCGCGGCGCTGTCTTTTTGTTTGATCAGCAACCAGTTGTCGCGCTTCTCGCCTCGCCGCCTGTGCATTCGCACAAGGTGCCAGCCTCCCTTGAGTTTCGAGCCTTCCAACGTGAAAGAAAGATGGCCTTTCGCCAGGCCCTTATGCGGATCGTCTTCGGGGCTCCAATGTCCCCGGTCCCATATCATCACCGTGCCCCCGCCATATTCGCCTTGGGGGATGGTGCCCTCAAATTTGTTATACGCGATCGGATGATCTTCGACCTGAACGGCAAGTCGCTTATCGCCAGGGACCAAGCTTGGCCCGCGCGTTACGGCCCAGCTCTTCATGACGCCATCAAGCTCCAGCCGGAGATCGTAGTGCAGGCGTCGCGCAGCATGTTTTTGAATGACAAAGGCGTTGCCGCGCTTGCGAGCGACAGTGCCCTTGGGTTCGGCGGTGACACCAAAGCGTCGCTTGGTTCGGTAGGTCCTTAATTCTGCTTTTTTCGCACGGCGCATGATCCGCGTTTCCCTAAAAGATCGTGCGCTAGCTCGCCTTCTTGACCTTCCGACGCGCGCTTGAACGCTTGGCGCGCGTGTTGGTTCTCCGGGCCGCCCTGGTGCGGTGCCGGTCTTCGCCACGAGCACTGCGTCGCAGCGCGTCCATGAGATTGATAACATTACTCGGCCGCGGCTCCGCCAACACTGGGGGCGCCTTGCCATTGCGCTTGGCCTTTATGAGATCCTGCAGCGCGTTCTCGTAGCGGTCCTCAAACTTGTCGGGGCTGAAATGACCTTTTTTGGTCTCGAGAATGTGCACGGCGAGCTTGAGCATATCGGCAGGCACCTTGATATTTTCGATGTCGTCGAAATAGTCCTTTTCGTTCCGCACCTCGTTCTTATATCGCAGCGCGGTCGCCAATAGTCCCTTGCCGCGCGGTTGCAGCAACAAGAGATGCTCCCGGCGATAGATTACGACGCGAGCAAGACCTCCGAGATTTTCCTTGCGCATTGCCTCCCGGATGACTGCAAATGCTTCTTGCGCGACTTCGTCCTGTGGCACCAGGTAGTACAATTCATCGAGAAAAATCCGATCGATGTCGTCCATCGGCACGAATTCCTGAATATCAATGGTGTGCGTGCTCTCCAAAGCGACGTTGTCAAGTTCATCTTCTTCGACCAGCACGTATTGGCCCTTTTCAAACTGGTAGCCTTTGACGCGATCTTCCGCATCGACCGGTTCGCCCGTTTCTGCATCGACCACCTCATTGCGAATGCGATTGCCGGTTTTTCGGTTGATGATGTTGAAGCGGATACGCTCGCTGGTGCTGGTAGCGGGATAAAGTGCGACGGCGCACGACACCAACGACAGTTTCAGAAATCCCTTCCAGTTCGGACGCGGTGCCATGGACGCAAACTCCTCGCTACAACACGACTACACGGTGAACTTGTTTGTCATTGGACGAGTTCCGCCCTTCAGGAACATTGATAAATCGCAAATGGCCCGATCGACACGCCTTTAAACCCCGGCCCCGTTGACCGCCCCTCAAATGTCTAGCCGATTTTGCTCGGGTACAGAACAATAAGCCCCGCGCGATTTGTTACCGAGCGGGGCCTATTGTCTCTTCGGTGGTGTTTTTCGCACGATAAGAAGGTTGCTTCATTCTCCACCGCTTGCCAGCACGGCGCGTGTTGTCTCGTCGGGACCGAAATCCTCCGCACTGTTGACGTGCAATAATTCGGCAAGCCGGGTGCGCGCACGGTTTACCCTCGATTTGATGGTCCCCACGGCGCAGCCGCAAATGCCGGCGGCTTCCTCATATGAAAATCCGGAAGCGCCAACCAGAACCAGTGCTTCGCGCTGATCTGACGGCAGCTGGGCAAGCGCTTCGCGGAATTCGCGAAACTCGACGTGACCATACTGATCGGGCTGCGATTTCAGTGATTCAGCGTGATGCCCATCGCTGTCTTCGACTTCGCGACGGCGCTTTCGATATTCCGAACGGAAATGATTTCGCAAAATGGTGAAAAGCCAAGCCGACATGTTCGTGCCCGGCTGGAAAGAATCGATATTGGCGAGCGCGCGCAGCAGGGTTTCCTGCACAAGGTCGTCTGCGCGATCGACATTTCCGCACAAGGAAATGGCGAATGCGCGGAGACTTGGCACCGCACCGAGAACGGCTTTGCGGACCGAGTCGTCCATAGGCATCAGGAAACGTCCTTTTTTCCATCACCATTGAGGCGATTGATCAGGTCGGTAAATCGGTCGGGAACGCCTTGGTGGACCACCTCGTCGTACATCGCCCGAAGCTGCTGCCCGAGCCTTGCCTGCACATCGCGGCCGAGCTTTGCCGGCTTCGAGTTGGCCTTCTTATTGCGGGTAGCCGCGGCTTCCATTGGATTTTGCTGTCCCACGGGCTTTCGTTCGTTCATAGTTCACCCCAACTTCCGAGGCCCGGGGTGGGCACCGGTTGCCCCTTGGTTTGTGTCAAATCCCTTGACCCCGCAGATGGTTCCCCTGGATCGGAACTTTTTTGCGACAATCGCGTTGGAAGACAAGCACGTCGAACGGCTAACCCCGGGGGCCCGCCTTCGATCGACCGCCAGCAGAATTGGTTCGGGAGGGATTCTTGTCGACATCTCAATCGGTTGCACAACATTTGCCCTATCTACGCCGTTATGCTCGAGCACTGTCGGGCAGTCAGGCCTCTGGCGATGCCTATGTGGCCGCAACACTCGAGGCTTTGGTCCAGGACCCCAAGGTGCTGGATACAGGAGTTTCCACCAGGATCGCACTCTATCGCCTGTTTACGAAAATCTGGAATTCGGTCGCGCTTAATGGACAAACGGCTGGCGGCGCGCCTAGTCAGCCAGTCGAGCGTCACCTCGCGCAAATCCCGCCGAGGCCGCGCCAGGCATTCCTGCTGGTCGCGCTCGAAGGACTTTCCGAGGATGATGCCGCGAAGGTGCTCGATGTCGATGCACCAACGCTGCGCGATCTAGTCGAGGAATCCGGTCGAGAACTTGCCGCCGAGATCGCGACCGATGTTTTGATCATTGAGGACGAAACTTTCATCGCGCTTGATCTCGAGGGGCTGGTCGAAAGTCTCGGACACCGCGTCCTGGGAGTCGCGCGAACACATAGCGAAGCCGTGGCGCTTGCCAAAGTTAAACGGCCCGGGATTATACTTGCCGATATACAACTCGCCGACGGTAGTTCGGGGCTTGATGCAGTAAACGAAATGCTGCGCTCTTTCGAAGTGCCGGTAATTTTCATCACCGCGTATCCCGAGCGGTTCTTGACCGGTGAACGACCGGAGCCGGCCTTTTTGATCGCCAAACCGTTCCAGCCTTCCACGGTATCGGCGGTCTTGAGCCAGGCATTGTTTTTTGAACGTAATGCGAAGCGCCGTGAGCGGCGCGCAAGCTAGGAAGATTGGTTAGGGTTGGGCTTGCGGGCCAGCGTATAGCCAAGCACCAATGCTTCCAGGAGCATAAACAGCCGCGCTTCTCGTTGATGCACAAGCCTCGGCTGCGGGCGGGGGTCGGCGCGTCGCTGGCGCAGGGCCCAGAGCACCGCGAGACCTATCAAGACGAATCCGGCGTAAATTGCCCCGACAACAAGTCGGGCGCGAATGACATCGTAATGCATCTCCAGCGCCAATGACCCCGCGATCGTGAACTGATAAATTGCAACGAGCGCGCTAGCGATGACGAGTAGCATAAGGGCGACACGCCACAGCAACCGAAACATCAGTCGATCGAGGAAAATTCCGGCGATGCGTTCGAACCGCATGGTGTTAACGGCGGTTTGCCAGCCCGGCAAGAAAACCAATTCCTGCGGCGACACCCAACATCAACAGAGGCCTGTTTTCCACTTCGTCCGCAAGTTTATGAAACGCCTCGCCGCTAAATCTCTTGGCTTCATCAGCTGCGGATTGGGTGACGTCCGCCGTATTTTCCCTGACTCGGACCATAATGCGTTCCAGAGCGTCCCTGACGAATTCGCCAATTTCGTCAGAAGCTCCCGCGGCCTCCCGCCGGGCCTTGCCGGAAATACGGCTTAAGCGCCTTTCGAGGTCGCTGACCAGCTCCTCGATTGCCGCTGCCTCTTCGGCGGCCATGGATTTCGCCGCACGCGCTGTCATTTCCGCACCTGAATTTGTTGACTTTTGACGATCGAAAGTCACACGGGAAACGAAATTCCGCAGAAAATGTTCCCGTTCGACACCATTTGGGGAGCGGGTATGCCCATACATCGCGCCTGGCATATGCAACAGCTCACGCATCACCGCGTTAAAGTCACTTACGACGAGCCCGCGCTGAAACGCGTCAATTTGATGCTATCGAATGAAAAAATGAAAAGTCTTATGATGAGCTCATTTGTTGACAGCCGTGTGAATGAACGTATTCATAAGAGAAACTGCTTCAATTGCCGTCGAGGCTAACGAACTGACCCGGCGAAAATGTGCGCGGGAGGCGACGGAATAAGTGCGAAGGTGCGCGAAATGCCCGGAGCGGAAAATCCCGAACTGGCGAAACTCGAGGCGGAAAACCGGCAGCTGAAGGATCGGGCGGCTGCGCAAGAACGGGAGCTTGCGCTGTTGCGGGCAAGATTTGCTCGCTACGAAACCGCCTTGCGCGGTTCTCAAGTGACGGTCTACACGCAGGATCGTGACCTTCGCTATACCTCGATCAGCAACTTGATGGGCGGCCATGCGGTGGAGGATGTTCTCGGTCGCACCGACGCTGAAATGTTCCCGCAGGACGGCGCCGTGGCAATGGCTGAGGTCAAGCGTGAGGTACTCATCAGCGGCGAGGCAAAGCGCGTGGAAATTCCACTCGAAGACGGGCCTGCCATACGGTGGCACGACCTTCATATCGAGCCGCTTCGGAACGACGCAGGGACAATAGTTGGTCTGACTTGCGCATCGGTCGATGTGACTGAACGCAAGGAGGGCGAAGCGCACTTACGATTGCTGCTGCGAGAGCTGACGCACCGGTCGAAAAATCTGTTGGCAGTTATCCAGGCTATGGCGCGCCAGACGGCTCGTCACGCAGGTTCGGTCGACGGCTTTCTGACGCAGTTCGGCTCTCGTTTGCAGGCCTTGGCGGCGTCACACGACCTTCTCGTTCGGGAGAGCTGGTATGGCGCCTCGCTCGGAGAGCTCATTCGGTCGCAGCTTTCGACCTATCTCGATGGATCCGCGGTTCAGGTGTCCATCGATGGCCCGGCGATTGCGTTAAAACCCGAAGCCGCGCAGAATCTGGGGCTCGCAATTCACGAACTCGCGACCAACGCCGCCAAGTTCGGGGCTTTGTCGGTTCCAGCCGGCCGCGTTTCCATCACCTGGGTTCAGCAGGAGAATTCGACCAACAAATCGATCGAACTCGACTGGCAAGAGAGTCTCGGCCCCAGAGTAAAAATCAGGCGCAAGAAGGGCTTCGGCAGCATGGTCATCGAGCGCAATCTCGCGCGAGCTCTCGATGCCGAAGTGAAATTGGATTTCGATCCCGGCGGATTACATTGTCACATTGTAATTCCATCAAATCAGATATTGGCAGCTCGCTAGATCCGCCGGAACATAAACCGCCTCTAACCGTTTTTACCCACGCTCACTGATGCGCGGAATTTCCGCAGCTCGGTGGAGGCGGGAGGCGGACAATGCGGAATTTGATTTATTATATTCTGGCGGGGTCAATTGCCGTGCTCGTAATGGACGTGTTTGCGGCGCCGATCGGATTGAGCTTGGCCGTATTTGCGTGGCCGGCCGTCGATGGCCCGGCAATGCACCAGATTGTCGACCGAACCCACAAATCCGATCGTTTGCCGGTCCGGGCTCTGAGCGGGCGGCAGACCCTTCCGCAAGGTATGCCCGTTCTGATCGGGTGCGAGGCCGTCTTCAGCCCGCTGTCAAAAGGCAACCAGTCGAATTTCCCGGGCCGGTGCCTTTCATAGATTTGAAGGCGGCTGCGCTAGGATTGAAGGCGGCTGCGCTCGCGCTTTTCGTCCGGGAGGGAACTTGTTGTTCCCGAAGGCGTTGATATGCCGTCATTAATTGAAAAATGGAGTTACACATGCATAGGCCCATCCTCCGGCCGTTGAGCGCGCTTGCCGTAGCAGCAGTCGCCGCGGCAATTGCACTTCCGGTTCCGACCGTGGCTCAAGCGGCTAACAGGACGAAGGTCGGCACGCTGAGTTGCGATATTTCAGGTGGCATCGGTCTCATCATCACATCGAAAAAGGATGTGACGTGCATGTTCACGCCGTCGCGACGCGGTCCTCGGGAAGTGTACGTCGGCTCCATCAGCAAGTTTGGTCTCGATCTTGGAGCGACTTCCCGCGGGGAAATGATTTGGGCCGTATACGCGCCGACGAACCGTAGGTTTGGGGCGCTTGCCGGGCACTATGGCGGTGCAACCGCGGAGGCAACCGTCGGCGCTGGCGTGGGCGCGAACGTTTTGGTCGGTGGCTCTAATCGGACGATCGCGTTACAGCCGCTGTCTGTCCAAGGCCAGGCAGGTCTAAATGTCGCGGCGGGCGTGGCCGGGCTCGACTTGCGACCCGCGCGATAGCCATCGCTCGTTTGACGCAATAGAACGGCCGCCCGCGCGCGGCCGTTCCGCTGTATAACGTCATTCAAACGTGAATGCGTCGTGGTAGGCGCCCTGAACCTGACCGCCGGGCACCGGGCCTCCGCCGGGCACGTGCACCTTGTTTCCGATAACGGCGCAGGTCGCGCCGTGCAGGCCGTGGCGCGGGATCGCCATCGGCGTGAGCTGCTCCCACGTGTCCGTTTTCGGATCGTAAGCCTCGTTTGTTCCAAACACCTTGCCGGTGGCCTCGCCTCCGAACACAACGATCTTGCCATTGATAAAAACGCAAGACGGGCCGCTACGCGGCGTCGGCAGCGGCGCCCGGAATGTCCACGCATCCGACTTGGGGTCGTAGACGGCGTTGAGGCCGGTGTTGAAGTCGTAGGAGTCCATGCGGCCGGCGATGGCGTGAATTTTGCCATCGACGACGGCGACACCCATATGATCGCGTTGGCCGACGAACGGCTGCGTGCCTGTTGAGCCACGCATGCCGCCCAGGATCGTGTATTTGTCGGATGTAGGGTCATAGATTTCGTGCCATTCGACCGAACGCACGTCGCGGCCGCCAAGAAGATGAATTTTGCCGTCGAGCACGATGGCCGATACTGCTCCGCGCGGACGCGAAATGGGTGCAATCGGCACCCACTGATCGGACGTGCTGTCGTAGACAAAACATTTGGAATGCGGGCAGCGGTTCTGTTCGACGAAGCCGCCAAAAGTATAGATTTTCGACCCGATCGAGACGCCCGCCACGTGATTGCACGGATGCGGGAAGGGGGCTTTCAAGGACCAGGTCCCCGACTTTGGATCGAATACCTGATGGAAATTCTGGTCGACGCGATGCTTGGCGTAGCCGGCGATCGAATGAATTTTGCCTTGGCACTCGATCACGGCATGTTCGCCGGTCGGGATCGGCATGCGCGGTTGTTCGATCCACTTCCCCGGATTTGAGGCCTTAGGCGCAACGCTCGTCATATAGCGCTGCTTTTCTACGGTTTTCGGAATATCGGTGATCGACTTGTCGTTCAGCCCGAGAAAAATCGGTAGTTCCTGTTCTACTGCCATGGTTGACCTCAACTGACATAAGTCGGGACGGCGTCCCGTAATAA
The DNA here is from genome assembly GCA_963831475.1 of uncultured Alphaproteobacteria bacterium. Classification (GTDB taxonomy): domain Bacteria; phylum Pseudomonadota; class Alphaproteobacteria; order Rhizobiales; family Xanthobacteraceae; genus Pseudolabrys. The sequence continues at coordinate 42,661 of CAWHQF010000009.1, forward strand.
TTTACGCGTAAGTTCAATGCCCTCGCGCGCGACATCAAACGGTGAGCGGGCCCATTGATCGGGATTTGGAGCCTCGTAGCTGAGATAGCCCGTATAGCCCTTCTCCGCCAACAGCCCCAACATTTCGCGCCACTTCACTACACCTTTGCCGGGAGGGAGCCGATCCGTTGGGCGGCGGACACCTGTCACGGGGGTCGGCGAAAGGTCGCTGTATTGGAAGCAATAGATTTTTTCCGCCGGCACACTTTCAAAACCGCGGCCGCCGGCGCCGCTGCGCGTGAAATGATAAGCGTCGATGAGGTAGCCGCAATTCGGTTTGTTGGCACCTTCAATCAATTCGGTCAGGACAGCCAGACTATTGAGAACGTCGTGTTGTGAATTGAACTCGATGGCGAGTTTCAATTTGTACTCGGCAGCGATGTCGCCGGCGTCCTTAAGATATTTGATTGCGTCCTTGATCGGACCATTCACCTGACCTGGCGCGCTCATCAACATGCCGCAGCCAAGGGCCACGGCATTTTCGCAGGATTCCCGGAAGACCTTGAACAGCCGTTTGCTTTCTTCGCCCGTTGCAAACAACCAGCCATATTCAACGCCAAGCACGCCGCAGGGAACACCACCTTTCCTGATGAGGTCGAGCACCTGCGCGTTGGTCATTCCGGCGTCGAAGCAACGCTTGAAGTCTGTTCGTCGCAATTCAACGGCATCATAGCCGGCTTGCTTTGCCGCATCGAGCGCGGTTGCGAGCGGTGTGGTGTCGATCGTCCACATGTGCAGGGCAAGACGCCCGAATTTTTCCGGCATGCTCTTGAATGCTCCGTTCTCGAATTACTTGCCTTCGTATTGCAGGATGTACAATCCGGCATTCGTATCCGTGAGGTATATCAGCCCGTTGACATCAACGAACACATCGCAGGACTGAATGACTTTAGCGGGGTTCGGCCGCTGGTCGACAATTCTCACGGGAGGAGGGGGTACGAAATAGCCGATCTCCCTTGGCTGAAACTGGTCATGGATGTCGTAGATGCGAAGTCCCGCGTTGTGGTAGGTGGCAAATACAGTGTCTTCCGTTTGCATCGAGCCCGGCCGGTTTTCATGCAGGTTGTGCGGGCCGAATTTTGCGCCTTTGGCGCAGAAGTCCTCCTCCGCGGGCGTGGGCAGGGTGGCGATTGAAACGGGATTTGCGGGCTCGCGCACGTCGATCACCCAAGTATAGGCAATGCCATTGGCGCAATTCGCCGAAGTCGCCTCGTCGGCGAGGATAAGCAACTTGCGATTGGGCAGCGGCAGCGGTGTATGCGCGCCGCCACCGAATGGCGGCGAATAATTCCGGTGGCTCAGCAGCTTCGGCTTTACCGGATCGCTCAGGTCATGGATCGTAAAGCCGCCATCGCGCCATGCCGCATATCCGGTATTTCCGGCGGTGATCATGTGATGGAGCGCCGTGCGCTTGCCGAACGCCGCGGGCTTTTCCTCGCCGCCGGCGCGATGCATGCCCGGCAACCACCAATGGCCGGCGAGCTTGGGTTTTGTCGGATCGGAGACATCAATGATCGCGAGGGTATGGTCGATGAAGCCATCGAAATGGACCGAAACATAGGCGTAACGTCCGCCGACCCACCAGATGCGATGCGCGCCGAAACCGGCCATGTGCAAAAAGCCGATCTCGCGTGGCATGGCGGGCTGCGAAATATCGAACACGCGCACACCGGCACCGAAGGCCTGCGCCGTCTGTACGGAATCCGCCAATGATCTTGCGTAGTAATCGGCCTGGCTCGCGTATTGCTGCATGGCCCAAATATTCGGCCCGTTCACGGCAAGGAGAATGTCGCCGTGAATCTGCAAATGGTGTGATCGCGTGTTTTTCGGCGCCGCCACGAAAGCGACGGTTTTCGGCTTTCCGGGATCCCGGACATCGACGACAGAAAAACCGTCGCTGAACATATGCCCGATGAAAGCGTGCCCTTTGTGCACGATGACCTGGACGCCATCGGGTCGGCCACCCTGATCGCAGCACGAGACAAATCGAACATTCTTGGACGTCGGCGTCACAGAAGGACTTTGCTGCTCAACCGTGGCGGTACATTTACATTAGATACTGAACTGAGGGGCCCGGCCGGCTGAATGCCGCCCGGGCCCCAAATCGAGCAGGACAAAGACCGTCAGCCGGTCGGCGGAGCGATTTCGTCCAGACCTTTCTGCCGGGCCTCTGGTCCCATCTGCGTGACCGAGAACGCGGCAATCAGCAAGACCGCCGCCAGGCAGGCGAAAACGGTCGTCAGGCCGTACTTGTTCTGGATCCACAAAATGGTCGGAACAATGAACGCGGTGGCGAGACGTCCGACACCCGCGGCCCAGCCAAAGCCGGATGCGCGCGCATTGGTGGGGAACACCTCGGACGCAAAGATCTGCATTGAATTGCCCGATACCTGAATGAAGAAGATCATGATGAAGCCGGCGACTAGAAGTTGCGTATCGGTCACTGCATTCGCGAATACGATCGCCATCAAACCGGCTGCAATGAATGAGCAGACCGACGTAATTTTGCGACCATATTTGTCGAGTGCATACATCATGAACAGGCTCGCGCACGGCACCGCCAGCGTCATGCCGAAGGTGTAAGTGAGCGATTTGGTAATCGTGAATCCCTTTGCGGTCATGATGTTGGGCAACCATGTGCCCAAACCGATTGCCACGCCGAAAAATGCCGAGAAGCAGATCATGCCGGCGATGACCCGTTTGGGGAACATCTTGAATACCAACGCGAACGGATCGCTCTTCGTGTCGCTAGCCGCGCTGGTCGTAAGTTGTTCTTTCGGACCTGCGATGCCCATGCGGGCAAGCACGTCTAGCGCTTCCTTGCCGCGGCCGTGTGTCGCGAGGTAGCGCGGCGATTCCGGCAGCCAGAATCGGAACAGCCACACAATGAGTGCGCCAATTCCGATGACGATCCATACGCCACGCCATCCGATCAACTCACGGAAGTACAGCGTGAATAGGGACGCAATCGGCCATACGCACGCGCCGCCAATGAAGTGAACGAAGGCGAGTATCCGGCCGCGGATTGCTTTCGGCGAATATTCTCCCGCATAGGCGAAAGCGAGGGGCTGTTCGCCGCCGAGACCCAGGCCGCCGATAAACCGGCAGACCATCAGCCAGAATACGCTTGGTGCGAGCGCGCCGAGGATCGTGAAGACCCCGAACAGGAGCAGGTTGAATTGGTAGACAGTCTTGCGTCCCCACCGATCGCTGAATTCGCCCTGACCGGCGGCGCCAATGAACATGCCGAATACCGTCGCGCTGCCGACAAGCCCCGCTTCAGGTCCGGTGGCAAACTTGGATTGAATCATGTCGGGGATCAGCGACCCGAGCACAATCAAATCGATGACGTCAAAGAAGTATCCCGCAGCAATCAGTGCGACCACCTTGACGTGGAGCGGCGAAATTTTTGCGTCGTCCAGCGAACTACCGACGAATCCCTCTATTGTTTGAGCCACAGCGTCTGCCTCCCTCTTCCCGTTTTTAGTTGGGTTACCCAGCAAGCCGCTATCAGGATGAGCCACAAATTGATTGTTGACTAGCCCATTCACGAGCGGCGTCACCAACCACTGTAAAATCTGGAATTTGCGGTTTCGGCGGGTGAAAAACCGGTATTTGGCTGGGGAACTAGGATTCGAACCTAAATTCTCGGAGTCAAAGTCCGATGTTCTACCGTTGAACTATTCCCCAGCATGACAGCACGCGAGACACCGTCGAAACAGCGACTGTCGGTGCGACCGGAGCGCCCTGACATGGGGCAATTTCGCTGTTTTGACAAGTCCATAAGGCGCGCGTCGTGGTCAGGGCTGGCGTGCCGGGCCCGTCACAACGGTTGTAATGCTGATGAGGCTGAAGGCTGCGATTGCCAAAAAGACCAATCTCGGGCTGCCATGGTCCATGATTGCGCCGAAAATCAACGCGGAAGCGATTCCGCCGATGTTGAAACCCGTCGTGACAAATCCGAACACCTTGCCGAAAGACCCTGGCGGAGTGATCTGGCGCACGATCATATCGCGCGAGGGCATAATGATGCCCGAGAAGAAGCCGCCAATTGCCATCGCGGCAATCAAGGCAAACGAAGTGAGGTCGATCCACCCGACCAGCGCAATCGCCATCGCCATCACCGTCAGGCCGATTGTGGCGATTGCGCCGTGACGTATCGTCCGCCCAACCAGGAACCCGCCGAACAGCACCCCGATGGCCGACAACAAGAGGTTTACGGATAAAGCCGCATTGGCGATCGTCAACGGCGTTCCATAAAGCGCGACCAGCGCCGCGACGGAATAATTGTAAAGCCCGCCGCTGATCAGGGCGAGCAGGACGAAAAATAATAGATTGAGCAGGATCGGACCGGAAAACAAAAGCCGCCACCCGACGGGAGAATCAGGCGGTCTCGCCTGGGTCGCGGTAATGCTCGGCGTCGCGGCAGGTTGGGCGCGGATGGACAGCAGTACGGCTGCAACGACAAAACCGAGGCAGCCCGCGCCGATGAAGGCGCCGCGCCATCCCCATATGCTTTCCATCACCAGCAGGCTCGCGGGCGCGACCGCCGAACCCATCATACCGGCAAATGTGTGCACCGAAAACGCTTGCCCGATCTGCTTTGACGATACGTGCTGCGACAGCATGGCGTAATCGGCGGGATGATAGACCGTGTTGCCGATGCCGGCGATTGCAAACATCAGGACCATGACCAGGAATGAATCGACCATTCCAGCGATGACGAACGCACTTGCACCGATTACGAGACCGGCGACCAGCAATGCGCGCGCTCCGAGCCTGTCAACCAGGAAACCTGCCGGGGTCTGGAGTGCCGCGGTGACGACATTGAAGGTAGCCAATACCAGACCAATCTGAGTGTAAGTGACATGATATTCGTCGCGCACGAACGGCAGCAGAGGCGCAAGTACCAGCTGGTAGTAGTGAGAAACGAAATGCGCCGCGCTCACGGCCCCGACGACACGGATATAAGGCGCGCGTGCCGATCCAAGGACGCCGGCTGCCTGGCTCATTGTCGAGCTGTGGCTCGCTGAATTGCTTGCCAGATTCGCGCGGGCGTCATCGGCATTTCGAGGTGTCTGATGCCAAAGTCGGCCAATGCGTCGATCACCGCATTGGCTACCGACGGCAATCCGCCTGATGTCCCTGCCTCGCCGCAGCCTTTGGCGCCGAGCGGATTACTTTTGGTAGGCACCGGATGGCTCACGACGTCGATCATGGGTACGTCATGTGCGTGCGGCATTGCATAGTCCATGAACGAACCGGTCACCAGCTGGCCGTCGGTGTCGTAGACGGCTTGCTCGAGCAAGACCTGGCCGAGACCCTGCACAACACCGCCCTGAATCTGGCCCTCGACCAGAAGGGGGTTTACGATCGTTCCCAAATCATTGACCGCCGTGTAACGGACGACATATGTCGCACCTGTCTCCGGGTCTATTTCGACTTCGGCGATGTGACAGCCGTTCGGGAAGGCCGAAGGAACGGGATCCTTCAGGACGTGGTCGACGTCGAGCGATGTAGGATGTCCGGCCGGCAATTTGATGCCCGTCCGCAAACGTGCCGCGAGATCGAGAAGGCCGATCGAGCGGTCGGTGCCTGCGATCGTGAAACGACCGGCTTTAAATTCGATATCTCCAGGCGAGGCTTCGAGCAAATGCGAGGCAATCTGTTTGCCCTGCTCGATGACGATCGCCGCAGATTCAGTCAATGCGGCGCCGACAAACATGACCGAGCGCGACCCGCCGCTGCCGCCGCCGAATGTCATGCGGTCGCTATCGCCTTCGACCATTCGAATGCGGTCGAAAGGAACGCCAAGCAGGTCGGTCAATATCTGGGCATAGGTCGTGGCGTGGCCCATGCCGAAATCGAGCGTGCCAGTGATGATTGTAACGGTACCATCGGATTCGAAATGGATCGCACCGAGCTCCTTGCCGGGGGCGGCCGTCACTTCGAGATAGCAGCCAATTCCCAATCCGCGCAGCCGGCCGCGTTTCTTGCTCTCGCGTTTGCGTTTTTTGAAGCCCGCATAGTCGGCCGTCTCCAGGGACTGCTTCAGCACGCCGAGAAAATCGCCGCAGTCGTAGGTCATGTCCGACGCGGCTTTGAAAGGTAAATCGCTTTTACGGATCATGTTGCGGCGGCGTAGATCGATGCGATCGATACCGAGTTCGCAAGCGGCAAGATCGAGCGTACGCTCAATATAATAATTTCCCTCGGGTCGTCCGGCTCCCCGATAAGCCGACACGAAGGTCGTGTTGGTGAACACGCATTTGGTCGCGACCTCGATCAGCGGCGTGCGATAGATGCTGGCAATATTCTTCACCTGATTTCCGGTCGGCAGCAGTGGCCCAAATTGCGCGAGATAGCCGCCCATATCGCCATATCCGGTCAGGCGAATACCAAGAATGTGTGCGTTTTCATCGAAGGCGATTTCGACGGTCATGTCTTGCGCGCGTCCATGATGATCGGACATGAAGCTGCCGGATCGCTCGTCGGTCCATTTGATAGGGCGGCCGAGCACGCGTGCGCCGTGCAATAGACAGATATATTCCGGATAAACTGCCGCTTTCATGCCGAAGGAACCGCCGACCTGTCCGGTGATCACGCGGACCTTGTCGGCGGGCGCGTTGAGAACATCCATCAGCGTTGTCTTCATGCCGTGAACGCCCTGGCTGGTGGAGTAAAGCGTCCATTTGCCGGCGGCCGCATCGTATTCGCCGATGGCCGCGCGCGGCTCCATCGCGTTCACCACCATTCGCTGATTTGAGGTTTCGAGTCGCGTAACGTGCTTTGCCCTGGCAAAGGCTTCGGCGACTTTAGCCGCATCGCCGTAATGGTAGTCGAGCGCAATGTTGCCTGGCACCGCATCAAATACGAGTGGCGCTCCGGGCTTTACAGCCTCTGACGGCTTGAGGACCGGGGGCAACGGCTCGATGTCGAGCACAACCGCTTCGGCCGCATCTTTGGCCTGCGCGATGGTCTCAGCGATGACGCAGGCAACCGGATCACCAACGAATCGCACCTTGTCGGCCGTAAGCGCTGGTCGGGGAGTATAGCGTATGGGCGATCCGTCGCGGTTCTTCAGCGGCAGATTGCATTTGAGTGGCCCGTATCCCGCCAGATCACCTGCAGTCAATACCGCGAGGACACCCGGCATCGCCTGGGCCGGGGCGGTATCAATCGCGCGGATGATGCCGTGAGCGTCACGGCTGCGGACCATGACCGCATAGGCCTGGTTAGGCTGACTGATATCGTCCGCGTACCGCCCCTGTCCGCGGACAAGTGCAGGGTCCTCGCTGCGCCGCACCGGCTGTCCTACGCCGAATTTGGTGAGTGAAAGTGCGGCTTCGCTGGTTCTGTTATCCATCGAGGGAGGGGTCCAATGGTCGGGCGCTGTCAGATAAAGCAGCCCGCAATCTTCGACAAGAATAGCTTTTGGGACGGAGGGTTGCGCGAGGCACAGGCACTGTTACACTTTTCTTGATCGAGAGAATATCACTGCAACCGCGCCTGGCCCCGGACTAGGCGGCCTCGCGGTGCCGACAGGAAGGTTTTGAGGTATGAGCGGCGAGGCCGGGGACGTTCCAGGCCTCGACCCTGCTATCAATCGGGTTCCGCTGCCGCGGTCCCGGTGGGGTCGGCGGTCGCCTAAACGACCTGATGCTGGCTGCGGCAATGACCGGGGCGGCGCGACCTATGCCGCGCTTGATCTTGGGACCAATAATTGCCGGCTCCTCGTGGCCCGACCGTCTGGGGAGGGGTTTCGTGTCGTCGACGCATTCTCGCGGATCGTGCGGCTCGGCGAAGGCGTCTCTTTATCCGGCCGGCTGAGCGAGACCGCTATTGTTCGTGCCATGGCGGCATTGGCGATTTGCCGCAGCAAAATGAAAAACAAGGGCGTGACGCGAGCGCATTTGATCGCGACCGAAGCCTGCCGGGCTGCCGAGAATGGCACGGAATTTCTTCGCCGCGTCGCGGATGAACTGGGGCTGGAGCTTGAGCTCATCGATCGTGAGACCGAAGCCAGGCTGGCCGCGACCGGTTGCACGCCGCTCCTCGATCCGCAAGCTGAAGGCGCCATCCTTTTTGATATCGGCGGTGGCTCATCGGAACTCGTGCGACTGGCCCGCTCGCAGCGCAGCCGGGGAGGGCCGCCGCTGCCGCAGATTCGCGGCTGGACCTCCATCCCCCACGGCGTGGTAACGCTCGCCGAGCGTTATGGCGGCATTACCGTGACTCCGGAAAGCTACGCCGCAATGGTGGCCGAAGTGACCGCGCTGATTGCGCCTTTCGTGCGCGACCATGGTGCGGAGGCAATCGCCGGCATCCACATGCTTGGCACTTCGGGGACGGTGACGACCATCGCGGGGGTGCATCTCAATCTTAAGCGTTACGACCGCAACCGTGTCGACGGTTGCTGGATGAGCGCGCCGGAAATTACCGCCGTCGTGGAGCGTCTTTTGGCGATGAACTACGACGAGCGGGTGGCCAGTCCCTGCATCGGTGCGGAACGCGCCGATCTCGTGCTTGCCGGCTGTGCCATTCTTGAGGCGATCCGCCGTGCGTTTCCATGTCCGCGTTTGCGCGTTGCCGATCGCGGGTTGCGCGAGGGCATGTTGGTGCAAATGATGCGCGACGACGGCGCTTGGGGTGGCGGCAACGAAGCGGCGCCGTCGTGACAGCGCGGGGAAAGACTGGAACTCCGCGGCAAATCAAAGTCCGGGTGCGCGGCGGCAAGAAGCGATCGCAGTCTTCAAAACTCTGGCTCGAACGCCAGCTCAACGATCCGTATGTTGCACGGGCAAAACGCGAGGGCATGCGTTCTCGCGCCGCGTACAAGTTGATGGAAATCGACGACAGGGCACATTTTCTGAAAAAAGGCGCGCGCGTGATCGATCTCGGGGCCGCGCCAGGCGGGTGGAGCCAGATTGCAGCCCGACGTGTCGGGGCGCCCGCTCAAGGACGCGTGGTTGCAATCGATATCCTGTCGATGGAGCCGGTGCCTGGCGTCGAATTCATGAATCTCGATTTTCTCGACCCGGACGCACCAAACAAACTCAAGTCCATGATCGGCGGCACTGCGGATGTTGTCATGTCCGACATGGCAGCCAATGCGACGGGCCATGCGCGCACGGACCACCTGAAGATCATGGCTCTGGTCGAAGGGGCCGCAGATTTTGCGCGCGGCGTGCTTGGGCCTGGCGGCAGCTTTGTTGCGAAAGTCCTGCAGGGCGGCACGGAGGCTGCATTGCTCGCCTCACTCAAGCGCGACTACACGACTGTCAAACATGTAAAACCGGCAGCAAGCCGTGCCGATTCTGCCGAGCTCTATCTGCTGGCCACAGGCTTTCGTGCTGCGACCGCGACCCCGGGCTAGCCGACGCGCTGATCGGAAGTCTCGGTGGGGGTCGGGAGCCGGTCGGCCATTTCCGCTCCGGCCTCTTTTTGGAGCAGCAGGAAAATCAATACCGAAAGCGCCGAGATGGCCGAAACCACCAAAAATGCCGGTGGGAAATCGGTTGCTTGCAACGGGCCGCCACCCCTGAAGTACACGGTGAGTTCCACTGACATTGCCCCCAGCGCAACGCCGGCCGACACAGCCAATTGCTGCGCCACGCTGACGAGCGCCGTCGCACGGCTGACCCGGTTTGGCTCAACATCCGCGTAGGCAATCGTGTTGATGCTCGTGAATTGCAACGAGCGAAAAAATCCGCCCACGAGAAGCAGAAACATCATCATTGCAATCGGTGTAGTCGTGGTAAAGCCGGCACAAACGGCAAGAAACGCGGAACTGATAATGGAGTTGACGACCAGAATGTTGCGAAAGCCGAATTTCCGAAGGATGAACGTCGTCGCCCACTTCATTCCCATGGCACCAAGGGCTGTCGCAAAGGTAATCATGCCGGATTCAAACGGCGTCATGCCAAAGCCGATTTGCAGCATCAACGGCAACAGAAACGGAAGCGCACCCAGCCCCAGACGGAAAATGAAACCCCCGCAAACGGCCACAAAAAACGTGGGCAGTCGGAATAGCGAAAGATCGAGTGCCGGATTTTCGGTATGCCGCGCATGCGCAAGATAGGCAGCGACAAAACAAGCGCCCCCGAGAATGAGGCCGGCGACGACGTACCAAGGCAGGAAATTGAGCCCCAACACCGAGAGCCCAAAAGCAATGCCGCCGATACCGAGGCCAGCGAGAACCATGCCGACGACGTCAAAGCGGACTTTCTCTTCGGCGCGCACATCGGGGATAAACCTTGTCGCAAGTACGATACCAAGCAGACCAATCGGCACGTTGATGATGAATATCCAGTGCCAGGTCGCGTAAGTTGTTATGAATCCGCCAACCGGAGGCCCAAGAACCGGGCCAATCAGCGCCGGCGTCGTCACCCAAGCCATTGCCGCGACGAGTTCGCGTTTGCTGATCGTGCGGACAAGGACCATGCGGCCCACGGGGGTCATCATCGCGCCGCCCATGCCTTGGACAATCCGCGCGACGACGAAGTCGGTAAGCGAGCTCGACAGCGCGCATCCGATCGAGCCGAGTACGAAGACGCCGATGGCGGCGCGGAAGACCGTGCGCGCTCCAAAGCGATCGGCGGTCCAGCCGCTGGCCGGAATGAAGATGGCCAAGGACAGCAGATACGAGGTCACCGCAAGCTTCAAAGCCAGTGGATTGGTACCGATATCGGCCGCTATCGAAGGCAGCGACGTGGCGATGACGGTCGAATCCATGTTCTCCATGAACAGCGCGACCGCAATGATCAGCGGTACGATTCGGTCACGGGGCATGGGGATATGATGAAGGCTTGCGCGTCATTGAAACAGTGGCCTTGAAGCGCAAAGCAGCGGCAAAAGAAAGGCTCCGTTGCGTTTAGGCGTACATAACAGCCATCTGCGATTGCCCTAGGAATCGGTGCGGTCCCGTGCTATCGACCCACGCCAACCCCAAAAGCGGGCCACGACGCAGGCGAGGGCCCCCCTCGCACCGGGTATTTTCATCCGTTCGCCGTCGGGTTCGGGCCTTTCGGGCGAGACGGAGTTGGTGATGGCCGGAAAAAACAATGCAAGCCCGCGCGAGGGGCTCACTTTCGACGACGTGCTGATTACGCCCGGTTTGTCGGAGGTTTTGCCCGCTGATGTCGATATACGCTCGCGGGTCACCCGCTCGATTCCCCTGAACATTCCGATCATCGCATCGGCCATGGATACGGTGACCGAAGCGCAAATGGCGATCGCCATGGCACAGGCGGGGGGCATTGGGGTGCTCCACCGCAACATGGAGCCGGATGAACAGGCTGCCCAGGTTCGCCTGGTGAAGAAATTCGAATCCGGCATGGTTGTGAATCCCCTCACCATCGAGCCCGACGCGACCCTTCAGCAGGCGCTCGACCTCATGAAGGACAACCACATATCTGGAATTCCCGTGGTCGAGCGGGCCGGCAACGCGCAGCCGGGCAAACTGGTTGGAATCCTGACAAACAGGGATGTTCGATTTGCCACCGACCCGCGCCAGAAAATTGCGGAGCTGATGACAAAGAAGCTGATCACCGTGGGCGAAGGTGTCGGCCAGGATGAAGCAAAACGCCTGCTCCACCAGCACCGCATCGAGAAATTGCTCGTCGTCGACGCGCAGTATCGCTGTGTCGGTTTGATTACCGTGAAGGATATCGAAAAGGCCGTGGCGAATCCGAATGCCTGCAAGGACGAGCAGGGTCGGCTGCGAGTCGCTGCCGCGACAACCGTCGGCGACAAGGGGTTCGCCCGCACCGAAGCTCTCGTCGCAGCAGGTGTCGATCTCGTCGTGGTCGACACGGCGCACGGACATTCCAAATACGTTCTCGATGCGGTCAGCCGGATCAAGCGTCAATCGAACAAGGTCCAGGTCATCGCCGGCAATGTTGCAACGAGCGAGGGGGCAAAGGCGCTGATTGACAGCGGCGCGGATGCCATAAAAGTCGGGATCGGCCCTGGCTCTATCTGCACGACGCGCATCGTCGCGGGTGTTGGCGTGCCTCAACTGACCGCGATCATGGATTGCGTCAACGCTGCGAAGGCCACTGGCACGCCGGTGATCGCCGACGGCGGGGTCAAATATTCGGGTGATCTCGCGAAGGCGATCTCGGCAGGCGCTGACTGTGCGATGGTCGGCTCTTTGCTTGCCGGAACGGATGAAACGCCGGGCGAGGTCTTTCTCTATCAAGGGCGCTCGTACAAGACGTATCGCGGCATGGGGTCGGTCGGCGCGATGTCTCGCGGTTCGGCGGATCGGTACTTCCAGCAGGATATAAAGGATACCCTCAAGCTCGTGCCGGAGGGCGTGGAAGGGCAGGTGCCCTACAAAGGCGCGGCGGCCACCGTGCTGCACCAACTCGCGGGCGGCTTGCGCGCAGCCATGGGGTATGTCGGAGCCAAGAATGTCGGCGAGCTGCACGCCAAGGCCGAATTCATCCGCATCACCGGAGCTGGACTGCGCGAAAGCCACGTCCACGATGTGACGATCACGCGGGAAAGCCCGAACTATCCGAGCCGCATATAGTTATCCTGTTTCCAGGTCGGGCGAAGTTACACCTATGTCCGTTCAATTCGTCTTGCTTCCGCTCTTTGTCGAGGTGCTCCTTACCTTCGGCGTCATGTTCGGCATGATGTACTGCCGGACTTCAACGCTGCATCGGGATGAGACACGTTTCGATGAAATCGCCTTACGCGAGCCAAATTGGCCGGTTCGCGCGACGCAGTTTGCCAATTCATTCGCAAATCAATTCGAGCTGCCGCTTCTGTTCTATGTGCTGACGATTCTTGAAATCCTCACGCATCATGCTGACGTTTTGTACGTCGTTCTTGCGTGGATATTTGTTGTGATGCGCGTCATGCAGGCTGTGGTTCACGTAACCAGCAACGATGTGCGCGTCCGCGGTGGTATATATGGAGTTGGCGCGATCGTTTTGGTCATTATGTGGCTCGTTTACATCGTGCGCATTCTCCTCGCACTGCCATGACCCCGTCCGCGCGGCTTGCCGCTGCCATCGAAGTGTTTGCGGCGCTTGAGAGCGAACGCCGTCCAGCCGGCGATGCCCTCAAGTCGTGGGGACTGACACATCGGTTTGCCGGATCCGGAGATCGTGCGGCGATCGCCGGCCTCGTTTATGACGCGTTGCGCCGTCGTGCATCGAGCGCCTTCATTATGGGCGCCGATACCCCGCGCGCAATTCTGCTCGGCATGCTCAGGCAAGAGCGCAAGCTCGACGTTGAAAGCATCTCGAGCTACGCCGACGGCTCGAAATACGGGCCCGAACCGCTCAGCGATACCGAGCGCGAGCGCCTGGGATCCGCCGATTTGACCGGTGCGCCACCCTATGTGGCTGGTGACTATCCCGAATGGCTGGATGCGCATCTCGAAACTGCGTTCGGACCGCGGCGAGTAGAGGAGGGGGCGGCACTGGCCTCGCGTGCTCCGCTCGATCTGCGCGTAAACACCCTAAAAGGCGACCTCGAAACCGCGGCCGCTGCTTTGGCTGATTTGAACCCCATACCGGCGCGCTGGTCGCCTATGGGGCTGCGAATTCGTCTTGCGGCTGACGCCAAGAGCCCCGCAATCCACGCTGAACCGGCGTTTCTTAAAGGCCTGGTGGAGCTGCAGGACGAAGCTTCTCAGCTGGCCGTAATTTTTTCAGATCCCAAACCCGGCGAACAGGTCATCGACCTGTGCGCCGGAGCGGGCGGCAAGACACTAGCGCTGGCAGCCATCATGCAGAATAAAGGCCAGGTATTCGCGACGGACGACGATAAGCGGCGGCTGGCGCCTATTCATGCGCGGCTCAAGCGCTCGGGTGCGCGCAATGTCCAAATCCGTCCCCCCAAATCAGTGGGCACCGAAATCGACGATCTGAAGGGGCACATGGATCTGGCGCTGATCGACGCGCCGTGTACCGGCACGGGCGCTTGGCGGCGAAACCCGGATGCCAAGTGGAGAATTCGGCCGGGAGCACTGGAGCAACGTCAAAAAGAACAAGTTGAAGTCCTCGACCGGGCGGTAGGGCTCATCAAGCCGGCCGGCCGGATCGCCTATGTCACCTGCTCTATATTGGAAGAGGAAAATGGCGCACAGGTGCGTGCCTTTCTCGCGCGACATCCGGAGTTTACGGCTCAACCGGGCTCGCAGACAGTGCAGGTCCTCGGCGAGCGCGGTTTCGTGTTCTCGCAAGCGGCGCGCCTGTCGGAGGAGGGGGTCTTGATGAGCCCCCGCATGACCGATACCGACGGGTTTTTTGTCGCGATCCTGCGGCGTGGCGGGTGATCGGACGTCACGTTTGGTAACAAAATGGAAACGGAATACCCCGATTGCGCCCTAATCCCGGCCCAATTTTTCCGCGATGATCGCGTGATTGTGGAACCGCTAAATTTCGTTTTGGGGTATTTCCATGCTTGTGGCCAGGCGCGATCCGCCATTTCACGTGGATGCGCGTGACAATGCGCCCGCTTATTACGGTGCACATCCCGAAGTCAAAGCACCGAGGATTGTGCGGCTTGTGACCGCCATCCAGATGATCGGCTCATTGCTGGCGGTCCCGGTCGGCATAGCCAGCGCGTATTCGTTCTATCGTGCGAATTTTTCTCCTGAAACGACGTGCCAAACCCTGCGCAGCGGCATCGTCGCAATGCTCGACAAGAGTGTCGATACGGCGACCCGGCGCATTTTAGTCCGGCGCGACGTCGAATCGTTTGAAAAGACATGCGGGTCCGTGGATCCGGAAGCGACGGCGGCGTTCAAAACGCTGCTCGCCGCCGATAAAGCGCCCGTGCCTTTAGCGGCTGCGGCCGACTTGGGGACTCGCGAAGACTCCGCGCGAAGTTGCACCGAAAGAACCAGCCCATAAGGTCGAGCCGCATCAGCAATCGGTTGCGCGGCAGGCACCTTCAAACCCGGCTCCCGAAATTGAGACTGCTCGCCGCGATCCGGCGGTGTCGGATGCGCAATGGCTTGATGCCGTACGGGCGGCTCTGGTCGCGCACAAACGTCAAGATCAATCCACTGACAGCGCCAAGGCAAAGGCCGCCCCGGTGTCGGCCGTAATTGCTCCTTCAAACACGCCTGACGCGGCACCGCCGGTTGTTACTCGAACGCCCGCCGACGCGCCGCCGGCCGTGCCGGCCCTGCCGCCGCCAATCTCCGTCGCGCCACCACCGCAACAAGCCGATGCCAATCATCCGGTACCGCCGGGGGCTATTCCGGATGCGCCGTCGAGCGCAAATACCGAATTGGCCAACGTTGACGCGCATCACCGTTCGCGCATCGGGAAATGGATATCCGGAATCCCGCTGCTCGGTTCGATCGTGGAAAACGGACGCCAATAGAATCTAGCGGGGTCGCCAGTCGGCGACCGTGGCAAGATCCACTTCGGTTTGCCAGCGGGCCAGCTTGTCCTTCTGACGCAGAGCTACGGCAAGCAAGCTGAGAAATTCGCTGCGCGCGATATCACGGAAGCCCATATCGTGGCAGGTCGGCGTCATCAACTTTCCGTCGTTGAATGCGAAGCCCCAATGGGCGAGATGCCAATTGAGCACCGCAAACCCGATCTTCGATGTATTGGGTTCGCGCGAAAACTGCGATTCGGTAGCAAAGGCTCCGCCGACGCCGACCCCGTAGCCTCCGCCGGTTAGCTCGCCGCGTTGATTCCAGACTTCAAAGGAGTGAGCGTAGCCGGCATCATGGAGGTCGGTGTACGCGCGCATGATTTTCGGCGTGATCCACGTTAAATGCCAGCGACCTTCACGCTCGCCGGCGCAGGCGGCAACGACTCCTTCAAAGTTGCGATCAAAAGTCACCGTATAGTGATTCTGCCGCATCTGCCGGCGCAGTCGTTTCGAAAGGTGCGCCTCATTGAAGAAGAGAACGGAGCGCTTGGGCGGCGACCACCATTTCAACGGCCCGATGTGCGCGAAGGGGTAAAGTCCGCGACGGTAGGCTGTCACGAGTGTTGGCACTGACAGGTCATGAACGATCCCGGCCAGCCCTGGAGGATTGTCAAAAGCGCGCGTGGGATCCGGCAGTGAATAATCCGGCGCGAGCAATTCGTCGAAGCATAGCCGCAGGATGTTTGGCACTCCGCGGATACGCTTAGGGCTCAACGCCCAGGCGAGACCAAGGGCGTAACGTTGAACCACCGCGGCCGCGTCCTCGCGAAACAGTGTCGCGCGCCGCTCCGAGCGCCCGCTTGCCGCGCCCGGCATTTGCATGCGCTGTGTCTCGAATACCATGACGGTCCGGCGCTTCTGCCTGTGAACAAGCTTGATTGAGACCATTTTCTAAGCACGTTCGGAGCTAACATTGAGTTACCCCAACCGCAGAGTCACTTGACCTAAGCTTACAAAGCCCGCAAAAAGCGGCCCCGAACGGCTCTGCGACGCTATTTCACCATCGTTCGGGCGCCAGATGCCGCCCATGCACGACAAGGTTTTGATCGTCGACTTTGGTTCTCAGGTCACCCAGCTCATCGCTCGCCGGGTGCGTGAGGAAAAGGTCTATTGCGAGATCGTGCCGTTCCAGAAAGCAGAAGCCGCTTTTCGCGATTTGAATCCGAAAGCGGTAATCCTCTCTGGGCGGGCCCGCGTCCGTGCTTGATAAAGACGCTCCGATGGCGCCGAAGGCAATCTATGATGCCGGGCTGCCGGTCCTTGGAATTTGCTATGGCGAACAAGTAATGGCCCACCAGCTTGGTGGCAAGGTTGAGGGCGGACACCATCGTGAGTTTGGTCGAGCGGAGGTAACGATCACCGAAGATGCCCCGCTGTTCGAGGGTATATGGCGCAAGGGCGAAAAATATCCCGTTTGGATGAGCCACGGAGACCGCGTCACGAAATTGCCGGAGGGATTCCGGGCGCTCGGCACATCTCCCAATTCGCCGATTGCAATCATCGGCGACGAGAAGCGCAAATTCTACGCGACGCAATTCCACCTTGAGGTAATGCATACCCCTCATGGAGCGGCGCTGTTGCGTAACTTTGTGCGCAAGATCGCGGGCCTCAAAGGCGATTGGACCATGCGCGCCTTTAAGGACGAGACGATCGAGAAAATCCGCAAGCAGGTAGGTAAGGAACGTGTCATCTGCGGGTTGTCAGGCGGAGTCGACTCTGCGGTCGCTGCGGTGCTGATTCACGAAGCGATCGGCGATCAGTTGACGTGCGTTCTGGTCGATCACGGACTGATGCGCCTTGGCGAGGCGCAGAAGGTGATGTCGCTGTTCCGCGATAGCTACAACATTCCGCTCGTGCACGTCGATGCTTCCGATGTGTTTCTTCAGGCGCTCGTTGGCGTCGAGGACCCCGAGCAGAAGCGCAAGACGATCGGCAAGCTGTTCATCGACGTTTTTGAACAGGAAGCAAAAAAGCTTGGGGGCGCCCGGTTTCTCGCGCAGGGGACGCTCTACCCGGATGTCATCGAAAGCGTTTCGTTCACGGGGGGGCCCTCAGTCACAATCAAGTCGCATCATAACGTCGGCGGCCTGCCGGAGCGCATGAACATGGAGCTCGTCGAGCCGCTTCGGGAGCTATTCAAAGACGAGGTGAGAGCGCTCGGCCGAGAACTCGATCTTCCCGAGGCTTTTGTGGGCCGCCACCCCTTCCCGGGGCCGGGACTTGCGATCCGCTGCCCGGGACCGATAACGCGCGAGAAGCTGGAGATCCTGCGGCTTGCCGACGAAATCTACATTGAAGAAATTCGCCGGACTGGCCAGTACGACGATATCTGGCAGGCCTTCGCCGTACTTTTGCCGGTCAAGACTGTGGGCGTCATGGGCGATGGCCGGACCTACGACTACGTGATTGGGTTACGCGCGGTGACATCGACCGATGGAATGACAGCCGACTTCTATCCTTTTGATATGAAATTCCTGGGAATGGTTGCAACGCGCATCATCAACGAGGTCAAAGGCGTCAACCGCGTCGTGTACGACGTAACCTCAAAGCCGCCTGGCACAATCGAGTGGGAGTAGGCATGGGGATTACGATCTACGGTATCAAGAACTGCGATACGATGAAGAAAGCGCGGGCGTGGCTGGATAAGCATCACATCGCGTATATCTTTCACGATTACAAAACGAGCAGCATTGATCCGCAATCGTTGAAACGATGGATGAAAACGGTCGGCTGGGAAACACTGCTTAATCGGGCGGGGACGACGTTTCGGAAATTGCCTGACAAGGACAAGTCCTCCATGACCGAGTCGAAGGCAATCGCACTGATGCTGAAGCAGCCTTCCATGATCAAGCGCCCGGTGCTGGATCTCGGTGGAGGCAAGATAATTGTGGGCTTCGCAATCGACCGATATGAGGAGTCTTTGCGCGGCTCGAAATAACGGCCGCCGGATGCTGAGCTAAGCCGAAATCTTGATCGGGGGCTGTCTTCGGCCCGGCATTTTGGTCACCGGAATCGCACTTGGTTGGCAATGAAACTGCGTCTCAGCCGCTTGATTTTGCTCGCGTTTGCAGCCACATCCTGATCATGAATAAGCCGCTGGATACCTCCGTTTCGATCGTGGCGACGCCTCTTGCGGCCGAAGTGGACCGGAGGCGCACGTTCGCGATCATTTCCCATCCGGACGCCGGGAAAACGACGTTGACCGAAAAGCTGCTGCTGTTCGGAGGCGCAATCAATCTTGCCGGCCAGGTCAAGGCAAAGCGCGATCGACGGGCGACGCGATCTGACTGGATGGCGATCGAGCGCGAGCGTGGCATATCGGTGGTCACCTCGGTGATGACGTTCGACTATGACGCCCGGGTCTTCAATCTGCTCGATACTCCGGGCCATGAGGATTTCTCCGAAGATACCTATCGCACTCTGACGGCGGTGGATTCGGCCGTCATGGTGATTGACGCTGCAAAGGGGATTGAAGCGCGCACCCGAAAGCTGTTCGAAGTCTGCCGCTTGCGCGATATTCCGATCATCACATTCATCAACAAGATGGACCGGGAGAGTCGTGATCCTTTCGAACTGTTGGATGAAATTGAGAAAACGCTCGCGCTCGACACGGCGCCTTTGACCTGGCCGATCGGGCGCGGGCGTGATTTTGCGGGGACCTATGATCTGGCGACCGGCGAGATGCGGCTCGTCAGTGAAGATGGGCGAACGGTTGAACGGCAGCCGCTCGACCTCGCGGCGCTTTCCGCAAAAAACAAGATGCTCGATGCCAAGGCAATCGCCGACGAACTTTCGCTTGTGAAAGAGGCTTGCCGGAAGTTTGATTTCAAGTCGTTTCGTGAGGGCCATCTCACGCCCGTCTTTTTCGGCTCAGCACTGAAAAATTTCGGCGTAAAGGACCTGCTCAATTCTCTGGCGGTGTTCGCACCGGCGCCGCGAGCGCAGGTATCAAATGCACGCACGGTCGATGCGCACGAGAGTGCCATGACTGCCTTTGTTTTCAAGATACAGGCAAACATGGACCCCAATCATCGCGACCGGATCGCGTTCGCGCGCATGTGCTCAGGCAAGCTCAGGCGGGGAATGAAGGTTAAGCTTACGCGCACCGCCAAGCCGCTGACGCTGTCCGCGCCGCAGTTCTTTTTCGCGCAGGACCGCGCACTTGCTGAGGAGGCCTATGCCGGGGATGTCGTCGGGATTCCCAATCACGGCACGCTCCGGATCGGCGACACCTTGACTGAAGGCGAGGATATCGCGTTTCTCGGCGTGCCCAACTTTGCCCCGGAGATATTAAGGCGTGTCAAACTGAGCGACCCGATGAAGGCCAAGAAGCTGAAAGAAGCACTTCAGCAGATGGCGGAGGAGGGGGTCGTGCAGGTGTTCCGTCCTCTCGACGGCGCGCCGGCGCTCGTCGGGGTCGTGGGTCCGCTGCAGCTTGACGTACTCAAGGTTCGCCTGTCGGAGGAATACGGGCTGGACGTTGGCTTTGAGTTGTCTGAATTTCAGCTCGCTCGCTGGATAGCCTCGCAAGACGGAAAGAAACTCGAGCAGTTTGTTCAAAGCAACTATTCAAGCTGCGCGGAAGATCTCGACGGTGACAAGGTATTCATGGCGCGAAATCAGTTCATTCTCGACTACACGGGCGAGCGGGCGCCTGACATTGCGTTCACCGATATCAAGGATGTGAAAGGCAAGGCTGCCGTAGCTGCATAGCGCCGGGCTTGCGTCGTGGGTCTGCAATCGCTTCTACTGAAGAGTATCTGCGGGGAGTTAATCATGGGCTTGCTGATCCTGATTATCGGACTGGTTATTCTGCTTGGGGCCCACGTTTTTGTGACCTTGCGCGAGCAGCGCGCTGCGCTGATGGCTCGTCTCGGTAATGCTTACCGCGCCGTTTTCGCGTTGGTATCGCTTGCGGGACTTGTCCTGGTCGTTTGGGGTTTCAGAGAATATCGAGCCCATGAGTTGGTACAAATTTGGTCGCCCCCGGCCATCATGCGCTACATCATGATGCCGCTGGTGTTGCTTGCAGTCATTATTCTTGTCTCTGCGTTCATACCCAGCCATATCCGCAAATGGCTTAAACACCCGATGCTGACGAGCGTGAAGACTTGGGCCCTTGCTCATTTGCTGGCCAATGGCGATCTCGGTGGCATTATTCTGTTCGCTTCCTTTCTTCTTTGGGGCGGATATTCGCGGGCTGCCGCAAAACGGCGCGGCGACATCGGGGCCGCGGGTAAACCTCTTCCGTCCGGGTGGACCAACGACATCATCGTAGTCGCACTTGGTGTCGCTATTTTCCTGGTGCTTGGCTATTGGTTCCATCCATACGTGATTGGTTTGCCGGTGTTCGGGAGATAGTGCGTGTCGGTTCAAGATGAGATCAGGCGTCTCACCGCCCCCGATATCTTCGCGCGCAAGGGCGGAGAGCCCATCGTGTGCCTCACGTCCTATCACGCGCATACCGCCCGCATTGTCGACAAGTATTGTGACGTCATCCTGGTTGGTGACTCTCTCGGTATGGTGATGCATGGAATGGAGACCACCGTTCCGGTTACGCTCGAGATGATGATTCTCCAGGGTCATGCGGTCATGCGCGGATCCAAACGTGCTCTGGTCGTCGTCGATATGCCGTTCGGTTCCTACGAGGCATCGAAGGAACAGGCTTTCATGAATGCGGGTCGCGTTTTGAAGGAGACCGGCTGCGGCGCGATCAAGGTTGAAGGTGGCAAGCGCATGGCGGAAACAATACGGTTTCTCGCCGAACGTGGTGTGCCGGTCATGGCTCACGTGGGCCTCACTCCGCAAGCGATCAATACGATCGGCTCGTTCCGCGCGCAGGGGCGCGATGAATCGGACTGGGCGCGCATTGAGGAAGATGCGGTCGCCGTCTCACAGGCCGGTGCCTTTTCGGTCGTGATCGAGGCCGTCGCGGAGCCCCTCGCGCGCAAGCTCACCGCATCGGTTCCGATTCCGACCATCGGCATAGGCGCCAGCGTTGCATGCGACGGGCAAATCCTGGTGCTTGAGGATATGCTGGGGCTGTCGCCGCGGGTCCCGAAATTCGTCAAGCGTTATGGCGCCCTCGGGCCGGGCATCGAAAAGGCGATCGCGGACTATGCCACAGACGTGCGCTCCCGCGCGTTCCCGGGCCCCGAGCACACTTATCCAATGAAAAGCAAGAAGGGCTAAGGCTCTGAACTATTAACGGTTGCCGGCTTTGGCTTTGCCTTAGCCGCGCCACATCGTTAGGTTACGGCGCAATTCGGCCCGGGGGGAGGGCCATAGGGTGGGTCGGGAGCCATCGTGGCCGATATATTTCATGAAGTAGACGAGGAAGTTCGGCGCGAACAGCTCAAAAAGCTGTGGGATCGCTACAGCATCTATTTGATTGCTGCTGCGGTGCTGCTCGTCGCGGCAATCGCGGGATGGCGTGCCTACGAGTATTGGATTGCCCAAAGAGCGGCCGCGGCCGGCGCCGATTTCGAAGCGGCTTTGGCCTTGAGCGACCAGGGCAAACGGCCAGAGGCTGAAGCGGCTTTCGCCAAGGTTGCCGCCGAAGCGCCCGAAGGTTATCGCGTGCTCGCGCGGTTTCGTGCGGCGGCGGTCCTTGGGGAATTTAAAGCTGGCGACGCGGTAAAGGCCTATGATGATCTTTCGGCCGATGGTTCGCTGCAACCCGTTTGGCGCGATCTTGCTGCCGTGCGTGCCGCGATGTTGTTGGTTGACACGGCGTCCCTGTCTGAAATGCAAAAGCGTCTTGACCCGGTCGCAGAACCGACGCGCAGCTTCCGCCACAGTGCGCGCGAACTGTTGGCGCTGTCGGCCTGGCGTAACCACGACCTCACCAATGCGCGCCGCTATCTCGATATGATTGCGACGGATGCAGAAAGTCCGATTGGAATTCGCGCGCGTGCCGACGTCTTGTCCGCAGTGATTGCGGCCGAGGGAAAGAGCTGAGGCGGAGATCATGCGCACTTTCCAACGTGCCGCGATGTTGTTGCTCCTTGGGGCATTCGGCCTTGCGTTGACGGCGTGTACCGATTTCGACCCCGACAAGCTTGATGTTTTCCATCTGAATGAAAAGAAAAAGCTTCCTGGCGAGCGCAAGGAGCTGTTTCCCGAAGGTGTGCCGGGTGTGACCCAGGGCATTCCGCCGGAATATATGAAGGGCAACCAACCGCCGCCCGAGACGGCGCAGACGCTGCCTGCAGATCAATCCAATCCCGCGGCTGCAGCCGTGCCGGACAAGAAGACCGCTGCAGTTGAGCCTGAACCGGAGCCGAAGCCGAAACCAAAGCGCAAACCAAAGCCGCGTACGGCCTCGCAGCCACCGGCCGCTCAGACGACGACGAGCCAGCAGCAGCCGGCTCCCTGGCCGCAGCAAGAGCCGCAGGCCGCGCCGCAGCAGAGCCAGGCGCCTTGGCCGGCCCCGCAGGGACAGGCCACCACTGCGGCGCCTTGGCCATCAGCCCCATCCCCCGGCACCTTCTCGCGCTGACAAGCGTAGCAGGCTAAGAGAGCCCGGACCGCGTTGTACGGCCCGGACCGCCATTCATGAATTTAACGGTTGCCATCATCGGACGCCCCAACGTGGGCAAATCGACCTTGTTCAATCGGCTGGTTGGGCGCCGCACCGCATTGGTCGATGACCGGCCGGGCGTCACCCGGGACCGCCGAGAAGGCGAGGGCCGCCTCGGTGATATTGCCTTTACGGTGATCGACACGGCCGGACTGGAGGAATCTGCGCCGGATAGCCTGTCGGGCCGTATGATGACGCAGACCGAAGCTGCGATAGCCCAGGCCGATGCGATTTTCTTCATGATTGACGCGCGCGTCGGGCCTACACCCATCGATCATGCATTTGCCAGCCTGGCGCACAAAGCCGGCAAGCCGATCGTCTTGGTCGCAAACAAAAGCGAAGGAACAGCCGGCGAAGGCGGGCGCATAGAGGCCTATGCACTTGGGCTCGGGGAGCCCGTTCCGATTTCGGCCGAGCATAATGAAGGCATGGCCGACCTTTACGATGCGTTGCGCGCCGTACTGCCGGACAAGACCGACATCGACATTCAAGTCGTCGAAGACGAAGCTGATGAAGCACACCCAATCCGTGTCGCCGTTGTCGGCCGGCCCAATGCCGGAAAATCCACATTGATCAATCGTCTGATCGGGCAAGAGCGGCTATTGACCGGTCCCGAGGCCGGGATTACGCGTGACGCAATCGCGGTCGAACACAACTGGAACGGCCGCAAATTCAGATTTTTCGATACTGCCGGATTGCGACGCCGGTCCCGCGTTGAGGAAAAATTGGAAAAACTGTCGGTCGCCGACGCGCTTAATGCGGTGCGTTTCGCGGAAGTCGTAGTGGTGTTGCTCGACGTAGGAAATGCGTTTGAAGAACAGGATCAACGCATCGCGGATCTCGTCGAACAAGAGGGGCGCGCTGTCGTCATCGCCGTCAACAAATGGGATTTGAAAGAGAAGACCGCGGGCGCCATCGGAAAACTCCGTGAGCAGGCTGAGGAAAAACTCACCCAGCTCAAAGGTGTTCCGCTAGTTGCAGTGTCGGGCCTGACAGGTGAAGGGCTCGATCGCCTGATGCAGGCGATCGTCGATGCTTATGAGGTCTGGAACAAGCGCATTCCCACGAGCGCGCTGAATCGGTGGTTCGAGCATGCGGTGAGCGCAAACCCGCCGCCGGCGGTATCGGGACGATCGCTGCGGCTTAACTACATTACCCAGCCGAAAAGTCGGCCACCGAGTTTTGTGGTGTTCTGTACGCGCGCCGATGCGGTGCCCGATGCCTACAAGCGATACCTGTTGAATTCGCTGCGGGACACCTTCGATCTTCCTGGAACGCCGATCCGCCTCGCCCTGCGCGAGAAAAACAATCCCTTCAAGGGCCGCGCGAAACGCAAGCACTAGAATTCTCAGTGCACTCGCGATCGAATCAGGAACCAGCGGCACCTTGCGGCGTTTATGAAAAGCGTCAGGTGCGTGCCAAGGCGGCGCGCTCGGGCCGCCCCTATTGGAGGATTTCATGGATAAAAAGATTGCCGGAGTGCTCGGTGCGGTCGCCGCACTGACGTCTCTCGACGCCGCGCAGGCGGCAACGCAGCCCGCACCTACACCGGCCGAAAGCTTTCGCCCTGTTTCATATGCCGATTTGTTGACGCCGATTCCGGATGCAGTTGCGCTTCTCAATGCTGATGACGCCGCCCGCGCGCAGCGCACGGCGGAAGGCGCTGATGGCGTCCAGGTGGCCCAATATCATCACCACCACCATCATCACCATCACCGCCGTGTTTTAATAATTCGCCGGCACCATCACCACCATCATCATCATTACCGGCGCCATCACCATCATCACCACCATCACAGTCAATATATGGCAATCCCCCGCCGCGACGCGTAGAAAATATTATCATGTGCGTTTTGGAGACGGACTCGCTTTAAGACGCGGGTTCGTTTCTATTTATCGGCCGCCAATTCTCGCGCTCGCGCACTTTGGCTTTCGCCGCGCGCAGGATATGTCGATAGGTGCCATCAAAGACTGTATTGGTGGAGGAGGTCCATTCGGTGTCCTTCGACAGGATGTCGCGGCTGGCGTGAATGCGACGGCCGCGTAATTCTCGCTCGGCGGCTTCTTCCTCATTCATCGGGACCAGTTCAAATTGCGGTTCGGCCGGCACAAAAAGCATCTGCATGAATGGCTCACCCGCACGGAAAATATGTTTGCGGCCATCGGGCGGCGCTTTGAACACCACGAAGGAAATCATTGGCCACCAGTTGGTGCGCAATAGCGCGGGTACGGCCAACGGCACCTCATCGTTGGGGTCGGTGTAGTATCGAGGATGGGGCTCGGTCCGTACGGCCATGTCTTCGGCGACCTGAAGGTCGAGCAGCAGCTGGTAGGTATAGAAGTTCTCTCCGAACGGTCGAAATGGCGGCCATTGGACGCCCGTGCCCGGATCGGGCCCGAAATCGCCATCGAGCGCAATCTGGCCATTCCGTTTGGTCACGTGCAATTCGTTATTGAAGGGGTAGAACACCTCGATCCCATATTGCGCGCCCTCGGTAAAAGGCATGCAATGCCAGACTTGCTCGTGCGAGCCATCCTTGCGTGGCTGGGCCACACCCCCCCAGCCTGGCATTTCTAGTTTGGTCCGTCGTGGTTGAAGACGTGGTTCGAACAGCCTGTATTTGACCGTGTGCATATCGCTCCCCGACGTGCGGCAAGCGAGCCTGCCGGCCGGCGAAATTAACGCGCGGGATGCGAATTTGTTCCACGCGCCTCACGAAGGCTTGTGGAATTCCAAAAACCGACCTTCCCGAAAACTATAAATCTTTCCGGTATCTGCGCAGTTCGGAAGACAAAGCGGAACGATAGCTTCGGCAACGTCTTCGGCAGTCGGTAGAGTGAGAGGATCGATGCCCGGAAAGGCGCTGGCATACATCCTGGTTCGGGTCGGGCCCGGTGCAAACAAATTGGCGTGCACCGGCGTGGTTGCGCATTCCGCGGCGTATGTCCGAACCAGTGCCTCGAGCGCCGCCTTTGAGGCGGCGTAGGGCCCCCAATAGGCCCGGCCCGCGTGCGCAACACCCGAAGTCAGAAAAACGGCGCGCCCCGATTGCGACTGGCGAAGTAACGGATCCATGTAACGAATAAATTGCCAGTTTGCAGTGACGTTGACGGCGATCAGATTGTCCCAATCCTTCGGTTCTACGTGAGCAAGCGGTGAAAGCGGTCCAAGAATTCCAGCATTGCCAACCAGGACATCGAGTTGCCGGTAGCGCTCATTGAGCGCGAGAGCGAGCCTCGCAATCCCGTCGCTATCCTTGACGTCGAGGGGCACCAGCGTCGCGGATCCGCCGGCGGCCTTGATCTTGTCGTCAAGTTCTTCGAGCCCTCCCACGGTGCGGGCGACTGCCACGACATGGGCCCCTGTACGCGCTAGACCAACGGCAAGGGCCGCGCCAATACCGCGCGATGCGCCGGTAACGAGCGCAATACGGTCCGCGCGGGGATTGAAGTCGGCGGCCATTTTTTGCCATGGCAGGGCTTGTCCCGGCCATCCACGTCCTTGGTCTTCGTCGGGCAGCGTTTAAAAGACGCGTATGCCCGGCGCAAGGCGGGCCTGACTGGAATTGGGATTCTCTAGATCGCTTCCGCCAACAATGACAGTTGCCGCGGACTGGCTTCTTGTGCTGCCTGGTCGGTAAGCGGCGTCGGGTAGTCGCCTGTGAAGCAATGGTCCGTGAACTGTGGCCGCACCGGGTCGCGGCCTTCGAAGCCCATCGCGCGGTAAATGCCGTCAACGGAAAGGAACGCCAGCGAATCCGCGCCGATGAACTTGCGCATACCCTCAAGATCGTGCGTGGCGGCGAGCAGCTTGTCCCGTTCAGGCGTGTCGATGCCGTAATAGTCCGGATGCGTAATTGGGGGCGACGCAATGCGGAAGTGCACTTCCTTGGCGCCTGCATCTCGCATCATCTGGACGATCTTGCGCGATGTCGTTCCGCGCACGATCGAGTTGTCCACGAGGACTATCCGCTTCCCCGCGACGACGGCGCGATTGGCGGAGTGTTTGAGGCGAACGCCCTGATCGCGAATTGCCTGCGTCGGCTGGATGAAGGTGCGGCCGACATAATGATTGCGGATGATGCCGAGTTCGTAAGGGATTTTTGCTTCCTGCGCAAAACCAATTGCAGCCGGAACGCCCGAGTCCGGAACCGGGACGATCACATCGGCAGCAGCCGGCGCTTCGAGGGCGAGCTGGGCACCCATCGTCTTGCGAACGTTGTAGACGTGGCGGCCTCCGACAATTGAGTCCGGCCTCGAAAAATAGACGTATTCGAAGATGCACGGCCGTTCTGGCATCGGGGGAAACGGCCTATGCGATTGCGCGCCGTCTTCATCGAAGATGACGACCTCACCGTTTTCAACGTCGCGCACGTATTGCGCGCCGATGATGTCGAGCGCACAGGTCTCCGAAGCCAATATGGGGCAACCATCCAGCCTTCCGATGACAAGAGGCCGGATGCCGAGCGGGTCGCGCGCGCCGACCAGTTTTTTGTTGGTTAGGCCCACGAATGCATAGGCCCCCTCAAGTTGACGCAACCCCTCAATAAACCGATCCACGAATCGGTTGCGTTTCGCTCGGGCGACGAGGTGCAGGATTACTTCAGTATCGGTTGTTGACTGCATCATGGCGCCATCGTGCACGAGATCGCGCCGTAACTTGATGCCGTTGGTCAGATTGCCGTTATGACCGATTGCGAATCCACCGGCATTGAGCTCCGCGAAAAGTGGCTGGACGTTACGGATGATTGTCTCGCCGGTTGTCGAATATCGCACATGCCCTATTGCGGACGTGCCGGGGAGGCGATCGATCACCTCACGGCGGGCAAAGGCGTCGCCCACGAGACCGAGACGCCGTTCAGAGTGAAAACGTTTTCCGTCAAAAGAGACGATGCCGGCGGCTTCCTGGCCGCGATGCTGGAGCGCGTGTAATCCGAGCGCCGTTATCGCAGCAGCGTCAGGGTGCCCGAAAATGCCGAATACACCGCACTCCTCGCGCAAACGATCGGCGTCGGGGTCAAATTCGACGTCGGTCGAGGACACGAGGTGTTGCGAGCGGGTGTCCATTTCTATCGCGTTCCTGTTGTCCTGGGTTGAGGCAAATCGGACCGTTGGTCAGTACCGGCGTCAGGCGCATCCTGGTCTTCAGGCTTCGGCTTTTTCAGCCTCTTTAAGATGGTGCTTTCGGGATCGTCCGGCAACATCGACATCAGCCACTGTCCCGTGTTTTGCAGCACAACCTTCGACTTGGCGCTGCGCACCCAATCCGGCTGGCTCCGTTCGGGCACCAGCCACGCGAAAAATAGGAATGCAACCACAACGATGATCAGCCCCCGGCCGAGGCCGAAAAGGAAGCCTAGCGTCCGGTCGAGCGCGCCTACCCGGCTGTCAAGAACCATGTCGGAAATACGCGCCGTAATGATCGATACGACCAGCAAGGTGCCCACGAACACGCCGCCGGCAGAGACCGCGGCCGCTACCATGTCGCTGCTGAAGTACTGTTTGGCCAGGGGGAGAAGACGGCCATACGAATAAAGCGTCACGAGTGCTGCGACACCCCAGGCGCCGATCGAAAGAATTTCGCGCATGAAGCCGCGGATCATGGCGAGTAGCCCGGATATCAACATGACCGCTAAAAGGATGATGTCGAGCAACGTGATCGGCATCGGGGGCTCAGACGCTCCGCAGGCGTTGAAAACAGGTGTAGCGCACGGTTGCCAGCCTGCGCGTGAAGTCCGGGCCAGCCATAGCGGCTCCGGACCAGGGCTGCAATGTGGACCGTAAATGCTTAATTTTAGGCTCGTTTTGCGCTTGCGGCCCTGGTGCTCACGAGGCCGCGGGGGCGAATTTGATGCGCCGTTATATAGCGGGGCGCCGGCGCGCCGTCACCGGTCTTGTTCACCGGTTTTGCCGTGTCTCGCCGCTTTGCCGCGGGCGGCAATATCGGCGACAAGATTGGCGAGACTCGCGACATCAGTGACCTTAAGGCCGGGCTCCGCCGTTTCTGTACGTGCGGTTTCCGGCATCACAGCACTCCTGAAGCCGAGCTTTGCGGCCTCCTTGAGACGGGCGGCGCTTTGTGCCACCGGACGAACTGCTCCGGAAAGCGATACCTCACCGAAATATACGGCATCGGCAGGCAGTGGCGCGTTGGCGAGGGACGAGACCAGCGCGGCAGCCGCGGCGAGATCGCCAGCCGGCTCCTGGATGCGCATGCCACCCGCGACATTGAGATAGACGTCATGGCCGCCGAGCCGCACCCCGCAATGTGCCTCGAGGACCGCGAGAATCATAGACAAGCGGCTCGGATCCCATCCGACAACTGCACGCCTCGGCGTGCCCAGGGAGGTGGGTGCGACCAATGCCTGGATTTCGACCAGTAGCGGCCGTGTCCCCTCGAGGCCCGCGAATACTGCCGTGCCCGGTTGCCCAAGGTCGCGCTCCGATAAAAAGAGCTCGGAGGGATTGGCAACCTCGCGCAAGCCGGATCCGGTCATCTCAAACACCCCGATTTCGTCGGTGGGGCCAAACCGGTTCTTGACGGCGCGTAATATCCTGAATTGATGTGAGCCTTCACCTTCAAATGACAGCACCGCGTCGACCATATGCTCGACCACTCGCGGACCCGCGATCTGGCCGTCCTTGGTGACGTGACCGACCAGGATGATTGCGGCGCCTGATTTCTTGGCAAAACGGATCAATGCCTGAGCGCTGCCGCGCACTTGGGTCACGGTGCCGGGCGCAGAATCCACCATGTCAGTCCACATGGTCTGTATTGAGTTCGATGACGATCAGGCGTGGGGTGTTGCCCTGCGACAGCGTGGCGATGATGTCCTCGACCGAGGTTTCAGCGGCAAGCTCAACCGCCGCATCGCGCAAGCCAAGCCGGGCTGCCCGCAAACGCACCTGCGCGACCGCCTCCTCGCCGGAGATATAGATCGCTCGGTGCCCTGCGCGCGCCAGCGCCGCGGTTGCCTGGATCAGCAAAGTCGACTTACCGATGCCAGGATCGCCACCGACAAGAAGCACCGAACCGCGGACAAAACCGCCACCGGTAACGCGATCGAATTCGGCAATGCCGGACGGCAGGCGAGGCGCATCGTGGGCTTCGCCGGCAAGCGCCTCCAGAGCGAACTGGCGGCCCCTGCCGGGCTTGCGGCCCGGACCGGCCGGCCGCTCGGTGCCTTCTTCACTAAGCGTATTCCACTCGCCACAGGCTTCGCACTTGCCCTGCCAGCGACTGGAGGCGGCGCCGCAGTTCTGGCAGATGAAGGTCAGATTGCGCTTGGACATGGTGGAATCGCCGGAGGTCCCTTCAAAGACGCTAAAGCGCCCATGAGAACAATACAAGAACATTCTTTAATAAAGCGCTGATATGGCAGGCGGGCGCTGAAATCCCAATCGCCGCGACCCGGCGCCACGCACGGGCCGCCACGGCGACCGTCGCTTTAGTCTCTGTAAATGCGGTGGTAGCGCCTGCCCAAGCTTGTCAGGACTTCATAGCCGATCGTGCCGGCGGCCGCGGCAAGGTGGTCGATGTCGATCTGGTCGCCGATTAGCGTGACGAAGTCGCCGCGTCGGACAGCATGGTCTTGCAGGCCGGTAATATCGATCGCCAGAAGATCCATCGATACACGTCCGGCCAGCGGGCAGCGCTGTCCTGCGACGATCGCCGCGGCGCCTGGCGTCGTATCGGAGGCGCTTGCCGCGCGCGGATAACCATCGGCATAGCCAACTGCGACGACAGCAATGCGCGTAGCGTGTTTGGCCGTCCATGTGGCGCTATAGCCGACGGTTTCACCTTTGGGGACATTGCGCACTTGGACGACATGCGCCCGCAACTCAATGACCGGCTGCACGGGGCTGCGGCGACCGGGGGTAGGATTGACTCCGAAAAGCGCCGCGCCGGGACGAACCATGTCGCAGTGAGCGCCGGCGCCAAGGAAGATTCCTGATGAATTGGCAAGCGAGCCAGGTATGCCCCGGTAGAGCATGCGGACATCACGAAAGAGCTGAATTTGGCGATCGTTGAGCGGGTGCTCCGGCTGTTCAGAGCAGGCCATGTGGCTCATGAGCAAGCTGATGCCATGGTTCTCTGTGCGAATTCGCGGCGCCAGTGCTGCGGCTTCGTCGGCGGAAATTCCGAGCCGGTTCATTCCCGTATCGACGTGTAGTGCTGCACCGCCACGCCATTGATTGGCAGAACAGAATGCATCCCACTCCGCAAGCTCGACGAGGCTGCCGATGACTGGTTGCGCGTGGATGTCGGCATATGCCGCCGCTGTTCCGGGTAGCAGGCCGTTGAGTACATAAATAGCGGAGTTTTGCGCAACGGCACGCACGCGTTGAGCTTCCGCGAGATCCGCGACAAAGAAGGTCTTGCATCCAGCGCGATTAAGCGTGCGGGCGACGGCCTCAATGCCGCAGCCGTAGCCATCGGCTTTGACGACCGCGGCGCATTCCGCGGGCATCGCTTCGCGCCCAAGTGCGACCCAGTTTGCCGTGATGGCCGATAAATTGATCGTCAGGACACCGCCAGCTTCGGCTTCCGATGGGCCGGCTGCACGCTCCATTGCGGACACGGTTTCAGGTGGCAGGTCGGGCTGCAATGATGTGTCGGACATGGCGGTTGGGTTTAGCCGCCCCGAGATGGCCAGTCCATGCCGGCGTTAAGCGCGATCTTAGGTTCGATCAGGCAGATGGTTGTCGCGGGCCAGCGAAGAAAAGCGAGTAACGGCCGCATCGAATTGCATTTCAACCGTTCCTGTCGGCCCATGGCGCTGTTTGCCGATAATCACTTCCGCTTTGCCGTGCACCTTGTCGGCTTCGGCCAGCCATTCCGCGAACTTTTCGCGGTTTGATTCCAATGGCTTACGCATTTGGTGGTAGTACTCTTCACGATACACGAACAAGACGACGTCAGCGTCCTGCTCGATTGAGCCGGATTCGCGCAGATCCGAGAGCTGCGGCCGTTTGTCGTCGCGGCTTTCCACCTGCCGGGACAACTGGGAGAGCGCTAAAATCGGCACATTAAGTTCTTTTGCCAAGGCCTTGAGCTTGGTCGTAATTTCCGTGATTTCTTGCACCCGGTTCTCTTGCGAACGGCGCGTCGACCCTTGCAGGAGTTGCAGATAGTCGATCACGAGCACGTCGAGCCCGCGCTGACGTTTAAGTCTGCGCGCGCGGGCGGCAAGCTGGGCCACCGCCAAGCCACCCGTTTCGTCTACATAAAGCGGGATGTGCTGTAATTCGATTGAATAGTCTTTAATTTTCTCGAAGTCGCTTTCACTGATGCCTCCGCGCCTGATCTGATTGGACGGGATGCCCGTCTGCTCTGCGATGATGCGCGTGGCAAGTTGCTCGGCTGACATCTCGAGCGAGAAGAACCCGACGACGCCGCCATTGACGGTAACGGTATGGCCGTCAGGCTTCACTTCGCCCCGCCACGCTTTCGCAATGTTGTAGCCAATGTTCGTGGCGAGCGCCGTTTTGCCCATGCCGGGGCGGCCGGCGAGAATGATCAAGTCCGATTGCTGTAGTCCTCCCATCATGCGGTCGAGATCGTCGAGCCCCGTGGCAACGCCGGAAAGCTTCCCGTCGCGCTGGAAAGCATGAGCGGCCATATCGATGGCCGTTGTGAGCGCTTGTGCAAAGCGCTGGAAGCCGCCGTCGTAGCGGCCGGTCTCGGCCAATTCGTAAAGGCGGCGCTCGGCGTCCTCTATTTGGTTTCTCGGCGAAAAATCGACTGGAGCATCATACGCGACATTGACCATGTCCTCGCCGACTTGAATGAGCGCGCGCCGGATCGAGAGATCGTAGACGGTATGGCCGTAATCCTCGGCATTGATGATGGTTGTCGCTTCGGCGGCGAGGCGTGCAAGATACTGGCTGACCGTGAGGCCGCCGATATCAATGCCGGCGTCCAGGAAAGTTTTGAGCGTGACCGGCGTCGCCAGTTTTCCCGCTCGAATCAGATCGCGGGCGAGCTGATAGACTTTTTGGTAAATCGGCTCGAAGAAGTGGGCGGGCTCGAGGAAGTCGGAAACTCGATAAAAAGCTTCATTGTTGACGAGGATAGCGCCCAGCAACGCCTGTTCCGCTTCGATATTATGCGGAGCGGAGCGAAAGAGCTGAGCAGGCTCTTCAATCTGTTTGCGAGCGGTCAAATCAGCGAGGGCCATGGACGTCGGTGCTTACCCGGAAATTGTGGCATAGCACGCGTTTTGGGGCGCCAATGCGCTTCGTCTGCGGTTGTCCCGCAATTCACATGCCGTATTGAACGGTGGGAAAGGCCTGTTTTTTCTTGACCAAAGCCGCGGCGCGTGCGGCAGCGGCCACGGCGCTATTCGCCGGCGAGCCGCAATTGCGGCCGGCGGCTGTTTTCGGCGGCGGCAAAACGTCGTTCTTCCTGAGAAATATAGTCTCGGGTGATCGGGACCACACCCTGCCGCTTGGTAAGCTGAATTTGCATCACCATCATATTCTGCTCGCGAAAAGACATCTCCGACGCCGCCAGATAAAATTCCCACATGCGCACGAAACGCGGCTCGTAAAACCGTTTTACGTCCTCACGATGGGCGAGGAATCTCTCGCGCCAGGCCTTTAGCGTCTCCGCGTAGTGCAGGCGCAGGATTTCAATGTCAGTAACGAGCAATCCCGCACGCTCGATCACCGGCAGCACCTCCGAAAGGGCAGGGATGTAGCCGCCAGGGAAGATATATTTTGAAATCCAGGGATTGGTAATGCCTGGTCCCTCCGAACGTCCGATGGAATGCAGGACCATCACACCGTCATCGGAAAGAAGTTGCGCACATTTTTCGAAAAAGGTCTCGTAGTGATTGACCCCGACATGCTCAAACATTCCCACTGAAACGATGCGATCGAACGGCGTGCAGACGTCACGATAATCCTGCAACAAGAACCGTGCTTGCTCGTTCAAGCCTTTCTCGGCGGCGCGCTCATTGGCGATCGCGTGCTGCTCTCGTGAGAGCGTTACACCTGTAACGTCGGCGTCACCGAACTCGGCCAGGTAAAGCCCAAGCCCACCCCAGCCGCAGCCGATGTCGAGAACGCGCTGCTTGCCCGTTAGTCTCAGTTTTGCAGCCAAATGGCGTTTCTTCGCCAGCTGGGCGTCATCAAGCGAGGTGTCGGAGTTTTCGAAATACGCGCAGCTGTACTGCCGGTCGGCGTCAAGGAAAAGCGAGTAGAGGCGGCCGTCGAGATCATAGTGATGCGCGACGTTACGTCGCGCGCGTGGGCGCGGATTGAATTGGGCCAGCCGGCGCCCGATGTAACGCACCAGCCATTGAGGTCTCGCCCAATTTGGGACTTCGGCTTTCTGACCGAGCGCGATCGCGAGGACGTCGGCAATGGTGCCCTGTTCGACAACGAGGGTGCCATCCATATACGCCTCGCCGAACTTGAGCTCAGGGTCGAGTAGGATTCCAAGTTCCGCCGCCCGCGTGGCAAACCGCACCGCGACTGGAGTGCCCGTGCCGTCTCCGAAAGTGTATGTGCTGCCGCGCGAGGTAGTAACCGTAAAGGTCCCTCGCTGGATAAATTGGCCTAGCAAAAAACGAAGCAACCGGTCCATCGGCCGCCTCCATCACTCTAATTCTCGTACTACTGTCTGCGATACCCCCCGCATCACCAACGCTGCGGACGCATAAATGTTCGGACCTAGGTATATAATCAAAGTTCCGTCCCGCCATCAATCCTCGAAAATGCAGTACGGCCACGACCGCGGCTGTAGGTCACAATTGTGAAAGAATGCGCTATCAAGATTCGCAATGGTTGGGCGCAGGGGGGCGATCGGGTTGGAGCGAGAGGGTAGAAGTCGATGAAATCGTTACGTTGCGGTGCAATGCTCCTGGTCATTCTGCCTGCGCTGCTCTCGACCGGGGTGGCCGGCGCGCAGGAGAATCTGGATCTAGGCAAGAGCGCCGCCCAGCTATTCGCGTCAGACTGTGCCATCTGTCATAAATCGCCACAGGGGCTTGCCAAATCGGGGGGTATCTTGGGGCTCGAGAGCTTCCTCCGCGAGCACTACACGGCCAGCCGTAAATCAGCCAAATTGATCGCCAATTATTTGAAATCGATGGGCAGTGGTCCCGCGGCGCCAGCGCGTGTGGGTAAACGTGGCTCCAAAGGCGACGAAAAAGCCAAAGCCGGCGAGAAGAAGAAATCGGATGCCAAGCCGGGCGCGAAGGATGCCGGCAAGAACCCTTCGGATACGGGAACTGGGGCGCCAAAGTCTTCCGAATTCCAAACCAGCCAACTCGAAGCCTTCGGATATCCTGGCTCCCGAGCCAAAAGCTGTCAACTCCAAACCCCAGGCGCCTGCGGCCGGTGACCTGAAGCCGGCCGAAAGCGATAAACCGGAGAAAGCCGACAAACCGAATTAGGGGACGTGCCGCCTAGGCGTCAGCTTCTTCACTCTTTTTTTTCCCTTTCGCGGCTTTGGCCGGCTTGGCCGGAGCCTCACTGGCAGTCGCCTCCGCGGAATCGCTTTCGCCGTCGGCCTGTTCGGAATCGCGCCGCGCGTTCGCCGCTTCGGGGTCGAACATGGCTTCGGCGGCTGCTGCCGCTGCGGCGGCTTCCTCTTCGGCTTCAGTTCGCCGGACGGTAACGTCTTCGCCCCGCGCAATGCGTTGGGCTTCATCGGCGCTGCGGGCGACGGTAATCGTGACCGCGATCTCGACTTCCGGATGAAGCGCCAGCGGCACCTTATATTGGCCGATCGTCTTGATCGGCGCATTGAGTACGATTTGTGACCGGCCGATATCGGCGCCATCGGCTTTGATCAGCGCGGCAATATCGCGCGTCGAAACCGAGCCGAACAGTTGTCCGGATTCGCTTGCTTGCCGGAGCACGACGTAGGTTTTGCCGTCGAGCGTTCCCGCGAGTTTGCCCGCTTCGCCTTTCATTTCGAGATTGCGCGCCTGCAATTCCGCTTTCATTTCTTCGAAACGTTTCTTGTTGTCGCCGGTCGCGCGCAGTGCCTTACCGCGCGGCAACAGGAAATTTCGCGCGAATCCGTCCTTCACGCGCACGACGTCGCCCATCTGGCCAAGTTTGCCGATGCGCTCCAGCAGAATGACTTCCATTTTCGTTACTCCTCGGTCTGAATTTGTGTTGGTGATTTCTCTAATTATGAATGGGCTGGTGGCCCGTGCTTGCTCAAGATGCGGCCGCGCAACCCGACGACCGCATCGATCAAGCCAAGCAGACAAAGCGCCAGCATTGGCCAGCCGAGCGTTATGACGGCGGCGTAGGTGAGGCTGAGGATCAGCGCACGCGCATTCATGCCCTGTGTGATTGTGTGCAGCACGGCGAATCCAAGCACGCCGTAAGCGAGCAGCAGACTTGCCGATATGACGCCGGCGACAATCCCAAGCATGCCGTCGACGAAGCTCAAAGCGATTACAGCCGCAAGCGCCGGCGTCAGCAACGGTGGAAAAGTGAGAGCCGCCAGCTGCGGCCACGGCCGTGCCAGGCGTCCGGAAAATTTCACGACGCGGCCGGCGAGCCACAGATTAAGCAGGTTGGTGATTGTGGCCAGGACTGCCGCCGCGAGCGGGACGACGCTGACCAGAAAATCAATCAGACGGTCGGGCAGGGCACCGGACGATGTATCAAGCGGCGCGTTTGCCGGCCCGGCATTGTCCGCCCGCAATACGATATTGAGCGCACCATGTAAGCCGGTACGAAAGCTTTCGGCATCCGTACCAAAATTTGGAATTGCAACAAGTACGACCAGTGCTGCGAGCACTGCCGCCCACACAACCAGCCGGCCGGGTGGATACCACTCGACTGCTGTTTCGTTCTGGTTACCGGCGGGTCGCGCCAACATGGCAAGATAACTAAGCCACCAGGCGGGAAAGCCGGCCCCTGCAGAAAAGGCCAAGAGGAACACGCTGCCGAAGACGAACCAGAGACCGAGCGCGCCGACAATTGCTGCGGTCAACGCCGCCCAATGGCCCCAGCCGAGTCCTGCGATCATGATCGGCAGCGGGGCGAGATAAAATAGCGGAATCGACAGCCATACGCCCGATGTCACCGACGCAAACAACATGGCTGCGGCAGCGCCAGCACCAATACCGGCTAAAGCGAACTGTATCGTCACGAGCTGTCCCGCTCCTCTCTGAGCGGTTAGAGACGGAATTTCTCCGCCCCAACCATCGGCCACCGGACTTTATCCGGCGGCCTCGTTGCCATCTTACTGTATCACGTACGGGAGCAGCCCGAGAAAGCGCGCCCGCTTGATTGCCTGCGCCAGCTCTCGCTGTTTCTTGGCCGACACTGCTGTGATGCGGCTTGGTACAATTTTGCCGCGCTCCGAAACGTAGCGCTGCAACAGCTTGACGTCCTTGAAGTCGATCTTTGGCGCGTTGGCGCCCGAAAATGGACAGGTCTTGCGACGGCGAAAGAAGGGACGGCGTGCTCCGCCCTGTGCTCCGAATGCCATGTTACTCCTCCACCACGGTTTCGGTGCTTTCGGTCTCGTCGCCGCCGTCTTCGCGTCGCGGACGACGCTCGCCGCGTCCGCCGCGTTCGCCACGTTCGTCGCGGTCACGGTCAGATTTGCGCATCATTGCCGATGGTCCATCCTCGTGCGCTTCGACGCGAATGGTGAGATAGCGCAATACATCTTCGTTGAGACGTTCCTGGCGCTCGATCTCATTGAGCGCTGCAGGCGGCGCATCGACATTAAGCAGCGTCATGTGCGCCTTACGATTCTTGCGGATACGATAGGTGAGGGACTTCATGCCCCAATATTCATTCTTGGTGATTTTGCCACCCAACTGTCCGATGACGCCGGACAGTTGTGCGGTCAATTCTTCAACCTGCTGCGAGCTGAGATCCTGGCGCGCGAGGTAGACGTGTTCGTACAGCGGCATGAATGCCTTTCCCTTGTTAACCCATGGCCTCGATCCTGGCGCCTAGCCCCTCGAGCCCTTCGGGAAAGGCTCGAATGCTCAGAAGGCGGAAGCACGGGACGCCGGGCTCAAAAGGCCCTGCCGGCCTACTTAAGTGCAGTTGGCCGGCCGTCCGTTCAGCTCCCAACCGGGATCGTCGGAGCCGGCGTTATAGGTGGTTTTCGCGAAAAGGCAAGGCAAAACAGGCGCATCCTGTCGGCGCGAGCTCGCGGAGGCCATGCCGGTGGAGGCTCGGGCGCCGTCCTTATATCGCGCGCTGCGCGCGGCAATTGGTTGGCAAGCTGACCTGCAAGTCCGACACCGGCACCGATCCGTCGTGCCGCGCCGCTGTCTGCGCGTCCACCGCCGCCGTTTGGCTTGACAGAACTCGCATCGCGGTGTTCTTCGGCCCGATTTCCGCGCGGGGTCGCGTAATTAACAGGCACAATATGGCGGTTGCGTTCGTTTTTCCCGGCCAGGGCAGCCAGACAGTTGGAATGGGCAAGGCTCTCGCCACGAATTTCGCGCCGGCGCGGCTCCTATTCGAGGAAGTGGATACCGCCCTTGGCAGTAAGCTAAGCGCCACGATTTTCGAAGGGCCAGCCGAAGCGCTCACGCTCACCGAAAACGCGCAACCGGCGCTCATGGCTGTATCGCTTGCGGTCATGCGTGTACTGGAAGCGGAGGCAGGACTGGATCTTGCTCGCGATGCGACCTTTGTTGCCGGCCATTCACTCGGCGAATACTCCGCGTTGGCCGCGGCAGGTGCGTTTGCGGTTGCGGATGCGGCGCGTCTTCTGCGCACGCGTGGGCAAGCCATGCAAAAGGCGGTTCCTGTCGGCGTCGGCGCGATGGCGGCGCTCATCGGTCTGGAATTCGATGCCGCAAGTGCGGTCGCAGCTCAAGCGGCGCAGGGCGAAATCTGCCAAGCCGCTAACGATAACGGTGCCGGGCAGGTCGTAGTTTCCGGCAACAAGAGCGCTGTAGAACGCGCGGTGGAAATCGCCAAATCAAACGGCGCCAAACGTGCAATGTTGCTGCCGGTCTCCGCGCCATTCCACTGCGCTTTGATGCAACCGGCGGCCGACGTCATGGCGGACGCGCTGGCAAGAATATCGGTCAAGCGCCCCAGCGTTCCCGTGGTCGCAAACGTGCTCGCCAAGCCAATCAGCAATCCTGCAGAGATTGTTCCTGCACTGGTCGCTCAGGTTACGGGTACCGTCCGCTGGCGGGAATCGGTCGTGTTTATGGCCGGCGCGGGAGTCACAGATTTTTATGAAGCAGGCGCTGGCAAGGTGCTCAGTGGACTGATCAAGCGACTTGCCGGCGGCGCAAACGTGAGCGCAATCGGCAATCCCGAGGATGTCGCCGCCTTCAAGGCGGGGAGGAAGCCATGATGTTCGATTTGAACGGCAAGACCGCGCTGGTCACCGGTGCCAGCGGCGCGATCGGCGGGGCAATAGCCCGCGCACTGCACGCGCAGGGTGCCACGGTCGCAATCTCAGGAACGCGCAAGGACGCACTGGACACGCTTGCGAATGCACTCGGCAGCCGGGTGCACGTGCTGCCCTGTGATCTTTCGGATAAGGAGGCCGTCGAAGCGTTGGTGCCGAGCGCGGAAGAAAAGATGGAAAGGCTCGACATTTTGGTCGCGAACGCCGGCGTCAATCGCGACAATCTGTTCGTGCAATTACGCGATGAGGATTGGGACAAAGTGATTGCGGTCAATTTAACGGCCACATTTAGACTGGCGCGCGCGGCCGTATCGAGAATGATGCGCCGCCGGTGGGGCCGCGTGATCGGCATTTCATCCGTCGTCGGATTTACCGGAAATCCGGGGCAGGGAAACTACACGGCTTCCAAGGCGGGAATGGTGGGCATGATGAAGTCGGTGGCCGCCGAATACGCCAAACGCAATATTACGGCCAACTGTATTGCGCCCGGACTCATCGCGTCGGCGATGACCGAAAAACTCAATGAAAAGCAGCGCGAAACAATTTTGGCCCGTATCCCGGCCGCCAAGCTCGGAAGTCCGGATGACGTGGCGGCCGCTGCGGTCTTTTTGGCATCGAATGAGGCCGCTTACGTCAACGGGCAAACTATCCACGTCAACGGCGGTATGGCCATGATTTAGATCATGCCCCGAACGCATGCATTGAAGGGTGGAAATGCTTGTTTTCAGGGGGTGCGGGCGGGGCGGTCAGCGCTAGTCAATGGATTTGAAGTATGGTAACCGAATTTCGGCCCGGCTGGGGCGGCCAATGGCGGACCACGAGCAATGATCCGCGATTGGGGATCGTCTCATCATCGTCAACCACGACGAGGCCGTACGGCGATGGTTGCGATTTGAACTTGAATCGCGACCCAATTTAAAAAGCACGAGGTTGGAACGATGAGTGACATTGGCGAGCGGGTAAAAAAGATCGTCGTGGAACATCTGGGCGTAGAGCCCGACAAGGTTACCGATCAAGCCAGCTTTATTGACGATCTTGGCGCCGACAGCCTCGACACCGTCGAACTCGTGATGGCCTTCGAAGAAGAATTCGGCTGCGAAATTCCCGATGACGC
This sequence comes from uncultured Alphaproteobacteria bacterium, assembly GCA_963831475.1. Classification (GTDB taxonomy): domain Bacteria; phylum Pseudomonadota; class Alphaproteobacteria; order Rhizobiales; family Xanthobacteraceae; genus Pseudolabrys. The sequence continues at coordinate 83,182 of CAWHQF010000009.1, forward strand.
TGCCGAAACCATTCTGACCGTCGGCGACGCAGTCAAGTTCCTCGAGAAGAACGCAAAGAGCTGAGTAGGCGCGCCACGCAGCCGCTCAATCGCTTCGCTCGCCAATGGCTTATGGGCTGTGCGTGGCGAAGCGGCACGAATAATATTGTTCGGACCCGGCCATGAGACGTGTCGTCATCACCGGATTAGGAATGCTGACGCCGCTGGCCTGTGGCGTCGAGGAGACTTGGGCGCGCCTTCTCAAAGGCAACAGCGGCGCCAAAAAGATCGATAAGTTCGATGTCTCAGATCTCGCTTGCAAGATTGCCTGTGTCATCCCGCGTGGCGATGGAACAAATGCAACTTATGACCCCGATCAGTGGATGGAGCCGAAGGATCAGCGCAAGGTCGACGAATTCATCGTTTTTGCGATGTGCGCTGCCCGCCAGGCCCTTGACGACGCGGGCTGGCATCCAAAGACCTACGACGAACAGACTTCGACCGGCGTTCTGATCGGTTCGGGCATCGGCGGGATTGAGGAAATCGCCGACGCGGCCATCGCACTCCTCGAAAAAGGTCCCCGGCGGGTATCGCCGTTTTTTATTCCCGGGCGCATCATCAACTTGGCTTCCGGTTTCGTTTCGATTGCATTTGGTCTGAAGGGGCCCAACCACGCCGTGGTCACCGCCTGTTCGACCGGTGCGCATGCCATCGGCGATGCCGCCCGCCTTGTGGCGCTCGGTGATGCCGAAGTGATGGTCGCGGGCGGAGCAGAATCCCCGGTCAATCGAATTTCAATGGCGGGTTTCGCTGCTTTGCGTGCGCTGTCGACCAATTTCAATGACGACCCGACCCGCGCATCGCGTCCATATGACAAGGATCGAGATGGCTTTGTTATGGGCGAAGGCGCCGGTGCTGTGGTGGTAGAGGCGCTCGAGCATGCACAAGCGCGCGGCGCAAAAATATATGCAGAACTGATCGGGTACGGACTTTCAGGCGACGCCTATCACATCACTGCGCCGGCGCCGGATGGGGATGGGGCGCTGCGCTGCATGAATGCCGCGATCCGCCGGGCGGGGATCTCGGCGGGGGACATCGACTATATCAACGCGCACGGCACATCCACACCGCTGGGCGACGAGATCGAACTCGGCGCGGTACAAAAACTCGTCGGCAATGCAGCCGGTCGGATTTCAATGTCTTCGACCAAATCCTGCGTTGGTCATCTGCTTGGTGCCGCTGGCGCGGTAGAGGCAATTTTCTCGGTTCTTGCAATTCGTGACCGAATTGCTCCGCCCACGATCAATCTCGATAATCCCTCGGTCGATACGCCGATCGACTTGGTCCCCCACCAGTCACGCAAACGCGAAGTCGATACGGTGCTTTCGAATTCATTCGGGTTTGGCGGGACCAACGCATCGCTGGTATTTCGCCGATATGTGAACTAGGAGGCCGCCGCGGCCGGTCCACAAGCTTTCGCCATAATCTTTCCTAACGTGCGCATTCATTTGTTGTTTCCCTCGCATTTCAGCGAGTTCTTGCGACAAGGTAGGGTAGCGGTGGTGACAGGTGGAGCGGTCTAAGTGAATTCCAATCTACCGCCGGGCGGAGGCACTGATGGGCTGCCGGCCGCCAAGCCGCCATTGCCCCGCAGCCCGCGTGCCGCGCTTGAGCCGGAGCGAGTACCGCTGCCGAGTCGCCGTTCTAAACGCGCGCGCCATCCGGTTGTGGTAGTCGGCAATGCGATCTTCACCTTGTTGATTGTTGTATCTGTCGCAATTGGCGCCGCGCTGTTTTTTGGGAAACAGCGGTTTGAAGCGCCAGGTCCGCTTCCCCAGGACAAGGTCGTCAATATCCCTCGCGGGTTGGGGATTCGAGATATCGCGGATTTGCTTCAGCGCGAGGGCGTGATTGATCAGCCGTATATCTTCACGGGAGGTGTCGTCGTACTCAAGGCGCGCGGCGATCTCAAATACGGTGAATACCAGTTCGCCAGGCACGCGAGCGTCGCGGAGGTGGTCGACACGATTATCGAGGGCAAGGTCGTGCAGCATGCCTTCACCGTGCCTGAAGGTCTCACCTCCGAGCAGATTGTTGCGCGTCTTCTCGAGAACGATGCGCTGACGGGCCAGATTAAAGAGATACCGCGCGAGGGGACGCTGTTGCCCGAAACTTACCGTTTCACGCGCGGGATGACGCGCGAGCAAATCATCCAGCGCATGCAGCAAGCCCACCGGCGCATTCTGCAGGAAGTGTGGGAGCACCGGATGCCCGATCTTCCGATCAGTACACCAGACCAACTCGTAACGCTTGCGTCGATTGTAGAAAAGGAAACCGGCCGACCTGATGAGCGAACACGGGTTGCGGCTGTTTTCGTCAATCGCCTCAAGGCCAAAATGCGTTTGCAATCAGATCCGACGATCATATACGGCCTGACCGGCGGTAAGGGGTCCCTGGGCCGTCCCATCTTGAAAAGCGAGATTGAACAGCCGACCCCCTACAATACTTATGTTATCGATGGTCTTCCTCCGGGGCCGATTGCAAATCCGGGCCGCGCATCGCTTGAAGCTGCCGCGAACCCGGCGCGCACCAAGGAACTCTATTTTGTTGCTGACGGAAGTGGCGGCCATTTGTTTTCGGAAAACTATGCGGAGCACCAGAAAAACGTCACGCACCTTCGCAGTATCGAGCATGTCGCCACGCCTCCGGCTGCGGCGGGCGGCCAAAATAGCGATAAGCCCTAAATTGTGCGCTCTTGTGACCGTCACTCCTCGCGGCTAAGGTCGCCGCGCTTTCGGACAGGTGCGAACACGAGATTTTTAACACAATGACTCTGTCGAGCATGACCGGGTTTGCTCGCAGCTACGGCGTTGCCGGCGCCTATGCGTGGGGTTGGGAAATCAAATCGGTCAATGCCAAGGGGCTCGATCTGCGGTTTCGTCTGCCGGCGGGCTGGGATGCGGTCGAAGTACCCGCACGGGCGTGTGGGACCGAAAAGCTTTCACGCGGCACCGTCTATGCCAATCTTACTGTTGAGCGCAAAGGCGTTCAGCCCAAGGTAAAAGTCAACGAGCCGGTATTGGCGGCAGTTTTGGCCACGCTCAAAAGCATCTCGGGAAAAGTGGAAGCCGCTCCACCAAGTCTTGATGGCATCCTTTCGCTCAAGGGAGTGATCGAGGTGACCGAGGAGGACGAACGCGAGGAAGACCATCGTGCTGCCGCGACTGCGATCGTCGCAGGATTCGATGAGGCGCTCGTCGCCCTGATCGGCATGCGCCGGGCCGAAGGTTCGACCCTCGGGCGATTGCTGTCGGAGCGCCTGCAGGAAATTGCAGATCTCACCGCGCGCGCGGAAAAAGCGCCCGGAAGAAAGCCGGAAGCGGTCAGGGCGCGATTAGCCGAACAGGTATCGACTCTGCTCGCGGCATCCGAACGTTTCGATTCCGACCGACTTTACCAGGAGGCGGTGCTCCTTGCGGCCAAAGCCGACATACGCGAAGAGCTCGACCGCCTTGCTTCTCACGTCGCCCAGGCGAAGAAACTTCTTGCCGGGGGCGGCGCCATCGGCCGCAAACTGGATTTTCTGGCGCAGGAACTGCATCGCGAATCGAACACGCTCACCGCCAAGTCAAATGATGCAGAGCTCACCAGAATCGGTCTTGAGCTCAAGAGCGTGGTCGAACAGTTCCGCGAGCAGGTACAGAATCTGGAGTGAATTGATGGCGCAGAAGCGGCAAAACGAGAATGTCGCCCGGCGCGGCCTGATGCTGGTGCTCTCATCTCCTTCCGGCGCGGGCAAGACGACGTTGTCGCGAAAGCTGCTCGACATGGATAAAGGTGTCGCGCTTTCGATATCGGTGACGACGCGCAAGATGCGCCCCGGCGAAAAAGACGGCCGCGACTATCATTTTATCGAACGCCGCCAATTCGACGCACTGGTCGAAAAGAACGACTTGCTGGAATGGGCGGAGGTTTTCGATAATTTCTACGGAACACCGAAAAAGCCGGTCATGGAGGCGCTGGCGTCCGGCCGCGACGTCTTGTTCGACGTTGACTGGCAGGGCACGCAACAATTGCGCGACAAGGCACCGAATGACCTCGTCAGCATATTCGTGCTACCGCCGTCGATACCGGAACTAGAACGGCGTCTGAAGACCCGTGCGCAGGACGACTACGAGACCATCCATCGTCGTATGGCGAAGGCGGCGGACGAAATGAGCCATTGGGCGGAATACGATTACGTCGTGATCAATCACGATATTGGTCAGGCTTTTGCCGACGTCGCTGCAATTCTTGCCGCAGAACGGCTTAAACGGGAGCGGCAGGTTGGACTTTCTGATTTTGTGCGCAGGCTGCAGGCGAAATTATAGTATCGGTCATTTCGTCGGCCGGAACAAGCGGAAGCTGCCTAAATAGCCAGAACCACCCGCCCAACAATTTTTCCGGCGCGAAGATCGTCGAGTGTCGCCGATGCCTGACTTAACGGCCGTTCAGCGATGGGTGGCGGGACGATATGTTTGCGGCGAACCAGATCGATAAGCTCGCGCGCTTCGGCCAAGGTGCCCGTGGTCGTGCCTTCAATGGTCATCGCTTTGAGTGGAAACATTGCGACCGCAGTCGCATATGCGCCGCCGATCAGACCGGTCACAACCACCTTGCCGCCTTTCGCAAGCACGCTGGTGGCGAAATTTAACGATGTGTCGGAGCCTGCAAAATCGCATGCGGCGTAGATACCGCCGCTGGCCTTGAAAATTCCCTTGCGCGCACCCGGGTCCGCCGGATCGAAAGCTCCGGACGCACCGGCATTGATTGCCGCTTCGCGCTTTCGGGAGTCGATATCCGCGACGAACGGCGCCGTCCCATACATCGCGCGAGCGAGTGCAAGGCCCATAAGGCCGACGCCACCGAGTCCGACCAGCAGCAGCGGCGCGCGTGCGGCCCGATCGGCAAGCCGTTTCAGCGCGGCGTAGGCCGTCAGCCCGGAGCACATCAACGCGCCGGCATAAGCCGCCGATAGCGGCGCATGGTCGATCAAATAACGGGGATGCGGCACCAGCACATGGGTGGCAAAACCGCCATCGACCGTAACGCCGAGATGGCGCGGCGCCGCACAGATGTTCTCGTCCCCGGCGCGGCATGCAGGGCATTGCCCGCAACCAATCCAGGGATACACGGCGGCTTCGGAGCCTGGTTTTGCGCCGGCGTCGGGTCCCACGGCTTCGATGGTGCCAGCGATTTCGTGGCCGAGCGTAAAGGGCAGGGAGCGTCCAGCGCGAACGTCGAGCTTTTTGCCATCACCCAGCAGGAAATACCCATCCTGCATGTGCAGATCGGAATGGCAGACACCACAGCGAGCGATGCGCACGAGCACCTCGGTACCCTGCGGCTGTGGAACCTCCGCAACTGTTTCGCAAAGCGGTTCGCCGTAGGCAGTGAGAGATTGACGTCGTATTTGTGCCATTGGGAATTGTAGTCCAGTTTATGCGTCGCCGTGCGCGCGATAGTCGGATACGAAAATTCTCGCGAGCATGACGAAACCCTCAACCGGGATTTCCTCTGCTCGCGCGGTCGGGTCAATGCCGGCCTTTGCAAGGAGCGCTCCCGAATTCACTCCCAGTGTTTTCAGACTCTGCCGCAGCATTTTACGACGCTGACCAAAGGCTGCCTCCGTCACGCGTTGCAGCGCGCGGGAATCGCAGTCCAGGGGAACCGGATTTGGCGTCAGGCGCACGACCGACGAGGTCACCTTGGGTGGAGGAACGAAAGCGGAAGGTGCCACATCAAAGAGGATCTTTGCTTCCGTGCGCCAGCCCGCAAGGACCGAGAGCCGGCCGAACGACTTGCTCCCCGGAACGGCGACAATGCGTTCGGCCACTTCGCGCTGAAACATCAGGAGCAACGAGTCGTACCACGGCGGCCATGGCTCGGCGGTGAGCCAGTCAACAAGAAGCGCCGTTGCGATGTTATAGGGCAGATTGGCGACGATGCGCGCGCGCTCCGGACCGAGATATTCGCGCGGGTCGACAGTGATGGCGTCGCCCGACACGATCTCGAGCCGTCCCGGATAACGTGCGGCTATTTCTTCGAGCGCGCCGATTGCGCGCCGATCGCGTTCAATGGCAATGACACGCCGCGCTCCGAGTGCAAGGAGTGCCCGTGTCAATCCGCCGGGGCCGGGGCCTATCTCGACGACGGTGATGTTCTCGAGAGGCTCGGCTGCGCGGGCGATGCGTGCAGTGAGATTGAGGTCGAAAAGGAAATTCTGACCAAGGGATTTCTTGGGGGTAAGGCCGTGGCGGCGGATGACCTCGCGCAGCGGCGGCAGATCATCAATTTGCGCCATTAGCGCGTGACCTTGATAAGTGGGTACGCAAGTAAAGCCTACTTTGCCGGCACAAGTGCCGGCGCATTTGCCGACAGCCGTGCGGCAAGAAAAATCGCCGCTACCAGGCTTAACGGCTTTGCCCCGCCCTTGCCGGCGATATCAAAGGCCGTCCCGTGATCGGGGGACGTCCGTACAAACGGCAGCCCAAGTGTGACATTCACCGCGTGGTCGAAGGCCAGCGTTTTGATCGGGATCAGGGCTTGATCGTGATACATGCAGAGTGCGACGTCGTATGTAGCCCGGGCCCGCGCGTGGAATAGCGAGTCGGCCGGGAGCGGCCCAATGACCTCAATCCCATCCGATTGCAGCCGTTTGACCGCCGGCTCGACGATCATATGATCTTCCTCCCCAAGTGAACCAGCCTCGCCGGCATGAGGATTGAGGCCGGCAACAGCTAGGCGCGGCCGGGGGATGCTGAAGCGCTCGCGGAGATCGCGCTCGACAATCTTTCCTGTCTCAACGATGAGGTCGGACGTCAGGCGTGAGACGACGTCACGAAGAGGCAGGTGGATAGTGACGGGCACGACGGCAAGCTCGGGAGCCCAAAGCATCATGACCGGCCGCAACTGAATTCCCGTCGCGTCCTGCACCAGTTTTGCAAGAAATTCTGTGTGGCCCGGCTCGGCGAAGCCCGAACGGTAGAGGACGTTTTTTGCGACTGGATTGGTGACAACGGCAGCAGCGTTTCCGGCCAGCACATCAGCGACCGCGCGCCGGATCGATGCGATGGCGGCCGGCGCACTTGAAGCATCAGGCTTGCCAGGCAAAGCGCTGACGGGTGCTTCGAGGGGTACGATCGGCAGAGCGCGCGCAAAGGCCTCGCGTGCTTGCGAGGGTTCGACCACCCGAACGTCCAAGCTTATGTTGAGGAGCTGAGCGCGTCGCCTGATGAAATCGGGATCGCCGATGAGATAGAAGGCAGGCAGGCCGAGCTCAGCACGTTGCCGCCAAATCTGGATGGTCAAATCGGGGCCAATGCCTGCCGGCTCGCCCAGTGTTAGGGCCAGGGGGAGGGCGCGGCGTTCCGTCATTTGCCGTTCTTGTATTCGATCATCGCCGACTTGCGGATTTCATCCAGAAATTTTTTCGATTCAGATTCGAACCGCTTGGTGAAAATCTGCTCTCGCACTTCGTGCTTAAGGGGCGATTCCGTAGTTGTCTCCTTTTTGGCGCAGACCGCAAACATTTGCAGGCCCTGGGCAGTCACTTCGGGCGCGGTCAAACGACCGATCTGCATGTTGCCAAGCAGATCCCGCAATTGCGGCGTCAGGTCTGCGGAGTTCCGAGTAATCGGCTCACGAACGGCAACGTCGCGCAACGCGCGCGCGAGTGTCAGGCCGTCGTTGCACGCCACAAATCGGCTGCGCAAGTTATCGGCCTCTGTGCGCTTTGCCGAAATGGTAAACTCGCTTGAACCGCTGGGTATGACGATCATTACCGGATAGAGCGTGTAGATATATCCCACTGCCGGGACATCAGGGTCATTGCGGCCCTTCAGCGCGTTGGCAATGTCACTGTCGCCGACCTGAAGTGACGCGCCGAACTTTCCGCGCACCAGCTGCTGCCAGGTCAGTTCGGCGCGAATGCGTGTTTTGACGGTGTTGGGAGAAATTCCAGCACGCTCCAGAACCTGGCTGAATTGCGCCACGGTCACGTGCTGGCGCGTCGCCATGTTCTCAAATGCGCTGTCGATTTCGGCTTCGCTGACCTCGAAGCCATATACTTTCGCGCGCGATATTTTGAGTCGATCATCGATCAAATCATTGATGACCTGCTGGCGGGTCGCGGGTTTGTGGGCCGCGCTAGCTTCCAGCTTCGTGCGCTGCTGAATATCGTATTCCGTGATCGGCGATCCGTTGGCCACGACCACGACTTGCGCAAATGCCACGCTGGGCAATGCCAGGACGAGCGCGGCAACGACGCGTACCATCCATCGTCGGCTGTCCACGATTATCCTCGCCATCGCAATATCCACTGCCTCACGATCTTTGCCGTTGCCATCTTTAGTTGGGCGCCGACCGGCCAACGCCCTGGCTCACCGACGAGCCGCCCAGTGTGCGCAGGTTCAATTGGAGCATGACTGTATGGTTGACGGCGACGTTCCCGCTATATGTGTAATTGCTAATGTAGTTCAGGCCCAAAATGAGACAATCGTCGACATAGCCCACGCCGATGCGGGTTTGATCAAATTTTCCGGCATTGATGTCGTAACGTGCGGCTCCCAAAAGCACCCAATTTGCATCGAGCTTGACCTGTCCTGCTCCCAGGACCCCTTGACGGCGATCGAGGAACCCGAGTTCCGGTTGCGCCGCGTAATCACCGTACAGCAAGCTTCCGGACCAGCGGTCAAACGTCGCACGCGCTTCTAGCTCGGTTCTTTTTACGGTGAAGGTATCGTTGTCGAAGCGGAAACGGGAAGTGAACATGTATGTGCTATTCGGCTGATACGAGAGCCGGGCGACGTAATCCGACATTGTGGTGTCAAGCCCGGTATCGAGTCCGGTGTTGGTAGCGCCGCCAAGCGCGAACGAGTTCTGGCCGAATAGGCTGTAGGACTGGCCAAACAGTGCATTGACGAAGCCGCCCTGATTGAATTGCGCGGTGTACTGCACGCCGTAATTCGCGCGACCGCCGCCTTCGACGCGGTCCCATCCGGAAAATTTGTCGAACTCGGAACAGGTTGCTGTCGTCGAAAATCAGACTTTGCGCATCTTCGTTTGGCCAGCGCCCGACCTGTGTCTCATTGGGCCGCACGATCACCTGGGCGATCGGTTCGACGGTCTGTGTTCCCCAGGATTGCACGTTGATGAATGGATAACGGTACTCCAAGCCGACGGTCGGCATGGCGCGCACGAGATTGCTGTCCCCCGTGTCGATGTAGTTGGCGACACCCGCTTCGTTCTTGATCTGCATGGAGCCAGCATCGACCCGGACGGAAGCGAAGGGCGTAAACACCTGGCCGAACTGGTCGGTTATGCTTCGCCGCCATTGCGTTTCCGCAGAGAAACGGCTGTAGGTGCCCGGGACGCCACGCAGCAAACAACTGGTCGAAGTCTTGATCGCCGGATCAGCCGTCTGCGTGCAGCTGCCATTAAGATTCGCGCTCTGGGTAATCGGATCAAAATCTGCTTCCTGGCGGGTGAGGCTCGTGAAGTTGATGCGGTAACCGAGCTCACCGCCCAGAATGGGGTGATCGAAGGTGTAGTTGTAGTCGATCACCGGATGGATGATTGGAATTTGCCCTTGCGCGTCGGCGTCCGAGAAGCCCAGGTAGTAGATGGTTCGTGCATCGAAATAGCTTCGGTTGCCTTTGCCGGCGAGGTAGAGCTGCGACACCGCTTCGCTCGTCGGATTTTGGAATGGGTCGGTGGTGCGGTACTTGGAAAGATGCGGATTGTAGTCCTGCAGAAATGTGCGATCCGAAAGCAGTGCGCCATCCCAGCCCCACACCCAGTTATTGTTGAGCGCGAAAAGTCCCGTACTTTCGATGCTGCCGCGGAAGTCGCGGAAGCCGGGTGTGGTGGTGCCGTCGCTGCGCCGGAAATAATCCTTGTCGAACTGCTCGATTCCGGCCGCGCGAATTGAATATGCTCCGTTCATCAATCGCTGACGGAATTCGCCTTGCAGCATTGGCCCCTGCTTGGTCGTGATCATCGGCGCGAAGGTCGCGTCATAATCGGGCGCCAGCGCCCAATAATACGGCACCTCAAGCGCGCCACCGTAGATCGAGCTGGTTCCGACTGCCGGCATCAGAAATCCGGTCTTGCGCTTGACCGTCGGATCGGGCGTGGAGAAATACGGAAGCCAGGCCAACGGTTGACCGAAAAATTCGATCCGCGCGTCTTCGAAATAAATCATCTTTTCGTTTTGGTCGTGGATTATTCGCGCGGCCTTGACCTGCCACAGGGGCGGTTTTTTCGGATCGTCCTTGCACGGCGCACAGGCGGTATAAACGCCATTATGGAAAACGGTGAAGTTGCCACTTGATCTCTCGGCGCGGGCGGCCGCCATGCGCGTCTGGTCAGGCGCGTCGAGGCGCAGCGAGTCCACGAATCCGTCGCGATAGTCGTCCGACAGGTCCATGATTTCGCCATACGTAACCTTGCCATCCTCCTCGGTCAGCCGGACGTTCCCCTCGGCGTGCAGGCGTTTGGTCTTTTGGTCGTATACGACGCGGTTTGCCTCGAGGGTCGAGCCGCCATAATAGATCTGCACGTTGCCGACGGCGGCGACGCGATTGTTGGCGTAGTCGTAGTCGATCTCGCTTGCTTGAACGAGCATCTGCTTCTGCCCCGACTTTTCGCGATCGAGGGCGATCTTGGATTTCTTTGGTGGGGGCGGACGCTGGGGAAATTGCAACTCCTGCTGCGCAGCCGCGGGCGCAAGCGCAATCAGCCCGCCGCAAGCCAGCAGGCTCAGGACGGCGGCTAATTTCGCGACGCCGCGGCAACACGGCCGCAGTGCTGATGGACGAGCGCTAACGGGCCCCGCCATCACCCGTCCTCCTGGTACAACAACGCAATCACTCCCGTGACGCCGCCCACGAGCACGGGCAGCCAAGCCGCTGCCACAGGGTGCATCAGCTCAGCTTTGCTCAAATCTTCAGTCACTTTCGATAAAACGTAAAGCAGAAACCCCGCAGCCACGCCACTTAAAACCATCTTTTGGACCCCGCCGAAGCGGAAAAACCGTAGACTGACAGCAGCCGCAAGAAGAACCATCGCGGCCAGCAAAAATGGGCGCGCCAAAAGCTTTTGAAATTGTAACCTATAGCCTGCCGCGACCAGACCAGCGTGTTCGGCGATCTGGATATACCCTGGAAGTTCCCAGAACGGCACAGTTTCCGGTGTGGCAAAACTTTCGCGAACCTGCTCGGGCGTGAGGCTAGTCTTGAGGCGGTACTCGGCCTGATCGATCGGAACTAAGCCAAGCCCATAGACGCGGGCGTCACGCAGCACCCACGCGCCCGGGATCAAGACTGCGGCGCGGGCCTCGATCCGCTGCTTGAAGCGGCCATCAGTGTCAAAAATGAAAATCGACACGCCATTGAGGTTGATTCCCTGATCCCGGCTTGCGACCGCGTTTATGATCGCCTGGCCTTCATCGGTACGTTGGCTCACCCAGAAGGTGCCGCCACTTCGGCTGAGCGCGTTTGAAGTCTGACCAAACAATTCGGCCTCAAATCGCTTCGACCGCTCCTGCAGGTTCGCGGAAACAGGATTGTAGACAGTTGTGGCCACGATCCCGAGAACGAAGGCCACGGCCATGGCGGGGGTAATGAATTGCCAGGCGGAAATGCCCGCGGAGCGGGCAACCACCAGTTCGAGACGCCGAGAAAGATTGAGGTAGCAGGACATCGTGCCGATGAGCACGCAGAACGGGAGGATGCGTTCGACGACCTGCGGTACGCGGTAAAACGACGTCTTGGCGACCAGCAACGCCGAGACGTTTGGAATGTCGCCGGCGCGACGCATTAGTTCGATGTAATCGATCAATGCGACGAGTGCGAAAATTCCAGCGAAGACCACCAGCACCGCGCTGAAAAAGCGCAGCCCAAAATAACGTGCCAATGTCCCCGCAATGATCGGCATGGTGTCACTTCATGGTGCGGCAAAGCGCTGGCCCATGCGCTGCGTGAGCGCAGTGATCCAGTCGGATATGAATGCGGGTGGTTCCAGAATGAGACCGCGACGGATGACATACAAACCCGAGCCGAATGCGACGGCCATCGCGACGTATTGAAGCGACAGCATCCATGGCAGCGTTGCCCCGAAAACCGTCGATGCAAATCCAGTGAGGCGCAGTAGCGCAACGCCTCCGATCGCGCCAAGCATCGACAAAGTGCGGCTTTGCCGGGTGGTGCGGGGCGCGCCGAGATAGGCATAGGCGATCACGACGAAGGCAAGCGGGTAGAGTGGCGCCATAAGCCGGTCATGAAGTTCAGCCCGAAATTGGCCCGGCTGCTCGATGTAAAATTGGTCCTTGGGATCCGGAAACAGCAACTGCCACAAGTAGCGTTCGCGGATCGAATATTTCACGGCTTGTGCGCCGCCGGCGAATTGCGACAGATCGAACGCGTAACGGTCGAATACGACCATCGCGGGGTCGCGTTGGCCGGATTCATGCCGCTGCACGACGCCCTTTTGAAGGACGAGATAGGTCCCGCTATCATTGTCCAACAATTCGCCGACCTCAGAAAGCACAGTAATGCGCTCGTTAGGATTGCGCCGGTCGTCGAGAAATATTCCGGCCAGTTGTCCGTTTGGCCGCCGCTCGCGAATATGAATGGTCACGCCGTTTTCGATACTCGTGAAGCGTCCCGGTTGGACAATGCTGCTCACCACATTGGCGCGCACCTCGGTCAACCAATCGCGCAGCATGCGCAGGCCTTTCGGCGCGAAATAAGCGCTGATCGCAGTGACGAACAAAGACACCACGAGCGCCGCCGCCATGAAGGACCGAAATAATATCCACGGCGACATGCCGGCAGCATTCATCACGATGATCTCGGAATCATTCGACATTTTGTTGAGGACGTGCGCGACAGCGATCAGCAACGCGATCGGCGCGATCACCAGGACGAGTAGCGGTATGATCAGGCCGGTGATGCCGACGAAAACCAGAATCGTCTGACCCTGGCTCGTCATGATGTCGATGTCACGCAGAGCCTGCGTCACCCAGATCACGGCGGTGAGGCTGACCAATACGACGAGGAACGCACCTAAGGTTGTGCGCAAAATATATCGGCTGATGGATCCCATCCGCAGCATCGTCCCCCGATCCGGCAACAACCGGACCCCGCGTGCGGCTTCCCCACCGGACGCGAAGCATTTCAAGCTTAAATCTCAACCCCGTCAGCTTTACCTTGATCGCCCGACAAAATGGCCGGGCAATGGCAAACCCGTTGAACATGCACAACAAAATGTAAATGCGGGCTCGACGACAGTGCGCAAGCCAAGACCGTACGAGCCCCCCTTATGGTGCTAGAATACCTCCAAAATCCCCCAAACTGCTCGCTATCCTTGGGAAAATGGCGAATTCCGCGGCGATCGACCTTTGCAGCGAGCCCGGGAGGGCGCCATATGGGGCCAATCACGCCCGCTAAGCCCCCAAAAAGGATTCAAGATCGATGACGGACGCCCTCAAGGTCAGTTTTGGACCGATTGTGGTCCCCAACAAAGGGGTCCTGATCGTTTTTTGCGATGATTCGCTGAAATTCGGCACTGCCACCAGCAAAGCCTTGGGGAGCGCTGCCGAACTTGTCATGCGGGCTGCCAAGGCCGAGAGCTTCGGCGGGAAGAAAAACACGGCACTCGACCTGATTGTTCCTGCCGGTCTCAAGGTTTCCCGGCTGGTTGTGATCGGGCTCGGCAAGACGACCGACGTCAAGCCGCAGGATGTCCAGAAGCTTGGCGGGTTCGCGATTGGCAAGCTGCCGAATTCGGCAAGTGAGGCCACGCTGTTTGCTGATTTTCCAGGTGGCCCGATGAAACCCGAACAGGCCGCTGAACTTGCCCAGGGCGCGCGCCTGCGCGCCTACACATTTGACCGATACAAGACCAAGCGAAAAAACGATGAGAAGCCGCCTGGAACGCGCAATGTTTTAATCGCGGTTGCCGACGTTGCTGGTGCTCGCAAGGCCTACGAACCTCGCGCTGCAATTTCTTCCGGCGTGTTATTGGCGCGTGACTTGGTCAACGAGCCTGCGAACGTCCTCTATCCAGAGGAGTTCGCGCGCCGCGCAAGCGCGTTAAAAAAGCTCCGCGTTGCAGTCGAAGTTCTCGACATCAAGGCCATGCGGAAGCTTGGCATGAACGCGCTGCTCGGTGTCGGACAGGGCTCGACGCGCGAAAGCCGCGTCGTCGTCATGCGATGGAACGGCGGCAAAGCCGGCGAGGCGCCAGTCGCCTTCATAGGCAAGGGCGTGTGTTTCGATACCGGTGGCATTTCAATCAAGCCCGCGGCGAGCATGGAGGACATGAAGGGCGACATGGCCGGCGCCGCCTGCGTCGTGGGATTGATGCACGCGCTTGCCGCACGGAAAGCGCGGGTCAATGCGATCGGCGCTATTGGATTGGTCGAAAACATGCCGGACGGGAACGCCCAACGCCCGGGCGACATCGTCAAATCGATGTCGGGACAAACGGTTGAAATCATCAACACCGATGCGGAAGGGCGGCTCGTGCTCGCCGACGTCATATGGTATGCGGCACAGCGATTCAAACCCAAGTTCATCGTGGATCTGGCGACGTTGACCGGCGCCATTATTGTCGCGCTGGGGCAGGAATATGCAGGGATGTTTTCAAACAACGATCAACTCGCGGACCGGTTGACCAAGGCCGGAAATGAGACCGGCGAATTGGTCTGGCGGATGCCGCTCGCGCCTGAATACGACAAGATGATTGATTCGAAATTTGCCGACATGAAGAACACCGGCGGCAGCCGCTGGGGCGGTGCGATTACTGCCGCGCAGTTCATCAAGCGGTTCGTCGACGACAAAATACCCTGGGCCCATCTCGATATCGCAGGCACCGGTTTTGACTCGCGTCAAACGGATATCAACAAAAGCTGGGGCTCAGGCTGGGGCGTGCGGCTATTGGACCGTTTGGTTGCCGACTTTTACGAGAAGTAGCATCGGGGCGATGAGCGCCATGACCGAAATTCTCTTCTACCATTTGCAAGGTCAGAAGCTCGAAAACGTGTTGCCGTCGTTGCTGGAGAAATCGCTCGATCGTGGATGGAAAGTTGCCGTCCAGGCAACGTCAGAGGAGCGCATTGATGCGCTCGATGCATATTTATGGACGTACAGGGACGATGGCTTCCTGCCACACGGTACATGGCGCGAATCCGAAGCAAGCGAGCAGCCTGTCCTTCTGACGCCCAACGAGGGAAACCCCAACGGCGCGACCGTACGATTTCTGATTGACCGCGCCCCGATGCCCGCCGATCCCCAAAACTATCAGCGGGTTGTCATGGTGTTCGACGGCGAGGACGAAGAAGCGGTTGCGGCGGCCCGTGCGCAATGGTCCGAAGCAAAATCAAGGGGCTTTGAAGCGACCTATTGGCAAACCGACGAGCAGGGGCGTTGGGCGAAAAAAGCTTAAGGATACGAAGTCCTTTGGCTCAGTCGGCCAATGGCCCTAGGCCAATGGCCGATATCTGTATCGCCTTGGTCCATGCGGGCTTGCTGTTCGCCATCGTGATGACGCAAAATACGTGTTAAGCGACAAATACATAGAGTATTCGGGGACATCTGCTGTGCCGCGTCGTAGCGTCATCATAAATCTCGCGCTCGTGTGCGCCGCCACCCTCATCGTCGGGGGCTGCAAGAATTCGGCCCAGGTCTTTGAGGACCAGAACGATGGGGGCTGGTTTGCCCAGCCGTTGGATCTCTTCGGCAAGCCCGCGTGGGCACGACCCACCAACGCGAGCGTCAGTCTCGGTCCGAAGGGGCCGGTTGGCGCCGAACAACTGGTGAGCGCCGATGGCCGCTGTGCACCGCCCCCTGCGGCCACGGCTCAAGCATCTGAGCCGGCTGCTGCGCCTGTTCAGCCGCCGGCACCCGCCGACCGCGCTGTCGGCTCGGTCGCGGGCGATCTTGCGGGCGCACCGATGCCGGCTGCCGCGCCGGCTGCGGCCCCGCCAAATCCAGGCTTGGATAGGCTCGAACCGACGGCGACGCCGCAGGTTACGGGCGGGATCGCGCTTGGCATGACTGAGTGTCAGGCCGTTGAGCGCGCGGGTCTTGCGAGCAATGTTGCCATTGGGGCAGGGGACAAAGGCGAGCGCAAAGTCGTGCTCACGTATTTGAGCGGCCCGTGGCCGGGCATTTACACATTTGCCGACGGTCGCCTGAAGGTCATTGATCGCGCTCCCGAGCAGCCGAAGCCGGCAAAATCCGGGCCGAAAAAGGCACCAAAGAAAAAGGCCGGAGCGCCGAAAACTGCCAGCCATCAAATCGAGCGCGACTACGTCCAATAATTGCGTCAACTTAAACTGTGCAATGTGGGGCCGCCGATCTCGCGCTGGTAGACAATCAAGTCGAAACTCGGCGTCCGCTCGTTTCCGACAATGCCGCTCAGTAGCGCATGAGCCTGACCGCGATGGTGGGTCTGGTGATTGAAAAAATGGTCAAGGGCTGCGGGGAGCTCTTGCTCGAGATCCTGCGGGTTGACGACGGTGCGGAAGCGGATCCGCTTTTTAAGATCTCCGTCGTTTAACGTCCCGATGTATCGACTGATGCGTTCATCTTCGGCGCGGCGGGCGGCACGTAACTCAGCGAAATCGTGATACAGGATCGCGTCGAGGCTTGATGGCTTTTCACCTTGGCCCGTGAAGCGATGCATCCAGATGCGGTCGCCGACCAAAAGGTGGTTAAGAGTGCCATGCAGTGACTTGAAGAAGGCGCCGCGATTGGCGCGGTATTCGGCATCAGCGACCTGTGCGGCCACTTGGTAAAGGCGCTCGTTGCACCAGGCATTGTAGCCGGCAAACATCCGGTAACGGGCGAGCATGTCTCAATCTCACGGTGTCAGGCGGCCGACCTTGCCGCTTGAAGGGCCGCTCTGTATAAGCCGCGCGGCGCCACGCCTCCAATAAAACTTGGTAAAATGATCGATCAGTCCCAGTGAAGGAAGTTCCCATGGCCATTGAGCGTACTTTTTCAATTCTTAAGCCCGACGCAACCGAGCGCAATTTGACCGGCGCTATCAATGCCATCATTGAGAAAGCCGGATTGCGCGTCATTGCGCAGAAACGCGTGCGCATCTCCCGTGAGCAGGCAGAGAAATTCTACTCGGTGCATCGCGAGCGTCCGTTTTTCGGTGAACTGGTCGATTTCATGATTTCTGGTCCTGTGGTGGTCCAGGTGCTGGAAGGCGAAAACGCCATTGCTCGGTACCGTGAGGTGATGGGCGCAACGGACCCGGCCAAGGCGGCGGACGGCACCATCCGCAAGATCCATGCACGATCAATTGGCGAAAACTCCGTCCACGGCTCGGATGCGCCGGACACCGCCGCGCGGGAAATTGGACAATTTTTTTCTGAAAACGAGATTATCGGCTAGTTCTGGTGGCATTGCGCCGGGTACTCGCTACTGGTACCTCCGTTGCGGCAGTGTGAGCTACGAGCATACAAACAAAAAACGTCGCCGCGTCAGATGGCAGCAAAATCGGGCGACCGAATTCAGGGAAACGAACAGTGGATGCCTTGTTGTCCGAATTGATGCGTCCGACATTCTGGCTGGCCGCATTACAGATCATGGGAATCAATATTCTCCTGTCCGGCGACAATGCCGTTGTCATTGCGCTGGCTGTCCGCGCGTTGCCGCCGAAGGAACGATTCTGGGCATGAAGTCTTGGCGCCGGCGCTGCCGCCGTATTGCTCATCTTGTTCACAGGCGTCGTGGCGACGCTCATGAAGTTGCCCTACCTCAAGCTCGCCGGCGGGCTTGCGCTGTTCTGGGTTGCCGTAAAGCTGGTTTCGCCGCAGGCGCACGATGCCGAAGATAGCCCCGAAGCGATTGAAGATTTGTGGCGCGCGGTGCGCGTGGTCGTCGTCGCAAACATTGTGATGAGTCTCGACAACGTCATTGCGGTAGCCGCCGCAGCAAAAGGTGACTACCTGTTGCTTGCACTAGGCCTTGCGGTGAGCATCCCGGTTGTCATCGCGGGCAGTGCCTTGTTCCTCGCCATAATCGAGCGGTTTCCGATCGTCGTGTGGGGCGGCGGCGCGCTTCTTGGCTGGATCGCGGGCGGCTTGTTGCCGGAAGACCCCATCATCGCCCGGTATTTTTCGGAGGCGACCGCGGACACACTTGACATCGTTTGTGGGATCGCCGGCGCCATCTTTGTCGTTCTGGTCGGCTTGTATATGGTACGATCAAGCCGGCTGCGCGAAGAGGAAGCCTAGCCGGCCCCTTCAGCCAGGAAGGCGAATTTCCGATGAACAAGGCAGTACGGAGCGTCGGTTCGGCGGTTCGTATCGGTGCATCGGCCTGCCCGCATGATTGCCCATCGACCTGCGCACTTGAAGTTGAGCTGCTCGACGACCGCACAATCGGTCGCGTGCGCGGCGCGAAGGACAACGACTACACCGCTGGCGTGATCTGCGCGAAAGTAGCGCGCTATGCCGAGCGCGAGCACCATGCGCAGCGTTTATTGTACCCGCTCCGCCGCAAGGGACTTAAAGGCTCCGGGGAATTCGAACAAATTTCGTGGGACGCAGCGCTCGATCTTGTGGCCGACAAATTTCTTCACGCCGAGCGCAACCATGGCGCTGAAAGCATCTGGCCCTATTATTACGCGGGGACTATGGGCCTAGTCATGCGCGACGGCATCAATCGTCTGCGTCACGTCAAGAAATATTCGGGTTTCCATTCCACAATTTGCGTAAATCCCGCTTATGCGGGATTTGCAGCAGGAGTTGGACGCATTGCAGGCGTCGACCCTCGCGAGATGGCGAAGTCCGATCTCGTGGTCATCTGGGGCACCAACGCGGTCAACACGCAAGTCAACGTGATGACCCACGCGGTGCGAGCGCGAAAAGAGCGCAATGCCAGGATTGTGGCCGTTGACGTCTACATGAACGGGACGATGGAGCAGGCCGATCTGGCAGTCCTGGTAAAACCCGGTACCGATGGCGCCCTGGCTTGCGCGGTCATGCATTGCCTGTTTCGCGACGGAAAGGCCGACTGGAGCTATCTCGAAGAAATACACCGATGCGCCGCGCGAGCTGGAAGTGCATCTGCGCGGCAGGGACCCCGCCTGGGCTTCGGCGATCACCGGTGCGCCGGTAGAGACGATCGAGGAATTTGCGCGGCTCATCGGCGAGCGCAAACGCGCCTATTTCCGGTTGGGTTACGGGTTTTCACGCTCGCGCAACGGCGCTGCGAATATGCATGCTGCGAGCTGCATTCCGGCAGTGACGGGTGCGTGGCAATACGAGGGCGGTGGGGCATTCCACAGCAACGCCGACATATACGGCCTGGACAAAAGGGTCATCGAGGGACTCGACGCGCACGATCCCTCGGTACGAATGCTCGATCAGTCACGCATTGGCGCCATCCTCACCGGCGACCGCGAAGCGCTACAGGGAGGCGGACCGGTCAGAGCGCTGCTCATCCAGAATACCAATCCGGTTTCAGTCTGCCCGGACCAGACGGTGGTCAAGCGCGGATTTGCCCGCGAGGATCTTTTTGTCTGTGTGCACGAACAATTCATGACGGAAACCGCACAGATGGCAGACGTGGTTCTGCCTGCGACCACTTTTCTCGAGCATGACGATATCTATCGAGGCGGCGGCCATCAGTACCTCATTCTCGGCCCCAAACTCGTTGAGCCGCCGGGCGAATGCCGCAGCAACCATGACGTCATTTGTGCGCTCGCGGGTCGTGTCGGCGCCGTGCACCCCGGTTTCACGATGACCCCGCGCGAATTGATCGATCAAATGCTGCGTGTTTCAAAGCGCGGCACGTTTGCCGAACTCGAGGAGAACCGCTGGCTCGACTGCCAGCCGCCATTTCGACAATCGCACTATCTGGATGGGTTCCCTTGGGCAGATGGCAAGTTTCGCTTCAAGGCGGATTGGCGGAATGTGCCGTTTCGCAGCCCCTGCTTGAGTGGCCCGATACCCGACATGCCGCCGTTGCCGGACCACTGGACGTCGATCGAGGAAGCGGATGAGGAGCATCCCTTCCGCCTGGCAACTTCGCCAGCGCGCGGATTTCTGAATTCGACTTTCAATCAGACACCGACATCGGTGTCGCAGGAACGGCGCCCGACCGTAATGATCCATCCTGACGATGCCAAGACTTACGGCATTTCAACAAACGACGATGTTGTCCTCGGCAATTTGCGCGGTGAAGTACGTCTGCACGCACGCGTGTTTGACGGTGTGCGGCCGGGTGTGCTTATCGCCGAGTTGGTTTGGCCGAATTCGGCCTATCCCGACGGGCGCGGGATCAACACGCTTGTCGGGGCAGATTCGATCGCGCCCTATGGCGGAGCCGCCGTCCACGACACGAAGGTGTGGATCAGGCGGCTCGCGCCGTCAGGAAGCGAAGCCTAGCCTTTCAGCCTTTCGTCGAGGCTGATTTTGCCGGGGCCGGTGACAAACAAAAGAATTAAGCCACCGGCTGCGGCAAGGTTTTTCACCAGGAACGTGTACTGCATCAGTTGCACGGCCTGCGGATAACCCCACCAACGATGCGCAGTCACCGTTGCAATGACCACAAACAGAAGACCGAGAAGGGCGCCGTATCGGGTGCCAAGACCGAGTATCAATGATAAGACGATCACCCATTCGGCGGTGCGGGCCAAAAGACTCATCATTTCCGGATTTACGTAATTTATGGATGTGAGATAGCCGGCCGTCGGCGAGCCGAACCACACGGTGAACAGAAACATAGCTGCGACCAAAATGCGGCCAACGAGCAGCAGTGCGTCAGTCATTCCTGTCGCGATGCTGTCGGTGTGCGAAAGCATCGGATGTGACGAACCTTTTGCCATGATATCCCCCCAAGTCTGGATTGTTCGAAGCGTGATTGTCGCTTGTCGATTGATGAGTGGTCAACTCCTTGCGAAGCGAGCATCCAGAGAGTAACGGCCCGACCCCAGTATCGCGAGCAAGAGCAGCCCACCAATGACGGCGAGATTTTTATAGAAGTGCGCCTGATTGGCGGCGCGAGCGGGGCCCTCCATGGTCCAGAATGCGTGCGCGAAGATCAAAGTCAGGGCGACGAATATGCTCAGCACTATTGCGGCTGGGCGGGTCTGAAAGCCGACGAGAATAAGCAGCCCACAAAAAAGATCGATCGCGGCCACGAGATACGCGACAACAACCGGAGCAATAATGCCACCTGTCGTGGCGACAAATTTCAAGATCGCAGGATTGGTGGTGTACCCGGCGATATTCGTGAACTGAAAGTAACCAAATACAATAAAGACCACCGATATGAGCACGCGGGCGAAAAAAAGGGCGCCATCAGACACGATTAAACCTCCCCTTGAGACAGTGTTTGAGCCTTGCGTGTTGAAGTGTGCAGTGCAGCAGCAACTGCCGTAGTCGCTAGAGCTCTTTGCCGATCGCTCGATCGAGCGAGTAGGGACCTCCGCCGCGCAACGCGATAGCAAACATCAGTATGCCCCACATCAGAAAAAGCTCCATCTGCCCGAAGCCCAAAGGGGCTTTTGCTACGAAGGCAATTACTGCCATTTCAATGGCGATTTCCGCGGCGAAGAAGCGGGTAAACAGGCCGAGCGCGACGCCGGCAGCGCCCACGGTTTCCAGAAACATCACGATATAAGCAGCCGGAGTGGACGGCTCGATGTGATATTTCGCCAGGCCGGCGGCTACCGGCGCGACACCGGCCATAAGCTTGCCCCAGCCGTGATAAAATAGGAAAGCGCCGGCGACGAAGCGGATCATCGGGTACCACAGGTCAGCGACGCTCGCGTAGAAACTGCCAAGTCCCGGGAAAAACAGTTTTGGCTCGCTGCCCGTTCGTGCGCTCATGACGTAACTCCCACCTTGTTTTAGACAGCCACTCTCTGGGTGGCGTAGCAACCATAACACCAGGCGTTGGCCCGGCGTTCACGTTGAATTGAGGGGAAAATTCAACTCGCGGCCGCCGCGACCGGGGCGCCATCAATCAGGCACCGCCCGCCGACAATCTGCACACGTCCTTCCGCCAGCAGCTTGAGGGCAAGCGGATAAATCCGGTGTTCGACCTCAAGCACGCGTGCGGCGAGTATTTCCTCGGTGTCGCCTGGCAGCACGTCCACCGCGTGCTGCGCGATGATCGGACCGGAATCCATTTCCGGCGCAACAAGATGCACCGTCGCTCCGTGAACGGATACGCCGGCTTCAAGTGCGCGCTTGTGCGTGTCGAGGCCCTTGTAGGCGGGCAACAGCGCCGGATGGATATTGAGCATTCGTCCTTGCCATCTTTCGACAAAGCTGCCTGTGAGAAGCCGCATGAAGCCGGCGAGACAGACGATATCGATGCGATATTTTTCAAGGACGGCTTGCATCGCCCGTTCGAAGGCATCGCGATCATTCCGGAAGGCAGAGTGGTCCACGACCTCGGTTGAAACTTTTGCCGCTCGCGCAACCAGAAGACCGCCGGCATCCGGGCGGTTCGAAAGCACCAGAGCGATGTCGGCCGGATAGTTCTTATCCTTTGCCGCTTCGATGAGCGCTGCCATATTGGAGCCGCGGCCGGAAATCAGAACGGCGACGCGCTTGCGGTCCATGAATCACCCAAGATCGAGATTGCCTTCGTAGACGACGCGTTCGTCGCCCGAGCTTTTGATGACGTTGCCGAGCGCAATTGCCTTCTCACCCGCGCGCGAAAAGGAATTCATGACGGTTTCGGCATCACGCGACGCAGTGATGATCACCATGCCGATACCGCAATTGAAGGTCCTGAGCATTTCGTTTTGGACGATCCCGCCTGCGCCGGCGAGCCATTGGAAGACCGGTAATGTCGGTACCTTACTCAGATCGATGCGCGCACCGAGTCCCTTGGGAAGCACGCGTGGAATGTTGTCCGGAAATCCGCCGCCGGTAATATGGCCGAGACCCTTTACGGCTTTGGTCTCGCGAATTGTCGTGAGGCACGATTTCACGTAAATGCGGGTTGGTGTGAGGACCGCTTCTCCCAAGGTCTGCTTGGACGTGAAGGGGGCAGGCGATTGCCAGCGCAATCCGGATTTTTCGACAACCTTCCGGACAAGCGAATAGCCGTTTGAATGCACACCTGACGACGCAAGCCCAATGACGGCATCACCTTCGGCGATATCTCGGCGCGGCAGCACGCCGTCGCGTTCGACAGCGCCCACCGCAAAGCCGGCGAGATCAAAGTCATCGCC
This sequence comes from uncultured Alphaproteobacteria bacterium, assembly GCA_963831475.1. GTDB lineage: Bacteria > Pseudomonadota > Alphaproteobacteria > Rhizobiales > Xanthobacteraceae > Pseudolabrys. The sequence continues at coordinate 106,417 of CAWHQF010000009.1, forward strand.
CTGATAGACCCCCGGCATTTCCGCGGTTTCACCGCCGATGAGCGCGCACCCGGCTTCGCGGCAGCCCAGGCTGATTCCTGCAACCACTGCGGCGCCGATTTCGGGCTCGAGTTTGCCGCATGCATAGTAATCGAGGAAGAACAAGGGCTCGGCACCCTGCACCACGAGGTCGTTGACGCTCATCGCAACAAGGTCGATGCCGATCGTGTCGTGCCGTCCGGTTTCTATGGCGACCTTGAGTTTGGTGCCGACGCCATCGGTGGCGGCCACAAGAATGGGGTCGCGATAGCCTATCCGTTTGAGGTCGAATAGGCCGCCAAAACCGCCGATTTCGGAGTCCGTGCCTGGGCGGGCGGTGGCCCGGACCAGCGGCTTTATAAGTTCCACCATCCGATTGCCGGCATCGATATCAACACCGGCTTGCGCGTAAGTGAGACCGCGCTCTTTTTCTGCCATTATGAGCCCTCACAGCACGTGATCCCGATGAGTGGGCACCGGTTCTCGGATAAAGACCACGTGCAGGCAAAATGTGACGCCGGGGTCGTACGTTGGAATCGCAAGTCGCGCAATGGTCCAAGCGCCGTTATACTCAGTCGAGGGAATTGACGTGCATCAGGCGCCTGAGGCCGGTGCGCGCGTACGAGCCGGGTTTGCCTTGAGTATTCCAAACCTCATTACGTTGGGACGCATCTTGCTGGTGCCGGTCGTCGTCTGGGCGATCGCATCCGGTGCGATGTGGATTGCCTTCCTGCTGTTTGTGGCGGCCGGAGTGAGCGACGCCGTGGACGGCTTTCTGGCCAAGCGTTTTCGGATGACAACCGAACTGGGGGCTTATCTCGACCCGCTCGCCGACAAGGCGTTGATTGTTTCGATCTACCTCACGCTCGGCATCAACAACTTGATTCCCGGTTGGCTGGTGATCCTGGTGGTATCACGCGACATTATGATCGTCGGCGCGGTAATGCTGTCCTGGCTGGTTGGCACCCCGCTCAAAGTCAAGCCGCTGCTGGTCTCCAAGCTCAATACCGCGGCGCAGATCGTGTTTGCTTGTGTCGTGCTCGGAACCCTTGGCTTCGACCACAAGCTTCCGATTCTTACACTTGTGCTGATGGTTCTGGTGGCGGTGCTGACGCTTCTTTCCGTCGCCGCCTATGTGGCGGAATGGGTGCGTCACATGAATTCGACGGCGGCAAAACCGTGAATCCGCGTACCCCATCGCGGAACCGCGATAAGCCTGTAACCGACGGCAGCGTTCTCAAGCGGCAGGCCATCTTCTGGGCGGCCGCCGTCTCCGTCGTTGTGTTGGCTCTGTGGCTGCTGAGCGAAATATTGCTGCCGTTTGTAGCCGGACTAGCGATCGCATATTTGCTCACACCTGTTACCGACCGGCTTGAGCGGTTGGGCGTCAACAGACTGGTGGCAGCGCTGCTGATCATAACTTTTGTCGTTTTGGCATTGGTCTATTTGATCCTGCTCGTCGCGCCGATCCTCGGCGGGCAACTGTCGTCATTCATCGACAGCGTTCCCGGAAATGTCACAAAACTACAGACGCTCCTGAGCGATCCAAGCCGGCCTTGGCTCCAGAGGTTGCTCGGCGCAGGCTTCAATGCAGATAAGTCGATCGGCGATCTGGTAACACAGGGCGTCGGATGGCTGACGACATTCCTGCGCTCATTGTGGTCGGGCGGGCGGGCGCTCGTGTCGGTTTTCTCGCTCGTCGTGGTAACCCCGGTGGTCGCCTTTTATCTGATCTACGACTGGCACCGCATGATCCGCACTGTTGATGGCTGGGTGCCACGCCAGCAACGCGAGACCGTACGGCAACTGGCGCGTGAAATAGACGCGGCCATTTCAGGATTTGTTCGCGGGCAGACGGCGGTGTGCCTGATCCTCGGCTCGTTTTACGCGGTGGCTCTCACGCTCAGCGGGCTGAATTTTGGCCTGCTGATCGGCCTGATTTCGGGGCTCATCACTTTCATACCCTATGTCGGCTCGATGACCGGGTTAGTCCTGTCGACCGGCGTGGCCGTGGCCCAATTCTGGCCGGACTACGGATCGATATTGATGGTGCTCGGAATTTTTCTGGTCGGGCAGTTCCTCGAAGGCAACGTCTTGTCCCCCAAATTGGTGGGTGAAAGTGTCGGCCTGCATCCTGTTTGGCTGATCTTCGCGCTGCTTGCCTTCGGCTATCTGTTCGGTTTTGTCGGACTTCTGGTGGCTGTACCGCTCGCCGCCACGATCGGGGTACTCTGCCGCTTTGCACTTCGCAGGTATCTGCAGAGCTCATTTTACACTGGCGAAGAAACGGGCTGATGGCATGAATAGCTCGTCGGCGCCGCGCCAGCTCGTGCTTGCACTCGATCATTCGGTGAGTTTTGCGCGCGAGGACTTTCTGCCGGGGCCTTCGAACAGCAAGGCGCTCACGTTGATCGATCGTTGGCCGGATTGGCCTGACCGGATCGTAGCCCTCATCGGTCCGCCGGGTTCGGGCAAAAGTCACCTGGCGAGCATATGGGCAGAGACGGCCGGCGCGCGCGTACTGGCGGCAAAATTACTGCCGCACACCGATTTGCCCGCGGCCTTCGTCACCGGGGCGTTGGTTCTCGAGGATCTCGAGTTCGAGGACCTCGATGAGCGTGCGTTGTTTCATCTCCTCAATCTCGCGCGTGAACAGCGCGCACACCTTCTCATTACGTCACGTTCGCCGCTGACAACGTTTCCGGTGGATATCCGTGATTTGGCGTCGCGTATGCGCGCGCTGCCGAACGTCGCGCTCGCAGCACCCGACGACACATTGCTGCGTGCGCTCATCGTCAAGCTTGCCAGCGATCGGCAAATTGCGGTCGATGAGGCCCTGGTCGGCTATCTCGTCAACCGCATTGAGCGGTCCTTCCTCGCTGCCCATAGGGCGGTCCAACAATTGGACGAAGAGGCGATGCGTCAGCACCGGCCGGTGACGCGCGCCCTTGCCGCTGAGCTATTTCGCGTTCCTTAACGCAGATGTGGGACACTTGACGTAGCCGGTAAGCCGCGTGCGAACTGTCATGCAGCGGCCACTATTTTCGGCTAGTTGATTTTCGTATCAGGCACTTATCCACATGGCAGACCGCGCGCAAGCTATTGCCTCTATTGATGAAATCGCGACGGCCGGCGACCAAACGAAGGCCGACCAGCAGGACGTGGTGGACCAATCGTTAAGGTCGCGTCCGGCGCGTTTCATCAACCGCGAACTGTCGTGGCTTCATTTCAATCGTCGCGTGCTGGAAGAGGCGGCGAACACGCAACATCCGCTGCTCGAGCGCGTGCGCTTCCTGTCGATTTCCGCGAACAACCTCGACGAATTTTTCATGGTGCGCGTCGCCGGTCTCAAGGGCCAGTTGCGACAAGGCATTCTGACGCAAAGCCCGGATGGGCTTACTCCCTCGGAACAACTTGCGCGCATCGGCGAGGCCGTCTCTCAACTTGCCCACGATCAGCAGCAACGTTGGATCGACTTGCGGCCGGAGCTTGCCGGGGCCGGCGTGGTGCTGGTCGACAGCGGCGACATCAAGAAATCAGAGCGAAGCTGGCTGGAGGAACATTTCCTCTCCCATGTCTTTCCGCTGTTGACCCCGCTCGCAATCGATCCCGCGCACCCATTCCCGTTTATTCCAAATCTTGGATTCTCGATCGCTCTGCAGCTCGCGCGCGTGAAAGACGGCAAGGCGATGAATGCGCTTATACGCATGCCGCAAAAGATCGACCGATTCATCAGGCTTCCGAGCAGCAGCGATCAGGGCATCAGGTTGGTCACCCTGGAAGGGGCGACCGCACTTTTCATCAGCCGATTGTTTCCAGGTTACACCGTTAAGGGGCATGGCGCGTTTCGTGCCATCCGCGACTCCGAAGTGGAAATCGAGGAAGAGGCGGAAGATCTGGTCCGCCTGTTCGAGACCGCGCTCAAGCAGCGGCGGCGCGGATCGGTGATCCGGCTTGAACTCAATGCAACCATGCCCTCAGAGCTGCGTGCATTCGTGCAGCGCGCGCTTGCCGTTGCCGACGACGAGGTTTTCCTGGTTGATGGCGTTCTCGCGCTTAATGATCTGGCGCAACTGACCAGACTCGATCGGCCCGATCTGGAATTCGTGCCTTATAACCCGCGCTATCCCGAGCGCATCCGCGATCATGGAGGCGACTGCTTCGCGGCCATTCGTCAGAAAGATCTTATCGTTCATCATCCTTACGAATCTTTCGACGTGGTCGTACAGTTTTTGCAGCAGGCCGCGCGCGACCCCAATGTCGTCGCCATCAAGCAAACCCTTTATCGAACCTCGGCAGAGTCTCCGATTGTGAAGCAATTGGTCGAGGCGGCCGAGGCGGGTAAGTCAGTGACGGCGCTGGTCGAACTCAAGGCACGTTTTGACGAAGAAGCGAATATTCGCTGGGCCCGCGATCTCGAACGCGCCGGCGTGCAGGTCGTGTACGGTTTCATTGAACTCAAGACGCACGCCAAGTTGTCGCTTGTCGTACGCCGTGAAGCGGGCGAGCTTGCAACCTATGTCCATGTCGGTACAGGCAACTATCATCCGGTTACCGCGCGCGTCTATACCGACCTGTCGTTCTTCACGGCTGACACCGTAATTGGCCGCGATGTGGCTCGCATCTTCAACTACATTACCGGATATGCGGAGCCGGCCGAACTCGAGCGCATGGCAATCTCACCGATCAATTTGCGCGCAAAAATACTGGATCACATCGCGCAGGAGATCACGAATGCAAAGGCTGGACGACCCGCATCGATCTGGATGAAGATGAACGCGCTCGTCGATCCGGGAATTATTGATGCTCTTTACGATGCGTCGGCCGCAGGGGTCGCCATCGACCTCGTTGTGCGCGGAATCTGCTGTCTGCGACCTGGGGTCACCGGTCTGTCGGAAAACATTCGCGTTAAATCGATCGTCGGCCGATTCCTTGAACATGGACGTATCTATTGTTTCGGCGCTGGCCATCTTTTGCCGCATCCGAAAGCGTCGATTTATATTTCGTCTGCCGACATGATGCCGCGCAATCTCGATCGAAGGGTCGAGGTGCTTTGCCCTATTCTCAATGCGACCGTGCATGAGCAGGTTCTGGGGCAGATAATGGTCGCCAATTTCAAGGACAACGAGCAGAGCTGGAAGTTCTTGCCGGATGGCAGTTCCACGCGCATAAAGGCGGCCCCGGGCGAAGAAGCCTTCAACGCCCATAAATATTTCATGACGAATCCGAGCTTGTCGGGCCGTGGAAAATCGCTCAAAGAATCCTCGCCGCGCAGCCTTATACGCCGCCTCATCGAAGGCGCGTAAACGCTCGCCGGCGATCTCATCGTCCGCAAAAGGCCGCCTCGATCATGGACCGCCGATCGCGGTCATCGATATTGGCTCGAACTCGATCCGTCTCGTCATCTACGAAGGATTGACCCGCGCGCCGACGCCGATCTTCAACGAAAAGGTATTGGCCGGCCTCGGACGGCAAGTGCAGTCGACCGGGGTGCTGCCCGAGGATGCCATCGAGACGGCGCTCGACGCGCTCGGACGCTTCCGCGCCCTCTGCGACATCCTGCATGTGCGGCGAATTCTGGGCGATCGCCACGGCAGCATGCCGTGATGCTCGCAACGGCCGAGCCTTCATTGCCGACGCGGAGCGAATTTGCCGTACCCGGATTACGATTTTCTCGGGCAAACGCGAAGCCCATTTGACTGCGCTCGGCATCGTGTCGGGAATTCACAAGCCTGACGGGATTGTCGGCGATCTCGGCGGCGGATCGCTCGAACTGGTCGACGTGCATGGCACCCGCGTGCGCGGCGGGGTGACGCTTCCGCTCGGCGGTCTCGCGCTTCAGGACATCGCCGGCAAGTCCCTTAAGAAGGCCGAAAAATACGTCGAAGAGGCGTTCGAAGATCTCGATATGCTGCATGACGGCGAAGACCGCACATTCTACGCGGTCGGTGGAACGTGGCGCGCACTGGCGCGCCTGCACATGTGGCAGACCGGTTATCCGTTTCACGTCATGCACAATTACCGAATCTCGGCCCGCGAAGCCCAGGAGTTCTCGCGCCTGGTTCACCACGTCGATCCGGAGACGTTGTCCAAAATCGAAGTCGTAAATGCCGCGCGCCGTCCTTTGCTCGCCTATGCTGCGCTCGTGATGGAAAATCTCGTCCGCACCATCAAGCCGAAGCAGGTGATCATCTCCGTGCTCGGCGTCCGCGAAGGATTACTCTATTCGCTGCTCAATCAACGCGATCGCGAGCGTGATCCGCTGATTTCGGCTGCCGCCGACCTCAATGTTCTTCGCTCACGATCGCCCCGTCACGGTCAGGAGCTTATCGCCTGGACTGACCGGTTCATGGCTTCATCGGGTCTGGAAGAAACCGCCGATGAACGACGCTTGCGCCACGCGGCATGTCTGCTCGGCGATATCGGCTGGCGTGCGCACCCCGACTACCGCGGCGAGCAGTCGATGAATATCATCGCCCATGGTGCATTTGTTGCCATTGATCATCCGGGCCGCGCCTATCTCGCTTTATCGGTCTATTTCCGCCATGCCGGCCTGAGCGAGGAGGAATTGTCGCCGCGCCTGCGTGAACTCGCCACCACACGCATGCTGGATCGCGCCCGGGTGCTGGGCGCCGCCATGCGGGTTGCCTATATTCTGACTGCCGGGCAGGGCGGCGTTCTTCCGAAGACACCGATGCAGGTCAAGCGCGGCAGGCTGATTCTCCGGCTGCCCGGCAAATACGGCGGGCTTGCAAGCGACCGGCTGGCGGGCCGTCTGCGTCAGCTGGCGCGAACTCGTGGGACGTGAACCCGCAATCGAGACATGACACGCAAACGGTTCTAGCTTTTCTCGACTGTTATGACTTTTCCCTTATCGACGGCGAGCGCAAGCCGCCCGTGCTTGAGGGCGAGCGCCTTTTCGCCGAAAAGCTCGCGCCGCCATCCCTTCATCGCAGGGACATCCGCATCATCGTCGGCGGCGATGCGATCGAGTTCATCGACTGTTGCGATGACCTTGGCGGCGACGCCGTGGCGTTCGGCGGTCATACGCAAGAGCACCTTGAGCAGTTCTACAGTTGCCGCGGCGTTCGCAGCCGGCCGAAACCGTTCGAGTTGCGGCAGCGACTTGTGGTCGCGCTCAAGGCCTCGTTTGACCGCGTCAATGATCTGATCGCCCCAGCGCGAGCGTTCGAATCCCTTCGGCAATGACCGCAGATGGCTCAACCGCTCGACGGAGGTCGGCGCCTGGACCGCGATGTCACCGATAACGTCATCCTTGAGTACCCGCCCACGCGGCACATCGCGGGCCTGCGCTTCGCGCTCGCGCCATGCCGCAACCTCGATGAGGATCGCAAGCTCCTTCGGCTTGCGCACACGGCTTTTGAGCCGTTCCCACGCGCGCTCGGGATCGGCGCGATAGGTCTCCGGCGAAGTGAGGACGTCCATCTCAGCCTGGACCCAGCTGCTGCGTCCGCGTTTGTCGAGATCGGCAGCGAGGTGGAGATAGACATCGCGCAAGTGAGTGACGTCTGACAGGGCATAAACGATCTGCGCATCACTGAGAGGCCGCCGAGTCCAGTCCGTGAAACGATTGGATTTATCCAATGTGTCGCCGGTGATTCGCTGGACAAGCTGGTCGTACGAAATCGAGTCGCCATATCCCAGGACCATCGCCGCGACCTGGGTATCGACGATCGGATGCGGAATTGTCTGCGCCAGATTCCACACGATTTCGATGTCCTGGCGCGCGGCATGGAAAACCTTGATCACGCTCGTGTTTGCCATGAGCGTAAAAAAAGGAGCGAGATCGATGCCTTCGGCCAGCGCGTCGATGACAACGGCCTCATCGGGCGAAGCCATCTGTGCGACGCAGAGAAGCGGGTAATAGGTGGTTTCCCGCAGGAATTCGGTATCGACCGTGACGAAGGGATGCTTCGCCATACGCGCGCAAACGGCCGAAAGTTCGTGTGTGTCTGTAATGAGGTCCATTGCCGGGTCGAACCTAACCCGATCGGGGTCTGTCATGGCAACAGCCTTAAGCTCCGCGAATCCGCGGCATGTGGATGAATTCCCATGGGCTGGGCATGGCCCCGACCGGGACCTCTATCAGAGTCGGCTCGCGCCGTGCGAATGCGTCGCGCAGGACCGCGCGCAGTTCGTCGGGACTTCGCGCGCGCCGCCCGGCCGCTCCGAAACTTTCGGCATATTTGACGAAATCCGGGTTGGCGAGGTCACAGGCAATCAGACGATTGCCGAATTGCTCCTGCTGAATACGGCGTACATTGCCAAATGCTCCGTCGACGAAAACGATCGCCACAAGCGGGATGCCGTGGCGCATGGCGGTTGCAATCTCATTGCCGGTATATAAGAACCCGCCGTCACCGTTGATCGAAAGCACGGGAACGTCCGGTCGTGCGTTCTGCGCACCGAGCGCGGTGGCATAGCCCCAACCGAGATTGTCCTGGTAGCCCGGCGACAAGAACGTGCGCGGCTTGTAGACGGGAAGTGCGAGGCGTGCCGCGAAACCGATCTGCGTGACTTCATCGACATATATTCCGTCATCGGGCAGCGCGGCGCGGATCGCGTCGAGGTAGGCAAGTTGCGGCGCGATTTTTGCGAGTCTCGTCCGCAGCTTTGCCTGGCGCTCCTGCAGTTCGTCGCGGCGCGAGGTGCGGCGGATGTTGAACCTGGCGAGTTCGTCGATCAAGGCGCGCAGGACCGGCGCGGCATCTCCCACAAGTGCGACTCGCGGCTTGCGCAGCCGCGCCGGCTCGTCGCGATCGGCATCGATGCGCACGATCTGCAGGTCTTTGTCGACGCCCCACTGGTTCATCGGATTGAGAAGCCGCGTGCCAACGGCAAGCACTGCGTCAGCTTCCGCCCATAATTCCCGGCCGAGCGGTAGCGTCACACTCAATGGATCGCGAGAATTGAGCACGCCCCTGCCGCGCCGATAGCCGAGGACGGGCGCCTGAAGCATACTTGAGAGCAGGGTCACCTCCGGCGAGGCGTCTTGTGCGCCGCCGCCCGCAACAATCAGGACGCGCTTGGCTTTGCCGAGGATCTTGGCCGCTGCGCGTATTTTGCCGGCGTCGATCTTCGGAGCTTGAGGCGGCGAGGGAACTGTGATTGGCGGAGCCGGCCCGCGCCTGCCCCAGACGTCGATCGGGCACTCGAGTGCTGCGGGGCCGGGCCGGCCGCGGCGCATCGACTGGATCGCTTTGGCGACTTTGGCCGATGCATCACCGGGCCCCTCGATGGTCGCGCGATGATCGACGAGTCGTGCGACGATGCCGGCCTGGTCGCGAATCTCGTGCAGGTGGCCGAAACCGCGGCCGATTGCAGCCGCCGGTATTTGCCCGATCAGCGCCAGCACCGGCGCGTTCATGCCATAGGCAGTGAGCAATGCCGCGCCGGAGTTTAAAAGCCCTGGACCGGGTACCACCGAATAGGCTTGCGGCTTGCCGGTGGCGAGTGCCGCTCCCAGCGCCATATAGGCCGCGCCCTGTTCATGGCGGGTGTGGACGACGCGCAGCCGGTCGCCGGCCCGATGAAACGCGTCGAACAGGTGATCGTTGTGTACGCCCGGCAGCGCGTAAACGGTATCCAGGCCGTGGGTGATGAGAGTGGCGACAGCGGCCTCGGCGGCCGACATCTCGGCAGTGGCCGGGCTTGCCGTTTTTATCTTCCTTTTGGCTCGGGAGCTGGCCATGCGAAATGTCCGCCTATCGAAATGACAGTTTGCAGTCGGGAGATTGATGTGTCGAGGGACCGGATATGGTCGAGGTATTGACGGTTCTGTTGCCTTGACAAAGCCGACCCCTCATGCGCTTTTCGCCCGCCTCACACCAAGATCCCGCACCGTCGGCCGGAAATCCCAATGCATCGTTATCGCTCACATAACTGCGGCGCGCTTCGCGAGAGCGATATCGGCACGACCGTGCGGCTTTCGGGCTGGTGTCATCGCATCCGTGACCATGGCGGCGTCCTGTTCATCGATCTGCGCGATCATTATGGGCTAACGCAGGTGGTGGCCGATCCTGACAGCAAGGCTTTCAAGCTGGCCGAGACGCTGCGTTCGGAGTGGGTCGTGCGCGTTGACGGGAAGGTGCGAAAGCGTCCCGCCGGCACCGAGAACCCGGATCTCCCGACAGGTCAGGTCGAGGTCTACATTGACGAGATCGAGGTACTTGGCGCGGCGGCCGAGCTGCCGATGCCGGTGTTTGGCGAACAGGATTATCCGGAAGATATCAGGCTCAAATATCGCTTTCTCGACCTGCGCCGGGATCACCTGCACGCGAACATCATGCTGCGCGGAAAGGTCATCGACTCGATCCGACGCAGGATGAAGGAAGCCGGCTTCTTCGAATTCCAGACGCCGATTCTCACAGCGTCATCACCGGAGGGCGCACGCGATTACCTGGTGCCGTCTCGCCTGCACCCGGGGAAATTCTACGCGTTGCCGCAGGCGCCCCAGCAATTCAAACAGTTGATCATGGTTGCCGGCTTCGACCGCTATTTCCAGATCGCGCCGTGTTTCCGCGACGAGGACGCCCGCGCCGATCGCTCGCCGGGCGAGTTCTATCAGCTCGATCTGGAAATGAGTTTCGTTACTCAGCAGGATGTGTTCGACGCGGTCGAGCCTGTCATCCACGGCGTGTTCGAGGAATTTGCCGACGGTAAACTGGTGACGCCGAAATTTCCGCTCATTCCTTATGCCGATGCGCTGCGCAAATACGGCACCGACAAGCCCGATCTGCGCAATCCGATCGTGATGCAGGATGTCAGCGAGGTCTTCCGCGGCTCCGGGTTCAAGATATTCGCCAAAATTCTCGAGACACCGGGCAATGCCGTTTGGGCAATCCCGGCGCCGAAGGGCGGCAATCGCGCGTTCTGCGACCGCATGAATTCCTGGGCGCAGGGCGAAGGCCAGCCGGGCCTCGGATATATCTTCTGGCGCGAAGGCGAAGAAAGCGGCGCCGGCCCTCTTGCCAAGAATATCGGCCCCGAGCGCACCAAGCAGATCGCCGACCAGCTCAAGCTCGGTGTCGGCGATGCGGCGTTTTTCGTCGCCGGCAAGCCCAAGGATTTCGTGAAATTCGCTGGACCCGCGCGCACCAAGGTCGGCGAAGAGCTTGGCCTGATCGCAAAGGACCGCTTCGAGTTCTGCTGGATCGTTGATTTCCCGATGTATGAGTGGAACGAAGAGGAGAAGAAGATCGACTTCTCCCACAACCCATTCTCGATGCCGAATTTGCCGGTCGAAGAATTTCTTGCCCTCGATCCGAAGGACAGCGAAAAGATTTGTCGATCAAGGCGATCCAGTACGACATCGTCTGCAACGGTATAGAACTATCGTCGGGCGCGATCCGGAACCATCGGCCGGAGGTCATGAAAAAGGCCTTCGCGATCGCCGGATACAGTGAGGATGTGCTGGAGAAGAAATTTGGCGGAATGCTGCATGCATTATCCCTCGGCGCACCGCCGCATGGCGGTATCGCCCCTGGCATCGACCGCATTGTCATGCTGCTTGCGGGGGAGGAGAATTTGCGTGAAGTCGTGCTGTTCCCGATGAATCAGCGCGCCGAAGACCTGATGATGGGCGCGCCGTCCGAGGTAACGCCCAAGCAGCTCAAGGAGCTGCACATCAGGCTGGATTTGCAGAAAAAATAGCGCCGACGCCTCTCACGTCAGAGTGGTGCGGCCTTATCGATCGAATTCACGCCCGGCTGCTCTGGCAGCGGGATGAACTCGATCTCATCGCCGGGTACCTTGCCGAAATGGCCGGCTTTCCATTCGGCCTTCGCCTGTTCGATCCGCTCTTTGCGCGATGAAACAAAATTCCACCAAATGTGACGCGGGCCATCCATCGGCGCCCCGCCGACAATGACGAAATGAGTATCGGTTGCGGCGGTGATGGTCGCGGTGTCCCCGGGCTTGAAGACAAGCAACCGGCCGGATTCGAATGTGTCACCGGAAATACCGAGGGTGCCGTCAATCACGTAAATTGCGCGTTCTTCATGGCCGGCCTCGAGAGGCAGCGACGTGCCAGCCTTAAGATGCACATCGCCAAATATCGTCTCGTGCACGGTCGGCACCGGCGAAACCGCACCGTAAAGAGAGCCGACGACGACACGGACGCTCCTGCCATTTTCCTTGATGACAGGAAACTCAGCGGTCGCGTGATGGGCAAAGCCCGCGTCCATTTCTTCTTTGGCTGCCGGCAACGCGACCCACATCTGCAAACCATGGATCGGCTCGCCATCGACCCGCCGTTCCGGACGGGTTCGTTCCGAATGCACGATGCCCTTTCCGGCCGTCATCCAGTTTACCTCGCCGGGCCGGATTGCAACCGCCGTTCCGAGGCTGTCACGATGCATGATCTCGCCGTCGAACAGATAGGTCACGGTGGCCAGTCCGATGTGCGGATGCGGCCGCACATCGAGACCGCTGCCGGCGCGGAATTCGGCGGGCCCGAAATGGTCGAAAAAAATGAAGGGCCCTACCATGCGCGTGCGCGCTGACGGCAGTGCCCGGCGAACGGTGAAGTCGCCAAGGTCGACGGTTCGCGGCACGATGACGTGGGCAATGGCGTCACACTGGTAGCTGTCTCCGGCGGCGGGATCCTTGCCTGGAAAGAAACTCATCTGTTGCTCCTTGGCGGCTCAGGCGAGGGTGACGAAATCCTGTCCCTTCACTGCGTCGCGCAGGCCGTAGAACGCCTCGTTGATCTTGTTCCAGTTCGGCAGCGCTTTCATCGTGTCGAGCCAGCGCTTTACATTCGGGTAGGGTGTGTAGTCGACGCCGATAATTTCACCCAACGTTACAATGCCGGCGCCAAAATAGTCAGCGATTGTGATCTGATCGCCGCATAGATAGGTCTTCTTCGGCCCGATCCAATGGTCGTTGAGGATTTTGAGCCAGCGCTTGGCGTTGTCCCTGCCGAATTCGAGCGTCGCCGCCTGTGCCTCGTCGCTGCGCCGCTTGAGATTGGGAAAGAGCTGCGGGTAGCAGAGGTTGTAACCCCAATCGCGATAGAAATTGGTATTGATCCAATCCATCATTTCATTGACCTTCGCGCGCGCCTTGAGATCTTTCGGATAGGCCGGCGAGCCGATCTTGTCCGCGAGATATTTCAGAATTGCGGAACTCTCGGTGAGCTTGAGATCGCCGTCTTCGAGCAGCGGCACGAGGCAGTTCGGATTCACCGCGGCATAAGCCGGCTGCATATGCGCGCCGGTCATCAGGTCCACGAATTCCTCATCCATCGCGATCTTATTGTCGGCGGCAAACAGCCGCACCGGCCGGCAGGTCATGGAAACGGGGTGCATGTAAAGCTTCATGGTCGATCTCTCTCATCTGCTGATTTTTCTGATCGGCGGGCGACTTTCCGGTGCCTGAAGCGCACCGGGGTCGTATCTTAACATATTGCTAACCATCGTGGTGCGCCGTGCTCCGTCTCGCGTCTTGGTTGGGGTTACGCGGCCTTAAGCTTAAGGTGGTCTTTATGACAGCGTGGCTGACTGATTGTACACCAGGACCGGGGTCCCCTGGCCGGAGTGGGAATGGGGTTCTTTGTGCGCGCAGTTTCGCGCCGGAATATATTTGCGATCGTCGTCGGCGCAGTGCTCGCCGGCGGTCCGCTTATCGCCTTTAATTTCTGGCTCGACAACCTCATCGAGCGACAAGGCGAAACCGAAGTCACCACCGCCGCCAAGCGCGCCATGGCGCTTGCAGAGGCACGCCTCTCGGAAGCCGTTGTAACGCTCGATCATCTCGCCGCGCAGGGCATCAATTCCTGTGGACCCGACCACTTGGAGGCGATGCGCTATGCCGTATTCAATACCATACCCGTCAAGGAGATAGCCGTTGTCGGCCCCGATGGAGAGACGCTGTGCAACCATCTCGGTCTTCCTCCCGGCAACCGGACGCTGATTTCCTCCGAGCCGCTCGCCGGAAATGAGGAATTCCAATTCGACATCATCACTCTCGGCGGTGGCGAGCGCATGGTCCGATTACGGCGCAAAGTCGGTAGCGGCGCAAACAGCATTGGCGCCCTTGTGCCGGCGGTGCTTTTCCTGCCGCAGGTGTCGACGCAGGGTGGCCGCTTCGATGGCTATGCACGCATCGTGACCTCACACGGCGCAGCGATAGGCGAGGTCGGCTCCCGCGACGCCGATGATACAACCTCCAATTTTGCGGCCGACATCAGATCGGAAAAATTCGGCTTCGACGTCGAAATTTTGAGTCCGCGAGCGCGCATAGAGGCCGAACATGCCGACCTCAAATGGTTTGGCTGGTTCGGCGCCGGCCTCATCATGTTGTTTATCACTGGCGTCGTTGTGCTGATCCCGCGGCGTCCGCCGCGCAACCCGGTCGCCGAGATCGAACTGGCGCTCGAGGCCGGCGAATTCATTCCCTATTATCAGCCGATCGTTGACATACGCTCGGGTCGACTGCGCGGCGCCGAGGTGCTGGTGCGCTGGCGCAAGCCTGACGGTTCGTTGGTATTGCCCGGTGCTTTCATTCCGCTCATGGAGTCAAGCGACCTTATTGACGACCTCACCCGCAATCTGATGCGAAAGGTCTGCACTGAAGTCGGCCCCGCCATAGGCCGCCGCCCGGATCTCAAGATATCATTCAATTTTGCCGGCAAACTGTTCAGCGAACCGACAATAGTCGACGACGTGAGAAACATCTTCGCCGGCTCGCCGCTCAAATTCTCACAGGTCGTGCTTGAAGTCACCGAGCGAGATCCGATCGAAAATTTCACCAAAACCCGTCAGATTATCGCCGCGTTGCAGGGGCTCGGCGTTCGCATCGCAATTGATGACGTCGGCACCGGTCACAGCGGGCTCTCCTATATGCTCAAGCTCGGCGTCGATATCATCAAGATCGATAAAATGTTCGTGGATGCCATTGGCACCGATCGCAATTCGACCACCATCGTTGAAACCTTGGTGGACCTTGCCCGTAATATGCGCATGGACGTGGTTGCCGAAGGCGTCGAGAATTTCGAGCAGGTCATGCATTTGCGCGCGCTCGGCGTGCGCTCGGCCCAAGGTTACGTATTCGCGCCACCGTTGCCGGGAAGTTCCTTTCTCCAATTGGTCGAAGCGATCGATCCGCTGCAGCCCGCGGGCACCGAGCCAGGCTCGCCTGCATTTGGCGAGCGCCTGGCCGTTACGGCATGACGGGTGCCTTTTTGCGCCGGCCTCACTGGCGCGTTTGATTAGCGGCCGCGTCTGGCCTAGAAGTTCCGGCCAGGACGACGGAGGAAGCCATGATTCGAATCATGACGGTTGCGCTTGCGTTTTCATTGATCGGATTGCCCGTCCGGCAGGCGGCGGCGCAGGACAATACCATGGGCGGCGCGCTCCTAGGCGGCGCAGCGGGCGCAATTATCGGCGGGGCTGCAACCGGCAGGGCCGGTGGCGCAGTTGCCGGCGGCATCATTGGCGCGGCCGCCGGCGCGATGCTCGGCTCCCAACTCGAGGCGAGGCCTAATGGCCACTACTGGTATGATGACCGTTGCTGGATTCGGTATCGCGACGGTAGCTACCATCGCGTGTCCCGTCGTTACTGCTATTGAACAGGCAGTAAAATGAAAAGGGGCGGCCTTTCGGCCGCCCAGTTAAAACGCCACGCGGGAGGAACCTCGTAACGGGTCGGCTTTCAGTCGGCCGGCCCACGTGACCGTTACTCATATGGCAATCCGTCACGGCGGGGCTGATTCGTCAATCCAATTTTTCAAGATTGTGACGGCGCGCGCGGTGAAATGAATTGGCTGATGCGCCCGCAAGATTCGTCGGCCGCTATTCGGCCGCCAATTCCTGTTCGATGGCAGTGATTATGCGGGGGTCGGCCGGTTCGACCGCCGACGTAAAACCTGCCTTGAGATAACCGTCACGGCCGATCAGATATTTGTGGAAATTCCAGCGCGGCGCTTCGAGGGGGCGCTCCGCTGCGGCCCACTTATAGAAGGGGTGCGCGTCCTTGCCCTTCACGGCGACTTTCGCAGTGATCGGGAAAGTGACGTGATACTCGCCCTGGGCAGTGGCGTGGATATCACTGGCGCCCCCCGGCTCCTGGCCGCCAAAATCGTTGGAGGGCACCCCGAGGACAATCAGCCCCCGGTCACGATAGCGCGTCCATAACTGCTGGAGTCCTGCATATTGCGGTGTGTAGCCGCAGAGCGATGCGGTGTTGACGATCAGCAGAGGGTGGCCGGCGTAGGACGAGAGCAGGATCTCACCGCCGTCCAGCCCCTTGAAGGTGAAGGCATAGGCAGTGATACGGCTCATGCCTGTTGCATGCGCGGGGGCGGCCTTCAGGCCCATCATCGACAGGGCTCCCCATAATATAATGCTTCGGCGGCTGACCATGGCCGGGACTATACCCCGGCGCCGGGTCACCGGCTGCGCAATATTCCGTGAAAAATCGAAGGCAACGTTGTGCTTTGGGCAACGACGATGGCGCGAAAGGGCTATTTCGTGAGCCGGAACAAATTGCCTCTGCGGCGGGCCTCGCCGTGCGGGCAGGGAACAGACGTTTCGAACCCCTTAGGGCCTGGCTATGCCGCGGCGAAGCGGACCGTCGTCTCGAATGAAGTACCACAGGCATCGCACTGCCATAGATGCCGTACGCGGCTTCCATCGACGCATTCTGACCATTCAGGAATGTAAATACGCTCCCCGCATTGCGCGCATTCGATGACCGGGCGTGAGCGGGCAAATTTTGAAATATTGCGAGACAATTCCATGGGCCTTCTCCCGAATGACTGACGCGGCCCCTTACCCTCGCTTTTTTCCGCGCCCTGACCTTAGTGCGATGTTCGCGGGCGATTGAAGCAGGAGACCTGACATAAAATACGTTCGTTGCGTGAAGTTTTTACGGCAAACAAATCAATGTCGAATAAAAAACGGTTTGCTGCTGATTCAAAAAACAATGCGTATCGCACCGCATCATAGTGTGACGCCGAATTTCCCGAGCACCCATATGGTGCAGAGATAAAGAAGAAAAGTGAGTACACAGGAGGCGGCAAGCGTCGGCCAGAAGCCAGTCCCGTGGCGAAGCATTGCCGGCATCACCAGAAACATCGGCAGCGTCGGCAGCACATACCAGAAGGTTGATTGCGCGTGCGCTGCAATACGCTCGGCATCGCTGGTATCATGCCACAGCCAGATTATGCCCAGGATCGAGACCAGCGGCAGTGAAACAATGAGTGCGCCCAGAGTCGGCGAGCGCCGTGCCACCTCCGACACGACCGCGATGATCACTCCGGAAAGCGCAGCCTTGATGGAGAGATAGAGCACCGGACACTCCGCTTTGCTATAAGTTCCAAATCTTGGCCCGAGATTAGGCTCCGCGGCACGCGGGGAACAAGTAAAAGCGTTTAAGCTGCCGGCGGGGAAAGAAGCAAAGTTGGATGGAAGCGCGCCGCGGTCCGGTACGATGAGCAGCCGGGCAAGACGCGGCGAGGCGGGAGGCCCCGGAGTGAGCCAGAAGACGCTCGAAAAACCGCGGACAAAAGCGAAGCCGAAAACGCAACGCCCGCCTTTGTGGAAAGTCATCCTGCTCAACGACGACTTCACACCACGAGAGTTCGTCGTGATGGTGCTCAAGGCAGTCTTTCGCATGAACGAAAGCCACGCATACAAGGTGATGATGACCGCGCACCAGAAAGGCGCATGCGTCATAGCCGTGTACACGAGGGATGTGGCGGAAACGAAGGCGAAGGAAGCGACCGAAATGGGACGCGCGAAGGGATATCCGCTCTACTTCACGACCGAAAAAGAAGAGTAGCGGAATACAAGAATACCGAACGCCGTCTGATTTCGATCTGATTGGTACGATCCGCCGGAAATGCGGGGCAGGGTGCGTACGGTTGCATAGCGAGATCTGAAACTGCTTTACGCGCGCTGTGATATGCCGAGCGCGACACTCGCATACACGCTGTTGTGATCCCAAAACACGGACTTCCGAGGTTATTGAGGTGTTGGCGATGGTTGACGGGAACTGCAGTCAATCTGACGCCACAAAATCAACAACAACGGTCTCGACATCACATGATCCAATCGAAAGTAAATTCTGCCGTGCAGCAAGAGACAACATGGTCGCGTTGGTCGCCTTATGTCCTCAGCCTCGTACGTATTGTCGTCGCACTCATGTTTTTCGAACATGGTCTCTCGCGCCTGTTCGGTTTTCCGCAACCGCTTCCAACCCCGGCGCTATTCTCGCTGTACTGGTTTGCGGGCGCGATCGAATTTGCCGGCGGGGCACTCCTTTTGGTGGGGCTGGCGACGCGCGCCGCGGCATTCGTCATGTCGGGCGAAATGGCCTTCGCTTATTTTATCAGCCACGCGCCGCATAGCTTTTTTCCGATTCTCAACCGCGGCGACTCGGCGATCCTTTACTGTTTTGTGTTCCTCTATTTCGTGTTTGCCGGCGGTGGACCCTGGAGTCTGGACGCTTGGCTGTCGCGGCGCCAAACCAGCGTGGTGCTCAAGCCTGCGGAATAGCTCAAACGCTCTGGGCAAACATTGCGATCAGGCAAAACCCGCCAGGCTACCGGCGGGTTTTTGATTTGCTGGTCGATTCTGCTGCCGGTCGCGATCTTAACGCACGCGGTAACCAACCAATTTAACACTAACCCGCGTTTTGTGGCCGCTGCGGTTTGATCCGTTGGTATTCTTTGCCACGAATTTGACTGGAGCTTGGTCATGACCGAAAGGCGAAAAGCCGCGCGCTCACGCAGTCTCCTTGGCGGCGTCATTGCATTCAACAGCCGCGCTTCCACCATGGACTGCCAGGTTCGGAATATATCTGCCGCAGGCGCCAAGGTGACTTTCACCAACACGGCGGTTGTTCCTGACCGGTTCGATCTCACGATCGGACGCAAGGATCGCTCTTTCAGGGCGCGCATGGTTTGGCGCAATCCGAATGAAGCTGGGGTCGAGTTCTTGGGCGAATATGAGCAGGATATCGCGGTGCCGCTCGCGTGGGCCCAGCGATTGCGCGAATGCGAAGCGGAGAAACTGTCGTTGCGCAGACGCATCGCACAGCTCAGCGAAGGTACCGGCGCGTAACGTTTCACGTCATTCTTATGATTTCCGGCTTTCGAAGGGATGGCGCTGCCGCCAGCTTCGCGGCTATTCGAGTTCGCCCTGCCAGATTCCGCGATGGGCGGACCGTGCTTCGCGCTCGGCGTCAGGATAGCCGTGATCGCCGGCCGTATCGCTGACTGCGTAACCCTCGCGAACAAGAACCTCGCCAAGATCGCGAATATTTCGGCCAGACCGGTTTGCGCGCCGCGAAATTATTGGGAGGAAAGCCGGTATCTTAACCAGCTTCCACGCCTCCGATTGGGTTTGCTTTACTTCGACTCGATGGAGGCCACTGGGTGGGGCGGGCCTGGATCGGCTTCAGGTGGCGTCGCTGCGGCGGGGGGCGGCATAACGACCGCAGGCTGAAGCGCCGGCGCGATGACACGCGATTGCGTGACTGCTGCCAGCTGCGGCGGGGGGGCAAGTGCTGCCGTGAATGGCGCCATGATGGCCGCTATGGCCGGTTGCAAGCTTTGCAATAAGGCCGCCTGTTTCTTGTTCTGCGCATAGAGATACAGGCCGCCGAGGACGATCACGATCACCACCAGGATGACCAGTGCATTGATGGTCTGATCCGGGCTGGCGCGCCGCCGCCGTGCGGAGCGCTTTGGTGTCACCCGTTTCCTGGCCGCTGCCTTTCGCTTCTTCGCCATAGCGTGGAGCTCCTTCGATGGTGTGGCCAACTCACGGCACTGCACTCACGAATTTTGGAGCACTGATTTCAAAACAAACCAGCCCCGGGACCTAGCCGCCCCGGCGCGCAATATCGAAACCGAATCACTGAGGGGAGGTTATCCGATTCGCATAGCGGATGGGTGAATCGGCAGCCTAGCGGCCGCAGTTCCAGATCGGCCCGATCGGCGTCTGCGTCCAGCAGGGACCGAA
This sequence comes from uncultured Alphaproteobacteria bacterium, assembly GCA_963831475.1. GTDB lineage: Bacteria > Pseudomonadota > Alphaproteobacteria > Rhizobiales > Xanthobacteraceae > Pseudolabrys. Next base: position 126,426 of record CAWHQF010000009.1, read on the forward strand.
GCCGCCGCCGTTCCAGCGTCCGCGATAGAAACCCGGCCATGCCGGGCCGTAATAATAAGGTCCGTGCACCCTGTAATAGTGCTCCGCGCGCTCGCGTTCGATCACTTCCGGGGGGCGATATCCCGGCAGAAAACCGTAGCCGTGCCAATGACGGCTAACGTGGCGCTTTTTATGGTCGGGCGTGGCCGGTGCAGCCGCGAGGGCCGTCCCGAACAGCAGGAGAGTGGCAATGGCGAGGACGCTTGAAACTTTTCGCGGCATTGAAAACCCTTCACAACCCGGGCGACCCAATAAGCCGCCCGTTTCATGGTAAAACTGAGACGCGCTTGATGTGAACGAAAAACCGGAAAAAGGGAAATCCATGTCGCAACGCGTATTGATAACGGCCGGCGCTGCCGGCATCGGCCGCGAATTCGCGCGCGCCTTTTCCGCGAAGGGCGCCAAAGTCTTTGTCTGCGATATCGACGAGAACGAACTTGCAGCGATCGCCAGGGAAATTCCGGGCCTCACCGCCCGGCGCTGCGACATGGCGCGACGGTCCGAAATCGAGCGCATGGTGCCGGACGCGGTCGCGGTCCTCGGCGGTCTTGATGTGCTTATCAATAATGCCGGCATTGCCGGCCTGACGCTGCCGGTTGCCGACTATCCTGCGGACGACTGGGACAAGGTCATAGCCGTCAATCTTACGGCCATGTTTGACGTGTCGCGGCTCGCGATCCCGCATCTCAAAAAATCGAAGTCAGGCTGTATCATCAACATGTCGTCGATCGCGGGACGTTACGGCTTTGCCAATCGCAGTCCCTATGCCGCGACCAAGTGGGGCGTGATCGGCCTGACCAAGACGCTGGCCATGGAGCTTGGCGAATGGGGCATCCGCGCCAATGCGATCGCACCGGGGGCGGTCGAGGGCGACCGCATCATTCGCGTGTTTCAGGGCCGCGCGCAGATCAGTGGCCGCTCTTTGGACGAGGTGAAAGCCGACGCGCTCGCGGCGTCCTCAATCAAGGCGATGATCGATCCGAAGGACATCGCACAGCTCGCGTTGTTTCTGGCCTCCGATGCCGCCAAATCAATTTCAGGCCAGGTGATCCCGATCGATAACGACCGGCAGAAGGCGTAAAAGCGCGCGCGCGTCCTCGAGCGTCTCGTCACCGTGAGTTTCGAGCGGCGGCGCCGTTTCATTCATATTTCGGAGTTAACGGCGCTGATCGCGCCGGAGTCGCGGTCGTCGCGGGTGCGTTCGGGACGAAAAACCGTACTGCCGCGGAACCGTTAACGCGTTTAACCTTACCTGGTGAGCTTAACCGGTGGATTTATTCGCCACGACAATGGGGGGTGACTAGAGCTTCATCCATCACATGAATGAAAAGTGGAAGAACCGTTTGTGCGGTTCGACCCCTTGATGGATGGATGGAGAACAGGGTTGAAGTACACAACAGTTCTTACCGCGGCGCTGCTTTCGGTGATCCTGATGTCAGCCGCCAATGCGACGCCGAAGCATCATCGGCAGCAATTTCACACGATCGTCTGCGATATGCGCGGCTGCTCGGACAATCCCGCGAAGAGCCACACCCAATCTTATGCGCAGGCGCAGGTGGTCACCGATGCCAATGGTGGGTCGGTCATCAGCCGGCGACCGGAGGGGTGTCCGCACGCGTTTTGCGGCTGCGAAGCCTCACTGTATTTGTTCGGGCGCATTCGGGCCGAGCTCAACCTTGCGTCCAACTGGATGCGGAAATTTCCGCGCACATCGCCGGCACCGGGAATGGCGGCCGTGCGTAACCATCACGTCATGGTGCTGATGAGCCACGTGGAAGGCAGCAACTGGATGGTCCACGACGGCAATTCCGGCGGCGGATTGACCCGCGAACACGTGGTCTCGATCAGCGGTTATGTGATCGTGAACCCGCGCGAAGCGCTGGCATGCGCAACGGGAAGCTGCGCGACACCGTCGCGCAGCTGATATTTCACTTCAGAAAATCTGGGTAAGCTGTCCTAGTAACCGCGATACGGCTTGCAGACGCCGTCCTGGACGGTGAACCCGCGGGGACAACCATTATAGGAACCATACCCCCTGTAGTAACGCGGCCCTGTCTCGAAACACTCCCGCCGCCAACCGCAGCCATAGGGTCCGCAGCGGTGGACACGGCGGCAGACGTAATCGACCGGCTGCACCGGATTTGCATCGTCGATCGCTGCCGCAAGCCCGGCCGGTGCAGAAGTTAGTGCAGTGGCCGGCGAAATCGCTAAAAAACCGCAGAGCGACACGCTAGCGAGGACGATGCCGGTCAGAAAGGCTTTGCGCATGGCGTTCTCCCTGGTGGATCTAAACGACTATCCTATCTCAAAGTTCCGCGCACTGTGTCAGCGCGGGTGACGCCGCAACGGCAGCAATATTCGCGTGCACTGGTGATATTCTTCAATCAGAAGTCCAATGTGGACTTGCCGCCGTGTAGCGTACGAGGAGCATCCCCGTGTTTTCGGTGATCTTCGAAGTCCAGCCCAGGCCCGACCAATGGGATGCCTATCTGGGCCGTGCCAAGGCGCTGCGGCCCGAACTGGAGAAGGTTGAGGGCTTTGTCGACAACATCCGCTACCGCAGCCTCACGCGCGAGGGTTTGCTGCTGTCGCTTTCCGGCTGGCGCGACGAGAAGGCGCTTGTTCGCTGGCGCACCCATGCCGCACACCACGCGGCGCAGGAGGCCGGCCGCTCCACCGTCCTTAGCGACTACCACCTCCGAATTGGCGAAGTGACGAGGGATACGCAATTGCCGCAGGGGCAGGCGTTGCGCCAACAGCGCTTGGACGAAACGCAGACAGGCAAGGCAACGACGGTCACCCTGATCGACGCCCGGCGACCGGCCGATTGGGTCAAGACAACAGGCGCGGAACGGGTCGCGGAATGGATGGGCTTGCAAGTCGAGGCACCGGGTCTGGTGACATGGGATGTCTTCGACGCTGTCCTGACGCCCGGCGATGTCATTCTTTTGCTGTCGTGGCGGGACCACACCGCGGCCGAGACGTTCGAAAGCCGGATATCGCTGCGGGAGGGTGCGCGGCTGCGCCGTGTACGCGTGATCCGCGACTACGGCATGTTCGACCGGCACGAGGCGCCGCAATATTATCCCGAGGTCAAAACAGGCGCCTAAGCCGCGCGCCCACGGCAAGTTCAGCGGCACGAAAAAAGGGGCCGTCCGCATGGGCGGCCCCTTCTTTCTTTTCCGACAGTTGCGATTTAGTGCTTCTCGACGCAGACCGTCTTGACCTGCTTTTCAGCATCGCTCTGGGTCTTGAATGCCGCCGGGCCAACCTGGACCCACGTCGTTTCGGTCGGGCGGGTCTCAACGACCTTGCACTTCTTTGTCGCCTTCTCCTGAACGATGTAGTAGTCGGCGCTGGCCGTCGACATCAACAGACCGACCGCCACCGTTGCGAGAGCAAGTTTCTTCAGCATCATATTCCTCCTCTGGAATGCACGTGTCTAATAAGCGGCTGGCCAATGTTCAGTTCCGGAAATTTTGGCAAGTTCCGTGGCGGAACGTTTTTCGTGGGCGCATCCGGTGGCGGAAAAAAAAGGGCCGCAATGCGGCCCTGAGAATGTTTGGGGATCGACGGTCCGCGAAGGGGGATGGGGGGTTACGCGAGCCGTCGCATGACAATGCGCGGGCCCGCGTTTCGTTCCCTACATGACGCTAGCGCGCCTGCGTTGATTTCCGCACGTCTGCCGCATGGCGCCGGCAGGCGAGGTAGCCGGCCGAACCGGGTGCAGCGATAGAACGGCAACGCGCATCGTCGATGACCGTCGCTGTTTCCTCGCCCTGCTGTTCCTGCACCATCTGTTGATGGCCGATTGTACCCGGCGCGCAGCCGTTGGTGCTGTTGCCGGTGATGCAGTCGAACGAATGGCCGGCGCATCCGGAAACGAGCAGACCCGCAACGATCGTCACGACTGCGGCCGGGCGCATTGACGGCATCATCGCGGGTTGAGGTTTGCCGCTGCGTGCGCGACCGGAGCGGTGCGGCGTGTTAAAGCAGTTTTCCTGTAGCGCGGTCGCGGCGAATCGTTTGGCGACATCGCGTAATGTCGCGCAAAGGCGATGGCGAGTCGATGTGGGGCAGGCCGGCCGAGCCGGCATTTACCGGCGCATATTGAATGGTAGTGCGCGACAAGAAGCTTCCCGGGGCAATCCGTCTGCCGGTCGCGGTGCAATGGCTCTTGCCGGAACGAAGGCTTCGGGATGAGGATTATCCCAGGCATCCGTTTCATTGAGGGACACGCCATGAAACATCAGCCGTTCGTTTGGATCCCGGTCGTTCTGGCGCTGCTCGGTGTAGGCATGACATTTCAGGCAGGCGCAAAAGCGCAGCAATTCGATTTCGGGCAGGTCGACTCTTTTGAATCGCTCGGCTCGGGGACGCAACGGGGCGGGGCGCCGCCGAAAACGATTGTCGACGATGGCGAGCGGCACACGGTGCTGTTCACGATCATCGAATCCAATACCGAGGCCACAATCCATTGGAAGTCGCCCGATGGGGAACAGACAACCACGATAAGCAGCCCGGCCCTGCGGGCATTCCAGACGATCGGAAAATTCACGATCGAAGCAGCAGGTGACGAAAACCACAGTTTTAAATACGGCTATGTCTTGCTCCGCCTGAAGAACAGCAAGGGCGCTGCGGAAGACAGGATCTGATCCGCTTTAGTCGACCACCGGCTCCTTGAAGCGCGCGCACCATTTCGGCCTGAACCGTACCGCGACTTTCGGCGAGCAATTGATCTTGCAGGATTCCGTCACGCAATCCATGAGTTCGCCGCTGCTTTCGTTGGCTTCGGGAGGCGCCGCAGCGGCTGCTGCCGGCGATAAATTACCGCGGTTTGATGCGCCCGGCGGGGCAGCCTGGTCGGGAGCGATCTCGGTCTGGTTTGTCAGAGGTTCGGGCCTCGGTTCCTCTTTATAAAACCAGCTGCTCGACGAGGCGCATCCCGCGAGGATGAGGGGAAGCAGGAATATACCTGGCTGTCTCATATTACGCCTCGCGTCGGTTCCGGCGGCGCTCGCTCGGTCGTGTGTGATAGCTCAATGCACGGTCCAGACACAAACGCCATGGCTGCTGACCCCGGGCGGGGCCGTAAGGGGCCCCTTGTTATTTTCGAGAACCACGGGGTGCCCGACTGCCCTTCGGGGCGGTAGAATGATACGTTGGAAATTGCCACGACTGAATCATCAAAAAAGGGGGGCGCACGTGAAGAAGGTCATTTTGCTGTTCATTGTTGCGGCGTTTGCTGTTTCACCGGCTATGGCGGCCACCAAGCAGAAGAAATCCAAACAGACCGCCGAGGCTGAGGACATCGCGAAGCAGCACGACAACACATTGCGCGCCGTGAGGGACGGGCTCCCGCTGGTGCTGCCGTCGTGGTCGCTTCCGTTCTATTTCGGCATGCATATGGACGAGAAGACCGCGAAGACCGAGAAGGTCAAAAAGTAGCTGACCATCAGCGTCGCATCGTAAGTGTCGCAATTCGGTGAGGTATCTTCACGCGCGTAGCGCGTGCGGGCGCCAAAATTTTTGGATTTCGCTTTGCGTCCACTTTGCGTCGAGGGGGCGAACACCCCGAGGGGCAGGGCGCAACAGGAAAGCACTTATCACTGTGAGAAGGTGCGGCTCGCGCCCGCCTCACTTTTTCTTCTTCACCGCACCCTTCGCCTTAGCGCCGGCCTTTGGCTTCACCGGCTTTGCCTTCGGTTCGGGCGGCGGCGCATTCGCAGCCGCCTCTCGGTCGGCCGCTTCCTTGGCGAGGCGAAGTGCGCGCAGCCGTTCGGTCTTGGCTCGCTCCGCGTTGCCCGCGGCTTTGTACTCGGCCATGGCAGTCGCGCCCTCGCGCGCCTGGGCTTCCTTCTTGTGGAACGCGGCCTGCGCGCGTTCCATGTCCTTTGTGGTTTTGGGAGTGCTCACGAGCAGCCCGTCGTGCTCCCGCAGGTATCACACTTCATGCAGGTGCCGTTGCGCACCAGTGTGAAGTTCCCGCATTCGCCGCACGCTTCGCCTTCATAGCCCTTGGCGCGCGCCTCAGCGCGCTTCTCGGACGCTGCCTGCTTGGCATGCACGCGCGCATCCGTCGTGTTGATCTGCTCGAGCTGCTGCGCCGGCGAGAGCTTGGCTTCCGGCTCGACTTTGAGTGCGGTCGCTGCGCCTGAGAAGGCGGTGACGTTTGAGCCGCCTGCTGCCACGGCCTGCGTGTCGCTGCTCACCACCGACAGGCGGTCGGTACGGGAACGCGTCAGCCCCTTGGAGACGTAGTTGTGCGTGGGCTTGCCTTCCTCCACGCCCTTGCCGAGCGCATCGAAGCCGCCGGCCTCGCTTGGATCCACGTGCGCGAGATCGAAACGCTCCAGGTAGGAGACGGCGAGCTCGCGGAACACGTAGTCGAGGATCGAGGTGGCATATTTGATCGAGTCGTTGCCCTGAACCGGGCCTTGCGGCTCGAAGCGCGTGAAGGTGAAGGCGTCGACATATTCCTCGAGCGGCACGCCATATTGCAGGCCGAGCGAGATCGCGATGGCAAAGTTGTTGATGATGGAGCGGAGCGCTGCGCCTTCCTTGTGCATGTCGATGAAGATCTCGCCGAGGCGGCCATCATCGTATTCGCCGGTGCGGAGATAGACCTTATGGCCGCCCACGACCGCCTTCTGGGTGTAGCCCTTGCGACGGTCGGGCATGCGCTCGCGCTCGCGCAGCACGGTGATGCGCTCGACGATCTTCTCCACGACCTTTTCGGCAAGCCCCGTGGCGCGCGCCACGGCGGGACGTTCGATGAAAGCCTCGACGGTGTCTTCCTCGTCCTCCTCATCCGCGATGAGCTGCGAATTGAGCGGTTGACTGAGCTTGGAGCCGTCGCGATAGAGCGCGTTGGCCTTGAGCGCCAGCTTCCATGAGAGCAGGTAGGCGGCCTTGCAATCCTCGACCGTCGCCTCGTTCGGCATGTTGATGGTCTTGGAGATGGCGCCGGAAATAAACGGCTGCGCCGCGGCCATCATGCGGATGTGGCTCTCGACCGAGAGATAGCGCTTGCCGGTGCGGCCGCACGGATTGGCGCAGTCGAACACCGGATAGTGCTCCGCCTTCAGGTGCGGCGCGCCTTCAACCGTCATGGCGCCGCAGACATGGATGTTGGCCGCTTCGATCTCGCGCTTGCCGAAGCCGAGCGCGGCCAGAAGGTCGAAGGCGGGCAACGCGAGGTCTTCGGCTGGAATGCCGAGTGTGTCGCGGCAGAAGTCTTCGCCAAGCGTCCACTTGTTGAAGGCGAACTTGATGTCGAAGGCGGTCGGCAGCGCCTTTTCGACCTTGGCGATGGCTTCGTCGGTAAAGCCCTTGGCCTTGAGCGTGGTGTGATTGATCGCCGGCGCCTGGCTGAGCGTGCCGTGGCCAACCGCATAGGCCTCGATCTCGGCAATATCCGCTTCCGAGTAGCCGAGGGTACGCAGCGCTTCGGGAACCGCGCGGTTGATGATCTTGAAGTAGCCGCCGCCGGCGAGCTTCTTGAACTTCACCAGCGCGAAATCGGGTTCGATGCCGGTGGTGTCGCAATCCATCACCAGGCCGATGGTGCCGGTCGGCGCGATGACGGTCGCCTGAGCGTTGCGGTATCCATTCTTTTCACCAAGCGCGAGGGCGCGGTCCCAGGCCGACTTGGCATGCGCGATGAGCGCCTTGTCGGGGCAAGCGGCGTGGTCGAGCGGCACCGGCGGTGTCGCGACCTTCTCGTAACCGGTGCGCTCGTTATAGGCGGCGCGGCGGTGATTGCGCACGACGCGCAGCATGTGCTCGCGGTTTTTCTTGTAGCCGGGGAATGGCCCGAGTTTCTCGGCCATCTCGGCCGAGGTTGCGTAGCTGATGCCGGTCATGATGGCCGTGAGCGCGCCGCAGATGGCGCGCCCGGCATCGGAATCATAGGGGATTCCGGAGGTCATCAGCAGTCCGCCGATGTTTGCATAGCCAAGCCCCAGCGTGCGGAATTCGTAGGAAAGCTCGGCGATTTCGCGGGAGGGGAACTGCGCCATCATCACCGACATTTCGAGCACGACGGTCCACAGGCGGACGGCGTGCTCGTAACTTTCGACCTGGAATTGTCCGGTCTTCTCGTCACGGAAGGTGAGCAGGTTCAGCGAGGCAAGATTGCAGGCCGTGTCGTCGAGGAACATGTATTCCGAGCACGGATTGCTGGCGCGGATCTCCCCCGACGCCGGGCAGGTATGCCAGTCGTTGACGGTGGTGTGATATTGCAGGCCCGGATCGGCCGAAGCCCATGCGGCGTAGCCAATCTTTTCCCACAGCTCGCGCGCATCGAGCGTTTTCGCGATCTTGCCGTTCTTGCGATAGGTCAGATCCCATTTGGCATCGGATTCGACGGCCTTGAGGAAGCCATCGGTCACGCGCACCGAATTGTTTGAGTTCTGCCCGGCGACCGTGAGATAGGCTTCGCTATCCCAGTCGGTATCATAGGTCGGAAAATCGATGTCCTTGTAGCCCTGCTTGGCGAACTGGATCACGCGCTTGATGAAATTATCCGGCACCATCGCGCGGCGTGCGAGCTTGATCTCGCGCTTGAGCGCGGGGTTTTTCTCCGGCGAGAAGCAGTCGTCGCCCGAACCTTCGCAATTCACGCAGGCCTTGAGAACGGCCTTCAGGTGCTTCTGGTTGATCTTGGAGCCGGTGACGAGCGCGGCCACCTTCTGCTCTTCAAGGACCTTCCAGTTGATATAGGTTTCGATGTCCGGGTGATCGACATCTACAATCACCATCTTGGCGGCGCGGCGGGTGGTGCCGCCCGATTTAATCGCGCCGGCAGCGCGGTCGCCGATTTTGAGAAACGACATCAGGCCGGATGATTTGCCGCCGCCTGAAAGTTTTTCGCCTTCGCCGCGCAGCTTGGAAAAATTCGAGCCGGTGCCGGAGCCGTATTTGAACAGGCGCGCCTCACGTACCCAAAGGTCCATGATGCCGCCTTCGTTCACCAGGTCGTCGGAGACAGACTGGATGAAGCAGGCGTGCGGCTGCGGATGCTCATATGCGGATTTCGATTTGGTCAGTTTGCCCGTGAAGGGATCGACGTAGTAGTGGCCCTGGCCGGGGCCGTCGATGCCATAGGCCCAGTGCAGTCCGGTATTGAACCACTGCGGCGAATTGGGCGCGCACATCTGCGCCGCCAGCATGTAGCGCAACTCGTCGAAGAAGGCCTGCGCGTCGTCCTCCGAATCGAAATAGCCGCCCTTCCAGCCCCAATAGGTCCAGGTGCCGGCCAGGCGATCGAAGACCTGCTTGGATGAATGTTCGCCGATATAGCGCTCATTCTCGGGCAAGGTGGCGAGTGCATCCGCGTCGGCAACCGAGCGCCACAGGAACGAGGGGACGGAATTCTCTTCGACCTTCTTCAGGCGGGCAGGGACACCGGCCTTACGAAAATATTTCTGCGCCAGCACGTCGGAGGCGACCTGCGACCAGAATTCCGGCACCTCGACATTGTCGAGCTTGAACACCACCGAGCCGTCCGGATTGCGGATCTCGCTGGTGGTGAGCCGGAACGCAATGCCGTCGTAGCCCGACTGTCCGTCCTTGGTGTAGCGCCGTTCAATTCGCATGTGTCTCGAGCCCCAAAATGCGGGACGGTTGACCACCGCCCTTTTGTCTCTGGCGGGCTTGTCCATGCCCACCGCTGTCTTTGCTCAACTCTTTCAACGCCACCCACCACACATATGCCCGGCACTCTGCTCTGGCACCGGTTCGATCCGGGGTTTTTGCCCCGCCGCGCGCGCAAACCCCTTTCCCGGCGCCATGGTTCTGGCGCGGGCTGAGCTCGTCGACTGAAAAGCCGTATGAGGGTCCGGAGGGAACCTTAAACTCAACGCCACCGAACACACCAAAAGCTATGTGGACTCGCCGTGCTCGTCAACAAGAGATAGTCGGCAAATCTGAATCAAACACTAAATCTTGTGTCCAACGGTGAACTTCGGGGACAAACGGACCGCGAGAACACAGCCAGTATTGGCCCTTAAAGGACCCACGAAAAGTTTTTTTCTCAGGGGTGGCGGGTAGGTTTTTATGCCTCCGGCCGTGACAGAAAAATGACGGAAAAATGGGACTTCCGAGCGCGATGCCGGCAAAACCGGCCGCAACCGCAAACGGGGACAAGCACGGGAAAAATCGTCCGGCCGCCCGGTCGGAGTCTCTGATTCTCGAAACCGGGTCAGTGGCTTACGGCGCAGCCGGAACGCGGAGTTGGGGCGGGAGACGATACCCACGCCTGTGAATTCAACTTTGCGGGCGCTGCAACAGAGCCCGCGCTGTTGTTTGATAGGCCGGCATCGGGGTTCCCCGATCAATTCCAGCTCGCGCCTGGCGGCTGCCGGGTAGCGACAATGAGCCGGTTGTAGAGATTGGTCACCGAGACCCAGCGCACCAGCGGCGATGCCTAGCCGGTACGCTCATCTTTTTGACCCGCGCCGGCGCGGTTGCCGCTGAAGCTGATCTGGCGCGAATGCGGCAATGCTTCCGGATGTTCTCGTTGCAGGAAATCCACCAGTTTTTCACGCACCTCGCATCGCAGGTCGAAGGTCTGCCCCGATGAGCGGGCACTCATCAGGCAACGCAATTCCATGGTGCCTTCCTTGAAGTCGGTGACCTGCAGGGCGGCGACCTGTCCGTCCCATCGGTTCGATTCCTTGAGGATCGCGTTGAATTTCTCGCGGATGGCACCGACCGGCGCGCTGTAGTCGAGATAGATCATCACATTGCCAATGAGCGACGAACTTTCGCGCGTCCAGTTCTGGAAAGGTTTCTCGATGAAGTATGTGAGCGGCACCACCATGCGCCGCAAATCCCAGAGCTTGACGACGACATAGGTCGATGTGATCTCCTCGATTGTGCCGTATTCGTTTTCAACGATCACCGCATCGTAGAGCCGGATCGGCTGCGTCATCGCGAGTTGCACGCCGGCCATCAAGTTGCTCAGAACCGGCCGCGCCGCAAGGCCGGCCACGATGCCGGCGACACCGGCAGATGCGAACAGGCTCACGCCATACTGGCGTACTGCCGGAAACGTCATCAGCGCGATGCCGAGCGTGAGCATCACCAGCAATACGTCGACCGTGCGCGAAAGCACGCGTACCTGCGTGTTGTGCTTGCGTGCCAGCAGATTGTCGTCGACGTCGAGACGGTAACGGCGCAAATAGAGATCGGCGGCAATATGCAGCGCGATGATCGCGCCCCAGCCGATCAGTCCGATCACGGCGACCGCCATCATCCGTGCGAGCCACGCCGCCGTATCGGGCTCGAGCGGCGCAACCGGAATAGCCACGATCATTGCGAGGATCAGCAGCGCGGCCTTGGTGAGCCCGCGCGTCTGGGTGAACACGGAAAATACGTAAGGATAGCGTTCTGCGAATGCACGGCGGACAAGCTTGCGCGCCCAGCGGTGGAGCGCGAACGCAATGAGCACCGCAATGACCAGGATGAGCAATGCCACCACCGGGTCAGGCAGCCAGTCGAGAAGATCCTTGATCCAGGTCAGCGCGACTCTGAGCGAATCCATGTGCCTTTCATATCATTCATGAAAGAGCGGCGAATATGGCCTGTTTCCCCGGATTTCGCCTTCGTCCGCCGACAAGGGCAGGGTGAGGCGGCAAAATGCCCATATGACAACGGATTTCAATGCACGGTGGCGATGAAAAGTTTCCTGCTGAAACCGTTCCAGACCGTCGGGACGCGGCTCTGGACCTCGATGTACGAGAGCTGGTGGGCGAGTACGGTTGGCTAGCGCCGCACGATTGCCCTGCATCGTTGTGAAATTTGCGAGTGCGATGCTGTTCGTCATTGCGAGCAACATGTGCGCGGCGTCACGTCGATGACGGAAATTCATCATCACCGCGGTCGTCATCCTCCGAATGGGGGATGACGAGGATTTACATGCCGCTAATTTCAAAACGTTCCATTCAAGTCAGGTTCATGTCGGCAAAAATATAAACGCGTTATCGGCAAGTCGAAAAATTTGCGAGCCGGAAGCGCAATGCAGCTTCTGAAAAGTAGAAGGAAGGAAGGACAGGAAATTTAAATGCACACAACCAAGATCGTCAAATCCTTGACGCTCGCCGCTTCGCTCGCGGCCGGCATCTTCATCATGGCGGGTTCGCAAGATGCGTTTGCGGCGTGTGATCCGCGTGATCATCGTACCGTCTGTGATCCAAACATACATGAGCGTCCATCGTGGACGGCGCAACCGAACCAGAACCCGAATATCATCAAGGTAACGCCGACCGTTACTCAAAACGGACAACTGACCAACTGGAACAATGGGCATACCGTCTACGGTGTCCGAAATGACGGAACAACCGTCGGCACGCATGTTTCTGCAAACAACAAAATTTACACGCGAGTAAACAGAGACGGCTCTGTCGACAGAGTACAAGCGCTGCGTCAAGCTGACGGCTCATGGAAGGAGCAAGGTGTCATCCATCACACGCCACCGAGATCCTCAAAGGTCAATTTGGGCAGCTGCGGTATTTTCGGCTGCTGATTTCCCAGATCGATTTCCTCGCGCGCGCGGGCGTCGGTTGCCGGGCCCCCGCGCGCGATCGCCTGCAACTGGACACGGAGGCGGCGAGGTGGCAGAAGCCTCTTGTCTCAACGGCAAATGCGCTGGGCGCGTTTAATGAAGATTTTCCTGCTCAAGGTGTTCACCTGGTGGAATTCGCAGACCTTCGGGACCCAGTTCTGGACCTGGATGTATGGCGAGCCCGTGGGAGAGGACGAGTTCGGCAACCGGTATTACCGGACGAGCGGAGGCGAGATCGACAAGACCCTCGGCTTCGAGCGTCGCTGGGTCATCTATAACGGCTATACGGAAGCCACGTCGGTTCCGCCATCATGGCACGGATGGCTGCACCACACCGTCGACACACCTCCGACCGAGCAAAACTACAAGCCGCATCCGTGGCAGAAACCGCACCGTCCGAACATGACGGGCACTCCCGGCGCATTGCGTCCACCCGGTTCAACACTCGCGGCAGGTCGCCGGCCGAAGGCAACCGGCGATTACAAAGCCTGGAATCCAGGACCCGGTAATCAATAACGGCCTGTCTGCTGTTCCCTTGCGCGCCCTTCCACCGCCGTATTCCCCGTGTTAACCGGACACGGCTATGGGCGTCAGGCGAATCCTCGCCGGCCAGGCAATTAGCCGGATCTTGATGGCGCGTCGCACCGGTTTAATGGCGTTGTATGCGGTCGCGGCGACGCTCGTGACGATGCCTGCGCTTGCGCAATTCGGTTCGATCTTCAGCGAGCCGCCACCGCGGCCGCCGGCCGACGTGCCGGGCGCGCGCCCATCGCAGCCGCCGCCACCGCCGCCTTATTATCCGAGCGCGCGTGACAACCCGCCGCCGCAGCCATTGCCGGCGCCGATGAGTTTGCCGCCGTCGAACCGGCCGGGCGGCGGTACGATCCAATCACAACCGTTGCCTCCGCCCCCCGGTGGCGCAGCCGCGCCCCCGGCAGCGCAACGCCCGCCGCCGCAGGGAGCCGCCAATACGCCCGCGCCACCGCCGGCGGCCTTGCCGCCCGGGCCGGGTTCTCCGCGCAATGCGCCGCAGACAAATCCCGCGCCGCAGCCCAATGACGAGGTCGTGGTCGAGCCGCCGCCGCAACGCATCACCAATCCGACCGCGGTATTTTCGGGCCTGGACAAGATCACCGGTCGCATCATCTCGTTCGATGTTGCGATCAACGAGACGGTACAGTTCGGCGCCCTCCAGGTGACGCCGCGCGTATGCTATACGCGTCCGCCGACCGAGACGCCGAATACCGATGCCTTCGTCGAGGTCGATGAAGTGACACTGCAGGGCGAGATCAAGCGCATCTTTACGGGATGGATGTTCGCGGCAAGCCCCGGGCTGCACGCCGTCGAGCATCCGATCTACGATGTGTGGGTGACCAATTGCAAAGGCGGCCAGAACCCGAGCGTCGCGGAAGTGCCCACCGAGACGCCGCCCAAGCAGCCCGCGCGTCCTCAACAGCCGCCGCAGCGGCGCGTGCCCGCGCAACGTCCGCCGGCGCCGAATTTCATTCCGCAGCGGTAGACATTGTTCGTTGGCGTGAGCCCGAGTCAGGGCAAGTCAGCCGAAGTCATTTCGATAATACGCTTGTGCGGGCTTTCGGCCTGACTGAAATATTCAGTGCCGGATCGGTTCGCGGTTCACAATGGCCACCGTTTCCGCCCCGCTTACAGGCTGTCTGAGAGGCAGCGCGGCAAAATCCGCCTCGCCGATCAGGGCTTCCTCGAGCAGGCGGTGATAGCGGCGTTTGGGAACTTCGACCGCGCCGAAGGTCCGCAGATGGTCCGTGACATATTGCGTGTCGAGCAGCCGATATCCGCCCGCCTTGAGCCGCGCAATCAGATGGACAAGTGCGATCTTTGATGCATCGCGCGTGCGGTGGAACATGCTTTCACCGAAGAAGGCGCGGCCGAGGGACACGCCGTAGAGCCCGCCGACCAGGCGGTCACTTTCATAGACTTCCACAGTGTGGCAATGGCCGCGATCGAACAGCGTGCGATAGATGCGGCGGATGCGTCCGTTGATCCAGGTGCGGGCGCGATCCTGCTTCGGCTCGGCGCAACCCTCGATCACCGCATCGAAGTCGCGATTGACGTGAACCGTGCACTGCGTTGAGCGGACAGTGCGCGCAAGCCGCGCCGGCAGGTGAAAACCTTCAAGCGGAATGATTCCGCGCATTTCCGGCTCGATCCAGTACAGGGCGGGATCGTCGGCGCCTTCCGCCATCGGGAAAATGCCGCATGCATAGGCCTTAAGAAGGACCTCGGGCGTGATCTCGATGAACGTGTTTTCGCGGTTTGCCATGGTTCCGTGCGCCGGACGCAGCGATCGATACTAGGTTAGCGCCACCAATTTGGCGACGCGCGGGTTTTCCGGTCGATTTTTTTACTTTTTAGGCACTATAATTGCATCAAATTTGCGCGAGTCGCCCGTTCATTGCGTTGGCCTGCAAGACCACTGGAGCGCATGGATGAGCCAAACGGTGCAGCCGATATCGGTCTTGCTGGTCGAGGATGAAGTCATGATCAGCAATCTCGTTGCGGATTGCCTGACGGCAGCCGGTTTTACCGTACATGAGGTCACGACCGCCGATGAGGCGCTGCGCTACATCAAGTCTGGCGCCGATATCGACGTCCTGTTCACCGATATCAACCTGCCTGGTCGCATCAACGGTGCGGAACTTGCGGCGCATGCCCGCGAACTGCGGCCGGAGATGCCCATCGTCTACGCCTCGGGCCGTTTCAAGCTGTCCGATATTTCCCCGCTGGTGCCGCGCTCGCTGTTCCTGTCGAAACCGTATGACCCGGAAGACGTCTGCGCGCTGTTGACCCGGCTTACCGGCGCGAGTGGCGCGCCGGCGTAACAATCTTCCTAGGTTTCCATTCCGCCGCGGGCAAGAAACTGCTCGAGCCAGTGGATGTGGTAATTTCCGTCGATAATGTCTTTTTCGCGCACGAGCGCGCGGAACAGCGGCAATGTTGTTTCAATTCCATCCACCACCACTTCGTCGAGCGCGCGTTTGAGCCGCATCAGGCACTCGGTGCGCGTCTTGCCATGCACGATGAGCTTGCCGACGAGTGAATCGTAGTAGGGCGGAATGGTGTAGCCTTGGTAGACAGCGGAATCGATGCGCACGCCGAGGCCGCCGGGCGCGTGATAGTGCAGGATTTTTCCCGGCGAGGGCCGGAAAGAGACCGGGTTCTCCGCATTGATCCTGCACTCGATCGCGTGCCCGTGAAATTCGACATCACCCTGCTTGAGCGTAAGCTCGCTGCCGGCCGCGACACGGATTTGTTCAAAAATCAGGTCGATGTCGGTGATCATCTCGGTCACCGGATGTTCAACCTGGATGCGGGTATTCATCTCGATGAAGTAGAACTTGCCGTCCTCGTACAGGAATTCGACGGTACCGACCCCGAGATATTCAATCGCGCGCATCGCCTTGGCCACGGTTTCTCCAATTGCATCGCGCGCGCCGGAGTTGAGTGCGGGCGAGGGGCCTTCCTCCCAGACCTTCTGGTGACGGCGCTGCAATGAACAGTCGCGCTCGCCGAGATGGATGGCCTTGCCCTTGCCGTCACCGAGAACTTGAATTTCTATGTGACGCGGGCGCTCCAGGTATTTCTCTATGTAAACGGCATCGTCGCCGAAGGCGGCTTTGGCCTCAGCGCGGGCCGTCGAGAGCGCCATCGAAAGTTCGGCCGCCGAGCGCGCGACCTTCATGCCGCGCCCGCCGCCGCCGGCAGCCGCCTTGATCAGCACGGGATAGCCGATCTCGTTTGCGACTTTGGTTGCTTCCTGATCGGAGCCGACGCCGCCATCCGACCCCGGAACCACCGGAATGCCGAGCTTTTTCGCCGTGCGCTTTGCTTCGATCTTGTCGCCCATCGTGCGGATGTGCTCCGCCTTGGGACCGATGAACTGCACGCCGTGTTCCGTCAGAATTTCAGCAAAGCGCGCATTCTCCGATAGAAATCCGTAGCCGGGATGCACGGCATCGGCGCCGGTGATCTCGCACGCCGAGAGAATGGCGGGGACGTTGAGGTAGCTGTCCTTGGCAGCCGGTGGTCCGATGCAGACGCTCTCGTCTGCGAAACGGACATGCATGGCGTCGGCATCGGCGGTCGAATGAACGGCGACTGTCGGTATGCCGAGCTCCTTGCAGGCGCGCAGCACGCGCAAGGCGATTTCGCCGCGGTTGGCGATCAGGATCTTATCGAACATGCTTGCGGCTCATGTCGATGCCGCCATGGCCGGTCTGGTCCCGGTCGTCATGACGAATGAGAGGTCATGCAT
Source organism: uncultured Alphaproteobacteria bacterium (assembly GCA_963831475.1). Classification (GTDB taxonomy): domain Bacteria; phylum Pseudomonadota; class Alphaproteobacteria; order Rhizobiales; family Xanthobacteraceae; genus Pseudolabrys. The sequence continues at coordinate 143,324 of CAWHQF010000009.1, forward strand.
TCTCACTCAATAATCACCAATGGTTCGCCGAACTCGACCGGCTGGCCGTCCTCGAACAGAATTTGCACGACCGTACCGCCGCGCGGCGCCGGAATTTGATTCATTGTCTTCATCGCTTCGACGATCAGCAGCGTGTCGCCGATTTTGACCTTGCTGCCGATATCGATGAAGGGCTTGGCTCCGGGTTCGGGCGCGGCGTAGGCGGTGCCCACCATCGGCGAAATGACGACGCCCGGGTGCTTCGCCGGATCGGCGGGGCCGGTCTCAGCCGCGGGTTGCGACGGCGCGACCTCGACGCGGACTGCCGCGGGTGCGGCCGATACCGGGGCACCGCGCGCGACGCGCACGCGTTTGCCGTCCTGTTCAATTTCAATTTCGGTGAGGCCGGTCTCATCCAGGAGCCGGGTCAGCTCGTGGATCAATTCGTGGTCGACGAACGACGTTGACGACTTGGACGACTTTGCCATCACAGATCCATTTTGGCCGCGCACGAACTTTATCCAAAGACGGGTTCCCGCATTGCGCGACCGCACGCGGACGCTCACCCCTTTTGCTTGGCTCCGATCAGCGAGGCGAGGCCGGTTATCGCCAGCACATAGCCGTCGATGCCGAAGCCGGCGATGACCGCTTTCGCGGCCTTGGAGACATATGAGGTGTGCCTGAAGGTCTCGCGCTGATGGATGTTGGTCAGGTGAATTTCGACGGCCGGCACCGTTGCCTGCACCGCAAGCAGCGCATCCAGGATTGCAATCGATGTGCTCGTGTAGCCGGCCGGATTGATGACGATCCCGGCGGCCTTCTTGGCGTGCGCCTCCTGAATCCAGTCGATAAGTTCGCCTTCCTTGTTCGACTGGTGGCAGACGACGTCCATGTCGAACCGCTTGGCGGTTTCGGCGCAAAGCTTCTCAACGTCGGCAAGTGTCGCGCGCCCGTATTTCTCCGGCTCGCGCGTGCCGAGCAAATTCATATTCGGTCCATTGAGGACGTAAATCGTCTTGGCCATGAAATCCCCGTCCATCCCGCGCGGGACGCGCGGAAAACCGTGGGACTTTATAGGTGGCTGCGAGGATAAGGGGAAGCCCGGACATCCGTCAGGCGGCCGCTTTTGCTCCGTTGAGCGCCTGGGTTTCCGCCGCTGCCCAGTCGACCACCTCCTTGAGCGCCGTTAACTTTCGGCGCCCGGCGGCTTTGGCTTTGCCGAAAATCTCGATCTGGCGGTCCGCGCTCGTGCCCTGTGTGGCGATCGCATGAAGATGCCTGATTTCGCCGGCACAGCCGAGAGCGTCGACATCTTCCGCGATAAAGTCGATCACCTGATCGAGCCACTGAGCGAGCGTGAGCGGGGAACGGGAAAACGGCTCGACGAATGTCGCCGCGATGCCATAGCGCTGAGCGTGCCACTTGTTCTCTTGGGTGATGGCGCGGCCGACGCGGTCGAACCCGGCATTAAGCGCACGGTCGCGGTCGAGCGCGCGGACGAGGCAGCGGAACAGCGCGGCGACGCCGACCGCATCATCAAGCCTTGTACAGCTGTCGGCGACCCGCAATTCGATGGTCGGGTTGTTAAGCGAGGATCGTATCGCCCACCAGATATAACTCGCGTCGGGAATGATCTTTGCCCAAGTGAGCGCACCGATGAATTCCTGATAGTCTTCGTTGGTGCGGAACAGTTCGGGCAGCCCGGTGCGCGGCAATTCATCATAGGCGGCGAGGCGATAGCCCACGAGACCGGTGAGATGGCCTTGCCAGAAAGGTGACGAGGTCGAGAGCGCCAGCAGTAACGGCAGGTAGGGTGTCAACCGCATGATCAGGTTGATGCGCGTGTCGACATCGGGCACGGCCACGTGCACGTGCATCCCGCACAGCATGTTGCGGTACCCGATCATCTGCAGGTCATCCATAATGGGGGCGTAACGCGCCTTGCGCGTCACGGCCTGGTCCGGCCAGTAGGCCAGCGGGAACGTGCCCATGGCGGCAACCCCGAGCTTATGCTCGGCGGCCGCCTTTCCCAGTGTGCGGCGAAAGTGCATGAGCTGGGCGCGCGCCTCCGCCATGGTCGTGCAAGGCGGGGTGGCCACTTCGATTTGTGACTGCAGCATTTCCGTCATGACCTGGTCGCCGAGCTCTTTCTGCGCGCGCGCGAGGAATGACTTGTTCGCGCGCCGCACCGCATGGCGCGTCGTCGCGTCGAACAGGAAATATTCCTCTTCCATGCCGAATGTGTACATGCGCGCAACAACCGCCCCGGCGGAACATTGTTCCGTCACGATATTGAACGCGAAAACGGCCGCCGTGGCGAAGCCCCGGCGGCCGGAATTATCAGGGAAACCGCGGACGGTGCGAAGACGTCAGCAGTTCGGCTTCCCGCAGCGCGAGGTATTGACCTTTTCTTTCAGCGCATCGAGGCCGACCGCGCCAACCACTACATTGTCACCGATGACGTAGCTCGGTGTCCCGTTGAGGCCGAGCGCCTCTGCGAGCTTGAAGTTTTCCTGCAAGGTGGCCTTTACCTCCGGGCTTGCCATGTCCTTGTCGAGCCGGGTCATGTCGAGCCCGATGTCCTTGGCGACGGCGAGTGCGCGCGCCTTGTTGGCCTCGCCGCGGCCGCCCAAAAGTTTCTGGTGAAATTCGAGGTATTTCTTTCCGGACTTGTCCTGCATGCGCACGGCAACCGCCACCTGCGCGGCTTCAACGGAGCCGGGGCCGAGCACAGGGAACTCCTTGAGGACGATCTTGAGCTTGGGGTCGTCCTTGAGCAGCGTGAGCATGTCATCCATGGCGCGCTTGCAGTAGCCGCAGTTGTAATCGAAGAATTCGACGAAGGTCACATTGCCGGTCGCGTTGCCGAGTACCACCTGGCGCGGCGAGCTGAACAGGGCCTGCGAATATTGCTTGACTGCGGCCTTGTGCTTTTCGGCTTCTGCCGCAGTCTGACGTTTCTCCAGCTCCGCCATCGCCTCCTGGATGACTTCCGGGTGGGCAATCAGATATTCGCGCACGATCCGCTCGACGTCGCCGCGCTGCGCGGCGGAGAATTCGTCGGCGCTCGATGCGCCGGGCGCCGCGAGGGCGAACAATACCGCACTGGCGGCGGCGAAGATGCGCAATTTCGATGTCATGATTCCTGGTCCTTGTGGCTTACTGGATGCCGGCACGGGTGTTCGGCGATTTGACGTTGACGATATCATCGGCCCGCACCCACGCGGGAGAGCCGATTGGAAGACGAGTCTTGGCACGCGAGGCAAGCTGGCGCGCCGTCTTGATGTCGCCGCGGCTGAATGCGGCTTGTGCCGAAGCGAGGTCGGCATTCGCAAGATCACCCTTGCGGCCGTATGCCATCGCAAGCTGCGAATAGGCCTCGGGGGATTCCGGCTCGCGCGAGATTGCCGTGCGAAGGAGCGCGACTGCCTCCTCGGCCAGTTTCGGGTTGTTCGTCGCGTTGAGCGCCTGCGCCAGCAAAATTTCAATCAGTGGCGTTTCGTGCGACAGTGAGACGGCCTGGCGAAGCGGCGCGACGGCCTCGCTCGGGTGGCCACCTTCCAGCAAGGCTTGGCCCTTGAGTTCGTAGAAATATGGATTGCTGGGCTCGGCCTGGATCAGGCCGTCGATTTGCGTGAGCGCCTGGCGAAGGTCGGAATGCCGATATGTCGAAATCGCGCGGGCATAGCGCGCAGGAAGGCCCTGGTCGCTCGCCGGATAGCGCCGCGCGACGGTATCGGGGCGTTCCAGGAATCCGGATAATTTTGCGCGCATGAGATCGTGCCGCAGCTGCAGCTGGGGCGAGTCCTTGCGATCCCAGTACGGGCTCGCCTTTGCGCTGGTCTCAAGCGCGGCCAGACGGTCGGCGGGCATCGGGTGAGTCTGCATGTACGGATCAATATAGCGCGAATTGAACAAAACTTCGTTGCTCAGGCGTTTGAACAAGTCGACCATGCCGCGGGGAGACTGGCCAGTCGCGGTGAGAAACTTCAAACCTGCGTGATCGGCCTGATCTTCCTGCGTACGAACATAGGCGAGCAGCGAGCGCATGATCGCCGACTGCGGCGCCATGATGGCGGCAACGCCGACGTTGCCTGCGCCATTGCCGGCGCGCGAACCCGCGACGGCGGCGCCGATCCCCGCCAGCAACGCGATGATCGATGCGGTTTGCGCGGATGCGAGCTGTTCGCGCAGGCGCTGGAGATGACCGCCGGCAAGGTGTCCGGTCTCGTGCGCAAACACGCCGATGATCTCGTTTGGCGTCTTGGCATCGAATAGGGCCCCGGCATTGATGAAGATGTGCCGGCCATCCATGACGAAGGCGTTGAACGAGCGGTCGTTGAGGACGACGACTCTCACATTCTGTTTTGCAAGACCGGCGACGCGCAGAATGGGTGACGCATAATCGCGCAGAAGTTGCTCGATCTCCGCGTCGCGAATGATCGGCAGGCCGCGTAGCGCCTGTTCCTGCGCATGCACGGGGGCCATGGCGGGGCCTCCGCCGGCCGCGCCGAGCGCAAACGCCGTAACGAGCGCGACCGCGCGGGCTGCTGGCGCCCTGCGCTGCGTCCTGTTAGGTGTGCCGTTCAAGGACATACCGATGCACCGAATGGTCGTGAAACTAGTGACGCCCCTCGGGGCGGTCAACGCGGCGAGCGATCACGACTGGGTCAGGACGCTCGCCAAGCGATAGCAATCCGTGGAATACGGCAGCAGCGGGGCAGGGAGCCGGATCGGCCAAAAACGATGCTAGACGCCGCAAAAAAGCTGCTGGTGCCGTCGAAACGCAGCGATGTGCCGCCATTCATCGTCATGGATGTGATGGCGGCGGCCGCGCAGCGCGAGGCACAGGGTGCCCGGGTCATTCATATGGAGGTGGGGCAGCCCGCCGCCCCGGCGCCGGCAACCGCGATCAAGGCTGCGCAGGCAGCGCTCACGCGCGGCCGTATCGGCTATACCGAAACGCTGGGAATACCGTCGCTGCGCGCGCGGATCGCGCGCCACTACCAGGACAACTACGACCTTGCGCTCGATCCGGCGCGGGTGGTGGTGACCACAGGCTCATCCGGCGGTTTCATCCTCGCGTTTCTTTCGTTGTTCGAGCCCGGCGACCGCGTGGCCTTGGCCAATCCCGGCTACCCGCCTTACCGCCACATACTTTCCGCGCTCGGATGCGAGCCGGTGTTGATCGAGACATCGGAAGAGACGCGCTGGGCGATGTCCGCCAAAGCGCTGATCGCAGCTCACCAGCGAACGCCGCTTAAGGGTGTCGTGATCGCAAGCCCGGCGAATCCGACCGGTACGATGATGGACGCCGATGCCCTTACGCGGCTGATCACCATCGCCGAGGCCGAAGGGATCCGTGTGATCTCCGACGAAATTTATCACGGCCTCGATTACGCGCTCGCCGCCGAGACTGCTGCCAATGTGTCGGACCATGCGGTCGTTATCAATTCGTTCTCGAAATATTTCTGTATGACGGGATGGCGCATCGGGTGGATGGTCGTGCCCGAAACGCTGGTGCGCACGATCGAGCGGCTGCAGGGCAATCTCGCGATATCGGTGCCGACGCTCGCACAGGTCGCGGCCGAAGCGGCGTTCGACGGGCGCGAGGAAATGGAAGCGGTCAAGCACGGCTACGAGGAGAACCGGCGCATTCTCACGGAAGGCTTGCCGAAAGCCGGGCTAGACAAATTCCGTCCGGTCGATGGTGCCTTTTATCTTTACGCCGACATTTCCAAGTTTTCGGATGACAGTCTCGACTTCGCCAAGCGCATGCTTAACGAGGCGAGCGTGGCGGCAACACCGGGCATCGACTTCGATCCGGTCGACGGCAGGCATTTCCTGCGCTTCTGCTACGCCGGTTCGGCTGCCGAGATGCGGGAGGCGGTGGAGCGGATCGGGCAGTGGCTCAGACGCTAGCCCTGCACTCAACTCAATTCCGGTATAAAGCGAACGGCCCCGTATTTTTGCTCACGCCGCGCTATTTCTTGAACGCGCCAAGGATTGCGCGAATGCGCTCACTGTTAATTTTGTCCGACGGCGTCGTGTCGCGCTCGGGTTCAAGCCTGGCGTCGCAATCGACATAGTTGGCGGAGACCATCTTTCCGGTCCGATTGTCGAAGCGGCGTTCTTCACAACGGCCTTTCTTGTCGGTCTCGACCACAATCGACGCGACTCGGTTTGCCGCTTCACCTCCGCTGGATGGCGACAGCGGGGTGACCTTTGACACCGCGTCCCTGGCTTCGCGTTCCGGCGAAAAATATGAGTGGGCCGTCACGAAGGCGGCAAGCAGCAACATGCCTACGAGCGCGGCCGACACGATGGCGGCGCGGCGGCCTTCTCCCGCCGAAAGCGCGCGTTTGGCGCGGCCCGGTTTCGGTCTTTCCTGCTTGCTGTCCATTGGGTCCCACGAACCAAAATGACGCGTCTCTATAAGACCTTATCTCCGCCGGCTTGATGAAAGTTAAACGAAACCGGTCAATTTAAATCGCCTTGAAACCAGCCTGGTTGGGGGCAAATCGTGCCTGCGGTGCCTCGCCCCGCGGGTGGGCATCTTTTATTTATGCGATCGATACCTACATCTACGGGACATCAACCAACCCCCAAACGCAAATGCTCGATTTTGCAACGCCGTCCGATGTCGGGGACGTCGGCGAAACGCCGTCGCCGTCCCGCACCGATACTGAAATTCTCGATGCCTACTCGCATGCCGTCACGTCGGTGGCCGAAGCCGTGGGCCCGGCTGTGGTGCGCGTCGAGGTGCGCAACAAAGATGGCCGCCCGGCGGGTGTCGGGTCGGGCGTAATCATCGCGCCCGACGGTCTTGTGCTGACCAATTCCCATGTGGTGGAAGCCGCCAAGGAAGTGCAGTTGCAGGACGCCGAGGGCCGCGTCATGGAAGCGCGGCGCCTGGGTGAGGATCCCGACACCGATCTCGCGCTGCTTCGCGCGGGGTCGGCGCGCGATCTGCCGAGCGCCACGCTCGGAGAACTCGAAAAAGCTGAGGCGCGGACAGCTGGTGGTCGCCATCGGCAATCCGCTCGGCTTTAAATCCACTGTGACGGCGGGCGTCATATCGGCGCTTGGCCGTTCGCTGCGCTCGCGCAACGGACGCTTGATCGAAGATGTGATCCAGACCGATGCCGCGCTCAATCCCGGCAATTCGGGCGGTCCCCTTGTGTCTTCGCGTGGCGAAGTCATCGGGATCAATACCGCGGTGATCATGGGGGCCCAGGGAATCTGCTTCGCGGTCGCGAGCAATTCGGCGCAGTTCGTTCTCAGTGAACTGATCCAGCATGGGCGCGTTCGCCGGGCCTATATCGGCGTGTCCGCGCAAACGGCGGCGGTGCCTCGGCGGCATGCGCGCGTCGCCGAGATCGAGAATGCAACCGGAGCGATGATCACCACGCTTGAGCCGCAGGGCCCGGCGGCCGCAGCCGGCCTGATGAGCCTTGATACGATCGTGCGGGTGGATGGGGTGCCGATCACCGGTGTCGATGACCTGGTCCGTCTGCTCAATGGCGAACGCATCAACCGCAGCGTGACGATCGATGCGCTCCGGCGCGGACAGCTGCGTACATTCGCGGTGAAACCGCTGGAACGGCCTGCCGTGCAGGCCGCCAGCCGCTGATCATTCGGCGCTATTGCGGCTTGGGTGGCGGCGCCGACATCTTCTTTGCGTTTTTCCGCGCGGGCGGCTCGTAGTTGCCGCTGGCCATGCATTTCTTGATAAAGGCGTTGCGCTTGGCGCCCTCCAGCTGCTGGCTGTCGGCGCCGACTTTGCACGTCTCCATTTTTTCCTGCGAGGTGACTGCCCCGGCCGACGTCACCGCCAGCAGCAGGGGGATCGAAGCGATTGTCAGGATTCGCAGCATCAGGTCGGCTCCTTGTGGGTATCGACGTGCGTGGACGATAACATGTTTCTCGGCGAAGTCAGTCCTCGAGACAGACGACGGTGAGACTAGCTCAGCCCGCGGCCATAATGCCGGTAGCAGACAACTGCGCGCGGACGACACGGTAAAACTTCAGCCCTTGTCTCCCAGGAGACGCTTGGCCCACCATCCCCGCTTGGGAGTTGCCGCTTCGTCGGCTCCGGTGCTGGAAATGACCGGTGTTGACGAGGGATTGTTCGGCGGCGCCGACGATGCGCTGTCGGAATTGAAGGCTGCAGGCTCGCGAATGGTCGAACGGCGCCGCGGCGCCTCGTGCGCGGTAACGGGTGCAGCGTTCGTATCTGCTTGCGGTGCCGGGCGCTCCTCGACCGGGGGTGCAAATTCCGGTGCGCTGTCGAAGTTTGACGGCCGTTCGGTATCCTCAACTCCGTTCGCAAGCTCGGGCTCCGGCATGCCCTCCGACGCATTGAATGGCCGTTCGCCGTTGCGTTGCCGGTTTCGTCGGCCACCACGCCGGCCCCGCCTGCGGCGGCGGCGTGGCTCGCCTTCGGCAAGCGGGCCGCCTTCCTGTCGCGGCTGCGATGGAGAAAAGTCATCCTGGCCGTCCGTGCCGGCGTCATTATCCTCAGTCGAGGCAGCCTGCTCGGAGGCTGCCTCGTGCACCAATGGTTGCGCGCCTTCGCGCGGCTCGCCGCCGCGGCCGCGTCCGCCACGGCCGCGTCGCCGCCGCCGCCGACGGGCGCCATCGCGCTCGCCTTCAACGCGTGCTTCGCCTTCCGCTTCCGGCGCAACCGGCTCCTGCTCGGCGCCATCATCAGCGGCGATAACCGCTTCCTCGATTTCTTCGTCGGTCTCTTCTTCGACAGTCGCCGTCACTTGCGGCTGCTGAGCGGCCAGAATGCGCGCCGCTTCCGGCGTGTGTACCTGTTCGCCTCGGTCGATGACGTAAGACTGCTGGCCGGTCACGGAGGGGTCGGCAGATACCGTAATGATGATGCGGAATCTCTCCTCCAGCGCCCTCAAGTGCGCACGCTTGTGGTTGAGCACATAGAGCGCGACTTCGGCGCGTGTCCGCACCAGCAAATTGTGGGTCGCTCCCTTGATCAGCATTTCTTCGACAGCGCGCAGCAACTGCAGCGCGACTGACGACACGGATCTCACGTGGCCGGAGCCGCCGCAGATAGGGCACTTCTCGGTCGAGCTTTCCAGCACTGACGTGCGAATGCGCTGGCGCGACATTTCCAGAAGCCCGAAATGCGAAATTCGGCCAACCTGGATGCGTGCGCGGTCATGCTTGAGCGCTTCTTTGAGGCGCCGCTCGACGGTGCGATTGTTGCGGCCCTCATCCATGTCGATGAAGTCAATGACGATGAGCCCTGCAAGATCGCGCAATCGCAACTGCCGCGCGATTTCCTCCGCTGCTTCGCCATTGGTCTTGAGCGCGGTGTCCTCGATGTGATGCTCGCGCGTGGCGCGGCCGGAGTTCACGTCGATCGCGACCAGTGCTTCCGCCTGGTTGATGACGATGTAGCCGCCGGAGCGCAGTTGCACGACCGGCGAAAACATGGCGTCGAGCTGGCTCTCGATGCCGTAACGGGTGAATAGCGGCTGCGTGTCCTTGTAATGCTTGACGTACTTCGCGTGGCTCGGCATCAGCATCCGCATGAACTCGCGCGCTTCCCGGTAGCCTTCGTCGCCGGAGACGACGATTTCCTCGATGTCCTTGCCGTAAAGGTCGCGAATTGAACGTTTGGTAAGCGAGCCTTCCTCATAGACGAGCTTGGGCGCGGTTGATTTCAGCGTAAGGTCGCGCACCGTCTCCCAGAGCCGCAACAAATATTCGAAATCGCGTTTGACTTCGGTTTTCGTGCGACTTGCGCCGGCCGTGCGCAGGATCACTCCCATGCCCTCCGGCACTTCCAATTCCTGGGCAATCTCCTTGAGCCGCATGCGGTCATCGGCCGACGTGATCTTGCGGGAAATGCCGCCCCCGCGCGCCGTATTGGGCATGAGAACGGAATAGCGTCCGGCGAGAGAGAGGTACGTTGTCAGCGCCGCGCCCTTGGTGCCGCGTTCTTCCTTGACCACCTGCACCAGCATGACCTGCCGGCGCTTGATCACTTCCTGGATTTTGTACTGGCGGCGGAAACGGGGCACCCGTTCCTGCACTTCTTCAAGAGCGTCGGCACCGCCGACCGATTCAACGGATTCGTCCTCGGCATGGTCTTCGCCGTTGCCGTTGTCGCCAGCGGATCCATTTGCATCCTGCGGCGTCGCATCGGTGGCGTGTTCGTACTGTTGGAATGACGGGGTATCGGCGGTCAGTGCGCCTTCGGCGGCTGCGGACGGCTGTTCCCCCTCGGCCACCGCCTCATGCGGGGCCTCGGTGGACGGGAAGGTGTCCTCGGCGGCCGCCGGCTGGGACGCCGCGTGGTCCGCTTCTTCGTGGTCTTCGTGGCGGCCTTCGTGATTGAAGTCGTGCGAAACCGGTTCGTGATCCTGCGGTTGGTCGCCAAAATCGGCAATCTGGTCCGGCGCGAACTCTGGGAAAGCCGTTGCGTCGGGCTGCGCCCCCAATTCCTCGCGTGGCGATTCCTCGTTGCCAACCGGCTCGCTTTGCACGACGTCACGATCGCGTTGGCGCTGGGCACCGCGGTGATGGTGGCGGCGTCCACGCCGTCCCGCGCGGCTGTCAGCCTCTGCTTCGGCAGCGCGCTGGTCACGCTCTTCCTGCGCGAGAAGCGCCTGCCGGTCGGCGACAGGGATCTGGTAGTAGTCAGGATGGATTTCCGAGAACGCGAGAAATCCGTGACGGTTGCCGCCGTAGTCGACGAAGGCCGCCTGCAACGACGGCTCTACGCGGGTAACTTTGGCGAGGTAGATATTACCGCGAAGCTGTTTGCGGTTGGCGCTCTCGAAGTCGAATTCCTCGACGCGATTGCCGCGAAGCACGACGACCCGGGTCTCTTCGGGGTGGGTCGCATCGATCAACATTTTGTCGGCCATTGGAAATTCTCACTGGGCCACGCGCTCCCGCTGGCTCGCGCGAAGTAGACGGCGCAAGACGATTGTCCGGGGAACTGGCCTGATTGGTGTGGAAGGAAAGGGCCGCGAGGCCGAAATCCATACCGCCGCGCGCCGCCTCAGCGGCGGCGCGTGGGTTATGGACTTCAAAATACCTTTGCTGCGTCAGTGGCAGCATGAAACTTGCGACCCGTAGCGCTGCGGTCGCGCCGCATCGGCGCGAACCGAGGTTTCTCGTTGCTCACGGCTAGGTCGCGAACGGCCATACAAGCCGCACGCTGATCCGGGTGTCCTTCACAAGGGTTTCGGCTCGTTTCACTTGGCCGTCCGCCGACCTCCTCGAGGGGGGCGGTACAGGACCTAAGCGGCCGGGGCCCGAACGCGGCACAACCGGAACTCTAACCATCAGCAGACTCTTCATACGGCCCCCAACCTTGACTGGCAAGGGAAGCTTTGCAGTTAGGCCACACCGGCGCGCCGAATGATGCCCTTAATCAAGTTCCGTTAACCGATGGGGGCCTTAATGGGTTAAAAAGCGCTCCAAAAGGGTCAGGATTCGTGACAGCCCGCGCTATCGCCATCTCCAGTGCTCTGGCCTGTGCGCTGCTTTTCGAGTTGGCCGGCATGGCCGCCGAAAGCGGTGTGACGGAGCGGGCATTGGCCGCCGTGACGGAGCAGCCGGTCGTCGCCGCCGATCTGCGCATCGGCGGAGACGACAAGCGCACGCGTTTTGTCGTGGATTTGAATCGCAAGATCGACGTCGCGGCTTTTGCGCTCGCTGATCCCTATCGCGTGGTTGTCGACCTGCCACAGATCACCTTCAAGTTTCCGGCCAAAGCTGCCGAACAGGGACGCGGCCTGGTCAAGGCCTTTCGCTACGGGCTGATCATGCAAGGCGGATCCCGCATCGTGATCGACACCAAGGGTCCGGTCCGCATCGAGAAGGCGTTCGTTCTCGATGCAACGGATAGCCAGCCGGCCCGGCTGGTCCTTGATCTTGCCGCCACGGATCGCACGAGTTTCTTGCGCGCCATCGCGCTCGAGAACCGTCCGGTGCGCAGCGCGGCAACCAGGCCGGTCGATGTGCCGCCCAAGGCGGATGGAGATTCGCGCCCGCTGGTCGTGCTCGATCCCGGCCACGGCGGCATCGATACCGGCACGCGCGGTGCGGGGGCGAACTTGAAAAGGATATCGTGCTGGCTTTCGCGCAGACGCTGCGCGGACAGCTCGAGGCCGGCGGCAAATATCGTGTCGCATTGACGCGCTCGGACGACACCTTCATTCCGCTCGGCGACCGGGTGCGTTTTGCCCGTGCGCGCAATGCCGGGCTGTTCATATCGATCCACGCCGATGCGCTGCCGCGCAATGAAGGCCAGGCCGAAGGCGCGACCGTATATACCCTGTCCGAGACGGGCTCCGACGCGGAAGCGGCGAGACTGGCCGAGGCTGAAAACAAGGCTGACGTTATCGCCGGGGTCGACCTCACCACCGAACCTGATGACGTCGCCAACATCCTCGTCGACCTGGCTCAGCGCGAGACCAAGACATTTTCCATGCAGTTTGCGCGCACGGTCGTCGACGAGCTCAAGACCGCCGCGCGCCTGCACAAGCACCCGTTGAAATCGGCCGGGTTCAAGGTTCTGCTGGCACCCGATGTGCCTTCGGTCCTCATCGAGCTTGGATACATGTCGACGAAGGACGATCTCAAACAGCTCAATTCCGCGACCTGGCGCGCCCACTCGGCGCAAGCCTTGGTTAAGGCGATCGATGCATTCTTTACGCCAAAGGTCGCCGGTACCGGCGGGGGGCGCCACTAAATGGGCCATGATCTGGATTGGTGCCTGAGCGACCGGCCTCAGTTTCAACATAAAACCCGGCAAACAGGGGGGCGAACCGCAGCCTTTGACGCAGACGGCGGTGGCTTGGCCGTAGTAAAGAGCCTATCGGTCTTGCGGCTTTCGGCCACCAAGGATGAAATCCGCAACCTGGCGCAAGGCGGGATCATTCGACCATGAAGCTCATGTTACGCTTCCTCGGCTTTCTCTTTGCGGCCGGCACCATCCTCTTCGTGGTGGGCGTGGCCGCGGCCGCCGGCTTGCTTTGGCATTTTTCCAAGGACCTGCCGGACTATTCGCAACTGCAGGACTATGAACCGCCGGTAATGACCCGCGTGCATGCGGCCGACGGATCGCTTGTCGCCGAATATGCGCGCGAGCGGCGCCTCTACATCCCAATTCAGGCGGTACCGAAACTCGTCATCAATGCGTTTCTCGCCGCCGAGGACAAGAATTTCTACGAACACGGTGGGCTTGATTTCACGGGCATCGCACGCGCCGCGTTCAATTACCTTCAGAACTACGGATCAAGCCGGCGTCCGCAGGGCGCTTCGACGATCACGCAGCAGGTCGCCAAGAACTTCCTGCTGACGAACGAGCTTTCGCTCTCGCGGAAAGTCAAAGAGGCACTGCTGGCGCTCAAGATCGAGCGCACCTACAGCAAGGACAAGATCCTCGAGCTTTACCTGAACGAAATCTATCTCGGTCTTGGCGCCTATGGCATCGCGGCGGCTTCGCTTGTCTATTTCGACAAGGCCGTCAACGAGCTCACGGTTTCTGAAGCGGCCTATCTTGCATCGTTGCCGAAGGCGCCGAACAACTATCATCCGTTCCGCCAACGCGAGCGCGCGATCGAACGACGCAATTGGGTCATCGATCGGATGGCCGAAGCGGGATTCGTCAAGAACGCGGATGCCGAAAACGCAAAACGTTCGCCGCTCGGTGTCACGACCAAGGCGGCAAGCGGACACACCTTTGCCGCCGAATATTTCACCGAAGAAGTCAGGCGCGAACTCTACGAACGCTATGGAGAAAAGAAACTCTACGAAGGTGGCCTGTCCGTTCGCACGTCGCTTGATACCAAGTGGCAGGTACTTGCACGCAAGGTGCTCAGTGAAGGGCTCGTGCGGTTTGATCAGCAGCAAGGCTGGCGCGGCCCGGTGGCCAAAATCGACATCGGCGGCGATTGGGGCGTCAAGCTTGCCGACGTGAAGGCCCTAGCCGACGTCGCACCATGGCGGATCGCCGTCGTGCTCGAAGTGAGCGATCAATCGGCGCGCATCGGATTGCAGCCGGGACGCGAGCCGGGCGGATTTGTCAGCAAGGAACGCACGGTCGGCATCATGCCGCTCGACGGCATGAAATGGGCCAAGACCGGCGGCAAGGCGGTTGCAAAAGTCAGCCAGGTCGTGAGCCCGGGCGATGTGGTTTACGTCGAACCGAGCAAAGCCGATGGCCAGTATAGCTTGCGGCAGGTGCCGGAAGTATCCGGAGGAATGGTTGTCGAGGATCCATTGACGGGGCGTGTCCTCGCGATGGTCGGCGGGTTCTCCTATGACCAGAGCCAGTTCAATCGCGCGACGCAGGCGTTGCGTCAGCCGGGCTCCTCCTTCAAACCGTTCGTCTACGCCGCAGCCCTCGACAACGGATACACGCCGTCGACGATCGTGCTCGATGCGCCGCTGGAAATCGATCAAGGTCCCGGTCTCGGCGTCTGGCGCCCTGAAAACTACGAAGGCAATTTCTTCGGACCATCGACGCTGCGTTTCGGCATCGAACATTCGCGCAACGTCATGACCGTACGCCTCGCGCAAGACATCGGCATGCCGCTCATTGCCGAATATGCCAAGCGCTTCGGCATCTACGACGATTTGCCACCTTATCTTTCATTTGCACTCGGTGCCGGCGAGACGACGCTGCTGCGGATGGTCACCGCCTACGGGATGATCGACAATGGCGGACGCCGGATCAAGCCGACATTGATCGATCGTATTCAGGATCGCTATGGCCATACCGTCTACAAGCACGACGAGCGCGAGTGCATCGGCTGTGACGCCAAGAAATGGGAAAACCAGCCCGAGCCTTCCCTGGTCGACCGGCGTCAGCAGGTGCTCGACCCGATGACGGCCTATCAGATCACATCGATGATGGAAGGCGTGGTCCAGCGTGGCACCGCCGCGGGCGCGGGCTTCCAAAAAGAAGTCGGCAAGCCTGTTGCCGGCAAAACCGGCACGACGAATGACGAAAAGGATGCCTGGTTCATCGGCTTCACGCCGGACGTCGTCGTGGGCGTCTACATGGGCTACGACAAGCCGCGTCACCTGGGGCGCGGGGCGACCGGCGGGCATCTCGCCGCGCCGATCGTGAAGGATTTCATGAAGGTCGCACTCGCTGACAGGCCGGCGGTGCCGTTCCGCGTGCCGCCCGGCATCAAGCTTGTGCGCGTCGATCTCAAGACCGGCATGCGCGCAGGCCCCGGCACCGAGCGGGCGATCCTCGAAGCTTTCAAGCCGGGTACCGCGCCGCCTGACAGCTACTCGGTCGTGGGTAGCGGCGATGGCAGCGATGGCGGCGGCCGGGGCTGGGGTATCGGCGTGAGCCCTGATGCCGACCGTGCGGTTCGTTCCGGGACGGGCGGCCTATACTAATCACGGACCTCTCATCGCCGCGTACTCGCCGCTGTTAAGCAAGCGAGTCGCGCATTCGCTACAAGAGAACTCTACGCAGCTTTCACGTTGACGTTGCGCTCCGCGAGTGAGGTCAGTTTCGAGTCGGCGGCTTTTTCCTCCTCGAGGTTCTGCTGCAGGACGCTCGCACAATCCGGCCGGCCGAGTTGCTTCGCCCAGGCGATCAAGGTGCCGTAACGGGTCATCTCGTAGTGTTCCACCGCCTGTGCAGCCGCTATGAGCGCGGCGTCGAGCACGGTTTTGTCATCCACGTCGCCGGTCACGTCGTCGGCTTCTTCGATGATGCCGTCGATTGCAGGGCAGTCGACGCCCTTGGCTTCGACGCCGTGCATCTCGAATACCTGTTCCAGGCGCTTGACGTGGTTTTTGGTTTCTCCGAGATGCGTCTCGAAGCCCTGCTTGAGGCCGGCGTCTGTCGCCTTTTCGATCATCTCAGGAAGGGCCTGCACGATCTGCTTTTCGGCGTAATAGATGTCGCGCAGCTGGTGCACGAAGAGGTCGTCGAGTGATTTAATGTCGCTTGTAAAGAGGCCCATGGATATTCTCGCTTGAGGCTGGTTGTTGGGAAGCCGTGTGCTCCTGGTTCGTCAATTCATCCTCGCAGCCATTGTTCCTCGGTCGAGACCGCTTCTTTCGGGTGGAGATTATGGGTTGCGGCGCGCGATCAGGGACGCTACATGCGGAACAATTCAGGCCAAGGAAGAATCGATGCGCGCGGAAACCCAGAATCTGGTCGAGGAAATCAAGCAGTCGGTGCGGCTGCTGAGGAGGCATCTTTGACGTCGATTCCGCGACTCGGCGCCTTGCTGAATTAAACAAGGATTCCGAGGACCCAAATCTCTGGAACGACCAGGCGCGCGCGCAGCGGGTGATGCGCGAGCGTGACGCGCTTGACGATCAACTCAAAGCCATTGGCCGCATCGAGCAGGAACTCGAGGATCAGCTGACACTGATAGAGCTCGGGGAGTCGGAGAAAGACGAAAAAACAATCGGCGACGCGGAAGCCGCACTCAGGCGGCTGAAGGCGGAAGTCGCGCGGCGAGAACTGGAAGCGCTGCTGTCCGGCGAAGCCGACGCCAACGACTGTTATCTTGAAGTCCATGCCGGAGCGGGCGGCACCGAGAGCCAGGATTGGGCCAGCATGCTCATGCGCATGTATGTGCGCTGGGCGGAATCCCATGGGTATAAAGTGGAGTGGATTGAGGAAAGCGAAGGCGAGGGCGCCGGCATCAAATCGGCAACGGTGACGATCAAGGGCCACAACGCCTATGGCTGGCTCAAAAGCGAGAACGGGGTGCACCGCCTGGTGCGCATCTCGCCTTTTGACTCCAATGCGCGACGGCATACGTCATTCGCCAGCGTCGTGGTCTTTCCGGTCGTTGACGACCGGATCAAGATAGACATCAACGAGAACGATGTGCGGACCGACGTCATGCGGTCGGGCGGTGCCGGCGGGCAGCACGTCAACAAGACCGAGTCGGCGGTGCGTCTCACGCACATTCCGACGAATATCGTGGTGAAATGCCAGCAGGACCGCTCGCAGCATCGCAACCGCGCGATGGCGTGGGACATGCTGCGGGCAAAGCTTTTTGAAATCGAAATAAAGAGGCGCGAAGAAAAGGCGGCGGCGGAACAGGCGGCCAAGACCGACATCGGCTGGGGCCACCAAATTCGGTCTTACGTCCTGCAGCCCTATCAGATGGTGAAGGATCTGCGGACGGGCGTTTCAACTTCGAATACCGCGGGGGTGCTCGATGGCGATCTCGATGAATTCATGCAGGCAGCGCTCGCACAAAAGGCATTCGGCGGCGGGCCGGAGCAGGTTGAGGATGTAGAATAGGGGGCGAACTTATACGTCGCCCAGTCTCAAGCCAGCGCGCAGAAATTTCTGCGGATCGACGGCCTCGCCGTTAACGCGCGTCTCATAGTGCAGATGGGGGCCGGTGGATCGGCCGGTCGAACCTATTTTCCCGATGACCTCGCCGATGCGAACGAGTTGGCCGACCTTCACGTCGATCTCGGACAGGTGGCCGTAACGGGTCGCCAGTCCATTGCCGTGATTGATCTCGACCATATTGCCGTAGCCGCCTTCGCGGCCCGCAATAGACACGCGGCCGGTTGCGGTCGCGCGCACGGGCTCGCCGATCTCTCCACGCAGGTCGATGCCGGTATGAATCGCCGGGCGGCCCAGAAATGGATCCATGCGCATGCCGAAGGGCGAACTCATGTCCACTTCGCCGATAACGGGCTTGCGAACCGGCACGGCGACCAATGCATGCGTGAAGCGATCAACTTGCGCGCGGGCGACGTTGATGCGGTAAAGCTGACGTTCGAACGCGCTGGCGCCGGTGGGCGGCGGCTTGAGCGGAACAAACGGCCCTCCGACCGCGCCGTCAGCGCGCGCTCGCGCGGAATCCACTCCGAGATCGGCGAGCACGCTGTGCATGCGGCGCATTTTCGTGTCGATGCGATCTTCGAGATTGGTGAGTGCGTTCGCCTGTTTTTGGTCGATCTTATCGAGCGCCAGTGAAATCCGCGCCAGCACGCCCTTGAGTTCGCCGGCAGTCGTGCGCTCGGCAATTTGGGTCGCCATGGCCGGCAGTTCGCGTGATTGCAGCCGCGCCTCACGGTCGGGCGGCGCAACAAAAATAACCGTGTCATTGATCTGCGAAGCTCGCGGCGGTTTTTCCGCCGGCGAAACGCGAGCGGGTTTGATCGTTCCAGTTGCCGATACATCGCCGCCCAGGGCGAGCGTGCGCTGTTCCAG
The DNA here is from genome assembly GCA_963831475.1 of uncultured Alphaproteobacteria bacterium. Classification (GTDB taxonomy): domain Bacteria; phylum Pseudomonadota; class Alphaproteobacteria; order Rhizobiales; family Xanthobacteraceae; genus Pseudolabrys. The sequence continues at coordinate 161,511 of CAWHQF010000009.1, forward strand.
TGTCGCCTGCCGCTGCAGCAATGCATTGAGCTTTTGCTCGAATTGTTCCTGGTCGAGCAACTGGCGACTCGTGATGCGGTCGACTTGCGCGCGCAGTTCGGCGATCCGGTCTTCGTAGGCAAACTGCAATTCGGCCTGGCGGCCAATCAGCCGCGTGAGGACATTATCGCGAAATGCGAAATAGCTGCCGGTCGCGATCGACCACACCGCCATGATCACAAGCCCGCCGACGACAATCCAGAATGCTACGGGACCAATGCGAATCTGGTGTCCCCCATGCGTAAGGACGTAGCCGCCGTGACTGCGATGGAGGTGGCGCGACATTCCCGCGGCCGATTGGGCCCGCGGATGTGGGTGACGGGCGGCCGGTTCGGCTGCCGGATAGTGCGAAGAAGGCGAGTACGACATCGACGCTCCACGCCGGTTCGGCCGTGGTCGAGCCGCTGGCCAGCAGGGGCCGATATCAATCCGATATGGTTAAGAAACCGGTAATTGGGATGCGGTATCGGTGGAATCCTCCAGCAATTGCGGGGGATTACGCGTTGCGGGCGGCTGAAAGCACTTCCCTGGCGTGCCCCGGCACGCGCACCTTCGGCCAGATTCGAATGATGCGGCCGTCGGGGCCGATGAGGAACGTCTTGCGGATGACGCCCATATATTTGCGCCCATACATCGACTTCTCGCCCCAGGCTTCGTACTTCGTGAGCATCTTCCTGGATTCGTCGGACCCCAGTGCAATTCCGAGTCGGTGCTTGGATTTGAATTTATCCTGCGCCGTCACCGGGTCGGCCGATACGCCAAGGATGGCGGTCTTGGTCTTGGCAAAATCAGCCCGCAGGCGGGAAAATTCGATTGCTTCCTTTGTGCAGCCCGGCGTATCGGCCTTCGGGTAGAAATAAAGGACGAGGTTGCTGCCCTTGAAATCGGCCAGCGAAATTCTGCCGCCGCCCGCCGTCAGTAGCGTGAAGGCAGGAGCCTTCGCACCCGCAACAAGTTCACGGCCCATGTGCCTTCCTTTCGTCGTTTTCAAGCGGTCATGTCGCACATGCCACTTGCGTCGGAGGGGCGCAACGGGTTCCGTCAATATGTGCCGTAGGCCGTGCGGGTTGTTTGCCTGGTCGGCAGTACGCTACGCACGCTGCGTCAGACGAGGGGCGCGATCCAGCGCATGACAGGTGGCGAACACGAACACGGCCATCGGGCCCATCACGCCATCGCCGTAGGGCACGGGCAGCATCGTCATCGCGTCGTGCACGCATCGCGTCGTGTGCGCTGGAGCGGACTTAGACATCGCGCACGCAATATGTTTCGCATGCGATGGCTCCGGCGGCTGTTCATTACTGTCGCCGTTTCTTTTGTGCTGGCGACCGTCGTTGTACTCGGCCTGTGGTGGCAACTCTCAAGTGGACCGATCGAGCTGAACATTGCAACGCCTTGGCTGAAAGCTGCCATCGAGGAAAACTTCGGCGGCAATCATACTGTCTTCGTAGGCGGTACCCAGCTCGAACGCGATGAGAAGGGTGGTACGTCGCTGCGCCTGCGTGACATCGTTGTGCGCGATCCGGATGGTACCGTCGTGGCCAGCGCGCCCAAGGCCGAAGTCGGGCTTTCCGGCCGGAGCCTGTTGTTTGGCGAGCTGCGCGCGCAAAGTCTCAATCTGGTCGGCGCCGAAATGGCTGTGCGCATTGAAGCGGACGGCCGCCTCACCGTGTTCGCCGGCGCCGACAAACGGCCTATCGCCGTCGCCGCGCCGGTGGCAGCGGCGCCGCCCGTCGAACAAGCCGCGTCCTCCATCGATCCGCAAGCCGTGCTGAGCGCGGAGTTCGAGCGACTTGCCGGCGTCATGACCTGGATCGATGCGCTTGGTCAGACCGGACTTGACGGGCATGACTTGCGCGAACTGGGTCTCAAGAATGGCAATCTGGTTGTTGACGACCGGCGCAACGGCAAGCGTTGGACCTTCGACGGCATCAATGCGAGCCTGACGAGGCCCCGGCGTGGCGGCGTCATATTCCGGCTTGAATCCGACAACCCGAAGCGTCCCTGGGTCATCAGCGCGGCGATGCGTCCGCTGGCGGATGGTGTACGCGCTGTCGGCATCGAGGCGCGCAAGGTATCCACGCGCGACATTCTTTTGGCACTGCGATTGGATACGGACGATTTCGATGTCGACCTGCCGTTGTCCGCAAGCATCCGCGCCGACATCCTCGCAAACGGAACGCCGCAGACGGTGCAGGGCCAGGTCGTTGCCGAGAAGGGAACGATCACCGATCTGGGCAACGATAAAGTGAGCGTCGATATCGATCACGCCGATTTCCGTTTCAATTGGGACGGACGCCGCCACGTCCTGGTCATGCCGTTTCAGGTTCAATCGGGCGGCAATCAGTTCACCATGCGCGCGACCTTGGAAGCGCCGCCCGAACAACACGGAACGTGGCTGTTCAATATGGCCCGGAGCGATCCGGTGATCGATCCCATCATTCTGGCGCCCGGCGCATCGCCTGATGACGAGGGCATCGCCATCAATCGAATGACCGTGCGCGCGCGCATCGATACCGTTCGCAAACGCATAGATCTGGAGCAGGGCGATTTGGGCCGCATCGACACGCGTCCATCGCACAATATCGGCGTTGCCGTGACCGGCAGGCTGGACTACGGCGGAGCCGAGTCGCATGTCGCCTTTGGCGTCGCAGGCACGCGCATGCCGGTGTCAGCGCTCAAGCGGCTTTGGCCGTTATTCGCTGCCGTCGACGTCAGGTCATGGGTCGAGGATCATATTTCCGGAGGAATGGTCGAGCGGGTTGTCGTTGCCGGCAATGCACCGCTCGAAGATTTCAAGCACGACGGGCCGCCGACACCGGACGACGGCCTCTCCGTGGATATTGAAACCAGCGGCACGACCTTGCGTCCGCTCGCAAGCTTGCCGGCAATCCGCGATGCCGACCTTACGGTGCGCATTACCGGTCGCAACGCCCTCGTCAATATCGGCCGCGGCACTGTTGAGGCTGCGCCCGGACGCAAACTCAATATCGCCAGCGGCGTATTCGAGGTGCCGGACACGCACCCCAAGCCCGCGCCGGCGCGCGCAAGCTTCCGTATCGATGGGACGGTGCCGGCCGCCGCCGCTCTGCTTTCCAGTGAAGGCCTGCGTGATTCGGTGGGGATCACGCTCGATCCGGCATCAACACGCGGCACCATTTCAGCGCAGGTTGCTGTGAAACTGGCACTCGCCAAGCCGATGCCCGAGGATTCGTCGTCATACACAATCAGCGCCGACCTCACGAATTTTGCCGCCGACAAAATGCTGCTCGGCCAGAAGGTCGAGGCGCAGTCTCTCAAGGTGACCGCGACTGGCGATGGCTACCAGATCAAGGGTGACGCCAAGATCAATGGGACGTCGACTTCCATCGATCTGCGCAAGCAAAAAGGCGATGCCGACGCCGAGTTGCATCTGCAATCGATCCTTGATGAAGCGGCCCGGCGCAGGCTCGGCCTGGATCTCGGCACTGCTGTCACCGGCGCTATTCCGGTCAAGGTTATCGGCAAGATCGGCAGCAACGGCGCAGACGAAGGGTTGAGCGTCGAGGCTGATTTGACACCGGTAAAGGTCGACAATCTATTGCCGGGATGGGTGAAGCCGGTGGGCAGGCCTGCGCGTGTCACCTATACGATGGTGAAGACGGGAAAGACGGTTCGTCTTGACGACATGAGCATTGACGGCGCAGGCGTCACCGTCCGCGGCTCTGTTGAATTCGACAGCGCGAACGAAATGACGGCGGCCAATTTCCCGGTATTCGCCTTGTCCGACGGTGACAAAATGGCCCTCAAGGCTGATCGCAGCATTGACGGCGTTCTGCACGTGTCAATGCGCGGCGATATCTATGACGGCCGGAATTTCGTGAAGTCTTCACTGGCGGGGACGGCGCCCGACAAGAGCAAGCAGAAGCAGTCGGACCTTGATCTGGACGTCAAGGTCGGCACCGTGGCCGGCCATAACGGCGAGACCCTGCGCGGACTCGATCTCAAGATGTCGCGCCGCTCCGGTCATATCCGAAGTTTCGCCATGACGAGCAAGATCGGGCGCGACACGCCGCTGAATGGCGATCTGCGTGTGCGTGCTCGCGACAACCATCAGGTCATTTATTTCGAGACGGATGATGCCGGCGCGCTGTTCAGGTTTACGGATATGTATCCCCGGATGTATGGCGGGCAAATGTGGGTAGCGATGGATCCGCCGACGCAGGAGCAGTCGCCCCAGGTCGGAACGCTCTATATCCGCCGGTTCGCGGTGCGCGGCGAACCGGTTCTCGAAAAGGTAGTGTCAGGCGCGCCGGGCGCGGCCGGCACTACCGGCGTTGATTTCAGCGAAATGCGGGCCGACTTCACCCGCGTGCCAGGCAAGACGTCGATCCGCGACGGAATCGTGCGCGGTCCTTTGGTCGGAGCCACCATCGAGGGAAACATCGATTACACGCGCGACGACGTTCATCTCCGCGGTACGTTCGTGCCGTTCTACGGCATCAACAACATGTTCGGGCAGATTCCGATTGTCGGGTTGTTTCTTGGCGGCGGAAACAAGGAAGGCCTGCTTGGAATCAATTACGAGGCTGTCGGTCCACCAAGCGCTCCGCGCATAACGGTGAACCCGGTCAGTGCGATTGCGCCGGGGCTGTTGCGCAAGTTCATCCCGTCTCCGGGAACGTTCGACCCCAATTTTGCGCCGCCTTCGCGGTGACGCGCATTAGGGGTGGGATGATGCGCACTTCTCCGATGTCATCACCGGGCTTGTCCCGGTGATCCCGCTTAGGCGGGGGACGCGGTGCCGATGAATCGGGATGGCCGGGACATAGGCGAGCGAAGCGACGCCGTTCTGCGAACGGCTATGCCCGGCCATGACGGAGGAGCGTCAGTACCGAGCCATGACAGATGCGTTTATGGGCACGCCGTGGTGACAAGTCCGGGCATGACAACGGTCGTGGCTTCAGGGTGCGGGTGTGTGTGTAGCTTGACTTTATTCCTATAGGACTATAAGCCTGGACGCATCCCGCCCCGTTACCGAGGGGTGTCTGATCAGCGTCTCCAGACGCGGGGCGGGGAGCGGTGGCCGGGAATTTCCTTGCAGCGGAGATGCGCTGGAAGGGCCCGGCGGTCCAAGCCGCGGAGCTCCTCGCGCCTGCGACGTTGGCGTGGAGGACCCTGACGCCTGCTTGCGGCAGCAACGCCTGTCAGAGGCGGCCGCAACGGGTCTGGTTCTCGACGGAAGGTCTCGTCTTGCGACGGGTGAAGCGCTCGACTTCCGGGGACCTTCGCGGAGCAAGCCTCATAAACACCGCGCGCGGGACGCCCTGGGATCTGGCGGACTTGCGGCGTGACCTGCCCGAAGCTTTGCAAAGAGCCAAGGCAGGCACATTCGGCTTCGGCATGCCTCGTTGCCGCGAGGCAAACGAGGCCCGTGGGTCCATCAGGACCCGGACAGGCGTCCCGCGCGCCCTCGGTTTTAATTCGAGGCGGCGGCACCAGAAATTGCAGGCGGCCCCCGGCGCCTGATCAAAAAATCCGGGCAGCGGAGCGTTGGCTTGCGACGTATGAGCAAGCCTGATGGGCTGTTTGACAAGTGAATCAGGCGGGCCGGTGCCGCAATCGCAACCGTCATCACCGGGCTTGTCCCGGTGATCTCGTCCGGGAAGGCGGTGCGCACGAGTTAGCCCGGTGACCGAGACTCACTTCGGCTTCAGCAGGACATGCTTTTTCCTGCCGAGCGAAAGCTTGATCACGCCTTCCGGCGTCAAATGCTTCGCGGTCAGCACCAACTTTTCGTCGCTTACCGTCGCGTCGTTTACTTTGAGGCCTCCGGCCTTCACCTGGCGGCGTGCTTCGCTGTTGGAAGCTACGAGCTTCGCCTTGTCGGCAAAAGCCGACAGCACGCCAAGGCCTTTATCCAATTCCGCCCGCACAATGGTGACGGTCGGAAGATCTTCGGCGAGCGCACCTTCCTCGAATGTCTTGCGCGCCGTTTCGGCAGCCTGATCTGCGGCGGCGCGGCCGTGCACGAGCGCGGTCGCTTCGCTTGCGAGGACTTTCTTTGCCTCGTTGATATCGTTGCCCTTGAGCGCGGCGAGACGCGCTATTTCCGGCAACGGCAGCACGGTGAACAGCTTGAGGAATCGTACCACGTCGCCGTCTTCGGTGTTTCGCCAGTATTGCCAATAATCGTAGGGACTCAGCAGATCGGCATTGAGCCAAACTGCACCGGCGGCGGTCTTTCCCATTTTCGCGCCGGACGAGGTTGTGATCAGCGGCGAGGTGAGAGCAAACAATTGCGCATTGAGCATGCGCCGACCGAGATCGATGCCGCTGACGATATTGCCCCACTGATCGGAACCGCCCATCTGAAGAATGCAGCCGTGACGCTTGTGCAATTCGACGAAATCATAAGCTTGAAGAATCATGTAGTTGAATTCGAGAAACGACAGCTCCTGCTGTCGATCAAGACGCAATTTCACGGAATCGAAGGCGAGCATGCGGTTTACCGAGAAATGCCGTCCGACGTCCCGCAGGAAGTCGATGTAGTTGAGGGAGTTCAGCCAATCGGCATTATTCGCCATGATGGCGTTGCCGCCGGCGTCTTCGAATTTCAGGAACTTTGCGAAGACCGCGCGAATACCCTTGAGGTTGTCGTTGATCATCGCCTCGGTGAGGATGCGGCGGCTTTCATCCTTGCCGGATGGATCGCCGACGCGGGTTGTCCCGCCGCCCATCAAAGCGATCGACTTGTGTCCGGTCTGTTGTAGCCAGTAGAGCATCATGATCGGCAGCAACGAGCCGACATGCAGCGACGCCGCGGTGCAATCAAAGCCGATATAGGCGGTTATGGCTCCGGCCTTGGCGCGCGCATCCAGCGTTTCGGGTTCCGAGAGCTGGTGGATGAATCCGCGTTCGGCGAGAACGTTCAGGAAATCCGACTTGTAGGCGCTCATAGCTGATGGTCTCGCGGCGGACTTGTCGCATGCATCGGCGGGTGGTGTAACAGGTCCGGCGTCGGATTCAACAACGCATGATCCCGGACAGCTGGGGCTGGCTGGGACCATGCGTCAAGCGTGGCGGGGTGGGCGTTGGGGGTAATCGGGGCGATCGGGCTGATGAGCGGGACCTCGCTCGATGGCGTCGACGTAGCGTTGATAGAGACTGACGGCGAACGCGTTGCACGCTTCGGGCCGACCGGCTACCGGCCTTATTCCGATCCGGAGCGTGACCTGTTGCGTCAGGCCTTGGCCGAAGGTGCGGGTCTTTCGGACCGCTGGCAGCGTCCGGGCATCCTCAAGGAGGCCGACGCATTCGTGACACGTGTGCACGCGCAAGCCGTCGAGACCTTTCTCGAAACCGAACGGATCGACAAAACCGATATCGCTATCGTCGGATTTCATGGGCAGACGGTGCTGCATCGGCCGGCGGCGCGGCTGACAGTGCAGATCGGCGATGGCGAAGCGCTCGCCGCGCGGCTGAAGTTGCCGGTAGCCTATGATTTCCGTGCGGCCGACATCGCGGCCGGCGGGCAGGGTGCGCCTTTGGTGCCGGTATTTCATCAGGCGCTGGCGCGGGAGCTTGAACGTCCGCATCCGATCGCGGTGTTAAATCTGGGGGGCGTAGCCAATGTCACCTTTGTCGATGGCGGCGATCCCATCGCATGCGACACCGGACCCGGTAACGCATTAATTGACGACTTCATGCGTGCGCGTACCGGCGCCCCATATGACAATCACGGCGATGCAGCGGCCGACGGCAAACCCGACGAATTCTTTATCGACAGAGTCCTGGCCGATCCGTTTTTTGAACTTAAGACCCCGAAGTCGCTCGACAGAAATGCCTTCGCATTCGGAAATATAGGTCTGCCGAATTATTCGGTAGCCGACGGCGCGGCGACCCTTTCGGCGCTGACGGTCCAGGCGGTCGGGCGCATTATTCCGCACCTTCCGGCGGTGCCGAAGGCCTGGATTGTTGCAGGCGGCGGCGCACGCAATCGCACGCTGATGAAGATGCTCGGGCAGCGTCTTGCGCCCGCGACGGTGGAGACGGCGGACCACGCAGGCTGGTCATCCGACGCACTCGAAGCCCAGGCCTTCGCCTATCTCGCCGTACGCACGCTCAACAATCTTCCCATTACGTTTCCGAAGACTACCGGCGCGCCGAAGCCACTCCCGGGCGGCGTGGTCGCGCGGGCCTAGGGGGTACGCGGCAACCGCCGTTTCGGTTTCAGGAACGCCGCGCAGAAAGCCGCATCGAAAAGGCGGTAATTATTGGTGATTTCCTCGCCCTTGCGTATGTCGCGGCGGGCAACGATGTGGCCGTCACGCCAGTGGGTGTTGGCGTCGTCCGAATGGTTCATGTGGTGATCGTGGTCGATGGTCAGCAGCACCTCGCCGTCAACCCGGTAGCCGTAGTTCTTGATGTAGTCGCGTGCCGGCTTCGGCAATTTGGCGAACTGCTGGGGCGAGTAGACCCGGTCGAAGCTTTCAACGAATCGCCAGACACGGGTGCCCCGGCGGATAAATTCACCGGCAAAGACGCCCAGCCCGTGAATCGCGCTTTTGTCGAGATACGTTTTAACGAGCAGCATGTTCCGTCATCGCGGAGAGCGGTCCGCGTGTCACCATTCGGGACCGAGCGCGCTGCCGGTGCGTCTAGCGATTCTACGCCGCCGGTTTGCGCTCGGTCTTCAGGCGCTTGTCGAGATAAGCGCTGATCGAAGTGAGCAAAGCTTCCACCTTCCCGTCAAAGAAATGATTGGCGCCTTGCACAACTTTTTGCTCGATCACGATGCCCTTCTGGGTCTTGAGCTTGTCGACGAGCGTGGTGACGTCCTTATGCGGCACGACCGCATCCTTGTCGCCGTGGATGATGAGACCCGACGACGGGCAGGGCGCCAGGAACGAAAAGTCATAAAGATTGGCCGGCGGGCAGATCGAGATGAAGCCCTCGATTTCAGGGCGGCGCATCAGGAGCTGCATGCCAATCCAGGCGCCGAACGAAAAGCCGGCGATCCAGCAGCTTTTGGCCTCCGGATTGATGGTCTGCGCCCAGTCGAGAGCGGATGCCGCGTCGGACAATTCGCCGGTGCCATGATCGAAGCTGCCCTGACTGCGCCCGACGCCGCGGAAATTGAAACGCAACGCCGAGAAGCCGCGATGCACAAAGGCGTAGTACAGCTGGTAGATGATCGGATGATTCATCGTCCCGCCGAATTGCGGGTGCGGGTGAAGGATGATCGCAATCGGCGCGTTCTTTTGCCGGGCGGGGTGATATCGCCCCTCAATGCGGCCGGCCGGGCCGGTAAAGATAACCTCAGGCATAGCTTAAAAACCTCGGACATATCTGCCGCGACAGCGGCAGCATCGGGATTTGTTGTGCTCCGGACGGGACTTACCAACCCCGGCGTTTAGTTTAGAATTATTCTAATTATATGAATTCCGCTGTTCCCGCTCGCAACACACGCTATAAGGGCCGGGAGATTTCGGGCTTCTACCACGATCCCCAGGGCAAAAAGCAAGCTTTTTGCGGGGTCTACAAGTGAACGCCTCAAGGTATGCACGCCGGCCATGACTGAACGGGCCTATTTTGACTGGAATGCCACCGCCCCGCTGCGCGAGGAGGCCAAATTGGCCGCAAGCGCCGCTCTGGGGCTGACCGGCAATGCTTCATCGGTACATGCGGAGGGGCGCGCGGCGCGCCGACTGGTCGAAGAAGCGCGCAGCCGGGTTGCCGTATCGGTCGGCGCTGAAGCCAGGAACGTCACGTTCACAAGCGGAGCGACCGAAGCCAACATGTTGGCGCTTACGTCCACGCTGGAAATCGGTGGTCGCAAAGAGCAGCGCGATCGGCTATTCGTGTCGGCGATTGAGCATCCGTCAGTTCGTTGTGGCGGCCGATTCGCGCAGGATCAGGTTGAAGAATTGCCTGTAACGGGCGACGGCGTCGTCGATCTCGTTGCGCTTGAAGCGGCCCTGACGAAGTCCAGGCGGCCGCTGGTCTCCGTGATGCTCGCGAATAACGAAACGGGCGTCATCCAGCCAATCCGTGCAGTTGCCGAGATCGTGCATTCGGCCTCGGGGATTCTCCACGTCGATGCAGTGCAGGGGCCGGGCCGCATCGACTGCAGCATTGTCACGCTCGGCGCCGACCTGATGTCGATCTCATCCCACAAGCTTGGCGGTCCCCAGGGCGCCGGTGCCCTTGTTTGCCGCGCGGACATCCATATCGGAGAGCCGCTCGTCAGGGGTGGCGGCCAGGAACGAGGCCTGCGCGCAGGAACCGAGAACGTTGCCGCCATCGCGGGCTTCGGTGCGGCTGCCGCGATCGCGGGCAATACAGGCGCTGGTCGCATCGCAGCCTTGCGCGATCGTTTTGAGGCCAGCCTGGCAAAATATTCGCCGCAGGCGGTGATATTCGGCCGTGGCGCCCCCCGGCTTCCCAACACAAGCCTGTTCACGGTTCCCGGATTGAAGGCTGAAACCGCCGTCATCGCGTTCGATCTCAACGGAATAGCGGTTTCGTCGGGTTCTGCCTGTTCTTCCGGCAAGGTGCAGGCATCACACGTGCTTTCGGCAATGGGGGTGGAACCCGGCCTTGCGCGCGGCGCAGTACGCGTCAGCCTCGGCTGGAGCACGACCGAGGCCGAGATCGAAACGCTGTTAACTGCTTGGAATAAGGTGGTTTCGTCATTACTTAACAAGCATGCCAATGCCGCCTGAGGCGGCGCAAACCAGGATCGATCGCGACAGCAAAGCGAACCGACCATAACCGACAAATCCAACCCGCGGTCCTTGCCACCGTGAGCGGAGGGAAGAATGCCGGCCGTACAAGAGACCGTCGAACAGGTCCGCCGTATCGACGTTGACCAATACAAGTATGGCTTCGAGACGCTGATCGAATCCGACAAGGCCCCGAAGGGCCTGTCGGAAGACACGATCCGTTTCATCTCGGCCAAGAAAACCGAACCGGAGTGGATGCTTGCCTGGCGACTGGAGGCCTACAAGCGCTGGCTGACCATGCGCGAACCGAGCTGGGCGCGCGTCAACTATCCCAAGATCGATTATCAGGACTACTACTATTACTCCGCACCGAAGAAGAAATCGCTGAAGTCGCTCGACGAGGTCGACCCCGAGATTCTGCGCACCTACGAGAAGCTCGGCATTCCGCTGCGCGAACAGGAAATTCTTGCGGGCGTCGAGCGCGGTGATGGGACGCGTTCGCGTGTTGCGGTCGACGCGGTGTTCGATTCCGTTTCGGTGGCGACCACCTTCAAGGAAGAACTAAAAAGGGCCGGCGTCATCTTCATGCCGATCTCGGAAGCGATCCGCGAGCATCCCGATTTGGTGAAGAAATATCTCGGCTCAGTCGTGCCGACGTCGGACAATTTCTTCGCGACGTTGAATTCGGCGGTGTTCTCCGACGGATCGTTCGTCTACGTGCCTGAAGGCGTGCGCTGCCCGATGGAACTCTCCACGTATTTTCGCATCAATGAGAAGAACACCGGCCAGTTCGAGCGCACGTTGATCATCGCCGACAAGGGTGCCTATGTCAGCTATCTCGAGGGCTGCACGGCGCCCATGCGCGACGAAAACCAGCTGCATGCGGCGGTGGTGGAACTGGTTGCGCTTGACGATGCCGAGATCAAATATTCGACCGTACAGAATTGGTATCCAGGGGATGCGGCGGGCAAGGGCGGCATCTTCAATTTCGTCACCAAGCGCGGCGATTGCCGCGGCGCCCGATCGAAAATTTCCTGGACGCAGGTCGAGACCGGCTCGGCTATCACCTGGAAATATCCCAGCTGTATCCTGCGTGGCGACAATTCACGCGGCGAGTTCTATTCGATTGCGATTTCGAACGGCTATCAGCAGGTCGACAGCGGCACCAAGATGCTGCACCTCGGCAAGAACACCGTAAGCCGGATCATTTCGAAGGGCATCGCGGCGGGAAAATCCAACAATACTTATCGCGGGCTCGTCTCTGCGCACCGCAAGGCAAAGGGTGCGCGCAATTTCACCAACTGCGATTCGCTGTTGATTGGCCACGAATGTGGCGCGCACACCGTGCCTTACATCGAGGCCAAGAATTCATCGGCGACGTTCGAGCACGAAGCAACGACCTCGAAAATTTCAGAAGACATGCTGTTCTACTGCCGTCAGCGTGGCATGTCGGCGGAAGAAGCGACGGCGCTCGTCGTCAATGGCTTTGTGAAGGACGTCCTGCAGCAGCTTCCGATGGAATTTGCGGTCGAGGCGCAGAAGCTGATTTCGATCAGCCTAGAGGGCTCGGTGGGCTAGTGGCCATGACGCGGTACTGGTTCAAACCACGACGCTACGGTTACGGCGCTGTACCGGCGACGTGGGAGGGCTGGTTGGTCACGATCTTGGCGGCCGCCATTGTGGCCGGTTCGATTGCCATTATGAATATGAATTTGTGGGTTGATCGGACTAACTTTTCTGCGTGGATCATCTGGGCAGTGCTTATCGCAACGTTGGTTTATTGTTTCGTTCAATTCTGCCGGCGTCGTACCGACGGCGAGTGGCAGTGGTGATGGGGCGAAAGCTCAACCAAGTCAGATGCCTGAACGGCATGATGGAATTAAATTTGTGAGGTAGAGACGTGGCCTTTCTTGAAGTCAAAAATTTGCATGTCGAGGTCGAGGACAAGAAGATCCTCAATGGCCTGACCTTGTCGGTCGAGAAGGGGCAGGTCGCGGCAATTATGGGTCCGAACGGATCGGGCAAGTCGACGCTTGCCTATGTGCTGGCAGGCAAGGACAACTATAAAGTCACTGAAGGAGATGTGCTCCTCGATGGAAAAAGCATCCTCGCTATGCCGCCGGACGAGCGAGCCGCAAAGGGTGTTTTCCTCGCCTTCCAATATCCTGTGGAAGTGCCGGGCGTTGCGACAATGACGTTCCTGCGTACGGCGCTCAACGCGCAGCGGAAGACGCGCGGAGAGCCGGAATTTTCCACGCCCGACTTCATGAAACTGGTACGCGATACCGCCGGACATCTTGGAATCAGCCAGGAGATGCTGCGACGCGCGGTCAATGTCGGCTTTTCCGGGGGCGAGAAGAAACGCAACGAAATTCTGCAGATGGCTATCCTGCAGCCGCGGCTCGCGGTGCTCGACGAGACCGATTCCGGTCTCGACATCGATGCGCTCAAGATCGTGGCCGAGGGCGTCAACCGTCTGCGCTCTCCCGAGCGCTCGATGGTCGTGATCACGCACTATCAGCGGCTCCTTGAATTCATCGTGCCCGACGTAGTGCACGTGTTGGCCAAGGGCCGGGTCGTGAAATCGGGCGGCAAGGAATTGGCGCTTGAGCTCGAAGCCAAGGGCTATGCGCAGTTTGCAGGTGAGGCTGCCTGATGACGGCCGACGTGCGCGCGATCAAGACACCGGCCGAGCAGGCATTGAGTGCCGCTTATGTGGCTGCGCGAGATGCGCTGCCGGGCAAGGGTACAATCGCCGGCCTGCGCGAGGACGCGTTTCGCCGCTTTGACGTCAGCGGTTTGCCGCATCGTCGCATCGAGGAATGGAAATATACCGACCTGCGCGCGCTGATGCGCGAGGCAAAGCCGTTGGCGGAGCCTGCCGGTGCGAAGGGAAGCGTGCCCGTGTTGCCGGGCTTCGACTGCAGCCTCATCGCGATGGTGAATGGACGCTACGAAGCCGGCTGGAGCGATTTCAAGACAAGCGATCCGAACATTGAGTTCAGTGAGCTGTTTGATTTCGCAGCCCGGCAGACCGGCTACCGTTTGGGCAACATGCCGGGCAAGGACGACATCGCGCTGTCTTTGAATACGGCGTTTATGACGGGCGGCATTGCATTGCGCGTCAAGAAAGGCGCATCAGTCGAAAAACCGTTGCATGTGGCTCACGTCTTCGCGGGCAAAGCGGCGTCAGCTATGTACCCGCGCTCGGTCGTGATCGTCGAACCGGGCGCGCGCGTGACGCTGATCGAAAGCTTCAGTGGACCCGCCGGGATCGACTATCAGGTCAATTCGGCCTTCGAGCTTGTAATCGGAGAGGGCGCACACGTCGATCACGTCAAGATCGGTTTTGACGGTGATGCTGCGCTGCGGGTCTCGACCCTGGGCGTGTCGGTCGGCGCGAAGGCGCATTACAACGACTTCGTATTCACCATCGGCGGCGCGGTAGTGCGCAACCAAACCTTCGTTCGCTTCGGTGGAGAGGGGACAGAGGCCTCGATTGGCGGTGCGACGCTCATCAAGAGCAAGCAGCATGTCGATAATACGCTTGTCATCAATCACGCTGCCGGCGGTTGCACAAGCAGAGAGCGATTTCGCACCGTGCTCGACCAGGAAAGCCACGGCGTTTTTCAGGGCAAGATCATCGTCGAGCCGCACGCGCAGAAGACCGATGCCAAGATGGCGAGCCACGCCTTGCTGCTGTCTGACGAGGCGGAAGCGGACAACAAGCCGGAACTGGAAATTTTTGCCGACGACGTGCAGTGCGGGCACGGCGCGACTGCGGGTGCGCTCGATAGCGGGCTCAAATTCTATCTGATGTCGCGTGGTATTCCCGGCAAGCAGGCGGAAGCCTTGCTGATACAGGCTTTCGCCGGTGAGGCCATCGAGGAAATCGCCCATGAAGGCGTCCGCGAGGCGTTGATGAGTGCTGCGGTCAAATGGCTGGATATGCGGGGATGAAGATGCATCCAGCAGTCAGCAACGGCTCGTATGATGTCGCGAGGATCCGCGCGGATTTCCCGGCGCTCGCAATGCAGATCTATGGCAAGCCGCTGGTCTATCTCGACAACGCAGCATCGGCGCAAAAGCCGAAGGCAGTGCTCGATCGTCTTGAGAAAGCCTATACCGGGCAATACGCGAATGTGCACCGCGGGCTGCATTATCTCGCGAACGAGGCAACCGAGGCCTACGAAGGCGCGCGCGAGACAGTGCGGGCTTTCCTAAATGCTTCCCGCAAGGAAGAAATCATTTTCACGCGCAATGCCACCGAAGCGATCAACCTTGTTGCCTATACATTCGGGCGCGAGCGCATAAAGGCCGGCGACGAGATAGTGCTGTCCATCATGGAGCACCATTCAAACATCGTTCCCTGGCATTTTTTGCGTGAGCGGCAGGGTGCGGTCATCAAATGGGCGCCGATCGATGAGGACGGCAACTTCCTGCTGGATGAATTTGAAAAGCTGCTGACGCCGCGCACCAAGATGGTCGCGGTCACGCACATGTCGAACGTGCTCGGCACCGTGGTTCCAGCGAAAGAGGTGGTGCGGATTGCGCACAGTCGCGGCATTCCGGTGCTCATCGACGGCGCACAAGCCGCGGTGCACATGGACATCGACGTTCGCGATATTGACTGCGATTTTTATGCGTTCACCGGTCATAAGGTTTACGGGCCTACCGGGATTGGCGCGCTCTACGGTAAGTACGGGCACCTCGCGGAAATGCCGCCGTTCAATGGCGGCGGCGAGATGATCCACGAGGTGTTCGAGGATCGCGTGACCTACGGCGAGCCGCCGCATCGATTCGAGGCGGGAACGCCGGCGATCGTGCAGGCGATCGGGCTCGGCGCTGCGCTCGATTACATCAATTCGGTAGGCAAGGTCCGTATTCGCGCTCATGAGGGAGCGCTCGTCAAATACGCGCACGAGCAGCTGGGTGCGATCAATTCGCTGCGTATCATCGGAAACGCGCCGGGCAAAGGGCCGATTGTGTCGTTCGAGATGAAAGGGACGCATCCGCACGACGTTGCCACGATTATCGACCGTTCCGGTGTGGCGGTTCGTGCAGGAACGCATTGCGTGATGCCGCTGCTGGCGCGCTATGGATTGACCGCGACATGCCGTGCTTCTTTCGGCATGTACAACACCAGGGATGAGGTGGACGTGCTCGCTGCCTCGCTCGTCAAGGCCCGGGAATTCTTCGCATGACCGACGAAATACCAGCCAACACATCCGTTGCAGAAAAGCCCCCTGAAAATGCAGCCGTGGTCGGCTCGTCTGCGCTACCTCAGGACGAACTCAACAAACTCACCGACGATATCGTCGCTGCGCTCAAGACCGTCTACGACCCCGAAATTCCGGCCGATATTTACGAACTCGGCTTGATCTACAAGATCGAAATCGGTGACGAGCGGGGTGTCGCAATCGAGATGTCGCTGACTTCGCCCAATTGCCCGGCGGCACAGGACCTGCCGATCATGGTTGAGAATGCAGTATCGAGCGTCCCGGGAGTGAAGGAAACAAAGGTTGCTGTCGTGTGGGATCCGCCATGGGACCCGAGCCGCATGTCGGATGAAGCCCGGCTTGTGCTCAATATGTGGTAATCTGAAAACGAGCGACTAGATAAGATTCGAAGAGGACGAAATGGCTACGCCACGACCCAGACCCCAGGTGATGCGGCTCACGGACGCCGCGGCCTTGCGTATCAAGGACGTGATGGCGCGGGCCGAAAAACCGGTGGCCGGCGTTCGTGTCGGCGTCAAGAACGGCGGCTGCGCCGGCATGGAATATACAATGGAATATGCCGATGCGGTAAAGCCGTCCGATGAAGTGGTCGAAGACAAGGGCGTGAAGATCCTGATCGATCCGAAGGCGGTGCTGTTCCTGCTCGGCACCGAGATGGACTACAAATCAGAAAAATTATCGGCCCAGTTCGTGTTCAACAATCCGAATCAGACCAGCGCCTGTGGTTGCGGCGAGTTGGTTCAGCTCACGCCGGCGAAAGACTCAGACTAGCGTTTGCGGCTTTCCGCGCGGGTGTGCCGGTCTCGTTGAGCGCGGAATCAGTTTCGCAAATGACCCTGTTTCGCCCGTTGCGCTTGGCGGCGTAGAGGCACGCGTCGGCGCGCTCGATCAGTGACTGGATGGTATCGCCGTTGCGCAGCGTCGCGGCCCCAATCGAAATGGTGACGTGCCCAAGGTGTTCGCCGGTTGAACGCTTCATCAGTTCCTTGGCCATCACCGCGCAGCGGATGTGATCGGCTACCGTGGTGGCTGCGCGCAGGTTCGTGCTCGGCAGCACGACGGCAAATTCCTCGCCACCGTAGCGCGCGGCGGTATCTTTGCCCTTGACGTTGTGCTTCACGGACATCGCGACCAGCCGCAGAACCTGATCGCCTGTCAGATGGCCGAAGCTGTCGTTGAAGGCCTTGAAGTGATCAATATCGGTGAGCAAAAGCGATAGCGGTTCGTTTTTCTCAATCGCTTCGGCGACGGCCTTTTCCAACGTGGTGTCGAAGAATTTACGGTTGGCGAGCTGCGTCAACGGGTCCGTCAGACTTTCGGTCCGCACTGCCTCGAGGCTGACCTGGAGCTCGTTGATTTCCTGTTTTGAGGCATGCAGGCGCTCTTCGAGCTGCTGATTGGAGCGCTCCATTGCCTTGGTGGTCTGCACCAGATTTTCGACAATGGCACGCAAACCGTCGCGATCTTTGGATTCGACGAGCTGCTCCGTCGCGCCGACGAGGCTTTCGGTATAGCTGCTCGCAGTGCCGGCGACGGCGCCGATCATCGCCATCAACTGATCGATTTCATTCTTGACCTGGCTGCCGACCTCGTCGATGCGGTTCGTCAGGCGCGCCGGCGAGAGATAGTTTTCGTAAATTTGCGCGAGGTCGGAATCAGAAAGGGTGCCGTTGGCGTTGAGTATGGCGTTGATCTGCTGATTGAGCGCCGGATGATAACCCGTCGCATACGTATACCAGATCTCGTAATTACGCGGGCTCGCGGAGTGGCGGAGCGCCTTCATCTGGCCAATAGCGATGTCCGCGAACGCCATGATGCGTTCGTACTCATCGGAACGCCCGGTCATAGGCAAGACCCCCGAATGCAGGATTGTGCCTGCAGAGGACAGCACGCATGGCGTCGCTCTTTCGTAAACGGTATTCGAGGGAGGTGAACGACCGGTAAATTTGGAACCGGCGGGCTCCAAGCGGGCCAATTGTCAGCCGTAACGGGCCTCGAAGCAACCGTCAGGCTTTGGCGGGGACCGGTCGCAAAAGGAAAGCGGGAAGATGGCCGATACCCTCGTCCTCACTGGGTGGTTGCATCCTGGGTTTGGCGTGCGGCTCGCCCTTCGGCGCCGGTGGCAATGGCTGTGTGCTGCGATTTCGCTGGTGGCGCGGGGATGCAGATTTACGGGCGGACGACCGCTCGCCTCGGTGTGGCGGATGGGCCTCGCGCGGTGATTCGGCGGCCGCGGGCTCGCCCATCCATCCGATGCTCTGTCCAATCAGCCGCTCGATGGCACTGACGGCCTTTCCATCAATTGGTGCAACAATCGTGATGGCGGTGCCGGAGCGACCGGCGCGACCGGTGCGGCCGATGCGATGGACATAATCATCGGGGTGGTGCGGCACGTCGAAATTGAAAATATGGCTTACTTCAGGAATGTCGAGCCCGCGGGCGGCGACGTCCGATGCGATGAGCAGTTCGGCTTCGCCGCGGCGGAAACGATCGAGCGCAGCAGTGCGTGCGGACTGGTCCATATCGCCGTGGAGCGCGACGGCATTGAACTTGTGACGCAGCAGGGAACGATGAAGGTTTGCGACCTCCCGTTTGCGATTGCAGAAAATGATGGCGTTCTTGAAGCCCGCGGCCGACCGGATCAACTGCCGGAGTGTTTCGCGTTTCTCGTGCGGGTCCCGGCCGGTCTTGACCAGGAACTGGGTTATGGTTGTTGCGGTCGTAGCAGGTTTGGTGACTTCAACGCGCACGGGGTTATGCAGGAAACTATCGGCAACACGCTGGATTTCCGGCGGCATTGTCGCCGTGAAGAAAAGCGTTTGACGGGTGAATGGCACGAGCTTGCCGATGCGCTCGATGTCGGGAATGAATCCCATATCGAGCATGCGATCAGCCTCGTCGATAATCAAAAGCTCGCAGCCGGACAATAGCAACCTGCCGCGTTCGAAGTGGTCTAGAAGGCGACCCGGCGTGGCAATCAGCACGTCGACGCCGCGCAACAACTTTGCGTCCTGATCGTCGAACGAAACGCCGCCAATAATGAGTGCGACATTGAGCTTGTGGTTCTTGCCGTATTTCTCGAAATGTTCAGCGACCTGGGCCGCAAGCTCTCGCGTCGGTTCAAGGATAAGCGTGCGCGGCATGCGCGCGCGTGCGCGGCCTTGTTCCAGCATCGTGAGCATCGGCAGCACAAAGGCGGCCGTTTTGCCGGTACCGGTTTGCGCTATGCCCAGCACATCGCGCCGTGCGAGCACGTGCGGAATGGCCTGGTCCTGGATTGGAGTGGGAGTTTTGTAGCCAGCCGCTTCGATGGCGGCAAGAACTTTGGCGGATAAGCCGAGATGGGAAAAAGCCATATATCCTCAGAAACCGCCCAGATCGCGCCGGACTAAGAAAACCGATTACAATGCGCGGGGGACGGTCGAATCTTCATGTCTGACCGGTTGCTGGGAACATAGGGGGCAAAGCGTTAAAGTCAATGCTTCGGCGCTGCATAAGTCGTATTAATTCTTAATGTTTTCGTCATCTGGAGTGCACGATGGCGCCTGTTTTACCGCTCGTATTCGTACCCGGACTGTTATGCAGTGCGAGGCTTTTCAGTTTGCAGGTCGAGGCCCTTTGACCTGCCGGTGCCGTCACCATTGCCGACCATCGCCGCGATGCGGATATGGCAGCGATTGCGGCGCGCATACTTGCCGACGCACCTCCGCGTTTCGCTCTCGCAGGTCTGTCGATGGGCGGCTACATTGCATTCGCTATGTTGCGGCTTGCGCCCGAGCGGATTGCGAAACTGGCATTGCTCGATACGTCGGCAAGGCCAGACACCGCCGAACAGTCAGCGGGGCGCGATAAATTTATCGCGCTGGCACAAGCAGGAAAGCTCGACGAGGTTGTTGAGGCACTGGCACCCCGCTTCATCCATCGTAATCGGAGCAACGATGAGACCCTGAGGCATGTCATTCGCACGATGGCGGCAGACACAGGGGCTGAGGCATTCGTACGCCAGCAGAAGGCAATTATGTCGCGGGCGGATTCTCGTCCTCTGCTTGGTGGCATTCGCTGCCCGACGCTTGTGCTTGTAGGCGATGCCGACGAACTCACGCCGCCCGATCTCGCAAAAGAAATCTGCGCGGGAATTACCGGTGCTCGCCTTGTTGTTGTGCCGAACTGCGGGCATCTGTCCACCCTCGAAAGGCCTGATGTTGTAAATACTGCGCTCCTTGGGTGGCTTGGCGCATGAACATGAATCAAACCCGAGACTTATCGGTGCGATGTTAAACGGCATGCAGGGTAGTCGCGATACTGCTGGCGTGATTGCGCCGCCACCACTTCTGGCTTTGGCGACAATTCTCCTTGGCCTGCTGCTCGATTGGCTGCTGCCGGCCTATGTTCTGTCTTTGCTGCTGTCGTTTGCCGCGCGTGTTGCCATTGGCCTGGTGCTGATGGGCGCGGGGCTGGTACCCATCATTCTGGCCAATCTTGCGTTTCGTTCAGCGGGGACTCATGCGGAGCCCTGGAAGCCATCCGTCGTCCTGGTCGCCAGCGGAGTTTTCGAGTGGCTTCGGAATCCAATGTATGTGGGCGGGACACTATTTCTTGTTGGCCTTGCCATTCTGCTCGCGTCCGACTGGATGCTGGTGATGACCATTGTCTTCGTGCTGGTCTTGCATTTCGGCGTCGTGAGGCGGGAAGAGCGCTATCTTGAATCGAAATTCGGCGAAGCATATCGGCAATATTGCAATAGAGTCCCACGTTACGGCTGGCCGGGCTGAATTCCCAGGCGTCAATGTCCGGGCAATGTCCAACGGTTTCCGGCCTTCGTCCATTTGCCAGCCGCGATTTACGCGCCTATAGGGGCAGCGCACTATTCGCGGAGACTACTCATGCGCACGCAGGTTGGAATTGTCGGAGCAGGGCCGGCCGGCCTCATGCTCGCACGGCTTCTACGCCTGCAAGGCATTGATTTAATCGTCATCGAAAACCGCAGTCGTGACTACATCGAAAACCGGATTCGCGCAGGACTCGTCGAGCATTGGGCGGCGGATTTGCTCATTGACCTCGGAGTTGGCGAGCGCATGCGTCGTGAGGGCACGCCGCATTGGGGCATTAACATTGGCATCAATGGCGACCTACATCGCCTTGATTTCAAGGCACTCGTCGACAAGCGCGTGACAATTTACGGTCAGCAGGAGGTGGTGAAGGACTTTGTGACGCTCCATCTTGTCGATGGCGGGCCGTTGCATTTCGAAGTCGAAGACGTGGGCGTCCACGATTTGACGGCAAAGAATCCAAAGATCCGATTCAAGCATGGGGGCCGTCAGCAGGAGATGACCTGCGATTTCATCGCCGGCTGCGACGGATTCCACGGCATCTGCCGGCCCAGCATCCCGGATGGAGTGGTGAGCATTTTCGAACGCGACTACCCATTCGGGTGGCTGGGGATTCTCTCGGATAGCCCGCCGCCGGATCATGAGCTCGTATATTCCTATAGTGACCGGGGATTTGCGCTTTACACCATGCGCTCACCAACTCTCGCGCGACTCTACCTGCAGTGCGGCCATGACGCCGATATCGAGAATTGGCCCGACAGTCGCATCTGGGATGAGTTGCACAAGCAACTCGGAGGCGCGCGGAAACTGGTCGAAGGCCGGATGCTGCAGAAGGGCATCACGCCAATGCGCAGTTTTGTGGTCGAGCCGATGCAATATGGACGATTGTTCCTCGCAGGCGATAGCGCGCACATCGTCCCACCCACCGGTGCGAAGGGCATGAATCTAGCTTTTGCCGATGTCATGGTTCTCTCTCGCGCGCTTACGGCGTTTTACAAAAATAATAACGACCAGCTTCTGGAGAGCTATTCGAACAAATGTCTTCGGCGCGTCTGGAAAGCTCAGCGCTTTTCCTGGTGGATGACCCAGATCATGCACAGATTCCCACACGAGACAGCCTTTGATCGGCGCCGCCAATTGTCCGATCTTGATTATCTGACGAGTTCGCGTGCGGCTGCCACGTCATTGGCGGAACAGTATGTCGGGTTGCCGCTGGATTAGTTGCGCAGCACCGACCGCAGCGGGACGCTTAAAATGGCAATCGATGCGCTTGCTACGCCAGAAATAGCCGCGAGCATGAGAAAGAATTCAACTTGGCTCATGCTTGACCAGAATGTGCCGAGATAGCCGGCGAGAAAATTTCCCGCAAAGCTGGTCGCAAGCCATAGTCCCATCAACATGGAGAGCAAGGATGGTGGGGCAATTTTCGTCACCAAGGACAGACTTGTCGGAGAAAGATAGAGTTCGCCAATCGTAATGACTACAAAATATGCGAAGAGCCATAGCCAACTGGCTTTGGCGGGTCCCGCACTCCATGCCGCCGCCACCATGATCAGATAGGCAAGCGCGGTAAGTAGGCATCCGATTGCGAGCTTGATTGTGGTGGATGGTTCGTTTTTTCCCTGGCTTCGCCAAAGACCGACAACCAGAGGCGTAAAGGCAAAAATCATGAATGGATTGAAAGCCTGAAACCAGGTGACGGGGATTTCGCTTCCGAAGAAGTGCCGGTCGGTGAACTGATCGGCCCAAAGTGTGATCGTGTTGCCCTGCTGTTCATAGGTCGCCCAAAAAAGACTGACCGGCGCGAACAGCAGTAACAGCGCGAAGATCGACCGCCTTTCATTGCGATCAAGCGGCCTGTCCGGCGACCTGCGTCTGGCGAAGGCATCTTTGGGCAGGCTTGGCGTTGCGGCCAAGTAGATCACGAGACCAATTGTCATGCCGATTCCGGCAGCAGCAAATCCATAATGCCAGCCAAACGTCTCGCCGAGGGTGCCGCAAACAAGCGGAGCCAGAAACGCACCGAGGTTGATTCCGACATAGAAAATGGAGAAAGCGCGATCGCGGCGGCGGTCGTGAGGCGCATATAACGCGCCGACCTGAGTCGAGATGTTTGGTTTGAAGGCACCATTGCCCAGGATAAGAATTGCAAGCGCGAAAAGAAACAGTTGTTCGAATGCCATCATGAAATGGCCTAAAGCCATCAGCGCGGCGCCGATGATGACGGTACGGCGCTGGCCCAGTACGCGATCGGCCACTAGCCCACCAAGGATCGGCGTCAGGTATACGAGACCGGTGTAGATCCCATAAATTTGTGACGCGAAGGGCTGGGCAGCCAGCGGGCCGAACAAGGTTTCCAGGGCCCCTTTCAGTGAAGTAAGGCCCACAATATCGGCCGCGCGCTGCGGCAACAAAAGATACTTCACCATATAGAGGACGAGCAGAGATCGCATGCCGTAGTAGGAAAACCGCTCCCACATTTCCGTCGCGAATAAATAGGACAGGGCGCGCGGGTGGCCGAAAAATTCCGCTCTCGTGCCAGAGCTTTGTCGGGAGACTGCACGCGTCGTCACCATATTCGCCTCAGCTCGGACCGTTGATGAACAAACGACAGCATATACTGACAAAACCATTTTCGAATGGCCGTACACAGTGTACGCTTTTGGCAAGCGTGACCGAGGGGGCGGTGCGCAAACGGGGGATCCAATGACGGGTACACGCAATAGTCTGATCTGCGCACTTACGGCCTTGATTATGGTCTTATCGGGAGGAAATGCCGGCGCGCAAACCGGCTACCCGAACCGCGTGATCCATTTCATCGTCGGCTTTGCCGCCGGCGGCGGTAACGACTTGTTCGCACGCCTGGTCGTGCAGAAGTTTCAGGAAAATACCGGCGCAACTGCGGTGATTGAGAACAAGGTGGGTGCGGGCGGACGCATTGCTGCCGAGTTCGCGGCCCACCAGCCTGCCGATGGCTATACTGTGCTTGTGGGCGCAACGGGCCAAATGTCGATCGCGACCGCTATCTATCCAAATCTCGGCTACCACGCGAGCAAGAGCTTCATTCCACTCAATATGATTGCCTCGTTTCCGTTGGTCCTGGTGGTACCGGAAAATCACCCGGCCAAAAATCTGAAGGAGCTTGTCGCGTGGGCCAAAGCCAACCCAGATAAGTCAAACTACGGTACGTCGTCTCCGGCGTTTACGATTGCGAGCGAGCTGTTCAAGCTCAAGAGCGGAATGCCTGGCGTCGCGATCCCGTACAAAAGCAGCAACGAATCCAACCTGTGCGTCGTAGCTGGCCAATGCTTGTTCACGATTTCCGACGGTCCGCCGGCGATCCCGCTGGTGAAGGGTGGGAAGACTCGTGCTCTAGCGGTTACCGGCTCCGAGCGGTCTCCGGAGTTGCCCGATGTTCCGAGTATGGCGGAGGCGGGCTATCCGGAGGTCGATACCCATTTATGGAGCGGATTCTTGGTGCCGGCAGGGACGCCGGCGCCAATTGTCGCCAAGCTCACGGCCGATCTCGGCAAGGCGCTTGCGGATCCAGGTGTCCAGGCAGGGCTTAAGAAGATGGCAGTGAAACCTGGCGGGCCAACAGGTGATGCCTTCAAAAAGCGAATTGACGCCGACATCAAAGGCTTCGCCGAGGTCGTGAAAGCAGCCAATTTGACCTTTAAATAGTCGTCAACGCTACATCAATGTTGCAACAGTTTCGCGGCGCGCTTTGGCTCAAATCAATTGCCGCGGCGCCGGCCGCTGGTATTGTGACAAAGATCGGAGTGTTGGTGGCATGCGGTTGTTGGCGATTTTCGGATTGGTAACGTGGCTGGTCGTCCCAGCTGTCGTGGCTGCCACATCGGTTGAAGAGGTATTCCAGAAATTTGGTCTGTTTGGGAATTGGGCGACGGATTGCGACGGACCGGCATCCCCCACAAATGCGCATGTGAGTATTACCACACCGAGTGCAGGTCTAGTGCTGGAAGACCACAATCTCGGCCCCGAGTTTGCGGTCAATCGCTATAGCGTCATCTCCGCAGAACTGCAGTCACCCACGACCATTTCGGTCCAGGTGATCTTTCAACCGGGTACTGAAGTCGAGGAGCGCCAGAAGCTTGTATTTCTCGTCCGCGATAATACGCGGCGAACGATCTACAATCAGACCGACGGCGGCGTTGTGCGGGTGAAAGACGGCATTGCGGTCGCACGCGGCAGCAAAACGCCTCTATTGCGGAAGTGCAGCGAAGGTAGCGTGAGCCAATAGCGCGCGATCAAACATCCAGCAGATCGGCGCTGGCAAATTCAGCCTTTTCCTGGATGAATTCGAACCGCGCTTCCGCCTTGGTGCCCATCAGTCGTTCGACGGCTTTTGCGGTCGGCTTCATCTCCTTATCCGCCAGGATTACGCGCAGCAGCGTGCGCTTGCCGGGGGCCATGGTGGTTTCTTTCAGCTGTGCGGCCATCATCTCGCCGAGGCCCTTAAAACGGCTCACTTCCACTTTTGCGTTGGCGTGGAACTCTTTCTTGAGCAGGGCATCCTTGTGGTTGTCGTCACGCGCATAGAAGATTTTGCCGCCGTGCGAGAGACGATAAAGAGGCGGCACCGCAAGATAGAGCCTTCCACCCTCGATCAGCTTGGGCATCTGTCGGTAGAAAAACGTAATCAGCAAAGAAGCTATATGCGCGCCGTCCACATCGGCATCGGTCATTATAATGACCTTCTCGTAGCGCAGGTCTTTCTCATGATAGTGCGCGCTGGTCCCGCAGCCGAGAGCCTGAATGAGATCCGCGAGCTGGGCGTTCTGAGCTAATTTATCCTTACCGGCGGAGGCGACGTTCAGGATTTTCCCGCGCAACGGCAGCACGGCCTGCGTCCGGCGATCGCGTGCCTGCTTGGCGGATCCGCCGGCGCTATCGCCCTCGACGATGAATATCTCTGACCCGTCAGAGGCCGATGAGGTGCAGTCGGCAAGTTTGCCGGGCAGACGCAGTTTGCGCACCGCCGTTTTTCGAGCGATATCCTTTTCCTGCCGGCGCCGGATGCGCTCATCGGCGCGCGCGACGATGAATTCGAGCAGCTTGTTGGCTTGCATCGGGTTCGCGGCAAGCCAATGATCGAATGGATCCTTGATTGCCTGTTCGACGATGCGCTGGGCTTCCGCTGTTGCAAGACGATCTTTGGTCTGCCCCTGAAATTCCGGTTCGCGAACGAAGACCGATAACATACAGCCGGCACCGGTCATCACGTCGTCACTGGTAACAGGGGCGGCATTCTTTTCCTGGCCAACTCGTGCCGCGTGATCTTTCAGTCCGCGGAGGAGTGCTGACCGCAATCCGGATTCATGAGTTCCGCCATCCGGCGTGGGAATTGTGTTGCAGTATGAATTGAGGAAGCCGTCGGTATCGACTGTCCAGGCAACGGCCCATTCCACGGCGCCATGGCGCCCAGTTTTGCCGGCAGCCCCGGTGAAGATGTCGGGATGCACGAGTGTCGCATCGGTCAAATTTGATGCAAGATAATCCTTCAGCCCCTCCGCGAAATGAAAGGTTGCTTTTTCGGGGACATCCTCGACACCTTTCAGCAGGGCCTTTTCGCAGTGCCATCGGATTTCGACGCCGCCAAAGAGATAAGCCTTCGAACGGGTCATCTTGAAGATGCGTTCGGCCTTGAATGTCGCCTTGGCTCCAAAAATTTCCGGGTCGGGTCTGAAGCGAACTTTCGTACCGCGACGGTTTGGTGCGCGGCCGGCTTTCTCCAATTTTCCCTTCGGCTTTCCGCGTTCGAAAGCCATTCGATAAAGCTGCTGCTCACGCGCGACTTCGACCTCCATGCGTTCCGAAAGCGCGTTGGCGACTGAAACGCCGACGCCGTGCAGCCCGCCCGAGGTCTCGTAAACATTCGAGTCGAATTTTCCGCCCGCGTGGAGCGTGCACATGATGACTTCAAGCGCCGATTTGTTTTTGAACTTTGGATGCGGATCAACGGGGATTCCGCGGCCGTTGTCGGTGACGCTGACGAAGCCGTTCGCCTCCATCTCGACTTCGATCCAGTCGGCGTGGCCGGCAAGCGCTTCGTCCATCGCATTGTCGATCACCTCGGCGAACAGGTGATGCAACGCCTTTTCGTCAGTCCCGCCGATATACATCCCGGGCCGGCGGCGGACCGGCTCAAGTCCCTCCAAGACTTCGATATGTTTGGCGGTATAGCCCGACTCCGCGCTTGCGCCGCGCGCACTCTGTTTCGTCCGCGCGCTGCTTTTCGCGCGCGCCGACGCTTTGGGTGATTTCCGTGCGGATGTTGGCGCCGCCCGCGCCGAATCAAACAGATCCGGCTGTTTGCTGGGCTTTTTCTTGGTTGCTGCCTTGGCCATTGAGTCCTTCAGATAGTATCGCGGCGAATCGGTTACCACCCACTATGCCATGGGCATGCGATCTCGACTCCAACCTGCTCCGCATCGCTTAAAGGATGGTTTAAAGGCCGGTTTTTGTCGATGCCAGCGTTTCGGGCTCGGCCTGTGGACGAAGGAAGGCAACCAAACGTAATCTAATCGGTTATTAAGGCCATGGAGTCAGTCGACACCAAGGCACCGCGGCGGCGCGCTCAGAAGCCGGATTTTACGCGTGCATCGCCGCGATTTGCACTTTCAGTCAGCGACCCACAACCCGTGACCGAAGTCGCGCGTTTGTGGCGGACCGCGGCGCAATCCGCGACCATTGGGATGTTCGTTATTCTGGTGGTTGTCGCCTTGAGCCTTGCCCGGCCGCTCTTGTTGCCGGTGGCTTCTGCCTTTGTCGTTGCCATGATGCTCGGGCCACTATCGGCAAGGGCGGAACGTCACCAGGTGCCATCGCTCCTGACGGCTATTGTATTATGGCTGCTTGTCATCGCCGTATTCTACGGTGTGATTGTTCTCCTTGCCGCGCCGGTCGTGGATTGGATCGGAAAGGCGCCGGATATCGGCCGCAACATTCAGGAAAAACTTCATGTGCTTGACCGTCCGCTTTCCGCACTTCAGGAACTACGCGACGCACTATTGCCGGCCGACAAGAAGGGCAGCTTAGGCGTCGACATCATGGCTTTTGTCCAGCCAGCCCTGCTCATCGTTACGCCCGCAATCGGACAGACACTGATTTTCTTCGGCACGCTTTTTTTCATGTTGCTTGGCCGATCGCAGCTTCGCCGGGTACTGGTCGCATTTTTCGACGAACGCGATGCGCGTTTGCGGACGCTGAAAATCCTGAACGATATCGAGCATAATCTGACCCGCTATCTCAGCATCGTTGCGCTGATCAATATCGCGATAGGCGTTTGCGGCGGTGTCGTTGCGTGGATGACCGGTCTGCCCGATCCGGTCGCCTGGGCGGTCCTCGCCTTCATCCTCAATTTCATTCCCTACATCGGCGCGCTGATGATGGAGGCCGCATTATTCCTGGTTGGGCTGGTGACTTTCCCGACGCTTGCGCAGGCGGTGTTGGCTCCACTCATGTTTCTCGCTTTAGCTACGTTTGAGGGCCATTTTCTTACGCCGAGCATTATGGGGCGGCAATTGACGCTCAACCCGCTGACCGTATTTTTGTCGTTGGTATTCTGGACGTGGCTGTGGGGCCCGGTTGGTGCGTTTCTTGCGGTCCCGCTGTTGATTATGGCCCTTGTTGTAATTGACCATCTGTTTCCTGAAGATGAACCTGGGCTACCAGCCTAGCGTACTGGCGTATCGGGCGCCGCCGGGGTAGACACAAAAGCCCGTTCCGTCCGAATTCCCCGATGGATTTCCACACAGCCGTCCAGCAGACCGTCGATTTTGTCCGCCTCAATCAAGCTTGGGCGGTCCCCATTGTCTTTGCGCTGGCTTTCGGAGAGTCGCTGGCCTTTATCTCTCTGCTTATTCCCGCATGGGGCGCATTGGTCGCGATTGGGGCGCTGATCGGTTCGAGCGGAATTAAATTTTGGCCGATTTGGGTCGCTGCCTCGCTCGGCGCGGCCTTTGGCGATTGGCTTTCCTACTGGATCGGCCTCAAACTCGAAGATGCCGCTGCAAATGTTTGGCCGCTATCGCGTCACCCCGATCTCATTCCGCGCGGTGAAGCATTCATGAAAAAGTGGGGCGCTCCCGGAATATTCATCGGACGCTTCTTTGGGCCCTTACGCGCCGTGGTGCCGTTAGTCGCGGGGATTTTCGAAATGCCTTTCTGGCTTTTCCAGATTGCCAATTTCAGCTCGGCTTTCGTCTGGGCGGCCATGCTGCTCACAATCGGTGACGTTATTTCGAGAGCGGTAAAATGGGTGTGGTAATAACAAGAAAAAAGCCGCCGGGATTACCGCCCGGCGGCTTTGCTTAAACTGAGAGCATTATTTCAGGGCAGCAAGTCCAGCTTCTGCCGCTTCGTGATCGATTGAGCCGTTTGGGCTGCCACTCACGCCGACCGCGCCGGCAACTTTGCCGCCGATCATGATCGGCACGCCGCCTGCCGAGGCGATGACGCCGGGAAGCGTCAACAAGGTCAGCGTAGGGCCACCTTTCGCGAGGGCCTCTTCGAAAACCTTCGTTGGCCGTCGAAAGATTGCGGCTGTCCTGGCTTTATTTTGCGAGATTGCGATCGAGCCGAATTGCGCGCCGTCCATTTTGGTAAAATAGACCAAATCGCCCGATGGGCCGACAATTGTGATGACAACGCGCTGTCCGAGTTTCTTCGCTCCCTCTTGCGCGGCCGCGGCGACTTTCATCGCTTGTTCTTGCGTCACCGGTGTTCCGTAATCCGGCGGCGAAGGTGTTGCCGCGGGAGCTGCTGGCTGCTGCGCATATGCAGCACTTCCTGCCAATACAGCCGTACCGATGGCGAGAATAATCACTGACCTACGACTCATCTAGTAGTCCTCCCAATCTGTTATCTTCGCCCTTGCCCTGTCCGAGTTGGCGCAGGAGTATAACAAGGTGCATACTAAGCGACGGTCCGGCTGCCGCCTATAGGGTAGGCAGACGGCATTCACCTGCTTTTGCATCTAGCTGTGCTTGCGGTTGCTTGGTCTTACGCCGCGCCTGCACTTGCGCGGGTACAACACAATCGTACCGGTGGACGCTATGTCGGGCGATGGTCAGAGTGCTTATATCGAGCAAGCCCTCGCATATATTTTGTCGCACGCGCCAATATTATCGCCCCAGATAACCCTCACGCGAAGCGAGATGATTAAATTTGCAAATTAAGCGATCGTCGGCCGATCGTTTTCGACGAATAAAAGCGATAGATAAGACCGCCAGTTTCGGCGGCCTTTTCTCTCGGTATCAGCTTCGGCCACTTGAATTATTTGAGCCCCGCGGCGCCCGCTTCGGCGACCTGAACGTCTTCAGGGCCAGACCCACCGCTTACGCCAATGGCCCCGATGAGCTTGCCATCCACGACGATCGGTATGCCGCCGGGCACAGCGTTCATGTTGCGTAGGTTCAACAGATAGGTATTGCCAGCTCTAAGGCCTGCTTCAAAGGCCGCTGTTGGACGACGGTACAGGGCCGCTGAAAGCGCTTTGTCCATTGCGACGTTGATCGCGGCATATTGCGTGCCATCCATCTTCGCGAAATAGACCAACGCGCCATTTGGCTCAAGAATTGCAAAAGCCGAGTTTAAATTCTTCTTTTTTGCCTCAGCTTCGGCTGCTGCCGCGACCTTCTTCGCTTGTTCAAGCGAAATCGATGGTCCAAACGGAGGTGCGGGCGGCGGAGGCGCTCCTTGTTGTTGCGCATAGACAATTGACGCGAACATAACAGTAGCTGATGCCACGACAGCGAACGACGACAAAAGTCGCATGAACTTCTCCTTCGGGTGTGCCATTATATCCCAATATAAGTCCTGACCATTTTGGCGCAGAACCGTTGGCATTTGCCAACTTAGCGAACCACTTGGCTTCCGGCTATCCCGTTTCTATGGCATTGCAACGCACTGAAAATGTCAGGTGGGAAATACATTAAATTCCGTTTGTGGCAGTCGCACATTAATTTCGCTAGGCTGGCCATTAAACAAGGTTGTCGACCATGGCCGAGACTGCCTTCGAAACCGCACTCGCGGCGCACACAGCTGAGATGACGGACGCCTGTACACGGTGCGGGAAATGCGTCGACGTCTGTCCTACGGCAAAACCGGCAGGCATTGGCAATACCGCATCGGGAGACGTTATCGCCGGGGTACTCGACATCCTACGGAGAGGTGAGGGACCTGAGGCTTCCAGGGCATGGGCCAAGGGCTGTGCGCTCACGGGCGACTGCATCACAGCTTGTCCGGAGAACATCAACCCGCGGTTTCTGCTTGCCATGGCGCGTGTCGCGTTGGCGCGCCAATCAGCCGAGCCGCGCGAACGGCGCAAGCGCGGCGTGGAAAGCTTCCGCTTGGTCGCTGACGGCGCCAACGTACTTGCCCGCATGCAATTGTCAGCGGATGAACTGGGCCGGCTCGGCCAAAGAGTAAACGAGCGGCTTGAGTCCGGCTCCACGGCCAAATCCGGAGAACGGCCAGATTTTGTTTTCTACACGGGCTGTAATGTGCTCAAGACGCCGCATATCGCACTGCTCGCGCTCGATATCATGGATGCGCTTGGCGTTACCTATAAGGTCATGGGAGGCCCGAGCCATTGCTGCGGTATTGTCCAGGCGCGCGCCGGCGATGTCGAAGTATCCGGACGTGTCGCCACAAATTCACTCGACAAACTTGCCGAAGGAAAAACCGGCGTCATCTCTTGGTGCGCCAGCTGCCATGTGCAGTTCACCGAAACGACGCTGCCGACGATCGAGAAGGTGCGCGGCTCGCGGCCGTTCGAGATGACACCTTTCATGCTATTTCTGGCAACCCGCTTCGAGGACCTGCGGCCACTGTTGCGTCGGCCGGTGCCCCTCAAGGTCGCATTGCATAAGCATCCGGGGATCAAGGGCGTCGTTGAGGCCGGCCTTAAACTGCTGCGGATGGTTCCCGGTATAGAGATTGTTGATCTTCATCAGCCGGCAGTTGGCTTGATGAGCAATTTTCTCAATGCATTGCCTGACTACAAGCGCGGGCTGCATCTCGCCGAACTGGAGGCGGCGGAGGCAGCTCATGTCGATGCGCTGGTCGCAATTTATCATCCCGATCACCGCGATCTATGCGCGCATGAGCGCGACTGGCCGTTCAAGATCGTCAATATTCTCGATATCGTCGGGGAGAGCATGGGCCTGCATCACGACGACCATTTCAAGCGGCTGAAGATTATGCAGGACGCGGATACGATCATTGCCGACTGCAGAGAGATGGTCGCCGCCCACGGGCTCGATTCTGTGCTAGCGCGCGAGGTTGTGGTGAAAGCCATGCTTAGTGAACAGCCATTGCCACTTCGCGGATAACCTCGAAGACCCCATCCCCGACCGGAACGGATTTATCGTCTTTACGGGATCGGATTGTCGGCCAAGCAAAAAGTCGGGCGCAGAGGCGCAGAGTTGACGGGCTGGGATTGGCGGCCTATATGCCCGCCAATGACGATGACCGTTACATCAAGTGGATTTCGCCGGCGCCGTACCACCCCGGCACGGGCGTAATTTTGTCGTCCCCGTGCCGCCGGGAATAAGGTCGCGGCACATATCCCCATAGATTTTACGCTGTTGGCCTTCTTCCGGTAGTTCTTTAAGACTTCTGGATAAGGATCGATTTATGGCTACGAAAGCGAAGATCGGCGTTCTGGGTGCCTCTGGCTATACGGGTGGTGAGTTGGTGCGCATGTTGTTGCGCCACCCGCGCGTGGAGATCGCTTTGCTTACGGCTGAACGCAGCGCGGGCAAGGCCATGCGTGAGGTATTCCCCCAATTCTCGCCCTTTGCGTTGCCGTCGCTTGTGGCGGTCGACAGCCTCGATTGGGGCAGGACGGCGCTTGATGTTGCATTCTGTGCATTGCCGCATGCGACCACGCAAAAGGTGGTGAAGGACCTGCTTGGGCAATCACCGTCGACGAAAGTCGTCGATCTATCAGCCGATTTTCGGCTGGCTGACACGGCGGCCTACGCAAAATGGTATGGCCACGACCATCACGCGCCCGAGCTGCAGAATGAAGCGGTCTACGGTTTGACCGAGATTCATCGGCGCGACATCAAGCACGCCCGGCTCGTTGCCAATCCAGGCTGCTATACGACGTGCGCGCAACTGCCGCTCATCCCGTTGATCAAGAACAAGGCGATCGAGCTCGATGAGATCGTCGTCGACGCCAAATCCGGCATGACAGGGGCGGGGCGCGCGGCCAAGGAGGCGATGTTGTTCTCGGAAGTCTCCGAAGGCTTCCATGCCTATGGCGTTGGGCACCATCGGCATATGGCCGAACTCGATCAGGAATTCTCGCGGGCAGCTGGCCGGGAGGTGGTTGTCACCTTTACACCGCACCTTGTGCCAATGAACCGGGGCATTCTCTCAACAATTTATGTGCGGGGTCGACGCGGCCGCACGCCGGAAGACCTTCATGCAATACTTTTAAAGTCCTACATGAAGGAACCGTTTGTCCACATTTTGCCGTTCGGCGAAACGCCGCAAACCCGGCATGTGCGCGGTTCGAATATGACGTTTATAGGCACCGCCAAGGATCGCGTCCCAGGCCGTGCCATCGTGGTCTCCGCGCTCGACAATCTGGTCAAGGGGGCTTCCGGCCAAGCGATCCAGAATATGAATCTGGTCATGGGCTGGCCGGAAACGATGGGACTTGAGCAAGTCGCCCTGTTCCCTTGAAGGTTATTCAGTGACGGGCCGATAGGGCTGGGCCCGGAATCCAGATACAATTCCTGAATTCTGTTTCTGGATTCCGGGTTCGCGCGCATGTGCTCAAGTCCCGGAATGACCGAGGGGACAATGTTCGAAGTCCAGAACCAGCCACCACCGCTTGAGCCGTACAATGTATTTACGAGTGATGTCGTGCTCCGCGAAGCGGTACGGCGCGAAGGTGCCGGCTGGGCCGAGAATGAACTCACAGCCCTGGGCGCGACACTTGGCAAGCCAGAGACCGTCCAACTCGGTTTTGACGCCAACAGATTTCCCCCACAGCTGCACGCGCTTGATCGTTTCGGTCACCGCGTCGACGAAGTTGAATTCCACCCGTCGTGGCATGAGTTGCTGGGACTTGCGCTGAAAGCGGGCCTGCATTCGAGTCCGTGGTCGGACCCGAAGAGCGGTGCTCACGTGGCGCGCGCGGCGGGTACGTACCTCCTGGGACAGGTGGAGAGCGGAGTTTATTGCCCGATTGCGATGACCTACGGGTCTGTGCCGACTTTGCGGCATGCTCCGGCCATCGCGGCAGAATGGCTCCCACGAGTTTTCTCACGCGATTACGACCGCCGTTCCCGTCCCGCACGTCTCAAGACCGCGGCGCTTGTCGGTATGGGGATGACCGAAAACCAGGGCGGCTCGGACCTTCGCACAAATTCGACACGTGCACAGCCGTCGGCGGATGGAAATTTCCGCCTTTACGGCCATAAGTGGTTCATGTCCGCACCAATGTGCGACGCGTTCCTTGTTCTTGCCCAATCGCCGAACGGACTGAGTTGTTTTCTCATGCCGCGCTGGACGCCTGGTGGCGACCGTAACGCGATCCAGATTCTTCGGCTGAAAGACAAACTTGGAAATCGTTCTAATGCATCGAGCGAGGTAGAGTTTGTGGGAGCTTATGCGCAACTCGTCGGCGAGGAGGGCCGGGGGATCGCGACAATCATCGAGATGGGAAATTATACGCGGCTCGATTGCTGCATCGGATCATCGTGCTTGATGCGCCAGGCTGTCGCACAGGCGGTTCACCACGCCCGTCATCGCATCGCCTTCCAGAAAAAATTGATTGACCAGCCGTTGATGACAAATGTCCTCGCCGACCTGGCGCTGGAGTCAGAGGCGGCAACCGTGCTCACGATGTGGCTCGCCCGGGCTTACGACGAAGATGGCGAAACGGCTCAGATTATCCGGCGCGTGGTCACCCCGGCGGCCAAGTTCTGGATCTGCAAGCGGACGCCTTACTTGACCTGCGAGGCGATGGAGGTGCTCGGCGGCTCCGGCTACATCGAGGAAAGCATCATGCCGCGCCTTTACCGAGAGGCGCCGGTCAACTCGATATGGGAAGGTTCGGGCAATGTCATGTGCCTCGACGTGCTGCGCGCGATGGACCGTACGACGAAGGCTGTCGAGGTGTTACGGGCCGAATTGGATTCGGCGAAGGATCCGCGTGTCAAAAGCTTCGCTGGCAGGTTCGAAAACCGGATTGCCGCACATGATCGTGTCGACGAGACACAAGCGCGGACGCTGGTGCGCGAACTTGTTCTTGCGTTGCAGGCTGCACTGCTCGTCAAGCACGCACCATCCAACGTAGCCGACGCATTTTGTGCGTCGCGGCTAGAGGGCGACGGCGCCCCCGCATTCGGCCTGCTGCCGAGGGACCTCGACATGCGCGGGATAGCCGAGCGCGCCGGCCCGGCCGGCTAGACCTTTCCGAACACCGCCAGCGCAAGCGTCACCTGCGCGACGAAGCCGACCGCGAAAGCGAGCGTGCGAAGTACTGGTACGCCCATCGTATAGACAACGGCGTGTGCCAACCGTGCCCAGAAATAGACCGCGCAGGCGGTAACGGTAGCATCGCTCGAGTGCCCCTGCGCATCGAGGATGAGCACCAGTGGTGCAAAGATTGCGAGATTTTCGACAGCGTTGGTATGCGCGAAATAAAGCCGCTGCGCCCAAGGCGATTGAGGCTTGTCACCGCGGGAGGGATTGCCCATGGCGCCCATGAGCCCGCGGACCATGACGCGATCGAGGATGTAAGGAATCCACAAAACGCCGGTCAGAATGACCGTCAGCGTCAGCCACAGCAATTCTTTGGACATCGCCGCTCCCCGTTTTTGATGCTTTGCAGCGCCCGAGCATAGTGGATGGGGCGGTCATTGTCGCGCCCTGCGGTATCAAGAAGTCGTAAATGCCGCTTAGGGAGACAGTGCGGGACGGAATTACACCCAGCTTTTCACTTTCACATAGGAGCCGGGTGCTTCCTCGATTGGCTTGAGCTTGCCGGTCCCAACTTTGCGGGCGGGGACTGTTTCAGCGCCCTGGGCCTTGATCCAATCCAGCCAGTCCGGCCACCAGGAACCAGGATGCTCAGTGGCCTTCTTCATCCATCTCTCGACGCTTTCCCCGCTCGGCTTGTCTCCAGTCCAGTATTGGTATTTTGGCTTTCCTGGCGGGTTGATGACTCCCGCAATATGGCCGGAGCCTGCAAGCACGTACTTCACGGGACCACCGAAAAATTGCGACCCGTAGAGAACAGAATTTGCAGGCGCAATGTGGTCTTCGCGCGTCGCAAGATTGTAGATCGGCACGGTCACCTTTCGCAGATCGAGTTTTGTGCCGGCAATTTCCATATCGCCTTTGGTCAGCTTGTTATCGAGATAGCAGTTGCGCAGATAAAACGAATGGTTGGCTGCAGGCATGCGGGTCGCATCGGAATTCCAATAAAGAATATCGAATGGCAACGGTTTCTTGCCGCGCATGTAGTTATTAACGATGTAGGGCCAAATCAGGTCGTTCGAACGAAGCATGTTGAACGCATTCGCCATGCGCGAGGCTTCCAGATAGCCTTGCTCTTTCATATGTGTTTCGAGTTGCTTGATGCGCTCCTCGTCGACAAAAACCATGAGATCGCCGGCGTAACTGAAATCGACCTGAGCTGCGAACAAGGTTGCCGAGTTGACGCGGTTCTGTTTTTTTTTCGCGAGATAGGCGAGTGTGATCGACAACAGAGTGCCACCGACGCAATAGCCAATCGCATTGACGCGTTTTTCGCCTGTCGCAGCTTCGACGGCGTCCAGGGCCGCAATCACGCCTTCGCTCATGTATTCTTCAAAGCTTTTTTCGGCAAGCCTTGCATCGGGATTGACCCAGGAGATCACGAACACCGTGATGCCCTGGTCCACGCACCATTTGATGAACGATCGATCAGATGTGAGATCGAGAATGTAAAACTTGTTGATCCAAGGCGGAATTATCAGCAACGGCAGTTTCAAAACGTCCTTCGTGGCCGGTGCATATTGAATGAGCTGCATTAGCTCGTTTTGAAAAACAACTTTGCCCGGTGTGGTGGCGAGATTGCCGCCGACCTCGAACACGGACGAATCCGATTGGCGGATTTTGAGAACGCCATGACCGGCCTTGATGTCCTCCGTCAGCATATGCATGCCGCGCACGAGATTTTCAGCATTCGAGGAAAGCGTCTCACGCAGCAATTCAGGATTCGTCAGCACGAAGTTCGACGGCGAAATTGCGTTGGTGATTTGCTTGACGTAGAATTCCGCCTTCTTTCGTGTGTGCTCGTCAACGCCGGCCGCATCCTTGACCAGTTGGTCAGCCCACTGCGCGGTGAGCAGATAAGCCTGCTTCAGGAAATCGAAGAATTGATTTTGCGACCAATCTGGGTCGGAAAAGCGCTTGTCCTTCGGATCAGGAGTTGCCACGGCCTCGGTGTGTTCGCCGGCCATGCGCTTGACGGCGCCTGCCCATAGTTCGAGATACGCGCGGCCAAGGCTCGCCTGGAGCTCAATCGCCCGCTGAGGATCGGCCATCCAGTATTCTGCGACGCGCCCGACTGTCTTGACCGCATCGGTGATGTCATCGGCGAGATCACTTCTGACTTTGCCTTCTTCGCGAGGCTTCAAATAGGCGGCCAGTGCCTTGCCGCCTTCCTCAATCAGGCGAGCGAGGTTGTGTGCGAATGCCTCGACGTCGACGTCTCTAACCTTCGCAGGTTCTATTGGGCCCTTGTCCATCCGCTTCCCGCTCGCCTCCACCAAAAGAAGTGGCCCGGGACGTCTCACATCGCAAGCCGCGTTTGCCCGCATGGTTTCGCGAGGCTTCAGCTACGCGGTTAGCAGGGCGTCACCTTGCTGCAGCCATATTAGGGCGGTAGCAGCACTATGATATAATTTGTTAAGTCTACATGAATTTCCCGGGTGGTCGGCACATTTTCGGAGCGCGGCGGGCGGTGTTGGAACGGTCTCTGTGGGCGGCCCTGGGGCTCGCGACGGTACTGTCAGGTTGTTCAGCCGGAACGATCATCGAGCGTCTTCCGGCCTCAATGCAGCCTCCGGCGGACGCGCCAGCCCGGCCTGAAACGCCCTATGTCTATCCCGCGGTGCACGACATGCCTCCAGACCGCGCCACAGTGCCAATGACCGAAGAGGAGCAGGTGAAGCTCGAAAAGGACTTGGCCAAAGCTCGCGACCGCCAGGAGGGCCATCCCGCGGCAAAAAAGGCTGCTACGACGCTCAAAAAACCACCCAAAGACGCCCAAAGCGGGCAAAGCGATGGCGCCAAGGCGAACCCGTGATAAAAGCCAGCGGGGTCATGCATGCCGGCCGGCGAGGGCGGCCGGTCTATAGGGTTTGAGCCGATGGAAGACTTCTACCGCATTCGCCGTTTGCCGCCTTACGTGTTCGAAGAGGTGAACAAGGCCAAGGCGAAGGCCCGCAACGCGGGAGCGGATATCATCGACCTCGGCATGGGCAATCCGGACCTGCCCGCGCCGGCGCACGTCATCGAAAAACTCAAGGAGACACTCGGCAAGCCGCGTACTGATCGTTACTCGGCTTCTCGGGGTATTCCCGGATTGCGCCGCGCGCAGGCGGCCTATTATGAGCGCCGTTTCGGGGTGAAGCTCAATCCGGAAACTCAGGTCGTCAGCACGCTTGGCTCGAAGGAAGGATTTGCCAACGTCGCACAAGCCATCACTGCCCCCGGCGACGTCGTACTGGTGCCCAATCCCAGTTACCCGATTCACGCGTTCGGTTTTCTTATGGCGGGCGGGGCCATCCGCTCTGTGCCGTCGGAGCCGACGCCGAATTTTTTCCACACGCTCGAGCGCGCGATCGTGCATTCGATTCCGAAACCTACGGCGGTAGTAGTTTGCTATCCGGCAAATCCAACGGCCTATGTTGCGACGCTCGACTTCTACAAAGACCTCATCGCCTTCGCAAAGAAACACGACATCCTGGTGCTGTCTGATCTCGCCTATGCGGAGGTTTATTTCGACGACAATCCGCCACCCTCACTGTTGCAAGTGCCGGGTGCTAACGACATCGCAGTCGAATTTACCTCGATGTCGAAGACATTCTCGATGCCCGGATGGCGCATCGGCTTTGCCGTCGGCAATGAGCGGATCATCGCCGCGTTGGGCAGGGTTAAGTCCTATCTCGACTACGGCGCATTTACGCCCGTACAGGTCGCGGCAACTGCGGCGCTTAATGGTCCGGATAACTGCATCAAGGAAATGCGCGAGACCTACAGGCGACGGCGCGATGTCCTGGTGGAAAGCTTCGGCCGCGCCGGGTGGCATGTTCCGGCGCCGCGCGCTTCGATGTTTGCCTGGGCCCCGATTCCCGAACCGTTCAAGACTCTCGGTAGTGTGGAGTTTTCCAAATTGCTGGTAGAGAAAGCGGACATCGCGGTGTCGCCGGGTATCGGTTTCGGCGAATATGGCGAAAATTTCGTACGCATTGCTCTAGTCGAAAACGAGCAGCGTATTCGTCAGGCTGCACGTAACGTCCGACGTTTCCTCGACAATGCGCCGGAGCAACTCCACAACGTCGTTCCGCTCGCGACGCGGCGCTAACCCACGGACGCACAGGTTCATGGCAGCACCGCTGAAAGTGGGCGTCGCCGGGTTAGGCACCGTAGGCGCTGCTCTGGTCGCCCAGATCGCGCGACAGCGCGAAGCCCTGACCGTGCGGTGTGGGCGGGCGATCGATATCGTCGCGGTGAGCGCACGATCGCGCGCGAAAGACCGCGGCATCGATATCAGGAAAATGAAATGGGTGAAGGACCCTGTCGAGCTCGCGCGCGATCCCGGCCTTGACGTTTTTGTCGAATTGATTGGCGGCGCTGGTGAACCCGCCAGGGGCGCGGTTGAAGCCGCGCTCGCGTCGGGAAAATCTGTCGTGACGGCAAACAAAGCGCTGCTTGCGAGGCATGGGGTCAAGCTTGCGGCCCTTGCAGAACGCAGCCACGTAGCCCTCAATTTTGAGGCAGCGGTCGGCGGCGCCATTCCGATTGTTAAGACATTGCGCGAGGGAATGGCGGGCAATTCATTCGAGCGGATTTATGGAATTCTGAACGGTACCTGCAATTACATTCTCACCCGGATGGAAGAAGATAAATTGCCGTTTGCCGAATGCCTGAAGGAGGCGCAGCGGCTCGGCTATGCCGAAGCCGATCCGAGCTTCGATATCGAAGGCCATGACACCGCGCAGAAGCTCGCCATTCTTGCCAGCCTCGCGTTCGGCACGAAGGTCGATCAAAGTGCGATCTATGTGGAAGGCATTTCTTCAATCACTCCCGCAGACCTGTGGGCCGCCGACGAACTCGGCTATCGTGTGAAGCTCCTCGGTGTAGCGGTCAGAACTCCGAAAGGCATTGAGCAGCGCGTACATCCGACCATGGTGCCCAAGGATTCTTCGATTGCCCAGGTGATGGGTGTCACAAATGCGGTGACCATAGACGCCGTCGACATCAATCCGCTCACTCTGGTTGGCCCCGGAGCGGGCGGTGCCGCGACAGCTTCGGCAGTGCTTTGCGACATCGGTGACATTGCGCGCGGCGTACGAACCGCCCCATTCGGCCGGCCGGCGGGGCGCCTCGCCGACGTGCGAAAAGCACCGATGCAGCGGCACGAAGGTGGCTATTACATCCGGCTGATCGCGCGCGACAAGCCGGGAACCGCGGCGACAATTGCCAAGCGCCTTGCCGAACAGGACATTTCACTGGAATTTATTGTCCAGCGGCATGATCCGGCACATCTTGGCCGAGATACCAAGTCGGGTTCCGTCCCCGTTATCCTCATAACGTATGCGACCAGCGAGGATGCGGTACGCAAGGCACTTGCGGCGGTAGGGCGCGATAGGGTGATCTCAGGGCGTCCGCAAGTCATTAGGATCGAAAAGAACTGAACGCCCGCCGCAGCGTTTGTGAGGGGAACGTCACATGTCGAGTATTACCGTCCAGCCGGAATTGGTGCTGGAACGCGTTCTCAGCCTTGAGATCGTGCGCGTTACCGAACGCGCCGCGGTATCATCCGCGCGCCTGCGGGGTCATGGCAAGGACAAGGCGTCCGACCAGGCGGCTGTCGACGCCATGCGGCGCGAGCTCAACAAATTGCCGATCGATGGCACTGTCGTGATCGGCGAGGGCGAGATGGATGAAGCGCCCATGCTGTTCATCGGTGAAAAAGTAGGAAACAAAGGGGGCCCGAAGGTCGACATTGCCGTCGACCCGCTCGAGGGCACGACGCTTTGTGCGAAAAACATGCCGGGCGCGATTGCGACCCTGGCCATGGCCGACGCCGGGACGTTGCTGCACGCGCCAGATTGCTACATGGACAAAATCGCGATTGGTCCAGGTTATCCGAAGGGAACGATTGACCTTGATGCGCCGGCGGCCGAGAACATTCTTTCGCTCGCCAAAGCCAAGGGCGTTAAGCCGTCGGAAATCACTGCCATTCTGCTCGACCGACCACGTCACGCGGACATAATTGCGGCGGTGCGCAAAACCGGTGCTGCGGTCAGCCTTATCAGCGATGGCGATGTCGCGGGGGTAATCCACTGCGCTGAACCCAAGACCGGTATCGATATCTATCTCGGCATTGGCGGCGCTCCCGAGGGCGTGCTTGCCGCGGCGGCGCTGCGTTGTATCGGCGGGCAAATGCAAACTCGATTGATTATCGATACCGAAGAACTGCGTGAACGCACGCTCAAGATGGGCATCAAGGACGCAAAAAAGAAATATCAGATCGAGGACATGGTGAAAGGAGACTGCCTTTTTTCAGCGACCGGGGTCACCACCGGTGCGATGCTCAGCGGCGTGAAGTTTGGCAAGGATGTGATCGAAACCGAGACGGTCGTCATGCGCTCCGTCACCGGCACGGTCAGGCGCGTGTTGGCCGAGCATCGGCAATTCGAAAAATTTCATCTCGATTGATCTTGGACGCACGTCCATCGCGCTGACCCGCATAGCGGGACGAAATCTCCGCGCGCTTGTCTTGTCACCTTCCAGCGTCGCGCCTTTAATCGTACGCGAGATCGGGGAGGTTTTCTATGCGGCGTGTCCATCTTGTTGGAAGCGTGCCATTGAGAAGTGCGGCCGAGGTCTTTACGACCGTCAGCGCAGCGTTGGGCGAAAAGCTCAGGCGCATTCCAGATGGCGAAACCGGTGACCGATCAGACTGGATCACCTGGCTCGAGCCGGCCTTTGCCGAAAACCCAGCGCTGGAAAAATCGGATGAACTGTTTCGTATCCACACGACCGGTACCGCGCGAATCCGTTACCGGCTTCGGCCAGGCAAGCGCGTCAGCGACGTGCGCTTTGAGAATTCTATTCTATGCCGATACGGCCAAGGCGTCTTATGCCGAATTCGCCGCGCTCAAACGCGCCGGCAAGATTGCATCCGATGTGAAATTCCAGATCGACCTGGTACCGGCTCATTCCGTGATCTGGCTTTTTTTGCAGGAAGATCTGCATAGGCCGCTGGATGCGGTCTACAATCAGGCGCTCAAGCG
Organism: uncultured Alphaproteobacteria bacterium; assembly: GCA_963831475.1. Taxonomy (GTDB): domain Bacteria; phylum Pseudomonadota; class Alphaproteobacteria; order Rhizobiales; family Xanthobacteraceae; genus Pseudolabrys. Next base: position 203,888 of record CAWHQF010000009.1, read on the forward strand.
TGAGATCGACAAAATCGCCGCGGAATTGCCGCACGATCAGATTGCGATCCAATTCGACGTTGCTTCGGCGGTTTTTGCACGGTTGCAGCGAAACGAGCCTAGCGCTTATGGCAAAGACCGCGCTGAGATGTTGACGCAGTTCTGTGCGATCTTGACGGCTCTAGCCGACCACGTGCCTGCCGATATCGAGCTGCTGTTTCATTTTTGTTACGGCGACAGCAACCACAAGCATGTCGTCGAGCCGATTGATATGGGTGACATGGTTGATGTTGCCAATCGGTTGTGCGTCGAAATTCGCCGTACGATCCAGTTGATCCACATGCCGGTGCCTCGCAGCCGCAAAGACGATGGCTATTTTGCGCCGCTCGCACGATTACGGCTTAAACCGGAAACCGAGCTTTGCCTTGGCTTGGTGCACTATACCGATGGGGCCGCAGGTACACGCGACCGGCTTGCGACAGCCGAAAGGCATGTCCGGGACTTTTCAATTGCGACAGAATGTGGATTTGGTCGCCGCGACCCGGCGACCATCGCGGAATTGCTCCGTATTCATACAGAGGTCGCAGCCTGAGTCGGGCTGGTATGCTTGGGCGGCCTTCGTCACTATAGGGGGCGATCGGCAGCCGATTCCCGGCGGAGCCGATCCTGCGTAAAAAAGATAAGAGCGACGATGGCTGCGGCCGCTGCATACTCGAATCTGAATGACCGTTATTTTCTCGGTGTTGAACATTCGTTTACGGGACGCGCATGGCGTGACCGGCTCGATGAGCGCGGTTCCGCGCGCGCGCTCGCAATCGCGCAGCGCCACGGCGTCGACGAGTTGCTCGCGCGGGTGCTGGCCGGCCGCGATGTCGGCGTTGACGACGTCGTCGGCTTTCTCGACCCCACGATCAAGCGGTTGATGCCCGACCCCTCTGCAATGACGGACATGACTGCGGCATCTGCGCGCATTGCCGACGCGGTGATCGGCGGCAACCGCATCGCCATCTTTGGCGACTATGATGTCGACGGCGCAACGGCTTCGGCGTTGCTGTGTAGTTACTTGCGCCGCTGCGGTCTTGATCCCGACATCCATATCCCCGATCGCATCTTCGAAGGGTATGGGCCGAACGTCGATGCGATCCGTTCGTTTGCTGAGCGTGGGATAAAGCTGCTGATTACTGTCGACTGCGGCGTGACAAGCCTGGAGCCACTCGCGGAAGCGAAGAGGCTCGGTCTCGATACGATCGTCATCGACCATCATCAGGCCGATGAAAAGCTGCCGGATGCCGTTGCCATCGTCGACCCCAATCGTGCGGATGACCTGTCCGGATTGGGGCATCTCGCCGCCGTCGGATTGGTCTTCATGACGCTGGTCGCTGTCACACGCGAGTTGCGCCGGCGCAATTTTTGGAGCGCTGCGCGCGCCGAGCCCGACCTGCTGTCGTTCCTGCATCTTGTGGCACTCGGCACCGTCGCCGATGTTGTGCCGCTGCGTGGTCTCAATCGTGCTTTCGTTGCCAAGGGCTTGATCGCACTCCGGCGGCGCGAACATGTGGGCCTGACCGCGCTTATGGATGTCGCGCGCCTTTCCGGCCCGCCGGAGCCGTGGCATCTCGGATTCGTCATGGGACCGCGTATAAATGCCGGCGGACGCATCGGCCGCGCCGATCTGGGCGTGCGCCTTCTGCTCGAGGACGATCCCAGCGAGGCAGCGCGCATTGCGACCGAGCTCGACCGCCTTAATTGCGAGCGACAGCAGATTGAGCAGACAACGCTTGCGCAGGCCGAAGCTGAGGCTTTAGCGGCTCTAGGCCTGGAAGAGAAGGGCGCGGTCGTTGTGACTGCTGCGGAAGGCTGGCACCCGGGAGTCGTCGGTCTGGTGGCCGCACGTCTGAAGGAACGCTATGGCCGTCCCGCCTTTGCGATTGCGATGGAGCCCGGCGGCGTTGGCACAGGCTCCGGACGATCAATTGCCGGCGTCGACCTCGGCCGCGCCGTCCGTCGGGCCGTGCAGGAAGGGCTTCTTCTCAAAGGGGGAGGTCATGCCATGGCGGCCGGCATCACGCTTAAAAAAGATCGGCTTGGCGCATTTCGCGCATTTCTCGAAGATGTGCTCGCCGGTCCCGTCGAACTTGCGCGCCGTGATGTTTCCTTGAAGGTCGACGGTGCCGTCTCGGCTGGCGGATTCAACCTTGCGCTCGCTGATATGTTGTCCCGTGCCGGACCTTTTGGCGCTGGTAATCCGGAACCGCTGCTTGCACTCTCCGCCCACACGCTCGTTTACGCAGACCCGGTGGGTGAAAGCCACATCCGGCTACGGCTACGCGCGGGCGATGGAAAAATTGTCAACGCAATTGCATTTCGTGGCGCGGGTCAGCCGCTGGGCACGGCCCTGCTGGACAACCGCGGCCGCGCGATACACGCCGCGGGTCATATTGCAATTGATCGCTGGCAAGGCGAAGAGCGCGTTCAAATGCGGCTCATCGATGCGGCGTTGAGTTGAGGCGTTTTCACGATGCTCGCCGCCCGCGGCAACGAGAATGTGTCCGGTTAGAATTTAATATTGCGGAAAAAATCGAAATAAATTGCTGCTGGCTCGAACCCGGCGAATAACCATTTTCCCACCAAACGCTCCCCCTTCAATTACGATCGACTACATTCGCGTCGGATTTTCACACGGTCTGAATTCCGCCGGACAATGATCGGTGAACAATCGTGAGGAAGCGTCAAGCGGCACTGGTCATCTCGACTTTCATCGTTACGGGAGGTTCAGATGCAAACTCGCCACATTGCGATCGCAGCCGTTTTCGCAGTCGCATTTGCGATGCAGGTGTTTACTTTTCTCGGTGCGAATGCCGGAGTTCGGACCTCCGCCGACAACGACCGTCTGAATATTCTGCAAATGATGATCGACCCGCCGTCGAAATCGTTGCCGGTTCATGACGTTGAGAAATTCATATGACAGCATCAGTCAAACATTCGAAACGTCAAGACCGGTTTGCCGAGCATGACGCCGGTGTTGCAATCGCATCGGTATGGTTGATCCTGTACGTCGCCATGATCGTTATCATGCTGACGGATCACTATCCCGGCGCGGTCATAGATGTGGCTAACGCCACCTACAACTAAGTGGCTGCGACGCTGGCCGCGTTGAACCGTCACGCGGCGTTCCGGGCCAATTGAGACCGATCGGTGGCTACAGTATTGTTGAATCGTCTGGGCGATTCGTGCGCCCGAGTTCGCGTTGGCGTGCTCGTGCACCATCGAGACGATGCCTTTTCGAAAAAAGGGACGCCCATGATTTTTGGATTCCGATCAGTTTCGGCTGCAGATCCGGCCGGACATCAGCAAGTCGATCTCGATCCCACCCGCCGTGAGCAGGTCATTACGGCCCTCGCGGCGTCGCTCGCAATGCTGGTTGTCGCGGCTATTGCCGTCTTGATGGGGATGGCTTAAGCGCGCGGCGCTTCGGTGGTCCGACTGTGACGTTCTCCACATCTTTTTCGAACGCCTTGCGTGCGTCGGAGGCGAATTGCCGCCGCCACATAACGACCAGAATTCCTGCGGTCGACAGCGCAAAAGGCGCCGGACCAAGGAACCATCCGAGATATCCGAGCGCGAAAAAGAAAGCGCGCTGGCCGCGGTTGAAATGACGTCCGGCATCCGCGCACAGATGTGCGGCCCGGTGCGCGAACGCCTGGGCTGCGGCCGTGCTCTTTTCCTCAGGCGGCGGCGCAGCACCTACCATGATGGCAAAATAGTTGAACAGCCGGTACGACCACGCGAATTTGAAGAACGCGTAGACGAAGATTACGATCAGCCCCATCATTTTGAGATCCCACAAATCGCGTGAGGACGTGGCACCGAAGGGTAGCTGTGAAATCGCGGTCAAAATTTCCTCACTCGATCGCAGCAGCGTCAGGGCTCCGCCGATCGCGATGAGGCTGGTTGAAGCAAAGAATGCGGTTCCGTTTTGCAGCGCAGCCGTAACCTGCGCATCGACCATGCGCATGTCACGCGCGAGCATTCGTTCCATCCACTCGTCGCGATAACCGTTCATCAACGCATTGAGGCCATTGCGGCCTTTCGGCGTTTTCTCAATGATCTGGGAATATGTGATCCACGCGCCGATGAACCAGGCAATGGCGGCCAGATCGGGCAGGGTAAGGGATGTCATCGCTTTCGCCTCGCAGTCGCCGGTCATGGTGCCTGCTTGCTGTGCCGGCTTCAACCGCTCGGCTTGAGTGCGCGCAAGTGCTCTGCCAGCATGCGAGGCTCAGGAGGCTTTCAATGCCGCAGACTATCACGAATGGATACCGGGCCTTATGCGAGGCCGCCGAGCGCGAAATCGTCACGCTGCCAGTGGAGGCAGCCATAAAGCTTGTCGGACGCGAAGATACCGTGCTGGTGGACATCCGGGATATCCGAGAACTGCAGCGCGAGGGACGGGTCCCGGGTGCCTTTCACTGTCCCCGCGGGATGCTGGAATTCTGGATCGACCCACAGAGCCCATATCACAAACCCGTTTTCGCGGCGGACAAGACCTTCGTGTTTTTCTGTGCGGGTGGGCTGCGCTCCGCTCTTGCCGCGCAGACCGCCCAACACATGGGGCTTAAGCCGGTCGCTCATATCGAGGGCGGATTCGGCGCCTGGCGAAAGGCTGGCGGGCCGGTGGAGGCGCCGGAACCTGCATCCGGCCATGCGAAAAGGGGCTGACGGCCTTCGATATGACAATCACACTCGTCATCGGCAATAAAAACTATTCGTCCTGGTCGCTGCGTCCCTGGATTGCCATAAAGGTCGCCGGCATTCCGTTCGAGGAAAAGGTTATTCCGCTTTATGAGCCCGGTAGCCGCGAACGGGTTTTGCAATATTCGCCGGTGGGGAAGGTTCCGGTACTTGTCGAGGGCGGCCAGAGCATATGGGAATCGCTTGCGATCCTTGAATATCTGGCCGAAAGGTACCCAAATTCTGGGTTGTGGCCCCGCGACGCGCAAGCACGGGCTCATGCGCGCGCCCTGGCGGCTGAAATGCACGCCGGTTTTCAGGCGCTAAGGAAGCACTGCCCAATGAATATGTGGCTGCCGGCACGCCGGCGTCCGCAGCCCGACGACGTTTTGACCAATGTTCGGCGTATTGAAGCGATATGGTCCGAGTGCCGCGAGCGCTTCAGGCACGGAGGGGCATTTCTATTCGGCGATTTTGGTGCAGTGGATGCTATGTATGCGCCGGTCGTATCGCGTCTCCACACATACGGATTGGCCGTGAACGAGGCCTCCCGCGCCTACATGAACGCGGTAATGGCTCTGCCGGCCTGGATCGAATGGCGCACAGCCGCCCTTCAGGAGCCCTGGGTCATGAAAGGCAATGAGCCCGATTGGCCCCTAGTCCGCGGCGTCGAATTGCAACAATAGACGCGCCGGGGGTGCGGCTGTTTGCGGCAGCAGCAGTCCCAATTTTTGTCAAAATCTTGCGCACGATGGCCGGCATCGTTTCACGACAATTGAGTCGTGTTTCCGCTGCGGGGGCGGCGTTCTTGCGGAGGGCAGCGCCCCCGCACGGAGGCTCTTGCCATGCGCTACCGCCTGTTCCTGTTATTCCCTTTACTTCTTGTGCTTCTTGGAATCACCGCGCCCGCCAGCGCCGATCCCCCCAAAGATATCAAAGGTCTTTTTCTGCTGACGGACTATCCGGCGGTTACGGTGCAGCCAGGCACGACGTCTACGATCAGCCTCAAGCTACGTAATTACGACCTTGCGCCCGAACGTCTGGCGCTGTCGGTATCAGGCGTTCCGGCTGGCTGGACGGCGACGTTGCTCGGCGGCGGCCAGCCGATCGCCGCGGCCATGCCCGCAACTGACGACAGCGTAACGCTCGACCTGCGTCTCGACGTACCAAAAGAGGCGGCAGTTGGGTCACATACTTTAACGGTGAGCGCGGAGGGCACGAGCTCGCATGTCAATTTGCCTGTGCAGGTAACGCTCGCGAAACAATTGCCCGCGAAGCTTACGCTGACTCCGCAACTCCCTGAACTGCGCGGCTCGTCGCATTCGAATTTCGAATACACACTCGCTATCAAGAATGACAGCGGGAAAAAGCTGCTTATCAGTCTTGCGGCTGAAGCGCCCCGCAACTTCGACACGTCATTCACCGAGGCCTACGGATCACAGCAACTGACGGCGATCCCCGTGGATGCCGGAAAAAGCAAGGATGTAAAACTCAAAGTCACCGCGCCTGACACGATTGATGCCGGGCATTACCCTGTAAAAGTTCGCGTTGCTGCCGAAGATGCAAACGCGACCGCGCAGGTCGCACTCGACATTACCGGTCAACCAAAACTCAGCCTGGCCAGCAGGGAGGGGTTGCTGAGCGCGCGGGCAACAGCGGGACGGGACAGTTCAGTGCCGGTGACTGTCACAAACACCGGTACGGCACCTGCCGACAACATACAATTGTCCGCGACAGCACCAAGCGGCTGGAAGGTGACCTTTGAGCCAAAGGAGATTGAGCGGATTGCTCCCAACCAGCACCAGGAAGTACAAGCCGTGATCAGGCCGCCTGAAAAGGCGATCGCCGGCGACTACGTCACGACACTGACCGCCGCCAGCCGCGGAGAGAATGGTACTGCCAACTTCCGTGTCAGCGTCACCACATCGACGATGTGGGGCGTTGCCGGCGTCGGTATCATAGGGGCTGCATTGCTCATCATGGTGGGCGCCGTCGCGCGCTACGGCCGGCGATGAGTGAGACAGTCATCGAGGCCAAAGGCCTCACCAAGCGCTATCGCGCGGCGACTGCCGTCGATGGCGTGACCTTCACCGTGGGCACCGGCGAGATTTTCGGGTTACTGGGCCCCAATGGCGCCGGAAAAACAACCACCATCCTCATGTTGCTGGGGCTAAGCGACATCAGCGCGGGCCAGGCCAGAGTGTTCGGGTACGACCCAATGCATGAGCCGCTGGCGATCAAACGTCGCGTTGGCTATTTGCCGGACTCGGTCGGCTTCTACGACAATCTCACCGCCGCGGACAACCTTCATTACACCGCAAGGTTGATGGGTCTGCCGGCCGTGTCGCGCGTGGACAAAATTGCTGCTGCGCTCGATCGCGTCGGCTTGACCGGGGTGGCAAACAAGAAAGTCGGCACTTTCTCACGCGGGATGCGCCAGCGTCTCGGCCTCGCCGAGATCGTGATGAAAGATGCGCGTGTTGCAATTCTCGATGAGCCGACCAACGGGCTCGACCCACAGGCAAGTGTCGAATTGCTGGAATTGATCCGGTCATTCAAAGCGCACGGCGTAAGCATCCTTTTGTCGTCGCATTTGCTCGATCGTGTTCAAAGCGTCTGCGATCGCGTGGCCCTGTTCAACGAGGGCCGCATCGCTCTCATGGGCACGGTGCCCGAGCTTGGCCGCCACGTGCTTGGCGGCGGCTATACTGTTGAAGTTGAAGCGGATGGGGGCGCCAATATTGCACGGCACCTTTCTTCGCTGCCAGGCGTCCGCAACGTCGACCAGCCGTCGGCGGGCCGATGGCGGCTTACATGCGACCGTGATTTGCGTGCCGAGGCCGCTGCCGAGGTCATTGCGGCAGGTGCGCGGCTGAGCAAGCTTTCGCTCGACGAGCCCAGCCTGGAGACGATCTATACGCGCTACTTCCAGAGCGTGAAGGGGGTGGCACATGCGGCGTGAAGGTTCCGCGTTTCAAGGCTTGGGTGTTGTTGTCCTGAAGGAACTGTCGGACCATTTTGCCAGCGCGCGCATGCGCGTTCTGGAATGGCTGGTGGTGTTGACGGCGCTGGCGGCGGTATACGGAGCCATCCAGCAGGTACGCGATGTTACAGCCGAGGACCCGTTCCTGTTTCTACGGCTGTTCACAACAGCACGCGAACCGCTGCCGTCGTTTGTTTCATTTCTCGGCTTTCTCGTGCCCCTGATGGCGATCGGGCTCGGCTTCGATGCGATAAACGGGGAGCACAGCCGGCGGACGCTGTCCCGTATCCTGTCGCAGCCGATATATCGAGACGCGCTCCTGTTTGGGAAATTCCTGGCCGGGCTGATTACGCTGTCGATCAGTCTGATTGCGCTCTGGCTTCTGGTTATCGGCCTTGGCTTGATCATGCTGGGCGTGCCACCGGGCGGAGAGGAAATGGCGCGCGCCTTTATCTTTTTGATCGTGACCATCGCCTATGCCGGGGTGTGGCTCGCACTTGCCATGTTGTTTTCGATCACATTTCGTTCGGCGGCCACGGCTGCGCTGGTCACGCTCGGCCTCTGGTTGTTCATCAGCGTAATCTGGCCGGCGCTGGCGACGGCAATCGCCGAGGCGGTTTTTGCGAATGCCGACCAGGCGACGCAGGTGATCGGCGGCCAAATGTTGGCTCGGCTATCGCCCGCGACGTTGTTTGGCGAAAGCGTGCTTGCAATTTTGCATCCGACCACGCGTACGCTCGGCCCGGTCTATATCAGCCAGCTCGAAGGCGCGGTGATGGGCTCGCCTTTGCCGCTGTGGGACAGCGTCATGGTCGCCTGGCCGCAGATCGTCGGCTTGATAGCGGCAACGATTCTTTTTTTCGTTGGCGGGTATGTTGCCTTCCAGCGTCAGGAGGTACGGGCATAGTTTTCGGTGGGGGAGCCCGCCACCCTGAGTGAGCTCTCAGGGTGGCGATTTTTTTTCATGCGCGATGCGAGAGGTGCGGATGCACCTAAGCCCTACGCCGGTGAACCGGCGCAGGGCTTTATTCACTCACAACACCACGCGCACAAACTCTATTTGGATCTTACTGCTTGGATCCCGTCGTGCTCTTCTTTGGATTCGGCGAACAATTCAGATTCTGCGGCTTGGCGTCCTTTTCGCAGGCGGCCATGCTTGCGTACTTGCAGTTAAGAGCGCCGCTTGCAGACGTGTTGATGCAGAATGCGGCATTGCCGATCGTCTGTGGAGCCTGCATGCCTGTGGATGGAGAGCTGGTTTTTCCCATCGTGCCCTGCGCCTGGACAAGCGAAACGCCCGCAACGAGCGCCACGACGGCGGTCAAAGTGGTTATGGTATTTTTCATCATGCGCCTCCTGAGTGATGCCGACTGACGGCACTTTCGAACAACAGAGGCACCGGCGTGCGGTTCCCGGAACCGCATGATTTTTTGCAAAGGAACCAGCAGCCGGATCGGTTGTCCGGCCGCTGGCCCTTGGAACGCTCGGAAAGCGAGAGTTTACGCTTCGAGAATGGCCACTATTTCGTGTGTTCGCGGATTAATGACCACAATTTCGTCGCCTACCAGAATGTAGTCATAACCACGCCATTCCGGATAGACGGTAACAACATCCACCGGCAGTGCGTAGAGGTGGACGCTTTCGGGAATGCGGGTTCCAATGCGTACCGAGACATTAAGATGGGCTGGCTCCACTTTATGTTCCCGGATGATCGACCTGATCTTGGTCCGCTGTTCGGTCGAGAGCTTCGCCGCGCCCGATGCTGCACCTTGACCGGTCGTCGTACGGTCCTTTTCGGTCGTCGTTTGGCTTGAGGACCGGCCGTTCACGCCGCGCTCGTTTTGTTCGCTTCGCGAGCGGAATTCAGATTTGCCGGCTCCCGATTTATCGTCCTTATCCATTGAGGATTTTTCGTGCTCCTCGGATTTGGACTGACCGGTCGTCTCCGAAGCCTTACCGGACTTGGCATTCCGCCCGTGCTCATTTTTCTCCGATCGGGAGCGGATTTCGGACTTGCCACCAGCGGGGGCTGATTTGCTGTCCTTGTCCATCGTCGCCTTCTCGTGATCCTCCGACTTTGGGGCCTGGCCGGTGGTTTCGCGGGCCTTGCCCGGCTTGCTTTCAGACGTTGCCTGTCCGGTCGTCGCCGGCGATTTGTGCTCGCCCTGCTTGATAGACGGCGCGACCTTTTCAGCCGGCGCGTTCTGTTGCGCTGCAGGCGCGCGGTCCGGCTTGTCTTTGTTCATGCCCTGCGCCGATGCGGCGCCGGCGCTCAACAGCAACGCCACCGCTACGGTCGACAACAATTTAGCTTTCCTCACGGGATTTTCCTCTCGAATGCCCCCGAAATTTTCGACGGTGTCGAAACCTCCTAATAAAACGTCTGGTGGGACCCGTCGGTTCCGAATCTTAAGGAAATACAATGAATTGGCAGCGGCATTGCGTTCCCGGTTCCATCAAGGCAACTTTCGCTCTGACAGGAGGATGCCGTGGCGATTTTTTCATCGTCGATTGACAAGAATGCTGCCGATTTTCGCAAGAATGCGGATCGCATGCGCGCGCTTGTATCCGAGTTGCAGTCTCGCCGTGCGGAGGCGGCACAGGGCGGTTCTGATCGTGCGCGCGAGCGCCACGTCGGCCGCGGAAAGCTGCTTCCACGCGCACGTGTCATGAATTTGATTGATCCGGGTTCGCCTTTCCTTGAATTGTCGCCGCTTGCTGCGAACGGCATGTACGACGATGCAATCCACGCCGCGGGGTTGATTACCGGAATTGGCCGGGTCGAGGGTCGTGAGTGCGTGCTGGTGTGCAACGACTCCACGATCAAAGGCGGGACATATTTTCCCATGACCGTGAAAAAGCATTTACGCGCGCAGGAGATTGCGCGTGAGAACCGGTTGCCTTGCATCTACCTCGTGGACAGCGGCGGCGCCAATTTACCCCATCAGACCGATGTGTTTCCGGACCGGGAGCACTTTGGACGGATCTTCTACAATCAGGCGACACTGTCTTCGCTTGGCATACCTCAGATTGCCGTCGTGATGGGTTCGTGCACTGCGGGCGGCGCTTATGTGCCGGCCATGTCGGATGAGACCATTATCGTGCGAAATCAGGGCACCATCTTTCTCGGCGGTCCGCCGCTGGTCAGAGCAGCGACGGGCGAAGTTGTAACCGCGGAAGAGCTGGGCGGCGCCGATGTGCATGCGCGCAAGTCGGGGGTCGCGGATCACTATGCGCATGATGATCAGCATGCATTGAGCATTGCGCGCCGTATCGTCGCAAATCTGAACACAAAAAAGAATGTCGACATTTCATTGATGAAGTCGCACGAACCGGCGCTCGACGCGGGTGATCTCGACGGCATTGTTCCGGTAGACCTCAAGAAACAATATGATGTGCGCGAGGTGATTGGGCGGATTGTGGACGCTTCCGAATTCGATGAGTTCAAGGCGCTTTACGGGACGACGCTGGTGACCGGTTTTGCCCATGTTCACGGAATCCCCGTGGGCATTCTCGGCAATAATGGAATTCTTTTCTCGGAGAGTGCATTGAAGGCCGCACATTTTATTGAGTTGTGCTGCCAGCGCCGCATTCCGCTGCTGTTTTTGCAAAACATCGTGGGTTTTATGGTCGGGCGGGAGTACGAGGCGGGCGGTATTGCGAAGGACGGCGCGAAAATGGTCACAGCGGTTGCCTGCGCGCAGGTGCCAAAAATTACCCTTATCATCGGTGGCTCTTATGGGGCCGGGAACTACGGTATGTGCGGACGCGCCTATGGGCCGCGCTTTCTATTTACCTGGCCAAATGCCCGTATCTCGGTCATGGGGGAGAGCAGGCAGCCAGCGTCCTGGCTACCGTCAAGCGCGAAAATATCGAGGCAAGCGGCGGGAAGTGGTCGGACATCGAGGAAGAAGAATTCAAGCAACCGCTTCGTGAGCAGTTCGAACGCGAAGGAAATCCGTATTACGCAACCGCGCGGCTTTGGGACGACGGCATAGTCGCGCCATCGGAAACGCGCCGTGTCCTGGCGCTGGCATTCTCTGCGGCGTTGAACGCACCCGTCGCAGAGACGAAGTTTGGAGTATTCAGAATGTAGCGCGTGCGGGTACGCGCCAGCTTCGCCAGGAAGAAATTGCGAATCCTGCGCAGGTCACGAGCCATGCGCCGAGCGCTATCCAAACCATAGCCAGTGAAATTGAGTGCAATGGCGGAAAATCCGTTGCGAGGGAGAAGTCGCAAGCTCGCTAAAGCATACATGCCCAGAGGAAACACCAGACTCCACAGCATCGGGGTGTAGGTGAGAGGTACACGGCAGACCCCATGTTTCCAAATGCCGAAGAGAAGTAACAACGGAATCCACCACGTTGCCCAGGCCCACGCAATCAACGTCACACCGTCGATGAATGGCCGCATTGATTGCAGAAAGGCGAGCGGTGTGGGGCTGAGGATCAATGTCGAACCGGCATTTGTGCTGATGGCGGCCGCACCCATAACGACCCAAAGCAGGGGCGTGATGTCTTCCGGCTCGAATTCGACAAAGAATATCCGGTGGGCAAAAAGAGTGATGAAAATGCCGTATAGGACAAGCCCCACGCCCCACAGCATGTGGATAAGAACAAAAATCGCGGTGCCCAGTTGGCCAAGCGGCGCGGCTATAATTGTCCCGAGAATGACGAGTGATTCAGTTCCCACGATGGCAATCAGCCATCCGCCATGTACGACATTCGCTCCATGGGCCGTATTGAGGAACGTGAGCACGCCGAAGCTTAGATAGATGAGACAGAACCAGATCGCGAGTGCGAGCATCCACATACCGAGGGCCAGCGACCCAAATCCGCGCAAATGAAATCCTATGCCCAAGACATCCGTGCCGGCTACGATGGTGAAAAAGGAAAACACCAGGCGCGGATTGAGGAGATCACCCCAAAGTGCGCGCGTAAAGCAAACTGCCCGAACCAACGTCGCTGCAGAAAGACACGGATAGGCGATAATGTTGACTGCAAATAGGGCATCGGACACCGCGCGGTTGCCTTCGAAGAAGAAAGCATTGGAGATAATTCCTGTCGCCATGACCATGGCGAAACAGCCGGGGTATAAGGTTTTAACCTGGTTTTTGAGCCAATCGGATGCATGCGCCGGCATCGTGTGTCGCCGGGTGATCAATGGGTTTCGCTTTTTTGCCATTGATGTTTCTGCTCTATTGGGCAATCCGCCGCCGGCGCAAGCCGGCGAATTGCAACTAAATTATCATTTCACCGGTCTTAGCGGACCGGTAAGTGAACTAGCGCTTGAGTGCTCATGATGTACACATCTGCGCTGATTGTTGGCGCCGGATCAGGTTTGTCGGCTTCCGTTGCCCGCGCTTTCGCAAAGGCTGGCCTGAAAATAACGCTGGCCGCGCGTTCGACTGAAAAGCTTGCTGGCCTGGCCGCCGATATTGGGGCCCGGACTTTTTCGTGTGACGCGACAAACAAAACCGAAGTCGACAGCCTTTTTGCAAAATTGGACGCCGGGGCCGCCCCTGACGTTGTCGTATACAATCCCAGCTATCGCACGCGCGGGCCGCTGATCGAGTTGGACCCCGTCGAGGTCGACAAATCAATTCGAATTTCCGCGTTTGGCGGATTTCTTGTTTCGCAGGCGGCTGCCTTGCGGATGTTGCCGCAGCGCCGGGGTGCAATTTTTTTCACCGGCGCATCAGCGAGTGTCAAGGGTTATGCTCTATCGGCTCCATTTGCGATGGGAAAATTCGCGTTGCGCGGCTTGGCGCAAAGCCTGGCGCGCGAGTTGTCTCCTAAGGGAATTCACATTGCGCACTTTGTAATCGATGGCGGCATTAGCAGCGCGAAACGTGTCCCATCGCCTGATAACCCAGACTTACTGCTGGATCCTGACGCTATCGCCCAGACCTATCTGAATACACTCAATCAGCCGCGTAGCGCCTGGAGTTCGGAGGTAGAGCTGCGTCCGTGGGTCGAGAAATTCTGATTGACTAGCGGGCAAGCATGCCGATCACGTGTCCCAGTTCACAAAGGCCTGCGTGGGACCCGCGCGGACGACGCCGACATCATGCAGATAGGCGCTGCCGAGCATTAGCGCCGCTCCGACGAAAACGCCAAAAATGAATCTCATTGTCCAGCCTCCTGATCGGAATAACTGATTGCCGAATTCCTGACATACGTATGTTTCAAAGGCAGGCCTGTTGCTGACGTGGGCTTTGGCAACCATCTGTTGTTGAATTAGAAAAATTATAATGTTGTCTCCGTTGCTTGCGTCGGTGGCAGGACAGTGCCTAAAAATTTGGCTGGGCCCGGTTTATTGGAAAGGCTGGCCGATGTTTCTTCGCACCCTCGGAATCGTTTTTGCGACCGCACTCATCTCGTTGGTGGCAGAAGCGCAGACGCCTTCGTCATCTGCCGAGCACGAATTGCCAAAGAATTATGTACCGGGGCTCGAGCAATTCATGGGGGTTATTCAGAATGAGCACGCCAAGCTCTGGTATGCGGGACAAGCGCGGAATTGGGAGCTCGCAGCTTACCAACTCGGAGAAATCAAAGAAGTTATGTCGGATGTCCAGGATCTGGTTCCGACGTTCAAAAATCTTCCGCTAGCGCAGATGCTCGATTCCGTTATTACCGGACCGGTTGCGCAGTTGGAGAAATCTCTCGACGCCAAGGACTTCGGAAAATTCTCTGCCGGATATCGCGACCTCACGCAGGCATGCAATTCGTGTCACCAGGCTGCGGGTGTCGGTTTCGTTCGCATCCGCCAGCCGATCGGTCCAGCATTTCCTAACCAGGATTTTGCGCCGCGAAAGTAAGCCTCTGATTTATTGCGGACCGGTAGCCGTCGATGGGAACCCGTGTTAAACCGGCCGGAATGACAAATCCGGATGACCTCAAGCAGCTCGCGCCGACCGGCACATTGCGCGGAGGTGTTGTCGCGGCGCCTGCGGCGTCCGCCTTTTTCGCGATCAAGGATGATCGGGCGAATGTGAAAGGCGTGACGGTTGACTTGATCCGTGGATTTGCCGCGGCGCTGAAACTGCCTCTGGCATTGCAGGTATATGACAATTCGGGTCAGGTCACTGATGCAGTGGCCAGTGGCGACTGCGATCTTGCATTCATGCCGCAGGACGCCGAGCGGGCAAAACGGGTTGATTTCGGCCCGGCCTATTACTTCATCGAGAGCACCTACCTTGTGCCGGCGGGCTCGTCCATCAAGAGTATTTCGGAAGTCAATCAGCCCGGGCGCCGGATCGTGGCGATCTCGAATACGACAACGGCGCGCAGCGCACGCCGTACCGCGCCGAACGCCAGCGTCGAGGAAGTACAAAGCGTCGACAGGATGACCGAAATGGCGCGGCTAGGGCAGGGCGACGCCTTTGCCCTGTCCCACGACTCCTTCGCCGGTCTTTTGCCGAAACTGCCCGGTGCCCACGTGCTTCCGGGAAATTTTCAGCAAACGGGGATCGCGGTCGCGGTCCCGAAGGGACGGCCTAAAGCGCTGCAAATTGCGAGTGAATTGCTCGAAGTAGCAAAATCGTCCGGTCTCGTGCGCAGTGCGCTTGATGCCGCCGGTTTTTCCGACGCGGAAGTGGCACCACCGGTGGCGCCCCGGACTTAAGCCCTCGCAATCAAGCGGCGCATTGCTGAGACAGCGTGGCCATGCTGTCAGATTGTCACGATGACATTTCCGAGGCTGCCGCGTTCGACAGCCTCGTGGGCCGCTACTATGTCATCCAAGCGGTAAGTTGGTCGCCCAATTCGATTGATCAGGCTGGCATGCTTGAGCGCGCTGTCGATGGTCGCTAGAGCCCGTTCGCGTTCTGTCGCGTCGAGTTCATAGACCAGAAAAAATTGAATGCGGATCGTGTTGACCAGGCAGAAAGCGGCCGGGAGCAAAGCCTCCGGGCCAGTGCCGTAGACGATAACGCTGCCTTTGGGCCGCAAGATGTGCGGAATGAGTTTGGCATTGGCAGTGAGGTCCAACTCGATCGCTACATCGACGCCTTGTTTCCCGGTGATTTCCGCAACCCGCTCGCCGACATTTTCCTGCCGGTAGTTCACTGTGTGGTCAGCGCCGGCTTCGCGCGCCGCGGCGGCCTTTTCGGGCGACGATACGGTCGTGAGGACGGTGGCGCCTTTCCATTTCGCAAATTGGATGACGTATTGGCTCACGGCGCCCGCGCCGCCCGAGACAAACACAATCGTACCTCGGCCGATCCCGGCGAGAGCGACTGCATGTGCAGCCGTCATTGCGGGAATGCCGAGGCAGGCTCCGGCCTCGAAACTGACCTTTTCCGGCAACGGTACGGCCTGTGCTGCCGGCAACGCGATGAAGCCAGCAGCGGTACCGAAGGCGCGTTTCCACTGGCCATTCCAGACCCACACTCGCTCGCCAATACGGGACCTCGATACGCCTGCACCGACATCGTCAATCACACCAGCCCCGTCGCTGTGGGGAATGACCTGCGGGAAGGCAATTTTTCGGGTGAAACCCTGTCGGGATTTGACGTCGGAAGGATTTACGCCAGATGTCGCCAGTTTGACTCGGACCTCGCCTGGTCGGGGCAGCGGTGTGTCCAGTTCGCCAAGGACGAGGACTTCGCGAGCAGTGCCGTTGTGCTCGTAATAAGCCGCTCTCATGGTCCTGCCCCCCGCGGTCCACGATAGCACGCTTGCCGGGATATGAAATCGACCGAAGAACTTTGATCCGGAACGTGCGTTATCCCAGTTGGGCCGTGGAATAGGGCCCACGTCAGGGCGCATGAGGTTCAGAAATGAGTTATCGGGTCTATAGCGGGCCAAAAGGGTCCGCAGACGTATCCCCGCTCGGAAAATCCCAAATGCTTTTCAAGGAGTTTGTGGCTCTCGACGACGCGCTGTCGTGGGCACGTTATCTGGAACACACGGGCCGGACGCCTCTATTGATTGAAGGAAACGATGGAACACGCATGGATAGGCGCGCGATCGTCGACGCGCTTCGCGTTGGCATGCGTGATGAGGTTCGACGTGAACCGACCCGTTAGTGCTCAAATCCTAACCGGCGAGGCGAGCCCACTCTGCTCGGGCGCGCCCGGTAAGATGGTTCCATTTGGTGCTAACGACGTCCCAATTGACCATGGGTCGTTGCACGCCGGCCGATGCGTTTGGCGCCGCCGCCAATGAATTGTGTGAGTCATAGAGGTAGGCGCCACCGATGGTGATTATTGCGCCTAAAATAATCCCGATGAGGACGCGCATGTTGAACCTCCTCTTTCCCCACCCAAGAACGCAGCGAGAATGCTGTGGTTCCACTGGTGTCTCTGCCGTTTGTGACAGGAAAGCGGACATTTTTGGGCCATGTGTTCTTAACCTTGTTGAGTCACCATCTGCGCTCTAACTTATTGAAAATACTATTATTCTGGTCACAAAAACTTTGCCCGCAGGCAAAATTTGCTGCTATATTGAACTTATGAGCAGACATTCAACAAAAACGGCCGGCCGGTCGACCAAGGCTGCGCGGCGTACCGCGAAGAAAAGCACGAAAGGCGTACGCTCGACGGCAAAAAAGGCGTCGAAGTCGGCACGTTTGCCGGTCGGGCTGGACACGCGGGCCGCGCGGGCGAGCGATAGCGCGACCAAGATGACAAAAATGATCCGGACACAAAGTCCGCCTGTACAGCCGGTGGCGGTGCAGGAAATACCATTCCGGCACAAATATCATGTCGGTGAGACAGTTTATTACACCTCGCCGACTTTCGGCCGGGCTGCGGCGACCGGCAGTTATACGGTCGTGAAGTTGTTGCCTTCGGAAGGTGATGACTATCAGTACCGGATCAAGAGTTCGGGCGAAGCCTTCGAACGCGTAGCCAAGGAAAGCCAACTAGATCGCGCATGATCGCCGTCGTGGCGTCGCGATTTTGCCGCGGCGTGCACCTACGATGCTCCGGAGCGCGCGTTATCGCGCCGAAGGAGGCCGGACATGCCGATCTATATCACCCAAGGACGTTATACGCGCGATGCAATAAAAGGCATGATCGTCAAACCGGAGGATCGCGCCGACATCGTTGCGCGGCTCTTATCAAAAATCGGGGGACGGCTTCTGGGTTATTATCTGACATTTGGCGAGTACGATTTTCTCGCCATCGCCGAGGCACCGAGCGACGTCCAAATGGCAGCCGCTGTGCTGGCGGTGGGAAGCGGCGGCGGCGTCACGGATTTGCGTACAACCGTGGCGATGACTTCGGTAGAGGCAAAGAGCGCATTCGCTGCGGCGAGCGATCTGGTACCGAGCTTCAAATCGGCCGGGGGTACGTGACGCTTTGCCAGAGGGAATAAAAAGAAGATTTATGGCGTTATAAGCGACTTAAACAAAACATATGATAAGGGGAGGATTCTCATGCGCGTTTTCTTGCGTCTGGCTGCACTCGTATTGCCTGTCTTGATGGCGGGGCCGGCTGCGGCACAAAGTTACCCGAACCGCGTCGTCAAAATGATAGTTCCATTCGGCGCGGGTGGACCGGCTGACGTTTATGCTCGGGTGCTTGCGCAACATCTGTCGGAAGAAACCAAGCAATCTTTTGTAGTCGAGGATCGACCCGGGGCAGGGTCAGTGATCGGCACCGACGCTGTCGCAAAAGCAGCACCTGACGGCTACACCCTGCTGGTCATGTCAAATACGCATACGACCAACGAGTTGCTGCTGACTAACAAGCCGTTTCAGCTAATGCGGGACTTCGTGCCGGTCGCAACGATCAACTATTCGGATCTGCTGATGGTCGTTAATCCATCCGTTCCTGCAAAGACGGTCAAGGAATTCATTGATTTGGCCAAAAAGGAGCCAGGCAAGCTTAATTACGCCTCCTCCGGGCCCGGCACGCCCTACCACATGGCCGGGGAGCTATTTAAGGCGATGAGCCACACCGATATCGTCCATGTCCCTCACAAGGCCTCAGGTGACGCGCGCAATAGCGTGCTTTCAGGAACTGTGCAGATGATGTTTGACGCCATCACGACGATGGCGCCGTTGGCTAAGGCCGGAAAGGTGCATGCGCTCGCCACAACCGGCCTCAAACGATCGGAGCTTACGCCGGATCTGCCGACAGTCGCCGAAACCGTCCCAGGTTATGAGGCAACCATATGGCTCGGTGTCATGGCACCGAAAGGCACGCCCAAGGAAGTCGTCAGCTTCCTCAACACCAATATCAACAAAGTCATCAACAAGCCGGAGGTCAAACAGATTTGGCTGAAGCAGGGAGCAATTCCGCTTGTGATGACCCCGGAGCAATTTGATGCCTACTTGCGTAAGGACATCGAAAAATGGGCCAATGTGGTAAAGGTGTCAGGAGCCAAGATCCAGTAATCGCAAGTTCCGGGCGAGCGGGAACCGGTTTTCAGGCAAAATCATGCGCAAGCAAATCGGAGCCCCATGCCGAACACTAACAGCGCGTTTATAAACGAGCTGATCTCGACGCCGCTGGTGCTGCCGGCCCCCGTGGCCGGTGCGCTGGCGGCGTTGTTTTTTGTGATGGTGGTTGTGGCTATCAGGCGTGCCGCACGTGGCAGCGGCCCGCGCGTGGTAATTTCACTCGTTGTGACGGTTATAGCTGCAATCGCCGTCGTCGGTTTGCTGGATCGTCTCGCAATAAGCGAACGCGCCGCGCAACAGCGCGCGTTGCAGGAACGAAACCAGCAGCTCGATTTGACCGCCGCTTCCGCCGGGTCGGCGGTTGCATGCCTCGACGGACTGGCTGGTGAGGAAATTGAGAACGCCTGTGAAAAGGCGGTATTTGCAGATGCACAAAGCACGGCGAGGGCGGTAGCCTACATTGCGGCGCGGCTCTCGTTGCTCGCGGATGCTGTATCGCTTGCAAAGCAAGGCGGCCCTGATCTGCAGCCGGCGTTTGCCACGACACGTCGGGCGGTCGAGCTCGATCGGTATGGCATCGCTGCGCATGTCCTGGTCGCACGCGACGGCTGCACGGCAGATCGTTGCGCTGCCTTCTCCATGCTGCAAGATTCTACAACACTGAGATCCAACATGAAGGTGCATGCCTTCGGCACTTACGTAGCTCGCTATGCGGCGAGTTGGGGCAATAATGAGCCCGAGCACGAAAAACAGCCGCAAGTTTCGAGCACCGCAACCGAGCCTGCCACAAAGGCGCCCGAGCCGACGTCCCCCGCACATCCTCTGGACAGCCGCTACGATTTCCCCTCAGCCGCCTCAATTCCGCCTGTCAGCATCATGAACGCTGAGCCGCCGAAACCGGCGGTTCCTCCGAATGCCGTCGCAGGGACGGAGAAGCCGGCCGCCAATCCGCCTCCGGTGCCGCCGAAACGTCCACAGGCACAAGCGGCGTCCCCGCCCGCACGCTAGTATCGGGGGCCAACCAAGGCGGGCCCCATGTTTAAATCTGTCCTGATCGCCAACCGCGGCGAAATCGCCTGCCGTATTGCGCGCACCGCCAGACGACTGGGGTTGCGTACGATCGCGGTTTATTCGGAGGCGGATCAGGATGCTCTGCATGTGCGGCAGTGCGACGAGGCATATCCGATCGGTGCGGCCACGGCGGCAGAAAGTTATCTTGCGGCCGAAAAGCTCATTGCCGTTGCCAAAAACGCAAGCGCCGATTGTCTTCACCCCGGTTACGGTTTCCTGTCGGAAAACGCTGAGTTCGCGGAAGCCTGTCAAACCTGTGGCATAGCCTTTATCGGGCCGCCCCCTGCAGCAATTCGCACCATGGGGCTGAAGGACCGCGCCAAAGCCTTGATGGAAAAGGCCGGCGTTCCGATTGTTCCGGGCTACCATGGCGACAGGCAAGAACCGAAATTTCTCAAGCAGAAGGCTTATGAAATCGGATATCCGGTTCTCATCAAGGCGCTTGCTGGCGGTGGCGGCAAGGGCATGCGGCGCGTCGCGCGCCACGCTGATTTCGAGGCAGCGCTCGATGCGGCGCAGCGAGAAGCAAAGGCCTCCTTCGGCGATGGTCGAGTGCTGATCGAAAAATATGTTTCGAGTTCCCGGCATATTGAGATTCAGATTTTTGCTGATCGGCATGCAAACGTGATTCATCTCGGGGAACGCGATTGCTCGTTGCAGCGACGCCACCAAAAAGTCATGGAGGAGGCTCCTGCAGCGGGAATGTCGGCGGAATTGCGTGCCGCTATGGGCGCGGCAGCAGTCGCCGCAGCGAAGGCGGCCGGATATGGCGGCGCAGGTACGGTAGAATTCATCGCCGATGCCACAAACGGCCTAAAGCCGGGCGGCTTCTGGTTCCTCGAAATGAACACGCGCCTGCAGGTAGAGCATCCCGTTACGGAGGCTGTTACCGGAATTGATTTGGTCGAATGGCAATTCCTGATCGCCGCCGGTGAAAAGCTGCCCTTGATGCAACCCCAGGTGACCTTTGATGGTCACGCTGTGGAAGCGCGAATTTATGCTGAAGACCCGGAACGCGGTTTTCTGCCGTCTACGGGCAAGATTCTCGAATTAAGTTTTCCCGAGGGTGCAGGTCTTCGCGTCGATACTGGCGTCGAATCTGGAAGCAGTATTTCACCTTACTACGATCCGATGATGGCAAAATTGATAGCGCACGGCGCTTCGCGCGCCGAAGCGATCGATCGTCTGAGTGCGGCGCTCGCCGCCACCGTCGTCATCGGACCGCGCAGCAATCTGGGCTTCCTCTCGGCCCTCTGCGGTACACCTGCGTTTCGTTCGGGCGATATTGATACGGGCTTTATTGATGCCAACCTAAGCGAGCTTGGTGCGGCATCGCGAGAGCTCGATGCCGCCGCCGCCGCATACGGCGCGCAAAAATTATTGGAAAAGGAACGGTCGCGGCTTGCGGGCATCGGCGAAGGTGTTCCGGAGTTTACTTCGCCTTGGGACGCAGCAGATTCGTTCCAATTGTCGGGCGGCCGTCACCTGGCCATGCCGATCGTGGCTGATGGCGAGGTTGTGGTGGCAGAGGTTTTATACGGGCCCGATGGGCCGGTAGTGAGGGTCAATGGCGTTGCCGCCGCAGGTGATGCGCGCGCCGCTGCGGGTGAGGACGCAATCTATGTGTTACGACATGGCCGGCAAACGAGAATCGCCCTGCGTGATATCGGGCTCGACGAAGCCGGGGATAGCGATCGCAGTGGCTTTGTGCGCGCGCCCATGCATGGCAAAGTATTGGGGCTGCTCGTTGAGCCAGGCGCCCTGGTTACCCGTGGCCAGCGCGTCGCAATTATTGAAGCGATGAAAATGGAACACACTTTGGTTGCCCCGATCGAGGGCGTTGTTGCCGAGATTGTGACCGCAAATGAGGCCCAGGTGGCGGAAGGCGCCATTATTCTGCGAATTGCGGCCGTGGCGAAATCGGAAGGCTAGTTGGGAACGAGTAATGTCGCTTCACTTGATCAAACTGTGTGTGGGGTGCGATTCGGTGGCCGACCTCGAAGATTGGATCCGGCAAAAGCTGAAAGAAAAGAGGCAACGGGGACAAAAACCGGAGCACATCCATACGACACGAATGGTGCCAAAGCGGGCCGACGAACTCATTGATGGCGGTTCGCTATACTGGGTCATTCGGGGCCAGATCAGCTGCCGGGAACGAATCCTGGGCGTACGCCCTTTCACCGATAAGGACGGCGTCGGCCGATGCCGCATTGTGCTCGATGGTAAGGTGGTGCTGGTCGAGCCGCGGCCACGCGCAGCATTCCAGGGGTGGCGGTATCTTGAAGCAAAAGATATCCCGCGTGATCTGTCGCGTGCCGCACCTGGCGCTGCACGAATGCCGGAAGCCATGCGACGGGAACTGCGTGAACTTGGGCTTCTCTAGACTGCGATATTGTCGATGAGCCGCGTTTTGCCCAACTTGGCCGCAACCAGCAGCCGAACGGGGCCATCCGCCGCGGATGCGATTGGTGCGAGGGTATTACCGTGACGCGCCTCCAGGTAGTCCAGTACAAATCCGGCAACATCTATTTCGATACGCCCGACATTCAGCACGCGTTCGATTTTTTCGCCGCCTTTGATGCGGGCCGCGCAGTCCTTCAGGACTCGATAGAGCATGGGCGCGACGCTCCGTTCCGCGGTCGAAAGATATGCATTTCGCGATGACAGCGCCAATCCGTCGGTCTCGCGCACCGTCGGAACTCCGATGACTTTCAACGGTAGATCAAGATCCTTGGCCATCTGTGTGATGACGCGGAGTTGCTGATAGTCTTTTTGACCGAAAACGGCAAAATCGGGCGAAGTCTGCGTGAACAGTTTGGCGACAACGGTTGTCACTCCGCCGAAAAAATGCGGCCTAAATTCATCTTCGAGCCCTGCCTTGGCGGCTCCTTCCGGAGCCAGCCGGGTCGCAAAACCGTTCGGGTACATGGTTTCAATGGCCGGGGCCCATACAAGGTCGATATTCGCTTCCCGGAGCGCTTTAAGATCGCTCGCAAGGGTACGGGGGTAGCTCGTAAAGTCTTCATGGGGTGCGAACTGAGCCGGATTGACGAAAATGGATACGACGACCCGCTGCGCGCGCCGACGCGCCTCGCGCACCAGTGCCAAATGACCACGGTGGAGCGCACCCATGGTTGGTACCAAACTGATTCGATCACCGGCCTTCCTGTACAACTCCAGGGTTCGGCGGAGAGAGGGAACCGTTCGTACGACTTTCGGGCTCTTTGCCATATTTCGCGGCCTTGTCCGCAAATTGTCGCAACACCGGGCAACGCCCAGCAGGCTGTACAAAATCAAATTGAGGATCGGATCGAGATTAGCTTGACTAGTGTACACTAATATTTTGAAAATCGGCTGGCGGCCGAGGGGGCGGCATGTTGGTCCAGCCAATTCAGGAGACGGCACAATCTGCACATGTCGTCGTTCTCGGAAACGAGAAAGGCGGCTCTGGAAAATCGACGACCGCGTTACATATTGCGGTTGCCTTGCTCAAGGCCGGGCAGAGAGTCGCGACGATTGATCTCGATTCTCGCCAACAAAGTTTCACACATTACGTCGACAACCGTCGCGCTTGGGCTGCGCGCGCGCGCATCGCGCTTGAGTTGCCCACCCACTATTGTATTCCTCGCGCGGAGGGGAATTCGCTCGAGGCAAACGAGGCGCAGGAGTTTGCGAACTTTTCTGCGGCAATTGGCGCCATCGAGCACAGTCACGACGTCGTCGTGATCGACACGCCTGGCGCCGATACTTATTTAATGCGTCTTGCGCATTCGATGGCCGATACGCTTGTGACGCCGCTCAACGACAGCTTTCTCGACTTTGACGTTCTTGCCACACTCGATCCTACCAATTTTACCGTCACCGGTGAAAGCCACTACGCCGAGATGGTGCGCGAAGCTCGCCGGCAGCGTCGATTGGTTGATGGCCGTCTCACCGACTGGATTGTGGTACGCAACCGCCTGTCCAATCTTGTTTCCCGGAACAAGAGATTGGTTGGCGACGGCATCAGTGAGTTGTCGAAGCGAATGGGTTTTCGTTGCGTGGATGGTTTTGCGGAGCGCGTTGTCTTCCGCGAATTTTTTCCACGCGGTCTCACGGCGCTCGATGATCTCGACGAGGAAACCCTTGGTACGCGGCCGAACCTCTCACATGTCACCGCGCGCGAGGAAGTCGTGGCACTCCTCAACGCGTTGAACCTTCCGCTGTCGGAAAACGGCAGGCGGCGCGCGGCGGCGCGCGCCGAGTGGTACTCGGTCGTGGACCAGCCACTGCAAGTGCACGATATTATTGGCTAGGCGCTGCTGCGCTTGATTCCGCTATAAATATGGCCATTTGAGACTTGTCCCGGGCGCCAGGCGTACCGCCCGGATTCGGTGTAGAATTTTTCGATGGCCAAGGATAACCAGCAGACACCCGCACCGGTCTCGTCCAAACCGGAAATCAAGGCGTTTCTCGATCAGGTTCGCGCACTCGGTCCATCGAGCGCTCAAGGCGGGCGTGGACGCCTTATTTTCGCGCTTGATGCGACGATGAGCCGACAGCCGACCTGGGACAGCGCTTGCACCCTCCAGGCCGACATGTTTCGTGAGGCGTCAGGAATCGGTGGGCTTGATATTCAGCTTGTATATTTTCGTGGTCTGAACGAATGCCGTGCGTCCGGCTGGGTCGCCCAGAGCCAGCGTCTCGCCGAGTTGATGTCTCGCATCGATTGTCGCGGCGGACAAACTCAGATCAGCAAGGTGCTCAGTCATGCCCGCCAGGAGCATGCTTCCGAAAAGGTGCAAGCGCTTGTTTTTGTCGGTGACGCGATGGAAGAGCCGCTAGACGCTTTATGTCAGACGGCGGGGGAATTGGGTCTCCTGGGCATTCCGGTATTCATGTTTCAGGAAGGCAACGATGCGATCGCGGAAA
The DNA here is from genome assembly GCA_963831475.1 of uncultured Alphaproteobacteria bacterium. Classification (GTDB taxonomy): domain Bacteria; phylum Pseudomonadota; class Alphaproteobacteria; order Rhizobiales; family Xanthobacteraceae; genus Pseudolabrys. Next base: position 228,915 of record CAWHQF010000009.1, read on the forward strand.
GCGCCTATCGTGAGATCGCACGTCTTTCCCGCGGGGCATATTGCCATTTCGATGCGGGTTCAGCACATCAGCTCGGAGAACTATTGCGGGCAGTTGCCGCTTATGCCGCCGGCGGCATCAAGGCTCTTCGCGAACTGTCAGCAAAGCATTCGTCCGGCGCGCAAAAGCTCTTGGCTCAGCTGAAATAGTCATGCCGGCACTCCTATTTGGCGTCCTTGTCCTGGTTCTCGCGCTTTGGGCCCTGAACGTCATTTCCAAAGTCGATCCCAGGGTCGCAGCGCGAGTGGCCAAGATCGGCGGTGGTTTGCTGTCTCTTGGGTTCGCCATATTTCTCGGTTTGCGCGGCGAAATTGGTGTCGCGGTGCCGCTCGGCGCGTTTGGCTTGGGGCTGCTCGGGTGGGTGCCCTTTGGACCTGCCGGGTTTGCTGCACGCACACGGAAAAGCGGCGGGCAAAGCTCCCGCGTGCGCTCCGCCTATTTCGAGATGGAGCTCGATCACGACACGGGGGCTATGCGCGGACACGTGCTGGCCGGTCGCCACCAAGGCGCGGAACTGGAACGCCTCGATGCCAAGACGCTGATTGAGATGCTTGGTGAAGTCGACGAAGAAAGCCGCGCGTTACTTATGGCGTATCTTGACCGCAGGGATCCCGGCTGGAGTGAGCACGCGCAAGCGGATACGGCAGCGGGGCGGCGCGCCTCGGGAAGCGGAAAAATGTCGGAGCAGGAGGCCTATCAGATCCTTGGCCTGGAAACCGGCGCGAGCGCCGATGACATCGGCCGCGCGCACCGCACCTTGATGAAGAAACTGCATCCGGACCAAGGAGGCTCTACGTATCTCGCGGCCCGGATCAATGAAGCCAAGGAAATCCTTCTTCGTCGCCATCGCTGATGTACTCCACAAACTCGACCATCAGCAGCTCCTGATCTGACTCAACCCCGTTGTATTTTTTTGTTTTCAATTTTTCAGCATCATGCAGGGGATATCGCTGCGCTTGAGATGCTTGCAGGCGGCTTCCGCCTGAATTCTTTCCAGCCCGGCGAAACGGGCGCGAAACAGCACCTTATCGCCCTTCTCAATACGCTCGGTGAAGGGATCGGCCTTTCCAAGCAAGTCCTTCGCTTTGCTTTGCGCGGCCTCCAGGCGTTGTTTGGCTTCTTTTTCGTCAGGCAGCGCGCCGACCTGGATAATCCATCCGCTGCGCGATTTTACAGTTGCCTCGACCGCAGGGCCTGCCGGAACCGTGGTGTCAGCAGATGCGACCTTGGCCGGCAGTGTGCCCGGGAAGCCGGGCTTGTTACTCGCTGGTGGGGGGACCGGCAGCGGAACCGGCGAAGCCTCTTCGCTTTTCACGGTCGCGACAGTCGTGATGTTTGCAGGGTTTATGCTGACCGCCGGGGAGAGTTGTCGACTATCAGACGGCAAGGGCGACAGCGCCGCTGTCTGCATGGTCCCCGGATGCACAGTTACGGTTTTTACTGCAGTCGGCTTGATGGGGTCCGTTGAGCCCGGAATAGGCGCATCGGAAACAGGCGGTGACACCGCGGCAACGCGAATTGGTGCGGAGCCGGTGCGATCTTCCTCTTTGATTTCCTTGCGTGCTTGCGCCGTTTCCCATCCTTCGATGACCGGCGGCGCGGTGCGTTTGACCGCCGCGATATTAATATTGTTGTCGATCAAGCTGCGCACGCGGGCGTCGCGCGCTTCGGCGCTACGGCCGCCGAAAACGACTGCAATGATATGACGATTGGCGCGACGGATCGACGTGACGATGTTGAACCCGGATTCGTGTATATATCCGGTTTTTATGCCATCGAGACCATCGATGGCGCCCAGCAAATGGTTGTGATTGCGAATTTCATGGCCACGAAATTCGAAAGTCCGGGTTGCGAAATAACGGTAGTAGTTTGGAAAACGATCCTGGATCGCGCGGCCAAGAATGGCCTGATCGTGCGCGGTTGTAATCTGCTGCTCATCGGGCAAGCCCGACGCGTTGCGGTAGAATGTTTGGGTCATGCCCAGCGCGCGAGCCTTTGCCGTCATTGATCTGGCAAAGCTCGGTTCATCGCCGCCAAGAGCTTCCGCAACAATGACCGCGACGTCATTCGCAGACTTTGTCACGATAGCCCGGATAGCGGTCTCAACATTGATTGTCTCGCCCGGCTTGAGGCCGAGCTTGGAAGGAGATTGCGCAGCCGCGTGGGCCGACACAGGCAATTCCGTGTTCAGTTTGATCCTGCCTTGTTCCAGCCGCTCGAACAGCAGGTAGAGCGTCATGATTTTGGTCAGCGAGGCGGGGTGCCGTGGGCTGTCAGCGTTCGTTGCCTGCATGATGGCGCCGGAATTGGCGTCCACCACGATGGATGAATAGGAGGGTTGGTAGCTTTCGGTCGACGCGGCTTGGCTGCGGTGATGCCGCCTAGCTTCGGCATTGTTGGTCGGGAAGACGGCTGCAGCAAAGGCCATCAGGCCTAGAGCGCTCCAGCAGAGACCGGATCGTAAAAAGGTCCCCCCACGCAACATCGGTTCTCCCCAAACCCCGTTTGCCGCTGTCCCTAGGCAGCCATCGTGGCCGATTTATAGCGTCACTGCGGCGCGATAATTTACGACCGTAGGAGAACACGGTTTACAAATTACTAAGGCAATCCACTGAATTTTCAGAAGTTTTTGCACTGCAATAATATTCCTTGACTTTATTGTGCAGTGCAGTATATTGTTTTTATTCTCGGTAATGAGAGGCCGGGAGCGGAATTGAGCACTTTGGCGCCGCTATGCGGGCCGGGAAGGGATGTCATGGTGAAAAATCTTGAAGACCTCCAGCAGGTCAGCAAAGAGAATGTTGATGTGACCTTGAAAGCTATGGGTGCGCTGTCAAAAGGCACGCAGGCGATTGCGGTCGAAGTCGCGGACTACTCGAAGAAGGCGTTCGAGGATGGTACCGCAGCACTCGAGAAGCTCTTCGGCGTCAAGTCGTTCGACAAGGCGATCGAGGTGCAGACTGAATATGCCAAGACCGCCTATGAGGGGTTTGTGGCAAAGGCTTCCAAGATCGGTGAGTTGTATGCCGACCTTGCAAAGGAAACCTACAAGCCGTTCGAAAATATGATGGCAAAAACGAAGTAAGTCGCGTAACGCGTTTGCGTAGAGTTTAGTAAAGCCCGGCTGCGAAGGCCGGGCTTTTGTTTGCGTGCAGTTCTATTGCGCGATGCGCAACTTGGTGAGTTCGGTACCGATCTTGTCGAAGGTTGTAATGATCTGATCTGCCGTGGTCAGCAGAAAGAATTTATTGGGATCTGGAAATTTTCTTGCAACCGTTTCGGTAGGAGCGGTCCCCGCACAGTTCTTTAGAAGCGTCGAGCTCAGTTGCGTCAGGCCGGGAAAAAAGCGAAGAAAATTGTAGAAAAGGAGACGACGAGCGGGGCGATTATTCCCGCTCGTCGTGCGTTTGATTTTACTGGGCGACCCGCAGCTTGGTCAGATTGGTGCCAATGGTCTGGAACGTCGCCGTCATTTGAGAGGCTGACGTCAGCAGATAGAACTTACTCGGGTCGCTGGCGCAGTTCTGCAGCAGCGTCGAGGTCGGATCTCCGCCCGTATTGACCTGAATGGTGTACACCACATTGGTCGGGTCAGTGGCCTTGAAATTATCGCAGGTCATCTGCTGACGTGCGTCGATGGACGACTGATTGGTGCTCCACCGGTTTTGGGTATTCAAGCCGTCGGTCAGCAGAATGATGACATGCGTATACTTATACGTCGGGTCCTCTGGCGGCACAGTGAAGGGGCTGCCAATCAGCGACATCCAGCCAAGCTGCAAACCGAGCCCTTGGTTGGTGTTGCCAGCTGGCGACATATTGTCGACGAGCGAGTTCATGCCCGTCCAGTCATAGCTCAGGCTCTTCACCGCCTGCGGGCATGAGCTGTAATTCTCGGCCGGGTAGAGTGAAGACCAGCGAGGTGTGACCGTATCAGGCGGGCTGGCATTGGTGTCGAAACTATACGTGGTATCTGGTCCGCTAAGCGGAACACCAGCGACGCTGAGTGAGTTCGGTGACACCGGATAGCCGCGGTCCATCACGCAACCGTTCCAATTGGTGGCGTTGTGCTGCTTGGGTGTCCAGGTGCCCCGCGTCCAGACAAAGGCAGTGAATGTGGCAGGCGTCCACACTCCGACTGTCCAGGTGCCAGGCGTTGCGGTCCAAACCCCGGTAGTCCAGGTGCCGCCGTTCTGGGTGCACTTGCTCTGTTTTGTATATTGCGACTTCGAACACACGCCGGCACTCGTGCAACTGCTCTGGGTGTTATTGCCAGAAATGCTGCAGGTTCCAGCGCCGGTGCAGGTGCTCTGGGTCGTATATTGAGAAAGGCTGCACGCGCCTGCGGCGGTACAAGTGCTTTGCGAGTTTTTCCCCGATATGCTGCACGTGCCTGCGGATGCGCAGGTATTCTGCGACGTCGTACCGCCGACACTGCAGGTTCCGTTCGTAGTACAATTGTTTTGGGTCGTGTAGTTCGTGTTGCTGCACGTGCCCACGTTAGCAAAGCAATTGCTTCGGGTGTTCTGGGTGCTGTGGATCGCCCCCGCAGGGTCAGTGCAAACGCCGTTGGTGGCATTCCAGGATACGTTGTCGGTTGACGCAGTGTCCTGCATCGGATCCGCGGGATTGTTGGCATTGTTGTCTACCGGAGCAGTACCCCAGTAAATCCAATCCGCACTAAAATTGGTGGCGCCAAGATTGACGTCTTTCACGAAGGGGATAATCGACACATAGACGTCGCCGGCTGTGGTGACCGCGCCTTGCAACTGGCTAAGCAAGGTCTTGGTTGCGCTCTTGAGCGCGCTAATCTTGCCGGCATCGGCCATCGAACCGGTATTATCCAGTACGAGCGCAACGCGCAGGCGCGTGATGCCCCACTTGGCGGTGGATGACGCTTTCACGGTGAAACTGTCCATGCCGACGAATTTTGCAAAATCGGCCGGCAACGATGCGGTGGCGCTGAGCACGACACTGGAACCGTTGTCGGTGCCGTAGTTCACGTTGATCGTGATGTCCTTGGCTTCGGTTTTGGTGAAGACCGCCGTGAAATATTTCAGCGCGTCAGCCTTAAGCTGATCAGCGCTGTCGGATGCAGCCTCTTTTGAGAGCATCAGCGCAGTCGAATCGAGCGCCGTCTGCATCGCCGCCTTGACTGAATTGGCGCGGCTGTAATCGATCGCCGTCCCGACGAATGCGAGCAGCGGCAAAGTCGAAAACGCAAAAATGACGGCGACGTTGCCTCCGCGAGCCGCCCGGAAGGCCGAAAGCGTGCGACAAAACTTCTTCCACGCGATCATCATGACGATCCACCAATATTATGTTTGAACTCGCCTGCCGTTTTAGGCCTCGGTACTAAAGGGGTAGTGTATGGGCAGCAGCTAAATCTGGCGTTAGCAGTAAGGACTGACCGCGCTTACCGGCCCTTGTCTGCGTGTTTTCAATGCGTTGAATGGTAAACGCCCTCTGCTGCGAATAGAGCGAATGCGCGCAATTCTTATGAGCCGTCCTTAATGTGAAGTTGGCGGGTTCGCGGAATCACGTGCCCAAGACAAAGAAAAGCGGCGTAGGGGATGCCCGATTGGGCCCCCTACGCCGCAGTAACGCAATTACATTGCCAAGCGGAGCTTGGAGAGCGACGTACCGATTTGACCGAACGTCGTGACCATCTCTCCGGCCGAAGTCAGAAGGAAGAATTTTCCGGGGTCGCTTGCGCAATTTTGCAACAAGGTCGACGTCGGATCGCTGCCGGTGTTGACCTGCACCGTGTACAGGGTGATGCCTGCCGCCTTCACGTTGTCGCAGGTCTTCTGTTGACGCGCATCAATGGACGATGCGGTCGTGTACCATCGGTCCTGCGTATTGAGACCATCGGTCAGCAATATGATAACCGTCTGGTATTTGTAGTTTGGATCGACCGCCGGCACCGTAAACGGAGCGGCCGTCAAGGTTTGCCAGCCAAGCTGCAATCCGATTGCCTGGTTGGTATTCCCGTTAGCGGTCATGCTGTCGATTGACGCGCTGAGAGTGGTCCAATTGTTGGTCAGCCCAACTACCGATGCTGCCGGACACGAAGAATATTGTTCGGCCGGATACAGCGTACCGCCAGCCACAGGCGCGTCATTCGTGGTGTCAAAATTCTGGTCGCGGTCGGTCACACATCCGTTCCAGGTGCTGTGAGCGTTTGGCGTCCAGATTTTGTTGTGAGAAACGCAACTCGACTGGTTTTTATAGGTTGTATTGCTGCATTTCCCGTTGACGGCATCCCACAAATCCCAGCGAACCCAGCTCTGGTTGTAGTTCGACGGCCCAACGTTCACGTCCTTTACGAACGGAACGATGGAAACGTAAACGTCGTCAGGGTGGAGGGCTGCAGCCTGGAGCTGGTTCAGCAAGTTCTGCGATGCGGTCTTGAGTGCGCCGATCTTCCCGGCGTCGTTCATCGATCCGGTGTTGTCCAGAACGAGCGCGACACGCAGGCGGGTATTGCCCCATGTCGAAACCGACGTCGAGCTAATGTCGATCTGGCTGACTCCGATGACGCTAAGGAAGCTCGTGTGAACAACCGCACTTCCCGACAGCGTCAGTTTGGATCCGCCATCTGCGCTGTAGGCCGGGGTAACCGTAACGTCGGTTACGCCAGGCCGATTGAACATCGAGTTGAAAGTGTCTGTAGCCTGTGTCTGCAGATCGGCGGTTGAGTCTGTCGCGGCAGTTTTCGACAGCATCAGAGCGGTCGAATCAAGCGCGACTTGAAACGCCGTACGATCGGCGTTCGCCCGACTGTAATCGACGGCCATGCCGACAGCGGTCATGAGCGGGAGGGCAACAAAGCCAAGGAGTGGGGCAATACTGCCCCGTGTGTTCGACAGGAAACGGGCTAACATGTGGCTTCACCCAGTGTTGTTACGACGACCTACCTGTAAAGTTCCTCCATATGGGGGTACCCCCCTTGAGAAAGAGTGAGAGCTACGTCGCGAATTTGGGGGAAAGTCGCCTCAATTTCCCCGAAAACAGGTTGCGTTGGTTTAAGCAATAGTTATCTGCGTTTCTGCGCGCAAAATCGCATATGATTCGCCCCTGTGCCGGAACGGGGCAGCCTTAAGCGAATTGCCGACTTGGAATAGCTGTACTGCGGTCTTTATGATGGTGTGTGGTCAAGTACCGATGCGATCATAATATAACTCTGGAATCCCAAGCTGCTTCGCCATGACGCCTACATTGACATGGGATCAATCGAGCCTGTTGGGCCAGCCGCCCGCCGGAATGGCCGAGGACGATCGTAAGCGCCGCGGTGACCAGGGCGGTCCGGGCACGGCTGTCATTACGAAGACAAAGCCGCAAACCAAGCGGCCGAATATGTACCGCGTGCTGATATTGAACGATGACTACACTCCGATGGAGTTTGTCGTACACGTGCTTGAGCGCTTCTTCGGCAAGGACCACGAGGCCGCCACAAGAATTATGTTGCATGTCCATCACCACGGGATCGGCGAATGCGGCTTTTATACTTATGAAGTCGCCGAGACCAAGGTGACGCAGGTCATGGACTTTGCGCGAAAACATCAGCATCCTTTGCAATGCGTGATGGAAAAGAAATGAGTTTCGGGAGCGTCCAATACAAATGAATGGGAATATCTAAATGCCGACTTTCTCCCGCAGCCTCGAACAATCGCTTCATCGCGCGCTTGCGCTTGCAAATGAGCGGCACCATGAATACGCGACACTCGAACACCTGCTTTTGGCGCTCATCGACGATCAAGACGCGTCGGCGGTGATGCGTGCGTGCAATGTCGACATGGACAAGTTGCGGCGCAGTCTGACCGCCTATCTCGAGTCCGAACTCGAAAACCTGATCACCGACGGCGCTGAAGATTCAAAGCCGACCGCCGGCTTTCAACGCGTGATTCAGCGCGCCGTCATTCACGTGCAGTCGTCGGGACGTGAAGAGGTGACCGGTGCGAACGTACTCGTTGCGATCTTCGCCGAGCGCGAAAGCCACGCTGCCTATTTCCTGCAAGAGCAGGACATGACGCGTTACGACGCGGTCAATTATATCAGTCACGGCATTGCGAAGCGACCTGGCCTTTCGGAGTCGCGTCCGGTGCGAGGCGTGGAAGAAGAGACTGATGCAAAGGGCGGGGATGAACCGAAGAAAAAAGGTGATGCGCTGGAAGCCTATTGCGTCAATCTCAACAAAAAAGCGAAAGACGGAAAAATCGACCCGCTGATCGGGCGTGACGCGGAGATCAACCGCACCATCCAGGTGCTCTGCCGGCGCCAGAAGAACAATCCATTATTTGTTGGCGATGCGGGTGTCGGCAAGACCGCGATCGCTGAAGGCCTTGCACGTCGCATTGTGCATGGCGAAGTGCCGGACGTGCTAAAGGGTGCGACTGTATTCGCCCTGGACATGGGCACGCTTTTGGCCGGAACGCGCTACCGCGGTGACTTTGAAGAACGGCTAAAGCAGGTCATCAAGGAAATTGAAGCCTATCCAGGCGCGATCATGTTCATCGACGAGATCCATACGGTGATCGGCGCGGGTGCCACATCCGGCGGCGCTATGGACGCATCCAATCTGCTCAAGCCAGCACTGGCATCCGGCACAATTCGCTGTATCGGTTCGACGACATACAAGGAGTATCGCCAATACTTCGAGAAGGACCGTGCGCTGGTTCGCCGTTTTCAGAAGATAGACGTCAATGAGCCGTCGGTGCCCGACGCGATTGAAATCCTTAAAGGGCTGAAGCCCTATTTCGAAGAGTATCACAAGCTCAAATACACGAACGAAGCTATCAAAGCGGCGGTCGAGCTTTCATCCCGCTATATTCACGACCGCAAACTTCCGGACAAGGCAATCGATGTGATCGATGAATCCGGCGCGGCACAGATGTTGCTGCCCGAAAGCCGCCGCAAGAAAACGATCGGCCTCAAGGAAATCGAGACAACAATCTCGACAATGGCGCGTATCCCGCCGAAAACTGTTTCGAAGGACGACGCCGAGGTGCTCCAGCATCTTGAGAACACTTTGAAGACGGTGGTCTATGGCCAGGACAGAGCCATCGAGTCACTTTCGGCATCGATCAAGCTTGCGCGTGCGGGGCTTCGGGAGCCGGAAAAGCCGATCGGTTGTTACCTGTTTTCGGGTCCGACGGGCGTCGGCAAGACCGAAGTGGCAAAGCAACTTGCCGCGTCGTTAGGTGTTGAATTGATTCGATTCGACATGTCTGAATACATGGAGCGTCACACCGTATCGCGCCTCATTGGAGCGCCGCCGGGCTATGTCGGCTTCGACCAAGGCGGGTTGCTGACGGACGGTGTCGATCAACACCCGCACTGCGTTTTGCTGTTGGACGAAATCGAGAAGGCGCATCCCGATCTCTTTAATGTGCTGTTGCAGGTCATGGACCACGGCAAGCTTACCGACCACAACGGCAAACAAGTCGATTTTCGGAACGTCATCCTGATCATGACCACCAACGCGGGGGCGTCCGACCTGGCAAAACAGGCCTACGGCTTCACGCGTACCAAGCGGGAAGGGGACGATCAGGAAGCGATCAGCAAGATGTTTGCGCCGGAATTCCGCAATCGGCTCGATGCGACCATTACTTTTGCGCATTTGTCGCAGGAAGTGATCGCCAAGGTGGTCGAGAAGTTCGTTCTCCAGCTGGAAGCGCAGCTCGGGGACCGTAATGTGACCATCGAATTGAGCGAAGAGGCTGCACGCTGGCTTATCGCGAATGGCTACGATGAGTTGATGGGCGCGCGGCCTATGGCTCGCGTGATCCAGGAATACATCAAAAAGCCCCTCGCGGATGAGGTGCTGTTTGGCCACCTCAAGGCCGGAGGCCACGTGCGCGTTATTGTGGATAAGGATGAGCAGGGCCGCGACAAACTTGGCTTTGAGTTCCTCGAAGGGCCCGTCACGCCTAAACCTGAGAAGTTGCCGGCGCGGCCAAAAACCAAACGCCGTTCTTCGAAACCGAAGCCGAAACGCGGCTCGGTACCGAAAGTGCCGCTGGCTAAAGTCTAGGCATCAATCGGACGAAATCGACAAGGCCGGGTCTTGTACCCGGCCTTCGCATTTTGCAGATGCTGTATGCCATCGCGGCCAGTTGCGAAGTCACTAATGCTATGAGACAGGTGGGCAGCCCCCATGCCTAATGCTGCGACATTTTCATCGCCGGCAGCTGCCTTTTTGGGTGGCCTGAAGTCGGCGCTTACCTCTGTTTTCTTCCTCGTTCTCGCGGGAACCTATATCGGCATGGGCGCGCTTGCCCATGATTTCGGCTTTTCGCCCCTGTGGCTGGCGCTCTCGACGGTGTTGATTTGGGCCGCTCCCGCTCAGGTCATACTCATTTCGGCACTTGGTGCGGGTTCGACTGCGATCGAGGCGGCGATCGCCGTCACTCTGAGTGCTATTCGTCTGTTTCCGATGGTCGTTGCACTCCTGCCTTTGCTGCGCCAGCCGGAAACGCGTCTACGCGCGCTATTATTGCCGACACACTTCACCTCCGTGAGTATGTGGGTGGAATCCTTGCGTCTGCTACCAACCGTGTCGCGGGAATCGCGAATCGCGTTTTGCAATGGCTTGTCGATCGGGTACATGGGCACTGCGGCGGTTTTCGGATTTGTGGGGTTCTATCTTGCGGCCAGGTTGCCGCCGCTGCTTGCCGGCACACTGTTGTTTCTTACGCCGATGTCATTCCTGATGTCGACGGCACGCAATGCGATAGCGCTGATCGATCGTCTGGCGCTTATCCTTGGCCTCATTATCGGACCGGTGCTCACCGCATATCATATTGGCCTCGATCTGATGTGGACCGGCATCGTCGGCGGGACCCTTGCCTATGCCGCACATCGTTTCCGCCAGGCCGTCGGATGAGCGTGATGGCAGACCTGTCGCCCTATCTCCTGTTGGTTCTGATTGGTTTTCTCCCCAACGAAGTATGGCGTGCACTTGGATTGGTGATGGCGCGCGGGCTGGATGAGGATTCGGAGATCGTGGTGTGGTCGCGGGCAGTGGCAACTGCAATACTCGCGGGTGTCATTGCCAAGTTAATTCTCTTTTCGGCTGGCGCGCTTGCCAACATTCCTTTGTCGGTGCGCGTGATTGCTGCGCTGTGCGGCTTTATCGTCTTTCTTTGCGTCAAGCGCTCGGTATTTGCCGGCGTCCTCGCGGGCGAGGCGGCATTGCTGCTTGGCGGCTATCTATATGCGGGCTAGCTCAATTCGATGCGATCGCGGCGGCGAGCATTCTTGCGTGTTCTGCCAGCACGTCCGGCTTTTCCTTTTCGCTAGCCGGAGGCTTCATGGCGGCGCCACTTCTGCGCGGTATGACGTGCACATGCAAATGGAAGACCACCTGACCTCCAGCGCCCTCATTGAACTGCTGGATCGTGATGCCGTCGGCCGAAAAAGCCTTGATAGCCGCCTTTGCGATCTTTTGCGCGACCATCATCACATGCGCGAGGTCGGTCGCGCCGATGTCGAGAATGTTGCGCGCTGGAGCCTTAGGCAGCACAAGGGTATGGCCGGGGGAGCGGGGCATAATGTCAAGAAACGCGAACGCCTTGTCGTCTTCATAGACCTTGTAGCACGGCAGTTCCCCGCGCAGAATTTTGGCGAAAATATTGTTTGGATCGTAAGCCGGCATCGGACCCTCATTTAATCCTGTTCGACCAAATCTTTGCGGAATGGCGCCGCCGCCGCAAGCTCTTTGGCCGCTGCCTGCACATAAGAACGCTCGCGCGAGAGATAGTCAGCGACAGCTCGGCGCAAACCCGGGTTGGCGATGAAATGGGCAGAATAAGTTGTGTGGGGAAGGTAGCCGCGCGCGAGCTTGTGCTCGCCCTGGGCGCCTGCTTCGACGCGCTTTAGTCGGTTTGCGATCGCGAAGTCGATCGCCTGATAGTAACAGAGCTCAAAATGCAGGAAGGGGTGGTGCTCAACGGCTCCCCAATTTCGACCGTAGAGCGTATCAGAACCGATAAAGTTGATGGCGCCGGCAATCCACCTGCCGGCGCGCCGTGCCATCACCAGTAGAATGCGTTTGCGCAATTTTTCACCGACGATGGAAAAAAACTCGCGCGTGAGATAGGGGCGGCCCCATTTCCGCGATCCGGTTTCCATGTAGAAAGCGAAGAAGGAATCCCATACCGCCTCGGTTAAATCGTCCCCGGTCAGCCACTTGACTTCGATCCCGGCAAATAATGCATCTTTGCGCTCCCGCCGAATGGCCTTGCGCTTGCGCGAGGCCAGGGCATTCAGAAAATCCTCGAACGATCGATATGTGGCGTTTTCCCAGTGAAATTGCTGGTCGGTCCGCCGCAGGAAACCTCGCTCGCCGAGGAGGCGCCATTCAGGTTCTGTAAGGAATGTGACATGCGCAGAAGACAATTCATTTGCGCCCGTGATCTCGACAAGTGTCTCGGCAAGGGCATTTCTCACGGCGCCTGCGCGAGGGCCAGGGCGAACGAGAAGGCGAGGGCCAGTGACCGGCGTAAATGGCACCGCGACCTGAAGCTTTGGGTAGTAGTTGCCACCCGCGCGTTCGAAGGCCTCCGCCCAGCCATGGTCGAATACGTACTCTCCACGCGAGTGTGTCTTCACATAACAGGGCGCCGCGCCCAGAAGCTCCCCCACCGGGTCTTCGACCATCAGGTGATTGGGCTGCCATCCGGTTCGGTTCCCGACGGACCCGGACACCTCAAGCGCGGATAGAAATTCGTGTGAGACGAATGGGTTGGCGAGTTGTCCCGCTGTTGATAATTCCGGTGAAGAGTTATCCTCAGATGTTAGTTTAACTTCACTTTCTGGTTTAGCCGGCTCCCCTAGCGAATAAGGCACGCAGAGATTCCATGCCTGGTCTGAAACCTCGGCAAGTGATTGAACCAGACGAATGCGAAATTGAACGTCTTTCATAGGGGCGTGGCGGCTTCTTCTTCCAATAATACGCCCGAATTCGTTCGAAATTCATCCGCTTTTAGTCGCGCCGATCACGCCGGGGCCAGCAGACGACGATATCAAAACCGGTCGGTATGCCGTCCCAATTGTACCCTGTTTCGGGATGGCAGCCCGGCGGAATGGTATGGCAGCCGTCGATCGTGCACGCAATTTGGCGGGGCGCGCTACGTCGCCGGGTCGGGGCTGTTTTTTTCGGTGTGGCCGAAGCCGCAATCTCGTGATCTCCCATGCGCTTATCGTCAGCCCATGCGCTGCTCCATGCGCTGCTCGCCACGCCGAGGCCGGCCACAGCGCTAACAGCGGCCAGAAGTATGACGATTTTCATGGCATCTCCGAGTGCTGATTACCCTGCAGAACGGCCGCGACAGGGCCAGGTTCCAGGGCATTTAAGGTCTCCATCCCTCAAAGATGACTTGATCCGCCCAGCGCGCGGCAATCAGTCGATCTGTTTCGTTACGAACGGTCCAAGCCAGCAGCGGCAGACGCAGGGCAAAGCGGGCAACCAGTGGTACCAAAGCTGGCAAATCTCTAACCGAATACGCGATAAATTGTGGCCGGCTTCGCGGGCTGTGCAGGAGCCAGGCCATGCTTTGCTTCGCGATCGCCGGCACCCGGTCCCATTCCGAGTGCAGATAGTGCCGCTCGGCGACAATGCCGCGGGTCAAAAATGGGCCCATCTGACGGACAGACTCAATCAACACGGGATCGAACGACATCACGGCGACCGGCCCGCCGTAGTCCGAAAGAACCTCCACCGCGCGTTTTGCGACCCTGGTATCTCCGTCGAATCGGCTCTTGAGCTCCAACAGCAACGCCGTACGTCCGGCGACCAGGTCGCACAGTTCGCCAAGCGCAAGAATGCGACCGTTGCCGGACTTGAAACGTGTTGCCTTGATCTCGGCTGCGCTCAATTCAGCGAGCCGCCCGCGGCCTTCTGTCAGACGGCCGAGCGCATCGTCGTGATGCACCATGGCTTCATCGTCGGCACTGATTTGCAGGTCTGTCTCGATACCGTACCCGGCAGCGATCGCGGCAGAGAATGCGGCTGGCGTATTTTCAATCACGCCGCTCGATGCGTCATGTAATCCGCGATGGGCGACGGGGCGTTCGGTAAGCCAATCCAGTCTCGCCATTGGACTATCAGTCGATTTCGAACGTACCCTCGACTTCGACAGCAGCGTCCGCCGGCAACGCTGACACCCCGACCGTACTGCGCGCGTGTCGGCCTTTGTCCCCAAAAGCCTCGACCATGAGGTCGGATGCGCCGTTCATCACCTTGGGGCCGTCGGTAAAGCCGGATGCCGAATTGATGAAACCACCTAAACGTATGACGCGCGAAACTTTGTCAAGGTCGCCGAGCGCGCTCTTGAGCTGCGCCAGTAGGTTGACCGCACAGGCGCGCGCGGCCTTTTGTCCCTCTTCAATTGAGACGCCTCCACCCAGCTGCCCTTTTGCGACCAGACTGCCGTCGGTGCCAAAGCAAAGCTGACCCGAGACTACGAGCGTATTTCCGCTGCGGACAAACGGGACATAATTGGCGATCGGGCTAGCCGGTGTCGGCAGGGTGATCCCCAGAGCTGCGAGCTTCTTTTCGACGGAGCCGGTCATGTTGTCCTCTGCGGCTTGTTGTGGGAGCGATCCTTGGCCGATTGGGCGGCCATGTGCAAGTTCGCGGCTGTGGTTGCCGGAATTTGCCGTGGCCTCTATCTTGCCCATATTGTGCAGCCTTGTGCTCCCCGGCGGCACGCAGATCGCGGTTGAGGTCAAAATCCATGAGCATTGTTGTCCGCGCCAGACTTCCCGCGATTTCAGTCTGGGCATTTGGTATTGCCATCACGCTGACAGGGACGCCCGTTTTCGCAGCCCCGCCCGCCGATCACGTTTTACTGGCGCCGCACCGGGCGATCTATGATCTCAAGCTTTCCAAGTCGCGAGGTAGCCGCGGCATCGAGGGGGTGCGCGGACGCATCCTGTACGACTTCTCCGGCAGCGCCTGCGAAGGTTATGAATTGCAATTTCGGCAGGTTTCCGAACTCGACTCCGGGGAGGGCCAGGCGGCGTTAAGCGACTTGCGGTCCACAACCTGGGAAGACGGCGATGCCAAGAAGTTCCGCTTTAATTCGGAAAATCTGTTCAATGAGCATCGTACCGATGTCGTGAACGGCCAAGCCGAACGCAATACGAAAATGGTTGCGGTTAGCCTCACTAAGCCCAAAGAGAAAACGTTTTCTGTCCCGGAAGCCGCGGTGTTCCCGACCGAACATATGCGCCGCATTATTGCCGCGGCACGCGAAGGTAAATCCGTGTTGGAGTTTCCGGTTTATGACGGCTCGGAAACCGGTGAGAAACTCTACAACACGCTGACGGTGATCGGGCGTCCGATTGGGCCCGGCGAGCAAACGCCAAATGACGCAGGCGGGAAAATTCCGGCTTTAGCCAAGCTCACGCGTTGGCCGGTCACGATCAGCTATTTTGACAAAAAAGATGCAAAGACCGAGCAGATGGGCGAACAGACGCCGGTGTATTCGATCGGCTTCGAGCTTTATGAAAATGGCATATCGCGCGCGCTTATCCTCGACTACACCGATTTTACGATCAGCGGCGAGATGACATCGCTCGAACTCAAAACGGCGAAGCCGTGCCCCTGAATTTGTGATCAGTCCTCGTCGAGTGTCAGCCCCTTGACGACGGCATTTCGGCCGAATTTTGAGCGAAGGTGGTCCATCGCGTGCTCGGCTTCGGCGGAGCGACGATCGATTAGATCGGCGAAATCGTCGCCGACGGCATCTTGCAGGTTGCTGACGCCGATCCCAATCAGACGATAACGCGTGACGCCGATTTCTCGCGCAAGCAGATCGCGGCCGGCGGCGAAAATGCGCGATGCGAGCTGCGTCGGTGTGCCGAGCGCACGCGCCCTGGTCCGGATCTTGAAGTCAGCACTTTTTAGCTTGAGATTGACGGTCGAGCCTGCCAGCGCATTCGCTTTCAGGCGTGCCGAGACGCGCTCGGTCAGGCCCCATAAATGTTGCTCGAGGGGGCGGAATTCGCCTATATCGCGCTCGAATGTCGTCTCGGCAGATATGCTTTTTGTATCTCGTTCGGGATTGACGGCACGCACGTCGAGACCACGTGCAAGCCGCCACAGCCGTGCGCCTTCTTCGCCGTAACGTCGCATCAGATCATGTTCACTGGCCCGCTGCAGATCGCCGATCAGCCGGAAACCATCGGCTGCCAATTTGGCAGCGCTCACGGCGCCGACACCAAATATGAAGCCGACCGGCCTGGTTGCCAAAAACGGGATGGCTTCAGATTGGCCGAGCACCGCAAAGCCGCGTGGCTTGTCGAGGTCCGACGCAATTTTCGCGAGGAATTTATTTGCGGATAGACCAATCGACACCGTAATGCCCAGATCTCGTTCGATCTGGTTCGCAAACTGGGACAAGACTTTTGCCGCGCTGTTGCCGTGCAGCCGTTCGGTCCCGGCGAGGTCGAGAAATGCCTCGTCGATCGATAACGGCTCAACAAGTGGCGTTAGAGCAAACATTGCCTTGCGGACTTCTCGGCCAACCTGAACGTATTTGGCCATGTTCGGCTTTATGACGACAGCATCCGGACACCGGCGTTTTGCTTCGAACATCGGCATTGCCGAGCGGATTCCGTAAGTTCGCGCCACGTAGCATGCTGCAGCCACGACGCCGCGTTTGCCTCCCCCAACGATCACCGGCTTGTCAGTGAGCGAAGGATTGTCGCGTTTTTCAATCGTAGCGTAAAACGCATCGCAGTCGACATGTGCGATCGTAAGCTCGCCAATTTGTGGATGACGCGCCAATCGCGGTGAATTGCACGCAGCGCATCGCTTCGCCGTCTCGGGCACATCGCGAAGGCAGTCGCGGCAAAAGCTCATGGCACGTCGCGTTCCCAATGATCGCCGGAGAGTGCGGCGCGTCCCTTGTCTATTGCGACCGGATCGAGACCCATTTCGCCTGCGAAGGCAGCGACCAGGCGGTCATCCGACGCTATATATTCCAGAACGCCGCCCAGGAACCCAGGCTCGCGCGCGGCGGAGCGAATCTCGGTGGGTCCGATACCGGTAATGGCGAGAAAGCGGCCCAGCCTCTCGCCGTCGCCGGCGATGAAGGTAAGAGCCTGAATCGCAAGAGCTTCCGCTTCCTCTCGCCCAAATTTAGGACTTGGCTTCATAAGGTAAATTTGCCTTTCCGTAAGAAATCGGCACTACGGTGCCGATCATGCCTGAGCGCGGGCCACCCCGCATATGCGTCTTGGGGACAAAAGGACGGGAAGGAGAATGCCAAAGACCGTCCTGATCGTGGAAGACAACGAGCTCAATATGAAGCTCTTCCACGACCTCCTTGAAGCGCACGGCTATCAGACCGTCGGCACACGCAACGGCATTGAGGCTCTCGATCTTGCCCGCAAACACAAGCCGGATCTGATTCTGATGGATATTCAGTTGCCGGAAGTGTCGGGGCTCGAAGTGACCAAGTGGCTCAAAGACGATGCCGAGCTCAAATCTATTCCCGTTGTCGCAGTCACGGCTTTCGCCATGAAGGGCGATGAGGAGCGAATCCGCGAAGGCGGCTGCGAAGCCTATCTTTCCAAGCCGATTTCGGTCGGGAAATTCATCGAAACCATCCGTCATTTCCTCGGGACGGCCTGATGGTGCATCGATGACCGCGCGTGTTCTTGTTGTTGACGACGTGCCCGCCAACGTGAGGCTGCTTGAAGCGCGTCTGTCGGCGGAATATTTCGACGTCACGACTGCCTGCAGTGGCGTCGAAGCGCTCGCGTTGTGCGAGCGCGCCGAGTGCGACATTGTGTTGCTCGACGTTATGATGCCTGATCTTGACGGATTCGAGGTTTGTCGCAAGCTCAAATCAAATCCGCGGACCCATCACATTCCCGTCGTGATGGTGACTGCTCTTGATCAGCCGTCCGACAGGGTGCGTGGTCTCGAGGCCGGTGCCGATGATTTCCTCACGAAACCGGTGACGGATATTGCCCTGATATCTCGCGTGCGCTCGCTGGCGAGGTTGAAAATGGTGACCGACGAACTCCGCATGCGTGCGGTGACGTCGAAGGAAATCGGCATACAGGGCCCTGAACGCGAAGCCATCATGGAAACCGGTCACAATGGCCGCGTGCTCCTCGTTGACGATCGTCGAAACTCCTATGAGCGCATCGTATCGACGCTGTCGACCGAACACGCCGTCACCCTCGAGGCTGACCCCAATGAAGCGCTGTTTCGCGCCGCGGAAGGCGACTACGAACTTGTCATCGTGTCCCTCGGTTTGCAGAATTTCGACGGGCTTCGCCTTTGCAGCCAGATTCGTTCTATTGAGCGGAGCCGCGGCCTGCCGATTCTTGCGGTCGCAGAATCTGACAATACCGCGAGCCTGACGCGTGGTCTTGAAATCGGCGTGAACGATTATCTGCTGCGTCCGATTGACAGGAACGAGATGCTGGCGCGCGTGCGTACGCAGATCAAAAAGAAGCGTTACACGGAGCGGCTGCGCGACAACGTGCAAATGTCGATCGAACTTGCAATCACGGATGGGCTGACGGGTTTGTTCAATCGCCGCTATATGGAAACGCACCTCGAGACTCTGGTCGAGCAGGCGGCTGTACGAGGCAAGCCCCTTGCGGTGCTCGTAGTCGATATAGATTATTTCAAGGCTATAAACGACGGCCATGGTCACGATGCCGGCGACGACGTGCTGCGCGAGTTTGCAATCCGGCTTCGCAAAGCAATTCGTAACATCGACCTTGCGTGCCGGTACGGCGGTGAGGAGTTCGTGATCGTGATGCCCGAAACGGACATGGCAGTCGCGACCACGGTGGCCGAAAGATTGCGGCGGCGGATTGCTGGTGAGCCGTTTGTGGTGCAACAGGGCGCGCGCGATATCGACGTAACGATTTCGATTGGTATAGCGACACTCTGTGAGACCGCCGACAATGCCGCCGCAATTCTCAAGTGCGCCGATCAGGCGCTCTATCGTGCAAAGCGAGATGGGCGCAATCGGGTCGTTCCGGCGGCCGCCTGAATATTAGGGCGCGGCTTGGAAGTGGTGGTCAGCGGCGCCCAATTTACCTGTGAAAATAATCGAAATATTCCAGCGCGTTAACGGCTCAGTTGGTCGGCGAGGGCGGCTGGTTTAACTTCGCGTTGGCCATTAAGTCTCGGGCGCGTTGTTGCAAGTTCGCACCGTTGACGGGATTGCATACCCTGCGGGTGCTCAGGTCCGCCGCATCTCCTGGGTCCGTGGGGTTCGGCCGGTTCGGGAGCGGTGCGAGTGGCCTCCTCAAGCCGCCGTTTCCGGCCGGCCGGCTTTTTTGCGCTTTCGAACGTCACGGGCGGACGATGGTCCAGCCTTTTTCCGCCAATTCCATCAGAGTGACGACGCCCGCAGGCACACGATCTGCGTTCTCGACCAGCGGCGGTTCCTTGCCTTCATTGCGTGTCATGGATTCCAAAGTATTTTCGCAGGCCTTGAAGGAGACGTTGGGCATGCCTTGCTTGAACGATTTGAGCCTTGTCAGCACAGGGGACTTGTCTTGCCGCAACATGTTGAGACCCGCATTGAATGCGATAATTTCGATCTCAACTTCCTCACCCTTGTCCGAATAATACTTCGACACGTTCGCCGCGACATTGAGCACCGCATTCATTTTGCCGGGGTCATTGTCGCTGATCTGCAATGCCAGCCGATGCTTTTCCGCGGCGCCGGCCGGGAGGCAAGCAAGCGTCAGCAGGATAAGGCCGGCAAACAACGATCGAAGCATGAACGCACCTGCGTTTACTTGATTTTGGATTCAGAATACTCGACGTGCTTCTTGGCAATCGGGTCGTATTTCTTTTTCTTCATCTTGTCGGTCTGGGTTCGAGAGTTCTTTCGCGTCACGTAATAGTGCCCAGTGCCCGCACTGGAGACGAGTTTGATCTTGAGGCTGATGGCTTTGGCCATGGAATTTCCTTTGATATCTGGGCGGTGATACTGACTTTGGCGCGGAAACTAGCGCCGAAGGGCGAAATGTCAAGAAAAGCGCTGTTTTGCGGTATTTAAAGCAGTTCCCGGACGAATTGCCCGTCGACCATATAGTAGAATGGGACGGGCAGACCGTGACCCATCCCGGCCTCAACGCGCGCCAGCAGCTCCTCCAAAACGATGCCGGTGATCGCAGGCATGTCGAGGCGGGCCGCCTCTTCGATTGGGACCCAAGTCAGTTCGACGAGCTCGGAGTCAGGTCCGACTATTCCGTCGAGGGTGTGCGCGATTGCGGAAGCATCCGCGGTCAGAAATCGGGTGTCGAAGCGCCGCGGCCGGCGCGGCGGCGTAATCGCGCGGGCGACAAAGTGGATTCCGCCGAGGTTTGGGTGAACACTGGCGTTAGCAAATTCGAGCCAGATGCGGTCCGGCACCGCGGGCGGGCTATCGCGCTTCAATCCAAGGAGAAGGCCGGTCTCTTCGGCGGTCTCGCGGACCGCGGCGAGCGCAAATGCGCGCGCAAAGCCCGCGGTAGGATCGGCCACGCGTTCTACCAGCTTTTTTTCCGCCTCGGGGTGCAGTTCACTGATCGCAGTCATTAGCCGGTCGACCGGCTCAATACGGCCCCCAGGGAAAACAAACTTACCCGGCATGAATTTATGACTGGCATGGCGCCGGCCGAGCAGGACCTTTGGCGCGGAGCCGGAGCGGTCGATCAGCATCAGGGTAGCGGCGTCGCGCGGTTCGCTGTCGGGGAACGACTGGTCGCGCTCCACTTTGCTCATTCGCTCCGCCAAAAGCTTTCCGAGGTCCTTCGTCATTGTCTCTTCCGTTGCCTTCCCCGCGGACGATTGTATTGCCGCCGCACGGGACCGGGGCGTTGTTGCGGACGGCCTGGTCGCCCGTCCGATCGAAGCTCGAAGCGCAATGCACCGGCGACCGGTGCGGCTTCCACTAATTTCACTGTCACTGAATCTCCCAGCCGGTAAGTCTCGCCGGATCGGGAGCCGATCATCGCGAAAGTCTTCTCGTCAAACCGAAAGTATTCGTCGCCAATCATGCGCGCTGGGACAAATCCATCGGCACCGGTATCGCGAAGTTTTACAAACAGGCCAGCGCGCGTCACGCCGGAAATCCGGCCATCAAAAATTGCACCGACCCGGTCGGCAAGAAAATGGGCGATCAGGCGATCATTGGTTTCGCGTTCGGCTAGCATCGCGCGCCGTTCGGTTGCCGAAATTTGAGCGCTGACCTCGGCCAAAGCCTTTTGGTCAACTGCATCGGGCAATCCATCCGAGCCGAGTTTCATCGCGCGGATCAGCCCGCGGTGGACCACCAAGTCAGCGTACCGTCGGATCGGCGAGGTGAAGTGCGCATAGCGACGCAGGTTCAATCCAAAATGTCCGTAATTTTCTGCGGCGTATTCGGCCTGAGCCTGCGTGCGTAAAATCACCTCATTGACGAGCTGCTCGCTATCGCGACCTTTCACGCGGGAAAGAATTAGATTGAAGGCTTCCGGCCGCAGGGGACCGCCCTTGGCGAATGGAATCTCGAGCGTGGCGAGGAACTCGCGCAATGCCTGCACCTTCTCAATCGCAGGTTCGTCGTGCACACGATAGATCAGGGGAATGCGCGCGCGCTCAAGGGACTCGGCGGCCGCGACATTCGCGAGGATCATGAATTCCTCGATCAGGCGGTGCGCCTCAAGACGTTCTGGCATTACGACCCGGTCAACAGTTCCGTCGGCCTTGAGGAGAATCTTGCGTTCAGGCAGATCGAGATCGAGTGGCTGGCGCTCCGAGCGCGCCCGCGACATTGCTTCATAAGCTGCGTAGAGCGGAGCGAGGACCGGCTCGACCAACAATTCCGTGGTCTCGTCGGTGCGACCACCGATTGCCAACTGTGCCTGCTCGTACGACAGGCGTGCGAGCGAACGCATCAAGACTCGATGAAAACTATGCGAACGTTTACGGCCGTCGGATCCAATCACCATGCGGACGGCAATCGCCGCCCGATCTTCCTGCGGACGCAATGAACACAGATCATTCGAAATGCGCTCAGGCAACATCGGCACCACGCGATCCGGAAAATAGACTGAGTTGCCGCGAACGAGCGCCTCTCGATCCAATGCCGAGCCGGATTTCACATAGTGTGCGACGTCCGCAATCGCTACGTTGACGATGAAGCCGCCGCGGTTTTCGGGAGAATTATCCGTTTCGGCATGGACCGCGTCGTCGTGATCTTTTGCGTCAGGTGGATCAATCGTAACGAAGGCAACGCCCCTCCAGTCTTCGCGGCCGGCAAGGGAGGCTGCTTTTGCGGCGTTGGCTTCCAGTTCGGCCTCGCGTCGAAATACCGACGGAATGCCGTGCGCATGGATAGCGATCAGGCTCACCGCGCGCTCGTTCTTGAGTGAGCCGAGACGCTCGACCACACGGCCCGTCGGCAGTCCTAGCCGCGGCGCGCGTGATGTCTCAACGGCGATCAGATCGCCGTCGTCGGCGTCGGCCGTTGCTCCGGCAGGTATGGTGAGTTCTTTGCCGAGCCTCTTTTTGTCGACCGGCTCGAGCCGACCCCCGCCATGCGGATTCCTGCGGAATATGCCGAGCACACGATGCTTGGGATGATCGATTATCTTGATGACGCGGCCGCGGTGACGGATGCCGTTGTCTTCCTCAATTTCCTCGACCCGCACCAGAATGCGGTCCCCGACGCCTGCGGCTTCGCCGGGCCGCATCTTGCGCGGCACATGAATGCGAATCTTCGGTGCAGCGCCATGGGCTTCCTCGTCCCACTCGTCGGGAGTGGCAATGAGGTCGCCGTCGCTGTCGCGTGACGTAACGTCAGCAAACACCGTTGAGGGCAGGGTGCCTGGCCGATGCAACTTCTTACGCCGCTTCTCAACCGATCCCTCGTCGGCGAGTTCGCGCAGCAGTCGCTTAAGGTCGGCGCGCAAGGAATTTTTTAAATTAAAGGCACGGGCGATTTCGCGCGTGCCAACTTTGCCCGGCTTGTCACCGATAAAAGCGAGGAGGTCGGCCTTGGAAGGGAGTACGGGCGTTTTCTTAGCGTGCTTTTTCAAATTGCAGTCCTGCGCCAGGCGCGCGGTCCCCAAAAAAACGGGACTGATCACACACACGATATCCAAGCGCGATTGAACGGAATGTAGTCAGCGAAAGCCGTCGGCGCCAGTTATTCGGCAGCTGCAATTTTAGCGGCCTTTTTTGCGGGCTTCTTGCGCGGCTTGGTGGCTTTCTCGGCCGTCTCCGGCTTTTCGGCGGCCTTCTTGCCGCGGCCTTTCGGTGCTTCCGACGGCGCGCCCGACTTCTTGCGACCGGCTGCTCGCCGCGGCTGCGAGCCGAGCTGTTCGGCGCGCGCATCGAGCAGGACGATCGCTTCGGTCAGCGTGATCGTCTCCGGCGTCTTGTCGCCGGTAATGGTGGCGTTGATGCCATTGTGGCTCACATATGGTCCATAGCGGCCATTCTTGACGACGACCGGTCCGCCTTTGTCGGGATGTTCGCCCAGGGCCTTGCCGGGATCGGCGCCGAAACGACGGCCTTTCTTAGGATTGGCTTTCTTTTCCGCGATCAGGGTGACAGCGCGATTGAGCCCAACGGTGAGCACGTCATCGCCTTCCTCCAGGCTCGCGTAGGTCTTGCCATGCTTGACGTAGGGACCGAAGCGTCCGATGCCCGCAAGGATGGGCTCGCCGTCTTCGGGCGACAATCCGACTTCGCGCGGCAGTGCCAACAGACCGAGCGCCTTTTCGAGATCGATGTCGTCCGGCGAAACACCCTTCGGAATTCCGGCTCGCTTGGGCTTTTCAACTTCCGGCTTTTTCTCGCCCTTCTTTGGCTTCGGCGGTTTTATCTGCTCGCCTAGCTGCAAATAGGGCCCAAATCGGCCACCGCGCAGCGTCACTTCGAGGCCGGTCGCGGGGTCTTCGCCCAGTACCTTCTTGCCCTGAACGCCGTCGGCACTGGGAGTGATCTGCCGTGTGAAATTGCACTCCGGGTAGTTTGAACAGCCTACGAAGGCCCCGAAACGCCCGGTCTTCAGCGAGAGCTGACCGATGCTGCATTGTGGGCATTGCCGGCGCGGCGTGCCGTCGGCCCGCTCCGGAAAAATATGCGGCTCGAGCAAGTCATTGAGTGCGTCGAGAACGACACGGTTACGAACTTCCTTAATGTCATTGACGGCGCCAACGAAATCGCCCCAGAAATCGGCGAGCACGGCGCGCCAATCGATGTTGCCTGCCGATATTTCGTCGAGTTTTTCTTCGAGGCTGGCCGTGAAATCGTACTCGACATAGCGCGCAAAGAAGCTTTCGAGAAAGGCAACAACGACGCGGCCCTTGTCTTCCGGGATGAGGCGCTTTTTGTCGATGCGGACGTAGCCGCGGTCTTGGAGCACCTGAAGGATGGAAGCATAGGTCGAGGGCCGGCCAATGCCCAACTCTTCCATTCGTTTGACCAAGGCAGCTTCCGAAAAGCGCGGCGGCGGTTCGGTAAAATGCTGCGAAGATTCGATCGCCTGCTTGCTGAGCAACTCACCTTCGGACATTGCCGGAAGACGACGCGAACTCGTCGTCATCCGAAGTTTCGTCTTGGCCCTCCTGATAGAGGGTCAGAAAACCATCGAATTTTACGACCTGGCCGGAAGCGCGCAGCTCAATGTTTCGAGAGCCAGCTTTGGCGATGATATCAACCGTAGTGCGTTCAAGTTCGGCGGATTCCATCTGGCTTGCGATAGCGCGGTTCCAGATCAACTCGTAAAGCCGGGCCTGGTCGCGGTCGACATATTTGGCGACCTCTGCGGGCGTGCGGCTTGCACTGGTCGGGCGTACTGCTTCGTGCGCCTCCTGAGCGTTCTTTGATTTGTTATGGTATTCGCGCGGGGAAGCCGGGACGTATTCTTTTCCGTAGTTGTGGCCGAGCATAGCGCGGATGTCGGCAATGGCCTCAGGCGCCATGTCGATGCCGTCGGTACGCATGTAGGTGATCAAGCCTGTGGTCTCGCCGTCGAGCTCCACGCCTTCGTATAGCCGCTGCGCCAGCCGCATGGTGATCGCAGGCGCAAAGCCGAGCTTACGACTTGCCTCCTGCTGCATCGTTGAGGTGGTGAAGGGCGGCGGCGGATTCCGGCGCGCCGGTTTTGCTTCAACCGATATCACCTTGAAGTTGGCGTTCTCGAGATCGGTGGTGAAGGATTCCGCCTCGGCGCCCGAGCCGATGTCGAGCCGCTGGATCTTCTGACCGTCGACACCGACCAGGCGTGCTTCGAACACTTCATTGCGTGGCGTTGCCAGTTTGGCGACGATCGACCAGTATTCTCTTGCAACGAATTTTTCGATTTCGAGCTCACGATCGCAGACCAGTCGCAGTGCGACCGACTGCACGCGACCGGCAGAGCGGGCGCCCGGTAACTTTCGCCACAACACCGGCGAAAGCGTAAAACCCACAAGGTAATCCAGCGCACGGCGGGCGAGATAAGCATCAACCAGCGCGCCGTCGATCTCGCGCGGATGCTTCATTGCCTCGCTCACCGCCTGCTTGGTGATGGCGTTGAACACGACGCGTTCGATCTTTTGGTCCTTGAGCGCCTTCTTTTCCTTCAGGACCTCCAGCACATGCCAGGAGATCGCTTCGCCTTCGCGATCGGGGTCGGTGGCGAGGATGAGTTTGTCGGCGTCTTTCAGGGCGCGGGCGATGTCGTTGACCCGTTTTTGCGATTGCGGGTCGACCTCCCAGAGCATGCGGAAATCGTTGTCCGGATCGACCGAGCCATCCTTGGGAGGCAGGTCGCGGATATGGCCAAAAGAGGCCAGAACCTCATAGCCGGAGCCGAGGTATTTATTGATCGTCTTCGCCTTTGATGGCGACTCGACTACGACAATATTCATGAAGATCCAATGGGTTATCCGCCAGGCCTGTCGAGAATCAAGGCGGAATCGGCCGCATGTTTGGCCCGGAACATGGGGAAGGCGACCCCTACTGTCAAATAAGCGAGTTAAGAAGCCGTGTCAGACCAGTTAAATGGGGCACGAAAGAGACTGACTGTGCCCACAACCAAAAATTGTACCATAAATTAATGCATGCAAAAAGGGGCAGAGCGGCCTATGCGCGGCAAGGGGAATCTCACCGGGCCGTCACGCCAAGCCTCTCCAGTAAAATCGCGTTTGGGTTGCCGTCCGGCAGCATCCCCAATTTCTTTTGCTCTGCGCGAATATTATCGCGCAGATCGAAATCGATATGCCCTTCGAAATCATTCACCTTATATCCGAGCTCCGACAATTTTTTTTGCAGCGCGACGCGCGCGTCGCGAGAAAGCGGGCGATCATCTTTCGGCCAATGTGTCTTGATCAGCCCGCCGCCATGGATACGGTCGGCGAGGTGCCCGACTGCAATCGCGTAAGCATCGGAATTGTTGTATTCCTTCAGCACATCGAAATTTTCTGTGACGATGAAAGCCGGGCCGGTTGCGCCACTTGGAAAAAAAAGAATTCCTTGTCCGGCAGACGGGAATGGTTTGCCGTCCGCGCGCCGTACTCCAAGTGCCTGCCACTCGGAATAAGTGGAGCGGCTGCGCATGTAGTCGAAGTCTTTCGGAATAATGACTTCGAAACCCCAGGGCAGGCGGGGGTTCCATTTCCATTTGTGCAGGTAGTTCGCAGTGGACGCGAGAACATCGGGGACGTTGCCCCAGATGTCGGCACGTCCATCGCCGGAAAAATCGACTGCATAATCGACGAAGTTTGAAGGCATGAACTGTGTCTGCCCCATCGCTCCCGCCCACGAACTGACCATTTTCTCGCGCGGAAAATGGCTGTCCTGCATGATGCGCATCGCCACGATGAGTTCGTTGCGAAAATATGGGTGGCGATATTTTACGTAAGCAAGCGTGGCGAGCGAGCGGAACACATCCCAGCGATCTTTTTCAGTGCCAAAATCGGATTCCATGCCCCAAAGCGCAAGCAGGACCCAGCGTTCAACCTGGTATTTCTTTTCGACATCATCGAAAATCTTGGTCCATTCCCGCGCCTTAAGTTGTGCATCCGCTATGCGGCGATTGGACACGATGGCGTTTACGTAATCGCCAACCGGTTTGCCATATTCCGGTTGTCGCTGCGTGGCCGCGATTACGCGTTGGTCCGGGGTAACCTTTTTGAGAGCGAGATCGAAAGTCGCGCGGTTTACCCCCTTGGCCTGGGCATCCGTCCACAAGTTGGTCACAAACGCCTCGAAAGATTGTTGTTGCGCGAGCAAAGGCCCGCAGAGAAAAAACGAAACTATCGCTGCTAAAAAAAGTCGGCTCATCACGAAAAATCCGGTTGGGT
>CAWHQF010000010.1:0-7315 GCA_963831475.1 uncultured Alphaproteobacteria bacterium
TCTGCGGCCAATACCACGACGAGCGCAATGCCCAGCCGTCGACGATGTCGCCAACCAGGTAGATCGTTTCAGCCTCGTGGTGACGGAGAAAATCGAGCAGCTTGTCGGCCTGGCAGCCGCGTGTTCCGAGATGGACGTCGGAGACAAACAGCGCGCGAAACCGTCGCGTGGCGTTGTCCGTCACGATGCGGCGATCTCCAATGCAACCAGCATGCGCGGCATGTACCAGCCCCTCGTTTCAGTATTATGACAGCGGCGTTTACCTTCTTGACACGCTCAGGCGGCCACGCTCTGCGCCTCGCAGCGGCGAAAGCGGACCAGCGTGTAGACGCCGAACGGCTTGATCCTGCGGCGCTCGATCAGCTCGGTGCCGCCATGTGCCTGCGCCCAGGCCGCCAGCCGCTGGAACGGAAACTCCGGCCGCAGGCCCAGAGCCCGCGCCTTGCGCGCAAGCATGCGCTCGACGGCCGCCGCCAGCCCGCGTTCGGAATACAGATGATTGACCAGGATGATCTGGCCGCCGGGTCGCACAACGCGCGCGCATTCGCAGAGCACGCGTTCGGGATTTTCCACCAGCGTAATGACAAACTGGCCGACCACGCAGTCGAAGGATGCGTCGGGATAGGCGAGATCGTGAGCATCCATAACCGAAAGCCCCTTGACGAAGGGGTACCGGCCGCGCGACGCACGCAACCGTGCGCGTGCAATCATCGGCTCGGAAATATCGATGCCCGTGATTTCGGTCGTTGCGTCGTAGTCATCGAACGACAGACCCGTGCCGACGCCGATCTCGAGAACGCGTCCGCTGACTTCGCGCGCGGCGCGGGCAGCCGCGCGCCGGCCGTTGAGAAAAACCGGCCCGCAAAGCGCGTCGTAAATCGGCGCCCAGCGGGCATAGGCTTTTTCCATTACTTCGCCGTCGGGATCATTCAGCATGGTATCTCGCGAATCATTTTCTGTTTCCGCAACGAGCCCTATCAGCCCTCTACGACAGGTCGACGACAGGGCCCTCTCACGACAGAATCCTTTCACGACACGGCCTTGACGCTGCTGCCGCCTGCCCTGACACTTCCGCCGATCAACATAGCGACAAGGACCAGCCATAAATCTCGGAATTGCCGGCCGTAAGGCCATTGTCTGTGCGTCGAGCCGCGGTCTCGGCAAAGCCTGCGCGCGTGCATTGGCGGAGGCCGGCTGCGAGGTGGTGATCAACGGACGGGACAGCAAGAAACTCGAAGCGGCGGCTGCGGAGCTTTCAAGTGTCGCCGGCGTGAAGATTATTCCGGTTGCCGCCGATGTGGCGACCGCGGAAGGTCAAAAGGCATTGCTCGCGGCATGCCCGCAGCCGGACATCCTCGTGAACAACAACGCGGGACCGCCCGTGCGGGATTTTCGACAGCTCACGCGGCAGCAGATCATCGATGGCGTCATCGCCAACATGGTGGTCGCGGTCGAATTGATCCAGAAGGTGATCGACCCGATGTGCCAGCGCAAATTCGGCCGCATTGTCAACATCACCTCCGGCTCCGTGAAAATGCCGCTTGCCGGCCTCGACCTGTCGTCGGGCGCGCGCGCGGGTTTGACCGCATTCCTCGCCGGGGTCGCGCGCACCGTCGCGGAAAATAATGTCACCATCAACAATATCTTGCCGGGCGCCTTTGACACCGACCGCCTGCGCGGCACGTTGACGAAGACCGCCGAGCTGAAAGGCAAAAGCGTCGAACAGGTCGCGGCCGATCGCATGGCGGCCATTCCGGCGCGACGTTTTGGCGATCCGGACGAGTTCGGCGCAGCCTGCGCATTTCTGTGCTCGGCCCATGCCGGCTACATTACCGGACAAAACCTGCTGATCGACGGCGGCACCTTCAACGGCGCATTCTGAAAAGGCAAAGGCCGGCGTCGCCGCCGGCCTTTGCTCCCCAACCCCTTTATTGCCGCAAGTTATTTCGTGATCAGCATCTTCTTGGCCGGCGCGGGCGCGGGCTCGTCCCACCGGTACCTAATGCCGACGGAGAGAATGTCGACATGCGCATTGATGTCGCCGGTATACGTCACGCCGTTAAACCACGGATTTCCCGATGTGGGCGAAATATTGATATTCGGGTCCTTCACCCAAAGGTGCGAATAGGCAACGTCGAGCAAAAAGCCTCTCCAGACTTCCCAGCTTGCGCCAACCGACGCCCAGAAACGGTCATTGTCAGGCAAACGCGGCGTACGCACTTGATCCGTGATCGGCGAGATTTCATAGCCAATCCCGCTGCGCAGTGTCAGCCGTTCGTTCCAGCGATATTCTGATCCGACCGAGAAAAACCAGCCGTCATCGTATTTGAACGGCAAGGTCACAGGGCCTCCGCCCACACCGGCGAGGATCGTGGCCGGGGCACCATTAAGCTGGTTGATTGTTGAAGTGCCGATGCGACTCCAGTTTGACCACTCGACGGTGCCGAGCAGGGTCCAGTTCTGGTCGAGGCCCTGGCGAATGCCAAGCGAAACAACATCCGGCAGATCCAGCGTGGTCTCCACCGAACCGGGTGTCGAGAACGGCGGGTTAAAACCTGCACCACCCGGCAGCAGCAGCGTGCCTTGGATCTTCTGATTGATCGCCGAACGCCATCCGAGACCGATTGTTGTGGTGGGCGTGGGCGTCAGCGTGACCCCTGCGGTCGCGCCATAACCCCAACCGCGGCCCTTGATGTCGAGAGATTGGCCGAGGCCGGTTGGCAGGCCGGTGTTGAGGTCAGCTTTCGCATATTGAATTTGTACGCCGACGCCAACGCTGATCCAGTTGTTGATGCGGTAGGCCAGCATTGGCGTCGCATTGTAAGTCTCGAGTGTTGTATCCCCTGCATAGTTCCGTCCGGCCCAGCGATCCGGGAAAGAGACGGACAAACCGAACGGCGCGGTGACTGATACACCGAGCCAGAGGCTCGGGTTGAATTGGTATGAAAAATAGCTGCCGGGAACGAGAGCAGCCTGGCCACTATTTGGCGCACCGCCGAGGACCCCGAACGTGCTGCCGGCCTGTGGCGAGTGAGTGGCATAAGGAAAAACGCCGGTCGCGGTCGACTCACTCTGGATGCCCGGCATTTGCGTCATCGTGGCCGGATTCCAGAATGTCGACGAGAGTGCCCCACCGGCGGCAACGCCGGCGAAAGATGCTCCTTGCCCGATCGAACTCTGTTCGCGAATGCCAAAGGCACCGGCATTAGCTTGTGCTATTGCGATGACGATAAATCCGAGCGCAGTCCCTGCGCGTAAAATGCCTGATGTGCCCCGTGACATCGGATATTTCCCCAGCGATTCGCGGGCATCCGCCGCTTGGCACTATCGTGACGGCGCGCCCCGCGGTCGACAATAGCGGGGAGCGCAAAAACCGGTGCCGCGACGCGAACTTGCGCAAATAACCGGCGGCTGTGGCGTCGATGACACAGGCCTACCGCAATGCGGAAAACCAGGTTTAACCGCGCACACGGGAGGAACCGCGAGGAACTCGGCTTGGTAATCCGCGCTCGGGGCTAACCCACCCCTGGCGACCAGGCCGGCTCATGCCGCCAGGAATTGAACACCAAGGCGCGTATCGGCGCGCCATATGACACGGCAGGGCTGCTTGACCCTGTCGCTGCTCACCACCAGCACGAAATCGTCCGGTATGCCGATTTGGCTTGCCACTTCCAGGCAGGCGCCGGCCGGGGACATGTTTCTCACCCTGCAATCGAACCCGCTCGCCCGGTTGATCGCAATACTGCCGCCCTTGAGCGTACGGCCGCGTTGGATTTTGCGTCTCTCTTCCATTGCTGCCTCCGTCGCATTCGGCACCCGCGCTCCTGCGCGGGCCTTGCCGTGGCCTTGAAGCTTGACGGAAACGGCCGATTGCATCGTAGGCCTGCCTATTTATCGGGCGGTGAAACTGATCATCAAAACACCCCTAAATCTTTCAGAAATCGCTAACCACGGCCCGCCCGCCACAAAAGACCAGAAAAGACATTGATCCCGCTACGGTTTTTTGCCCGCAGCGCCCGCTGCACATCATGCAAAGGAGGGTTGCCCCCTGTCCGCTGCCATGCATGATGGCTGCGACCTGCCTTTCAATCTCAAAAAACGTCCACGGGAGACCCTTTCAATGAAGCTCGTCCGCTATGGCGCGCCCGGCCGCGAGAAACCCGGCATCATCGGTGACGATGGAAAAATCCGCGATTTGTCGCGCCTCGTGAAGGATATCGATGGCGCCATGCTCGCATCTGGCGGCCTCGCCAAGATCCGCAAGGCGAACCTCAAGCGCATGAAGCCCGTGTCCGGGAAACCGCAACTCGGCCCCTGCATTGGCAACGTGAAGAATTTCGTTGCCATCGGCCTCAACTATTCCGATCACGCCGCCGAAGCCGGAATGCCAATTCCGAAAGAGCCGATCATCTTCAACAAGGTGACAACCTGCATCTGCGGACCGAACGATGACACCATCACTCCGCGCGAGTTCGAGCAAGCTCGACTACGAGGTCGAACTTGGCATCGTCATCGGCAAACGCGCACGCTATCTCGCCAAGGATAAAGCGAAGGACGCCATCGCCGGCTATTTTCTTTCGAACGATGTGTCCGAGCGCGTGTTTCAGATCGAGCGAAGCGGCGGCCAGTGGGACAAGGGCAAAGGCTGCGAAACCTTTGGGCCGCTCGGGCCGTGGTTTGTCACCAAAGATGAGATCAAGGATCCGCAGGATCTGAACATGTGGCTCGACGTCAATGGCGAGAAGCGCCAGCGGGGCAATACGCGCACCATGATCTTTGGCTGCGAACACCTGGTTTGGTATTGCTCGCAGTTCTTTGTGATGGAGCCGGGCGACATCATCATCACCGGCACGCCGCCGGGAGTTGCGCTCGGCATGAAACCCACGCCCGTCTTCTTGAAAGCGGGTGACGTCGTCACGCTCGGCATCGACAAGCTCGGTGAGCAGCGTCAGAAGGTGGTGGCGGCGAAGTAGTACTGCCCATTCCGGTGCGCGGATATTTGTCCGCGCACCCGGACTATAGGTCCTTGCGCGCCTTGTTGTGCGGATTGTCAGGATTGTTGCCGAAGGCCGCACGATAACCATCGTATCGCAACCCTTTGAGCTCCAGCACAACGCACAGCACGAGGGCACAAATAAAGACGATCAAGATGCCTGCTGCGAGTATCGGCATCGGATATTGCATGAGACCGGAGGCCACGGCTCCGACCGCAAAGAAGCCGGCGAAATAGCCGGCCGTCTTGTGGTAGGCCTCAAACAATCGCCTGCGTAGAGTCATGTCGAAGTGATCGCCGTGCCATGTCGCGGGATCTCCGGGATCGGCCTTGAAATAGTATCGGCCGCCATGCGTGCCCCTGAGCCAGGCCGAGATGATCTGCAGGCACCCAAGGACGACTGTCGTCGCTCCGAATAGCGAATGGATCGAACCGCTGAAGCCGCGGCTGACAGTGAGCGCAACAATCGCCCCTATGAGCGACAGACCGATCGCGAGGTAAAAGCCGAATTTGTGGACACTGAACCACCACCACGCACCATTCGTCAGCCTGATCTCCTCGCGGATGCCGTAGGGTGTTGGCTTTGGTTTTCCGTATCTGATTGTGATGATGCAGAGCGGAACCAGCACAATCCAGATCCCCGCCATCAGGATGGCGTGGTAGCTCCAGTGAATTGGGATCGTTCTTCCGAGAAAGTCGAAATAAATCTCCGTCGGAATATGCGATTGATCCACGCCCAGCATCGTTCAAACATTAGAATTCATAATTCGGTCGGCCTTGATCTCGGTCAATTTGCTGCCCGGCGGCCACGGCTCGCAATTCTGAGCGAGACAGATCCAGGCCAGGCGGTGGTTGAGTAACGCAGCCGCTGCAAGCCGGAAACGCACCAAACGCGGCGGCGCGATGGCAACTTCAGGGTGAAAGAAAGCTGCAGCCGTGGCCGAGTGCCACTGCGCTACCACCCAACGCCGTTTAGCACGCTTGCCGAAATTGCAACCTATTGCAGCCCCAATCCCCAATTCCAATTCAAATTACTTTCTCGCTTTCAAATCTCAGTTGAGGAGGAGTCGCATGTCAGGACGCAGGACAATACTGCAGTCTGCCACGTTCACTCTTGTTTTGATTGCCGCCACATCTGCTCAATCACCACCGGACGCACGCGCGGAGGGTGCGTGTCTCACCAAGCCGGACGGGACAACACCGCCGGGTCAGCATTGGTACTACCGGATCGATCACGCCCACAATAAACGCCAATGCTGGCACCTCGGGCCCGAAGATCTCCAGGTTCAGAAGAGTGAGCCGCAGGCGGGATCCGACACCGCCGTGCAGTCGGCGCCATCATCGCGCGCGCAACCGCTCGCGGCCGCCTCACAAAGCAGCGCGTCACCGGAGTCGTCGCAAGATACAGCCGCGATTACGCCGGTTCCCTGGTTTGATGCACAAAAAATACCGCAATTGCCGGCATTCCCTCGGCCGACGCCGCTAGCTCCGCCCGCCGCGGCCGTGCAATCGGCCAGTGCCACGGCTCCCGCCGTCGACCATGCAATTCCTGACGAAAATGAATCCACGTCGCCGGTGAAAAACGGTCCACCGCCGCCCGCAATCAATGCAGCAAGTCGCGCTGAGGAATTGCAAAATCCGGCGGGTGCGCACCCGTCACGTCCGGCGATAACGGCACGGAGCATGGCCGAGGTCGATCATACGTTTGCATTCCTCATGATAATTTTTGCCGTACTTGCCGTTGCAGGTCCGGCTCTGCGTTACGCAGAGCGGCGGCGGCGCGAAGCCATCAACTTCCGACCTCCGCGCTGGGCGCGGGTGGTTGCGCTGAACGCGCCGACACCGCATGCGCTTGTCTCGCTCCCGCCCGAGCCGTTGGTTCAAAGACGATCCTCTCCAGTTCCTGCCATACCGGCCGATCAACCCGAAAGACTGGCGCGGGCGCTCCAGCAACTCGTCGACCACTTGCAGACAAATCAGGCGCCCGAGCCGAGCATCGTGAGCGTTCGCCCCCGAGGGCTGGCGTCCGGATGATCGGTCTTGTGCGTTGGCAAAACGGTGAGCAATCCAGCGGGGGATTTCGCCGTTTCATGGAACCGATCGAGCGGCGCAGGGTTTCACTGGCAGGGCAACTGGAGGTTAACGGCGCATGTGTTCAGCAATCGCCATTCCGGAAAGCCGAAGATGCCGCGACCGGGCACGAGAGTGCCGCACGACCGCGGAACGGCTGCAAATGCAAGAGGCGCGCGATCAGATGCTCAGGGTCGCCGGTTACTATGAGCGTATGGCGCGGGACGCAGAACAGCGCGAAATCGCGCAAGG
>CAWHQF010000011.1:0-154664 GCA_963831475.1 uncultured Alphaproteobacteria bacterium
GAAATAGTGAGAGGTATTTTGCTTTTTCGGACGTGATTGAGAAAGGTATCTTGAAGATTTTGCGCACGATCGGCTGCCATGGCCGTTTTTCCTTTTTGCTCGCGTCTGGTGCGCGAGACCTTCTTTGCCCAAGTCCTTCCACATGCAAATTGAGGAGCATGCGCCACTTTGCCCCACGCAGAAGCGGTGCGAGGCCCGGGAAGCCACTATTAGATGGCACCAATTGTTCCGGCGCAAGCAGAAGTTCACCTAGCCGGCGCTAAGGCATTGGAAAAACAGATATTTCACTGTCTTTTCCAGAGCCATCCGGCTGCGTCCCGGACGCTGAGCTAAGCGCTTATTTCAGCCTGCTGGTGATAGTCGCGCCGAAGGGCGGTCGCGATCAGACCCGGCGCGCCGTTGCCGATCGGCCGCCCATCGATCCGCACGACAGGCAACACGATCTGGCTCGCGGACGTAATAAATGCCTCGCGCGCGGCGTATGCTTCTTCGACGGTAAAGGCACGTTCTTCAAAAACGAGACCGTGAGCCTTTATCACATCAAATACGACAGAGCGCGTGACCCCGGGGAGGATGTCATGACCCAGGGGATGCGTGATCAACTTACCGTCGCGGCTGACGATCCACGCATTGGACGATGCGCCCTCCGTGATGGAGCCTTGTGCATCGAAGAGCCAGGCTTCGTGGGCGCCTTGTTCGCGCGCGGTCTGCTTTGCCAGCACGTTGGGCAGCAACGATACCGATTTGATATCAACCCGCTTCCAGCGCATATCCGGAACGGTGACGACAGCGACGCCTTCCGTCGCCATTGCTTCGAGCCTGGCCTGGTCCGTGTTGCGTGCCGTCACGACCAGAGAGGGCCTGGTGTTTGATTTTGGAAAAGGAAAATCACGCCGTGCCACACCGCGCGTCACCTGCATGTAGATGATTTCGTCTCGCACGCGATTGCGGCGTATTGTTTCGCGCAACACAATCGCCAGTGCCGCGGGGGACATCGGCCTGGCCATGCGGAGTTCCTTGAGCGAACGGTCCAGCCGCGCCATATGCCGGCGTTCATCGACCAGCCGGCCTCCCCTCACCTCGCAGACTTCATAGACACCGTCGGCAAATTGATAACCACGATCCTCGACTGCGACTTTGGCATTGTCGCGCGATAAGTAGCGGCCATTGACGTAAGAGATACGCGACATGATCGGCTAATCGATCCCGAGCGCCTTGAGTTTGCGATGCAGGGCCGAACGCTCCATGCCCACGAATTCCGCAGTGCGCGATATGTTGCCGCCAAAGCGGCTGATCTGGGCAACAAGATATTCGCGCTCGAAGACTTCGCGGGCGTCACGCAACGGCAGGCCCATGAGCTGCTCGCCGCCGTTGCCATTCGGCATGCTCGGTACCATCGATCCGACGTCGGGCGGTAACATGCTGGCATTCATAACAGCATCCGGATCCCCGCCTGCGAGAATCATCAACCTTTCGATATTGTTGCGCAGTTGCCGTACATTCCCCGGCCAGTCGTGCGATTGCAGCACGGCCATCGCGTCCTCGCCGATGCGTCGCTTCGGCAAGCCGGTCGCCTGCGAAATCTGGTCCATGAAATAATCGACGAGATCCGGAATATCCTCGCGCCGTTCCGCAAGCGGCGGCACGCGGATGGGGACGACGGCAAGGCGATGGTAGAGGTCTTCGCGGAATTTTCCCTCCGCAATCAAAGCTTCAAGATTGCGCGCGGTCGACGACACAATGCGGACGTCAACAGCGATTTTTGCGCTGCCGCCGACGCGCTGGAATGTCTGGTCGACGAGTACTCGCAGTATCTTGTTCTGGGTTTCGCGCGGCAGCTCCGCCACATCGTCCACAAACAAGGTTCCACCGTGGGCTTCCTCCAGTGCGCCGGGTTTGCGGCCCTCCGACCCATTGGATTGATCGACGCCGAAGAGTTCAATTTCCATACGGTCGGGCGTGATCGCGGCCGCATTGATGACGACAAACGGACCATTGGAGCGGGCCGATTGCTGGTGAAGCGTTCGGGCTGAGAGTTCCTTGCCCGCGCCCGATGGTCCAACGACCAGCACGCGGCTGTTTGTGGGGGAGACGCGTTCAATCGCCTGGCGCAGCTGCCCGACCGCCGCGGAACGCCCGATCAGGGTCGACGGGACAGGCGCAAGTTGCTTGAGTTGCTTGACCTCGCGCTTAAGGCGGGAATTTTCCAACGCCCGGTCGGCGACCAGCATGAGCCGGTCGGCCTTAAACGGCTTTTCGATGAAATCATATGCGCCGAGCTTGATGGCTGCGACGGCGGTCTCAATATTGCCGTGGCCGGAAATCATGACCACCGGAAGCTCGGGGTGTTCCGACTTCAGGGCCTCAAGCAGTTGCAGTCCATCGAGCTTGCTGCCCTGCAGCCAGATATCGAGGAATATCAGGCCGGGACGGCGTGCAAGCACCGCCGCGAGCGCATCGTCGCTGTTGCGCGCGGTGCGAGTGACGTAGCCCTCGTCCTGGAGTATCCCGGCCACCAGATCGCGGATATCGGCCTCGTCGTCGACAATCAGGATTTCTGCGGCCATGGGCTTACCTGCTCGCCGTCTCGGACTGGCCAGAATTGGACTGGCCAGATTTGGACGGGTCGGATTTTGATGGGTCGGAAATCGGCAGGGTCGCTCTTGCCGGCTGCCGCAAATCTCAGGCGCACCCACGCACCACGCTGGCCGGCGATCTTTTCGGCCGCATCTCGCAATTCGATGCTGCCGCCGTGTTCCTCGGCAATGCGGCCGACAATCGCCAGGCCGAGCCCCGTGCCTTTTTCGCGCGTCGTGACATAAGGCTCGAGCAGGCGGCTGCGGTTTGCCTTGGGCAAGCCAATACCGTTGTCGACGACGTCGATGACTATGTCCGAGCCATCGCGCGCCGCGTAGACGTGAATGACCCCCTTGCCGAGCTCTGCCGGCGGGACGGCCGCAATCGCTTCGGTCGCATTCTTGATGATGTTTGTGAGCGCCTGCGAAATAAGCCTTCGATCGAATCTCGCAGGCATGGGATCTTCGGAAACGTCGGCATCGATCGTAATTTCAGAATTTCCGACACGCATCAAGAACACCGTCTGCCTGACGGCGTCGGCGACATCTTCGGCCGAGATCACCGGCTTGGGCATTCGCGCAAAATGCGAAAATTCATCCACCATCCGACGGATATCGTCGACCTGGCGAACAATGGTGTCTGTGCATTGTTCAAAGACGCCGCGGTCTTCGCCGATCATTTTTCCGTATTTTCGGCGCAGCCGCTCCGCCGACAGCTGAATGGGCGTGAGCGGGTTCTTGATCTCGTGAGCGATACGGCGCGCCACATCTGCCCAGGCTGATGTTCGTTGGGCGGCTACCAGCTCCGTTATGTCATCGAGTGTCACCACATAACCACGGTCCGATTCACCCGACTGTTCACTGGTGATGCGAACAGACAGGTTCCGTTCGCGGCCATTGCGGTTGATGGTGATCTGATCCTGAGTGTGTGCACCGGATTTCGCCGCTGTCATGATGTCGGCCAGCTCCGGCAGAATTTCGGCCAACGGCTTGCCGAGCGCTTCGCTTTCAGTACGGCTCGTCAATTTTTCAGCAGAGCGATTGAGAATACTTACCGCACCGTTTCCATCGACACCGATGACCCCTGCACTTGCGCCGGCCAGAACCGCTTCCGTGAACCGCCGCCGGCTGTCAATGAGATCGCGCGCATGCATGATGTCGTCGCGTTGTGTTCGCAACTCTTGCGTCATGCGATTGAACGTTTCTCCGAGCTGGGCGAGATCGCCCTCCGCCTGGCGGACGGGCACCCGTACGTAAAGATTTCCGGTGGATATGGCATTTGCGGCACCAATCAGCCTGCGGATCGGCGCAACAAGCCTGTTGGCGAAATTCAAGCCAATCCAAACGGCCGAAAGGAGCACGATGAGGGCGATAACGGTATACATCAGCGCGAAGGCGACCTGCACGCCGACGCGGCGCGCCTCCAGGGCGGCATACTCACTGACGCTCGCCCGCGTTGCCTGCAGTTCGGGCACCACGCGCGGATCGAGCAGCCGTGTCAAATAAAGATAGTAATCGTCGAACTGCTCAAGCTTCACGATAGCCGCGACATAGTTGGTGTCGGGCAGCAGAACAATCTGCGGGTCGCTGCTCGAAATGTGAGCTAACGCATCGCGCGGGGGCAATGCGAAGGTCTGGCTGACATGGGTCTCGCCGCGCGCGATGACTTGCAGGTTCTTGTCGAGCACGATGGCTGCGGCAAGACCGCGAACCGAAGCCTGGAAAGTAAGATATTGACCAAGCTTGGAGGGATCCTGGTCAAAGACCGTCTTGTTACGCACAATTTCGAATGACATCGCCATGATGTCGGAGCGGACGGTTTGCGCGTTGTCGCGCAAATAGGCCTCGGCGACGATGAGAGAATTTTCGATTGCTGCGCGCGTACGCGTCGAAAACAGGCGGTCGAGTTCGCGGTCGAGCGTAACGCTCGCGACAATCGCCACCATGATCGCCGGCGCCGCGGCGATAATCGAAAAAAGACCGACGATCCTCACATGGAGCCGCGCGGCGGCTCGCCCTGTGCGGCGCGCCTGCACGACCTGCCAGACTTCGCGGACAATGATGGCCAGCAACAAGACCACCGTTGCCGCATTCACCATCAGCACTGTCACGACGACGTAATGTGTTGGCGACAGCGGTGTCAGGTCGGCGAGGACGACAAACGTAATGAACGCAGACAGCAGGGCCAGGCCCACGACCAGCGGCCCAAGGAGGCGCATTTCGCCACGTTTGGTGGGCGCACCGGCAAGCGCTGTTTCGGCTGAAGCGGCCTGTTCGACGCTCATGAACCCCTGGCGGCAGAAGTCGGGGTGACGGACACCCCAATGGCATGGATGGCTTAAAGGGGCTCAGACGCCCCTGTCAGCCACTGATGCTTTTATACAACAATGTTGCCAAATTGCGACAAATCCGCGGCGTCAGGCAACTTCCGGGCTAATCGCGGGGACTAGCTGCCGCCTCTGAAAACCAGGATGTCGAGGTCGCGGATTTTCTTCCGAAGCGTGTTGCGATTGACGCCCAAAAGATCAGCAGCTCGGATTTGGTTGCCTCGTGTCGCAGCGAGCGCTGCCGTCAGCAGAGGATATTCAATTTCGCGCAGGATCCGGTGGTAGAGGCCCGCCGGCGGCAAGCCGTCCTCAAACTCGGCAAAATATGACGCGAGATGGCGTTCGACTGCGCCACTGAGACTGTCCTCTGCGCGCGCATCACCACCCCCAAGCGGAAGGGCTGGCTGCGCCAATTCCGCCTCGACGACCGCGGCAGTCAGCGTTTCCTGCGGGTAGAGAGCCGCCAGCCGACGCGCAAGATTTTCCAGTTCGCGTACATTGCCGGGCCAACGATGACGCTTGAGCCGCTCAAGCGCCGCCTGGTCCATCTGCTTTGGCGGCAATCCTTCGCGCTGGGCCTGCGCGAAAAAGTGCCTGATGAGATCGGGGATATCCTCGGCGCGTTCGCGCAGCGGCGGCAGACGTAACGGCACGACGTTGAGGCGGAAGAACAGATCTTCGCGAAACAGACCCTGCTGGATCAAAAGCCGCAGGTCTTTATTCGTGGCCGCGATGATCCGCACGTCACTCTTGATGGGAGTGCGGCCCCCTACTGTCGTGTACTCGCCCTGTTGCAGCACGCGAAGCAGACGCGTCTGTGCCTCCATAGGCATGTCGCCGATCTCGTCAAGGAACAGGGTCCCGCCCTCGGCTTGTTCGAAGCGCCCCGCACTTCGGGTATTGGCTCCGGTAAAAGCCCCCTTCTCGTGTCCGAACAATTCAGATTCGATCAGGTCGCGCGGGATCGCAGCCATGTTGATGGCGAAAAAAGTACCGGCGCGGCGCTTGCCGTAATCATGGAGCGCGCGTGCTACCAGCTCTTTCCCCGTGCCGGACTCGCCTGAAATCATGACCGTGAGGTCAGTTTGCATGAGCCGGGCCAGCACTCTGTAGATCTCCTGCATTGCCGGCGATCGGCCCACAAGAGGGATTCCTTCAAATTCGTCACTTTTTGCGGCGGCTGTCCGAGGCTCCTTGGGCTCCGACAAGGCGCGACCCACGATGGCGATGAGTTCCTTGAGGTCGAAAGGCTTCGGCAAATATTCGTAAGCCCCCCGCTCCGACGCGCGAATTGCGGTCATGAACGTGTTCTGCGCACTCATCACGACGATCGGCAGATCAGGACGCGTCTTGCGGATTCGAGGAATGAGATCGAAGGCATTTTCATCCGGCATGACGACATCCGTGATAACGAGGTCGCCATCACCTTGAGTGATCCAACGCCAGAGTGTTGCGGCATTTCCGGTTGAGCGCACCTCATACCCGGCCCGCGAAAGGGCCTGGTTGAGAACGGTCCGGATCGCGGCATCGTCGTCGGCAACTAATATGCTTCCGGTTGGCATGTCCTATCTCACGAGCTTGTGGACCGGCATTGCGTCGTCGCTTTTTTCACCATCACCGCTGTAGATCGGCATCAACACACGGAAGACCGTCCGTCGTGGCTGGGATTCGCATTCGATGATTCCTCCGTGATCGCCCACGATCTTCGCGACCAGGGCGAGACCGAGCCCGCTTCCGCTCTGCTTCGTTGTGACGAAGGGATCGAAGAGGTGCGGCATGAGATCGTCGGGCACCCCGGGCCCGTTGTCCTTCACGCAAAATTCCAGCGGCAGCGAAACGCGCGTCTTGCTGCCCGGAACCGATAGCCGCACGCCGGGACGAAAAGCCGTAGTCAGCTGTATTTCACCCTCGGCCGCCGGTTCGCCGATGGCTTCCGAGGCATTCTTTATGAGGTTCAAGAAGACCTGCACGAGCTGGTCGCGATTTGCGAGAACCGGCGGCAATGATGGATCGTACTCCTCCGTGAATTTGATCTGTCGGCCAAACCCGGATTGAGCGAGCCTTTTTACGTGATCGAGGACGATATGGATGTTGACCGGCTCACGATCGATGGGTCGCTCGTCCGCAAATACTTCCATTCGGTCAACCAGCTTCACGATGCGGTCGGTCTCATCACAGATGAGCTTCGTCAGCGGCCGGTCCTCGTCGCTCGCCGATTGCTCGAGAAGCTGCGCGGCCCCGCGAATTCCGGATAAGGGATTTTTGATTTCGTGCGCCAGCATGGCCGCGAGAGCGATCACCGAACGCGCCGCGCCACGGTGAGTCAATTGGCGATCCATCTTGTCGGCGATCGTACGCTCCTGGAGCATCACGACCACATGATCGGAATACTCAGGCAAGGGCGCCACGTAGAGATCGACCAGACGTTCGCCCGGATTGCGAGGCGTGGCGAGATCGACTTTGTATTCGTTGACCGCGGCGCCGCTGTGCCGCACCTGCTCGACCAGGGTAAGCAGCGGCGAGCCGAAGGGTATCAAATCGCGCAACAGGTAGCGGCGCAGCATCGGCGTCGAGGCTTCAAAAAATTGTTCGGCGGCGACATTCGCATCGGCGATTTTCCCGTTCGGCGACACCA
Source organism: uncultured Alphaproteobacteria bacterium (assembly GCA_963831475.1). Taxonomy (GTDB): domain Bacteria; phylum Pseudomonadota; class Alphaproteobacteria; order Rhizobiales; family Xanthobacteraceae; genus Pseudolabrys. The sequence goes on from CAWHQF010000011.1 coordinate 7,539, forward strand.
TGATCACGGGATGCGGCAATGCGTGAAGCATCGCGTCGGCCGCCGTATTGACAATCGTCGAGGCTGCCTGTGTGCGCGTCATGCGGCGCATCTCCAGGCAAAGTCCTCAAATGCCTCGGAAAGAAATCGCCGCGTGTGGGCGGGGTCTTCGGCGGTCAAAACGCGTTTGCGATGAGTCTTGAGCTGTTCGGGTTGTGCCCCGACCGTTGCAGCGGCGGAATCAAGTGCCCATCCGAGATGTTTGCGCGCATGCCGTCGGCCGATTGCGAGACCATGATGGTGGAGGATTTCGTCGTACAGCGCGTCAATCAGTTCGAATTGAATTTGCAGCGGCGGCGTATCTTCAGGACTACCGGCCGCGTTGCCCCGGGCAATCTGTCCCGGCAGCCAGGGGCGGCCTTGGACAGCCCGCCCTATCATGACCGCATCCGCGCCTGATGCGGAAAGCGCATGGACCGCATCCGCATGAGAACGGATGTCGCCATTGACGACCACCGGAATTGTTACGGCATCTTTGACCGCGCGCACGGCATTCCAGTCCGCGATTCCGTTGTAAAACTGGCATCGTGTGCGCCCGTGGACGGTGATGAGCCTGACGCCCGCAGCTTCGGCGCGTCGTGCAAGCGCCGGCGCATTGACAGTCGCGGCATCCCAGCCAAGACGCATCTTCAACGTTACCGGCACACGCACAGCGGAGACGGTTGCATCGATCAGGCTCAGGGCATGATCGATATTCCGCATCAGGGCGGAGCCGGATGCACCATTTGTGACCTGCTTGGATGGGCACCCCATGTTGATGTCGATGATGTCGGCGCCCTGGGCCTGCGCGATGCGGGCGCCTTCCGCCATCCACGCAGGCTCGCAGCCGGCAAGCTGGACGACGTGGGTGTCGATGCCCTCCCCGTTGCTGCGGACGGCGGCCTCACGCTCGCCGCGCGCGAGCCCGGCACATGCCGTCATTTCGGACACGACCAGGCCGGCGCCCAGTCGTTGTGCAAGGCGCCGGAAGGGCGTGTCGGTAATCCCGGACATGGGGGCCAAAATCACCCGGTTCGGCAATTTCACCGCCCCAATAGCCCACCCCCCACCCAGAAAATCTGGGGTTCTAGAAGGTTCCGATGTTGTGCCTATCATTTAGGCGTCCTATTTTAATGCACATAGTTTAGCCAATTTCTTGGCAGGCGCAAGTGCTGCACTGCAATAAAATGTTTCTTTCTCAACGAATATCCATCGCCCGCGCGTTTTCGCTGTACCCGGAACGCACAAAAGGCAAAGAAACAAAGAAAACTTGGGAGACGGATAAATGGTGCAGGTCGCCGCTGTTTTAGTGGCCGCAGGTCAGGGTGTGCGTGCTGGAGGCGATTTGCCCAAGCAGTTCCGCGAAATCGGCGGTACGTCGCTGCTGCGGCACGCACTATTGAAATTCGTGGAAAATCCCGAAATCGATGCAGTTCAGCTCGTTATCCGCGCTGAAGATGGTGCTCTCGTGCGCAAGCACACGGGCGACATTGATACTCTCCCGCCGGTGTTCGGAGGGAGGACGCGACAGGCCTCGGTGCGTGCGGGGCTCGACGCGCTTTTGTCGCGCACGCCCGACATCGTTCTGGTCCACGATGCAGCGCGTCCTTTTGCCAGCGCTGAACTCATCACGCGCGCAATCAGCGCCGCTAAAAAAACAGGCGCCGCTATCCCGGTACTGCCGGTAACGGACACCATCAAGCGCGTCGATGCAGCCGGCGCCGTCGAGGCAACCATCGACCGCGTACCATTGCGCCTCGTGCAGACACCGCAGGCATTTTCGTTTCAGACCTTGCTGGACGCCCATCGCCGTGCCGCGGCCGCAGGCCGCGATGATTTCACCGACGATGCGGCACTTGCGGAATGGGCAGGCATCAAGGTGAGCGTTTTTGCCGGGGAGCCCGACAACATCAAGCTCACCACTCCGGAGGATTTTGCCCGTGCGGAGGCCCTGCAATCTGCCGCGATCGGCGATGTGCGCGTCGGCTCCGGAATGGATGTGCACGCTTTCGGCCCGGGCGACCACGTCACACTCGGAGGCGTTCGAATTCCGCACACGCGAGCCCTCACCGGGCATTCCGATGCCGACGTCGTCTTGCATGCGCTCACTGATGCCATTCTCGGCGCAATTGCGGAGGGCGATATTGGTGTGCATTTCCCGCCAAGCGACACACAGTGGCGGGGCGCATCGTCCGATCGATTTCTCGCCTTTGCAGCAGAGCGTGTACGTGCGCGGCGTGGTCGTATTGCAAATCTCGATGTCACGATCGTTTGCGAAACCCCCCGTATCGGCGACCATCGCGATCCTATGCGCGCGAATATTGCAAGAATCGCCGGCATAGCCATCGAACGAGTCGGCGTGAAGGCCACAACCAGCGAGAAGCTCGGATTTACGGGGCGCGGTGAAGGCATCGTGGCCTACGCCACGGCAACCATACGCATGCCCTGGTACTGATATGCCGGAGAAATCTGCCATCGAATCCGCCAAGGCACTTCTCGCAATCTGCTCGCGGAAGAAACTTACGGTCGCAACGGCTGAATCCTGCACCGGTGGCCTGGTGGCCGCCACGATCAGCGAGATTCCAGGCTCGTCCGCAGTCCTCGATCGGGGTTTTGTAACCTACTCCAACGAGGCTAAGCAGCAGATGCTGGGCGTGACGCCGGCCACGATCGACGTGTATGGGGCCGTCAGCCACGAATGCGCGGACGAAATGGCAAAAGGTGCCCTCGCCCACGCGTCGGTGGATCTTGTGGTTTCAATTACCGGTATCGCAGGTCCAACGGGCGCGGTGCCAGGAAAGCCGATCGGTCTTGTGTTTTTTTGCGCCGCGTCGCGTAGCGGGCGCGTCATCGCCCATGATCGCAAATATGGAGATATCGGCCGCGTCAAGGTGCGAGAACAATCCGTATTGCAGGCATTGGCTATGCTGCGTGAGCTCGCCGAGAAAGAAGAGCCGCACCCACCGGCCGGTAAAAGCTGACCTTGGTGAAAAATGGCGAGGCCGCACTAGGCGGCCACGCCCTCAATTTGCAGCAAGTTCCGTCAGGGAACTTCAAGCGCTTAATAAGTGGCTACGCTTTGGTACGTCCGTAAACCTGATCAGCGCGCTGTTCGAATGCCACTGCAAAGCGGCGGAACGCGGTTTCAAACATCGCACCCATCAACATCGCGAGCGCGCGGCTACGAAATTCGTATTCAATGAAGAATTCGATTTCGCAGGAGTCTTTATCCACGGCACGAAATAACCAGCGATTATGCATTCGCTTGAAAGGGCCGTTGAGGTATTCAACAAAAATTTTGAGGTTGTCACGATCGAGTGTCACCCGGCTCGTGAAGGTTTCGCGCACGATCTTATATGCAACGGTCATGTCCGCAACCAAAACAATCGTTCCCTCTGCGGAAATGTCGCGGTTCTTGACCTTCAATGCACTGCATAGCGGGACGAATTGCGGATACTTTTCGACGTCAGCGACCAGATCGAACATATTCGAAGCAGCGTGGCGGACGCGGCGCTTCGTCTGAAATTGCGGCATCGGTCGCTAGGTCGCGGCGCCACGCGCTGCTTTGAGGCGCGCAAAATCCTCGCCGGCATGATGCGACGACCGCGTCAAAGGCGAAGCGGCAACCATCAAGAACCCCTTCGTATAGGCGATGGTTTCGAGCGCATTGAACTCGTCCGGCGGAACAAATCGTTTCACCTCATGGTGTTTGCGGGTCGGCTGGAGGTATTGGCCGATCGTGAGAAAATCGACATTGGCCGAGCGCAAGTCATCCATTACCTGCAGAACTTCGTTCCGTTCTTCGCCGAGACCGACCATGATTCCCGATTTGGTGAACATTCTCGGGTCGAGTTCCTTTACTCGCTGCAAGAGCCGCAGCGAGTGGAAGTAGCGCGCACCGGGCCGGACCGTGAGATAGAGCGATGGCACCGTTTCCAGATTGTGATTGAATACGTCTGGCTTGGCCTCCACGACAATTTCCAAAGCACCGTCCTTACGCAAAAAATCCGGTGTGAGCACCTCGATGGTCGTTTGCGGACATGTCGCGCGGATTGCACGGATGGTGTCGGCAAAATGCCGCGCACCGCCGTCCAGGAGATCGTCACGGTCGACTGATGTGACGACGATATGGGCAAGTCCAAGCTTGGCTGTCGCCTCGGCGACATGTGCCGGCTCGTTCGAGTCGAGCGAATTCGGAAGGCCGGTCTTCACATTGCAGAATGCGCAGGCCCGCGTGCAGGTGTCACCCATGATCATGAAAGTTGCGTGCTTCTTGTCCCAGCATTCGCCGATATTTGGGCAGCCGGCCTCTTCGCAGACGGTGTGCAGTCCATTGTCGCGCATAATTTTATGGGTGGCGAAATAACCGGACGACACGGGTGCCTTGACGCGAATCCAATCCGGCTTTCTCAAGACGGGGGAATCCGGCTTGTGCGCCTTTTCCGGATGGCGCGGACGCGGATTATTAATGAGGTCGACGACGACAGCCATGTCACCTACTTACGGCTGCCGGGGCATTGCCGCAAGGTTGCCGCGATGCGTGCCGATGTCCGCTAGGCGCGCCTGATTGCCCGCCAGATCAGTAGAAAAACGACGGCACCGATGGTGGCGCTGATGAGCTCGCCAAGAAATCCGGGCTTTACCGCCATTCCGAGCTGGTCAAATAGAATACCGCCGACAATTGCACCAATGAGGCCTACCGCAAGATTGTGCAGAAGGCCGCCGCGACCGCCGAGAATTTGGCTGGCCAGCCACCCCGCGATCAGGCCGATGACGATCCAAATCAATACGCCCATGACGCCTACCCCCCAGTCGGAATGTTACTCCGGTGGAAAATCTACACAAAAACGCAGCAAATACGAGCGCCTCGCGCGGCCGCGCTAAAATTCCTCAGGCCGCTTTTGGCGGCATGCGCTGGCTCGGCGTTGAATTGGAGATCTTCAACTCGTCGTCGTTCATATCGACGCCGATTTCCGCAAACAGCGGCGTGGAGAGATAGCGCTCCCCGGTGTCAGGAAGCATGCATAACACGGTTGAGCCTGCCGACGCCGTCCGGCAAACTTCCAGCGCGCCCGCAAACGTTGCTCCGGCCGATATGCCGACGAATATACCTTCTTTTTGCGCAAGCTCGCGGCTCCACTTCATGGCATCGGGACCCATGACCGTGATGATGCGACTGATAACGCCCATGTCGACCGCGTCCCCCGTGATTTTCGGAATAAAATCCGGGCTCCAACCTTGCATCGGGTGCGGCTTGAATGCCGGATTTGCTTTGGCCGGCGACCCGTCCAGATTGCGCTCCTGCTTGGACCCACTCGAGAGCATCGGTGCGTCGGCAGGCTCGCACACGACAATTTTCGTCTCCGGCCGTTCCTTTGCGAGGATACGCGCGACGCCTTTGAGCGTGCCGCCTGTACCAAACCCTGTCACCCAGTAGTCCAGCTTCTCGCCTTTGAAGTCATCTATGATCTCGCGCGCCGTTGTACGCGAGTGAATATCGGGATTGGCCTCGTTCTCGAATTGACGCGTAAGAAACCACCCGTGTGTTTTCGCCAGCTCGGCGGCCTTTTCAACCATGCCCATCCCGCGCCCGGCAGCCGGCGTGAGGATGACCTTCGCACCCAGGAATCGCATCAGCTTGCGGCGCTCAACGCTGAAAGTTTCAGCCATCGTGACGACCAACGGATAGCCCTTCGCGGCACACACCATCGCGAGCCCGATACCGGTATTCCCGGATGTCGCCTCGATGACGGTCTGGCCGGGTTTGAGCTCCCCGATTTTTCCGCAGCTTCAATGACGCCAAGAGCGAGCCGATCCTTAACCGACCCGAGAGGGTTAAACGCTTCGATTTTGACAAAGAGGTTCACCCCCTTGGGAGCAAGCTTGTTGATGCGAACAACCGGTGTGCGACCGACCGTTTCGAGAATGCTCGCGAATTTCGCCATCACTCAACCCCCATTGCTGTTTAGATGTTCAATGCGCGTCCGTATGCATCCAATACGGCTTCCTTCATCATCTCAGACAAGGTCGGATGCGGAAACACGGTATGCATCAGTTCTTCTTCAGTGGTCTCAAGGTTCATCGCAACAACATAGCCTTGGATCAATTCTGTTACCTCGGCGCCGATCATGTGAGCGCCAAGCAACTGTCCCGTTTTTTTGTCAAAAATGACCTTCACCAGACCCTGGTCTTCGCCGAGCGCTATCGCTTTTCCATTTCCCATGAACGGAAACCGGCCCACGCGAATGTCGATTTTTTTCTCCTTGGCCGCCTGTTCGGTCAGCCCTACGGAAGCGATTTGCGGTGAACAATAGGTGCAGCCAGGGATCATCGCCTTGTTCATCGGATGCGGATTGAGCCCCTTGATGGCCTCGATACAAACAACGCCTTCGTGTTCGGCCTTGTGGGCGAGCATGGGAGGACCTGCAACATCACCGATAGCATAAATACCGGCAACGTTCGTCCTGCTGAATGAGTCAACTGCAATAATCCCGCGCTCGGTTTTCACACCCAGCTTTTCGAGTCCGAGAGTTCTCAATGTTGCCCACGACACCTACCGCTGAAATGACTCGGTCGACAGTGAGTGTTTGGGTCTTTCCGCCATCTTCAATGGTGGCTACGACGCTGTCGCTTTTGCGATCGAGTTTCGTCACTTTGGCGCTCGTGCAAATCTTGATTCCCTGTTTTTCGAAGCTCTTGCGGGCAAATGTCTGGATTTCGTGGTCTTCGACCGGAAGAATCTGCGGCAAGACTTCGACGACGGTTACTTCCGCGCCAAGCGTGCGATAGAAAGACGCAAACTCGATGCCGATGGCGCCAGACCCTACGACAAGCAGCGACTTCGGCACACGGTCGGGAGCCATCGCCTCGAAATAGGTCCATATCAGTTTTTTATCGGGCTCCAGGCCGGGCAGCACACGCGGTCGCGCACCGGTGGCAATGATAATGTGCTTCGCCTGATATTGGCCGGCGCCAAGTGCGCCTTTCGGTGCTTCGCTTTTTGCTGCTTTAACGGTCACCTTGCCCGGCGCATCGATCGATGCTTCGCCCCAAATGACGGAAACTTTGTTCTTTTTCATCAGGAAGCCGACACCGTCGTTCAAGCGCTTCGACACCGCGCGCGAACGCGCAATCACCGCCTTGGGGTCGTAGCTGACATTTTCGGCTTTCAAACCGTAGTCCTTGGCATGCTGCATCGCATGAAGGATCTCGGCAGAGCGCAACAGCGCCTTGGTCGGAATGCAACCCCAATTGAGACAGATGCCGCCGAGATAATCGCGTTCGACGATAGCCGTCTTGAATCCGAGTTGGGCGGCGCGAATGGCGGTAACATAGCCGCCTGGGCCGGAGCCAATAATGAGGACGTCGAAAGAAGTATCCGCCACGTCGGTCTCCGCTCAGGGGTTGCTAGTGTCTTTCGTGTCCCATACGAAGCCGTTTCAATCAAGCGCTAGGCCCCATTGAATTGCAGGGCTTTCCGGAATCTAATTCCCATGAACAGCAAGACTAAATCTGGGGAGGCAACGCCTTGGCCACGTGGATCGTTCGACTTGTTGCGTTTCTCGCTCTCATCCTGGTGCAAGTGAACGGGGTGAGCGCTGCCGAGGTCAAGGTATTCAGCACAATTGGCGTAAAAAGTGTGCTTGAGGAGCTGATCCCGAAGTTCGAAAAATCGACTGGCCATAAGCTCAATGTGACGTGGAGCACGGCGGCGCTGTTGACCAAGCGCGTGGAGGCCGGCGAGCAAGCGGACGCATTGATCCTGATCAAGAGCAATGTCGAAACACTGCTCAAGGCAGGCAAAATTGCCCCCGGCACAGCGACGACATTTGGACAATCAATTTTTGCAATCGGCGTAAAGTCGGGCGGACCGAAGCCCGATATCTCCACTCCCGAAGCTTTCAAGAAAAGCCTGCTGGCGTCGAAGGGCGTGAGCTATTCCAATCCGGCATCCGGCGGCGCGAGCGGCGTCTATATCTCAAAGCAGATCGAGAAGATGGGCATCGCTGAGCAATTAAAAAATAAAACCAAATTTCCGCCATCCGGTGGCTTCTCCGGCACGCTTCTCATCAGCGGCGATGCTGACATTGCCATCCAATCGAAGCCCGAACTTCTTACGGTTCCCGGCGTCGAAGTGGTCGGCCCGCTGCCCGGCGACATGGCATTCACTGTGGTCTATGCGGGCGGAGTCCAATCGGGCGCCGCACAGTCCGAGGCGGCGAAAGCATGGGTCGAATTCTTGAAATCGCCGGAGGCACAAGCGGTGTTCAAGGCCAAGGGATACGATCCGGCCTGAAGCGCACTTTTTACTTGGAGGATGTCATGCGCCGGGCATGACCCAGGGCGACAAAGTCATATTCAAACCACCATCATGACCGGGTTTTCGATCAATCGCTTGAACGCGCCGATAAGTTCAGCCCCAAGTGCCCCGTCAACCGAACGGTGATCGCAGGACAGTGTCACGCTCATGATGTGTGCGACCTCCAGCTTGCCATTGCGCGCGACAGCGCGCTCCTCCCCGGCGCCCACTGCCAGGATGGTTGACTGCGGCGGGTTGATGACGGCAGTAAAATCCTTGATCCCATACATGCCAAGATTTGATACTGACGAGGTGCCGCCCTGATACTCGTGCGGCTTTAGCTTGCGGGCACGCGCCCGTGCGGCCAGGTCGCGCATCTCATTGGAAATAACGGACAGCGATTTAGCCTCGGCGTTTCGAACAATTGGCGTAATCAGCCCGCCGGGCAGCGCGACAGCGACGCCGATGTCGGAATGCCGGTGTATGAGCATGCCGGCATCGGTCCAGCTCACATTTGCCGAAGGCACCCGCTGAAGTGCAAGCGCTAGTGCCTTGATGACAAAATCGTTGACCGAAAGCTTGTATGCCGGCTTGCCATCTTTATCCTTTGGCGACGCCGAATTGATTTCATCTCGTGCGGCAAGCAGCCTGCCAATGTCGCAATCCATCGTTTCATAGAAATGGGGAATCGTTTGCACCGACGCGGTGAGCCGTTGCGCGATCGTGCGGCGCATCCCATCGTGCGGAAGAAATTCGTAGCTGCCGTCTTCGTAAAGAGCGCGAATCTGCCGGTCGGACAGAGTTGGCGCAATTCCTGCACCAGCGCCTGTCGCTGCAGGTTCAGCGCGCATGCCCTTGCCGGATCTTGCGGCATCGATGTCTCGCGCGATCACGCGGCCATGCGGTCCTGAGCCTTGCACGCGGTTGAGTTCAATTCCCGCTTCCTTTGCGAGACGACGCGCGAGTGGCGACGAGAAAATGCGATTTGAACTTAACGCAGATGCTCTTTCCCCCGATGTCTTCGGAGAAGACTTGCTCCCGACAGAGCCAGGCGAAGGGTTCTGCGCGCGCGGCGCGGCGCTGCCTGCGTCAGCGCCCCGTTGCGGAGAGGATTGAGGTGACGCGGACACTGGTTCGGTTTTCTTGTCCGCAACTTTTGGCGGCACTGACCCAGCCCCGCTGGCTGCGGTCTTCACGTCCTCGCCTTCTCCGGCGAGGACTGCAATTACGGAATTGACCGCCACATCCTGGGTGCCTTCGGGGACCACAATCTTTGCCAGGGTGCCCTCATCCACCGCCTCGTATTCCATGGTGGCCTTGTCGGTCTCGATCTCCGCTAGGACGTCGCCGGATTTAACCTTGTCGCCTTCCTTCTTAAGCCAGCGCGAAAGATTCCCCTTCTCCATCGTGGGCGAAAGCGCAGGCATGAGAATGTTGGTGGGCATTGGTTCGGCCTACCGGTAACAAACCGTCTTTGCGGCCTCGACGACCTCGGCGACAGAGGGCAATGCCAGTTTTTCAAGGTTCGCGGCGTAGGGCATCGGGACGTCCTTGCCTGAAACGCGCAATACCGGCGCATCGAGATAATCAAAGGCGCGTTCCAAAATTCTTGCGGCGATCTCGGCGCCGACGCCGTTCTGTTGCCAGCCTTCTTCCACGGTCACGGCACGACCCGTTTTCTGTACCGAAGCAATGATGGTTTCGGTATCCATCGGCTTGAGGGTGCGAAGATCGATGACTTCCGCATCGATGCCCTGACCGGCAAGTTCCTCGGCGGCTTTGAGCGCGTAAGTCATGCCCATCGACCAGGCGATAATCGTCACGTCACTGCCGGCGCGCGCGATCTTTGCCTTGCCAATCGGCAACACGAAATCGTCAAGCTTTGGTACGGGTGAGGAATGGCCGTACAGAATTTCATTTTCGAGAAAAATCACCGGGTTCAGATCCCGGATCGCGGCTTTCAGGAGGCCTTTCGCATCAGCGGCCGTTGATGGGGCGATCACCTTCAGCCCTGGAACGTGCGAATACCAGGCCGAGTAGTCCTGGCTGTGCTGCGCCGCGACCCGCGCCGCTACACCATTCGGACCGCGAAATACGATCTGACATCCCATCTGGCCGCCCGACATGTAGAGCGTCTTTGCCGCGGAGTTGATGAGTTGGTCCATCGCCTGCATGGCGAAATTGAATGTCATGAATTCGACGATAGGCTTGAGCCCTGCAAGAGCGGCACCTACTCCCAGGCCCGCGAAGCCATGTTCCGTGATCGGCGTATCGATCACCCGTTTGGCACCAAACTCCTGGAGCAGCCCCTGCGTGACTTTATAGGCGCCCTGATACTCGGCCACCTCTTCACCCATGACGAACACGCTTTTGTCGCGACGCATTTCCTCGGCCATCGCATCGCGAAGCGCCTCGCGCATGGTCATCGTGACCAATTCTGTTCCTGGGGGAATATCCGGGTCATTCGCCGGCGGGGGCGTCGGTGACTCCGGAGCTTTTGCCGGTTTTGCTGTCGGTTCGTCCTGGGTTCTTGCTTGCTGTTTCGGACCCTTTGCTGGAGCCGTGGACTCGGTGGTTTTTTGTTGCGGGGCAGTTCTTGATAAATCGATGGCGGCCTTGTCTTCGCCCTCGCTCAGGATCACTGCGATTGGCGTATTGACCGCAACGTCTGTCGTTCCTTCGGGTACGAGAATTTTTCCGAGCGTTCCTTCGTCGGCCGCCTCAACTTCCATTGTTGCCTTATCGGTTTCTATTTCAGCGATGACGTCGCCGGACTTGACCTTGTCGCCCTCTCGCTTGAGCCATTTGGCAAGGTTGCCCTTCTCCATCGTCGGCGAGAGCGCGGGCATGAGGACTTCGGTGGGCATGGTGCGGCTGGTTTCCGAAAAAAATCAGCGGTAAACGTCATTATAAAGTTCGGCAGGATCGGGCTCGGGGTCGTGTGTGGCAAATTCCGCAGCCTGGTTGATCAGATCACGCACCTCGGCGTCGACCTTCTTCAGGGCATCTTCACCGGCAAATTTCCTTTCCAAAATTCGGTGGCGCGCCATATCGATGGGATCGTGATGTGTACGAACTTCATCCACTTCTTCGCGCGTGCGGTACTTCGCGGGATCCGACATCGAATGGCCGCGATAGCGGTAGGTCAACATTTCCAGAATATAGGGGCCTTTACCTGATCGGCACCATTCGGCTGCTTTGTTTCCGGCCGCATTTACCGCGCGCACGTCCATTCCATCGACCTGCTCGCCTGGAATATTGAACGATAACCCGCGCCTCGAAAGATTCACTTCGGCAGAAGATCTCGTGATGGCAGTGCCCATCGCATAACGATTGTTTTCGATCACGTAGACAACCGGCAATTTCCAGAGCTCCGCCATATTGAAACTCTCGTAGACCTGCCCCTGGTTTGCCGCTCCGTCGCCGAAATAAGTAATGCTAATGCTGTCACCGCCGCGATAGCGGTTGGCGAAGGCAAGACCGGTGCCGAGCGGAACCTGGGCTCCGACAATGCCATGACCGCCATAAAAGCCTTTCTCGACGCTGAACATATGCATCGAGCCGCCCTTGCCTTTGGAATAGCCGTGTGTCCGCCCGGTAAGCTCGGCCATGACACCTTTAGGGTCCATTCCGCTCGCGATCATATGGCCGTGGTCGCGGTACCCGGTAATTACCTGATCGCCCGGCCGCAGCGCCATTTGCATGCCGACAACCACTGCTTCTTGCCCGATATACAGGTGGCAAAAACCGCCGATCAGCCCCATGCCGTACATCTGACCGGCCTTCTCTTCGAAGCGGCGGATGGTCAGCATGGCGCGATAGGCCGAGAGTTCCTGCTCCTTGTTGAAGTCGGCGACGGGTTTGGCGTCTGCGCTCGGGGTTTTCTGGGCGACCGCCATTGGCACTCCCTGCGAAAGCGTCCGGCAACTGTTTCGGGGCGTCGGTGAGCTTTCCGGAACCCCAATAGCTTAAATCCCCCCGTGGCGAAAGCGCGAGGCCGCCACGCGGAATTGCGGAAAACGGCCGAAAATTGGCTGAAAATTTCAAGGCGCGCGGTGGATAACGCGGCCGCGCCTTCCCGGTTGCTAGCGTGGGTCGAGCAACAGGCTCAGATCGCGCGGGTCTGTGTAGCCAAGGAGGGCCCGGGCCCGTTCGTCTAGCATGTCCGGGTCGATACGATCCGCACGGAGCAGCGCGACCCGACGCTCCCACACTGCCCTCTCGGCCTTGAGCTTGTTCAATTCGCCTTTCATCGCCGTGAGTTGCTGCTCGAGGTCCTGCTGCGCGCGCAAACCATGGTTGCCGGTAAAGGCGTTCGCGGCGAAATAACCAATGAACAGCGCGGCAAAAGTGTAGAGACCAAGCACCGTAAGAAACGTGCGCCGGCGGCGGTGGGTGACCATGCGGGGAAGATGAGCCAAGCCAGTTAAGGGTGTTTTAATGCACGACCCCGCCGCGTGTGACGTTGAACTCGGCTGCGGCCGGGTTGAGGGCCGCCCGCTCGAGCCGGACAAAGTTTCCGCCGGCTAAATCCGATGACGAACTTCGTTCAGGACGAAATTCCCGATTCGCTTCCCACGATTGCGCAAGATTTTGAGCAATCCCTGGTCGACGAAATACGTCAACAGAATGGAGTCGCGCGTCTTTACGCGATTGTGGACGGGATCGGCCGAGTGCCAGGTGTCAGTGCCGACCGCAAATGCGTATCCGGTATTGGGAGCAAAGCGCATCTGGGCCTTCTTGGGCATCGAACCGTCCGGCAGTTTTTCGTGAAAGATGGTTCCAATGTCGGTGTTGGAATCGTCTTTCGGCAAATAGAGTTGAACTGTAATTCCCTTCCAGCGCGTATCGGTGTGTGGCGTGATCAGATAGCCCGGAATATCGCGGGTCAAAATCGGAATAGGATACATTCCAACTTTGGCGAACTCATCGCCGAAACGTTTCGAGAGCCCCGGCTCCAGTCGGCGAATAAAAGCACGTTTGACCGGCTCTGAACAAAGCGCGCGGCCGACAATATCCCACAGGGCGCGTTTTTCTGGCGGCAGATTGCGGATGTATTCCGGAAAGAGATCGATCTTGACCCGCGTATGTGTACCGTCCTCGAGGTCGTGGCCTTTGCTGCGTCCATGCATTGGGCGGTAATCGGACAACTCCGGCATGAGTGCGAGAATTTGTCCGTAAATATCTTCGGGAAAAACCCGATCGAACTCGAGATGGAAGAATGGCTTTTCTACAGCGCGGGCACCCTCGACCAATTCAGCAATGAAGGTGGCCAGGCGATCGGCGGCTCGTCGACGGTCGTAGCTGGAAAGCGTCGTTGTCTGGTCCATTCTGAGCACTCACAGTCCGGTTGCGCTGCCAATTTGCGGCGAATTTGCGGTCAAAGGCAAGACGCCGAACGCACCAATTTATCGTCCTGCCGTCAGAACGTCACGGCCTGCAAATTTCGCCTGTGCGCCAAGTTCCTCCTCGATACGCAGAAGCTGATTGTATTTCGCAATCCGATCGGACCGGGCGAGTGACCCGGTTTTGATCTGCCCGCAATTCGTGGCCACGGCGAGATCGGCGATGGTCAAATCTTCAGTCTCACCGGATCGGTGCGACATCACCGCGGTGTATCCGGCCTTATGCGCCATTTCGACTGCTGCAAGCGTTTCTGTCAGCGTGCCGATCTGATTCACTTTGACGAGAATCGAATTTGCGACGCCGTCCTTGATGCCTTTCGACAGCCGCGTAACGTTTGTGACGAAGAGGTCGTCGCCGACTAGCTGGCATTTGTTGCCAATCAAATTGGTGAGCAACTTCCAGCCCTCCCAATCATCCTCAGCCATGCCATCCTCGATCGAAACAATCGGGTAGCGCGAGGCAAGATCGCCGAGATACTTCGCCTGTTCCTGCTTCGAACGCTTTTTCCCCTCGCCTTCGTAAACGTAGACGCCGTCTTTGAAGAATTCCGTGGCAGCACAATCAAGCGCAAGCATAATGTCGGCGCCGGGCTTGTATCCTGCCTTGGCAATCGCCTGCATGATAAAGTCGAGTGCGCTCTCTGCCGATGTCAGATTCGGTGCAAAGCCCCCTTCATCGCCAACGTTGGTGTTGAGGCCCGCCGATTTCAGGGCTGCCCTAAGCGTATGGAATATCTCGGCGCCAGCGCGCAAAGCTTCGGCAAAGCTCGCCGCCCCGACCGGCATGATCATGAATTCCTGGAAGTCGATCGGATTGTCGGCATGTACGCCGCCATTGACGATGTTCATCATCGGTACCGGCAGGACGCGCGCGGCGGTGCCTCCGACATAACGGTAAAGCGGTGCCTTTTTCGCAGCCGCCGCAGCTTTCGCAGTCGCGAGCGAAACACCCAGGATGGCGTTGGCGCCAAGCCGGCCCTTGTTGGGTGTACCGTCGAGCGCAACAAGCGTCTCGTCAATCTTGGCCTGTGTTTCGGCATCCATGCCGCCTAGCGCGTCGTAAATCTCGCCGTTGACGCTATCAACCGCTTTGCGCACGCCTTTACCGCCGTAGCGGGCTTTGTCCCCATCGCGGAGTTCAACGGCCTCGTGGGCGCCCGTGGACGCTCCCGACGGAACCGCGGCACGGCCAAGGGAGCCGTCCTCCAGCAGGACGTCGACCTCAACCGTTGGATTGCCACGACTATCGAGGATTTCGCGGCCAATAATGTCGGTGATGGCAGTCATGATCTATCCGCATTGATGACGTTGGGCTTCTACAGGATCGAGAACCCCCTTGTCATGTCCCGCGAAAACCGGGCATCCAATGACGCACGAAACTTGCGGAAAACCCTTATGGGACGGAAATCATTGCAATTGGGGCGGCGCGCCCAAATTCCAGCTTCGCCGGAAAAGGCGGTTCTCGATCGCGTGCAAAATCCGCATGTCGGGACAAATTATGTCGCGCGTTTCACCGCCCCCGAATTCACCACGCTCTGCCCCATCACCGGTCAACCGGATTTCGCCCATTTGGTGATCGACTATGTTCCCGCCCGCCACCTCGTCGAATCGAAATCGCTCAAACTGTACCTCAACAGCTTCCGCAATCACGGAGCGTTCCACGAAGACTGCACGGTCGCTATCGGGCGAAAGCTCTTTGCGCGCCTAAAGCCGAAATGGCTACGCATTGGTGGCTATTGGTATCCACGCGGCGGAATGCCGATCGATGTGTTCTGGCAGGCAGGCCGATTACCGAAAGGTGTATGGGTGCCCGATCAGGGCGTCGCCCCCTACCGCGGACGCGGTTAGGCTTTCAGGTTCGCCCGCTGCATCCGCAAAGCGCAAATCCAGCCGGTTGCGGCTAATGCAAATGCGCCGACGATCAATACCGGTCCGATACTGCCACGCGTCATGCCCGCGCCATACACGATTGGGCCGATCGCCTGACCAAGGAAAAAGAACAGCGAATGAGCCGCGGTCGCCGACCCACGGGCGGAAGGTGCAAGTTCGGTGACGTAGACCTGAATGCAACCATGCAGCAGATAGAAGCCGAAGCCGAGAAGCATGAAATTAACGAACTCGGCCGGCCAGGGCATCCGCAATGCAATTCCGACCAGACACAGACCCATCGTCATGCCGCCGGCCGCCATGAGCCATCGTTCACTGATATGTGCGACGAGCCATGCCACCATGAACGTATAGATGACTCCACCAATACCGAAGCCGGCGAGCACGATGCCTGCGATTGACGCGTGCCCTTGTCCCTCGCTGCGAAGCAGGACAGCCATGTAGGGAAAGACGCCGAACATGAAAACTGCTTCGACGAAGACCGCGCCGAAGCAATACTTCGCAAGCGGATTGCTGAAGACCGCCCGATAGTTCGGAATAAAAGTCGAGAGATCGAACCGGCCCCGTTTTTCCTCCATGCGGCGAAAGCCAGGCATTGCGACAGCAAGTGCGACGAGATCGATCGTGCCGGTCACAAAGAAAACGCCGCGCCAGCCGACGAGATCGCCGATGATGCCCGCACCGGACGCACCGAGCAGGTTGCCACTCATCGCCGCAAACAGCAGCCGGCCAATTGCAACTTGCCGCTGTTGCACTGGGACGCGGTCGCCGGCGACTGCCAGCGCAATTGGGAAAACACCGCCTGCTGCTATCCCGGCAATAATGCGCAACACCATCAGCGTTTCGAAATTCGTTGCTATGCCACATGCAACCGTGGCGACACCCACCACAAGCATGCACAGCGCGATCAACCGGGTTTTGCTGAACGTGTCGGCAAGCGCGCCCAGCACCGGCTGGATCAACGCATAGGGCAATGTGAACCCGGTCGAGAGAAGCGCTGCCGTCGCGGGCGTTACGTGGAGGCCGTTGGCGATTTGCGGAATGACCGGATCGACCGAGCGCATGAATAACGTCGTCGCAAAGATGACGAACGCCATGAGATTGAGGGTGCGGCTCATTGGAAATAAAACCGCGCGCGACTAGCGCTTTGCCAATCCATCAAATTCAAGCAACGCACGCAGCAGTGGCTCCATTTCCTTCAACGGCAACATATTTGGACCGTCGGATGGCGCCTTATCGGGATTCTGGTGCGTTTCGATGAATATGCCCGCAACTCCCACGGCAACGGCCGCTCGAGCAAGCACCGGCACAAATTCGCGCTCGCCACCCGATTTGTCTCCACGTCCGCCGGGCTGCTGCACCGAATGAGTCGCATCGAAAATTACGGGCGCGTGGGTGGTGCGTTTTAATATCGGCAACGCACGCATGTCGGAGACAAGCGTGTTGTATCCGAACGAAACGCCACGTTCGGTGACCAGGATGTTGCGATTGCCCGCGCCGGAAATTTTCGCAACAACGTTCGTCATATCCCAGGGCGCGAGAAATTGACCTTTCTTGACGTTGACGGCCTTGCCGGTCTTTGCCGCCGCGACGAGAAGGTCCGTCTGACGGCAAAGGAGGGCGGGAATTTGCAGTACGTCGACAGCCGGCGCGACTTGCGCGCATTGTGAAGGCTCATGCACGTCGGTGAGCACGGGAACCTTCAACCGGTCCCGGATTTCGGAAAAGATTGGCAACGCCTCATCCAGTCCCAATCCGCGCGCTGAATTGAATGAGGTACGATTGGCCTTATCGAAAGAGGTTTTGTAGACGAACCCTATCCCCACGCGTTGCGCGATTTCCTTTAGCGCTGCCGCCATTTCGAAAGCGTGCGCTTTGCTTTCCAGTGCGCACGGCCCTGCAATCAGCGACAGCGGCAAATGATTGCCGAAACGCGCCGCGCCCACGGAAACGATCGGATTTGGTTCCAGATTCAAGCTTTAAATCCCTCGCGGACCGGACCATGAAGCGACGAGGCACTTCGGTCAACGGCCCTTTGGTGTTGCATTTCCCGGGGTTACACGAGGCGGCTTTGCTCGACCGCCGCACCGATAAATGACGAGAAAAGAGGATGCGGCTCGAATGGCCGCGACTTGAGCTCGGGATGAAACTGGACGCCGATGAACCAGGGATGATCTTCGTATTCGATGATCTCGGGCAAGATGTTATCTGGCGACATGCCGGAAAAGCGCATACCGCGTTGCTCCAGACGGCCCTTGTACGCGGTATTGACCTCGTACCGGTGACGATGACGCTCTGAAATTTCGGTTGCACCATAAATTTGCGACACGCGGCTCCCGCGGGTCAGAATTGCATCATATGCGCCAAGTCGCATTGTCCCGCCGAGATCGCCGCTTGCGGTACGTCGCTGCAATTCATTTCCCTTCAACCATTCGGTCATCAATCCGACCACCGGCTCCGATGTTGCGCCGAATTCCGTGGAATTGGCCTTTTCGATGCCACACAGATTGCGTGCGGCCTCCAGGACCGCCATCTGCATTCCAAAGCAGATGCCGAAATACGGGACCTGGCGTTCGCGTGCAAACTGTGCCGCCTTGATCTTTCCTTCTGCACCGCGCTGGCCAAATCCGCCGGGCACCAGAATTCCATTGACGTGTTCGAGAAAAGGAGTCGGGTCTTCATTCTCGAATACCTCGGATTCAATCCAGTCGAGGTTTACTTTCACCTTGTTTGCAATTCCGCCGTGCGAGAGCGCCTCGATTAGAGATTTATAGGCGTCTTTCATGCCGGTGTATTTGCCGACAATTGCGATGGTGACATCGCCTTCGGGATTGCGCACCCGTTCATTGATCAGACGCCAGCGATCGAGCTCCGGCGGCTGTTTCGGTTCGACCCCGAACGCAGCCAGAACCTCTGCATCGAGTTCCTTCGGCCGAATAGGCTTCGGGAACCGCATAGATATTGTCCACATCGCGCGCCTCGATCACGGCGCTTTCACGTACGTTGCAGAAAAGCGCGAGCTTGCGCCGCTCGCTTTCCGGAATGGGCCGATCGGTGCGGCAGAGCAGAATGTCGGGCTGAATGCCGATCGATCGTAGTTCCTTCACCGAATGCTGGGTCGGCTTTGTCTTGAGTTCGCCCGCGCTCGGAATAAAGGGCATCAAAGTGAGATGAATATAAACCGCATGCCCGCGCGGAAGATCATTGCCAAGCTGGCGGATGGCTTCAAAGAACGGCAATCCTTCGATGTCGCCAACTGTCCCGCCAATCTCGCAAAGCACGAAGTCGAACCCGTCATTGCCCTCACGGATGAAATCCTTGATCGCATTGGTGACGTGGGGGATGACCTGGATGGTCGCGCCGAGATAATCGCCTCGCCGCTCCCGCGTGAGAATGTCCTGGTAGATACGGCCAGTCGTAATGTTGTCGTGGCGCGTCGCCGGACGTCCGGTAAAACGTTCATAGTGACCAAGATCAAGGTCGGTTTCGGCGCCGTCGTCGGTGACAAAAACCTCGCCGTGCTGGTAGGGCGACATCGTGCCGGGATCGACGTTGAGGTAGGGATCGAGTTTACGCAGCCGCACTTTGTACCCGCGCGCCTGGAGGAGCGCGCCGAGCGCCGCCGAAGCGAGACCCTTGCCGAGTGAGGAGACCACGCCGCCGGTGATAAAAATGTACCGCGCCATGGGACCTAATCTCTAACCTCCGTAAATCGATTCGACGAGTGTGAATTCCTCAAAGCCGCCTTATGCCTGTGCGTGGCTCGATAAGTAGCCAGCTTTCCAGGTGGTTGCGATACGAATTGCATGGTTTTCTCGAACTTGCTCCGGCTTTCCCAGACCTATGCACCCATAATGCTGAAGGGGCCGGATTTCCCGGCCCCTGAGCGTGAATTCATTTCGACTGCGGCACCTGCGGCCCCGATGGGGCCGCTGGCGTTGCCGGCCCCGACGGAGGCGTTCCGCCCTGCAACTGGTTTAGCAGACCACCTCCGCTTCCAAGCGGTGCCGGCGCGCCCGGCACAGCGGGAGCACTCTCGCCGCCTTGCAGTATCGATGTCGGCGCGCGGCCGATACCCGCAAGAATCGAGAGCAAGAGGCTCGTCACGAAGAACAACCCGGCCAGGATCGCTGTCGCGCGCGTCAGGACGTTGGCCGTGCCGCGGCTGGTCATGAACCCGCCCGTCGATCCGATCCCGAGCCCGCCTCCTTCAGAGCGCTGCAGCAAAACCACGCCGATCAACGCAAGAACGAGCATAAGGTGGATGACGATAATGACGTGTTGCATCAGTCGAAAATCCGTTCAAACCAAACCAGTCCGGGCTTCCGGCCCAGGCGGCGCCATCTGGCAATATAGGAATTCGGCGCGGTCTCTACACGATCGTTACGGATATTTCCACCCTCGCCGCTCCTAGCGGTAAACCGCCGCAATACCGAGGAAATCGTCAGCTTTCAGGCTTGCACCGCCCACCAGCGCACCATTGACGTCGGGGATAGTCAAAAGGTCGCGGGCATTGGAGGGCTTCACCGAGCCGCCATAAAGGATACGGATCCGTGCCGCATCCGCAGAAAACCGCGCTACCATGCGACTGCGGATGAAGGCATGCACCTCCTTCACGTCCCCGGGAGTGGGCGTGAGGCCTGTTCCGATGGCCCACACGGGCTCATAGGCGACAACAAGGCGCGCGGGCACCGCACCGTCCGGCAACGAGCCATCAAGCTGGCGGCCTACCACATCCAGCGTTCTGCCGGCTTCACGTTCCGCACGCTGTTCACCCACACAGACTATCGCAAGCAAGCCGGCTCGCCATGCCGCCTGCGCTTTTGCGCGCACCATGGCGTCCGTTTCAAGGTGATCGGCGCGCCGCTCGGAATGCCCTACGATCACGGCGGCCGCTCCGGCGTCGGCTAACATCTCCGCCGAGATATCGCCCGTGTGGGCGCCAGCGGCCTCGGCATGGCAATCCTGCGCACCGATCCGCACGGCGGAACCGCGCGCCGCAGCCGCAAAAAGTGCGATCAGGGTGGCAGGCGGGCACACCAAGAGTTCGGCCTTCCCCGAGAGTGCGGCCGCTCCGGCGACAATCTTGGCAAGCTCGCCCGCGGACGCGGCGACCCCATTCATTTTCCAGTTGCCCGCAATCAGCGGAGTTATCCCGGCTGCCGCCATCGAAAACACCTCTCAGGGTGCGGTTATCAGACCCGTATTTGCAAAGCCAGCACACCCCTATCGAAAGCCGATCCTTCTTGAGATGCAAGGAGTTGGCCCCTATGGTGCGCGCCGCGCGCCTGAGCTAGACAGACGCAGTTATCGGCTCAACCCGCATCGTAGGTCACGAAAAAACACACGCATGCTTCGCGGTATCCACAAAGCCTCCTCAACCTGGCTCGGCAAAGGTCTCATGGCCGGTGTCATGGGCTTTCTCGTCATCAGTTTTGCAATCTGGGGTATCGGCGACATTTTCCGCGGATTTGGTCTCAATTCTGTTGCAACCATCGGCGGTACCGAAATTTCGATCGAGCAGTTCCGTCAGTTCTACAACGAACGTCTGCAGCAGTTGGGGCGTCAGGTCGGCCGACCGATCACCCCCGATGAGGCGCGTGCCCGCGGTCTCGATCGCCAACTGCTTGGACAGCTGATTGCCGAGACCACGGTCGATGAGCAGGCCAAGAAATTGCACCTCGGACTCGCGGACACGGAAATCGCCAAACGCATAACGTCCGACCCGTCTTTTCAGGGGCTCAATGGTCAATTCGATCGCACTCGCTTCGAGCAAGTGATCCGCCAGGCCGGCTTTACCGAGGGGCGGTTCATCGAGGACCAACGGCGTTCGATGCTGCGTAAGCAGATTGCGCAAAGCGTGACCGGAGATCTCAAGGTACCGACGGCCGCCCTGACTATGCTTAATCAATACCAGAACGAAAAACGCAAGATCGAATATGTTGCACTCGGTTCCGCTCAGGCCGGCGATATTCCGGCACCAACGCCTGAGGCATTGAATAAATATTTCGAGGAACGCAAAACCTTGTTCCGTGCTCCCGAGTACCGAAAGGTCACGCTGTTACCGCTCGCGCCGGCCGACCTCGCGAAAGCCGGCACGGTCACCGACGCCGATGCCAAGGGGTATTTCGAGCAACGCAAGGCGAGTTACGGAAAACCCGAAAAACGCGAGCTCCGGCAGATCGTTTTCCCGAACGCCGAAGACGCAGCTGCGGCCTACGACCGCATCACCAAAGGCGCAAAGTTCGACGACATCGCCAAAGAGCGGAAGCTAAAAGAGTCAGATACCGACCTGGGCATGGTGACGAAGGCGGACATCATAGACCCTGCGATCGCCGATGCCGCCTTTGCGCTCAAGCCCGGCGTCACGAGCGCGCCGGTGAAGGGCCGGTTTGGCACCGTGCTGTTGCAAGTCAGCATGATCGAGCCGGGCGAGGAAAAGACTTACGAACAAATGGCTCCCGAAATAAAGCGCGAGATCGCGGAGAGTTGTGCCAGAACTGAAATCGGGACATTGCGCGACAAGATAGAAGATGAACGGGCGGCCGGCTCGACGCTTGCAGAGATTGCAAAAAAGCTCGGGCTGAAAGCCATCTCCGTTGATGCAATCGATCGTTCCGGGCGGGGATCGGACGGAAAACCGGTGACCGGCTTGCCGCAAGCTCAAAATCTAATAACCGCCCTCTTCTCAAGCGACGTCGGAGTCGACACGGATGCGCTCCAGTTACCTGAGGGCGGCTATCTATACTATGACGTGACCGGGATAACACCGTCGCGCGAGCGGTCGCTCGACGAAGTCAAGCGCGAGGTCACTGAGCGTTGGCGAGATGACGAAATTGCCAAACGGCTCCAGGCAAAATCCGACGATCTATTGGGCAAGCTCAAGGCAGGCACCTCGTTTGGACAGGCCGCGAGCGGGGCTGACCTCAAAGTACAGACCGCCGCCGATCTTCAGCGCGGAAAAGCGGCTGGTTTTGTGCCGGCGAAAGTTGTCGAAGCGGTGTTTCGAACGCCTAAAGGCTCAGCCGGCAGCGCCGAAGGCGAGAAGGAAACGGATCGTTTCGTCTTTCGCGTCACCGACGTTACCGATCCGGCCTTTGACCCCGCCTCTGCTCAGGGAAAGGCGATTACGACAACGCTGGAAAATTCCTACTCCGACGATCTTGTCAGTCAGTATATCGGTCGGCTCGAAAATGATTTCGGGGTGAGCGTCAATCAATCGGCGCTAAACCAGGTTATCGGCGGCAGCACGCAACAATAAATTGTCCCATGCAGATCGAGCCGTCGGAAACCGTCTTCGCCGAACATTATGGGCGCGGCGCGGCGCAGGTCGTATGGACGACACTGGTTGCCGACCTCGAGACTCCGGTCTCTGCCTATTTGAAGCTCGGCAGCGGCAAGCCTAGAAGTTTTTTACTTGAGTCCGTCGAAGGTGGCGCAGTCCGAGGCCGGTATTCGATCATTGGACTGGAACCGGATTTAGTCTGGCGGACAAACGGCGCCAAAGCGGAGATCAATCGCTCCCCTCGTTCCGGTTCAAATGCGTTCGTCCCCTGCCCCGAACCGCCGCTTCAGGCTTTGCGTACCCTTATCGCGGAGAGCCGGATTGAGTTGCCTGACAGCCTGCCCCCGATGTCGGCTGGCGTCTTCGGCTATCTCGGCTACGATGTGGTGCGCCTCATGGAGGAACTTCCGCCGCCGAACCCGGATCCCATTGGCATTCCCGATGCCGTTCTTGTTCGTCCCACCATCATCGTCGTTTTCGATGCCGTAAAGGACTCGATCACGATCGTTACTCCGGTGCGCGCGGAAAAGAACACCGACGCAAAATCCGCGTTGGCGAAAGCCGTTGAACGGCTTGCAGGCGTTGTTGAAAGCCTCGACCGCCCTCTGGACAAGTCACTGGCCGGATATGACGCGGGCCCAATCGACGTACCTGCAGTATCGAATACAGCGGCCGAAGAATTCAAATCCATGGTACGCAAGGCCAAGGACTACATTGTCGCCGGCGATGCATTCCAGATCGTGCTGTCGCAGCGCTTTGAGGCCCCTTTCAGTCTGCCGCCGTTTTCGCTCTACCGCGCACTGCGCAGAACCAACCCATCTCCCTATCTCTATTTTCTTGACTTCGGTGACTTCGCGATCGCGGGGTCGAGCCCGGAAATTCTGGTCAAAGTGTCCGGTGATGTTGTCACCATTCGGCCGATCGCCGGCACGCGCCCCCGCGGAGCGACACCGCATGAGGACAAAGAGCTGGAAGAAGAACTTCTCGCCGATCCGAAGGAACGTGCCGAGCACCTCATGCTGCTTGATCTGGGCCGGAACGATGTGGGCCGGGTTGCGGCGATCGGCACGGTGACTGTTACCGACCAGTTTTTCATTGAACGCTACAGCCACGTCATGCACATCGTATCCAACGTGGAAGGAAAGCTCGGCACCAACCACGATGCACTCGACGCGCTTGCCGCAGGGTTTCCCGCCGGTACGGTTTCGGGTGCGCCTAAGGTCCGCGCCATGCAGATCATCGACGAACTTGAGAAGGAGAAGCGCGGCCTTTATGCCGGCTGTGTCGGCTATTTCTCCGCGGCCGGCGAAATGGACACATGCATCGTGTTGCGCACTGCTTTGATCACGAACGGCAAAATGTACGTCCAGGCCGGTGCGGGTATCGTCGCCGACAGCAATCCGGATTTCGAACAGCAGGAATGCATCAATAAAGCCAAAGCGCTGTTTCGGGCGGCCGAGGAAGCGCGCCGCTTCGCGAGCGCAGCCAAACGCGGTCAGTAACCACCGCGAAGCCTGGCTCCTTGACCCCCTTCCGGGCCCACCGTAAACCCTTGGCAAAGCGGTGAAACATGGTCGTCCTGATCGACAACTACGACAGCTTTACCTTCAACCTCTTCCATTATCTGGCAGGGCTTGGAGCCGACGTCGTGGTGCACCGAAACGACAAGATCACCACCGCCGAAATCATGGCATCCGAACCGGATGCGATCGTGCTTTCGCCCGGCCCTTGCACGCCGAACGAGGCTGGCATTTGCCTCGATCTCATTGCCAAGGCCGCACCCAATGTACCGATCCTTGGTGTCTGCCTGGGTCACCAAGCCATCGGCCAGGCTTTCGGTGGCAAGGTGGTCCGCGCAGCGCCCATTCACGGCAAGGTATCCGAGATCAAGCACGCAGGTACCGGGATCTTTCGCGGTATCAATGCGCCGCTGAAAGCGACGCGCTATCATTCGCTCGTCGTCGATCGCACGAGCATGCCGCGCGACCTTCTGGTCAATGCTGAGACCGACGATCGCCTGGTGATGGGATTGATGCATCCGAAATTACCAGTGCACGGTGTGCAATTTCATCCTGAAAGCATCGCGTCCGAGCACGGGCATCTAATGCTGAAGAATTTTCTTGATATCGCTGCGGTGTGGAATGCCGAACGTGGGCGCCGTATGGCGGCCCCACGCAAGCTTGCATCGCTGCACGCGGGGACTTGAGACCCCCTATGGCCGACGATTTCAAAGCGCTCATCGCCAAGGTAGCGACCGGTGCGAGCCTCACACGCGAGGAAGCCGCCGGCGCATTCGATCGCATGATGTCAGGAGAAGCCACGCCTTCGCAAATGGGCGGCTTGCTGATGGCTTTGCGCGTGCGCGGGGAAACCGTGGACGAAATCACCGGCGCGGTGACCACGATGCGCGCCAAAATGCTTAAGGTGAAAGCGCCGCCCGATGCAGTGGATGTGGTCGGCACGGGTGGTGACGCGTCTGGATCCTTCAATATCTCCACCTGCGCGGCATTCATCGTGGCGGGCACCGGCGTTCCGGTCGCAAAGCACGGCAATCGCGCACTCTCGTCTAAGTCGGGTGCGGCCGACGTCTTGCAGGCGCTCGGCGTTAAAATCGAGCTGGATGCTGATCATGTCGGAGCGTGTATTCGCAATGCCGGGATCGGCTTCATGTTCGCGCCGGCGCATCACCCGGCAATGAAAAACGTCGGCCCAACGCGTGTCGAACTCGGCACCCGGACGATTTTCAATCTGCTCGGGCCGCTGTCGAATCCGGCAGGCGTCCGGCGGCAAATGATCGGCACGTTTTCGAAGCACTGGGTCGAGCCGATGGCTCAGGTATTGAAAAATCTGGGATCGGAAAGCATCTGGGTTGTTCATGGCTCGGATGGCCTCGACGAAATCACTACGGCGGGGCCTACCAGCGTGGCGGCTCTCGAAAACGGCGTCATCCGCACCTTCGACATCACTCCTGAAGATGCAGGATTGAAACGGTCAAAACCCGATGCTTTGCGTGGTGGAGACGCCGAACAGAACGCAAATGCGTTGCTCGACGTGCTCAAGGGCAAACATGGGCCATTTCGCGATGTATCAGTCCTCAACGCCGCCGCAGCGCTCATCGTTGCGGGCAAGGCGAAGGACCTCAAGCAAGGTGCTACATTGGCGGCAAAATCGATCGATAGCGGCGAAGCCGAAGGCCGGCTCGACCGCTTGATCGCAGTGTCCAACGCCGTGGAGGCGTAAGAACGCATGGCGGACATTCTTGCCAGGATCGAAGCCTACAAACGCGAGGAAATCGCGGCCGCAAAACGTGCACGCCCCCTCGCGGATCTCGATCGTGATGCAAAGGCTGCATCCCCCCCTCGCGGATTCTCGCGTGCGATCGAAAACCGGATCGCTGCGGGGGACTTTGCATTGATTGCAGAAATCAAGAAAGCAAGTCCCTCGAAAGGTCTGATCCGCAGTGATTTTGACCCGCCGGCTCTCGCGAAGGCCTACGAGGCGGGGGGAGCCGCTTGTCTTTCGGTCCTCACCGACAAGCCCTCATTCCAGGGCAGGCCCGAATTTCTGACCGCCGCCCGAGACGCCACGAAATTGCCGGCGCTGCGCAAGGATTTCATGTACGAGCCCTATCAGGTCGTCGAATCGCGAGCGCTTGGAGCCGATTGCATCCTCATCATCATTGCTGCCGTCGATGATGGCGCCGCCAGTGAGATTGAAGACGCCGCGTTCAGCTATGGTATGGACGTATTGGTTGAAGTTCACGATGAAGATGAACTGGTTCGCGCTCTCAAGCTGAAATCACGCCTGATTGGAATCAATAATCGGAATCTGCACAGCTTTGAGACTTCCCTTTCCGTCAGCGAACGCCTCGCGCCCATGATTCCGCGCGAACGGATAGTCGTGGCCGAAAGTGGACTCAATGCGCCTGCCGATCTGTCGCGCCTCGAGCGAATTGGAGTTTCGACATTCCTCATCGGCGAAAGCCTCATGCGCCAGGCTGACGTTACGGCGGCAACACGTGCCCTGCTCAAGCGTGAGCCGCGCCGAACTGCCGCGGAGTAGAAAAATGGCGCGGCAAAACAAACCCGGTGTCCGCCACAGCAAAAAAGCCGGCGGCGCAGGTTTAAAAGCGGAAGTCGCCCGCGTTTCGAATTCAAAAGCCGACCCAAAATCAGAACGCAGCGCGATGCTACAAGCCGCCGACGCGACGCCGGCCGCTGCCGCCCTCACCCATATTGACCAGCGCGGGGAAGCCCGCATGGTCGACGTTTCCGAAAAGGGCGTCACCGAACGGATTGCCATCGCCGAAGGGCGTGTGTTCATGCGCAAGGAAACGCTCGATCTCGTTCTGGCAGGCAATGCGATGAAGGGCGATGTTCTTGGCGCTGCGCGCCTGGCCGGCATCATGGCTGCCAAGCGCACGCATGGACTGATCCCGCTCTGCCATCCGCTTCCCCTGACCAAGATTGAAATCGAGATCAATCCCGAACACGCATTGCCCGGTTTTCTCGTGCAGGCAACGGTCAAGGTCACAGCCAAAACCGGCGTTGAGATGGAAGCCCTGACCGCTGTCTCGATCGCGTGTCTGACGATTTACGATATGGTCAAGGCGGTAGAGCGTGGGATGCATATCGAGGGCATCCGCCTGCTGCACAAGAGCGGTGGCAAATCCGGCGAGTGGCGCGCGGAGTCATAGCCGATGACCCTGATGCCGGTCGCTGACGCGTTGCAACGAGTGCTCGCCGAGGCGCAGCCCCTGGCGGATGAATTGGTACCGCTCAACGATGCCCTTGGTCGTGTCCTTACCGCGGATGTCGCCGCTCTACGCACACAACCCCCAGCGGCAGTTTCTGCAATGGATGGATTTGCGGTGCGCGCAACCGATATCGCAAAAGCGCCCGCGACACTTAAAGTGATAGGCGAAGTGGCAGCCGGCCATCCCTTCCCTGGAGAGGTCGGACCCAACCAGGCCGCTCGGATTTTTACCGGCGGCGTCATGCCCGCCGGCAGCGACACGGTTGTGATTCAGGAACTTACGACGCGCGCGGGCGACTCTGTCATTATCCAGAAGCCTGCCGCCCGGGGCAGAAACGTCCGCAATCAAGGGATCGACTTTGCGCAGGGGCAAATTCTTCTGAGCAAGGGACGACGGCTCACCGATCGTGATCTCATGCTGGCCGCCGCCATGAATCACCCGCGCTTGCAGGTGCACCGGCGGCCAAAAGTGGCCGTGCTGGGTACCGGCGACGAATTGGTGTCGCCCGGACAAACGCCGAAGTCCGGCGAGATCGTCTATTCAAACGGTTTTGCTCTGACGGCGCTCGCGCGAAACGAAGGCGCGGAAGTGCATGATCTCGGTATCGCGCGCGATCGAATCGAGGAGATTGCCGCGGCGGTGCGCCGGGCGCGCGAATGGCGAGCCGATGTCCTTGTCACGTCCGGGGGCGCTTCCGTCGGAGAACATGACCTTGTCCAACGAGCACTCGCGGCCGAGGGACTGGATCTGTCGTTTTGGCGAGTTGCACTTCGCCCGGGCCGACCGATGATGCACGGGCGGCTGGGCGGTATGCAGGTGCTGGGCGTGCCCGGAAACCCTGTCTCCTCGTACGTGTGCGCGTTTCTCTTCCTGGTGCCGCTGCTCAGGCGCCTCGCGGGCCGGCCCGATATCGAGCCCCAACCTTACGCGGCGCGCCTGGGCTGCGATCTGCCGGCCAATGACGAACGCGCAGATTATTTGCGGGCGACCCTTGCCGAGGGCCCTGACGGCTTTGTGGCTACTCCCGTGCCTTCGCAGGACAGTTCCTTGATGGCTCCCCTGGCCCGGGCCGATTGCCTGCTGATTCGGCTGCCACATGCCCCGGCGGCAGGCGCGGGTTCAGACTGTGTCATCCTTAAGCTAGGCCTTTAGCCGCCTTTCGAGTTTTTCACTCCAAATTAAACAGTTGCGGAACACATATCGAACAGATAGTGTCCGTTCATGATTTGTTTCTGGCTTGGTCCACTTTTTTGGGGGCTGGCCCGACGGGGAGAGACAGATGCTGACCCGCAAGCAGTTCGAGCTCCTGCGTTTCATCCACGAGCGCCTGACCGAGGCCGGCGTGCCGCCATCCTTCGACGAAATGAAGGATGCCCTCGACCTCCGGTCGAAATCCGGTATTCACCGGCTGATTACGGCGCTTGAGGAGCGTGGTTTCATCCGCCGGCTGCCCAACAGGGCCCGCGCCATCGAGGTGATCAAGCTTCCGGATTCGGTTGGCCATGGGCTCGGCTCCGTCCGCTCGCGCGGCTTTACGCCCAGTGTGATCGAAGGTGACCTTGGCCGCGTCCGCGCCAACTCCGAGGATGACGGCGGCCGTCCGGTAGCCGTTCCCGTGATGGGCCGCATCGCGGCCGGTACCCCGATCGAGGCGATCCAGACGCGCAGCCACGTCATCAATATGCCGCCCGATCTTCTCTCAGCCGGCGAGCATTTCGCGCTGGAAGTACGCGGCGACAGCATGATCGAGGCAGGGATACTCGATGGCGATATCGCCCTTATCCGCAAATCCGAAGCAGCCGACACCGGCGACATCGTGGTTGCGTTGATCGACGATGAAGAGGCCACTCTCAAGCGGTTTCGGCGCCGTGGCGCATCGATAGCGCTCGAACCAGCAAATACCGCCTATGAGGTGCGGATCTTGCCACCCAATCGTGTGCGTATCCAAGGCAAGCTCGTCGGACTGTTCAGGCGATACTAATCACCCGCGTCCAGGTCTTCGGCGCGCGGTGTCGCTTCAGGTGGCTCGCCCCGCCCGGGCGTTCGGCCGAGTGGCGAAGCGCCTGAGCGTTTGGCAACGGACATGCCTGCCGACTTGGCTGCCGACTTGCCCGCCGGCGTGTCTGCAACGTGATGTGTCCATGGCCGGTCGTAGCCGGATGCCAAAGTTTCAGTGCGTTCGAACGTAGCTCCGGCCCGACGCAGGGTGACTGCGCCGTGGGTTTGCCACGCGTTACGGTCAACCACGACTGAACTGCATGACGGCAGCGCCTCGTGCTGGGTGACTACGATGGTTGCACGCGCGCAGTCCTCCGCGAAGGCTTCAGCCGACAGGACCATAGAGATCAGCCTTCCGTCGGCGAGCTTGCCGATGCAACCGATTGCGTCGCATGTCACGCCGTTGTTCAGGCTCGGATCTTTCGGTGTGCGCGGGTCGGCATCGGCAGCGAGCCATTCCTTGATGGCAAAAGTGTCACGGCCGCTGTGGAGCACGGACAGACGTCCGTCATTGGCACGAAATGCGCTCGACTGCCCATCACTCGCGATCAGTACATCGGGACGCGGCGTGATGACCGCCCATAGTATTCCTGCTGCGGCCGCGAATGCGCCGCTCCATCGCAATGGTGTGCGCAACAGACAGATCATCAACAGGCCTGCCGTTCCAAGCAGCAGCGGGCCCGTGTCGAAAGCCTGGATGCGGCCCAATGCGCCGGGCAAACTCGTCACCCACAGCGCAACCCAGTTCATCCAATCGATGCCGTAGCCCATCAGCCGCCAGAATACGGCGTCGAATCCGAACGGCATGGCCAGTACGCCCAAAATGCCCATGGGCATAACCACCGCCGAGACCACCGGCATTGCGAGCAGATTGGCCAAAACGCCATAGGGTGCCAGCCGATGAAAATGGTAGGCGGCATACGGCGTGGTTGCGAAGCCGGCAACCAGGGACGCCAGAAACAGGCTTCCAATTTCACTCAATCCCCAAAGCGCGACGCGCATGCCAAGGGAACTGTCGCGGTCAACCCGCCAGGGCAAGCCATGCTGGTAGGCGGCAATCAGCGCCAAAGTTGCCGCGAACGACATTTGAAAACTCGGATGCACCACAGCCTGCGGCGCGAGCAACAAAACAGCGATAGCCGCGACGGCAATTGTGCGGAAGGTTAAGGTGGGGCGATCGAATATCACGCCTACGAGTACGATCGCGATCATGATATAGGAGCGTTGCGTTGCGACCTCGGATCCCGAAAGCAGAAGGTAAAACGTGGCCGCGAGAAGTGCCACAGTCGCAGCCCACTTCTTGATCGGATATCGGTTTGCTATCGCCGGAATCAGTGCAAGTACGGCGCGAATAACAAAAAATACGATGCCGGCAATGACCGCCATGTGATAGCCGGATATCGACAAGACATGTGCAAGGCTCGACACATACATGGCGTCGTTGACCGGCGTCGATATCGCGTCGCGCTTGCCGGTGATGAGCGCCGATGCGATCGATCCATCATCGCCGGGAATTACCGAACGAATGCGTTGGTCGATCGTTTCGCGCATATCATCGAGCGCCGCCGCGTATCGCAACCACATTCCCTTCGACACACGCGGGGGTGTAACCTTGATGGCGCCGAGCGCGTAACCTGAAGCACCGATCTGCTGGAAATACATGTCGCGCGCAAAATCATAACCACCCGGGCGAAGCGGCTGCATCGGCGGCGACAAGTGGGCCTTGAGCTCGACAAAACTTCCGACCGCAGGTGCGCTCCCTTTGCGCACCGCCACCCGCACGCGAGCCGGTGCCGGCAATACCTGGGCCGCTTCGAACCGCTCGACGCGAATGACAACCCGGTCGCTGCGCTCCCTCTCCTCGCGGGTTTCAACAAACCCCGCCAGCGAAACGGTCGACAAGGATGACTGCAAGATCGGATGCGAAATGCGCATCGTCTGGAGGGTCGCCGTGGCGAATCCGGCGCTGATTGCCGCCGTTGCAAGAGCCAGCGGAAATCCGATCGGACGCCGCCTCGCTCCGATCGCGATCGCGGTGCTGCCGACACAGAATATCGCGGCCGCCCACCAGGCGGGTTCGCGATCG
This sequence comes from uncultured Alphaproteobacteria bacterium, assembly GCA_963831475.1. Taxonomy (GTDB): domain Bacteria; phylum Pseudomonadota; class Alphaproteobacteria; order Rhizobiales; family Xanthobacteraceae; genus Pseudolabrys. The sequence goes on from CAWHQF010000011.1 coordinate 39,273, forward strand.
GCAGTGAAATAAGCCACGATCCCGAGGCCGAAAGCGACCGGCAGCCATGGCATCAGGCGCCCTGGCGCCACCTCGGCCAATACCCATTGCGACAGCAGGCCGCGGAGCCGATCCGCAGCGCCGGCAAGGCCTTCGGGCAGCAGCAGGCCCGCGGGCGGCCTGGTGGCGTCGATACCCGGCGCCCAGGTCGGTGCCCAAACCTTAGCCCATGCCTTTGCGCGGGCACCGTTACGTCCGTTCTGGGTACTTTGCCGGGCCAAGGCGCGGCGCGCCTCCCGACGCGAGCATTACAACCTATGCGATATTAGCTCATCCATAGGTTGTGGCTACAAGGTTCGTACTACCCTGTGGCTTTCTCCTTGGCCCATGTATCGCGCAAGCCAACCGTCCGGATGAAGATTGGCTTTTCCGGCGTGCCATCGCGATCGAGGCAGAAATACCCTTGGCGCTCAAACTGGACCGGCTGGTCGGGTTTGGCGTCGGCGAGTGCCGGCTCAAGCCGAGCCTGCCCCAGAATTTCCAGCGAGTTCGGGTTCAGATCGGCCGCAAAATTCTCTCCGCCGCTCGGATCGGGTTTTGTGAACAGCGGATTATAGAAGCGAACCTCTGCCGGGACGGCATGTGTCGCCGACACCCAATGAATGGTCGCTTTCACCTTACGGCCATCCGGCGCGTTGCCGCCGCGTGTCGCCGGATCATAGGTGCAGCGCAGTTCGGTCACCTCGCCTTTGGCATTCTTTACAACATCACGGCAGGTGATGAAGTAGGCATAGCGCAGCCGCACTTCGGTGCCGGGCGAAAGCCGGAAGAACTTCTTTGGCGGGTTTTCCATGAAGTCTTCCTGTTCGATATAGAGTTCGCCACTAAATTTAATCTCGCGGGTTCCTGCCGCCGGGTTGTCCGGGTGATTGACGGCCTCCAGTTCTTCGACCTGTCCCTGCGGATAGTTCACGATCACGACCTTGAGCGGCCGCAGCACCGCCATGCGGCGCAACGCCTTCTTGTTGAGCACCTCGCGCACGGAAAAATCGAACATGCCCATGTCGACAACGCTGTTGGCCTTCGCAACTCCGATGCGTTTTATGAAATCGCGAATCGCCTCCGCTGGAACACCACGGCGTCGCAAGCCCGCAAGCGTCGGCATGCGCGGGTCGTCCCATCCGTTTACATGGCCGTCGCGTACGAGCATCGTCAGCACCCGCTTGGACAGTACTGTGTAAGTCAGGTTGAGCCGCGCGAACTCGAATTGGTGCGGCTGCGACGGCACATTCAAATTGGCAATGAACCAGTCGTAGAGCGGCCGATGATCTTCGAATTCGAGCGTACAGATCGAATGGGTGACGCGCTCGATCGCATCCGACTGGCCGTGCGCGTAGTCGTAGCTCGGATAGATTTTCCACTGCGTGCCCGTGCGCGGATGATTGGCGTGCAGGATCCGATACATCACTGGATCGCGCAGGTTAATGTTGCCGGATGACATGTCGATCTTGGCGCGCAGCACCCGTGCGCCATTCGGGAATTCACCGGCGCGCATGCGCCGGAACTGATCAAGATTCTCATCAACGCTGCGGTCACGGAAAGGGCTGTTCTTGCCTGGCTCAGTCAACGTGCCGCGGTTCACCCGCATCTGCTCCGGATTCTGGTCGTCGACATAAGCCTTTCCGGCCCGGATCAGGTCCTCGGCCCAGGCGTAGAGCTGCTCGAAATAGTCTGACGCGTGGTAGAGGTGCTTGCCCCAATCGAAACCGAGCCACCGCACATCGCGCTCGATGGCGTCGATATATTCCTGTTCTTCCCTGGCCGGATTGGTATCGTCGAAGCGCAGGTGACAGCGCCCGCCGAATTCCTCCGCGATCCCGAAATTCAAGCAGATCGACTTGGCGTGCCCGATGTGGAGATATCCATTCGGCTCAGGCGGGAACCGCGTAACCACACTCTTGGCGCGCCCGGCGTCGAGATCGCCCTTGACGATGTCCCTGATGAAATCGCGCCCAACCTCCGCACCTGCCGCCTCACCCGATGTCATGCCGTACGGCCTTTTTCTGATTGCGCATTTGCCCGAACGGCATGTCGCGTGCGGCTTATGTGCCAAATTCGGGCTTGCGGCTCAAGCCACCTCTCCTGCGTGACTGTAACGGACAAACAGAAAGCCCGGCTCGCGCCGGGCTTTCGTTGTTGGGTTGGTCGGCTTCGGCTGAGAGTTTTGGAGCCGAAATCCCCAAGGTTATCGTGCGACGATAACTCGCTATTTTGCCGAGGTGCCGCCGCGGCTGCCGCCGCTGCCACCGCTACCGGAGTGCGTCGTAAGAGTGGAAAAACTTCCATTCGCGTTGTGGATTGTTACGGTTGTTATACCTGTTTTCAGATCCTTCTCTTGAAAGTCGCCGCTACCATCGGAATAGCGGTGAGCCGTATAGGGGTTTCCGGTTGAGTGGTCAGTGCCCGATGTTGACCATGTCTGAGACTTCTGCGCCTGCTGGTTCGCATATCCGTCGTGGCGTTTTTCGTTGTAGTGAACGCAACGCGAGTTCGCGACCGTGCGCATATTCGAGCAGTTGTTGCCGCCTTCCGGAGTGGCATCGTCCGCAAACGCAGCAAGCGGCATCGCAGCCATAGCTGCGGCACCGAATACAACGAGTGCCAGCTTAATCGACGTCTTCATCGAAGTCTGTCCTTCCAAGTTCACGGGCCTCGCCTTGCGATCTATCGGCCACCAATGAGCACCTCGCCCCCCTAAGACGACGAGCACGGACGAATTTAAGCCCGCCGCCTGAACCTGATGTGAATGACGCGCGCAGAAATATTTGGTTTATACGGGTGATTAAATTTCGTCGGTCTAAACCAAATGCGATGTCGCATTGGACCGTCTACCGTGACGTTCGATATACAGCTGTGATACAGAGCTAGTGATATCAGTCTGAAACTGCTTGGCCTAATCCCTCCCGCACATGACCTCGACAGTCGTCACCCGATTTGCCCCCTCGCCGACCGGCTTCCTCCATATTGGCGGCGGCCGCACTGCTCTGTTCAATTGGCTCTATGCACGCCGCCACGGCGGCAAAATGTTGCTGCGGATTGAGGACACCGACCGCGAGCGTTCGACCGCTGCCGCCATCAATGCCATCATTGACGGGCTGACGTGGCTCGGCATCGCCTGGGACGGCGACATCGTGTTCCAGTTCTCGCGCGCCGCCCGGCATCGCCAGATCGCTGAACAGCTATTGGCGTCCGGCCACGCCTATCATTGCTATTGCAGCCCCGACGAACTCACAGCCATGCGCGAGAAAGCGCGCGCCGAAGGGCGAACGCGCCTTTACGACGGCCGCTGCCGCGACCGCGAGCCCAAGGACGCTCCTGCTGGTGTCAAACCGGTTATCCGGCTGAAGGCTCCGCTCTCGGGAGAAACCGTTGTCGAGGATCAGGTCCAGGGACGCGTGGTGTGGCAAAACGAAAATCTGGACGATTTTATTCTGCTGCGCTCCGACTGCACCCCGACCTACATGCTCGCGGTCGTGGTTGATGACCACGACATGGGTATCACCCACATAATCCGTGGCGACGATCACCTCAACAATGGCGCTCGGCAAACCCAAATTTATCAGGCGCTTGGATGGAACGTGCCGGTCATGGCCCACATTCCGCTTATCCATGGACCGGACGGTTCCAAGCTGTCGAAGCGACACGGCGCGCTTGGCATCGATGCCTACCGCGCCATGGGATATCTGCCGGCGGCGATGCGAAATTATCTCGTGCGGCTTGGCTGGGCGCATGGCGATCAGGAGATCTTCACGACCGAGGAAATGATCGCGGCTTTCGATCTGGCGCAGATAGGACGCTCACCGGCTCGATTCGACTTCACCAAACTCGAGAGTCTCAACGGCCACTACATCCGCACCAGCGACGACGCCAACCTGATAGGCGCTATTGAACAACTGTTGCCTCACATCGCCGGCGGTCAGGAACTCGCCAGCAAAATGACGCCCGCGCTCCGCGCCAAGTTTCTGGCTGCCATGCCAGGGTTGAAGGAGCGAGCCAAGACTTTGGTCGAATTGTTCGAGGCATCCCGATTCCTGTGGGCAAGTCGTCCGCTCGATATCAACGAGCAGGCCAAGGCGGTTCTCACGGGCGAAGCCAGAACATTGATTGCCGCGTTGTTGCCCGAATTGGAGGCGGTTCCCGAATGGAATGCGGGCTCGGCAGAGGCCGTGGTAAGGCCGTATGCCGAGCGTGCCGGCCTCAAGCTAGGCGCGGTGGCTCAGCCTTTGCGGGCGGCACTGACGGGCCGCACAACCTCCCCGCCAATCTTCGACGTGCTGGCCGTACTGGGCCGCGACGAAAGCCTGGCACGCCTGCGGGACCAGGCCGCGTCATAGGGCTTTCGCCTCAGGCAAAAGGCCCGCGGGACACCTATATTGCGCATAATTGCTTCCCCGTGCGCTATCTTGCAGCGCACACTTGAATGGGATAGGCACGAAGCGACCGGCATCCATTAACGCCTGACCCGGCGTCACGCCTGTCGGGCACATTGTTTCCACGCGCACCGCTCGCGGCCAACTCGAGGGCTCGACCATGGACGCCAAGACCAGCGCCAAGAACAAGACCGGCACCCTGACGGTCGGCAACAACAATTGGGACATGCCGATCTACCCCGGCACGATCGGTCCCGACGTAGTCGACATCTCGAAGCTCTACGGCGTGAGCGGGATGTTTACCTACGACCCGGGCTTTACCTCAACCGCGAGCTGTGAGTCCAAGATCACCTATATCGACGGCGACGAGGGCATCCTGCTTTATCGCGGCTACCCGATTGACCAACTCGCTGAGCACGGCGACTTTCTGGAAGCCTGTTACCTGCTGCTTTATGGCGAATTGCCGACCAGCGCGCAGAAGGCCGACTTCGACTATCGGGTGAGCCGTCACACGATGGTTCACGAGCAGATGAGCCGCTTCTTCCAAGGCTTCCGCCGTGACGCGCATCCGATGGCCGTCATGACCGGTTGCGTCGGCGCGCTTTCGGCCTTCTATCACGACTCTACAGACATCTCCGATCCGCATCAGCGGATGATCGCCTCTATCCGGATGATCGCGAAAGTGCCGACGCTTGCGGCAATGGCCTACAAGTATTCGGTAGGGCAGCCTTTCGTATATCCGAAAAACGACCTCGACTACGCGTCGAATTTCCTGCGCATGTGTTTTGCGGTGCCCACCGAAGATTACCAAGCCAATCCGGTGCTGGCACGGGCAATGGACCGCATCTTCATTCTGCACGCCGATCATGAGCAGAATGCGTCGACCTCTACTGTTCGTCTCGCAGGCTCATCCGGCGCCAACCCATTCGCCTGTATCGCGGCAGGATGTGCGTGCCTTTGGGGTCCTGCTCACGGCGGTGCCAATGAAGCCGCACTCAACATGTTGCGCGAAATCGGCTCGGTCGACCGGATCCCGGAATTCATCAAGCGCGCGAAGGACAAGAACGACTCCTACCGCCTGATGGGTTTCGGCCATCGCGTGTACAAAAATTACGATCCGCGCGCCAAGATTATGCAGAAGACCTGCCACGAGGTCCTGACCGAGCTCGGGGTCAAGGATGACCCGCTCCTCGACGTCGCCATGGAACTCGAAAAGATCGCGCTGCACGACGACTATTTCATCGAGAAGAAGCTTTACCCCAACATCGATTTCTATTCAGGCATCACACTCAAGGCGATGGGATTTCCCACCACGATGTTCACGGTGCTCTTTGCCGTCGCCCGCACGGTCGGCTGGATCGCGCAGTGGAAGGAAATGATCGAGGATCCGCACCAGAAAATCGGTCGGCCGCGCCAGCTGTACACCGGTGCCACGCGTAGGGATTATGCACCGATTTCGCGGCGCAAATAATCTCCGCTAATTGCTCTTACCGTTCGTTTTGCCGTTCGTTTTGCCGTTGAGGTCTGGAGCGGTGGCCCCGTCATAGGCCCATTGGACATAAATACCCGCCCACGTAAATCCGCCTCCGAACGCGGCAAGCACCAACCGGTCTCCGCGTTTCAATTTCGGCTCGTAGTCCCAAAGGCAAAGCGGAATGGTTGCGTTCGTGGTGTTCCCGAATTTCTGGATTGTGACCATAACCTTTTCCATCGGCAGGCCCATTCGCTCGGCTGTCGATTCGATGATGCGCTTATTGGCCTGGTGAGGCACCAACCAGTCGATCATGTCTGCGCGCAAATTATTTCGCGACATAATTTCGGTGGCCACTTCGGCCATCTTTGCAATGGCAAACTTGTAAACCGCAGCCCCTTCCTGATGCACGTAATGCAGCCGCTTGGCCACGGTTTCTGCCGTGGGCGGCATCCTGCTGCCGCCGGCCTTCTGATGAAGATGAATCATTCCCGAACCATCGGAACGAATGAGGGCGTCCATGATGCCGAAACCATTCTCGTCGGGTTCCAGAAGTACCGCGCCTGCGGCGTCGCCGAAAAGGACGCAAGTTGCGCGGTCGGTGTAATCGATGATCGAGGACATTTTGTCCGCTCCAACCACCACGACCTTGCGCGCTGTCCCGTTGGCGATGAACTGTGATGCAATCGTAAGGGAATAGAGAAAGCCCGAGCAGGCGGCTTGCACATCGAAGCTGCCGATGTTGCGCATGCCCACCATTTCGCAAATCATGTTTGCAGTAGACGGAAATTGCATGTCCGGAGTGGTCGTTGCGCAAATCAGCAGATCGACGTCTTCCGGCCGGGTCCCGGTTTTTTTCAGCAATCCGCGGACAGCCTCGGCGGCCATATGCGAGGTGCCAAGGCCCTCACCTTTCAGAATATGCCGTTCTTTAATCCCGGTGCGTTCTGTGATCCACGCGTCGCTAGTGTCCACCATGCGGGCAAGCTCCGCATTTGTGAGCAAATCGGGCGGCAGGTAGCCATGGACAGCAGTAATCGCGGCACGTGGAGACAGGGTCAAAGGACGGAATCCGGTTTCTTACAATGACATACGCCTATCGGACGGGTGCGGGCAAGCTAGGCTACCGGCAGCTCGCGCCGGACCTCGATCACATGTGGTGGTCCGCTCCGGCTATTCGCGCAGGCAAGAACGACCGCAGCAGCACTGTCACTAGGCTTCGTTTTGCCGAGCTCCATGATGGCATCCAGGCGGGCAAAGGCGTCGATTTGCCGTTGCCGTGCTGACGATTCATTCATCAGCGGCAACAACGCCGTGGCCAGGTTTTGAGCGGTGCAGTCGCGTTGGAGGAATTCGGGCACGACCGCCTCCTTGAGAACTAAATTCGTGAGAATAACCGACGGCACATGGATGAAAAGCCGCGCAGCCAATTCCTCGATCAGCGCCACTTTGTATCCGGCAACCATAGGGATGCCGGCAAGCGCTAATTCAAGCGTCGATGTTCCGGACTTCGTGAGCGCTACCCGTGCAGTCCGAAATGCTTCCTCCTTTTCCTCAGTATCGGTTACGACGCGGCCAGGAACCGCCCACGATCGGATTTCCGCCCGTACAATGTCCGCAAGCCAGGGTACCGCCGGTATCACTACTTCAATGGCACCGTACTGCTCGGCAAGGCGCGCAATTGCGGACCCAAATACAGGGGCCATCCGCCGTATCTCGCCTGTCCGACTTCCAGGCAAAACCAGCACCAGCGGAGGGTTCGCTCGCCGCAATCGGTTTTCGAGCTCATTAGGCCGGAACTTTCCAACTCGCTCCGCGAGGGGATGGCCGACAAAGCTGCAGGGTGGCCCTCCGAGTTTCTCCATGGCATCCGGCTCAAACGGCAATAGCGCCAAAACGTGGTCCACGTAGGCCCGCATTTTGGCGGCCCGGCCTGGCCGCCAAGCCCAGACCGACGGGCAGACGTAATCGACGATCGGGATGTGAGGCGCGCGTTCGCGCACACGTCGAGCCACACGGTGTGTAAATTCCGGACTGTCGATGATAACGAGAACATCCGGGCTCGCCGCTACAATCGCATCGGCAGTTTCGCGAATGCGGCGCAGGATCTTGGGCAGACTTGCAGGAATTGCCGCAAAGCCCATAAGTGCAAGGTCGCCAAGCGGATAAGGACTTGGCACACCTTCATCAGCCATGGCGGACCCGCCGACACAGGAAAATTGCGCGCGTCCCTCCGTTCGTTGCCTGATTGCGGCAATCAGCGCTGCACCGAGCCGATCGCCCAACTCTTCGCCCGCCACCAGAAATACATGCGGGGTCATTGTTCGCTTCCGGATCCAACGCCAACGAGAAAGATGCCGGCGCGATCGGCTTCATTCACCGCGTGTTCCGCATCTGCAATTACCGTCTTTCCGCCAACCACCGCAATGCCCGCCAGCTTCGCGTGCGCGACGGCAATTACGGTATTGGGTCCGATCGACGGCAAATCAAAACGGTGGTCTTGTTGCGGTTTCGGCGCCTTCACGAGCACGCCGAATTCCTCCCGACATGCCGATGCGGCCACTTGCGCGCAGCTCGGCAACACGCAACAGCATCTGATCCGTACCCTCGGCTGCTTCGACCGCCAGCACACGGTTTGCGGCAACGACAACGGCCTGACCAACGTCAAATGCGCCAGTGGCACGTAGATAATCAAAGCCGAACGCAATGTCTCGTCGATCACTTTCCGAAGGCTCGATACGACCAAGACGACCTTCTGGAACAAGAATTTCGGGGGCCACCTCATGTGCGCCGAGCAGGCGGAAACCCTGCTCCTCGACAATCCGACTGACACCCGACAGAAGGTGGTTATCGCCGCCCCGATAGGCGTGAATAATGCGCGGCAACAGCATGAGCGCTTTGAGGTCGGGCCGAAGCGCCCACAAGCTTGGCCGCACCAGCGACCCGATGAACACGATATCGCGGCAACCGGCCGCACGCGCCAGCCGGGTAAAAGCGCCAAGTTGGCCGACCCGTAGCCAGTGATGCCGGTATTGTGCGACTAGTTTTTCATCAGCATGGCCGCGAAGCGCGAACAGCACGACGGTTCGCCCCCGTTTCGAAACGGAATCAGCCACCGCCAGAGGCAACGCGCCGCCGCCGCAAATAAGCGCGAGTGGGCCGTCCATATCAACGGCTGCGGCCTGGCTCATGCGTCCTCGTCCGCCTCGCTGCGTTTAATCGCCATCGTCAATGGACGTTTTCCGGCACGGATAAATTCGACAATTTTGCCGACATGCTCGTCGTTTGCGTAGTCCGCAGCAACCCGATCAATGCGCGCACGAAACTCGCCCGCGCCGAAAAACAGCTCCTGGTATGCCAGACGGACACGGTGAATGTCGGCTTTCGCAAGGCCGCGACGTCGCATCCCGATCACGTTGAGGCCGACAAGATCAGCCAAAGGTCCGTGAGCCATTGCAAACGGAATTACGTCCGCCCGAACGCCGCTCAAGCCGACGATCATCGCTCCTTCCCCAATTCGAACGAATTGCCTGACGGCCACGCCACCTCCGAACACAACATGATCAGCAATTGTCACGTGACCCGCGAGAGCCGTATTGTTTGCAAAGACGACATGACTTCCGACTTTGCAATCGTGCCCGACGTGGGAACCGACCATGAGAAAACACCGGTTGCCCACTTCGGTGATGCCACCGCCGTCTTCCGTGCCTGTGTTCATCGTCACGTATTCGCGAATATCGCACTCTGCGCCGACCACGAGCCGTGTCGGCCCGCCGCGATAACTGAAAGACTGCGGCGGAGAGCCAAGCGACGCAAAGGGATGGATCATCGTCCGCGGACCGATAGTCGTATGGCCCGTGAGATTGACGTGTGCAATCAATCGGCAACCCTCGCCGATCCGCACATTCGCACCGATCGTGCAGTAGGGGCCGATCTGGACGCCTTTTCCGATATCCGCCCCAGCCTCGATCCGGGCCGAGGGATCGATCATATGTGCGCTCATGTGTCGGAAAGCATGGCGCCGACCTGCGCCTCCGCCACGATCTGCCCCGCTACCTTCGCTTCGCCTCGATACCACCACATCGACTTGCGCCGCGTAATGCGGTCCATGTGGTACTCGATCGTATCTCCCGGCCGCACCGGCTTGCGAAACTTTGCCTTGTCTATCGTGAGAAAGAATACCGAGCTCGGCTGCGCGCCGGTTGCCGCAATGCAGAGCACTCCGGCCGTCTGGGCCATGCCCTCGATCATGAGCACTCCGGGAAATACCGGGTTGCCGGGAAAATGGCCCTGAAACTGCGGTTCATTGATCGTCACATTCTTGATCCCGATGCCGTGCTCGTCGCCGCGGATATCGATGACGCGATCGACCATCAGGAACGGGTAGCGGTGCGGTAGCATCTTGAGGACCTGGGCGATGTCGCACGCCTCAAGGCTCGTCACGAGCTTGTTCATGACAGATGCCTCACTCTTCGACCTCCGGTTCAGAACTGCCTTTGAGTTCTCTACGCGCGAGCCTCGCAAGCGCGGTCATCTCACGGAACCATAGCTTGATTGGCTTGGCTGGCGTTCCGCCCCATCGCGCGCCTTGAGGGACATCGCTGTTGACAGCACTGAGGGCGGCGATCTGCGCGCCCTCGCCGATCGTAACATTGTTGTTCAGGCCAACACGCGCGCCCAGCACGACAAAGTCCTCGAGAGTAGAGCTGCCTGAAATTCCCGTCTGCGCAACGATAATACAATGCCTGCCAATGCTGACATTGTGACCTACCTGAACCAGGTTGTCGATCTTCGTTCCCTCGCCAATGACGGTATCCCTGATGGCACCACGGTCGATCGTCGTGCCCGCGCCGATTTCGACGTCATCTTGGACGATCACGCGCCCCACTTGCGGGACTTTGAGATGGCCTTTTCCACCCATCACAAATCCGAATCCATCCTGACCAATCTTGCAGCCCGGATGAACAATGACCCGGTCGCCGATCAACGTATTGCAGATTGACGTGTTCGCGCCGATCGCACAATCGCGGCCGATCCGTACGTCAGTGCCGATGACCGAATTTGCGCCAATCACGGTCCCACTGCCGATTTCCGCGCCGGCGCCGACCACCGCACCAGGTTCAACGGTGACGCCTTCTTCCATGCGCGCACTTACGTCGATGTGGGCGCCGGAACGTTCGCCGGGTGCCGCAAGCGACGATGGCCGCAACGCATCGGGAAACAGTGCGCGTGCCACTTTCACGAATGCTTTGTAAGGCTCACGCACCACCAAGACGGCGACACCGTTAGGCAATTCTTTCGCGAGTGCGGCCGTGGACATGCATGCGCCGGCGTGTGTCGCTGCGGCTGCAGATGAAAAGCTTCTGCTGTCAAAGAAAGTAAGATCACTTGGCCCCGCGCGATCAAGGGGAGCAATATTGCTGATGCGCGTCGGATTGGTATTGGCAGATGGCAAGGTCGCGCCCGTCAGGGCAACGACCTCATCAAGCATGAGTCCCGGGGATTTCCGCAGGAAAATCGGCTCGCTCATCCTGGTGGGGCCTGTGTGGTGCCACGTAGTGCCGCCAAGGTCAGAACTTGGTGCCGCCGCTGAACCGGAAAAACTGCGTGTGGTCGCAGATCTCGCCGCCGCCGACTTGCGTCGCGCAGTATTTTGTCAAGGGATACGCGAGGTCGAAGCGCAACGGGCCAAGTGGTGAATCCCACAGCAGGCCGACACCGACCGACGTGCGTACCATTGACGCGCTGTCGAGGCCGACCTGCAGCGTTTCACCGGTCACATTCCAGCTTGTCGGACCTTTGTAGCCCCACAAGGAGCCCGCATCTGCGAACGCTGCGACTTTGATGCCGATATCCTTCGGCAGGAAATACAGTGGCGTCTGCGCTTCGACGCTGGCGCCCCAATATAGCGACCCACCGAGAGCGTCGTTGGTCGTTCCAACAGTCAAATCACGCGGTCCGATACCGGCAGGCGCAAAGCCGCGCACGAGGTTCGGGCCCATCTGGAAATGGTCCAGCATGCGGAGGTCTTTACCGCCCCAGCTGCTGATACTGCCCGCCTGCAACTTAAAGACGCTCACGATGTCCGAGAACACTTCGTAATATTTACGCGCCTCAACCTGCGTCCGGATGAAATTCACATCGCCGCCGACGCCCGCAACGTCCTGCTTGATCTCAGCATACAGGCCACTAGTCGGCAGCTTGTTGTTGTCGAGGGTGTTGTACGACAGCGTGTAGCCCACCAGTGAAACATTCACGGGGCCCGCGGCCAGTTCCTTACGAACTGCCAGCGAGGCCTCGCCGTCGGCATAGCACCCACCTGGGATGTTCGTATCAGAACCATTGGCCTCGTTCGCTGGCGTCACTCCCGTGCCGCCGTTGATCAATGCGTTGTTCGAAAACTGACAGTTATCGTATTGCGTCGGCAGCGTGATTTTCTGCTGGTAGAACGAATAACGCGGCTGGAAGGCAATTTCCTCGGTCACCGCAAAGCCGAGACGCAGATTGGTGCCGACCGTCTGGGAGTCGTAGGAAGTGTAACGGTTTGCGAGATTTTGCCGCGCAAACAGGTCGATGCCACCAGCCATGCGATAGCCAAACAGGAAAGGTTCAACCAAAGAGAGGTCGAAGCCTTTGACATACTGGCCATAGGTAAATCCGGCCTTCGCATATAATCCGCGACCCATAAGGTTACGGTCAGCAATACTGACTTCGCCGATCAGGCCGTCAGCTGTCGAATAGCCGCCCGAAACGGAGAACTCGCCGGTTGGCTGCTCTTCAACATCGACATTGACGACCACGCGATCGGGGGCAGATCCTGGTTCATTGGTGATTTTGACGGTCTTGAAGTAGTTCAAATTCTTCAATCGTCGTTCGGCGCGATCGATGAGTGCCCGATTGTAGGCGTCGCCTTCGCCGAGATCGAATTCTCTACGGATCACATAATCGCGCGTGCGCGTGTTGCCGCGAATATTGATACGCTCGATATAAGCTCGCGCGCCTTCCTCGACGACAAACGCCAAATTGATAGTTTTGGTCTCAAAGTTGCGGTCACCGCGCGGCCGAACATTGGCAAAGGCATAGCCTTGCCTCGCTGCCTGGATCGTCATTGCCTCGACACTCTTTTCGACGAGGTCGGCATTGTAGACGCTTCCAGGGCTGAGCTTGATCTGGCCGCGGAGCACACTCGGATCGATGGCGCGAACGTTCGAAATCACATCCACGCTCCCGACGCGATATAGGCTTCCCTCGTCGATCGTGAACGTGACGATAAAGCCTTTCTTTGCGGGATCATATTCGCCCACCGCCGCCACGATGCGCACATCGGCATAACCGTGTTTGAGATAGAACCTGCGCAAAAGATCGCGGTCGGCCTCGACGCGATCGGGGTCATAGATATCGGTGGTCTGGAGAAAGCTGAGGAAGTTGCTTTCCGATGTCTTGATCACATCCCGGAGGCGACCCTGCGAAAATGCATGCGCGCCGACAAAGGTGATGTCCTTGACGCCGGTTTTTTCCCCTTCCTTGATTTCAAATACCAGATCGACGCGATTGTTGGGCAGTTCGATGATCTTCGGATCGACTGAAACGTCGAAGCGGCCGCTGCGATGATAGATCTCGATGATGCGCTGCACGTCGGCCTGAACGGTGGGCCGGGATAGCGTGCCGCGGGGCTTGGATTGCGTTTCGGCCTGGAGCTGCTCGTCCTTGGCCTTTTTGTTGCCTTCGAAGGCGACCCGATTGATCACCGGGTTCTCGACGACCGTGACCACGATGCGGCCGCCGGCATGGTTGATGCGTACGTCGGCGAAGAGGCCTGTGGCGACAAGGGCCTTGAGCGCCTCATCTTCCTGCTCGGGGCCCAGTCGACCACCCGGGCCGGGCTTGAAATATGAGCGGATCGTGTCCCCTTCGACCCGGCGGCTGCCTTCAACGACGATAGAATTGACCGTCTGTGCGGCCGCAACGCCCGACGACGCAACGGTCGCCCAGCCAGCACCGATAAGGATGCCGCCGAGGATTAGGCAGCTAGCAGCCAATCCCCGAACTACCCGCACACAAATTCCCATGCGCTACGCGCCCTTATGATCCATGCGGCCGCCCCCACTGCGGATTCGACAGACGGTCCGGGCTGGCATAGGCAGACTTTTTACAGCGTTTTTTATGCGCTGCAAACAAACTCCCACCCGAACTTTCCCTTTTCCCTCAAAAAGTTGCCCGTCAGCAACGGTCAGGAGGTGGCTAGGTGCAGGATGTCATTAAAGGTTGCAAAAATCATCAACATCACGACGATCGCCAACCCAATCCGGAACCCAACTTCCTGTGCCCGGTCGGACAGCGGCCGACCGCGAATCGTTTCTATCGCATAGAACAAAAGGTGACCACCGTCCAAAAGGGGGATGGGGAACAGGTTCAAGAGGCCGATCGAGACCGACAGCACCGCCGTCAGATGCATCAAGGCCGTGAACCCGGCTGAGGCCACCTGACCCGAGACTTGAGCTATCCGGATCGGCCCACCGAGCTGATCGGCAGCTTCGCGGCCCACAAACACGCCGCTGATATAGACAAGCGTGCGGTCGACCACGAACCAGGTCTCCTCGGCACCCATGACGACTGCGCGCAAGGGACCAGCTTTTTCTGTCTTCACATCGCCTGGGGCCATGGAGCGACTGATGCCCAGGACACCAAGGCGATGAACATTGCCGAAATTGTCCTTGATTTCCTTTAGTTGCGGGACGGCCTTAAGCGTAACGGGTACGCCTCCGCGTTCGACTTCAATCGCGAGCTGCTCGCCGGCGCTGATGCTGACGACGCGCTGCATGTCGGAGAAACTTTCGATTTTTTCGCCGTTGATTGTCAGAACGAGATCGCCCGGCTGGAAACCTGCGGCCTGGGCGGCACTCCCCGTCTGAACCGTGTCGACCCGCGCGCTCGTGGTCTGTTTGCCCACGGTCGCGAAAATGGCCGCAAAAATGGCAATTGCCAGAACGAAATTGGCCATCGGACCCGCCGCAACCACCGCGGCGCGTGAGGCAACGGGCTGGAAGATGAAACTGTCCTTCTTTTCGGCGTCCGTCATCACCGCTGCCGCGGCCTTATCAGGCGCGCTAGCGGCATTGTCATCGCCGAAGAACTTTACGTAACCGCCGAGCGGAACCGCGGAAAACTTCCAGCGCGTCCCATACCGGTCGTTGAAGCCGGCGATTTCGGGACCGAATCCGATCGAAAAGACGAGCACCCTGATGCCGCAAAAGCGGGCCATCATGAAGTGACCAAGCTCGTGGAAGAACACGACAATGGTCAGGACAAAGAGGAAGGGCACAATGTAGCCGACGACACCGCCTCCAAATGCACTCAAGCCCCCCATAATCTCACTTACCATTGCGACCCTCGTCCTGCCCTTGATGGGCTACGTCGACCCAAAACCAGCCTAAGATGCCTTTACGGCAATTTCGGGCAAGAGGTCCCGGGCCATGCTTCTTGCAATATGGTCAACGGCGATAGCTGCATCGATTCCATCCGGTTCGGCCAGTAAATCGCGCTTCGAAGCCCTATCGAGCGTCGCCTCTACAAGCGCGGTTATTGCCGGAAAACTGATCCTGCCCGCAATGAATTCACCGACCGCGACTTCATCAGCCGCGTTAAGGATTGTCGGCGCCGCTCCGCCCGTTTCGAGCGCGCGTCTTGCCAACGCCAGTGCCGGAAACCGCTCGAGATCGGGTGCCTCAAAGGTCAACTGACGCAGTGCGGCAAGGTCGAGCCGGGCCGATGGTCCATCGATGCGTCGTGGCCACGCGAGACAATGGGCGATCGGAATACGCATGTCAGGTGACCCGAGCTGCGCAACAACCGACCCATCGGTGAACTCGACCAGCCCGTGCACCACGGATTGTGGATGGACCAGAACATCGATCTCCGATGACTTGAGCGCGAACAGATGATGCGCCTCGATAATCTCGAGTCCCTTGTTCATCAGTGTCGCGGAATCCACCGTCACCTTCGGACCCATCGACCAATTGGGATGCCGCAAAGCCTGTTCCGGAGTCGCGACCCTGATGGCGTCAATTGACCAGGTGCGGAATGGTCCACCCGACGCTGTCAGAATAGCTCGCCTGACGTCTGCGCGGTGACCGGCTCCTAACGCCTGGAATACGGCATTGTGTTCGAAGTCTACCGGAAGAACCGTCGCGCCCGAGCTAGCCGCCTTGCGCATGAACAGATTGCCCGCGCAAACGAGGCATTCCTTGTTCGCGAGTGCCACTGTGGCACCCCGCTCAATCGCGGCGAGCGTCGGCTTGAGGCCGACCGAACCACTGATCGCGGCCATCACCCAGTCGGCAGGCCGCTGCGCCGCTTCCAACAAAGCATCTTCGCCAGCTGCAGCCTCAATTCCCGAACCCGAGAGTGCGGACTTGAGATCCTGATAGGCAGCCGCATCAGCGACAACCGCATGCCGGGCCCCGACTTCGCGCGCAATCTTGCCCAACGCAGCTGCATTGCGGCGCGCGCTGATCGAACTCGACACGATACCGCTCCGGCTCACGCTTGAGCAGGTCAACCGTGCTGGCGCCGATCGAACCGGTCGCTCCAAGGATAGTGATCCCGCGCACACCGGTGACTGGTTTGGCATCCGAGCGGACAGCATTGACAGCAGTCATGACCTCACCATATCAGCAACCCACGCGCAGGTGCAGCGTAGCCGCCGCGCAACAACCCCACCACGCATCCCGCAAGTGCCGCAGCCCAGAACCCGTCGAGCCGATCCATCACGCCGCCATGACCGGGAATGATCTGGCTTGCATCTTTGGCATCGAATTGGCGTTTGACCCAGGATTCGAACAGGTCGCCGAACTGCGAAGCAATCGATAAAAACAACGCAAGGCACGCAATCGCAAACTTGTTGAGCAACCCGAATTGTGTGGCGACACCAACCGCGACAAGGACAGCGGCCAATGTACCCGCGATGGCGCCTGACCAGGTTTTCTTCGGGCTCACCGCTGGAAGCAATTTTGGGCCTCCGATGGTTCGGCCTGCAAAATAACCGACGACGTCGGTTGTCCAGACGATCGCGAACAACAGCACTATCGCAGCAAATCCATACGCATCGTCGGACCGCAGCCAGATGGGTGCGAGGAGCATGCCGCCCCCGTAGCCGACACCTGCAGCTACCCATACCCGTTTCGCGGGCGGAGCAAAAATCACGGTCGCGAGCGCGCCTAGTCCGACCATCAGCAGGGCAACGACCGGTCGGCCGAGCCTGAAGACAAAGTCGGCAACCACGATCGCGGCGGCGGATGATAAAAACATCACCCGAAAGCTTGGCCCGACCACCAGGGTCGTCCATTCCCAAATGACGATGATTGCGGCCGCACCCCAGAACAGGGCGAAGGGCAAGCCGCCGACCCAGGCTGCAAACAGCGCCAGCGGCGCAAGTACGGCGGCGGAAAGAATGCGCAGCACGAGATTGTTCGCGGGCATTCGGGCCCCGGCTTTTCCCGCGCTTGAAATTGGATCAACACCGACCACGTGCTCAGGATCCGGTTTTCGCAACCAGCCCGCCGAAACGCCGCTCGCGCTGCTGATATTCACGAATTGCGGATTCAAGCGCGGAACGGTCGAAATCGGGCCAATAGGTCGGAACAAACACCAGTTCGCTGTAGGCGCACTGCCAGAGGAGGAAATTCGACAGACGCTGTTCTCCGCTCGTGCGAATGATCAAATCGGGATCGGGAATGTCGGGTGCGTCAAGAAAACCGGCAAAACTGTCCATGTTGATTTCAGCAATCGTCACACGCCCCTGCACGACTGCCTCGGCAACCCTTTGCGCAGCACGGACGATTTCCTGCCGCGCGCCGTAATTGAAAGCGACAACCAGAGTAAGACCGTCGTTGTTTCGGGTAAGATCTTCCGCTTCGACCAGCAACCTTCCAATATCGGGATCAAGGCCGACCCGCTCCCCGATCACGCGCACGCGCACATTGCTCTTGTGCAATTCGGCAAGATCGTTGCGCACGAAGCGCCGCAGCAGGCCCATGAGCTCGCCGATCTCGCTGGCCGGCCGCGACCAGTTCTCCGCACTGAACGAGAAAATCGTGAGAACCTTGATGCCGATCTCGCCGGCGGCGCGAACGGTACGCCGCAATGCCTCAACGCCGCGCCGATGCCCTTCCGCGCGTGGAAGTCCGCGCGTCGCCGCCCAACGGCCATTTCCGTCCATGATAATCGCAACATGCCTCGGCACATCGAATGCCGCCGTCACATCACTCTCAATATCGGCCTCGGGCATAACGCGCGACCTCAGACGGTGAGGATCTCCTTTTCCTTTGCAGAGAGCATATGGTCGATCTCGGCAATCCCGGCGTCAGTTGCCTTTTGGACGTCGCCGGAAAAACGGTCATGGTCGTCTTTGCTGATCTTGTGGTCCTTCTCCAGCTTTTTGATGACGTCCATTGCGTCGCGGCGAACATGCCGAACGGCGACACGCGCGGTTTCGGCATATTTGTGGGCAATTTTCACCAATTCCTTGCGCCGCTCCTCATTGAGCTCCGGAATGCGCAGGCGGATCGTTTGCCCCTCGGTTGCCGGCGAAAGCCCCAGATTGGAATTGATGATTGCCTTTTCCACGGGATGGACGAGCGAGCGGTCCCAGACATTTACTGAAATCATCCGCGGCTCCGGCACGCTTACGGTCGCCACCTGGTTGAGCGGCATCTGCGCGCCGTAGGCATCGACCATCACCGGATCGAGAAGATGCGCGGAGGCCCGACCGGTCCGCAAACCCGACAGTTCCGTTTTGAGCACGGCACTGGCGCCCTGCATGCGCCGCTTGATCTCGTTCAAGTCATGCGTTGCGTTTGTCATTGCGATTGCCCCGATCTGCCTCCTTCACCTTAAAAGCGGCAAGTAAAAGAACCCGCATTTGCATCCGCGGTCACGCTAACCGACAACGGTCGCGCGACCCTTGCCGCGCAGCACCGATTCTATTGCAGCTTTTTCCGCGATCGAGAACACGATGATAGGGATACGATTTTCGCGGGCAAGCGCGAAGGCGGCCCCGTCCATCACCCTGAGATCCTTTTCGAGCGCTTCCTGGTGGCTCAGCTTTTCGTATCGCTTTGCTTTGGGATCTTTCTTGGGGTCGGCGGTATAGACACCGTCGACATTCGTCGCCTTGAGCACGGCCTGAGCTTCGAGTTCCGCAGCCCGCAGCACCGCTGTCGTATCGGTCGTAAAAAACGGGTTGCCAGTTCCCGCCGCCAGCAGCACGACACGGCCTTTCCCGAGGTTCTTCATTGCCCGCTTGCGATTGTACGTTTCGCATACCGCCGTCATGGCCAATGCCGACAACGTGCGCGCCTCGCAACCCGCGCGCTCTATTGCAAACTCCAGGACCAGGCAATTCATCACGGTCGCCAGCATGCCCATCGTGTCGCCCACCGGCCGCGGCACGCCGCGCTCAGACACCTCAACGCCGCGGAAGATATTTCCGCCGCCAACCACGACACCGAGTTCGACACCAAGTTTTGCAGTCGCCGCAAGATCTTCGGCGAGGCGTTCGACCATGGCCTGATCGATACCGAAACCTTTCGAACCGGTGAGCGCCTCACCGGACAGCTTGACGATGACGCGCTTGTAGGCGGGATTGCTCATGTTCGGCGATCCTTCAAGTCGATCGTGTTCGAACTCAAATTCCAACCCACTATAGCGAAAGGACGGCTTCTGAGCCGCTCCTTGCATCACTTTTGCCCAGCTGCAGCCGCAACTTCCGCGGCAAAGTCGCTGTCCTGCTTCTCGACGCCTTCGCCTAGCCCGAAGCGAACGAAACCGGTGATTTTGATCGGACCACCAACCTTGCCTTCGGCTTCCTTGAGTGCCTGCGCCACGTTTTTCTTGTCGTCGTGGACATAGACCTGCTCAAGCAATGTCACTTCCTTGTAGAAGGTCTTAAGGCCCGACTCGACGATCTTTTCGATCACGTTAGCCGGTTTGCCCTGCTGCTTGAACTTGTCGGCAAGCACATCCTTTTCGCGCTGGATCACCACCGGATCGAGACCCGATGCATCGAGCGCCTGCGGATTCGAGGCCGCGATATGCATGGCGAGAAGACGGCCGAGCGCGGTGAGCTCATCTGTCTTTCCGGTCGATTCCAGGCCGACTAGAACGCCGATGCGGCCAAGACCGTCGGTCACTGCATTATGCACATAGGAGCCGATCGCTCCCTTGCCGACCGAAAGTGTTGCCGCGCGACGCAAGCTCATATTCTCCCCGATCTTGGCGATTGTGTCGTTGATCGACTCCCCGACCGTGATCGAACCGGCCTTGGCGGCCTTGATCTTCTCGACGTCGTTGCCGACAGACAGCGCGACATCGGCGATCATCTTAACCAGGCCCTGAAACAGATCGTTGCGCGCAACGAAATCGGTTTCGGAGTTGACCTCCACGACGACGCCTTTGGTGCCTTGCACCTGGACGCCGATAAGCCCTTCGGCAGCGACACGGCCGGCCTTCTTGGCAGCCTTCGACAGGCCCTTCTTGCGCAGCCAATCCTGCGCCGCCGTCATATCGCCGTTCGTTTCGGTAAGAGCACTCTTGCAGTCCATCATGCCGGCGCCGGTCGACTCGCGCAGTTCCTTGACCATTTGTGCGCTGATATTTGCCATTGAAATATTCCTCGATTGGTCATGTCCGGCCTTGGACCGGGCATCCACGTCTTATTCGCTGTGCCAAACCCAGGTCGTGGGTGGCCGGGACGAACCGGCCACGACGATGATACTTATTCGGTCTCGGCCGTTAGTTCTTTCGCCTTCGCGATCCAGCCGGGAACGCGGCCGGGCAGACCCACTTCTTCGCCGATATTGTGCGCGGCTTTTTCATTGAGCTCGGCAATTTGCGTGAAGTGGAAAATGCCGAGATCATTGAGTTGTTTTTCGATCGCCGGCGACACCCCAGGCAACTTCTTGAGATCGTCGGCAACACCGCGCGGGCCAGGCAACTGCTCAAAGCCAAGGTTGCCGCCTGCCTGCGCGGCCGGGATCGGCTCGGCCACGATCGGCCTTTCCGCCGCTCCAACGTCGACACCCATCTCGCCCTGCGCCCGCGAAATTCCATCGATCGCGGCCTTGGCGATGAGATCGCAATAGAGCGACACCGCGCGGCTCGCGTCGTCGTTGCCCGGCACGACATAAGTGATGCCCGCCGGATCGCAATTGGTGTCGACGACCGCTGCCACCGGAATGTTCAGACGTTGTGCTTCCTTGATCGCGATGTCTTCCTTGTTGGTATCGATCACGAACAGCAAGTCGGGAACGCCGCCCATATCCTTGATGCCGCCGAGTGAGCGGTCGAGCTTGTCGCGCTCGCGCTGCATCGTGAGGCGCTCTTTCTTGGTGTAGCCGCCGGTCTCGCTGGAATTGAGGATTTCATCGAGCTTGCGCAGCCGCGAGATCGAACCCGAAATCGTCTTCCAGTTGGTCAGCGTGCCGCCTAGCCAGCGGGAATTTACGTAGTACTGCGCACTGCGCTTGGCCGCGTCGGCAATCGAGTCCTGCGCCTGGCGCTTGGTACCGACGAACAGAATGCGGCCGCCCTTGGCGACCGTATCGCTGACCGCCTGCAGCGCGCGATGGAGCATCGGCACGGTCTGGGCGAGATCGACAATGTGGATATTGTTGCGTGTGCCGAAGATGAACGAGCCCATCTTCGGGTTCCAGCGATGGGCCTGATGGCCGAAGTGAACGCCAGCTTCCAAAAGCTGACGCATCGAAAAGTCAGGGAGCGACATAAATCTTCTCCGGTTGATCCGCCGCAGACGGTTGTGAGCCCATTTTGGGCCACCGGACGGCCTTTTTGACCCATTGTCGGGGCCTAAAGCCATACGTCCGCGTGAGTGATGCAGGGGCTTATATAGGTGCGATTTCCAGAACGCAAGGCACGTCAAGGATTTAGCGCGAGGCCTTGCTCTTGGGCATCAGTCGCGCGGCGCTTCCGATGCCGCGGCACCGTCCCGCCTGATTCACTTCTCTAACAGCCAAGCGTCATCGCCCGGACTTTTTGATTAGGCGCCGGGGGCCGCCTGCAGTTTCTGGTGCCGCCGCCCCGAATTAAAACCGAGGGCGCGCGGGACGCCTGTCCGGGTCCTGGTGGACCCACGGGCCTCGTTTGCCTCGCGGCAACGAGGCATGCCGAAGCCGAATGTGCCTGCCTTGGCTCTTTGCAAAGCTTCGGGCAGGTCACGCCGCAAGTCCGCCAGATCCCAGGGCGTCCCGCGCGCGGTGTTTATAAGGCTTGCTCCGCATCCTCCCCGGTGGTCGTCCGTTCGTTCAGGGCAGGCTCTCACCCACCCTGACACTCCACCGAATGAGGCCCTGGCACTCGGCCGGCGCACTTCTGACAAGAGGACCGGCCTACCGGCCGTCAGGGGCCTCGGCGTGCGGCGAGCACGCCGGGTCGGGACGCGGCTTGGACCGCCGGGCCCTTCCAGCGCATCTCCGCTGCAAGAGAAATTCCCGGCCACCGCTCCCCGCCCCGCGTCTGGAGACGCTGATCAGACACCCCTCGGTAACGGGGCGGGATGTGTCCAGGCTTATAGTCCTATAGGAATTAAGTCAAGCGGCACGCGCTATGACACTGGAGCGGTTCTTCGCTCTTCTTCGTCATTGGCGGTTGAGGATTTGGGCCACTTCTCCGGTGTCATCACTCGGCTTTTCCCGGCGATCCCGCTTCGCCGGGATGTAGCGGCACATGAAGCGAGATGGCCGGAACAAGTCCGGCCATGACAAAGGAAAGTCTGTGCCGCGTCATGGCCGGAACACCGGCGAGCCAAACGCCGCCGGCGCGATCGATTGCCGCGGCACGAACAATTTGCAGCAACCAGGCGTTGACCAATATTGCACCCACCTCGCGTCGATGCTCGCCGGCGCGCAGCGCGCGGCGAGAGAAGGAGCGCGTCCCAAAACACATCAAGGAACGCATCAAGGAACGCATCATGGCCACACATTCAGTTCTGGCTCGAAATAATCGGCCGACGAACGACGAACTGCATCCCTTCATCTATCGCGCGATCATTGGATTAACGGTCTGGCTCGTGCTGTCGATCTGGTTTTTTTTCAGCCGTGGCGGCTACACCGGACTCGACGCCGGCGTGATCACTTTTTTCTTCTCTGTGCTGGTCGGAATTCCGGTTGTCCTCTGGCTGAGCTGGCGTAACAACACCGACACCAATGAGCACCACGGCTATTTCGCGCCATACCACGACTGGGCTTCGCACGCTTTCGAGACCTGGACCGGCGGAATCAACGGCCGTGAAGCAGCGGTGCAAATACTGTTGCCGATCGCCGCCGTTGCCATCGGCATGACCATCTTCGGCCTGGTATTTCTATTCGCCATCCCACAGGTGAGTTAGATTTCAATCCCAGGCAGGCCAAAGAAACAGATACAATCTCGTCAAACGTGGAAAATTTCCGAGTAGCGGCGTTTGATCTCCTCGCCTTCGCGTTCGACCGCAGCCGGATCGTCCTTCCACGTCTTGATCGCTGACAACGGCGTACGGCCCGGTTTGTCCTTTACCAGCGCATGCAGCGACCGCAGGCCACCGAGATTGACGAAGAGCTCCTGCCCCTCGACGCTGAACAGAAAATTCTGGAACAGGCGCGCGGCATTGGGATGCGGCGCGGCGGCGAACACCGCCGACGGCTGAACAATCGACGGCGTCCCCTCAGCCGCATAGACGACTTCGATCGGCTTGCCGCTCTCCTTGAGCAGCAGCACGTTGGATTCGTTTCCATCGGCCATGACCGGCCGTTCGCCGAGGACGATTTTCTTCGGCGTGTCGGTCGCCGACTGGATCTGCAGCACCTGCTGCTGCGCCAGCTTTTCAAGATAGGGCCAGCCAAGCTCACGCACCATCTGGTACGTCGACGTCATGATGGTGCCGCTGTAGCTGGGATGCGCCTTGACGATTTTGCCCTTCCATTTCGGATCGAGCAGATCGGCAAAACTTTTCGGCGCCTCGCCGCGCTGCACCAATTCGGTATTGTAGGCCATCACGCATAGCGAGGATCTCACCGTCGCGTAGAGGCCGTCGCGGTCGCGGTGCTCCGGCGGAATGTATTTCGCGACATCCTCCGGTACGTAGGGCGCGAGCATTCCCTGACGCTTCCAGGCCAGAAACTGAGCCGCATCGCCGGTACTCACCGCATCGGCAACGTGCAGCCCCGAAGCATTTTCCTGAGCGACGCGTGAAAAGATGCGCTCGCCGCCCGCGCGCTCGACACGCGCCCGAATTCCGGGAAATTTCTGCTCGAACGCCTTGCCGACTTTCTCCGCAAGCTGCAAATCGGCCGAAGTGTACCAGGTGAGCTGGCCTTCCTTGATCGCGGCCGCGATCAGCGCGGGCGTCACTGCTCCCGCCGGCGGCGGCGACGCGCGCAGGGGAGCCGCATAGACAAGCGGCAGCGTGGCGGCCGATTTGAGGATATCTCGACGGGAGGGAATTTTCCGCATGGGGCATATTCTGCCTCGTCACTCATTCCCGCGAAAGCCTATCAATGCGGGACTGGGGGCGAGCGGCAAAACGATCGGCAGGAAGAATATTACAACGACTCGACCTGCACCACGCCCGGCACGGCCTTGATGGCGCCGGCGATCTGCGGAGAGACCTTGAAGCGGCCGGGCAGCTTCACTTCGACCTCGGCGCCCTGTTTGAGCAGCAAGACGACGCTCACCTCGCCGTCGCCATTCGGCTTGGCCGACCGCGGCACCGCTTCCAGACGCTTTGCCAGGGCCTCGAGCGGCGCGCCGTCGCGCAGGAATACGCGCAGTCCCTTTTGCAGGTTGGCGGCGGCATCATCGAGCGGCTCCGCCGACTGGATGCGTGCGCGTACCTCATCGCCCTGCACTTCGGCCGACAGGAACAGCAAAACTGCGTTGCCCGGCTCCAACAGGTCGCGATGCTCGGCCAGACCTTCCGAAAAGATCACCGCCTCGAAATGCCCGGTGGGATCGGATAGTCCGATGATCCCCATTTTACTTCCCATTCGCGTGCGCCGCTCCGTGCGCGCGACCACGGTCGCGGCGACACGTCCCGCCGTTGCGCCGGCTTTCACCGCGCGCGCGAACTCGGCCCAGGGCTGCACCCGCAATTTCTTCAGCACCGCCGCATAGTCGTCGAGAGGATGTCCCGAAAGGAAGAAACCGACCGCCTCGTATTCGCGCCGCAGTCGCTCCGCCGGCAGCCACGCTTCGATCTGCGGCAGCAAGATCGTCTCTCGCGTTGTCCCGCCGCCGAACAACTCGCTTTGTCCGACGACCGCCGTGTCATGACTGCGCTGCGCGCGCGCGAGCACAACATCGACAGCGCCGAATATGCGTGCGCGGTTTTTCTCGAATACGTCGAAGGCGCCGGCGGCCGCGAGACTTTCCAGCACGCGCTTGTTGACGGCGCGCGGATTGATGCGCGCCGCAAAATCCGCGAGATCGGCGAACGGCCGATCACCGCGCGCGGCCATGATCGCCTCCACGGCTTGCCGGCCAACGCCCTTGAGCGCCGCGAGCGCGTAGATGATCGTGTTACCGTCGACCTCGAAATTTACCGCAGAACTGTTGATCGATGGTGGATCAACCTTGATGCCAAGCCGTTCAGCTTCAGCGCGGAATTCGGCGAGCTTGTCGGTGTTGCCCATATCGAGCGTCATGGTGGCGGCCAGGAACTCGACGGGATAATTCGCTTTCATATAGGCGGTTTGATAGGCGACCAGTGCATAGGCCGCGGCATGGCTCTTGTTGAAGCCATATTCCGCAAAGCGCTCAAGCAGATCGAAGATCGCGTCAGCCTGATGGCGTTCGACGCCCCGCTCAACCGAACCAGAGACGAAGCGCTCGCGCTGCGCTTGCATCTCCTTGCGGATTTTCTTGCCCATGGCACGACGCAGGAGATCGGCTTCGCCGAGTGTGAACCCGGCGAGAATCTGCGCGGCCTGCATCACCTGCTCCTGATAGATGATGACGCCGAAGGTCTCGCGCAGGATCGGCTCCAGCTTGGGATGGATGTAGTCCGGTTTCTCCATGTCGTGCTTGCGCGCGCAATAGGTCGGGATATTGGCCATCGGGCCCGGGCGATACAGCGCAACGAGCGCAATGATGTCCTCGAAACGGTCCGGCCGCATATCGAGCAGCGCGCGGCGCATTCCCGCACTTTCCAGTTGGAAGATTCCGACGGCCTCGGCGCGGGCCAGAACATCGTAGGTAAGCTTGTCGTCCAAAGGAATCGCCGAAAGATCGATATCAATGCCGCGGCGCTTGACCAACGCGACGGCGGTTTGAAGCACCGTGAGGGTTTTGAGACCGAGGAAATCGAACTTCACCAGCCCAGCCTGCTCCACCCATTTCATATTGAACTGAGTCACGGGCATGTCCGACTTCGGATCGCGGTAGAGCGGCACCAATTCCGACAATGGCCGGTCGCCGATCACAATACCGGCGGCGTGCGTCGATGCATGACGATTGAGGCCCTCAAGCTTCTGCGCGATGTCGAATGCCCGCTTGACCACCGCGTCGCTGTCGCGCTCTGCCTGCAGCCGCGGTTCGCCCTCGATCGCCTGTTTGAGCGAAACCGGCGCCGCCGGATTCTGCGGAACCAGCTTGCAGAGCTTGTCGACCTGGCCATAAGGCATTTGCAGCACGCGGCCGACATCACGCAGCACGCCGCGCGCCTGCAGCGTGCCGAACGTGATGATCTGCGCCACCTGATCGCGGCCGTAACGCTCCTGTACGTAGCGGATCACCTCGTCGCGACGGTCCTGGCAGAAGTCGATATCGAAATCCGGCATCGACACCCGCTCGGGGTTGAGAAACCGCTCGAAGAGGAGGCCGAAGCGGATCGGGTCGAGATCGGTGATGGTGAGCGCATAGGATACGAGCGATCCTGCGCCAGAACCACGGCCCGGACCAACTGGTATGCCCTGTTTCTTCGCCCATTGGATGAAGTCGGAAACGATCAGGAAATAGCCGGGATATTTCATGCCCGCGATGACGCCAAGTTCGAAGTCGAGTCGCTCACGGTACTCATCGACAGTATGACCCTGCGCGACACCGGCGGTGGCGAGACGCTGCTCGAGCCCGGTTTCGGCTCGCCTGCGCAGTTCACTCGCCTCATCAAGTGTCTTGCCACCATCACCGACTGAGAAGCGCGGCAGAATCGGATGATGCGTGCGCGGCCGGAACGCGCAGCGCTGGGCGATCTCCACAGTCGACGCAAGCGCCTCCGGCAGATCAGCAAAAAGTTCAACCATTTCGGCGCGGCTCTTAAAGCGATGCTCCGGCGTCAACTGGCGGCGGTCACTTTCGGACAGCAGCCGGCCTTCCGCGATGCAGACCAGCGCATCGTGCGCTTCATGGTCCTGCACGCCGGCAAAATATGGCTCGTTGGTCGCGACCATCGGCACGCCCTTGCCGTAGGCAAGGTCGATCAGCAGCGGCTCAGCACGGCGCTCAAGGGGCGTGCCGTGGCGCTGCAGTTCGACATATAGCCGGTCGCCGAAAAGCCCGAGCAGCGCGTCGAACCGCGTCGCCGCAAGATGGCTTTGGCCGGCAGCGATCGCGCTATCAAGCGGACCGCCGGGACCGCCGGTCAGCGCAATGACGCCCGCAGTTTCGCCTTCCAGCCACTCCAGCTTCAACCGTGGCGGCTCGTTGGATGGCGTATCGAGGAAGGCCCGCGAGTTGAGCCGCATCAGGCTGCGATAACCTTCCGCATGCGCGGCCAGGAGCACAATGCGCGCGCGTTCCACCTGGACGTTGCCATTACGCGGGCCGTGATCGCTATCGCCGAAATCAACCGCGAGCGCACAGCCGATAATCGGCTGTATGCCGACGCCGGCGAGCTTTTCGGAGAATTCCAGCGCTCCGAACATGTTGTCGGTATCGGTGAGCGCCAGTGCCGGCTGGCGGTCAGCCTTCGCCAGCTCGGCAAGACGCGCAATGGTGAGCGCACCTTCGAGCAGTGAATAGGATGAGTGCACGTGCAAGTGCACGAAATCGAGGGCGGCCATGTCTGATACTTGGTGATTCCCGGTCACACCCAGAGTGGGGACCGCGAGCCGCCATGTCCATCAATGCCTGGCGGCAGCCGTCCATCTATCCCCGTCATCCTTCGAGGCAACCTGCGTACGTCCTGCATGGCCGCCGCGAGCGCTCGCAGGCGACAGTTCACAGGTTGCCCAGCACCTGGGTCCAAATGGCGATCATTCCGACGAACAATGACAGCGAGGCAAGCGCGGCGGCCTCCTGAACTACAGTCTTGAACATGGCTTCTCTCCCCGGAACAGAAAGAGAACATAGTTCAGTCTTTGTTCTAGAGTCAAGGTCATACGCTCGAGGCAGGCAAAACTGGTCCCTAGGGTGGAATATCGAGTATAATCAATAGGTTAAAAACTTCGTGAGGCCTGCCCGCCGGCGTCGATCGCGGAATTATGGTAGGGAAACCTTCGCGCGATTTTATTTTGAAATCGATAGCCTAATCCAGCTCCAGCAACTTTCCGTCCCGCAATGTCACGCGCCGGTCCATGCGCGCGGCAAGATCCATGTTGTGCGTGGCGATGACCGCGGCGAGCCCGGAAGCGGTGACCAGCTGCGACAAGGCGCGGAAAACATGTTCCGCCGTGTGCACGTCGAGATTTCCCGTCGGCTCGTCGGCAAGCAGCACGCGTGGCGCATTGGCAACCGCGCGCGCGATCGCAACGCGCTGCTGCTCGCCGCCGGAAAGCTCCGACGGTCGGTGATTGAGCCGCGCGCTCAGGCCAAGATAATCCAACAGTTCTATGGCCCTCGTCTTCGCTTCGGTGCGCGCAAGGCCGCGAATCATCTGCGGCAGGAGCACGTTTTCCAGTGCGGAGAATTCCGGAAGCAAATGATGCGATTGATAGACGAAGCCGATCTCGTTACGTCGAATGCGGGTGCGTTCATGATCGGCGAGGATCGCGGTCGACCGGCCCTCGATATAGACATCGCCATGATCGGGGTGCTCGAGCAACCCGGCGATGTGCAGCAGCGTTGATTTGCCCGCGCCAGAGGGCGCCACCAACGCAACCGACTGCCCCGGCCAAAGCGCGAGTTCAACCCCGTTGAGCACATGCAATGTTTCGTCGCCCTGCCGGTAATGCCGTTCGACGTCATGCATGAACAGGATCGGAATTGCCTCTTCCGGCCGAGCTTGCGGTTGATCCGGCCCTTCGTTTGGCTCTTGCTGCTGCTGGACCATTTCCACCGTGGTTACGGAATAGGCCTCACTCATAGCGCAGGGCCTCCACCGGATCGAGGCGCGCGGCACGCCATGACGGATATAGCGTGGCCAGCAGTGATAGCATGAGCGCCATGACGACAACTGCTGTCGTTTCTCCGGAATCGATCTCGGCCGGCAGATGCGACAGGAAATAAAGCTCAGGCGAGAACAATTCGGTGTTGGTGAGCCAGGACAAGAATTGCCGGATACTCTCGATGTTGAGGCAGATGACAATGCCCAGCAGGAAGCCAACCATCGTACCCACCACCCCGATCGAGGCGCCGGTGATCAGAAATACGCGCATGATCGCTCCCTGCGTCGCCCCCATGGTACGCAGTATTGCGATGTCCTGGCCTTTGTCCTTCACGAGCATGATCAGGCCGGAGACAATATTGAGCGCAGCCACGAGCACGATCAAGGTGAGAATCAGGAACATCACGTTGCGCTCGACCTGGAGCGCATTGAAGAACGTCGCATTACGCTGACGCCAATCGATCATGAAGATCGGCCGCTGGGCGGCGTCCTGCACCGCCTTTCGGTACCGATCCACTCGATCGGGATTATCGGTGTAGATCTCTATCGCGGTCACATCACCCGCGCGATTGAAATAGGCCTGCGCCTCCTTGAGCGGCATGAAGACCATGGCACTGTCATACTCGGACATGCCGATCTCGAATACCGCGGCAATCTTGTAGACCTTGATGCGGGGCGTTGTGCCCATCGGCGTCACCGCACCACGCGGCGCCACGAGCGTGATGTTGTCGCCGGACCGCAGCGAGAGTTGATCCGCAAGTCTGCGGCCAATAACCACACCCATATCCTGGTCAAAGCCTTTGAGCGTGCCCTGCTTGATATTGTTGGCGATCGACGGAAGCTTTTCGAGGTCCATCAGGCGAATGCCGCGGATCAACACGCCGCCGGCGTTGAATGGCGATGAGGCTAGGGCCTGCCCTTCCACGATCGGAGCGGCAAGCCGGATGCCTTTGACTCCGGCAACGCGCGCCGCCACTTCTTCCCAGTCGGTGAGCGGTTTTTCCAGCGGCTGAATGAGCAGATGGCCGTTGAGGCCCAGGATCTTGTCGAGCAGTTCCTTGCGGAAGCCGTTCATCACCGCCATGACGATGATCAGGGTCGCAACACCGAGCATGATGCCGAGGAAGGAAAATCCCGCGATGACGGAGATGAATCCTTCCTTGCGCCGCGCGCGCAGATAGCGCACCGACAACATCCATTCGAACGGGGAAAAGGGCCGCGTCCCGTTGGGCTCGGTCATCAATGGGTTCCCACGCTCGACTGTTCACATGATTCTGGCGGATTCGTGCCGGAGACGCGACCAAAGCGCTCGCCAACGCACAGGATTATTGCACTGACGCGGCCTGTGAGGGTGAAAATCGGAGATCTTTCCCCGGATAGTCCATCGGGCCCATCCGGAAGCCGAATCGAGACACAGCGACAGGCTTTGCGGTCCCGCCGAGCCAGCACCCCGGATTGACGAAATATCACCGTGCGAGGAGATCCAGCGCCGCGGCGGGACTCGATGTTTTCCCTGCTCCCGTCAACGCGCTTTTTGACCTCAACCTTGCCCTCAGCAAGGCCGCGTGGCCCGACCAACACTTGATAGGGAATTCCAATCAGATCGGCGGAAGCGAATTTGGCCCCAGGCCGTTCGTCGAGGTCGTGGTAGAGCACCTCGATCCCCTTGGCGCTGAGCCCGCGATAGAGCTGCTCGCTGGCGGCATCCGTGTCGGACGAGCCCTGCTTGAGATTCAGGATTGCCACTTTGAACGGCGCAACCGCTTCCGGCCAGATGATACCCGCATCGTCATGCGAAGCCTCGATGATGGCGGCGACGAGACGGCTCGGCCCGATCCCGTACGATCCCATGTGTACCGGCACGTCCTTGCCGTCTTGGGTGGTCACCACGGCCTTCATCGGCTCGGAATATTTGGTGCCGAAATAGAAAATATGCCCCATTTCGATCCCGCGTGCCGAGACCTGATGCTCGGCCGGCACTTTCGCGAAGGCCGCGGCATCGTGCATGTCGGAGGTTGCGGCATATTGCGTGGTCCATTTGCCGACGATCGCCTGCAGCGTCTCGGCGTCATCGAAATTGACGTCGGCCGGCGGGACCGGCATGTCGAGATAGTCCTTGTGGCAGAAGACTTCCGATTCACCCGTTTGCGCCAGGATAATAAATTCGTGCGAGAGGTTTCCGCCGATAGGCCCTGACTCCGCGCGCATCGGAATAGACTTCATGCCCATGCGCGCGAAAGTCCGAAGATAGGCGACGAACATCTTGTTGTAGGAATGCGTCGCGCCGGCCTGATCGAGATCAAACGAATAGGCGTCTTTCATCAGGAATTCGCGGCCGCGCATCAGGCCGAAACGGGGCCGCACTTCGTCGCGGAATTTCCACTGGATGTGATAGAGGTTGAGGGGCAGATCCTTGTATGATCTGCAATAGGCCCGAAAAATTTCGGTGATCATTTCCTCGTTTGTCGGGCCATACAGCATTTCGCGCTCGTGCCGATCCTTAAAGCGCAACATTTCCTTGCCATACGCCTCATAGCGCCCGCTTTCTCGCCACAGCTCGGCCGGCTGGGTTGTCGGCATCAACAGCTCGATGGCGCCCGCGCGGTTTTGCTCCTCGCGTACGATCTGACAGATTTTCTGAAGCACCCGAAAGCCAAGGGGAAGAAATGCGTAAATGCCGCTGGCCTCCTGCCGCATCATGCCCGCGCGCAGCATCAACCGGTGAGAGACGATCTCAGCCTCTTTCGGCGTTTCGCGCAAAATCGGGAGAAAATAGCGGGACAGGCGCATGGATACCTTCATGAGGTTCGAAGTCGACCGGCGAGTGAAAGCGGATCGGCCGCCAAAAGACAAGCCCGGCGGGCCGGCGAGCAACGTCCCGTCAGGACGCCGGCTTACAGACTGAAATGCTCAAAAGCCTTGAGCTTTTCGAGATTTTGAATGACGGGGAAGGATATCCATGCACGATCGCGCAGGTGGGGAATCCGTGAAATGTCCATCGTTTGTGCGAGCTTGCGGATATAAAAAAGCTCTTCCTTCGATTGGAGATTGAATTCGCAGAACTCGACCCGCCCCTCAAGGTATGCGGCGTCCGAAATTTCGTCGTTGAAGCGCGCTTTCCACGATGAATCCTGCGGCGATACATCAAGTCCCGCACCCTCCCCGAAAGGAATTTTCGATCGATCGCGGATTGCTGCCGGCAGTTCGTCTGGATAGAGATCGTACAGGTCGCGCAGCGCCGCTTTGCCGCGCGGCAGCCCGCCGACCTCGCGTACCAGGGCGTCCGCATCCACATTCAGCGCATATCGCACTATCGACGGATCGAGATAGGGCTCGCGCGTCTCCACTTGATGGCGCATCGAGCACCGATCGACACGTTGCAGGCTAACGCGATGCATCAACGCGAGGCATTCGTCCCGAACCGGCCGCCCGTCGGCATCGCTTTCCATGAAGGCCACTTCAAGTGGAGGGTACCCGCAGAACAACTCATCGGCGCCCTCCCCGCACAAGGCGACGCGGAAACCGTCACGATGCATCTGTTCGGCCGCGAGCAACGAGCACACCGCTCCGCGCACGAGATTGGGTTCGAATGACTCGGTGACTTCGACAACATGGCCGATCGAAGAAAACACTTGGTCGCTGTCAGGCTCAAACGGCACCAGTCTCAGGTCGAAGCCGGTGCGCTCGGCATATTCGGCTGCAAACCGGTAATCCGGCGCACTTTCGCCACCAACGAAATAGCCAGGCGTCTCCGGACGGAATTGGCGTGCGTAATGGGCGACCAGGGTGCTGTCGATGCCGCCACTGAACAGGGTTGCTACCGGCAGGCCTTCCGGCAGCCGCAACCGCACGGCCTCGCGCAACAGACGATCGAGCACGCGCGGGTCATGGCGCACCGGAACGTCGACACGCGGGTAGATCGGCGACTTGAAGCGCGCGCAGTTCTTGCGCGAAAGCGCATAACCGGGTGGTAGCAGCAGCACGTCGCCCGCCGGCACGGTCTTGAGCAGGGGCCGCATTTCCGAGCAGAACAGAAATCTCTCGCCGGCCTGAATGACGTAAAGCGGCTTGACGCCAAATGGATCGCGGGCGGCGAGAAATTCACCATTCGTCAGGTCGAGCGCGACGAACGCATACATGCCAACGAGGCGCTCGAGTGCGCGGTAACCCCATACTTGCAGCGAATTCGCCAGAACCTCGGTATCGGATTCTGTTTTGAACTCGATGCCGAGAGCGGCAAGCTCCTGGCGCAATTGGCGGTAGTTGTAGATCTCGCCATTGAAGGAAATCGCGAGACGTCCGTAGAAAGAAATTTGCGGCTGGACGGCGTGCTCGGCGTCGACAATGCGCAGCCGCCGCGTCGCCATCGCGGTATCTTTCCGGGGAGCTATGACGGGGTCGGTCACATCGCCGCGATGCAAAATGCCATCGATTAAGCTCCGAACGGTTTTCTCGGCGTCGGGCCAATCGATCGCAACCGCAATGCCGCACATCCCGCACCCCTGCTTTTTCGGGCCTTTTGACCCGTTCAAACTCGGTTAACCATAGAGCCCAAAGAGTGAAATTTGGCTTAATCGGGCGAGCCAATGCCCTCCTCTCGGCACGCATCGCCGCACGGTTGTCAGCCAAACAAATCGAGGTTTTTGCCCACATCACCCTTTTTTTCGGGAATTAATCGCAAGACGCAGCGTCTATTTGCTGGTAGAGCGCCGTCGGGCTGCGAGGAGAACATGCGGTCACTGGGTAGAAGGGTTCTGGGCGTTGTGGCGATCTTGGCGATCGCCATGCACACGACCCTTTGGGGTGTGGTGGTGGTGCAGGCCGCAGCCGGAACCCCGGTCGATCCCTTCTCGGTCATCTGCCACAGCGGTGCCGCGAACGAAAACGCGGCCGGTCAGGCACCTGCCGATCCCACCAGTTCGCCGGCGCACACCTGCAACCACTGCACGCTGTGCGGCACGGCCGCAGCGCCGCCGCTATCGGACGGCGTATCGGCGATCATGCTGCTGCCGACGCGGCCACTGCAGGTTTTGTCGGCCGCCCCAACTGTTTCCCGCAACGGGACTGCGGTCGAATCCACGCGCGCCAGAGGCCCTCCAGCTTCAGCTTGACGTCCACGGCCGCCGACACACGCGGCCCGGTCAATCGTCAATGCAATCCTGGAGATTCCCATGCGCAAGAACTCATGGCCCTTGGCCATGCTCGCTGCCGGTGCGGCGGCCTCCGCATCATTCGCCTACGCACACGAGGTTGTCGGTAATCGTTTTTTTCCCGCGACGCTTGCAATCGATGATCCAGGCGTCAACGACGAGCTGGCACTGCCGACGGTCGGGTTCTCCAGGACGGGAGATGACCCGGCCTTCCGGCAGCTCGATATTTCGGCCGAATATTCGAAACGCATTACCGAGGATTTTGCCGTGGCCCTCGCGCCGGCATGGGCGCGACTCTATACGCCCGGCGGCCCGGCGATGACCGGTGCGCGCGGTTTCCAAAATATCGAGACCACATTCAAGTATCGCCTGCTCAAAAACGTCGAGCATGAGTTCGTGATGTCGGCGGAACTCGCAATCGAATGGGGCGGCAGCGGTGCCCGGCAGGTCGGCTCCGAACGTTTCACGGAGTACACGCCAACCCTCTATTTCGGAAAAGGCTTCGGTGATCTGCCGTCCGGCCTGAGCTGGGCCCGGCCGTTCGCCGTGACCGGCCAAATCGGATATTCGTTCCCCGGCATATCGAGAACCACGATTGCCACGATTGATCCCGATTCCGGCGAGCAGAACATCGACACCGAATTCCATCCTCGCATTCTCAACTGGGGTGGGTCGCTCCAGTACAGCATGCCCTATCTGAAATCGGCGGTGACCGATCTCGATCTGCCTGACTTCGTGAACCGGCTGATCCCGATCGTCGAGGCGTCGATGCAGACGCCGGTCTCAAACACTCTAACTTCAGGCACCGTCACCACCGGGACCGTCAACCCGGGGCTGATCTATGCCGGCAATACGTTCCAGGTGGCGATCGAGGCGGTAATCCCGCTCAACCGCGACAGCGGAAGTGGCGTCGGCGTTGTCGGTCAGTTGCACCTTTTCCTTGACGACATTTTCCCGACGACCTTGGGCCGTCCCATTTTCGCAAGCAGCATCAACTCAGGGAAGCCGGACTCCGGCCACTAACAATGCGCAATCTCATCACAACCATCGGCATCCTGCTCGCGACGGTAAACATAGCCTTTGCGCACGCGCATCTCGACCGCTCAAATCCGCCGGTCGGAA
Source organism: uncultured Alphaproteobacteria bacterium (assembly GCA_963831475.1). Lineage (GTDB taxonomy): Bacteria > Pseudomonadota > Alphaproteobacteria > Rhizobiales > Xanthobacteraceae > Pseudolabrys. Next base: position 74,733 of record CAWHQF010000011.1, read on the forward strand.
GCACCATCACGCCCTCTCCGAAAGAAATCGTCCTCACTTTCACCGACGAACTTGAGCCGGCATTCAGCAGCGCCGATGTCCGAAGTGAAACCGGTGCGGCCATGCAATCAGGGAAGGCGAGCGTCGACAGCGCCAATCGCACCCAATTGCGGGTGCCACTCAAGGCCCTTCCACCCGGAACATACAAGGTGAACTGGCGTGTCATGTCGGTCGATACCCATCGCACCGAAGGCAACTTCAGCTTCCGGGTCAGGCCTTAGCGAGCGAACGCACCCAGATATCGAGCAATGACGGACCCCCTGATCATCATACGCGGCCTGCACTTCGCGGCCTCAGTCGTTGTGTGCGGGACGGTCTGTTTCATGACGCTGGTGGCGCGGCCGCCCGCCGGAAACTCACCCGCGAGGTTCTCGCAATTGTGCCGGTCGGCAAACCTGCTGACCTGGTTTTCGCTCGCGCTCGCAGTTGCGACGGGCGCAGCGTGGCTCGTGCTTTTGTCGGCACAGATTTTTGGCACGTCGTTCATCGAGGCCGGACGATCAGGCAGCGAGTGGACGGTACTCACCGAAACGCGGTTCGGGTCGGTCTGGAGCGCTCGTTTCATACTCGCCCTGCTTCTCGCAGGCTGCGTCGGTTGGCGAAGCCTCGCAGCGATCCGGTTGCTCATGGCGGCGGCTTTCCTTGCGCTGCTTGCGTTCTCAGGTCACGCCGGCGCCGCGCCGGGCACGGCGGGAAACATTCATCTCGTCTTCGACATAGCCCATCTGCTCGCGGCCGGCGCATGGCTCGGTGCGCTGCCCGCATTCATGCTGCTGCTCGGCGTGACGCGCCGCGCGGCGAAAGACGATTGGGCTGAATTTGCGATCCAGACGACCCGGCGATTTTCGGTGCTCGGTGCTCTGAGTGTGGCAACCATATTGGCGAGCGGACTCGTCAACACCTGGAACCTTCTCGGCCGGCCGCAGGACCTGTGGACCACAGATTATGGCCGTCTGATTGCAATCAAGATGGGCCTGTTTGCCGCAATGACAGTGATTGCGGCCTTCAACAAATTTTTTCTGACCCCGCGGCTGCCCGATCCACCGGCGCTGCGCGACTTGCGGCGCGGCAGCCTTGCTGAAATCTGCCTCGGGCTAGGTGTGCTTTCCGCCGTTGCTGTGCTCGGATTGATGGAGCCGCCGACCCACGTTCACACTGATGCGTCTGCAATCCCGCCCGACGCGGCGTTCGTGCATATCCACGATCCCGCAGCCATGGCGGATGTCACGATCGAACCCGGCCGAGTCGGATGGGCATCTGTGGCGATACGCGTTTCACGGGAAGATTTTTCACCTTTCCCGGCAAAGGTGGTGAAGCTCTCGCTCGAACCGCCGCACCGCGCGAGAGAAACGCTCGAGCAGCTGGCATCGGAACAGCCGGACGGAACCTGGATCGTTAACCGCGTCAAGCTTGCGCGTTCGGGCATCTGGACGGTGCGTGTAACCGCAATAAACCGATTGGAAGAAGTGATTACCCTCGATGCTCCGGTTGTCATTGAACGCTGATGTGCAATTGATCGTGACAGCATCGGGTCGATCAGTTAGCGTGATGTTGCCCGTGAGAGCGGCCCCGGCAAAAACCGGTTCCAACCTGCGGTCCAAGTCTTGGGAGGGAAGCAAGTCCCGGCGCGTTAGACGCAGCCGCCCCGCAAAAAGCATTACAAGCGGGGATAAGGGACCGATCAATATAACGAGCAGGGCTTCGTGCCCTGCTCTTTTTTTTGTCAGGTTGCGCGCAGATCAGCGATGCGACGGCCCAGAGATGGCCATCAGCAGGTCGTAGGGAATAAGCCCTCGCGTATAAACAACGTACAAAAAACCGAAGATCACGGTAGCCACGGCAGTGGTCCAGCCGAGTTTGCCCCAAACCCGGTGGATCGCGGGCGCGCCCGGGTCGGTGCCGGGGGCCACCTCTCCACTTTCCTCCTGGTTGCGGACACCCCACGGCAGCACCGCAAACAGCGTCAGCCACCAGACCAGGAAATAGATAGCGATTACGGTAGTGGTATTCATGGTCACGCCTCTTCCAATTCCACCAGCGTGCCGCAGAAATCCTTCGGATGCAGAAATAGAACCGGCTTGCCGTGTGCACCGATCTTCGGTTCGCCGTCGCCCAGGGCGCGCGCGCCTTGCGCCTTGAGTTTATCGCGCGCGGTACGGATATCGGCCACCTCGTAGCAGACGTGATGTATGCCGCCGTCCGGATTTCGTTCCAGAAATTTAGCTATCGGAGAGTCCGACCCCAAAGGTTCAAGCAACTCGATCTTCGTGTTCGGGAGTGTGATGAACACGGTCGTCACGCCGTGATCAGGCTGGGCAACCTGCACCGAAACCTCGGCCCCCAGCGTGTCGTGATAAATTTTCGCGGCCTTGGCGATATCGCGCACCGCGATTGCGACATGGTTGAGACGACCGATCATGACTTTTCCCGTTTACCTAAATCGCCCGTAGCCGGACTGACCAAGAAGACAGTCATCGGACATACCCGATGGCTGCCCCATCATACCGTCAGCACGTGCACATGGCACATGGGCTTCTTGCCCCAGCGCTGCACAATCGCCGCCCGCACCGCACGGCGCACAGATTCCGCAACCGCATCGGGATCTCGCCGGCGCCCGCGTGGCAGCGATTCAATGGTTTCCAGCACGGCATCATGCACCGCGTCGTGCATGCTGCCGTCGTCGCCGTCGCGCTCCGGAATACCGATCAGATCAAGCACGGGACCGTCAAGCAATTCACCCTTGTCCGTCATGGCAATTGCGATTGAAACGACCCCGGCAAAGCTCAATCGCCGGCGGTCCGCGACCGTGCGCGCATCGGCCTCGACCAGCAGGGACCCATCCTTGTAGAGGCGCCCGGCCGGTACTTCGTCGATGATGCGTGCCTGCGGCGACAGCTGCACAAGATCACCGTTCCGGCATTGCACGACTTCAGGTACGCCGCAGCGGCGGGCAAGCGCGGCGTGCTCATGCAAATGCAGGGCTTCGCCGTGCACGGGAATGAGAATCTTCGGCTTGACCCAGCCGATCAGCTCCTCGAGCTCGGCACGACGCGGGTGCCCCGATACATGCACCATATGCGTCCGGTCGGTTATTATTTCGATACCCTGCTCGATCAGCAGGTTGATGACGCGGCTGACTGCCTTTTCGTTGCCCGGTATCGTTCGCGCCGAATAGATCACGCAGTCGCCTTGCGACAGCGTCACTTCCGGATGCTGGTCTTCCGCGATGCGAGACAGCGCGGCGCGGGGCTCGCCCTGGCTGCCGGTGCACAGAGCCACGACCTTGTTGGGCGGAAGGTAGCCATACGCATCGACGGGCCTGAAATCCTGTACGCCGTCGAGGTAGCCGGTTTCGCGCGCGATCTGCACCACGCGCTCCATGGCGCGGCCGATAACCACCACCTCGCGGCCGGCCGCCTTGGCGGCGTCGGCAACCGCGCGCAAACGTGCGACATTGGAGGCAAAGGTTGTCACTGCCACGCGACCGCGAGCGCTCTTTACGAGCCCCGCGATCGTCTTGGCTACATCGGCCTCTGACGGTGAACGGCCTTCACGTACCGCATTTGTGGAATCGCCGACAAGCGCCAGGCAGCCTTCCTGGCCCAATGTGCGCAATTTCTTTTCGTCCGTCGGGTCGCGAAGGATCGGCGTCGGGTCAATTTTCCAGTCGCCGGTATGGAGAACGGTGCCACCGGGCGCGCGGATGATGAGTGCATTCGACTCAGGGATGGAATGCGCCATCGTCACAAGTTCAATGTCGAACGGACCGACATTGAAGCGGCTGCCGACGGCAACAATGGTGACCGGGATCTTCGGTGCGCGCGGCTCGCTCGCACATTTGGCTTCAAGCAGCGCTGCGGTAAAGGGCGTGGCATAGAGCGGCACCTTCAACCGTGACCAAAGATCGATGAGCGCGCCGAAATGGTCCTCATGGGCATGGGTCAGGACGAGGCCCGCAAGGTTCTTACGCTCCTCGACGAGGTAGCGGATGTCCGGGAGGATCAGGTCGACGCCGGGCAGATGCTCTTCCGCGGCGAATGACACGCCGAGATCGACCGCGAGCCATTTACGATGGCGCTCATCGCCGAGGCCATAGATCGACAGGTTCATGCCGATCTCGCCGACGCCGCCAAGCGGTGCAAAAACCAGTTCCTGTGCCGGCGCCATGATCAGTGCCCACCAAACCCGAAGACATCGCCGGCCGTCACTGTCGTAACGCCGCCGGCCTGCTCCAGCAGCAGGCATCCTGCATCATCGAGGCCCTGAAAACGGCCTGAAACCTCTCGCTCGGGCAGCCGAACCCGGACCGTATCGCCGAGACCGATTGCGCGCTCGAGCCAATCCGCGCGAATGACCGGAAAGCCGCGCCCACGATCCCACTGCCCAATCCGGCTTTGCATTGATTCTGCGAGCCGTCCAAGCAGCGCTGTCGGATCGACCACCGCGCCGGCCTCAGCCAGGTCCGTCGCGGGATAGGCGGTCTTGTCCGGATGCCCCGCACAGTTCACACCAATGCCGATGGCGACTGAAAAAACGGGGTCGCTCTCGCCTTCGATGAGAATGCCGGCGACTTTTGCCCGCCCTATCAGGATATCGTTCGGCCACTTCAGCTTGAGGAGCGGACCAAGCTGCGGAGCGCAGGTTGAAACGGCATCATGGGCTGCGAGCGCCGCAACAAATGAGAGCTGCGGGGCCTCTGCCGGCCGCGAGGGATCACTCAGCAGAAGCGTGGCGTAAAGATTGCCGGGAGGCGATATCCATTCGCTGCCACGACGGCCGCGGCCGGCTGTCTGCGTCCGCGCGGTGATCCACAACGGACCGCGTTCGCCGGCACGCGCAAGTGCCAGCGCCTCGGCACTGGTCGAGCCGAGTGTCTCGTAGGCTATGTGCCGGGCCCCCGCCAGGCCCGTGGCTTCGCGGTTCATCTCGTCATCGCTTCAGAACAGCGATTTCGCGGCAATTGTGGCAGCACCGACCAGGGGCGCCGGGTAGGCAAAGAAAAGAATGTTTACGAGGCCCGACACCCCGAGAACCAGCCGCAGCAGCCCCGGCATGCGCTCGAACGACCGCACCGGTTCATCGAAATACATGAGCTTCACGATCGCGAGATAGTAATAGGCGCCGACCACGCTGGTCAGCACGCCGATCACCGCAAGCGTAAACAGCCCGGCCTTGATGGCGGCCAGGAATACATAGAATTTTGCGAAGAAGCCCGCGAGCGGCGGAATGCCAGCGAGCGAGAACAACAGTACGGCAAGGAAGAACGCCATGGTCGGATGCGTGCGGGAAAGCCCTGCAAGGTCACCGATGTTTTCCACGAGCTTGCCATCACGCCGCATGGACAGAATGACCGCAAAAGTGCCGAGCGTCATCGCTACATAGATGGTCATGTACACGAGCACGCCCTGCACGCCCTCCGGCGTTCCTGCCGCAAGGCCGACCAGCGCGTATCCCATATGCCCGATGGAAGAATAGGCCATCAGCCGCTTGAAATTGCGCTGCCCGATCGCGGCAAAGCTGCCAAGCGCCATGGAGGCAATCGAAACAAACACCACGATCTGCTGCCACTCGTGGGTAATGCCGGGAAAGGCGACGACGGTGGCGCGCGCGAAAATGGCGATGCCGGCGACTTTGGGTGCCGCCGCGAAAAAGGCGGTGACCGGCGTTGGCGCGCCCTCATAGACATCCGGCGTCCACATGTGAAACGGGACCGCCGAAATCTTGAAACAGAAGCCGACGAACAGGAACACCAGGCCGAAAATCAGCCCGACGGTGGCGCCGCCACTCGTGGCTTTTGCGATACCGGCGAAACTGACTGTTCCGGTAAAGCCGTAGATCAGCGACGCCCCATAGAGAAGCATCCCCGACGACAGCGCGCCCAGAACGAAATATTTCAAGCCCGCCTCGGTCGACCTGACGTTGTCGCGGTTCGAAGCTGCAATGACATAGAGCGGGAGGCTCATCAATTCGAGCCCGAGATAGAGCGCGATGAGGTCCGATGCCGAGATCAGCATCAGCATTCCCAGCGTCGCCAGCAGGAAAAGCGCGCCGTATTCGAACTTCTGCTGGTTTTCGGCCGTAAGGTAGTCGAGCGATAGCAGCAGCGCTCCGCCCGACCCGACGAGCGTCAACGCTTTGAGAAAGCGCGCATAATCATCGACCAGGAAACTGCCGCCGAACATGGCATGTGGCCCCGGAGGGACCGCGCTCAGCGCGACGCCGACAAGCAGCAGGACAATGACGCACAGACCGTTGACGAATGCGGCGCTGCGTTCGCCGGCCATCACGCCCAGCATCAGCATCAGCATGGCGCCGCAAGCGAGCGCGAGCTCCGGCAGCACCGGCATCAGGTCATGGAGGTTTGGCAGCTCATTCATCGGGCGACACTCCCTGCCCGCTCGGCCTGCGCCAGTTCTCCCTCGGTCAACGCCGGACGCACTGCGGTCCTGGATGCCGCCGTCTTGGCCGTCGCACTCTTGGCCGCCGCGATCGCATGGTTGTAGTTCTCGAGCAGTTGCGCGACTGACGCGGCCGACATATCGAGCACGGGCTTCGGCATGACTCCGAACAGGATGGTGAGCGCGACCAGCGGCGTAAAGATCAGGGTCTCGCGCCAGCCGATGTCGCGGATGCCCTCAAGCGACGGCCTGAGATTGCCGAAGATCATTTTCCGGTAAAGCCACAAGGCATAAGCCGCCGATAGAATGACGCCGAGGGTGGCAAGCGTCGCAACCGGCGTATTGATCCTGAACGTGCCGATCAGCGCCAGAAATTCGCCGATGAACCCCGACGTGCCGGGCAGCCCGACATTGGCGAGCGTGAAAACCATGAAGACAAACGCGTAGACCGGCATGCGATTGACCAACCCGCCATAGGCGGCGATCTCGCGCGTATGCATGCGGTCGTACACAACGCCGACACACAGAAACAGCGCACCGGAAACGATGCCGTGCGAGATCATCTGGAAGATGCCGCCGGCAACGCCCTGCGCGGTCGCGGCGAATATCCCCATGGTGACAAATCCCATGTGGGCCACCGACGAGTAGGCAATCAGCTTCTTCACGTCCTCCTGCATCAGCGCGACGAGTGACGTGTAAATGATGGCGACCACCGAGAGCGTGAAAATCAGCGGCGCGAATTCATGGCTCGCGGCCGGAAACATGGGAAGCGAGAAACGCAGGAAGCCGTAACCTCCCATCTTGAGCAGAATAGCCGCGAGGATAACGGAGCCGGCGGTCGGCGCCTCCACATGCGCGTCCGGCAGCCACGTGTGCACGGGCCACATCGGCATCTTCACGGCAAATGAGGCGAAGAATGCAAACCATGCCCATTTCTGCAAACCGAGCGGAAATCCGTGGCGCAGCAACACAGCAATGTCGGTCGTGCCGGAATCCCAGTACATCGCCATGATGGCAAGCAGCATCAGCACCGACCCAAGCAGCGTGTAGAGAAAGAATTTGAAGCTCGCATAGACGCGGCGCGGCCCGCCCCACACTCCGATGATGAGGAACATCGGAATGAGGCCGCCTTCGAAAAACAGATAGAACAGCACCAGATCAAGCGCCGAGAAGGTGCCCACCATCAGCGTTTCCAGCACCAGGAAGGCAATCATGTATTCCTTCACGCGCGTCTGGATCGCCGTCCAGCTTGCGATAATGCAGATCGGCATCAGTCCGGTGGTGAGGATGACGAATGGCAATGAAATGCCGTCCACGCCCATATGATAGGAGGCAAGGCCCAGCCAGTTGTATTTCTCGACGTACTGGAATTCCGGCGAGCTCGCATCGAACCGCCAGACCATCACCAGAGAAATGGCGAAGGTGACAAGCGTCGCCCACAACGCAATCCAGCGCGCGGTACCGCGTGCAAAGCGTTCATTGCCGCGCACAAGAAACACGATCAGCAGTGCGCCGAACAGCGGCAGGAACGTCACCAGGGAAAGAATGGGCCAGTTGATATTCATCATCGTACCGCGAACATGAACCAGGTGATGAAAGCCGCGGCGCCGATCAGCATCGCGAACGCATAATGATAGAGATATCCGGTCTGCAGCCGCACGACGTTGCGCGTGACATCAAGCACGCGCGCCGACACTCCATCCGGTCCAAATCCGTCGATCAGCCAGCCGTCGCCGCTCTTCCACAGCAGGAGGCCCAGCCGTTTGATCGGACGAACGAAGATCAGGTCGTAGAGTTCGTCGAAATACCATTTATTGAGCAGGAACCGGTAAAGGAAATCGTGCTGGCGGGCGAGCTCGACCGGTATGTCCGGCCGCCGGATATAGAAGTGCCACGCGATGAGAAAACCGATCACCATCATCACGGTCGGCAGGATCTCGACGTGGAGCGGGACGTGATGCATGTCCTCCAGCACGCTGTTGCTTTTGGCAAAAGTCAGCAACTCGCGGAAGAAGCCTTCGACGCCGTGGCCCGCGAAAATCTGATCGAAGGGAAACCCCGCCACGATCGAACCAGCCGCCAGGAAGCCGAGCGGAATGAGCATCACCATCGGACTTTCGTGGGCGTCGCGCCAATGCTTGCGGTCATGCGGCTCGCCATGGAACGTCTTGAATATGAGGCGCCAGGAATAGAACGACGTCAGCAGCGCCGCCGCGACTGTGCAGATGAAGGCGTACAGGGCCATCGGATTTTTGCCGACAAAGGCCGCTCCGATGATCGCATCCTTCGAGAAGTAGCCGGCAGTGAGCGGAAATCCCGTGAGCGCAAGCGTCCCGATGATCATCGTGATGTAGGTATAGGGGATACGGTCCTTCAGCCCGCCCATGTGGCGGATGTCCTGTTCGTGGTGCATGGCGTGGATCACCGAGCCCGAGCCGAGGAACAGGAGCGCTTTGAAAAATGCGTGCGTGAACAGGTGGAACATGCCGATGGAATAGGCGCCCACCCCCATTGCCACGAACATGTAGCCAAGCTGGGAACAGGTCGAATAGGCGATGATGCGCTTGATGTCGTTCTGCACGAGCCCGATCGTGGCGGCGAATATCGCGGTGGTCGCGCCGATGAATGTCACGAAGGACTGCGCATTCGGCGCGAGCTCGAAGAGCGGCGATAACCGTGCCACCATGAACACGCCGGCCGTCACCATGGTCGCCGCATGAATCAAGGCCGAGACGGGCGTCGGGCCCTCCATGGCATCCGGCAGCCAGGTATGCAGCAGGAACTGCGCAGACTTGCCCATCGCTCCCATGAACAGGAACAGGCAGGTGAGTGTCAGCGCATCGGCCTGCCAGCCGAATAAATTGATCGTCTTGCCTGCAAGCGACGGCGCCTGCGCAAAGACGGTGTCGAAATCAACCGCACCGGTGAGCATGAAGATCGCAAAGATACCGAGCGCAAATCCGAAATCGCCGACACGGTTGACAACAAATGCCTTGATCGCCGCCGCGTTTGCCTCCGGCTTGTGATACCAGAAGCCGATCAGCAGATAGCTTGCGAGGCCGACGCCCTCCCAGCCGAAGAACAGCTGTACAAGGTTGTCCGCCGTCACCAGCATCAGCATGGCGAAGGTGAACATCGACAGGTAGCCGAAGAAACGCGGCCGATACGGATCCTCGTGCATGTACCCGATCGAATAAAGATGCACGAAGGCCGAAACCGTGTTGACCACGACCAGCATCACGGCCGTGAGTGTGTCGATGCGCAGTGACCATTCGACCTTGAGGTCGCCGGCCGTCATCCAGGTGAAGACCGGTACCCTCACGTCGTGATGCGAAAAACCAACGTCGACAAACGCCATCCATGACATGACCATCGCGATCATCAGCAGCGTGGTCGTAATCAGCTCGGCGGTACGCGAGCCTGCCGCCGCCGGCGCGTGCGCTTCCTCCTCGTGATGGGATGAGTGAATGACGGCACCGCCATGCACGCCGGGGCCGCCCTGATGCTGGCCGTGACCGGCCGCGCTGTCTTCGCCGGCGGGCGGCGGGCCCTTGCCGGGAAAACGCGCCCTTGCGCCGGCAAGCGCGATCAGGCCGGCAAGAACGGCGCCGAGAAGCGGAAGAAAGACGATCGCCTGATACACGCCCTCACCCCTTCATCAGATTGATGTCTTCGACCGCGATCGAACCCTTGCTGCGGTAGAAGACGACGAGAATTGCCAGCCCGATCGCGGCCTCGGCCGCCGCGACGGTGAGCACGAGCAGGGCGTAGATTTGTCCGACGATGTCGCCAAGATGCGTTGAGAACGCAACCAGATTGATATTGACCGCAAGCAGGATCAGCTCGATCGACATCAGGATAATGATGACGTTCTTGCGGTTGAGAAAAATCCCGAAGATCCCGAGCGTGAACAGGATCGCCGCGACCGCGAGATAATGGCCAAGGCCGATGGTCATAGGTTGCTCCCCAACCCCTGACCCGAGCGCACCTTGACGACCTCGATCGATGCGGAAGGCCTGCGCGCGACCTGCTCGGCGATATCCTGGCGGCGCACGCGAACGCGATGCTGCAATGTCAGGACAATCGCACCGACCATCGCGACCAGCAAAATCATGCCGGCCGCCTCGAAGAAATAGACGTAGCGCGTATAGAGAACGAGCCCGATCGCTTCGGTATTCGGAATATTCGTCGGTATCGGTGCAGTGACTGCCTGCGGAATTCCGGGGCCGATCACCCAGGTTAGAGCCACGAACAAAAGCTCTCCGACAAAAATGCCGCCGACCAGAATGCCGACCGGCAGGTATTGCAGGACGCCCTGCTTGAGCTCGGCAAAATCGACATCGAGCATCATCACGACAAACAGGAACAGCACCGCAACCGCGCCGACATAGACCACGATCAGGATCATGGCGAGGAATTCAGCCCCCATCATCACGAACAGCGCCGCCGCGTTGACAAAGGCGAGAATGAGATAAAGCACCGAATGCACCGGATTGCGCGAAGCAACCACCATGACCGCGCTGGCCACGCAAATTCCGGCAAACAGATAAAAGAACAGCGCGACAATCATGAATTATGCTCCACGCTCCCCTTCGTCATGCCCTGCCATGTGCCGGGCATCCACGTCTTAACGGCCTCTCCCGAAGCGAGGCGTGGATGGCCGGGACGAGCCCGGCCATGACGGCGATGGAATTGAAAACTCATTTTCTGACCCATCACCTGTATGGCGCGTCGAGGGCAAGATTTTTGGCAATCTCGCGTTCCCAACGGTCCCCATTCGCAAGCAAGCGTTCCTTGTCGTAATAGAGTTCCTCGCGCGTTTCGGTCGCGAATTCGAAATTCGGCCCCTCGACGATCGCATCGACCGGACAGGCTTCCTGGCAAAGCCCGCAGTAGATGCACTTCACCATGTCGATGTCGTAGCGCGTCGTGCGGCGCGTGCCGTCGTTGCGGCGCGGGCCGGCCTCGATGGTGATAGCCTGTGCGGGACAGATTGCCTCGCACAGCTTGCAGGCGATGCAGCGTTCTTCGCCGTTTGGGTAACGGCGCAGCGCGTGCTCTCCGCGAAACCGCGGGGAGATCGGCCCTTTTTCGAACGGGTAATTCAGCGTCGCCTTCGGCTTGAAGAAATAGCGCATGGCCAGCACAAAGCCGGTCACGAACTCCATCAGGAACAGGCCTTTGGCCGCGCGATCGAGTCTCATCGCATCCTCATTTCACTGCGCCTGCCGCGAGTGCGCCGTATTGGATGACAGCTGCGACGATCACAACCATGGCAAGCGAGAGCGGAAGAAACACCTTCCAGCCGAGCCGCATGAGCTGATCGTAGCGATAGCGTGGAACCATCGCCTTTGCCATCGCGAACAGGAAAAACATGAAGAACGCCTTGAGCGTGAACCAGATCACGCCCGGTACCCAGGTAAACGGGGCAAACGGCACCGGCGGCAGCCAGCCGCCGAGAAACAGGATGGTCGCCATCGCGCACATGGTCCCGATGGCCACGTATTCGCCGAGCATGAACATCATATACGGCGTCGAGCCGTACTCGACCATGAAGCCTGCGACCAGTTCCGATTCCGCCTCAACGAGATCAAAGGGCGGCCGGTTGGTCTCCGCCAGTGCGGAAATGAAGAACACCACGAACATCGGAAACAGCGGCAGCCAGTACCACCCGAACAAGCCGTACGGGCCATCCTGCGCCTCGACAATCGCCGACAGGTTCAGTGAACCGGCGCACAGCAGCACTGTGATGATTACGAACCCGATCGAGACTTCGTAGGAGACCATCTGCGCCGCCGAGCGCAGCGCGGCGAGAAACGGATATTTCGAATTGGATGCCCAGCCCGCCATGATGATGCCGTAGACCATCAGCGACGAGATCGCGAAGATATAGAGCACCCCGACATTGATATTGGCGATGACCCAATTCGTGTTGACGGGAATGACAGCCCAGGCCGCGAGTGCCAGGACGCACGTAACGAGCGGCGCCAGCAGAAACACGCCCTTGTTGGCGCCGGCCGGGATCACCGGTTCCTTGACGACGAACTTGAGCAAATCCGCGAACGACTGGAAAAGACCCCACGGGCCAACCACGTTCGGGCCGCGCCTGATCTGCACCGCCGCCCAGATCTTGCGGTCAGCCAGCAGGATATAGGCGATGGCCACCAGCAGGATGACGAGGAGCAACACCGACTGCGCGACGATGATGATCAGCGGCCAGATGTAATCCCAGAAGAATTCCATCGTCCTACTCCGCCGCTGTCTTGGCGGCTGCGTTCGCCAGCGCCGAGCATTCGGCCATGATGGCGGAGGCGCGCGCGATCGGATTGGTGAAATAAAAGTCGGCTACCGACGACCGCAAATGATGTTTGCCGGGCGTTCCCCCAAGCTTTGCGAGTTTTTTAATGGCGGCGGCATCGCCGGCGGCAATTTCGTCCACGCGCGCAAGCTGCGGATGGGCGGCAAACATCGCACGCCGCAGTGCCGCAAGCGAATCGTAGGGCAATTTGTGGCCGAGCTGGTCGGAGAGTGCCCGCAGGATCGCCCAATCCTCACGCGCGTCACCGGGAGGGAATGCCGCCCGGTTGGCCATCTGGACCCGGCCTTCGGTGTTCACATAGATGGCCGATTTCTCCGGATAGGCCGCTCCAGGCAGGATGACGTCGGCGCGATGCGCTCCGCGGTCTCCATGCGTGCCGATATAGACAACAAAGGGCCCCGGCTCGACTTCGACTTCGTCGGCGCCGAGCAAGAACAGGACATCAAGACCGCCCTTCGCCATTTGCGCGGCGGTCAGGCCGCCCGTGCCGGGCACGAGGCCGAGATCGAGCGCCGCGACCCGCGAGGCCGCGGTGTGCAGCACCGAAAACCCGTTCCATCCGTCCTTGATCGCACCAAACTCCACCGCAGCCTGCGCGGCGAGTGAGGCGACGGCCGCACCATCTTCCCGTGCGAAAGCGCCGGCGCCGACCAGAACAAGCGGCCGCTCTGCCGCTCTGAGCGTTTCGGCAAATTTGCTGTCCGCGAGGCCGGCAAGCGTTTCAGCGCCGGCGCCAAGATAGTCATATGTGTAGGTCAAATCGGCCTTCTCGCCGATAAGCCCGATCGGGAAGTTGCCGGCGCGCCATCGCTTGCGGATGCGCGCATTGAGGACCGCTGCCTCGCGGCGCGGGTTCGACCCGACAATCAACAGCGCATCGGCGCGCTCGATCCCGGCGATCGTTGCGTTGAACAAATAGGTGGCTCGTCCCCACGCCGGCTCGAGTGCCGAACCGTCCTGGCGCGCGTCGATATTAGCGCTCCCAAGCCGTCCCATCAGGTCCTTGAGCGCAAACATTTCCTCTGCACCGGCGAGATCGCCTGCAATCGCGCCGACCTTTTTGCCGTTCGCAGCCTTGACCTTGTTGGCAACAAACGCGAACGCCTCCTTCCACGACGCGGGCTGCAGCCTGCCGTTGACGCGGACATAAGGCTGATCAAGCCGCTGCGTGCGCAAACCATCCACCACGTGGCGGGTTTTGTCGGAAATCCACTCCTCGTTCACCTCGTCGTTGGCGCGCGGCAGGATGCGCATCACCTCACGTCCGCGCGTGTCGATGCGGATCGCCGATCCGACCGCATCCATGACGTCCACCGACTGCGTCTTGCCGAGTTCCCAAGGCCGCGCCGCAAACGCATAGGGCTTCGACGTGAGCGCGCCCACCGGGCAAAGATCGACCACATTGCTCTGGAGCTCGGACGTCATTGCGTGTTCCAGGTACGTCGTGATCTCCATATCTTCGCCGCGGCCGATGGCGCCCAACTCCGGCACTCCGGCCACTTCGGTGGAAAACCGGATGCACCGCGTGCAATGGATGCAGCGCGTCATGATCGTCTTGACCAGCGGGCCGATATATTTGTCTTCGACCGCGCGTTTGTTTTCCTGATACCGGCTTGCGTCGACGCCGTAAGCCATTGCCTGGTCCTGAAGATCGCACTCCCCGCCCTGATCGCAGATCGGACAATCGAGCGGGTGGTTGATCAGCAGAAATTCCATCACGCCTTCGCGCGCCTTCCGCACCATCGGCGTCCTGGTATTCAGGATTTTCGGCGAACCATCCTTGTTCGGCGGCAAATCCTTGACACCCATGGCACATGAAGCCTGCGGCTTGGGAATGCCGGCAACTTCGATCAGACACATCCGGCAATTGCCGGCGATCGACAGGCGCTCATGGAAGCAGAAGCGCGGGATTTCCGCGCCCGCAGCCTCGCAGGCCTGGAGCAGCGTGTACTCCGGCGGAACATCAATCTCTTTGCCGTCTACAATAACCTTGGTCATTGCCTGATCTTCATCTCGTTCCGTCTGCCAACCGATCAAACTTCCCGGTGGACGTGCTCGCCACACCAGTCGTCGCGCTTTGTCGTTGCCCAGGACGGATAATGGCGGCTGTGATCCGGGAGATCGACAACGAATACCGGCGGCGCATGGCGCCGGCACTGGCCGAGAATCGCCCGTTCGCGCGCCGGTTCACTTGCCGCCCCTTCCGCGGTCGGCCACCAGTATTTGCAGTCGCGGCACCTCAGGTTCTTGTTTTCCCAAGACATCGCCGTGCTCCACAGGTTGCATTCCCAATCCCGGCACCGTCATGCGGCGTCCTCGTTCGGACTTTCACAACGCGCTGTCTTCCAAAGCTGTGCTCCTGCAAGGCTCTCCCAACCGAATGCCCGGTCGCTCGGCCCGTTTGCCCTGAGATGATCGAGCCGGGAAATGCCTTCCACCAAATCGGGGCGATGACCGGCCGCCACCCACCACATCACCAGTGGCGTTTCGACCGGTTCAAACCATGCGCGCCGCCTGCCGTAAAATCGCCGGTGCAGCGTTTGCCAAACGAACCGCTCGAGCGCCTCGGCATTCTCCCAAACGGTCAGGTTCGGAAGAATGCGTGGATCTTCGTAGACCGTCATGTTCATTGCGTGACCGCTATCGTCATGTAACCGCCAGACAAAGCCCTCGATCTTTTCGGCAAGCGCATTCACCCGTTCGACGTTGTCGATAAACTCCGCCATCCGCGGGTCGTCGAGCGGATAACGGGTCCGCGCGATGTTGAACTGGGCGAGGTGCCTGGTTTCGGTCATCGCCATTACTCTGCCGCCACCGCATCGAGCGGCTTTGGATCGCGCACACCCTGCGCATCGGCATTACGCGAATATTCATCGATGCGCCGCTCGATCTCGGGTCGGAAGTGACGCAGCAATCCTTGCACCGGCCAGGCTGCGCCGTCGCCGAAGGCGCAGATCGTGTGACCCTCGATCTGCTGGGTCACCTGCATCAGCATGTCGATCTCGCGCTTTTGCGCACGACCTTCGGCCATGCGGGTAAGCACACGCCACATCCAGCCCATGCCTTCGCGGCATGGCGTGCACTGGCCGCAGCTCTCATGTTTGTAGAAATATGAAATGCGCGCCATGGCGCGGACAATATCCGTCGACTTGTCCATGACGATCACGGCTGCCGTGCCGAGCGCCGACTTCTTGTCGCGGCAACCGTCGAAATCCATCAAAAGTGAATCCGCCCAGTCCTTGCCCGCCGGCACCAGCGGCATCGACGAGCCGCCCGGGATGACCGCAAGCAGATTGTCCCAGCCGCCGCGTACGCCGCCGGCATGGGTTTCGACCAGCTCGCGCAGCGGAATGCCCATGGCCTCTTCCACATTGCACGGCTTTGCGACATGACCGGAAATGCAAAAGAGCTTCGTGCCCGTGTTGTTCGGCCGGCCGATGCCTGCAAACCACGATGCGCCGCGCCGCAGAATGTCCGGCACAGCCGCGATTGATTCCACATTGTTCACGGTGGTCGGGCAGCCATAGAGACCGACATTGGCCGGGAACGGCGGCTTGAGCCGCGGTTGGCCTTTTTTGCCTTCGAGACTCTCGAGCAGTGCGGTCTCCTCGCCGCAGATATAGGCCCCCGCCCCGTGGTGAACGTAAAGATCGAAATCCCAGCCGTGCACATTGTTTTTGCCGATGAGCTTGGCCTCGTAAGCTTCATCGACGGCAGCCTGCAGACGCTCCCGCTCGCGAATGAATTCACCGCGAATATAGATGTAGCCGGCATTGGCGCCCATGGCGAAACCGGCGATCAGGCAGCCTTCGACCAGCAGGTGCGGGTCATGCCGCATGATCTCGCGGTCCTTGCAGGTGCCAGGCTCGGACTCGTCGGCATTCACGACAAGATAATGCGGCCGGCCATCCGATTTTTTCGGCATGAACGACCATTTCAGCCCCGTCGGAAAGCCGGCACCGCCACGCCCGCGCAGGCCCGATGCCTTTACCTCTTCGATGACGGCATCGCGGCCTTTCTCGAGAATAGCTTTCGTTCCATCCCAGGCACCGCGGGCGCGCGCGCCTTTGAGGCCCCAGTCGTGCTGGCCGTAAAGGTTGCGAAAGATGCGGTCCTTGTCAGCAAGCATCGCTCACGCCTTTTCCTTCAACGTGGTGGCGCCACCGACCGGCGCCGACAATTGCCGGTCAACCTGCGGGCCCGGTTTCACCTTTTTCCCGGCTGCAAGGTCGTCAAGAATTTTGCCGAAGCTCTCTGCCGTCAGATCTTCGAAATAGTCGTAATTGATTTGCGCCATCGGCGCGTTGACGCAGGCGCCCAGACATTCGACTTCAACCCAGGAGAATTTGCCGTCCTTGGTGACCTCACTTTGGTCGCCGATGCGTTTGCGACACACTTTCTCGAGATCATCGGCGCCACGCAGCCGGCACGGCGTCGTGCCACAAAGCTGCACGTGGAACTTGCCGACCGGTTGAAGATTGAACATCGTGTAAAATGTCGCGACCTCAAGCGCGCGGATATGCGCCATGCCGAGAAAATCGGCCACATGACGGATCGCCGCTTCGGGCAGCCAGCCGCTCGCCTGCTCCTGTGCGCGCCACAGCAAGGGAATGATCGCTGACTGCTGGCGGCCTTCCGGAAATTTGGTGATCTCTTTCTTTGCCCATGCAAGGTTCTCCTTGCTGAAGGAAAACTCCTTCGGCTGTATTTCGGGCGGCGCGAGACGGCGAACGCTCATCGGTCCACCTCCCCGAACACGATATCGATCGAGCCGAGAATGGCGGACACATCAGCCAGCATGTGGCCGCGCGTGAGAAAATCCATGGCACTGAGATGTGCGAAGCCCGGCGCTCGAATCTTGCACTTGTAAGGCTTGTTGGTGCCGTCGGCGACGAGGTAGACGCCAAACTCACCCTTCGGGGCCTCGACCGCCGCGTACACCTCGCCGGCCGGCACGTGGTAACCCTCGGTATAGAGTTTGAAATGGTGGATCAGCGCCTCCATGGAGCGCTTCATCTCGCCGCGCCGCGGCGGCACAATCTTGTGGTCATCGACGGTAACCGGGCCCTGTCCGGTCGGTGACCGTAGTTTTTCGACACACTGCTTCATGATTTTTGTCGATTGGCGCATTTCTTCCATGCGGATCAGATAGCGGTCGAAACAGTCACCGTTCTTGCCGATCGGGATGTCGAAATCCATTTCCGAGTAGCACTCGTATGGTTGCGACTTGCGCAGATCCCAGGCCGCTCCGGAGCCACGCACCATGACGCCGGAGAATCCCCAATTCCAGGCATCGGCAAGGCTCACGACGCCAATATCGACATTGCGTTGCTTGAAAATCCGATTTTCCGTGAGCAGCGCATCGAGGTCGTCGACGACCTTCAGAAACGGGTCACAGAAAGCGTAGATGTCGTCGACGAGCTGCGGTGTCAGGTCCTGATGCACGCCGCCGGGACGAAAATAGGCTGCATGCATCCGCGAGCCGGACGCGCGCTCATAGAAAACCATGAGCTTTTCGCGCTCCTCGAAACCCCAAAGCGGCGGCGTCAGCGCCCCGACGTCCATCGCCTGCGTGGTGACGTTGAGAAGATGCGACAGCAGACGTCCGATTTCCGAATAAAGCACGCGGATGAGCTGCCCGCGCCGCGGCACCGTAATGCCCAGCAGTTTCTCGACCGCGAGGCAAAACGCATGCTCCTGATTTATCGGCGCGACGTAGTCGAGCCGGTCAAAATACGGGACCGCCTGCAGGTAGGTCTTGTGCTCGATCAGCTTCTCGGTGCCGCGGTGAAGCAGCCCGATGTGAGGGTCGACGCGCTCGACCACTTCGCCGTCAAGTTCAAGCACCAGGCGCAGGACGCCATGCGCCGCCGGATGCTGCGGGCCGAAATTGATCGTAAAGTTGCGAACCGCGGTCTCCGCCATCAGCTGACAAGCTCCGCTGCGGATTTCGCCTTCGAGGCAACCTTGGCATTGAACTTGTCCCACATGACAATGACGCGCTCGTGATGCCCTTCGCCGATCAAATCCATCCCGTCATGCGCGCTGACCTTGAACACGACCTTGCGCCCCTGGACTTCCAGAACCTCCACGTCGACCGTGACCGTCATACCCGGTGGGGTCGCCGCCAGATGCGAAACGTCGACATGCGTGCCGAGGCTGCCCTCGCCTTCATCAAGGTGCTCTTTGAGTAATTGCGTGCAAGTCCACTCCATCAATACGATCATGAAACCGGTCGCAAAGACCTTCGGCATGGCCGCAATAATCGGCGACTCCGGATACGTATAAGGCACCGTCTTGTTTTCCGGCACTTTGTAGGAAAACGAATGTTTGAGCCCGGGCTTCAGGGTCGGCTTCATGCTCAGGACCCCTTGCCTTCGGTCTTTGCCTTCTCGTCGCCCGGCAGCACGTAGTCCGTGCCTTCCCACGGCGACAGAAAATCAAAGCTGCGGAATTCCTGAGCGAGTGTCACCTTGTCGTAGACAACACGCTTCTGTTCGTCGTCCCACCGAACCTCGACGAATCCGGTCAGCGGAAAATCCTTTCGCAACGGGTGGCCTTCGAAGCCATAGTCCGTGAGGATGCGCCGCATGTCGGGGTGGCCAGTGAACAGCACGCCGTAGAGATCGTAAGTTTCGCGTTCAAACCAGTCCGCCCCGCGAAATACGTCAATCAAAGACGGCACCGGCGTCGTCTCATCGGTCGCGACCTTGAGCCTGATGCGCTGATTGAGGCGTGGCGAAAGAAAATGATAGACGACGTCGAAGCGTTGCTCGCGCGAGGGCCAATCCACCGCCGTCACGTCCACGATATTCACGAATTGACAGGCCGGATCGTCGCGCAGAAATGTCGCCACCTTGACGACGTCGGCGGCTTTTGCGGCGACGGTCAATTCGCCGTTCGCAATTGTATAGCCGGCGATCGAGGCGCCGAGCGCGTTCTTGATTGTTTGCCCAAGCCGGTCGAGCGTGTCGTCCACTGCCGCAACTCCGTCTAGCGTTCAATGGTGCCTGTGCGGCGGATTTTCTTCTGCAACAGCATCACGCCATATAGCAGAGCCTCCGCGGTCGGCGGGCACCCCGGCACGTAGATGTCGACCGGCACGATGCGATCGCAGCCGCGCACGACGGAATACGAATAATGATAGTAGCCGCCGCCGTTCGCACACGATCCCATCGAAATGACGTATCGCGGCTCCGGCATCTGGTCGTAAACCTTGCGCAGCGCCGGCGCCATTTTGTTGGTCAGCGTCCCGGCAACGATCATCACGTCGGACTGGCGCGGCGACGCGCGCGGCGCAAATCCAAACCGTTCGGCGTCGTAGCGCGGCATCGACATCTGCATCATCTCGACCGCGCAGCACGCTAGTCCGAACGTCATCCACATCAGCGAGCCGGTACGGGCCCAGGTGATGAGGTCGTCGGCGGCCGTGACAATGAAACCCTTGTCGGCAAGGTCAGCGTTTATGCCGCCAAAAAAGGAATCATCCGCGCCGACCGGCTTGCCGGTCCGCGGATCGAGAATCCCCTTCGGCGCGGGTGCGACCAGGCTCATGGTGCCGTCAATCCCATTCCAGCGCCCCCTTCTTCCACTCATATATGAACCCGACGGTGAGAACGCCAAGGAACACCATCATCGACCAGAATCCGTAGAGCCCGATCTTGCGGAAGACGATCGCCCAGGGGAACAGGAAGCTCACCTCGAGATCGAAAATAATGAAGAGAATCGCCACCAGGTAGAAACGCACGTCGAATTTCATGCGTGCGTCATCGAATGCGTTGAATCCGCATTCGTAGGCCGACAGTTTTTCGGGGTCCGGCTGCTGGTAGGCGACGATGAAAGGAACAATCAGCAGGACAAGGCCGATCGCGAGTGCGACGCCGACGAATACGACAAGGGGAAGGTAATCCAGCAGCAATGCGCTCATCGGCGACGACCTCAAGCGTACAGTCCCGCTTTACCTGATATACGCCGGCCTGGACTGTTCGGCGGCCGAATGGCGCCGGTTATCCCGCACAAATTGGCCCTTACTTCTTTGCGAATAGCCTCAGAGGCGGTGCGGCCGAGGCTTAGCGCAGCACACCGGGGGTGGCAAGCCGACCCGGGGCGGCATCCACGAGCGAAAAGGTCACATTTGACAGCCCGTCCGCCGCGCCACGATAGTCGCCCCCGGGGGATGGCAAATCGATCCTGAGGTCCGCGTATGACGATGCTGCGAGTGCTGGTCGGCGTTTTTGCATTGGCCATGTCGGCTCTGGTAGCCGGCCCGAGCGCCGCTGAGGACTACCCGTCACGTCCGGTCAGATTCATCGCGCCGTTCGGCGCCGGCGGCCCGACGGACGTCTTCACCCGTATCATCGCGCAGGAACTGCAAAAGGCTCTGCATCAGCCATTCGTGGTCGAAAACAAGCCCGGCGCCGGCACGACCATCGGCACTGAATATGTCGTCAAGGCAGCCCCCGATGGCTACACGCTGCTGATGGTCTCCGGCACACAGACCGTCAATGAGACGCTGTACACCGGCAAGCCCTACCACCTGATGCAGGATCTGGTGCCGATCTCGCCGCTGATCGACAGCGACCTTGTATTGGTGGTGAACACGTCGGTGCCGGCGAAAAACCTGAGCGAACTTGTCGCACTCGCAAAAGCCAAGCCAGGTTCGCTGAATTTCGGCTCGTCGGGTCCGGGCTCGAACTATCATATGGCAGCTGAGCTGCTGAAGAACCTGACCGGCATCGACATCGTGCACGTACCCTACAAAGGCTCAACCGGGATGCGCACCGACATCCTGAGCGGCCAGATCCAGATATTGTTCGACAGCGTCCCGACCATGGCTGCATTCATCAAAGACGGCCGCGTGCGCGCGCTGGGAACCTCCGGCACCGCGCGTTCGGCCATTCTCCCGAATGTGCCAACGATCGCGGAAGCCGGCGTTCCCGGCTTCCAGGCCACGTTATGGGTCGGTTTCATGGCACCAAAAGGAACGCCGCAGCCCATTATCGATCTGCTCAATCGCGAGATTACTAAAATACTCAAGCGACCGGACATCAAGGCGTCCTGGGAGCAACAGGGTGCAACACCGCTCACAATGACTCAGCCGGAGTTTGCCACGTTCATGCAGGCACAGGTCGACAAATGGGCGAAGGTCATCAAGGACAATCACATCACGCTGATCAAATGATTGGGTGACGTGCTGCGCTAGAACTACTTCCGACTCCAATCCAACGGGCAAACAATGAACGAAATGGCGAAGCTTGCGATCAAGGGCGAGGAACATTGGACAACCAGGGACGGCGGCGTAAAGCTCTTCCTATTCGAGAAATGCGCCGGCGATCCCGCCAAAAGCATCGGCACGATTTTATTCGTGCACGGCTCGTCCATGGCCTCGCAGCCGACATTCGATCTGCAGGTGCCGGGCCGTCCCGATTCCTCCGCCATGGATCACTTTGCCCGGCTGGGATTCGATTGCTGGTGCGTGGATATGGAAGGTTACGGCCGCTCGACCAAGGACCGCGACAACAACGCCCCGATCTCCCAGGGCGCCGACGACTGTTACGCCGCTGCTCTCTATATCCAGAAGCTCCGCGGCAAGCGGTCGTTTCTGGTATACGGAATCTCATCCGGCGCGCTGCGCGCGGCAATGTTCGCCGAGCGGCATCCCGAAATGGTAGCGCGCCTGGCACTCGATGCCATGGTGTGGACGGGCGAAGGCTCACCGACGCTGGAGCAACGCAGAAAGAGATTGCCGGAATTCCAGGCGAAAAACCGTCGTCCCATCGACAAGGCCTTCATTCACTCGATCTTCGATCGCGACCATCCGGGCACCGCCGAAGAGAAAGTGATCAACGCTTTTGCGGATGCCGTTACTGCGCTCGACACGTCCGTGCCGACCGGCACCTATGTCGACATGTGCTCAAGGCTGCCCGTGGTGAACCCGGAGAAGATTACGGTGCCGACGCTGATCATGCGCGGCCAATGGGATGGCATCGCTTCGATCGAAGACCTGTTGAAGTTCTATGCAAGACTGCCAAACCCCGACAAACAGTTCACGGTCATGCCCGGCATCTCGCACGCAAGCTTCCAGCAGAAAAACTACATGCTGGTCTATCATATTCTTGGGAGCTTCTTCGCCCAGCCGGAGCCGCTTTACAGAGGCTAAAGCGGGCGCAGCCACCCGCGAGCGTCAAATATGCAAACTGTCATCGCCGGCCGTCATGGCCGGGCTTGTCCCGGCCATCTCGCTGGGGACGCACGGCAGCGCCATCCTGAGCGAGGTCACCGGGACAAGCCCGGTGACGACAGACTTAAACTCCGAGTTGATCTGCCAGCGCGCTCAAATCCCCCGCAGCGAAATCCACCTTGACTGTCGGCGTACGCTCACCCGTGTCGGGTCCGTATTCATCCGGCCGGGACGTGTGGGCCGCACGCAGGCCGCATCCCGTGGCGGCCGCGAGATCGTTGCTGTGCGCGGCAACCATCATGCATTGCGCGGGGTCGAGGGCGAATGCCTCGCACGCGGCGAGGTAAACGCGCGGTTTTGGTTTGTAGTCGCCCGCCACTTCCGCGCCGAGGATGGCGTCCCAGGGAAATTCATTCCGCCGTGCGAGGTCGACCATCAGTGAAATGTTTCCGTTCGACACCGGGGCAATCAGAAACTTTTTTCTTAATCTTTTGAGCGCTGCCGGCACATCGCTCCATGCATCGAGCCGATGCCAGGCAAATGTGAGTTCATGCAGAGTCTCTTCCGGAAGTCCGCGCAGGCCAAACCGCGGCATGAAGCGTTCGAGATTGCGCCGGTGCAGCACGTCGAGCCGGCAAAATGGAATGCGGCCGGAGCGGACCTCCTCCATGCCCGGCTGATATTCGCCCCGCCAGGTGTCGGCAAAAGCGAGCCAGTCAAGGTTGTAACCGAGGGGCTTCAAGACCCTTTCGGCTTCCCGGGCGATCGAAGTTCGCCAGTCGACCAGGGTCCCGAACACGTCAAAAAACATCGCCCGAACGGAGGTCATGAAAGTGTCCCCGGCGCCAATTTCTGAGGCAAAGAGTTCGATCTGGCCACCCAAAGTCATGGCCAAAATAACGGCCAGAGTCATGGCCAGAGTTGGCCAAAGTCATGGCTAAGTCATTGAAAAAATGGCGGGAGCGACGGAACTCGAACCCGCGGCCTCTGCCGTGACAGGGCAGCGCTCTAACCAACTGAGCTACGCCCCCGCGGGCGTTCGGACGAGTTATAGGCGGCTCAACGCATAGTCAAGGTAAACACCCGAAATTGCGAAAAAGCCTTATTTATCGCGAAGAATTGATGGTCAGACCGCCCCCGAATCGTCTATTCCGGGCGGCGTGTTTGGCGCTTCGCCAAGCTCAGGATTTACGAGGAGGGTCCACTGATGGCAATGGTTCCTGGAAAAGCCCCGACACCGCCGACTGTCACACTGAAGCATCTCGCCGCTGCACTGGCAGAAACTCACGAGATGTCGAAGAAGCAGGCGGAAACCGTGCTCGGCGATCTCGTCGGTAACATCGTCAAGCATCTGAAGAAGGGCGAGCGAATCCGTATCGGCGGCCTCGGCATTCTTCAAGTCCGCAAGCGCGCCGCGCGCATTGGCCGCAATCCTGCAACCGGCGAACAAATTCAGATCAAAGCCAGCAAGAAAGTCGCATTTCGAGCTTCGAAAGAGCTGAAGGAATTGATTTAACAACTTCCTCCTGACCCTCCGGGGATTAATGGCAGGCGCGGAGCAACAAGCTCCCGCCTGCCGTTTCGTTTTTTGCGGAGCTTGATTTTCTGAGGGACGCTACCGTCCGCATCGCCCCTAAGTAAAGTTGCGTGTTGCAACACCAGATGTTCGCTGAGGGCCGGAAGCTCGCATGCTGACGATCTTGTGTGGTGTCACAACACTTCGTTGTAGAAGCCCCGCGTCTTTACGTGAGAGTGGTCCCGGAAATCCACTGGCGCGGCAGCGCAGCGATCACGATGGCATAGTTCTGCTGCCAACGCTCGATGAGTTCCTTAGCTCTAAATAATCTGCTGACATGAACCTCTGCCATCTTGCGCATTGTCCGCTTTGGGGCAGTAGTGGACATCCCACAAGCTCATGTCCGCTCCGAGCCATACGACGCGCCAGCAAAGCAGCATGTCTATTCGATCACCTCGTCGGCCGCGACCATCAGGCCCGCTGGCGGAGGCAAACCGAGGGCTTTAGCCGTCTTGAGATTGAGGGCGGTTTCGTACTTCGTAGGAGTTCTGGACCGGAAGGTCGCTTGGTGTGGCTCCGCGAAGGATACGATCGACGTAGAATGCTGCTTGCCGATAGTGGTCGGCAGCGACAATCCCATAGGACATGAGACCGCCCGCGCGGACCATAAACTTAAAAGTGTAAACTGCCGGCAAACGATTGCGAGCCGCGAGAGCGATGATAATACCGTTATGGTCGGTGGTCGTGCTTTCCGGCAGTACGGCCATAGCGCTGTTTGGCATGCTGGCGATAGAGGCAATCACACGCTCGATGTCGGCGGGGTCGTTCTCGATTCGGCTGGGTACCAGCTCGATTCCAAGCGAAGGTGCAGCAGCTTCGGCGGCGTGCAGCAAGTAATCGTAATACGCCGCAGTTTTCGGATTTCCCAAAAGCGCCACGCGTGCGGTCTGTGGTGCGATCTCCTTGAGCATGGCCAGCCATTTGCCGATCACGCTTGGCTCGTAAGCCATGATGCCGGTGAGATTGCCGCCGGGGCGCGCTAGGCTTGCAATGAAGCCTGCGCCGATCGGGTCTATGACGTAAGTGAACACGATCGGTATCGTGTGTGTTTCCTTTTGCAACGCGGCGGTGACTGGTCTCCCTAGCGCGAAAATGACCTCGGGCTGCATGGCAACCAGTTCTTTGGCGGGCGTCTGCACCTGAGTGGAGGCAGGTGCATAGCGAAAGTCGATATGAATGTTGCGGCCCTCGGACCATCCGTGCCTTTCGAGTTCGTCTTGGAATGCATTTATGTCCGGATCCTTGATTCCGACGAGCATGCCGATACGACGAATGCGATCGGGCTCCTTGGCTCTCACCGACAGCGGCCATGCCGTCGCGCCACCTAAAAGCGTGATGAAATCGCGCCGTCGCATTAGATCCTCCCGGGACGCCAGCAACCTAAAATGCGGAAACGGCAATCGGGTCGACCGCGAACCTTACGTATGTTCAAGCTTCGACACAATGTCCGCTTCGAGTCAGCAGACATGTGCAGCGTGATAGCCCATGTCCGCTTCGGGCCGGAAACGGACATCATCTCATTCGATCACTTCGTCGGCAGTCGCAAGCAGTTGTGGGTTCAGTTGAAGTCCCTGAGCCTTTGCAGTTTTTAAATTTAATACAAACTCGAATTTCGTGGCTTGTGTGACTGGCGGTTCAGAGGGTTTCTCACCGTTCAGAATGCGTCCGGTGTAAACGCCGGCCTGACGATATGCATCCGTGTTGCTAGCGCCATAGCTCATTAGGCCGCCCACCAAAACGTCGCGCGACTTAAAGACCGCAGGCAGCGAGGCGCGTGCTGCAAGCCCCACAATCTGCCGGCGCCTGTCCTTCATTTGGCTCTGCGCATCGGGACCCTCGGGGTTGCGGGCCAATAGCGGACATTGCACACTGGCAAAAAGAAAGACCGCCCCGAGGCGGCCTCTCCGAACTTCAACTTGACGTTTTGCTCGCATCGCAAGCGCTACCGGCTTGTCAGCAATTTGATAACAATTTCCCTCGCTCTGAGCATACGTCAACAATGAACGCACGCGACTTCGTTGATTTCAAGCGCATCGCGGTAATTTCTTTTGAATTTTCATAATACGCTCTCGCTTTAGCTTCGTTATCAAAAGCAATGACAACAATTGCTTTCGGACCAGTCCCATCGAGAGCGGTCACATTTTCGGTGCGCGCGAGGTAGCGGCCATCCTCGAATTGCGCCTCTACAGTCGCACGCGCGACCATTTTCTTCAGAGCCTCGAAATGGTCTGCATCCGTTATTTCATCAACCTCGATTACAACGTAAACCTTCCGCGTGGGAGCGGCTAAACCGTGCGTTGCTACGAATGTCAGTCCTAATCCAATGGTAACCGCCAGCGTTATTGCGAACCGAATTCTCATGGTTGTTATCCCCTTCTCAGTAACAACGGGAATGGCAACACGTAAGGGGCTGCCAGTATAACCCGCTTGAGGAGTGCGTATTCAACATGCTGTCTGGCAATCGCGGTTTTTGCAACGCTCATATAATCCGAATTTCGGACTATATGGGCGCGCCGAATGTCCGGGCATAGGCTTTCGCAGCGCCTATTCGCCCAAATCAGTATGGGCTGTCGCGCTGCACATGTCTGCTCCTGATCCAACGCGTAACGACCAATAGCTGACATCCGAGCGGTGCGACAGTGACAGCTTTTTCACCGACGATCAGTCCGGCAGACCTGCTTTTCGCAGTCCCTCTTGCAACCTCTTGAGATCGTCAGGGCGGCGAAGCGGCACCCAATCCTTGACGCCGGAGATGCGCACTGTGGGATCGATCTGGCGCAATTGTGCCATCGCCCTCTGCGCTTCGGGGAGCCGCCCCGCGAGTGCGCTGGCCGCTGCCAATTCGCGGATTGCCGCCAGATAGTTGGGCCGTTCGCGCAAAGCGTTTTGCGCCCATCTGATCGCTTCGTCGTACCGACCGGCAAGAAAATGGGCGAAGGCAATTCCGCCTTGGGCCCTAAAGTTGAGCGGATCGAGAGGGCTTAAACGCATTGCTTCCGACAGATGTTCGATTGCTGCATCTGGCTCGCCGAGAAAAGCTTTTGTCCAGCCACTTGAATGCAGGGCCCAGGCGAGATTGGGATTGAGTGCAAGCGCCCGCTCAATGTAGGCAGCGCCATTGTCAAGGTCGTGGACAACGAAAACGAGGGCATACCCGCCTCCCGACAATGCCACGGCGTCGTCCGGCCCCAATTCAATGGCACGTCGGGCGAGCCGTTCGGCTTCGGCGACTTCTTTTACGTTGCCGCCGATCCAGCCATTCACCTTTCGCCAGACGAAGCACCAGGAAGCCAAGCCAAAGGCTGAGGCAAAGCCGGGATCGAGCTCAATGGACCGGTAGAAAAGGCGAAGAGCCTCATCGTTGGATTCCTTCGTCCATTGGTGGAGACTGGCCATCCCGCGCAAATAATAATCGTATGCATCGAGGTTCTCGGTAGGCTTGTGCTTGGCACGCTCGACCTCCACCTGTTGCAGCTTCGGCCCGATCGCGCCAACAACCTTGGCAGTCACTTGATCCTGAAGATCGAAAATATCTTCGGTCGCCCCATCGAAGCGATCGGCCCAAAGATGTGCTCCGGTTGACGTATCGATAAGCTGCCCGGTGATGCGCACTCGATTTCCGGCTTTGCGCACGCTTCCTTCAAGCACGTAGCGGACCCCAAGGTCGCGACCGACCTGCTTCACGTCAACGCTCTTGCCCTTATAGATAAAGCTCGAATTGCGCGCGATGACAGACAGCCAGCGCATGTGGGAGAGTGCTGTAATAATCTCCTCAACGATGCCGTCAGCAAAATAATCCTGTTCCGGGTCGCCGCTCATGTTGGTAAACGGCAGAACCGCAATTGACGGCCGACTCGTACTCGCCATGGCGGCAGGCGTACCAGCGCTGCCTGATTTGACGACAGCCGGCACAGCTAGTTCCGAAATTTGCACACGATGCACGCCAATCGGGCGAGCAATGTTTTTTACGACTCGCTCCCCCATGTTGTCGAAGCCAAAGCTTAGCTTATCGCGCACTTGGTCGTGCACGACCCCCGAAACCATTATGCCGCCGGGATCGGCCAGCGCCTCTAAGCGCGCCGCAACATTGACGCCGTCGCCGAAGATATCATCGCCGTCGATAATAATGTCGCCGACATTGATACCGATGCGAAATTCAATGCGCTTGTCCGCCGGCACTTCGGTGTTGTGCTCGGCCATGCCACGCTGGATATCGACTGCGCAACGTACGGCATCGACGACGCTGACGAACTCCACCAGCATGCCGTCGCCCGTCGTCTTGACGATCCGACCGCGGTGCTCGGTGATCTTGGGGTCGACCAGTTCCTTGCGATACGCCTTGAGTTGGCGAAGCGTGCCTTCCTCATCAGCGCCCATTAGGCGGCTGTAACCAGCGATGTCGCCGGCAAAAATAGCGGCCAGCCTGCGCTCGACGCGTTCTTCAGCCAAATAGAGCCACCCCCGGGGCCGCAGCTTAAGTGTAGGAGGTATCCTCCCGGGCAACAATGTCTCTTGCGGTCAGAAGTGCCTAGGCCGGTGTCCGCTTTTGGCTAACAGCGGACATCTGCGAAAATATTAGCGTAAAAAGAAAGACCGCCTCGCGGCGGTCCCCAAGGATTTACTGGCGTGACTTTCCTGATTAATGTGCTGTGTAGTGCTTCGGGACAGCAAAAAAGCGTACAAAATCAGCGATAAAATTGGGGGCATTCAATGAAGACGCTCGCACTTGCGGCGGCGGCGGCTGTTTTCTTCACGGCGAGCGGGCCGATCCGCGCCGCTGATGTGGCACGACCGATTGTGAAGGC
Organism: uncultured Alphaproteobacteria bacterium; assembly: GCA_963831475.1. Lineage (GTDB taxonomy): Bacteria > Pseudomonadota > Alphaproteobacteria > Rhizobiales > Xanthobacteraceae > Pseudolabrys. The sequence continues at coordinate 104,050 of CAWHQF010000011.1, forward strand.
TCCTCCACCACCTGCTGTGCCAACTTATAATTGGACCGGATTGTACGTCGGCGGCGGCTATGGCTACGGCATGTACAATCTTGACACCGAGTGGCTCGCCGCCGGGTTGCCCTTCACATTTCCTTTGACTCAAACGCAAGGCGGCCGCGGCTGGTTGGGCATCGTGACCGCAGGCGCCGACTACCAATTTAACGACAAGATCGTGGCGGGCGTGTTCGGCGACTACGATTTTGCAAGCATCAAGGGCACCCTCCAGAATCAGGGGCCATTTTCAATCGGCACCACCAAGGAAACATCGGCGTGGGCTGTTGGCGCGCGTATCGGTTGGCTCTTTAACCCCGCGATCCTGACCTACTTCAACGGCGGTTACACTCAAGCGCATTTTTCGCAAGCTGATATGGTGCTTGGTGAAGTTAGCGACCCGTTCTCTGGTAGCGTTGTTTCGAGTATTCCGTCGCATACCTATAGCGGCTGGTTCCTTGGCTCCGGCATTGAGGCGAGGCTTGATTCGCTCGGTCCTTTCGCCAGAGGCTGGTCATGGCGCACCGAATATCGTTATGCGAATTACCGCAGTGCTACGCTTCCTGATGGCTGCACAAACCCGACCGCTTGCCCAGGATCGCCCTTCGTCGGCGTCCCTGCCGGTACGACCTTAAGCACTGTTTCGGTTCGCCCCATTGTGCAAACGGTTCGCAGCGAACTCGTTTATAAGTTCAACTGGGGAAACGGGCCTGCTGGATCTGCCTACGCGGCGGCGCTCCCCGTGAAGGCCCCGCATCGACCTGCGCCAGTCTATAACTGGACTGGACTGTATATCGGCGGCGGCTTTGGCTACGGGCTTTACAATGCCGACACTACGTTCGCGGGTGTTTTCGATCCTTTCACCGTACCGCTCACCCAAACGCAAGGTGGTCGAGGCTGGTTGGGCATCCTGACCGCCGGCGCCGACTATCAATTTAACGACAAGATCGTTGCGGGCGTTTTTGGTGATTATGACTTTGCGAGCATCAAAGGCACACTTCCGTACCAGAACTCCCTTTGAGACCGGTACGATGAAGGAAACGGCGGCGTGGGCTGTTGGCGCACGCATCGGCTGGCTGTTTGATCCTGCGATCCTGACCTACGTTAACGGCGGCTACACTCAGGCGCGGTTTAGAGAGGTGAATTTGGCCATAAACAATCCAGTCAGTCCATTCTTTGGTGCTACGCCGGACACGCTTGGAGCGCACACATACAGTGGATGGTTTTTAGGCTCCGGCATTGAAGCAAGGCTCGATTTGCTCGCGCCTATCGCCAAGGGCTGGTCGTGGCGCACAGAATATCGTTATGCGAATTATCGTAGCGCCACCCTTCCGCTCGTATGCACCGACCCTGTCATTTGTCCCTTCCCGCCGATCGTGGTCCCGGTTGGCACGACTGTCGCCAACATATCGATCCGCCCGATCGTGCAGACCGTGCGGAGCGAACTCGTCTATAAATTCAATTGACGCCACTCGCAAACAGCGGCAGCGCGGCCGGCAGTCGCGTAGCTGAGATTGAAGAAGCTTGGGATGATATCGTGCCAAGAACTGGGCTAGGTGGGCTTCCTTCGTTGAAGATGGGGCATGCAAGATCATTGACCCAAATATCGAGAAGGATGAACGTATCTCTTCAAAAATGATTGAGCCGCCGGGCAAACCAACCAAGGACCCTGCGGTGGGAGCGGTTGTGAAATTGCACAACGCAACAGCCAATGTCCGCTAGGAGCTATCGAAGACATTACCCCATTCGGGGATTTTTCAATCTTGCTTTGGCTTTAACCAGGTCGATGGTATCAAAACCCTCACTAAAGAATCCGAAGATCTCGCCGAGTTCTGAGCGATCCTTGTCGGCGTTTTTTTCCTGCTCGCGCAGGTCATCAGCACTCAAGCAAAGCTTAAGTTCAAGGGATTTGGCCTTTTGCTCGCGCGCAACCATAAGCCCTTTGGAAAAACAATCCTTCGCCCGGTCCAGATCTCGGTTTGATCGCAAATAAGTTTCTCCGAGCAAGCGATATATTTCAGCAGCGTAAAAGCGCTCGGAGTTCTTTTCACCGAGCCTCAATTGTGCCTGCTGCAAAGCGTCGAATGCCTGCTCATAGCGTTCATTCTTTAGGTACGCATCCGCCAGTAACCCGAGCGAGTATGTCTCCAGTAATAAAGCGCCAGTGGCCCTCTCTTTTTCCAAACCTTCCCGAATTTCGGCAATCCCTTCTTCAAACCGTCCTTGCTGGGCACTTGCCCATCCGCGCAACATCAAAGCCACGGCTCGATAGTGCACAAACTCATGCTCTTCACAGAGTGCGATGGCCCTGTTGACCTTGCTTGCGATAATTTCAGCCTCACCGCGAAACTGATGCACCCGAAGACTTATCGTTCGTTCCATTGCATCGCTGTATGGATGTTGAGACGCATCTGCATAACGTTGGCCCTCCGCACAAACCCGCAAGGCCTGATCGGGGTAGCCGAGGAACCATAGCGCCATGCTGTCGTATGCCCTTACATGAACGCGTGGGTCGTGTGCCGCCAGGTCCACATACACCGCGGCCTTGCTGTCCTCGCACAGGCCAATGCTGCGGCCTAGCTCCGCGTGGGCAGCGTCAAACTTCCCTTGTGCAAACAGGGTGAACCCCAGAGCTTCGTGCGCAAGAACCTTACGAACAGAATCGTCTACATTCTCGGCGGTGCTCAGTAGATGTTCGGCAAGGGCCTGGGCTTCACCAAGCGCTGCACGCAGGAAATTCCAGGTCCACAAGCCAAACACCGCAGGAAAAGTATGTTCGTCGAGCCCGCTCTCTTTGCACAGCTGAAGCGCTCGCGTGTACGCATGCTTCACACTGTCGGCGCTCCAGCCCTGAGTTGCCTGGAGGGAGTTGCCGAGCGACGTTTGAAGCAGCAATTCCCACTTGTTGCGTAGCATTGGGTCGTCAATGTTGGGAATCTGTTTCAACCCTCGCTTCAGATGACCGACAGCAGCGTTCGCTGAGCGGCCGAGTGCGAGATTGCCGGCCTTGAGCCAGTATTCGATCGCGGATTCAACAAGACCTGCTTCAGTGAAGTGGTGAGCCACGATTTCCGGCTGGCTCACCACAATGTCTGGAAATTTATCCACCATTGTGCGCGCAATCTGGCCATGCAATTGCTGCCGGCGGCTCCTGAGTAGGGTTTCATACGCCGCATCCCGCACCAGCGCGTGCTTGAAGCTGTAGATAGCTTCCGGGGGCTCACCGTGGCGGAATACGAGTTCAGCCTGCTCGAGTTTGGCAAGAGCGCGCTTGAGTGTGCGCTCGTCGGGTCCGACCAACTCGCGGATCAAGGAATAGGAGAACTCACGTCCGATGGCTGCCCCGATTTGGCCGATCTCCTTCACCGGCGCCAGGCGGTCGAGCCGCGCCATTAAGGAGTCTTGAAGGGTCGCCGGAATGGCGAGCGGAGGCAGAGGCCCCTGGAGCCGATAGCCATCGGCGTTCTTGACCAGGAAGTCCCCTTCGAGCACCGCCTTTGTGAGTTCCTCGACGAACAACGGATTGCCGTCGGTCTTGGCGATAATCTGGTTCATCACTTCAGTTGGCAGCGCGCGGCCATGGGTGACCTGCGTGACCATGTTTTCAACATTGCTGCGACCAAGACGCCCGAGCGTCAGCGTACTGACATCGGGCATGCCGACCCAGGGCACCTCAAACTCCGGTCGCACGGTAACCAGCGCAAGGACCGGCAGTTTGCGCACGCGGTCGACGGTCAAGCCGAGCAGCTCGAGAGAGGTGGCATCGGCCCATTGCGCATCCTCGAACAAGAGCAGGATCGGCTTCTGGCGTGCGAGATTTTCGAATTGATTGAGCAGTGCCTCGAAAGTGCGGCGTCGTTGCTGTGAGGGATTGAGCGCGAGCTTTGGATACCGGTCGCCAAACGGAATTGACAGCAGCGCGGCAAAAAGCGGCGCTGTGTCATGCACGCGCGACTCCGCTATGGCGAGAAGTGCTTCCAGCTTGTCGAGGCGTTGCTCGGGCGCATCGTCTGCCTTGAACCCGGCCGCTCGCTCCAATTGGGCGATGAACGGATAAAGCGGACTGTTGATGTGGTGGGGCGAGCATTGGTAACGTAAGGTCGTGTACGCCTCGTCGGTGATGCGCTCGCCGAGAGCAGCCGCAAGGCGGGATTTGCCGATCCCAGGTTCGCCCGAGATCAGCACGATTTGGCCTTTGCCTTTCCAGGCGAGGCGTTGTCGCTTCAGCAGGAAATCGATTTCGTCTTCGCGGCCAATAAAGTCAGTTAGACCCGCCGCGTGGATTGCCTCGAAGCGGCTCTCGGACGCCGACACGCCGTCAACCGCCCACGCAGCGACCGGCTCGGCAATTCCCTTGACGTTGTGAAGGCCAAGATCGCGCAGATGGAACAATTCGCCGAGCAGCCGGCGTGTCGAAGCCGCGACGACGACCATTCCAGGCTCGGCAACGGACTGAAGTCGCGCTGCCAGGCTCGGCGTATCCCCAACCACAGCATGCTCGCGCAAGCTACCATCGCCCCCGAGGCTGCCGACCACCACCAAGCCGGTGGCGATGCCTATGCGGACCGACAGCGGCTCTTCCGCGTGCGTCTTGAGCCGCGCAACAGCAGCCGCGATATCGAGACCCGCGCGCACGGTTCGCTCGGCATCGTCCTCATGCGCACGGGGATAGCCGAAATAGGCCAATATCCCGTCGCCCCGGAAATCGGCAAGGAAGCCGTCATAGGCCAGCGTGATACGCGCACAGGCGGCCTGGAAGGCATCGATCACCGCGCCCATGTCCTCAGGGTCGAGCCGGGCCGATAGAGCTGTCGAGCCCACCAGATCGCAGATCATCACGGTCAAGTGACGGCGTTCGGCAGCAGCTACAGGAGAGGAGTCGCTCCGCTCATTCTCCCGGACTTCGCTTGTAATGAGCACGCCGGAAGAGGCGCCAGCCGTCGCCTTGATTGCCCTGATGAGACGCTTCCTGTCGCCCAGTGGAATCCCGAGCTTTTCGAGATCGCCTTCGGTCAACTCGGGCAGCACATCGGTATCGATAGCGTTCTCGATGAAAGCTCGCTCATATTTTCCGAGTCCCAAGTTTCGCAACCAGCCCCCAACTTCCATGGTAGCGCCTTAATCCCCTTTCCAGACCCGCAATGGGACTGTGACGAACACGAGACACCGAAGTACCGGTGCGCATCGCCTGAAGCCCAGAAGCGGACAACGCTTCCTTATTCGATGACCTCATCAGCGAGAAGCAAGAACGGCCTGCGAACCGAGAGGCCAAGAGCTTTTACAGTTTTGAGATTGATGACGAGTTCGAATTTGTCCGGTGATTGTGCCGGCAAATTGCCGGCCGCCTCGCCTTTGAGGATGCGATCAACGTAAGAGCTTGAACGCCGGAAAATGTCGGCAGTATCTGGCCCATATGACATCAGACTGCCTTCTGCCACGAATTGCCTGTAGGGAGAGATGATCGGCAACCCGTAGGGGCGTGCCGCATTCAGAATAGCTGCGCGCGCCGTCAGGATGTAAGGATCGCCAGGAGCGATCAATCCGACGTCTGGTTCATGCCCCAACTCGGCAACCGCTGCGTTGACGTCGGCTGTACTCCGTACGTGCGCTGCTCGGACCTCGACGGAGGCATGTTCCGGCGATGCTTCGTATGTCCGGATGAAACGATCGTAGTAAGGCCCGGTGTCGGGATTAAACATCAATGTGACCCGCGACAGTCCAGGCTTGACGTCGCTAAGCAGATTGATCCACTTACCGATTAATTCGGGCTCGATGAATGAAAATCCGGTGATATTGCCGCCGGGGTGCTTAAGATTTGGAATGAAACCTTGACCAACTGGGTCATTCACAACCACAAACACAATTGGAATGTTACTTGTTGCCGGCTTTAGTGCAGCCATGACAGGAGTTGAATTCGCGACGATCACGTCGGGTGCCGATTTGACCAGCTCCGCAACGTGCTTGTTGATGAGGTCGATGTTGCTTCCGGCAAACCGATATTCAATCTGAACGTTGCGCCCCTCAATCCATTCCAAATCACGCATACCTAGCCGGAAAGCTTTGACGCGAGCACTTGCTTCCGGGTCCTGCTCGGCGAGACCAACGAGCAAGCTGACCCGCCGCATGCGGTTTCGCTGTGCTCGCGCCGCCAGCGGCCAGGCGGCCGCCGACGCGGCAACTACCTTGATGAATTCGCGTCGCCTCATAACGACCCCCAGGGATGGGCGACACATCGTAACGGCTTAAGCGAGACTAGGTAAGTGCGACCCGAATTTCGCTCTGGGTCATAGCAGACATGTGCGGCGCACAAGCGCATCTCCGCCACGGGCCCGAAGCGGACATCGCATTCTGATTTGAAATGAAAGCGCGGCTCAATTTCGCGTCAGAACACATAGCGCCAAGCGACTAGCAGAATTATTGCGACTACTATTGTTGTCGCGGTAATTTGCCCTGCCACGCTGTGGAGAAAGCCGGCGTATTTCTGGTCACTGGTCTGCATTGTCATGACTACCCTCCCATAAAGGGAACTGGGCAAAACGAGGGGCACCCTCGACAGGCTACATTAGGGGACCGGCACATCGAGAGTGTCCCTCGATTTGAACATCGAAGAAACTCCGAAGCTCCTCAGCAACCAGCCTCTCCGATGCGCTTACAAACAGAACTAAAATCGCGAAATCCGCATTGACTTGGATCAATACCGGACATCATGCAGCGGTTGGCAAAAAATTATTCAGCCTTTATGTTCGCGGCTTTTATAACTGGCCACCATTTCTCGATCTCCGCTTTTTGAAAAGCGCCAAGCGCTTCCGGAGTCTGTAGCTCACGAGGTGGAATTTCCTCGCCCATGCCGGCAAGCCGTTCGCGCACCGCCTGGTCGGCAAGCGCCTCCCCCACAGCCTTATTGAGCTTAGCAATTATCTCCTTCGGCGTGCCCTTGGGAGCCCAAAGTCCGCGCCAAGCCGATGCGTAAAAACCCGCAAGCCCTGCTTCGTCAACGGTTGGAATATCCGGCGCTGCAGCCACGCGAGTCTTGGATGTAACGGCATAAACCTTAAGCTTGCCAGAGCGAACCTGTGGCAAGGCGTTCGCTATTTGATTGAACGTTATGTCTACCTGGCCGGCAATCACATCCTGCATTGCTGGGGCCGCGCCTCGGTAGGGTACCAACCGCAGCCGCGTTTCCGTGGCTGCCTGAAAACGAGCCAGACTGACGTGACTTGGACTCCCGACCCCGGCGGTCGCCGCCGTAACTTTGTCGGGGTTTGCCTTGATCCAAACGATAAGTTCGCGCAAATCTTTCGCGGGTACTTTATTGCTTCCAAGAATTAGCGACGGATTGCTTGGCAGTAATGCAACCGGCTCGAAGTCCTTCAGTACGTCATACTGAAGCGAATAAATGGCACCATTAAAAACATGCGTGCTTATGTCGCCAATATTCAACGTGTAGCCATCAGGAACTGCGCGGACGACTCGTCCCGTGCCAATGCTTCCTGACGCTCCTGTAACATTCTCAACGATGACGGGCTGGCCCAGAGAGCGCCTCATGCCCTCGGCCACGATACGGGCGATGGTGTCAGTGGGTCCCCCTGCGGCATATCCGACGACAATCGTAATGGCGTGCGATGGATAAGTTTGTGAGTTAGCCCACGCCGGCCATGTCAACAGCCCCGCTGTCGCTAAAATCAACTTTAAATATTGGTGCCATCTCGTCATGTTCCCCCCCAAAGCATTACTGAACAATCAAACTAACACTATAGCATGCGAGGGGCTGCACAATAATGAGCGGTCGTAGACGGTGTCGCCGGCCAATTGCGGGGCATCATGGAGCAGTCTGCGTGATCGGCCGACATGAGACGAAGAAGCCCGAGAGCGGCTGGCCTGATCGATGCAGACAATATGGGGGCCAGGCGTATGAACGCCCGACCCCCAAGACCGCACTGATCATGGACTGCGGCGCTCGACTTCCTAAACGGGAGCGCGAACACTCTAGCCGATGATCCTCAACTCGCAGATGGGATATTCAAATCATTCCCAATACGGACGGGTCTGGTAGTAGCTGTAGACACGCTTCTCATTCTCGCGGTTCCAGTTCCAGCCTGTCCCCTCGTTGTACTTGGGCGCCGATTTGAGCTGCTCTTCGGTGAAATTGACCCTGTATCCTCCGAGGTTCGTATCATAATTCATCGTCTGCCACGGCACTGGATAGTAATCTTCGCCCATGCCGAGGAAACCGCCGAAGCTAAGCACAGCATAAGCAACTCTGCCGCTCATCTTGTCGATCATAATTCGCTCGATGGATCCGATCTTGTTTTGGTCTGCACCATAAACGGCAGTGCCCTCCACTTTGTCGCTACCGATCAAAGAGGTCGTCTCTCTGGTGTCTGTTGTTGTCATCGCCATTAGCACTACTCCTCAGGTTTTTGTGTTTGCGAATAGGAGAAATGCTCATGGTTCAACTTAGTTCAAAAAAGTCTGTTATGTCATTTGACGTGGGCCGAACAGGACTCGGCTATGAGTTAGATAAAGAGCGCGCGCTCAATAATCAGAACTGGATTTATTTTTCCGCTGGCTTGTCCGATTGAGTGGGCCTGCAATTGGATAGAAAGTTGGCCTCGAGCCGATTGCCGGCATGAACCGGCATCACGTGCATCGAGCTGACGACGTTGACGTCGAGCGACTGGCTGCAGGCTGCGCTTTATCGAAAATAATCGCGCAGGTCCGACCACCGCGCTGTTACACGTTCACGGGCGCGGTCGGCTCGTCGGTCCACCTCAGCCGCTGGTTCGCAGTCGCGTTTTCCTGGGGGTTATTCGATCGAAGCTTGCCACGGGCTTGGATCGCCGTGGGTCTAGCGGGAGCGCTTGCTCACCCGCCTTCTGGTCTTGCTCGACCGTTTCCGCACGGACTTTTTTCGGGGGGAACCACTAACGGCCTGTTTTGCCAGCCGACCGGCTGAGCGTTTTACCGAAGGCGCTGATTGCTTGATCTTGGTTTGCCCAACGCGGAGCGCATCGGCCGTAGATTCAATCACCACTCCCGCTGCGGCTTTCGCGGCGGCACCGAGGGCATCGCCGGCCACTGATTTGACGCTCTCGACGCTGCGCCGGGCGGCGCCGACGACCGCATGTCTCGCTTTTACTGTCATTCTGACCATCTGAATCCTCCACGGGAACTACCGTGGACAAGTCGGAGGTGGCCTTTGGAGTTCCGGCCAAAATCGCTCTCGACTCTTCTTTCAGCCCGGCGCCACACCTAAAGGCACTCGTCGCGCACTGTCGGGTGTTCGCGGTCACTTCTTTCGCTTGGCAAGATTAGGTGCGTCCTCGCCTAGAGCGGTCGCAAGGTCAATCTGATGGTCTTGTTCTTCGACCAGGATATCCCGGATCTGCTCGGCCATCGCAAATTCACCGAGCGCTTCGCACTGTTTGACCCGCTCTCGATAATTGCGAATGGTTTCATTTTCATTTTCCAAATCGAACCGGAGCATTTCCTTTGCATCTTCCGACGTCTTGACGGGTTTCGGGGTCACGGTCGGCATCTCGCCGAGATAATCGATTTGCCGAGAAATTGTCAGAGCATGGTTGAGTTCTTGTTGCGCGTGAGTGGCGAGCTGGTCGGCAATATTCATGTATTCGGCGCCTTTAAGAACCTGCGAATAGACGACATATGCAATGATCGCCTGATATTCTCGGGAAAGGTCTTCGTTGAGAAGTGCTGCGAGTTTTTCGCGCGAAATTGTCTGATCCGTATCCACTAACGTTTTGGCCATGAATTTACGCTCCCAGCGATAGGACGCGTTTGCGTTTCACCTGCGCGTTGGCGCCGGCAAACTGCGAACTGCGAACTGCGTTTAGCGAACTAATTGAGCTCGGCAAAATAAGTTCCAAACTTTGGAACCAGCGGAGAGCGCGGCCGTTTCAATTCCGCAAGGCACGGTACTCGGCAAGCGCCTTTAAATGGGAGACAACGCATGACTGTCGGGACAATCATATTGATCGTATTGGTCATAATTTTACTCGGTGGCTTCAGTGGATTTGGTGGCGGCCCCTTTTATGGAACGGGCTATTACGGCGGCGGCGGCCTGGGATTGGTCATCGTTATTTTGTTGATTTTGGTTTTGCTTGGCAGAATCTAAGGCCTAATCCGCGTTTTTCGCGTTTTGACGCTGCTCAGTAACATCGTCAGGGGAAACGGCCGCAGCTGCGGGAATCCGGCCCGGCGAAGAACCGCCGGGCCGTAGCTTGTTTTCGGCCGCGCCTTATTTGTTGTAATCGAACTGGGGCATACCTTTCAGCCGATCTTTGGTCGCATTTGGTAGCACCGCGTGGTCCGGGTAGTTGCGGTCGCGTACTTCGCGTGACTGGGCGGAGCCGGTCGTGGTTGATGGCTTTGTGCTGCTCGTGGTGGATTTAACGGGCTCGTTGCTCCACTTCAGCTGGTCAAACTTCACAGCCACATCGCGCTCGCCCATACCAAGAAAGCCACCGACGCCGATAGCAACCGTGTCAATTTTTCCGCTCTTGTCGAGTAGAAGTTCCTTGATGTCGCCGATCTTTTCGTTTTGGTCGTTATAGACGTTCATGTTGATCAGCTTTGATGCTTGCCATTCATTCTTGGCAGACGCCGTTTGGTTTTGGGCAAGACCGGGGGTCGAAATCAGTGCTCCGATCACCGCGACAGTTGCAAGCTTTAGGTACATTGCGCTCTCCTTGGATATTACCCCACGTAGCGGCTCAACGTCTTTCAGGGGAACGTAGTTCCTATGCGCGCGCCCTGACGCCGGACGACCTCCCCCACCGGCTGATGTCCGAAACCTGCCGCACATGGCATGTCCGCTTTGAGTCAAAAGCAGACCTTTCGCGACGCCAAGGTTCACGGCTGAAATTTAGTTCCACTTACTCATTTGACGTCCTTGGGGGGTATCCAGCCGTTCGCGGATCGACTCTTCCGTTAGTTGAGAGCACCGTTTCAACATCATCGACACAGCGGCTTTGCCCCAGGCGTCGATGACTGAGAGACCAATAGCGCTCCCGCCTGAACCGCGTAACGGGAACGTGCCCCATGCAGCAATCTCATATCCATGATTCTTCGAAGCCGGTTGATCTACCGCCATGCCCAAATTGTGGGAATCCCATGTGGCTTGCCCGCATCGAACCAACCAACAAGCCCGACTACGATCAACGCACTTTTGAATGCCCGCAGTGCAATCATTCCGAAACGATGACGGTCAAGTTCAAATAGGACGACCGGTAAAGTCGAAACCCGGACAGATTCTCACTGGAATAGTCAACCTAGGTCCATGCCAATGATCCATTATCAGCCAGCCACTCCGCAGACTGATTCGATTACGCGACCAAACTGCTCCGATTGCGGAACAGCGACGCACCTATTTGGAATAGAAGCAGAGCGGCCCCGCCACGAACTACTTACTTTCGTCTGCCCTCGATGCAACCAAATTGAAACTGTGGTCGGCAGAGTCGCCTAGGACGACTTGGTTGGCGGCGCGGACGAGCCGTCCGCTTTGGGCCAAGAGCGGACATTAAAAGAGTTTGACTTGCTCAAAAAAAACCCCGGGCGCTCCCCGGGGCTTTTTGTTATCGCATTTGTTTTGGTTATTACGGGCCGAACTTGTAGCTGAGACGTGCGAGCACTACTGAGATTCGCGTTTTGACATCGAAGGCGTAGCTGCCAGCGCCGCCGCCCACTTCGTAGTTCTCCGTTCCTAGATCAATGTAATTGTACTCTGCACCGACTATCCAATTCGGCGTGAGTCCGTATTCCAGACCGCCGCCTATCGTCCAGCCACTTTGCCAATGCGTACCGCTTCCAGCCCCCATAGGGGAGCCCCCGACGCAACACGTGTCAGATACGGAAAAATGGACATTGCCGCCGGCGTAGCCTCCCTTGGCGTATAGCAGCACGTTGTTCCAAGCGTACCCGATGCGCCCGGTGACCGTCGCGAGGCTGTCTACCTTTGTCGTGAACACGTCGTCGTTCAGGATGGCAAGGTCGGTCGCATCGCCCTTGATGCTGCTGCCGTCAAACGATCCTTCGATCCCGAACACCCATTGGTTGACTTGATAGTTGCAGCCAGCATGGCCGCCGCCGACAAAGCCATCGTAGGTGTAGGTGAAGCTTTCGCCCGGGTCGAGGTGACCGAATGCCGTCGTGTTGGCGGTGTTGGTAAATTTCGTACGGGCCCAACCTCCGCCAGCGTTCACACCAATGTAGCAGCCACTCCAATTGTAGAACGTGGCCAGCGGAGCCCGCTGGATCGGTGCCTTGGTCGGCATGTCAGCGGCCGATGCAACAGTAGCAATGGCCGTAACAGCAACAGTCGCGAACGCTGCAATGCGGAAATAATACATGACTGCCCCCTAAACGAAATAAAATTACGGCTGCTTTTTAGCACGTACCCGCAGATGGCTTGAGACGCGTTTGCCACATTTGCACAAGTTGAGTTTTGGCGTGACATTTATACAACAAGACCGGACGGTGCAGTGCAAGCGCTAATGTCCGCTTTGGGCCAAGAGCGGAAATTCCGCCACACTTATTCGATCACTGCGTCGGCACGGGCGAGCAGCGCTTGCGGCACGGTGAGGCCGAGCGCCCTGGCGGTCTTGAGATTGATGATCGTCTCGTATTTGGTCGGAGCCTGTACTGGAAGGTCGGCCGGCTTCTCGCCCTTGAGGATACGATCGACATAGCCGGCCGCGCGCCGGTACTGGTCGAGCAGATCCGAGCCATAGGAAGCTAGGCCGCCGCCGGCGATGAAAACACGATCGAAGTAGACCGCAGGCAACTTGTAACGGGCCGCAAGCATGACAACGCTTCATGGCCCCCCGAAACCTCAGAGCACGATTGTAGCGGCTGAGACTGATGCGGCTAGACCCGCAGCTCAGTGTCCGCTTCCGGTCAAAAGCTGACATTTGCAGTGCAGGACGCGAAGTTTGCGGAGGGCCAATAGCAGAGGTGCGGCTCAGATGATGTTGGGATTAAAGCACGACAGCGGCGGTGCATCGCAGGCCGGAGGCATCGAAGTCGGGCCAAAAAAGAAAGGAAGGCGAGCCGAAGCCCGCCTTCTTTTGGCTCGCTAGTAGTTACGCAGCATTTCATTGTAGCCGATGCTGCCGCCGCCCGCGGCTGCTGAATCGTTCGAGTTCAATAGCGTGTTGGGGCGCCTTGGGGCCATGGCGAAAGCGTCCAGCCCGCTCGGAGTCACTGCAGCTATTGCAGGTACCTTGTTCTGAAAGGTTATTGGATTGTTTGTGAATTTCAGGACGTTGCCGGTGCCGTCACAAGTGCAGAAGGACTGGGCAAATGCCGGCGTCGCGACGACAGTCAGCACAGCCAACGTGGTGAGAAACTTTTTCATGTTGCGTCTCCTGTGATTGAGGTTACATGCAGGAGACTGCGAAACGTGCCGGGCAATTCCAGCCGGTTGGCGGAGATCGTGTCTTTTCGGATAACTTTTCTCTGAACATTAATTGAGAGCCGCATGGGAATAAATTTGCCAGCGGCATGACCTCAAGATTGCGCACCTTGACCGGCGATCGGCTAATGTCCGCTTCGGGTCGAAAATAGACATGTGCTCTGTCCGCTATGAGCCAGAAGCGGACATAGGGGCAACCATCAATGGACAGCTTTAGCCGCCTCTTTCGAGTAATCCGAGCGCGCGGCGCAGGGCACCGGCCGCCGCTTTGCGCTCGTCGTCGGACATGCGCTCGGCGTCGAGTTCGAGCCGCAGATGTGCCGTCCCGACCGGCTCCATATCCTGTTTCAGCCCTATCACCGCATAGGTCGCAACCGGCTGCGCGATACCTTTGACCTGCACCTGGCCGCGCTCCTCACAGCACACATCGTCCTTAACGAGCGCGTAGGTCTCGAACGAGATCAGCACGCCGCCGGGCGACGCTTCGTGTTCGAGCCGCGATGCGAGATTCACGGTGCCGCCGACCATAGTGTAGTCCATACGGTCTTCGCTTCCAAAATTACCCACCGTGCAGTAGCCGGTGTGAACGCCGATTCGGCAGCGCAACGGAGTCTCAATGCCGTTGTCACGCCATTCTCCGGCCAATTCGCTGACGCGCTGCTGCATAGCGATCGCCATTTGGACGCAGGCCAACGCATCCTCTTTTACGCCCAGTGTCGCAGGGTCGCCAAAGAACATAACAATGGCGTCGCCGACATATTTGTCGATAGTTGCGCCGTATTGCAGCGCGATTTTCGACATCTCGGTGAGGTAATGATTGAGCAACTGTGTGAGATCTTCCGACTCCAGACTGTCGGTAATCTCAGTGAAGCCGACAAGATCGGAAAAGCAAACAGTGAGCTTCTTGCGCTTGCTGACGATCTTGACGTCCTGCTGACCGGTGAAGATTGAGTCATATACCTGTGGCGCCAGGTATTTTGCGAGCTTGGACGATAGTGAGGCCAAGGCTTTGGATTTTTCGGTGAGATCTTGCTCGCGCTGTTTGAGCTCGGAGATATCGGAATAGACCGAGACAGTACCCCCGTCCTCTGTGCGGCGCTCGCTGACCATGACCCAACGGCCATTACCGCGCTGTTGCACCTGCGGTTCTACCGGATTGCGATGTTGCTCCAGCCGTTCCGCAATCCATTCCTCGACGCGATCTTCCGCATCCTTGATGTAGCCGCGCTCAGCAGCCCGGCGGATAATACTTTCAAACGTCGTGCCGGCGCTCAGATCAATTTCCAGTCCAGGGTAAAGCATATTGCGGTAGCACGAATTGCAGATGACGAGCCGGTCTTCCCCGTCGTAACAGGCGAAGCCTTCCGAAATACTCTCGATCGCTTCAGCAAGCCGCCGTTCGCTGCGTAGCCGGGCCTGCTCGGCGCGGCGCAGCGGCGTGATGTCATAGAGCCAATATAATCGCTTGCCACCAGCAACCGCGACGTGGCCGCCGTGGTAGGTGACCTGCACGTAGGAGATCAAAAGATTGAGCAACTCGCCTTTCTTAGTCTTCCAGGTCACCTCTTCGTCTAGCAGTTGGCCGCCGCGCGTACGCAGCAGGTCGACTACGCGCCTACGGTGATCGAGGTCGTGCCAGAACCGTCTGGTGTCGAACAGTTCCAGTTCGTCTTTATCGTAGCCCGTCAATTCGCGTAGGCGCCAATTATGGAACAGAAGCCGCCCATCCTCATCGACGACGCTCACTGCAGCCGGACTATAATCGAGAATTTCTCGAAGCTGGCGCTCCTGCTCGGCGACTTGTACCTCATGTTTTGTCAATGCGGTGATGTCGTAAACCCACAACACTCGTTTGCCACCGACGAAGCTGATATGGCCTCCGTGATACGCGACCTGTACGTAGGACAGCAGGAGATGGACCAGCGTGCCTTGCTTGGTCCGCCATATCACCTTTTCATTCAGAACCTGGCCGCCCTGCTCTCGCAATTGCTTGATAATCCGCGCGCGCTGATCGACGTCATGCCAATGCGTACTGGTGTGAATACCGTCAAGCTCGTCCTTGCTGTATCCCAGAATTTCGCGTAGCCGCGCGTTATGGAACAGCAACCGGCCTTCCTCATCGACGACCAACAGTGCGGCGGGGCAAAACTCCAGTATCTCGCGGAATTGGCGCTCGTGCTCGGCTGCCTCAACTCCCAGAGCATGGCTGCCATTACTGGCAACTGATTGACTTGCGCTCGTGTCAGAAGACATGCAGCCCCCGCCCAGCTGACCGAGGAACACTAACATCGGGCCCTGAAAAATTCGAGGCGCGTAGTTTGAGCCAAAGCGGGATACTTAACGGCGGTCAAAATGTCCGCTTTGAGCCAAAAGCAGTCGTTTCAAGTCCTTGGTTCGGGGCTATTCTATCGCTCTTATTCGGGCCGCCGAAAATGTACTCATAGCTTGCCGGGGGGCAACATGCGCTTGAAACATTGCGTGAATTATCATGATTTTCGCCGACTAGCGCACCAGCGGCTTCCTCGACCGATCTTCAACTATATCGATGGGGCGGCGGACGACGAAACGACACTCCGCAGGAATACGTCCGCGTTTGAAGAATGCGACCTGGTGCCGAATGTTCTCACCGGCGTCGCACAAGTCGATTTATCGGTCACCATTATGGGGCAGAAGCTTGCGATGCCTTTTTACTGTTCGCCGACTGCCTTGCAGCGCCTGTTTCATCATCAAGGCGAACGCGCGGTCGCAGGTGCGGTCGAACAATTCGGTACAATGTTTGGCGTCTCATCGCTAGGAACTGTCAGCCTGGAAGAGCTCTCGTCCAATTTCTCGTTTCCACAAGTGTACCAATTTTATTTCCACAAAGACCGCGGTTTAAACATAGCCATGCTGGAGCGCGCCAAGAGCGCCGGCGTGCAAATCATGATGCTAACGGTTGATTCTATCACTGGCGGCAATCGTGAGCGTGATCTTCGCACTGGGTTTTCCATCCCGCTCCGATTGACTCTGGAAGGCATGATTCAATTCGCGATCAAACCAAAATGGGCAATTGACTATCTAACCCATGAAAGGTTTCGGTTGCCGCAACTGGAAGAGCATGTCGACATGGGCGGTGGGGCAACCTCTATCGGCGACTACTTTACTAACATGCTTGACCCTTCGATGAACTGGAACGACGCCGCGGAAATGGTTAAGCGGTGGGGTAGAAAATTTTGTCTGAAAGAAATCATAAGCGTCGACGACGCCAGAAAGGCCGTCGATATCGGCTGCGCCGGTATCGTCGTTTCAAATCACGGCGGACGCCAGCTTGATGGTTCGCGCAGCTCCTTCGACCAACTGGCGGAGATCGTTGATGCGGTGGGTGATAAAATCGACGTGCTCCTCGACGGCGGCGTCCGTCGTGGAACACACGTGCTGAAAGCTCTGTCGCTTGGCGCCAAGGCCGTGGGGGTCGGTCGTTATTATCTTTTCGCGCTCGCTGCGGCAGGACAACCGGGTGTTGAGCGGGCCCTCCAGCTGATGCGCACAGAGATTGAACGGGACATGAGGTTGATGGGCTGCGCTTCCATCGGTCAGTTGTCACGGAGCAATCTCAGATTCCGCAGTTCCTATGAAGCCCGCTCGCATCCTGCCCATTGATGCTCAAAAGCGGCGATCCCATAGCAATGTCCGACTTCGATCAGAAGCAGTGCGGCACATGATGCCCCGTGCGCTATGCCAATAGCGGACATCGAGCGCGTTGCAAGTATGCCCGAAGTTGATCGTCAAGTGTCGGGCCGACTTTACCGTCGGTCGTCAATTAAGAACGTACATCGAAAATTATGTTAAACGGTGTGTCGGTTGCGCGGCGGAACTGCGTAAAACCGGCTTCAGTCGCGACCTGGCGTAATCTACGCTCGCCTGCTTGCGCGCCCAGCCCTAGCGCCACTTCCTGAGAGAGCGATGCAGGGGTGCAGATGAAGGTGGAGGCGCCGTAGAAAACGCGTCCAACCGGATTGAGATTGTCTTTGAGATTGTCGTGAGCAAATGGTTCGACGAGCATCCAAGTCCCGTCTTTGGCCAAGGTTTCCTTCACATGCTTGCCAGCGCCCACAGGGTCGCCCATGTCGTGAAGGCAATCGAAAAACGTGACCAGATCATAACCTTTCGCAGGGAAATCTTTGGCACTGGCCTGCGCGAACATGATGCGGTCCTCGAGTCCGGCCTCCTTTGCCGCAATCCTGGCTCGCTCGATCGAGGGAACGTGATAGTCGAATCCGAAAAACTTCGAATTCGGATAAGCCTGAGCCATCACGATCGTGGACGCGCCGTGGCCGCATCCGACATCGGCAACCTTGGCGCCGGCTTTGAGCTTCCCTTCCACGCCATCGAGCGCAGGAATCCAATTTTGAACCAGATTGGCGTTGTAGCCGGGTCTAAAGAATCGCTCCGTGCCGGAAAACAGACACTTTGAATGTTCGTGCCAACCAACACCTTTGCCGGTTCGAAATGCTTCGGCGACCTTGGGCTCGTCGAGGTAGGTGGCCTGCACGACATCGAACGCACCGGCGAAAAATGCAGGTGACCCCTCTTCGGCGAACGCCATAGCTTGCTCGGGGGATAGTGAGAATGCGTTCTTTTCGGGGTGGTAGTCGATGTATCCGGAAGCGGCCTGACCAGACAGCCATTCGCGCACGTAGCGCTCATGCAGGCCTGTCTTCTTGGCGAGTTCGGTGGAGGTAACCGGCGCGCCATCCACCATCGCTCTGTACAGGCCGAGGCGATCCCCCAGCAGAATACTTGCTCCAGCGATCGCAGCGCCGAGGTCGCCTACCAGCTTCCCCACAAGCTCATTCAATTTGTCGGAGTTTGGCTCCCGCATAACTGCCTCCATCAACGATCTAACCGCATGAAATGTGTACGTATCAGAACGCCGCCGTGATCGCCACGCCACTGGCCACAGTGTCATTCGCCGCGTGCGGGATCGTGACCGCCGCCGCGAGTATCAGCGTGGCAGCGACTACCGGCCAGGCTGCGCCTGCGATGCCGCTCAGTGATTGTGAAGATTTGAAGAAGGCGCGTTTGCGCTCCAGCCGGGCGCGGTTTTGGTAGTAGCCGATGTCGATGGTTCCGTTCGGCAGGCGCTGAATTTGCGGTGTGCGGATGGTCATGATGTCCTCCGTTTCAGATGCATCGCGTGACCGCAGAATGACCAGAACCGTTCCAAAAAGGCTTTGACGCGCGCCTGATTTACGCGGGAGATAGCCTTGATTATCGGTGTAGAATGGCGGCAGACCCCAACACCGCGGGGTAAGCGGGAGGGGAATTTGCGATATTCCTTCGAAGTTTATTCGATTGATCCCGGCACCCGCGAACTCCGGCGTGGAACCGAACTAGTCCAGCTCGAGCCGCAAGTGTTCGACCTATTGGTCTTCCTGATCGAAAATCGTGACCGGGTTGTCACCAAGGACGACTTGATCGCCTCAGTATGGCAGGGCCGCATCGTGTCGGATGCCACTCTGACAAGTCGCATCAACGCAGCGCGTAAAGCGATCGGTGACAGCGGCAGTGAGCAACGGCTGATCCGCACAATCGCGCGCAAAGGCGTCCGCTTCGTTGGCACTTTGCGCGATCAGGTTCCGGTGCCGGTGGCCATGGAGCCAGCGGACGAGGCACGGCCGCTATTTCCGCTACCCGACCGGCCCGCCATTGCCGTGCTGCCATTTGTCAACATGAGCGGCGATCCCGAGCAGGAATATTTTTCAGATGGGATTAGCGAGGACATCATGACTGCGTTGTCCAAGCTGCGCTCGTTCCTGGTGATCGCGCGCAATTCATCTTTCATCTACAAAGGCAAGTCCGTGCCTGTAAAGCAGATCGCAGACGAGCTTGGCGTGCGCTATTTGGTCGAAGGCAGCGTGCGTAAAGGCGGCGATCGCGTGCGCATCACCGCCCAGCTTATCGACGTCGTCACCGGCAGCCATCTGTGGGCGGATCGTTACGACCGCAATCTATCCGACATATTCGCCGTGCAGGACGAGATCACCGAAGCCATCGTCGCCGCCATCGAGCCACAGCTTTATGCCGCCGAAAACTTCCGCGCCCAGCGCAAGCCGCCGGGCAGCCTGGATGCGTGGGATTTACTGATGCGCGCGCTGTCGCACTATTGGCGCGTGACTAGCGCGGACAATAAGATTGCGCAGCAACTTCTGGAAAAAGCCGTCGCCATCGACCCAAATTACGCTCAAGCACTCAGCCTGCTCGCCGCCAGCCATTTGTTCGGTGCTCATGCGGGCTGGGAGGACATGACGGCCGCCACGGAAGTTGCCGAGCGATTAGCGCGCGCGGCGACCCGCTCTGACGGCGAAGACCCATGGGCTCATCACGCGCTGGGCTACGTTTACCTGCTTGCACGCCGTTTCGACGACTCACTCGCCGAATACGAGCTGGCGCTACGCCTCAATCCGAACTTCGCGCTTGCTCACGCGTATTACGGACTGTCGCTGTCCTACAACGGCCGCTGGCAGGAGGCCAACGAGGCCGTGCGCCGCGCCATCCGGCTGAGCCCGCACGACCCGTATTCGTCGGCCTATTATGGTATCGCTGCCTACATACAATTCGTCGGCCGCAACTATGAGGAGGCCATCAAGCTGGCGCACGAAAGCATTCGGCAGGCTGGCGACTTCGTCGGCGCCCGTCGCGTGCTCACTGCCGCAACCGCCATGACAGGCCAGATGGACATGGCGCAAACTGCGCTGCGTGAGCTGCGCCGCACGCAGCCCAACGTGTCGCTCGCCTGGATCGCAGCCAATGTGCCGATCCGACACGAACCTGAGCGCCAACACTACCTGGAGGCCTTTCGCCGCGCGGGGCTGGATTAGCTTTAGATTTTAATTCGCCGCCAATGTCCGCTTGGGGTCAGAGGCGAACATGTGCGGCGCAAGGCGTCCTGACCGCTGACGGCCAAAACGGGCATTCCGCAGGTCAGTTCAGGTCAGCTGCCATTATGGAGGAGGAGCATGCTTGGGCGTTGTCGTAGTCTGCTCGACATAACGAAATTGATGCCCATGAAATCTGATCGTTGGAAAAATGCCAAAATGGCCAGGGCCGAATACCTCGATGCGGCGCGCAAGCTCTTCTTTCGAAATATCGACCGGGATGTCACACATCTCCGTGTACAGGCGGCGTGTGCTTTTTCGACCACTCCATTGGATCGACAGCTCCTGTATTGGCTCACATTGTGTCGCCAGGACTTTTGCTAACTGCCAAAACAGACGTGCCAATTGGCGAAACGCCAAGGCCTCGAGGTCAAGCGCGCTTGTATTCGGTGGGACGGGAAACAGCTCAACCGCCACTATGGGGCCGGCGTCGACCTGCTCAATCATGACATGGACCGTCGCGCCGAACGTCACCGCCCTGTCATAAGCCGCAAAATGCGCCGGCACCCAGCCAGGATAATGCGGCGGTCCGGGATGGAAATTATACGCCCCAAAGCCAAGGGAGTTGAGAATTCGCGCGGGCACGACTACCGACGTGACGAATGCGATCAATCGGGCGGAGCGCAAAACATTCGAGTCGATAGCGTCCAGGTCCGCCAGAGATCTTGTGGTATGAATCGCAAGCCCGGGATTGTGGGCGCGCAGTGCGCCAGCCAGAGCCGACTCCTCAACGGGCCCGCTCAGCAGAATAATGTTGTCGAGCATGGCCAGTCGCGCGCATGCGAGCGCGTCGGAAGAGCGAGCATCGAAAGAAATACCAAAGCCAATATTTGCCCGGTAAGAATCGCGTCGCCCCTGTGATTTTTATGTCCCGACGCGCAGCGAAATGCAAAGCAATGATAAAGAAGCTCTCCCCTTTTAATGCGCAATTTACGTCGGGGTTGTGCAATGCCGTTTGGTTATTCGCATTGGGCATTGTCCGCTTTGGGTGGCCGGCTCAAAGCGGACATCTGGAGTGCAATAGCTCAGGTCTGCTATGGGCCAATAGCGGACATGGGCTATTCAAAAAAGGGACCTCCTGAGCTGCGCAAACGAGGTCCTGATCTATTGGCATCTCATTTAGGTTGCCCGGCCATTGATTTTCCTTACTGCCGGTGGCGCCCACGTACCGTTGATGATTGAGGGTGATTTTTCATGAGGCCAATACATCCGTAACATCAAGATGAACTTGCCCGCGGGCGCAGGAAGCCAGTTGCTTTCCTTGTCCGCACCGGGTGACTGGCTCTGGATGTAAAGATCGACCGACCCATCCGTATTGAGCTTCAAATTCTGGCGGGCGCTGATCGAGTAACGATTGATCGGGTTGGCTACGAAAAAATAGTCTGCATCATACATGGTCAGCGACCAGAACCCACCGACAGGCGGCAGCTGCCCCTTCGGAAAATGCATAATGTATTTGTTCGTTCCATCGTAAGCCTTTCCTTCGGCATCCTTGAGAGATGTCGGATAGACGGCGTCCTGGGTCCGGTTTGCGCCCAGCCCGATCGCAGTGACCAAAGCGCGGTTGAGATAATCCGTTCCATAGATTCCGGTGGCCGTATCGAAGGCCCATCCGTTGACATCCTTAACCGCCTTATTGACCTTAAACTGAAGCATGGTGCGGTCGAACGCCACCTGCGGAATGCGTTTCGCAAAATCCGCATTCAGCTTGCTTGCATCGTAATCCTTCCCCGGCACCAGGCCGATTTTTGCAAACTTTGCGATCGCGGGTGCATCTGCCGCCGCTGGCGGATTCCCTTTCAGCAGCTCCGCCAGCAACGTGAAATAAGCGACCGTATCCATTCGGTTCACTTGCTCTCGAACGGCCGTCTTCATGTCGACCGCAGGGTCAACTGTGCCAGCGGGTGGTGTGTAAGCCTTGCCGAACGCACTCAACGGCATCAATTTGCACTGATCCTGCAGTGCATGCACCGCGGCGTAGTCCTCCGGTGTACCGGTGCAATAGATGCGGCCCAGTATCCAGACGATGCTCGTCGGCGACTTGTATTCCTTGACGCCGGCCGGGAGCGTACCCTTCCAGCGAGGGCCGGTGATTGCGTAGGTCTGCGCCTTCGTTCCTGTCGTGCGCTTGCCGGGGACCTGAAACACGTTCGTCCAGCCGTCGAGCATCGGAAACAGGAAGTACCTATCCTTCATGTCCGGGATGCTGATGACCCACGGCTCGTTACCGACATCGAGAAATGCAGTCGTATACAAAGTATCAGCATTGGGCGCGGTCACATCACGGAACGAGGCGTCAGGGTATTGACGCAGCTTGATGAACTGACCCATGGGACCGCGGGTCCCCTCAACCGTCGGCACATTGGTGACGACCCGGCGAGTCATTTCCATCGTCACCAGCGGATAGCCGTAGATATATGCATTGGTGGCCAGCCAAAACTCTTCGCCTCCCTCCATTGCGCTGAGAACTGGCCCTTCAAAATCGGCACGGAGCGGCGAAAAGCTCAAGGCTGACACGGCGGTGCCCAGGCCGGCTGCCAATGCATGTCGACGAGTTATATTCATGACGCTGCTCCGGATTTTTTTCGGAATGGAATAATTCGGAGGCGTGTGTAACAGGCCCCGTCGGCGCCGGGCTTGATCTAGATCATTTGTTGAAATGCAAGGCGATTATCAAAAAACCTACTACCAAGTGGCATATTGAAAAATCCGATAAATGCCACCAGGGGCGCCCGATGGCTATTGGAATCCCGCAATAATCGGCGCGGTATCGTTTATGACGTCGGCTTCGTCCTCATAATCCTTCGTCCCTGACGGAACACCGTTGTAGTCGATTGACGGATTTGACCAAAAAGGAATTCGGGGACAAGAGGTGCAGGCTTTGCGCGTTGCCATTATTGTCCGCCACTCATTCTTATACGCATAGCCATGCCCATTCCTGAAAGGCTTGTCGTCTTTATCCGCGGCGCGCTCGTGTCTTAGTCCCAGCAGGTGGCCAAATTCATGCGCCAGAGAAAAGTTTCCCACAGCGCAGATATAGTTTATGACCGCAAACGCGCTCCTCTTATCAGCAAGAACTGCATCTGAAAGCCCGCAATAATCGGAAACTGCGGTCAGAAGAAAAACAACATTCGCCTTTGCTGCCGCGCGTTCCGACTTTACCCATGCGGATGCCTGCAACATCGCAAGGTCTGACGGGAAATCTTTTTCGACATACGCAATTTCTTCGGATTTCACCAGGTTGAGCGACATCCTCACGTCACTATTTTTCGACGCAAGATTTGTGCTTTCGACCGCGAGGGTTGCAAGCGCATCGGGGGTTGAACCGAATTGCTCCAGTGCCTTCCGAACCGCCGGCGTATAAAGAACCAATGCCCGGATTACGGCAACCGCTTGGTCTTGAAGGAGACCTTCCTTTTGCAGAGGCATTGCGGGCGCATCATGTGTTTTGGGTATAGCTCCCGGCGGATGCTCCGGCGGATACACACTCGGGTTTGTCTTCACAATGGCATATGAATCATTGCCAAGTGGATTAATGATGTAGACATCCGATCCAATGACAACCGTCCCTGAAATTTTTTCGTTTTGAACGACAAAAGTCGCCACACCATTTTTTTTGCCCGGTGCCGCCTTGCGATTTTCAACCTTCCCGTGCCAAACGAAAGACGAAGGACCGCGGTGATTGATGTCTTTCTGAAAAGCGTCGATCTTCATTCCGGGCGCCAGATTTAGTTTTATGCCGTTTTCTCGGCTGAACCCGTCTGCGACTGTGAGAGCTCCCTTGAGAAGCTCAAGAGATATACCCGCGGGTCGAACCTGGGTGACATAGACTAAAGCTGACGTTTTGCGTTCGCGAAGCCTCGATGCCGCTTCTTTTTGGGCTGGAGAAATTTGCACGGCGTCGAAATTGCTCGTCGGCGTCATCTTGAAAAGTTGTCGATAATCGCCGCCGGCCTCTACAGCTGAGATCGCCGGGTTATCCCGTGCCGACTTCACAAAATTCCCTACATGGGCAGTGGGTACCCGGAAGAGCACGGCATTGAGACCGGGGATAAGTCGTTTGACTGTCGCGTGAAAGTCTTTTGAAACCTCCCTTGCCCAGTTCGCAGTCGCCTGATCCCGCGCTTTTAGGAGTACTTCGGTTGCCCCAGCCGATACGACGTGGCCGAAAAGAATGCCAAGTATCAATATCGTGTAACGCATCTGTTCCGCCTAGCGCTGTAAGACGACTTGGGGCCCCTGCCGACTTCGGTTCCTGCCGACTTGGGTTCCTACCGGCCCCATTGGTCGCGAAGCGTTTCACATACACGGTGGCGCAGCCGGCGATGACTGCCAATCCATCAATATCGCTATTGCATCTACCTTTTTGGATACGCGGTGAAAATGTAATCCTGTGACGAAACACGCGTGTGGCACTGATAGCCACATTCAGCACCGGTCACAGAAGGTTTCAACGTGTCGGACGGGGCATCGTATTCAAACTGGGCGAAAGCCCACCCGTGCGTATCGGGAAATCTTTTGGAATCCTTCACGATGAACGAAACTGTTTTTAAAACATCTGGCACTTCGACAAAGTAAGGTGACGCCTGGTTCTTTTTTTTGACCCACTCGATCTTTACAGCCTTCGAGCCCTCGGGAAAAAGCTTGCCGTTACCAGGGGTGCCTTCCTTGAAGGCTTTTATCATTGCAGGATTAGCCAAAATTGCCTTGACGCTGCCTTCGGTCTCACTCACCGCAACATCTTGCCAATCTTCGTATCCTCTGAACTCCGAGTATGAGAGCCCGTTCGGGACTTGCAACGTGTACTTATCCTGCGCGGCAAAAGCGATACCGACCAATATGGCCGGCGCTACCGCACCGATTACAATCGCCAACGAAGAAATTCTCGTCATGGTTCACTCCTGGTGCACTAAAGGAAAAATACATGGTCGGCTTTGACGCCGAATTATGGTGTCGCGCAAAGTGAGCATCACTGCCGCAACCATCGCAAAGCAGACTTCCCCAATCGCACGCGAAAGGTCATAAGCGGGCATTGAGCGGCATCACTTTAATGTTGCCGACACAATTTTTTCAATCCCCACGGCGGCACGTGCCAGCGGGCTCAGTTATTCACGGAAATCTAGCCTCGCTCGATTACCTCGTCGGCTAGCGCAACGACCGTGTTCGGCACGGTGAGATTCATCGCTTTGGCGGTTTTCATATTGAGCACGAACAGGTAGCGCGTCGGCTGTTCGACTGGCAGGTCGGCCGGTTTTGCCCCCTTGAAAATGCGGTCGGCGAGCGCGGCGGCACGATCAAAGGATTCGCGCTGGTCAGCTCCGTAAGACATCAAGCCGCCATCGCGGGTGACGAAGGCTTGTTCATAGATCGCGGGCAGCCAGCCTTGCCCGTCATATACACAGCGAAAAATCAGCATTTCCCGAAACAGCCGGAGACACGGCAAT
Organism: uncultured Alphaproteobacteria bacterium; assembly: GCA_963831475.1. Classification (GTDB taxonomy): domain Bacteria; phylum Pseudomonadota; class Alphaproteobacteria; order Rhizobiales; family Xanthobacteraceae; genus Pseudolabrys. Next base: position 129,864 of record CAWHQF010000011.1, read on the forward strand.
CCGGGCCTCAAACGCTTTTATTTTGATATATCAATGTGTTAGGAATAAGTGCCTTATCGGGCAGGTCGGAAATCCGTGGGATACAAGCAATCTTTTCTACACTGCAACGGGGATACTTGTGTACTTGAGTGGCCACGCGTCCACGAATCTCATAGGTCTATTGCACGGCGCACGTTGCAGATAAGGAGCAATCGCCCATGACACCTCCAACGGTCACCACCAAGCATTTGGCCGCTGCGCTCTCGGAACAGCATCAGCTCTCCAAGAAGCAGGGCCTGGAAATGATGGAAGAACTCGTCGGCATGATCACCAAGCACCTGAAGAAGGGAGAGCGCGTGAAGATCGCCGGGCTCGGAATTCTGCAAGTGCGAAATCGTGCCGCCCGCGTGGGCCGCAATCCAATGACCGGTGAGCAAATTCAAATAAAGGCCAGCAAAAAAGTTGCCTTCCGGGCCACCAAAGAACTGAAGATGGCGATCTGACCGCTGATAAGCACACGGGAGCAAGCTAATGGCCAAAATGATGTCGAAGTCGCAACTCATTCAAAAAATCGCTGAGCAAGATACCAAAATTCTGACGCGCAAGTCCGTCAAGACCGTGCTCGAGTCACTCGCCAACATTGGTTACAAGGAGTTGAACAAATCAGGGGCCTTCCTGGTGCCCGGATTTGCCAAATTCGTGGTGATCAAGAAGCCTGCCACCAAAGCGCGGCCCGGCATCAATCCGTTCACAAAAGAGCCCACGATATTCAAGGCAAAGCCGGCGCGGAAGATCGTCCGTGCGCGGCCGGTCAAGGCGGCCAAAGACGCGGTCGCCTGACCGTTCGTCGTTCGCGCCCGCGAACTCGAACGCTTTGCGTTGTTGCAGGCGGAGCGGTCTGTCTGCGTGATGTATTCTTTGCCCGCTCACGCGGACAATCATTCACGCCTGACGGGTGTCCGTCTCTTAATCACGGCGATCACGTCGCCGCTTTCAATGTTTTGGCGAAAAAAATGCTTGAGTGGCCGACAGGGCTGTCGGCCACGACGGCTTGCCGCGTGTATCCAAGACGCTCGTAAAAGCCGGGCGACTGAAAACTGTGCGTGGATACTTGAATAATCTGGCAACCCCTTCGCATCGCCTCAGCCTCTGCACCGCTGAGTAGCTTGCGCCCTAGCCCGCGTCCCCGCTCCCCGGCTCTGACCCACAAGTGGGTGATTTGACAACAGCCCGCCCATGAGTAGCCGCTGATGGCGGCAATGATCCGGTCGTGTACATCGCTTATCGCGGCACACAACGGTCTGGCGTCGAAACGATCAATTGCCCGAGCATTGAACTCATAGATTCGGTCGACGAGAAACTTTTCCAGCCGCTCAACGTCCTTGCGATTGAAGTCGATGAGATTGTCCGGCATGCCGCGAACTCATAACCGTTATCCAACGGGATAGAGGTCACGTTTTGCTAACGAGCACGTGACCGGAAAGCGAAGCAGTCGCCCATCGAACCCGCCAAGAGGCTCGACGGGGTGCCCGCACCGATCGCGATTGCAATTTATACGCGCAGTGCACCCGTCTGAAAGCAAAAGGCCAATCGAATTCGACCTCGACCCCGGTTTTAAAGTCGTGTCATGATGTTCAACGGATCGGGCTCGCCCGCAAAGAAAACATCGCCGCAGCTCGCAGCAGGTAAAAGGTAAAAAATGACCGGGGTAAAATTCGGGGTCGGCCTATTTCCCATCGAACCACTTCCGCGGATGCTGACACTCGTGAAGCTCGCGGAAGAAGTAGGCTTTTCGTGCGCCTATATCGGCGACTCTCAGATGATCTGGCGCGAGCCCTACGTTATCCTGGGCGCCGCGGCGATGGTCACCCGGCACATTACGCTGGCGACCGGCGTGACCAACCCGATCACCCGCGATCTCGGCGTGCTGGCGGCAGCCTGGGTGACGCTACGCGAGACTGTAGGCGACCGGCTACTGATGGGGATCGGCTGCGGCGACAGCTCGGTGGAGACGCTCGGCAAGAAGCCGTCGACCCTGGCCAATCTGGAGCGTTCGGTCGGCGTGTTGCGCGATCTCATGGCCGGCAAGACGATCACCTCGGCCGAAACCAAGGCCGAGGTTCGGTTGACCTATGCCCATCAGCAGAAACCGATACCTGTCTATGCGGCGGTCAGCAGCCCGAAAATCCATCGCCTTGCCGGCAAGATCGGCGATGGCGCCATCGTGCTGGTCGGCGTCGACCCGCATTTTTTACGGGCGTCGCGCCGCGAACTCGAGGCGGGCGCCGCTGATGCGGGCACGACGCTGAAAGACAAGAAGTTCCGCGTGGTGTGCTGGACACCCTGCTCTATCCTGGATGACGGTCGCGCGGCGCGCAGCGCAGTCAAAGCCCACGTGGCGCGAATTCTCAAGCGCAAGCTGCCGTTCGAACTCGACGCGGCAGCGATGGACGTGGTCAACAAGATTCGCCAGCATTACGAGTATTACGAGCACATGGTGGTGGGCACCGCACATGGCGAGGAAGTCCCTGACGAGATGGTCGAGCGCTTCGCCATCGCAGGCACTCCGAAGGAAGCTCAGGAGCAGATCGAGCGGCTCGCGGCCTCCGGTCTCGTCGACGAAATCGCCATCATCCCGCACACCCAGGATCCCAAGGACCGCGACCGGATCATCAAGCTTGTCGGCGACATGATTCCGGTATCGAGCCGCGGCGTCCGCGCCGCCTAGACGCCGCGCGCCTCGAAGCCGCCGGTATCGCAGCAGCAGAAGAATGCGCGTTTCGTTGGCGGCGGCGTCTGCCGGCTGCGATCGGTGACAACGAACTCACCGTCAATCATGACGTGGGTGATTCCCGGCAAATCGCCGTGAGCGATGGCATCGCTCAGCGTGGACCCGGCTGAGCCGGTGATCGAGCCGCACACGACCACGTCGGCCGGCCGCCCGACCTCGAGCAGGCCGACGTCAACGCCATGGGCGCGTGCGGTGTTGCCGGTCGCCACCGCCACTGCCTGGCCGGGGGTGAGATTGCACATCGAAGCAAAGTAAAGGACGTTACGGAGCATGCCGCGCGGAATGACACCGGTCCCGCCGGGCGTGTCGGTGCCGAGCGTGAGGCGGTGGAGCTGGTCTCGCGCAATCAGCCTCTCGACCAGGCGCGCGGTCGAGCGATAGTTGCCCGACGAACAGACCTCCAGGAAGAAGGAGGTATTGTCGACCACGGCGTCGATATCCTCGTCGCTCATCGGGATCGGGCCGCCGCTGACATGGGCGGCGATGTCCGGCTGCAGCCACGACAGGATGCTGTAGCCGCAGACGACGCTGGCGCCGGAGCGTGATACGCCGCCGGTGTGGACCTTCACGCGCATGCCGCGGGCGTGTGCCCATTTGACGTAGTTGCGCGCCTCCGTGGTGTCGTCCTTGAACGGATAGAACAAGAACTTGATCCATTTGACGCCGGATGCGGCAAGGCGATCGAAATGCGCCTCGGTCATGCCTGCAACCATCAGCGCAGTGCCAGCATAAACCTTGACGCCGCTCCATCGCACCCGGCCCGTCGTCGCTGCGGTAACAATGGCAAGCGACGTCACGAGCTCCGGCGAAAGTTTGTCGTAGTCGATGCCGGGGACGTGCAGTTCGCCCGCCGAGATCATGCTGGTGGTGCCACCGTGCAGGTAGTTGCCGATCCAGCCGATCGAGTCCTGCGCCGGCGTCCATTCGCCCAGCATCGGATGCACGTGGCCGTCCACCAGCCCGGGCATGACAGCGCCGCCCGCGGCGTCGAGCACCTTGTCGGCATTCTGTTCTGCAGGGTCAAGCGCGGCTATCTTGCCGTCCGCGATCAGAACGCTCTTGACCGCAGACGTCGGGCGGGCGAGATCGCCAGTGAAGAATTCGCCAATATTCTTGATAAGGATGGTCATTTCGCCGCGTGCTCCCAGCCGCTCAGACGCTCACCGGCGGCCGCCATTTGAGAATGCGATTTTCCAGCATCTTCGCCAGCGTCGTCAACAAAACCGCGACAATGCCCACCAGGATCAGCGCTGAGTAGACGCGGTCGGTCTGCAGCAAACCTTCCGCCGCGATGAGCTGGTAGCCGATACCCGCGGTAGCCCCGACAAATTCACCGATGATTGCGCCGATCAGCGCGTACGAGACGCTCAGACGCAGTGCCGCGAAGATCCAGGAGAACACCGACGGAAAGACAACGATGCGAATAAGCTGGGCGGGGGTCGCGCGCATCACGCGCATCGCATTGACTATGTCCTGGTCGATCGTCTTTACGCCGAGATAGGTATTGTAGAACACCAGGAAAAACACCAACGACCACGCCAGCACTACCTTCGAAGCAAGCCCGATGCCGAGCCAGAGCACCATCAGCGGCGCAATAGCGGGGCGCGGCAAGGCGTTGAAGGCCGACATGAATGGCTCGGCGATCAGTTCGAGCGGCCGCCACATGCCGAAGGCCAACCCCGCGGCAATTCCAGTGACCATGCCAATGACAAGTCCAGCGAAGGATTCGAACAGGGTGATGCCGACGTCCCTCAAGAGGATGCCATCGGCGAAGCCCTTGTGCAGATCGACAGCGATGCGGCTTGGGCTGGATATGAAGAACGGATCGACCAGCCGCACGCCCGGCACAAGATCGCCTGCCGCGAATTGCCAGAACAGGAGGCCGATGCCCAGAACCAGCAGACGGCCGACGATGACCTGTGTGCGTGTCATCCCTCCCTCCGCCTGGTGGGGTCGGATTCCGCCATCAGCTCGTTCCACAATTTCTGGAATAGCCGCAGGAACGCATCGGTGCCGCGCAGCTTGGCCGCCGAGCGTGGTTCCGGCAGATCCACCGAATGGATTTCGACAACCCGGCCCGGCTGGCTGGACATCACCGCAACTCTGCGCCCCAGCACCAGCGCCTCGGAAAGGTCGTGGGTGATGAACAGCACGGTGAGCCGGGTCTTGTCGTTAATCCGCAGGATTTCCTCCTGCAGCGCTGTCCGGTTGAAGGCGTCGAGCGCCGCAAATGGCTCATCCATGAGGATCACATCCGGCTCGTAGGCCAAGGTTCGGGCGAGCGACACCCGCTGGCGCATGCCGCCGGACAGCTCATGCGGATAGTGATTGCGAAACTGCGAGAGGCCGACCAGCTCGATCAGTGGTTCGGCCTTGGCTCGGCGCTCGAACTTGTCTAGCCCGCGAAGTTCAGGCCCGACCTCGACATTGCCCAACACCGTCCTCCACGGGAGCAGCGCGTCTTTCTGCGGCATGTAGCCAAGCCGTACATTCCGGGTCACGGTCAAAGTACCCGACAGCTCTGCGCCCGGCGGCAGCAGCCCGCACACACTGTTGAGGAAAGTCGTCTTGCCGCAGCCGCTGGGTCCGACCAGGACGACGATTTCCCCGGCGTGGACCGTCAAATTCACGTCCTTCAGCGCTACCAGGCGGCTGGGACTGAAGGTAACCGAAAAATTCCGCGCCTCTATCAGCGCGGGCAGCGAAGATGGTTGAGCCGGAGTGTCAGCCTCGATCACCGCGAAGCCGCGAAGGTATTGTCGACGGATTTGGCGAATGGCAGCGCTTCTTTGAAGAGACCGGTCTGCACCATGGTCTTCATGGTGTTGTCGAAGGTCGGTTGGTCCACCGTGGCGACGACAGGCACCCCGCCGAGATTGCGCTTCAGCGCCGGCACCAGAGTATCCATGTTGCTGTCGCCGAGAATCGGGGCGACAACCTTTGCCACCTCTTCCATGGGCGTGCTGTGCAGCCAGTCGTATGCCTCGTTCTGGGCGGCGAAAAACTTGCGCAGCACGTCCTGCTTGGTGCTCAGCATGTCGTCCTTCGCCAGGATCACCTCGACCATGCTGTGGGGTGAACGCATGTATTTCTCGTGCTGCGCCGGATCGACCAGATCAATAATCGAATAACCGGCGTTCTCCTTCAGCGCGATGGTGGTGCCGGGCTCCCAGAGTGTCACGACATCGACCCGATTGGTCTTCAGAGCCGAGATGATCGCCGTCATGTTGCCGAGAGGAACGATTTTGATATCACGCGACGCGTCAAGCGATCCGAGATGTGCCAATAGGTTCGCGAACGCCCAGCTACCCGAGCCAATCGCGGAAATTCCGATGGTGCGGTCTTTCAGATCGGCGGGACTTTTGATTTTACCCTTCAGGTCGTTCTGCCCCAACAGCGAGTAGATCTCCATGTTGTGTGACATACCGATGATCTTGACGGGCCGGTTCTGGAACTGGGCCTGGAGCGAAGTCGACGCAGCGAGATAGCCGATGTCGATGTCGCCGCTGAGCAACGCGGTCAGCACCTTGGCGCCGCCGGGTATTGCGACGCGTTCAAGGTCGATGCCGTGCTTGCGGAAAAACCCCTTCTGGATGCCGGCATACATGCCCAGCTGCGCGAGCGATGTGGTGTCGCCGACCTTCACTTTGATCAGATCCTCGGCATCTGCCTTCTGCATCGGCAACGCTGCGACTAGCAAGGTAGCGGCCGCAACCACCGCGAGCATCACGCTTCGGCCGTTGATCGAGATTTTCATGACGTTCGTCCCACGAGTTTCATGTGAAAAGGGGTGGAGCCTTGCTGACAAAGACGACTTCGGGCGGCAGGCCGTGAGCACGTGCGTTTATCATCGCCAATGCCAGATAGGGTGTCAAACACGACAGCGACGCCCGGCTGAGCCTCTCTGGTCCCGTCCGTTTTTACGCCTCGTCTAGCCCAATATCGACCGCCGGCGATGCCTAAATCATTTTGCTTGAGGACACATAGTCGATGCCTGTTTCAGCGATCGCGCGCACCGTATCGAAATTTACACCACCGGAGACTTCCAACGGGACCCTGCCGTCGACGATTTTCACCGCTGCGCGCATATCATCGAGCGACATGTTGTCGAGCATGATGACGTCAGCTCCCGCGGAAAGCGCCTCGCGCACCTGCGCGAGACGATCGCATTCGACCTCGATCTTCGTCAGCGCCGGCGCCGCCTCTCTCGCGCGCGCGACAGCTTTTTCAATGCTGCCACAAACCGCGATGTGGTTGTCTTTGATCATCACACCACCATCAAGACCAAGGCGGTGATTGCGCCCACCCCCGCACGTCACTGCGTGCTTTTGCAGAGCGCGCAGGCCGGGCGTTGTCTTGCGTGTGTCGATCAGCTTTGCCTTCGTGCCCTTGATTGCGTCCATCCACCGCGCAGTCTCTGTAGCGATCCCGGAAAGATGCTGCACGATATTGAGCGCGGTACGTTCGACAGTAAGCACGCTGCGTGCGTTGCCTTTTACCTTGAGCAGGATTGCTTTCGTCGGCAACCGGTCGCCATCGGCGGCGGCGACTTCAATCGCAAGCGATGGGTCGTAGCGGCGGAAGCAGGCCGCCGCCACCTCAACCCCGGCCAGGCTAAGCGGCTCACGCGCATTCATGGCGAAGGCGCCCTTCGCATCGGCGGCTATCATGCTGAGCGTGGTAATGTCACCGTGGCCGATGTCCTCGGCAAGCCAAAGGTCGATGAGGCGGTTTACCATGTAGAGGTCAAGCATCGGGCTGTCGGCTCCGTCAGGTACTACTCAACATCAAGTTTGAAGACGATAATTCCGGCCGCGACTGAAGTGAATAGGCAAGGTCTCCGCCGACGTTGTGCTATCAAGTCGAACAATGACCAGACCAAACACCGGGGCTTTCATTATTTTCCAATCTTTAGTGGGTGTAGGGCATCTTGCCCGATGTTCTACGCTTGCGCAGGCCTTAAGTTCGGATTTTGACGTCACGATGTTTTCCGGAGGAAAGCCGATCGAAGGTTACTCTGCCCCTTTGGGCGTCGATTTCATTCAACTACCCGCCGTTCGTCGGGACACGCAGAGAAAATTGCTGGTACCGATCGATCCCGGTTCTACGGTAGTTGAAATCGAAAGTGTGCGGAGCAAAATTCTTGTCGCGAGCTTTCTCCGCATCAACCCCAGAATAATAATATTTGAGTACTTTCCTTTTTCAGCGGGCCGGTTCGGGAATACACTGACAGAGCTGTTCGAGGCGATCAACAAAAACGGAGAGAGACCAATCGTTATTTGCTCGATCAGAACCTACCCGAAGCAACCGTGGGATTCTGATACTGACGCGGCATCGATCAATCAGCAGCTTCGGGAGAATTTCACGTGTGTCTTGCACCATATCGACCCCAAATTATTTCCGCCAATCTCGCTCGGACCTTACATACAAGCTGCACTATCCGGCGTCACTGTCTGGCAAACAGGATTTATCCGGCGTCCATTGACCCTGACAGACAATGACCGCCGTCCAAGCGGCCTTTTGCTGACAGTAGGCGGCGGGAACGCAACTGGCGCCAGGTTGCTTAAACGTTGGATAGATGCCGCCAGAGCAGGTTCTCCCGATTTGTTTCCCATGAATGTCGTTTGTGGTCCAATGATGGAAGAAGCTGACCGGAAACTCATTCGCGCAGAACAGGGCGCAGGTATCACCGTTCACGATCAAGTCGCAAACCTGGATGAACTGATCAATTCTTCACGCGCCGTCGTATGCTTGGGTGGCTACAACACTCTCGTGGAAGCACTCAGCCTAAAAAAGCCTGTCTTGGCCTTCCCTAATAGCGAACTTGGCGATCAGACTTTTCAAGTCAATGCCCTGCACGCCCAAGGCATGTTGCTAAAGGGAGACGAAGCGCAGACCGAACGTGAAATTACCGGACTGATGAACGACCTGCTGAAATTCCGTCCTCGACATTCGATTGACTGTAACGGCGCGGAACGATCCGTCGAAATAATTAAACATCTATTGATTGAGCGAATGTGAGTGACGCCGTAACGCGGCGGTGCTGTCCGCACTTACCCCGAAAGCGCGCATTCCGTGCGCTATGAGCAGAACATCCGCATAGTGCCATAAGCTGACACTGCACGGTTGCGAGTCTATGGCTGCTTCGGACCCGGCGGTGATGTCACTTGCAGCGGGAAGAACGGAAAGTGTTTTGGCTCGTGCAGCAAATGCGGATCGGCCGCTCGGCTGAGCGGAAAAGGCGGCGTCGCCGGGTTCTTGAAATCACCAACTACGGGATTGCTCAAGGAAACATCCGGAGGAACCAAAGCGGGACCTATCAAGACGAATGTTCCCGGCACGGCTAATCCAAATCTAACCACCCGCGGTTCGAATACCACGCTAAAGAAACAAGATTCCAACATGATGAAGCGTTAAACGCAGATGTCCGCTTTTGCCGATAGCGAACGTGGCCGCTTGGTGGGCGGTGACGGACTCGAACCGCCGACATCCTGCGTGTAAAGCAGGCGCTCTACCAACTGAGCTAACCGCCCACTGAGAGCCAAATACCGCCGTTTCACCACACGATGCAAGCCGGCATGCAAGCCGGCATACACGCCAGCGCCTCATACGCGAAAACGGCGCCTTGCGGCGCCGTTTCCAGTTCAGGGTTGGCAGCTACACTTAGTGCGCAGTCAGGCCGGAACCGTCCTCGTCGGCTGCGGGCTCCGCCGCGGCGGTCCCCGCCGCAAGTTTTGCACTTGCCTCGTCCCATTCGATGGGCTTGGGCGTGCGCACCAGCGCTCGGGTCAGCACTTCGTCCATGCGGGTGACTGGAACGATATCCAGGCCCTTTTTGATCGCGTCGGAGATTTCCACCAGGTCCTTGGCGTTTTCCTCCGGGATCAGCACGGTCTTCATGCCGCCACGCGCGGCAGCCAGGAGCTTTTCCTTCAGGCCGCCGATCGGCAGCACGCGTCCACGCAGCGTGATTTCGCCGGTCATGGCGACATCACGGCGCACGGGAATGCCCGTCATCACCGAAACGATTGCCGTGACCATGGCAACTCCCGCGGACGGGCCATCCTTCGGCGTCGCACCTTCCGGTACGTGCACGTGAATGTCGCGCTTGTCGAACAGCGGAGGCTCGATACCGAAGGCAACCGCGCGCGAGCGGACGTAAGACGCCGCAGCCGAGATCAACTCCTTCATGACGTCACGCAAATTTCCTGTGACGGTCATCTTGCCCTTGCCGGGCATCATCGCGCCTTCGATCGTGAGCAATTCTCCGCCTACGTCAGTCCAGGCAAGCCCGGTAACGACGCCGATGAGATCTTCTTCCTCGATCTCGCCGTAGCGGAATTTCGGTACACCAAGATAGTCGCCAAGGCTTTTGGCGGTGACGGCGATGCTCTTCTTTTTCGACGTCATCAACTCCTTCACCGCCTTGCGGATCAGGGTTGAAAGCTCGCGCTCAAGATTGCGCACGCCGGCTTCCCGCGTATAGCGGCGGATCAGCGTGATGAGCGCTTCGTCGTCGATCGACCATTCCTTGGATTCGAGGCCGTGCTTGACCACCGCATGCGGGATCAGATGCTTGCGGGCGATCTCGACCTTTTCATCCTCCGTATAACCGGCGATGCGGATGATCTCCATGCGGTCCATCAACGGCGGCGGGATATTGAGCGTATTCGCCGTGGTGATGAACATCACGTTGGACAGATCGTAGTCGACCTCGAGGTAGTGATCGTTGAACGTGTGGTTCTGTTCGGGGTCGAGCACTTCCAGCAAGGCCGACGACGGATCGCCGCGGAAATCCGCGCCCATCTTGTCGACCTCGTCGAGCAGAAACAGCGGATTAGAGGTTTTTGCCTTGCGCATAGACTGGATGACCTTGCCGGGCATCGAGCCGATATAGGTCCGCCGGTGACCGCGGATTTCAGCCTCGTCGCGGACACCGCCAAGCGACACGCGCACGAACTCGCGGCCGGTCGCTTTCGCGATCGACTTGCCGAGCGAGGTCTTGCCGACGCCCGGAGGTCCGACCAGGCAAAGGATCGGCCCGGTCAGCTTGTTGGCGCGCTGCTGGACGGCGAGATACTCGACGATGCGCTCCTTGACCTTCTCCAGGCCATAGTGATCCGCGTCGAGAATCTGCTCGGCGAGCGTGAGATCTTTCTTGACCTTGCTCTTCTTGTTCCACGGAATCGAAAGCAGCCAGTCGAGATAGTTGCGCACGACCGTTGCCTCCGCTGACATCGGAGACATCTGGCGCAACTTCTTGAGCTCGTGCGTCGCCTTCTCGCGGGCTTCCTTGGAAAGCTTGGTCTTCTTGATTTTGTCTTCGAGCTCCTGAAGCTCGTCACGGCCTTCTTCGTCGCCGAGCTCCTTCTGGATCGCCTTCATCTGCTCATTGAGATAGTACTCGCGCTGCGTCTTCTCCATTTGACGCTTGACGCGGGTGCGGATGCGCTTTTCCACCTGCAGAACGGAAATCTCGCTCTCCATCAAACCGAGCACCTTCTCCAGGCGCTGCGTGACCGCCGGAGTCTCCAGGACGTCCTGTTTGTCCGAAATCTTGACGGCGAGATGCGACGCGACGGTGTCGGCGAGCTTGGCGTAATCCTCGATCTGCTGGATCACGCCGACGACTTCCGGCGAAACTTTCTTGTTCAGCTTTACGTAATTCTCGAATTCGGTGGCAACCGAACGCGCCATGGCTTCCGCTTCGACACGGTCGCCCATGTCGTCGACCACCGCGGTGGCGTCAGCCTCATAGTAGTCGTTGCGGTCCGTGTACTTGAGGACCTTCGCACGCGTGGCGCCCTCGACCAGCACTTTGACCGTGCCGTCGGGCAACTTAAGCAGCTGCAGGACGCTCGCCAGCGTGCCGACCTCGAATATCGCGTCGGTGGCCGGATCGTCGTCCGAGGCGTTTTTCTGCGTGGCAAGAAGGATAAAGGTGTCAGAACGCATCACTTCTTCCAACGCCTTGATCGACTTTTCACGGCCGACGAAAAGCGGGACGATCATGTGCGGGAACACCACGATGTCGCGCAGCGGCAAAACCGGATAGGCCCGGGTTTCGCCAGGTTGCAGCTGGGGTCGTGGCTTGTTGGTCATTGGCCTTGGTCCTTTTGTTGTGCCCCCGCCGCTCAACCCGCTGATGCGGCATCGCGCGGCAGTGCCGGTAGGATGGGCCAGGAGGCGCAGAACGCTGATGTTCGACGCTCTTGGAGGGAGGCTACGAAATCCTCGCCCAGTCGGTAGTCAGATACGACCTTTCGTATGCCAGTTCACTTCGTGCGCTATACGTATGGCTGCGGGGAACAGTGCGCAAGAAGGCCAGCGAATCCCAGTAAAAGCGAGTCCCGCGTCAGTAACAACCCCGCAAACAGTGCGAATCGGCAGTCTTTTTCGAAAATTTTTCGGCCGCAGGAACGCCCCTCAGGCGCTGGCGCTGCCGCTTTCGGCCGTACGGTCGCTGCGGTCGGCATAGATATAGAGCGGCCGGGCTGTCCCCTCGACGACCTCCTTGGAGATCACGACCTCCTCGACCCCTTCCAGGCTCGGCAGGTCGAACATGGTGTCGAGCAGGATGCCCTCCATGATCGAGCGCAGGCCGCGTGCACCGGTCTTGCGGTCTATCGCCTTGCGCGCAATCGCCCCGAGTGCCTCTTCGGCGAGGGTCAGGTCGATCGATTCCATCTCGAACAGCCGCTGGTACTGTTTGACCAGCGCATTCTTCGGCTCGACCAGGATCTTCTTGAGCGAGGCCTCGTCGAGGTCTTCGAGCGTGGCCACAACCGGGAGACGGCCGACGAATTCAGGAATCAGCCCATACTTGAGCAGATCTTCCGGCTCGACTTCCCGGAAAATTTCCCCCTGCTTGCGATCCTCGGGGGCGACCACCTTGGCACTGAAGCCGATCGAGGTGGACCGGCCACGCGCCGAAATGATCTTCTCGAGGCCGGCAAAGGCACCGCCGCAGACGAACAGGATGTTGGTCGTATCCACCTGCAGGAATTCCTGCTGCGGATGCTTGCGGCCGCCTTGCGGAGGCACCGATGCGATCGTGCCTTCCATGATTTTTAGAAGGGCTTGCTGCACGCCCTCGCCCGACACGTCTCGCGTGATCGACGGGTTGTCCGATTTCCGCGATATCTTGTCGATTTCGTCGATGTACACGATGCCGCGTTGCGCGCGTTCTACGTTGTAGTCGGCAGCCTGCAGCAGCTTGAGAATGATATTCTCGACGTCTTCACCGACATAGCCTGCTTCGGTGAGCGTCGTCGCGTCAGCCATCGTGAACGGCACATCGAGTATGCGCGCGAGCGTCTGCGCCAGCAGCGTCTTGCCGGAGCCGGTTGGCCCAATGAGCAGGATATTCGACTTCGCAAGTTCGACGTCGTTATGTTTGGCCTGATGGTTGAGTCGCTTGTAATGGTTGTGGACGGCGACCGAGAGGACTTTCTTGGCGTGATCCTGCCCGATCACGTAGTCATCCAGTACCTTGCGGATTTCCTTCGGCGTCGGGATTCCGTCACGCGACTTCACCAACGAGGACTTGTTCTCCTCGCGGATGATGTCCATGCAAAGCTCGACGCATTCATCGCAGATGAATACCGTCGGCCCCGCGATAAGCTTGCGGACCTCGTGCTGGCTCTTGCCGCAGAACGAGCAGTAGAGAGTATTTTTGGAATCGCTGCCGCCGACTTTGCTCATTCCATTCTCCGTCACACGCTTTCGCACTTCCGGTGGTCGGCGACTCCCCGCTTTCCGCCGCACGCAACGAAGCAAGTTTCGCGCCGCAACTCCAGCACGGCGGACCTCATTCTGGGAAGGCCCGCAGTCCCGTTACTCTCCCACACCCTAAGCGAAGCATGCTAACGACGTGATAATCAAGATTCCATTAACGATAACGTTGCACTCACCACTGCAAAAGCGGCTCCTTCAGGGCACCCGGTTCTAGGCAGAAAATCAGGCTGGAACCCGGCCTCGGAACCGTCAGACGGGCTTCGGCAGTGTCTCCTCGGGTCGCTTGTCTATGACCTTGTCGACTAGTCCGAAGTCCCTGGCGGCTTCCGCGGTCAGAAAATAGTCACGCTCAAGCGCGTCTTCAATTTTCTTCAGCGACTGGCCGGTATGCTTGACGTAGATCTCGTTGAGCCTCTTTTTCAGGTTCAGAATCTCCTGGGCATGCAACATGATGTCGGTCGCCTGGCCCTGAAAGCCGCCGGAGGGCTGGTGCACCATGATGCGGGCGTTCGGAAGCGCAAAGCGCTGGTCCTTGGCGCCGGCGGCCAGCAACAGCGACCCCATCGAGGCGGCCTGCCCTACGCATAAAGTCGATACCGGCGGGCGCACGAACTGCATCGTGTCATAAATCGCCATGCCCGACGTCACCACTCCGCCGGGAGAGTTGATGTACATGGATACTTCCTTCTTCGGGTTCTCCGCCTCCAGAAACAGGAGTTGCGCCACGACCAGGGTCGCAACGCCGTCCTCGATCGGCCCGGTGATGAAGATGATCCGCTCCTTGAGGAGCCGCGAGTAGATGTCATAGGCCCGTTCGCCACGGTTGGTCTGCTCCACCACCATGGGCACCAGATAGTTCATGTAGGTATCGACGGGGTCTCTCATTTCGTCTCCTTGACGCGAATCATGTCGGCTAGATTAGCCCTGCCCGCGTGCCGGGTGATCTATTTTCCCACAGGCCGCCGCGCAAGGCTCGGCAAGTCAGGCGGCCGAATCGTCATCCTTGTAGAGCTCGTCTCGCGAAACCTTGCTTTCGCTCACGGTCGCGAGTTCGAGCAAAAAGTCGACCACCTTTTCCTCGAATATCGGCGCCCGCAGCGCCGCGATGGCCTGCGGATTTTGCCGGTAATAATCCCACACGCGTTGCTCCTGACCGGCAAACTGGCGCGCGCGGTCCATTACCGCGCGGTTGAGTTCGTCGTCAGCAACCGTGATTTTGTTCTTTTCTCCGATCTCTGCGAGCACGAGACCAAGCCGCACCCTGCGTTCGGCAATTTCGCGATATTCGGCCTTCGCCTTTTCTTCCGTTGTGCCCTCGTCGGCAAAGGTCTTGTGTTCGCCTTCGAGCTCAGAAAGGACCGATTTCCAGACGCGATCGAATTCTTCTTCCACGAGCGTGGGCGGCGGTTCGAATTTGTGCAGCTTGTCGAGTTCGTCAAGCAGGGCTCGCTTGAGCTTCTGACGGGACATTGCGGCGTGCTCGCGCGTGATGCGGTCCTTGACTGCCTCACGCAGCTTGTCGATCGATTCCAAACCGAGTGATTTTGCAAATTCATCGTCGATCGCGACTTTTCCCGGCGTTTCAATCGATTTCGCGGTGACGACAAATTCCGCATTCTTGCCCGCGAGATCAGCTTTCATGTAGTGCGCGGGGAAAGTCACATTCAGCGTGCGCGTCTCACCCGTCGCAATGCCGATGAGCTGGTCCTCAAAGCCCGGAATAAACGTATTCGACCCGATGTGGACCACGGCATCGTCACCTGTGCCTCCCTCGAATGGCGCGCCGTCAATCGTGCCGGCAAAAGAGATCATCACGCGGTCGTCCTTGGCCGCCTTTTCATCTTTTGGGCGGGGGCTATACGGTTTGTTGCCCTCGGCAATGAGCGTGACGCCATTCTCGACTTCAGGGTCGGTCACGTCAGCGACAAGCCTCGACAGCTTGATGCTCTTGAAATCACCGAGCGTAATCGGCGGCACGATTTCGAGGGCCATCGTGTAGTTGAGATCGCTTTTGCCCGCGATGAGCTGCTCGATTGCCCCTTCGTCGGTCGGCATGGTGACCTTCGGATCCGCAGCAAGCCTGAAGCCGTGCTCGGTTACGATCTGATTGTTTGTATCGCGCACCGTGGCTTCGATCACCTCGGCCATGGCCGAGCGGCCATAGACGCGTTTGAGATGAGCGACCGGCACCTTGCCGGGGCGGAAGCCGTTGATGCGGACGCGACCTTTAAGATCGTCCAGCCGCTCGTTGACTTTAGCGTCGAGCTCGGCGGCCGGTACGACCACTTTGTATTCGCGCTTGAGACCTTCCGACAGTGTTTCGGTAACCTGCATTGCTCGCTACTCGTTGCTTACGCTCATCCGACGCTTGCCTGACCTGGCAACGGCGTCATGGCATTTTCGGGAACGGGTGGTCGCCCGCACTTTGCTCTATCGCCCTTGGCGTGGTGCGGGCGGAGGGATTTGAACCCCCACGACTTTCGTCACGGGAACCTAAATCCCGCGCGTCTACCAATTCCGCCACGCCCGCAAGGGGCGGTTACAGGATAGTCCTGCGCCGCAATTCCGGCAGGGCTTAACGCGGCGATGGCCGCCAAGGCAAGGCTTAACCGCTGCCCGCCGGTTGATTAGGTTTACCTTTCTGCCTGTGCGGCCCGCCTGGAAACAGGAACTGCAGCCGGGGCCCTTCCCACACAAACCCGCTCAGCCGAACAGCCTCCGGTAGACGCGGGGCAGCATCTCGGGAAGATCCTCGGCGATCAGGCCCGGTCCAAATTCGCGAGCGGCCTCACCATGCAGCCAAACCGCAGCGCTGGCCGCCTCGAAGGGCGCCATCCCCTGTGCCAACAAGCCGGCCACAAAGCCTGCCAGGACGTCTCCTGTGCCGGCCGTGGCAAGCGTCGGCGGAGCATTCTCGGCGATCGCGGCACGCCCATCCGGGGCTGCAACGACGGTATCAGCCCCCTTCAAAACCAAAACAGCGCCAATGGAATCGGAGGCTAGCCGAGCTCTCTCAAGTTTTGAATTACCTTTAGAAATAGCAATCAAATTATTGAATAATCGATCATATTCTCCTTCATGAGGCGTCAAAACGACGCCTTTGCCGGGGTGCTTGCGGATCGAGTTTGCGAGGAGTGCCGGGTCGTCCGCAAAGCTGGTCAGGGCATCGGCGTCGAGGACCGCTGCAGCCTCGCTGGCAAGCACCGCTCCGACTTGCGCGCGCATTGCCGAGCCAACCCCACCGCCCGGGCCGATAACCACGGCGTTCCTTCGCTTGTCGGCCAGGAATGCCGTCAGTTCGGTCGGACCGTCCACCGAGCGGACCATGACTGAAAGGCTCGCGGCTGCATTGACTGCTAGTGCGTCCGGCGGGCTCGCAATCGTCACCAGTCCCGCTCCGGCCCGCAGCGCCCCGCGCGCGGCCAGACGAGCGGCTCCTGTCGTCGAGGCCACGCCCGATACAGCGACCACGTGACCACGTGCGTACTTGTGGCCCTCGACCTTCGGCTGCGGAAACTTCTGGATCCAGAGCGGCGGGCTGTTGGCGAAATTCACCGCATGGATCGTCTGCAGGACGGTTGCCGGAATGCCGATGTCGGCAACTTCAACAACGCCGCAGTGGAGACGTCCGGGCAGCAAAAGATGGCCCGGCTTCCGACGGAAGAAAGTAACGGTGTGGCTCGCTTTGACCGCCGTGCCCATCACGGCCCCCGTCGTCCCGTTCACACCGCTTGGCAAATCCACCGAGACGATCGGTATGGCACTATCGTTCATCGCCTCGATCATCGCCAAAGGCAGGCCGGCGGTCTCACGAGTGAGACCCGCACCAAACAAGGCATCCACGATGAGGTCGCAATCGCCGAGAGTGTCCGGCGAAGCGGGTTTGGCTGGACCGTTCCAGCGCTGCGCGGCCAAAGCTGCATCGCCGGCGAGGCGCTTTCGATCGCCGACAATATGCACCGTGACGTCACGTCCCCGCTCCGCGAGGTGGCGCGCGGCAACAAAGCCGTCGCCGCCATTATTGCCCGGTCCCGCCACTACGGCGACACGACGGCCTGCGGAAATTTTGCAAACCAGATCCGCGACCGACCGGCCGGCGTTCTCCATCAATTCAATGCCAGGAACGCCAGCGGCAGCCGTCAGGCGGTCGGCCTCGGCCATCTCGGCCGTCGTGAGCAATTCGATCATGGGCGCCAAGCCTATCGGCCGGTGTGGGACTGAACAAATTCAACGTAGTCTTCGCGCCAGGTCGCCAAGGCTGGCTAAAATCTAGTCACTTTGCTTAACTTGTAGGCGGCAAACATTAGGCAAAGCGCCCGTCAGCGTGCCGCTTTTCCATAAGCCATTGCCAAGTATAGGATTTTTGTTGCAAGCCAGATTGGCACGGGACCTGCAAACCGTTAGCGCGGCTTTCCGGATTACGTCCGGCGGGCTGGGGGGAAGGACAAGGCAATGAAAAAAATCGAAGCCATCATCAAACCCTTCAAACTGGACGAAGTGAAAGAGGCTCTGCAGGAGGTCGGCCTTCAGGGGATAACTGTGACCGAAGCGAAGGGCTTCGGACGACAGAAAGGACACACCGAGTTATACCGCGGCGCCGAATACGTGGTCGATTTTCTCCCCAAAGTGAAAATCGAGATCGTGCTCGGCGACGACATGGTTGAAAAGGCTATCGATGCGATCCGGCGCGCTGCTCAGACTGGTCGGATTGGTGACGGCAAGATATTCGTTTCCAACATCGAAGAAGCCATTCGGATCAGGACCGGGGAATCCGGAATTGATGCAATCTAGGCCGCAGGCAAACGTCCTCGCGGCTATTTCATGAAAACAAGGGGGAATGCAACCACATGACGACAGCCAAAGAAGTCATGAAGATGATCAAGGACAACGACGTGAAATACGTCGATTTCCGATTCACCGATCCACGCGGCAAGTGGCAACACGTCACCTTCGACATCACCATGATCGAAGAAGACACCTTCGCTGAAGGCATCATGTTCGACGGCTCATCGATTTCCGGCTGGAAGGCCATCAATGAGTCAGACATGTGTCTGATGCCCGACCCAGTTAGCGCGTGCATAGATCCGTTTTTTGCCGAAACGACGATGTCGCTCGTATGCGACGTGCTCGAGCCGACAACCGGCGAGCCGTATAACCGCGACCCCCGCAGCATCGCCAAGAAAGCCGAAGGCATGGTGAAAACCTCGGGCGTCGGCGATACGATCTTTTTTGGTCCGGAAGCGGAATTCTTCGTGTTCGACGACGTGAAGTACGCGGCCGAGCCTTACAACACCGGATTCAAACTCAACTCGGTCGAATTGCCTTCCAATTCGTCGACCGATTATGAAGGCGGCAACCTTGGCCATCGGATCGGCACGAAGAAAGGCTACTTCCCGGTCCCGCCACAGGATTCCGCGCAGGACATGCGAAGCGAGATGCTCGCTGCCATGGCCAAGATGGGCGTAAAGGTAGAGAAGCATCATCACGAAGTCGCTTCGGCACAGCACGAGCTCGGCATGAAGTTTTCACCGCTCGTGGTGATGGCCGACCAGATGATGGTCTACAAGTATTGCATACAGCAGGTCGCGCAGATCTACGGCAAGACCGCAACGTTCATGCCCAAGCCGGTCTATGGCGACAACGGCTCAGGCATGCACTGCCACCAATCGATCTGGAAAGCCGGCAAGCCGGTATTTGCGGGCAATAAATATTCCGATCTTTCGGAAACCTGCCTGTCGTATATCGCCGGCATCATCAAGCACGCCAAGGCGATCAACGCGTTCACAAATCCGACGACCAATTCCTACAAGCGGCTGGTCCCAGGCTTCGAGGCGCCGGTGCTCCTTGCCTATTCGGCGCGCAATCGATCGGCTTCCTGCCGTATCCCATACACCACCAACCCGAAGGCAAAGCGGGTTGAAGTCCGTTTCCCGGACCCGCTCGCGAATCCCTATCTCGCCTTCGCGGCGATGCTGATGGCCGGTCTCGACGGCGTCAAAAACAAGCTCGACCCGGGCTCGGCAATCGATAAGGACCTTTACGATCTGCCACCGGCAGAACTGAAGAAGATCCCGACGGTATGCGGCTCGCTCCGTCAAGCTCTCGGTGAACTCGACAAGGATCGCGAATTCCTGAAGGCGGGCGGCGTATTCGATGACGACTTCATCGACTCATACATCGATCTCAAGATGCAGGAAGTGATCCGCTTCGAACACACCCCGCACCCTGTTGAGTTCGACATGTATTACTCGGCGTGAGCGTTTCTCCCTAACATCGCGCGTCACGTACGATTGCGATGCAACTTTCGGGCGCTCCGCGAGGAGCGCCCTTTTTCATGCCGGCAGTATTCGGTCGGATCAGACGATCAAGAGCGCGGCAACAGCAAGCCCCGCTGCAATACCAGTGGCCGTTACAAGCAAATGACGGCGGCGGCGTTTAGGACCGTAGATGCCCGCGGCGCGGCGAGCAGCTATCAACGCGGCATCGAACTCCGCGGAGTTTGAATAGGCACAAGCCAGAGCCGCCCCCGCCTGCTGGGCACAGGTTTCAAGCGAGAGCGCTTGTGCGCCCGTGGAATCATGAGAGCCCCACATAGACGCATGATACAGCTGACACGGTAAATGAGACGTTTCGGGCTAACGACTTGTACTGCCGTTTGCGCCGACCTGACCGTCGCTTACGCGGACCTGTGGGACCTGTTGCGCTGCGAAAGGCGCGCAAAGGCAAAGACGGGCCGCGGACCCTTGCGGCGCGCGGCGGCGATCAAGCGGGCGCGCTCGGCCGCAATGTCTTCTTCCGCCGCATGGATACGATTGCGGCCTTCGTGCTTTGCCCGGTAGAGGGCGGCGTCGGCACGGGCAATCAGTGCATCAATTGACGTGACTGCGTCATATGCAACAGCCGTGCCGATACTCACCGTTGCGCCGACCGCATGCTCATCGACCATAACACCGGCGGCCTCGAACGCAGAACGGACGCGCTCGGCGATCTTGCTGGCGCTCTCCAGCCCGCCGGGGACGATCGCGACAAACTCTTCGCCGCCGAACCGGCCGATAAGGTCGTGGGCACGCGTGCTCGTGCGCACCACCTGTCCGAAAAGACGCAACACACTATCGCCGAGGGCATGGCCAAAGCGATCATTGATCGACTTGAAGTAATCGAGATCGAACATCAGCACGGCAACGGGCTCTTTGCGCTTGGCTTGCCGCGAGCAAAGTTCGGTAGCGTTATCCATGAGAGCGCGGCGGTTAAGCAGGCCCGTCAGATGATCGATGCTGGCAGCCGTCCGGTAAACATGGACGTGGTGGTCCTTTACCATCAACATCACGATAAAGGCGGTGCCAACTGCGTAGATGATCGTCTCAAGAGTAAACACAGTCAGCCATGCGCCGTTGTGTCCGTCGGGCAATAACTCATGCATGGCGAGCGGGACCAGAAAGATGCCTGCGTGAAGACACGGCACAACAATCGCGGCAGCGCGCGAATAGTGCGTCCTGCGCCGTTCACGCCACAGCTCCATGGCGATGAAGAAGGTGTAGACCGGCACAATTAGTGCGCCGATGATGGGACCGTTGCCATTTTCCAGCGCGCCGGGAATCTGGCCGATGCCCAACCAGACTGCGGCCCCGATGAAGGTCGCGAGCGGCAGCACGCGTCGTCCCTGAAACAGCCGGACGCCATTCCAGACCATGCCGCAGGCGAGAAAAGTGAGCGCTCCGGGCACGGCCGGCGGCAGCCGGAACAATGGGTCCGGCGTGCTCCAGAACGCCATTGACGAGGCACCAATCAAATAGGCGGATCCCCACCAGGCGAGCGCCCGGACATTGCGCTGCTGCAGCCAATCGATGATGAGGAAAAGACCCAGCAGTCCGGCAATGCATACCGCGACAACCGACAGAGTCGGCAAATCCAACGATGAGGATTGCAGGCCGCCTGCGAGTAACATTCGAGCTCCCACCTACGATCCGTCGCTGGCTGCACGACGAACCACGTGGGTAAAATAACGTCGTCCGGTGGGGAAACCGTTGCGGTATTCGTGGTCCTTCGAAGAAAGACTGTCGCGAATTCTAATCAATCTTGAGGATTGACCGCCCGGCTTGGGACCGCCGGCACCGTTACCGCTCAGTAAATAGAATACAGACAAATTGAATGATCGCGGCCGCCCGCAAACGAAAAGGCGCACCATCTGGCGCGCCTTTTGACATTCCGAATGATGTGGCGGTCAGCGTTTCGAGAACTGGAAAGAGCGCCGCGCCTTTGCGCGACCGTACTTCTTGCGTTCGACCACGCGCGGGTCGCGTGTCAGGAAGCCGCCGCGCTTGAGCGCCGTGCGCAGATCCGGCTCGAAATAAGTCAGGGCCTTTGCAAGACCGTGGCGAACGGCACCCGCCTGCCCCGACAACCCGCCACCGGACACCGTGCACGTGACGTCATATTGCCCGCTGCGATTTGCGGCAATCAAAGGCTGCTGGATCAGCATGCGTAGCACCGGCCGCGCGAAAAATACTTCGACGGCCTTCGTGTTGACGAGGACCTTTCCGGAACCGGGTTTGATCCAGACGCGAGCGACTGCGTTTTTGCGTTTGCCAGTGGCATACGCACGGCCCTGGGCATCGACTTTTTTCTCGTATTTGGGTGCTTCCGGTGCGGCCGGCTTGAGGCTCGCCAATCCTTCCAGCGATTGCATGGTCTCGGCCACGATCAGGCACTCCTCACGTTCTTGCGATTTATTGCGCCGACATCGAGTTTTTCAGGCTTCTGTGCCTCATGGGGATGTTCGGCACCCGGATAAACACGCAAGTTTCCGAGCTGGACTCGACCAAGCGGTCCGCGCGGAAGCATGCGCTCCACCGCCTTTTCCACGATGCGCTCGGGGAAGCGGCCCTCCATGATTGACTTGGCCGTGCGGTCTTTGATGCCGCCGATAAAGCCAGTGTGGTGGTGGTAGATTTTTTTCTCACGCTTGCGGCCGGTGAGCACGGCCTTCGCCGCGTTGACGATAATGACATTGTCGCCATCGTCGACATGGGGCGTGTAGGTCGCTTTGTGCTTGCCACGCAGACGCAGCGCCACAATCGAGGCGAGCCGCCCGACGACGAGGCCGGTGGCGTCGATGGTTACCCACTTCTTCTCGATGTCGGCGGCCTTTGCCGAATAAGTCTTCATGATCTGTCCCGGAAACGAGCGCGGCTGAGCCGCGCTGGAATGCCGCTATGTAACGAGAGCGGTATTCGCGGTCAAGCACTTCTTGTTCTGATTATATAGCATAAACAGATGGTTATAAGAATGGTAATTTGTTACCGTAAGCGTCAGCGCACTTCAGGGATCGAATAGGTTGAGGTGACGTGCGCGACGGGTTCAGCCACGCCTTCCGAATAGATCGTCACTTCGCCGACCGCGAGCCGCTTGCCGACCTTCATCAGCCGCGCGTCAGCGACCAGGTCCGCCTTCGCGGGCTTGCGCAAAAAATTAATGTTGAGATTGGTGGTCACCGCCAGCGGTTGCGGCCCAACGGCGGAAAAAACCGCGACATACATCGCAAAGTCGGCAAGCTCCATCATGGTGGGGCCGGAAATCGTCCCGCCGGGCCGCAGAAAGCCATCCTGAAAGTGCCGTCGCACTCGGATGTCCGCGTAGTCCACGCGCTCGATCATTAATCCGCAGCCCGGATAGAAGGCCTGCGGGAACACTTCGTGGAGCAATTCGGCAATTTCGTCGGCATCCATGGCCGGAGCCGGCATATGCGCCCCCCTCGCCGGTCGATCCGGCACCCCCTGGTTCATAGACGGCGCCGCGACGAGGTCAATTGCCGTTTTCAGGTCCGGCCATAAAGCGCACGCAGTTCGCCCTTTGCTTTCTCAAGTTTTTGCCTGCGACCTTTCGCAAGACCGCGGCCTGCACGATTGATGAAGAAGGTGAGCATCGACATCGCCGAGCGGTATGAACCCGATTTGCGTCGCCGGCTGCGGTCGGCCGACCGCTTAAGCGATATGGCAATCTTGCGCGGACTGGATTTCGTGAAAACGCCCTTTTCGAGCACGAGCGCTTTGCTTTCGCGCGTGACCCGGCCCGACCATCGCCTACCGCGACGTTTTGATCGTTTTGGTGCTGTCTGACGTCCCGCCATGTTCCGTAACGCCGCCCTGGTGCGCGGCGTTCCGCGCCTTGCATGGGTATGGCTTGCGGCTAAGCTTCAACGGAAACGGCTTTTCGCCGTCTGGACTTCGGCCGATGAATGTTCCGACCGCCGCCCGTGCCCCCGATGCCGCCGCGCCTGTCCTGCTGCGCGAGCGCGACAAGTCGGTCGCCACGCTCGTCCTCAATCGCCCGCAACCGCGCAACAGCCTGTCGGATGCGCTGCTGACGGAACTTTCCGGCGCGCTCGCCGACATCGCTTCCGACAGAACCGTGCGCGCCGTGATCATTGCGGCGAACGGACCCGCCTTCTGTGCCGGTCACGACCTCAAGGAACTAACGAGGCGGCGAAGTGACCCCGACGGCGGGCGCGACTATTTCCGAAAACTCATGGTGGCGTGCAGCGCCATGATGCAGCAGATCGTCAACCTGCCGCAGCCGGTCATCGCCGCCGTCCAGGGTGCCGCCAGCGCCGCCGGTTGCCAGCTGGTTGCAAGTTGCGATCTCGCGGTCGCCTCACGAGCGGCAAAATTCGCGACGCCGGGCGTCGACATTGGATTGTTCTGTTCGACACCAATGGTAGCCTTGTCACGCAACGTCACGCGCAAACACGCCATGGAAATGCTCCTGACCGGCGAATTTGCAAGCGCGGAAAAGGCGGCGGAGATCGGTCTCGTCAACCGCGTGGTGGCGCCGGGCGAAGAACGAAGCGTCGCTATGGCCCTTGCAGTCCAGATCGCGTCGAAATCGAACTATGTGCTCAAGATCGGCAAGCAGGCCTTTTACCGCCAGGCCGAAATGAGTCTAGCCGCCGCATACAGTTACGCTTCCGAAGTCATGACGGAGAACATGATGGCTAACGATGCCAAAGAAGGCATCGGTGCTTTCATCGATAAGCGCGATCCGCATTGGAAAGACAGCTAACGCGGTACCCAGGTAACGCAATCAGGATTCTAGAGAGCCACCGGCCGCCCGGCGGCTCTCTCAAATTCCATCGCCCGGCAATCGCCTCACTGCATCAGTCGATGAGTGAAACGTTTTTCTCGATCGCGCGCTCGGCTTCTTCCTCGGCGGGCCTGCCAGTGTTCGGGAGCTGCA
This sequence comes from uncultured Alphaproteobacteria bacterium, assembly GCA_963831475.1. Classification (GTDB taxonomy): domain Bacteria; phylum Pseudomonadota; class Alphaproteobacteria; order Rhizobiales; family Xanthobacteraceae; genus Pseudolabrys. The sequence goes on from CAWHQF010000011.1 coordinate 154,603, forward strand.
GCACAGTCGCGTGCTGGCCCTCACAGAGATCCGTCACCAGCACAACCTTGCCATCCGGAAAC